>CAVXSV010000001.1:0-80578 GCA_963764445.1 uncultured Alphaproteobacteria bacterium
CCGTTGATGTCGCGGCTCAATCCGAATTGCAGCGTGATGCGCGTCGATCCCGCCGTGCTCGACGAGGTCATCTCGGTGACATCGGCGATCTGGCCGAGATGGCGCTCGAGCGGGCTGGCGACCGTGGTGGCCACATCCTGCGGGCTGGCGCCCGGCAAGGTCGCCTGAACCAAGATGGTCGGGAAATCGACCTCCGGCAGCGGGGAAACCGGAAGCTGAAAAAAGGCGACCACGCCCACCGCCGCGAGTCCGAAGGTGAGAAAAGTTGTCGCGACCGGGCGGCGAATGAAGAGGCTCGACAGGCTCACGGCTCGATTCCGTCTGCCGCCGGACGGCCGCTGGATGACTGTCCGGAAATGCGCAATGAGAGGCGATCGAACCAGAGATAGATAACGGGTGTGGTGAACAAGGTCAGCAACTGGCTGACCAGCAGGCCACCGACGATGGAGATGCCAAGTGGATGCCGTAGTTCGGAGCCGGCGCCGGTGCCGAGCATCAACGGCAGGGCACCCAGCACCGCGGCCATCGTCGTCATCAGAATGGGCGGAATTGCAATAGGCAAGCTTGATAGATCGCCTCGCGCGGCGGCCTGCCTTCATTACGTTCGGCATCGAGCGCGAAATCGATCATCATGATGGCGTTCTTCTTTACGATTTCGATGAGAAGAATGATGCCGATGATCGCGACGATGGTGAGATCCTGGCCGGCGAGCATCAGCGCCAATAGCGCGCCAATTCCGGCCGAGGGAAGCGTGGACAGAATTGTAAGTGGATGGATGAAGCTCTCATAGAGCACACCCAGCACAATGTAGACGGTGATAATCGCTGCGAAGATCAGAAAGATCTGATTTGAGAGAGATGATTGAAACGCTAGTGCGGCTCCCTGAAAACTGCTGATCACGCTGGGCGGAAGTCCGACATCGACCTGCGCCTGTTTGATCGCAGACACCGCCTCGCCCAGCGACGCGCCCGGAGCGAGGTTGAACGAGATCGTGGTTGCAGGAAACTGTCCGAGATGAGTGACCTGCAGCGGCGCGGTTTCTTCCCGAATCGTCGCCAGCACCGAGAGCGGTACGGGCGCGCCGCCGACCGAGGAGGGAAGGTAGATCGCGGATAGCGATTGCAGCGATGTTTGAAGCGACGGATCGGCTTCCAGGATGACGCGATACTGGTTTGAGTTCGTGAAAATTGTCGAGACGATCCGCTGCCCGTACGAATCGTAAAGTGCGTTGTCGATGGTGGCGGGAGTGATGCCAAAACGCGCAGCCTGGTCGCGGTCGATATCGACGAAGACCGCGAGCCCTTGCGCCGAGATGTCGCTGGTCACGTCGGCAAGCTGCGGAAGCGCGTTCAATCTGTCGATCAGCTTTGGTGTCCATTCGGTCAACTGCGCCGCGTCGGCATCCTGAAGAACGAATTGATACTGTGTCCGGCTGACGGTGCCCTCAATGGTCAGATCCTGCACCGGTTGCATATACAGCGTGATGCCCGGGAGGGAGGCCGCGCGTTGCTTCAGGCGTTGCATCACCGCTGTGATGCTGGATGTGCGCAGATCGTGCGGTTTGAGGTTGATCAATATCCGGCCGCTGTTGAGCGTCGTATTGGTCCCGTCCACGCCGATGAACGAGGACAGGCTGTCGACGTCCGGGTCCTCAAGAATGGCGCTCGCAAGCGTTTGCTGTCGCTCCGCCATCGCGGCGTAGGACACCGATTGCGGTGCTTCGGAAATCGCCTGGATGACGCCCGTGTCCTGAAGCGGAAAGAACCCCTTGGGAATGATAACGTAGAGTGCCCCTGTGAGCACGAAGGTGCCCAGCGCCACCAGCAGCACGAACGTCTGGCAATCGAGCACCCAATTGAGTGCGCGGCCGTAAGCCGCGATCAGCCGATCGGAGCCTTCGCGGCTGTAGCGTTGGAACAGGTTCTCGCGATCATCCGCCGCGGCTTTCAGAAGCTTGGCGCAGGCCATCGGCACCAGCGTGAGCGAGACCACGCCCGAGATGAGTATGGTGACCGACAGGGTGATGGCAAATTCCCGGAACAGCCGGCCAACCACATTGCCCATGAACAGCAGCGGAATCAGCACCGCGATGAGCGAGACGGTGAGGGAGATGATCGTAAAGCCGATTTGTTCCGAGCCGCGCAGGGCGGCCTGCAACGGTGTTTCACCCTGTTCGATATAGCGCGAAATATTTTCGATAACGACAATTGCGTCGTCGACCACGAATCCGGTCGCGATGGTTAGCGCCATCAAGGACAGATTGTTGAGACTGAAGCCGAACAGATACATTGCACCGAGCGTGCCGACTAACGAAAGCGGCACCGAGAGGCTCGGAATCAGGGTCGCGCGCGCGCTGCGCAGGAAGACGAATATCACCAGTACGACCAGAATAACCGCGAGCGTAAGTTCGTATTCCACATCCCGCACCGATGCTCGAATGGTGACGGTGCGGTCGGTGAGAACGGCGACGTCGATCGCGGTGGGGAGCGAGGCCTGGAGCTGCGGCAGCAGGTCCTTGATCCCCTGCACCACGGAAATCACATTGGCGCCCGGTTGCCGCTGAATGTTCAGAATGACTGCCGGAACCTTGTTCATCCAGGCGCCGAGCTTGTCGTTCTGCGCGCCATCGACCACATCGCCGATATCGCTCAGCCGCACCGGAGAACCATTCTTGTAGGCGATGATCAACGACTTGTAGTCGGCCGCGTTCTTGATTTGATCGTTGGCGTTGATCGTATAGGCACGCATCGGCCCGTCGAAATTTCCTTTCGGCGTATTGATATTGGCGTTGCCGAGCGTAGTACGGAGGTCATCGATATTCAGGCCGTAGGCGGCGAGCTTGCGAATGTCGGCACGAACGCGCACGGCCGGTCGCTGACCGCCGCTGATGCTGACCAGCCCGACACCCGGAAGCTGGGAGATTTTCTGCGCCAGGCGAGTGTCGGCGAAATCCTCCACCTGTATCAGCGGCATCGTCGCCGAGGTCAGCCCCAGCGTCAGAATCGGCGCGTCGGCCGGGTTCACCTTGGCGTAAATCGGCGGCGCCGGCAGGTCGGCGGGCAGCAGATTGCCGGCTGCATTGATGGCGGCCTGCACTTCCTGCTCCGCCACGTCGAGGGAAATGTTGAGGCCGAATTGCAACGTGATGACCGATGCGCCGGCGGAACTCACCGAACTCATTTGGTTGAGATTCGGCATCTGGCCGAGTTGCACCTCCAGCGGCGCGGTGACGGACGATGTCATCACGTCAGGGCTGGCGCCGGGATAAAAGGTCTGAACCTGGATGGTCGGGTAATCGACTTCGGGCAGCGCTGCGACCGGCAGGAAGCGAAAGGCGAGCAAGCCGGACAATATGATTGCGACCATGAGCAGCGTGGTGGCCACTGGCCGCAAGATGAAGGGTCGCGATGGGCTCATCGTTTCTGACCGCTATCCGAATGCTGCTTCTTGCTTCCCGATTTGTCTGATGCTGGATTGCTGCTGTTGCCGGCTTCCGTACGAATGGCGATCTTGGCGCCGTCGCGTAGCTTGTCGGCGCCGTCGACGACGATGCGGTCACCGGGGACCAGTCCCGAAAGGACCTCGACATGTTCACCGTCAGTTACGCCGAGCACGACCTTGCGGACCGATACGGTGCTATCGGGATTGACGAGATAGACAAAGGTACCTGGAACGCCGCGCTGAATGCCGGCCGCCGCCATCACCGTGACGTCATTGTGCGTATCGACCAGCAGTCGGATATTGACGAACTGATTTGGGTAGAGGGCTCTGGTATCGTTTGGAAATTGGGCCCGCAGTTTGATCGTTCCGGTGGTTGGATCGATCTGGCTGTCGAAGGTTTGCAGCAAGCCATCTGCGATTTTGTTGGCGCCGCCGCGGTCGTAAGCGGTCGCGGGCAGCGTGGCGCCAGACTGAATCCGCTTTGAAATAGCCTGTAGATTATCTTCCGGCAGCGTGAAGAGGACGCTGATCGGCTGCAACTGAGTGATCACGACGAGGCCGTTGGTATCTCCGGACGTCACGTAGTTGCCCTGATCCACCTGGCGCAATCCGACGCGTCCATCGAGCGGCGAAACGATATGGCAATATTGCAGGTTGACCTGAGCCGCCTTCACCGCCGCACGGTCAGCCTCGACCGTACCCTGGTATTGGGCGACCAGGGCCACCTGGGTATCGAGAGTTTGGTGGGGCACCGCATTCTGGGCTGCCAGGCCCCGGTAGCGAGTTAGATCAACCTGGGCGCCTTTCAGGAGCGCTTCGTCGCGCGTCAAATTTCCGTTCGCCTGGGCCAGCGCGGCCTCATACGGACGCGGATCGATTTCCGCGAGCAGGTCACCTTTCCTGACGTCCTGCCCTTCCTTGAAATCGATCTTCATCAGGTAACCGCTGATCTGGGTCCTGATAGTGACCGTGGCCAGCGAGGTGACGGTGCCGAGCGCGTTGAGGTTGATGCCGATATCGCCCTTGCCGACGGTCTCGGGGACGATCGACATTGGCGGAGCGCTCCCGCCGCTCCTCGCCGGTTGCGGTGCTTGTGTGTGCTCGCGCCATAACGCAACGCCAGCAACAACTGCTAAAGCCAGCAGGAGGATCCATGCGAGACGCCAGCGCGACTTGCGCCGCTGCGGGGCCTCGATAAACGGGGTCTCCTGAAGGGGCTTTACCGGCTGGTCCATGAACGTGCCATCGATGTTCTTGTTCGCGGAGACACTGTGGTACTTGGTAACTTCAGAAGGCGCGCTGAGAGTATTCCGATTTATCGCCGTTGTCCGAATGACTTAGATGGCGTTGCGGTGCGTTGTTGCCCATTCGACTTACCAATCATGACTTTCTCAATCGAACCTATCTTCTTTTCATCGGCACCGTAGACAGCTGTTCCCCTCTCTTTGTCGCTGGCAGTCAGGTTGCCAGTGCGTCCTTCTGTTGCCATGGAAATCTTCCTTGCTTAGGAAGGAAAAAAGCGATTGGCGCTACAACGTACCCCTGCAACTGCGTTGTCGCTCCAACAAAAGGCCCGCTAGTTATCCCGGCGGGCCAAGTCGGGTTCTGGGATATGGACGGGTAAGAACCGCTCAAATCCCGTCCGGCCGATAATGCTGGGAGCGGTGACGGGTTCCGGCCGGAGTTTATTGTCGTCCCACCATCATCCAGAGGGTCAGCATGACGATGACGATCGCGACGAACTGCAATAAAACCCGCATCTGCATCAGATGTTGCGAGCGCCAGGGATTGCCACCGCGCATCATGTTGATCAGACCGAGTATTAGGGTCTGGACTTATAACCAGTAACTGACCGCCGCAGCGATGCAGACGGCTGCGAGGAAATTGATTGCGAGACGGTCGTATCTGGTGGCGATGCGACGGAAGTCCTTCAGGCGACAGAACATGCGCTCGATGGCGTTGCGGCTTCGATAGAGGACGGGCGAGAAGCAATTCTTCCAGCGTCGGTTCGCCTTGGGCGGGATGTTCGGCATCGCACCCTTTCCCTCGACCTGTCGGCGGATGGCATCGCTGTCATAACCCTTGTCGCCGTGCAGGATCGCGGAACGTGGCATCTCTTCGAGCAGAACCGCTCCGGCGGTGCAATCGGCTATCTGACCCCCGGTCAGCAAGAACGCGACGGGACGACACTCGGCGTCGGTCAGAGCATGGATCTTCGTGGTCCGCCCGCCGCGCGATCGGCCGATGGCCTGCTGATGTTCCCCCCTTTGCCGCCAGATGCGCATCGATGCGCCTTCACGGCCGAGCTATCGATCAGGACCTGCGCAGGAGGGCCGCCGGCCGTTGCGAGTGCGTGGAATATGTCTACCCATACGCCCTTCGCTGCCCAGCGGACGAAGCGATTGTAGAGTGTTTTGCGCGGACCATAGACCTCCGGCGCATCGATCCAGCGCCCACCGGACTTCAGCACCTGGATGATGCCACTGATGACCCGCCGATCATCGACCCGTGGCTTGCCGCGCGTATCGTTAGGCAGAAGCGGCTCAAGCCGAGCGAACTGATCCTTCGTTAGCCAAAAGTAATCGCGACTCATGAGGGGCCTCCTGTCGGAGACCGTGAATCACAAATTCAGCGCGGAAGGAATCGCTTTATGGGTCCCGACCCTAGATGAACGGGAAAGATACCTGCTGTTGATGCTGGCCGATTTCGGCACCGCCGTATTTTCGGCAAAGCTGATCGTCCACGTCATCGCTCTAGGAACGCTCTGGTTTTAAAAGCGTTTCCGTTACGGCGACTACCTCCAAGGTCGTCAAGGCGCGCGGTAGTCCCGCGGCGTATCGAGCGGGGACCGCGCGCTGATGGCTTTGCCGTGTCGGCTGGACGCGAACGCCACCACTTTCTTCCGTTTGCGCTTTTTCAGTATTTTGCGGTCGTCCGAACTGGAGAGCGAACGTGAAAGATATCGACAAACTTCCATACTGGCCGCGCGTCTGTCGAGAACGCTAGCGGCCAGTTATGTTGGTGTATCGCCAACCACATTCGACCGCATGATTAAGGACGGCCTGATGCCCAGGCCGAAGGCGATCTACGGCCGGCGGGGAGGTGAACCTCCACAAGGCAAGAGGGGCGTTATGAAAATGCAGGTTGCTTTTACCACCACGGCCGTAGCTACTTCGATAGCTCTAGGGTCAGGACTTATTGATCAGAGCCAGAAGATGACGGCTGCTGCGATGCAGATGGCAGACATGAAGGTATGTGCGCATCTATCGTAACGGGTGTGGATGCGCCGCCAGTCCTTGAGCCTGCCGAACGTATTTTCGATCTTGTGCCGTTCGCGATAGAGAATGCGGTCATGTTCGATCGGCTTTGCGCGGTTGGACTTCGATGGGATGCAGGCCGTGATACCCCGGACCGCGAGCGCCTGGCGGAACCAGTCGGCGTCGTAGCCCTTGTCGCCGAGCAACTGCTTCGCGGGCGGCAGCGCATCGACCATCAACGCGGCCCCCTTGTAATCGCTCATCTGGCCTTCGCTAAGCAGCATGATGACCGGACGTCCCTGACCATCACATACGGCGTGCAGCTTCGAGTTCAGGCCGCCCTTCGTGCGCCCGATACGTCGGGGAACAGGCCCTTTTTTAAAAGGCTTGCGGCGGTGCGATGCGCCTTCAGATGGGTGGCGTCGATCATTAACCGCTTCGGGGTGCCGCCCTTACGGGCCAGTTCGGCAAATATCTTGTTGAACACACCAAGACGGCTCCAGCGCACGAACCGATTGTAGACGGTCTTGTGCGGACCATACTCACGCGGCGCATCGCGCCAGCGCAGACCGTTCCTGATGACGAAAATGATGCCGCTGATCACCCGCTGGTCATCAACCCTCGCAACTCCGTGCGACAAAGGAAAATACGGTTCGATCCGGCGCATCTGCGCCTCGGTCAGCAGAAACAAATCGGACATTGCGGCGTCTCCCAACAACGCCAATGAATCAGTCCAAACGCCTCTCCGCAAGAAAATTAATGGGTCCTGAACCTAATTGCCGTCGTCTCGGCGCAAGAGCCGAAAGCCGTCAAAACTGTCAAAGTCACGCAATCGCTCAACGATACTGCGCTTTACGAAGTGAAGGACGACGGCACCGTTCTAATCGATTGGGACGAAGTCGAAGCGCTCGCCGCTAGCAAGCCCCCGTGCTCTTGCCCCAAGCTCAAGTCATGCTGGCAATCCGTCACGGCAAGTGGAAAGCCACGGATCACGCGCACAACTAAAGCACCGGCCACATTGCTAGCGAACTGAAATAAGGAACGGCCGGAACGACGACCGGACAATCAGGTGAGGAAAATCGCCATCAACACGACAATCGTGATCACGGCCGCTGTGGCGATCGTCCCTATCTTGATGAAAGTCTGATACTGCTGCTCATGCGCCGGATAATCCATTCCATCCGCGGTCGAATATGTCACTTCGCTATGATCTGACATGTCAAGTTTCCCAACGCAGGGTTGATCTTGCCTTGAGAGATTAGCGCAATCTCCATTGCTGTCGATCCTTCGGCGCGTCACGATCATGTGACGCATTTGGGTAATAGAGCGGCTTGGATCCCTGACCAGTCTCAAATCACCTGACGACGGACAGTTGGCCGAGATCAGAGTTGTGGCCTATTAAAGGATTCCATTGCTGATGAGTTTGTGATTCACCGTCTCCGACAGGAGGGCTTCGATAAATCGCAATTACTTCTTGCTAACGGAACGTCAATTTGCTCGGCTTGAGCCGCTTCTTCCGACCGACACGCGAGGCAAGCCTCGCGTTGATGACCGAAGGGTCATCAGCGGCATCGTTCACGCGCTCAGTTCCGCATGACGGTGCGCCTTGGCGTAGGCGATGATGCACTTATCCAGCAGCCAGGCGTTTAACTCGTCGAGGGTTTTGAACCGCAGCCTCGGCGTGAAGAAGCGCCCACGGATAAGCCCAACCTGGTTCTCGACCTGGCCCTTCTCCCAGCCCGAGGCCGGTGAGGGGGCGACGGGGTCGACCAGGTAGTGGCTGCACATCTGCATGAAGCGGCGATTGTAGCGACGATCCTTGCCGACGAAGATCGTCTCCACCGCGGTCTTCATGTTGTCGTAGATGCCGCGTCCGCAGGTGCCCTTGAACAGAGCGAAGGCCCGGTCGCGGGCATCGAACACCATCTCCTGCGTCTCGCGCGGATAGGCGCGAGCGAACAGCATCCGGCTGTGGCAGAGCCGGACATGAGCGACCTTCACGATCACCGTCAGGCTCCAGTCGAACTGGTAGGCTTCTCCCGGTGCAAAACTCAGCGGGACATAGGCCACCGCCGTCGATTGTCCGCGCTCCGTGCTCCACCGCCTGACGTAACGCCGCACAGCATCGTAGCCGCCGTCATAACCGCGCCCGCGCAGCTCTTCGAAGATCCGGATTAGCGTCAGCTGTTCGCGAGTGGCCTTGGCCGCGTTCGACGCCAGCAATCCGTCGAGATCAGCGGCCCATCGCCCCAGCTTCGGTCGCGGCTGCACCGCACGTTCGTACTCGAATGACGTCTCCCCAGACCGCAACACCTTACGGACCGTGTTCCGCGACACGTTCAGGTCGCTTGCGATCTCCTTGATCGTCTTGCCCTTGATGAAGTGCTCGCGGCGTATCCGCGCAATCGTCTCCACGATCAGCATCCCCAACCACCTGCTTCGTTCTAAAGCAGGCAGCGCAATAGACCAACCTAGCGGGGGTCAATTTTGCAGGCCGAATGACACAATGGCACCCCGGCCGGGTCTCGCTTTAGGCACGGCCTCGCGAACGGGGCACTGGGGCAGCCGTCACGCCCTACCCCTCGAATTTGTGACCCTTGAAAGAACTCTCACCAAGTGCGAGAGTTTGTCCACGCTGCAGATCTTTCGGGCCATACAACGAAATTGAAGTAATTTTGAGTAAGGTTCGCAGCATTAGGCATTACTGGAATTGCCAGGGGATAATTTAATTCGATCCGCGTCGCCATTGTTCACTTGGTCCATCGTGGACTTAGTGAAACGTCGTCTGGGCTTTGAATATGCGTACCGTAATAATCTTATTGGCGCTCAGTGCATTACTCGGCTTCGCAACTGGCTTGCGCTTTAAGGTGTTCGCCGTCGTCGCGCTTTCTGTTCTGATTGCCATATCCTCGGCGGTTATAGTTCGAGCTTCTGGTTTTGAATTTGCGACGGGAGGTATCGTTATCGTGGGATGCCTTACCGTTAGCCAGTTGGCTTACGGCATAAGCTCAGTCTTCGTTATTGCACGCAAAGCGTTAGCGCAGAATGTATCCTGCCGCGGCCCAAGCGATGACCGCCAAAACGATGTCCAGGGCCAGGAAGGCAGCCAAGATGATCCACCATCGAGGACCTCTTCCATGGCCAGCGATTAACCTCTTTGGTCTCCAAGGTAGCGTGCGTTTGCTGCCCCATTTTTGATTAATTGAAAGATGTGTTGTGCTGAAATGTTGCAACGAATGGAACATATTGAAACAACCTTTTTCACAATTGTCCGTACTGCTCCCTTGTCGCAATGTTGATGCCAACTTTTGACGCGCCAAGAATTGACGGCTAGCTCCCGCTCATTAAACCGGCTCGGGTTGCTCGATATCGCTGCCCGTCACTGCCTTTAGGAACCCACAGCGCAATGCGGGCCGTGCATTGAGCGAGGGAAGCTTTACCGCCTCTAGGCGTCTCGCGGGAGAAGCATCACCGCTACTTGCTCAACGACCCGGCGACAACGGGGGTTTTGTTTTGCGCAGGCAGCGACTGCGTCGGCTACAGCTATATCGGCTCCAACGGACACATCGGTCCCCTCGCGGTCACGCGACCTGACATCCTTCGTGATGCCTTTACGACTGCGTTGAAGCAAGCGGCAGAGGGTTCTGCTGAGAAGATATCGGCGTTCCTGCCTGGCACATGCGACAGCGCCTTAAGCCTTGCGGTCAATCAAGGCATGCGGATCACTTTTCCAACGCTACTGATGGCATCAGTCCGGCTATGGCGGATGGACGCAGCATCTACCGCGAAATCCAGGCTTTATGTGATCAGTCACTGCTGACCCCGTGCTTACAGCAAAGCTCTTTCGTCTTGAGCCCAGCAGCACCGTGATTATCTGCGCTTCACTGAAACGGCTGCGCCGCATGGTCAATCTCCAACAGATGGACCCAACTTATCAATGGCAGGCATTACGGGGAGCACGTCACATGACCCGTCCTCACCGAGGATGTGCGCCGTGGTCATCGAGAAGGGTCGATTGGCGCCAGCGGGCGATGGCGCGCACCAGCGGCTTGAGATGGTATGAGTTTTCCGGCTGCACGGCCGCCTCATAACCGTATTTCTGCAGCGCCCTTTGCATCACCGGCCCCACCGAGGCGATTGGCGTGCGTGACAGGCCCAGCTTCAACTGGGCTTCCAGCCCTGCTTCCTTGGCCACCCACAACAGGCGCTCGATCTGCAGCGAGGCGGTGAAGGCGACCATGGTAATTCTCCCGGCTGCCAGCTCGTGGATGAAATCGGCCACCTGCGCCATATCGGTTTCGGAGGTATAGCGATAGGGCGTCACGGGAAAGACCTTCGCACCCTGCCGACGCAAGGCGCTTACCATCTTCTCTGCCCCACCGCCCGGATACAACTGGGCCCCAATTCGGCGACCTGCCAGATCGGCCCCGGCAAAGGTTTCCAGCACACCTTCCGAAGTGGGAAAGGGCGCGGTGACATCCGGCGACAGCCCGATCTCGCGCAACGCCCGCGTGGGCTTGGGTCCGCGCACCGTCAGCCGCATGCGCTTCAGCGCCGCGATGAAACTGTCGCGCCGCGCCCCGCTGATCGTCAGCAGATGGCGCAACCCTTCGCCCGTCAGCAGGATCAGTTGGTCGAACTCGCCGCGGATAGCGCTGTCGATCCAAGCATCCGGCCCCGCCGTGTCGTGCAATGGGAGGATCTTGACCAGCGGGCAGCGCAGCGCCGTTGCCCCTTCCGCTTCCAGCATGGCGGCGAACAAATCCAGTTCGCGGCTTTCCGGCACCATGATCCGCATGTTGGCGAGCGATGTCATTCAGGCCGCCGCCCCCAGCGCTTCGGGCAGATATACATAGACATCGCCCTCCACCACCCGCACCGACAACGGCTGGGCCGTGCCCTCGTCCGGGGCCAGCGCCTGGCCGTCGTCTAGCCCGATCACCCAATTGTGCAGCGGACAACTAACGGTTCGGCCGGCAACAATGCCTTCCGATAGCGGCCCCTGCTTGTGCGGACATTCATCCACCAGCGCGAAGATATCGTCCTCGCTGGTGCGGAAAACCGCCACCGGCTTGCCCAGATGCTTCACGCATAGCCGCCGCGCTCCACGCACCGGAATGTTGGACAGCCGCCCGATATTCTTCCAATTGCTCATCACGTCCTCGCCAATTCGGGCAGGCGCTGGAATTCGTGGGCTTGCGCCCCCTTTACCCGCTCATCCCATGGATCCACCTGTGCTACTTCCTGCGAGCGTAGGAAGCGCGTTTGCAAGGCCTTGCGCCCGGGCTCATCCTCCACCAGGCGCTGTTTCACATGCGCCACACTCACCCGCTCGATCCAGGGCGCGGTGCGCTCCAGATAATGCGCTTCCTCACGGTAAAGCTGCATGAAGGCGGCAGCGTATTCCAACACCTCCTCTTCCGTTTTCACCTGCACCAGCTTGTCAGTGACGCGCACGTCAATGCCGCCTTGCCGCCATTGCCGCCGACCACAAGATCATAGCCGGCCTCGACACAGACCACGCCCATGTCCTTGATGGTGGCCTCAGCACAATTGCGCGGACAACCCGACACCGCCATCTTCGTCTTGTGCGGTGTCCAGCTGCCCCAGGTGAGCTTTTCCAGCTTCACGCCCAGGCCAGTGGAATCCTGGGTGCCGAAACGGCACCATTCGCTGCCACCTTGGCCTGGTGACGCCCTCGAATTGGGCGTGTTGTTCTGTCCAGCCAATGCAGGACGTCATAAATGTGGGATCGATCGTGAATGACCGGAAAACCCGATTAATAGATGGGCCTGCTGAGTTTAAGGATACTCGGTCGGCGCTACTCGCGCCTTCTTCGCTCAACCTGTCGATTGCGCGCTCTGCTAAGTCGCTCGCACGCCCGGTCTGCGTTTGCGCGGGCTGCCCGTCTAACCAGTCCTGCTCGGTGGCCAAAGCAGTCCAAGCCTCGGCCATTCGCCTGTAACGAGCCGACATCAGCTCGTTGGCTGCGTTCTCAGCGAGGAATAGGCAGTTTTCTGCGTTTTCACGAAATGCTTCTAAATTTTTTACCGTCTCGCATAACGCATCACGGGTGGGGTTGTTCCTCAGAATGGCGAACCACCTGGCCGCGTGTCCCCTCTGCAATCCCAATGGGGTTCAGCCAGTCGGCCCCACTACTTCCGGCTGATCTTCCTCTGGCAAGATTCCAGTACCCGGCGTTTTCGACGGGTTTGAAGCAGCCAAAGAAGACGCCGCCCGCTGGTCCGCATGATGAACCGGAATTGACAATAAACTCTCGTGTTCCCCATCATTCGTCATCTCCTGTTTCGAGTGATCGAAGCATTTCAACGGCGCGTATCTAGAAAAACTCCTAATGCATGTGCTTTCGCCGCGGTGGCACGTGGCGTGAGCCTCAGTCGCTTCGCGATCTTCGCGACGCCGACCTTCTGCTTCGCGAGTGACTTCAACCACGCGCGGCGGATGATCGTTTTCTTCTTGTCCAAATCGCCCTCCTTAATTGCGCTCGGCTTTTAGCACGTGGCAGCGCGCACACAACCCGCCCCTAACGACCACCCATCACTGCTCAAACGCCGGAAGGAAGCTCGAGCAGCGAGGTTCAAACTCAATCAACCTTAATTTTAAAACGTCTGCACCACGAACGTTACCCTTGGTGCACGAGTTAAATTGCACAACGAAATCGAACAGCAAAAGGCCGGCAAGCACCCAGCTTCCTTGGTACCAAGGTCATGGATGCGGACAGCCTGCATGCGTCGTGCCGGCGCGCATTGAATCTCCCTTCTGGGTTGATGATTCAATACGCGGCAAGCCGGTCTGATTCCTCAATACGGACCGGGAGCCGGACCAACTTCGTTTGGCGTAGCGCTCACTGGATCGCTTACAGGCGATTTCACCTTCGCTGTCGCTCGCTTGCGGAGCTCCATTGCTGCAATCGCTCCGGCTTGCAGAAGCAACTCCAAGGTTCGATTACCCTTCCGTGCGCATCTGATAATTCGATCCGCGATGCGGCCACCAAACCTACGAGGGGCACGACGGCACCGATTCCGCCTGCCGAGCATGGCACAGGAGCGTACCGGCGTTGCAGTGCGTGCGGCCGCGCACGGCCGCGGACGGCCATGTCTTCCGCATCCGCGATGGCATGCAAGACGTGTCTGTGCGGACAATCGGTCCCGAGCAAATCAAGGGGCGCGAGCGCGGCAACGCTGTGATCGTCGCTCATGCAGACGGATTCGAGTCAACCTTATTGCCATCTGCAGCAGGGCAGCGTCCGTGTTAAGCCAGGGGATGCCGTGAAGCCGGGATAGGATCTGGGTCGTGTGGGACTGTCAGGCAATACTGAGTTCGCTCACTTGCACTTTGGCTTGCGTCAAAATGGGAAACCTATTGATCCGCTTGCCTATGGCACTCCCAATGACGCATGCGGTGGCGGGACCTCGCTCTGGGCACCGCGCTTGACGAGCTCGCTGAGCTACCGGCCGCTCGCGATCCTCAACGCCGGATTTGCTGCGCACGCGGTCACATCTGAGGAGATCGAGGCCGGGGACAGCATTGGCCCGCCGCCGACCAGCAAGTCTGATACTGTTGTTGCGTCCGTCCGGGCAATCGGCTTAGAGGCCGGTGACGTTCAGCAGCTCAGGCTCACGGCCCCCGACGGCAACGTCGTCGCACAATACACCGCCCCCCGCGCTCTCGCGCGACATGGCGCAATACACAGCGATGGCGGGACGGAAACAACCCGAAGGCGAATGGCCACGCGGCACATATCGGGCAACTTACAGGGTCGAACGCGACGGTGTGCATCTAACTGAGAAAACATTTGAGCTGCAGCTTTAGCGGCGCGAAGTCGATTGCACTATTCGCTTATAACTTTTCCGCACGCCACCAGCCCATAGCCGTCGAGCGGCGTGTTGTGCATCGATGGCCCGAAGATCAACCCGGCCAAAAGATTGAGCCGCGGCCGATCGATTGGGCGGAGTGGAAGGCAGGCGTCAATGTTACCGGGCTGTCGCGGTTGCAGCGGGAGCGGTTGGTGAAGAAGGTGAGGGAGAGGGCGCTTGACCAGCTAACAATAACTTTTCAGCCGAAGACAGCTCGAACCACGCTATCGTGCGATGAAGGCCTTGTATCGGCAGGCTTTGTTGCCACTTGTAATGAGCGAATGCGTTTATCTGGCCGTAGCCCTGAAATGACCTGATGATCGCTGGTGGGACGCGACCCTAAACGATCCGCGCGCCGCCGGTGTGTCAAGCATTCCTATTCAGCAGCGACGTGTCGAGCGCCTGTCGCCGGAGATGCTTCAGAACGCGTTGCTAGAAGTCGACGAGGAGCGGTTTGCTACGGACCAGATTCGCAGCCTCTATAACGACACCACGTTTCCGTTGCAGCGAAACAGGCGGAGCGGATCATGACCACACGAACGCGCCGAGAGACGGTTTACTTCAAGCATCCCTTCAATATGCAAGGCATTGATCGCCTGTTGCCCGCGGGCCCTTATGAGATCGTCACAGACGAGGAGATGATCGAGGGACTGTCGTTTCCGTGCTATCGCCGCGTCGCTACCATGATCATGGTGCCTGGCGCAGCCTCGTACACGGCGGCGATGGAAATGGTGTCCATCAGTTCGGTCGATCTGTCCGATGCGCAGCTCAGGGACGCGCGTGTGGCTTATGATCCCTCCTGAGGATGAACGGGATCGCTTCGCGGCAGCGCGCCGAACGTGACATCGGGCGCCGGATATCCGGTGCGCTCGCTACAGGGAAGGAAACAATGTCATGACGCTGACGCGCGGAGCCTTTGGTAGGTTTGAATACGATCGGATGGTCGTGCTGTTCTCGATGATGAACGAGAAGGTGGAAATCCCCTGCGCCATCAGCACCGACGCGCTCGACAGCCTGGAAAAATCTGGACGCATCGCGCCTGCCCAGCGAGCGGCGCAGTTCGAGCGATTACGCGACCGGATCGAGGATTGTGCGATCCGTAAGTTTCAGATGTCGGAATTTGAGGGCAAGCCGCCCGGTCTCATCCTGCGCACCACCGACTTTCGCTGACGGGAAGCGACGGCCAAACGGTGGGTGGCAATAAAGCAGATCAGCGCGGGACCACATCGCTCCAAAATGGAAACTCCATCGATGAACGACAGCCCTAAATCGATTCGCCCCTTGCCACACTGGCCTCGCGGTTTGTCTCGAACACTTGCTGCTAGCTACATCGGCATTTCGCCAACCACATTTGACCGCCTGATCAAAGAGGGTCTTATGCCCGGCCCGAAGGCGATCTATGGCCGAGAGTATGGGGCAAGCTAGGGCTCGACGAAGCGTTCGACATATTGGATGGCGGTCCTCCAAGGGATCCCGCTGGCCGGCTCGTCTACGAGTTTGAGGCGTAGGCGCGCCAAGGCGCCATGCACGGAGTGATTTGAAGATATCAGCCCTTTGGCTTTAACTCCTCTTCACGCGCAAGCCGTTCTGCTCTGAGCCGAGCATGGTTCGCGTGAAAGTCCGGATTGGCTTGCTGGTCCACTATCGTCTGTCTCGATGTGAGGGGGTGCAGCGCTAGCCGGCTGGCTTCGTCTGCAACCTGCTGCTGGGCGGTTCGTTTCGGTTTAATCGTCATTTTTTGCCTTTCAACGCCAGCTGACCAGCTTGCTTGTTCCGGCCTTTGGAAACACTTCTGAGGGTAAGCATTTAATCCAGCGGCTGGTCGTCGTCAGTCGACGGTTCTGCTTCAACTGACACGATATCACCGCCACCCATGTCTTCTTCGGGTGGCAGATGTTCGGAACTATCGATTCGCTTCACCATTTCCAGCGCATCCGCGGCCGATAGTACCGTCCCGTCTGCGGTATGAACCTCATAAAGGTGACGCTGCGATTCTGGCTTGGTGGCCAGGCGGTGCGCGCAATCAGCCAGCTTCGTCTGAACAATCGTGTAGGGGATCGCTCCATCGCGCTTGCTGATGCGCTCGCCCTTTAGCGATGGCCATTTCATCAGTCTGGCGGGGGCATTGAGGTTGATGGCTAGCCTTCCTATGCTTTCGTCACTGCAATCATGTTGTTATGCATTATCGTCTGCCGTTCTCGATTGTCCCACTTGACGGTGACCCCAGACCAACTTTTTTCGATGACGGTGCCCGCGTCATTTTTATCGCGTTCCAGACTACGCGAGCGCCAACATTGAGCAGTCTGGATTCCGTGCCGGTCACTTCTTCATCCCATTTCCACCAACCGCCGGTGGCCGCGACGGTACGTCCGGCTGACGGGCAGAGGCACACTCGTTTTAGTGTTTTGTGGATCCGGGCTGCTCTTCTAAAATGGTCTTGCCGCGACGCCAGAAATAGAAAACTCCGCCGGAGCGGGCGGCCCGCGGAGGGGCTCAACCGGCCGCTTGGTGGAACCTGTCGGTGAAGGAAAGCGCCTCCAGAATTCCAAATCCAGGTCGCGCCCCAACGTTCCTATCGGAGTTTTGGCCGCTTGTTTTTGCGGCGATCAAAAAAGAACCTTTGCCGCGCGCGCCGTCCATCGTGCCTGACGAGCACGATCAGACCGTTTACTTGGTGGCTGACTACTTCAAAACCGGCAGCGTCTGGCGTGAAGCCGACTATGAGGACACCGAACTGGAGACGGTGATCCAAGATCTGCTCTCTGGCCAATATAACAATCCCATCCGTGTCGTCGCTTTTAACACCGTCGAGCATTGGTCACAGGACGTATCCGGAGCTGCGGGCGTCGCTGCGACCTGCAGGGACGAGATATACCGTTCTTCCTTCAGGACTTTACCGATCAATACGAAGGTCGATATCACGACCTTCAGCTACCGCTTCCGATGAGGCTTGTGTGAGCCGTCGCTTTCCAGCGCAAGAAGCCCGCGGCGATCGGCCAAGGCGCCCTCGTGGCACTTAGCCGCGGCTCTTTACGAAAAATCGATTGGCATAATGTC
Organism: uncultured Alphaproteobacteria bacterium; assembly: GCA_963764445.1. GTDB lineage: Bacteria > Pseudomonadota > Alphaproteobacteria > Rhizobiales > Xanthobacteraceae > Nitrobacter. The sequence continues at coordinate 17,633 of CAVXSV010000001.1, forward strand.
TGGCAAAGGACGGACATGGTCTGAAATTGCTCTCTGAATAAAGGCGCCATTTTCTCTTTGAAACAGGAGGGCGCGATGAAAGGCCTCAGGACAGAGCAGCGTTCGTTTCCAGCCCATCTCGAGGAAAAAGGTTTTCCGCGCGATCCAGTTTTGATTGCAGACAGCTTCGACTCGCGCACCCTTGCGAACATGGAACTCGCTCTTGATCGGGCCTGCGCCAACGTTTCGGGAGGCGAAAAGCATAGGGTACGCCGCCACATCGCGGCTCGCATTGACCGATGTGCGAGGATGGGTCATCGGACGCTTGCCGCCCTGTCGCAAGCCGGACAAATCGCAGCCGCGGAGCTTCGCCAACGGGAGCCAGCGGTATGACCATGTCGATAGATCAGGTCAGAAGGGCCTTAGGACGAGGCGCATTGAGAGATAGGTTCGAAGTATTTCCAGACCCCTCAAACAACTACTGGATCGTTTGGGACCTGGATGAAGATAGCGTCGCTGGACTTGGCACGCAGCTTTTGCAGCATCTCTCAGAAAGTAAAGCGCGCGCGTTCTGTTCACGACTCAACAGACCTCAGTCGAAAAGGTCGCTTATTCTTGCGCGTGCACTCGCCCAAATCGCTGACCAACATCAGAAGCTCTCCCTTGAAATGGCGACCATTCGAGGGATGAGGCGCGAAATCCCCCGTGAGGGTCAGCGCCGGGCTAAAAGGTGGGCTTTGAGGCAGCCGATCCGTTCGGCCCCGCGGGTGACCCGCTGGGATTGTCCGCTTAGTGAGCTTCGCCTTGGCTCGGGCCGGTGGCGGTTTTGGGTTATAAGCCATGAGCCTTTTCGATCTGCCGCAGACTTAGCTGTCGTATTGAATGAACGACCAACGTGACGGGTTCTGTCATGTCGACTGATCAGGCCAGGCCGGATCTTCCTCGCGAGCGGATCGCCATTGCCCGGCCGGGATGAAGACGGCTTCTGCTTGCCGTGATCGCCATCGATAGCCTGCTCGCGGTCGGAGCCTGGTTCGCAGTCGGCTACATCCATGAATGGATCTCGCCAACGGTGTAGCGATCATGCCGGGGCGAGCGGGCTAAGACGCGTGCGACCTTTGAGAGCCAGTTGCGTCTCGTCTCGTCGAAGGCCAGATCGCCACCGTGCTGCAGCTTCCGCGCAGCGCGGTTCGCGCGACGGCGGCGGTCGAGCCGGACACCCTAGAGGCGCAAGTCGCTCCGAATAGTGCGCGCCGCGAGAGCGCGCAGTAGTGCCGCAACGATTAGCTCCACTAGATGGGTGGACCGCGGCGCTAAGCTCCCTTCTACATCAGACTTCGCAGGCTAGGCGATTGTGAGCTCGTAGGGAAAAGCTGTCCACGCATCATCGAACGAAATGCCGATGAGTGCGGTCTCAGCCGGCCGCCGACGATGTCGGCCACGGTCGGGCCGGATTGATCGCAGCCGCCAGGCCGATTAGCGCCGCTACGGCCGTGGATCGGGGTGACGTCACGGCAGGCTCGCATGGTGGTGGCGCTGGGCGCCGGCGTCGTTGCCGCCGGTCGGCATATACCCGCCCTCGCCCAGCCCCGCGGGAAACCTGTGGAATTGTCCTCTTAGTGAGTTTCGCCTTGGCTCGGGCACGAGCCTTTTCGACCTGCCACAGACTTTGCGTAGCTGTCGTATCAAATGAACGGCCAACGTGACGGGTTCTATCATGCCGACTGATGAGCCATGCCGAACCTTTCTCACAAGCTGATCGGCATTGCCCGGCCGGGATGGAGATGACTTCTGCTTGCCGTAATCGCTATCGATAGCCTGGTCGCGGTCGGAGCCTGGTTCGCAGTCGACTACATCTCTGAATGGATCTCGCCAACGGTTTAGAGATCGCGCCGGGGTGAGCGGGCTAAGAACGCGTGCTGACCTTTGATGAGCCAGTTGCGCTCTGGCCGCTATTAAACGGAATGGGCTTCGCCACGCAGCGGCGTCGAACCATCAGGCACCACAAAAACTGTCAAAAGTGACTTGCGGAGGAAGCCAAAGGCGATGCAGAAATAATCCCGTTCGGCATGGTTCGCGATCGATTTGTTGGGCGGACGCAACAGCCAGAAGCGGAAACGCATTGGGACGCCGAATTATTCGGAAATGAAAAGAGTGGACTCCACCGCCGCTAGAAATTCTGCTGCACGAAAAATAGTGCTGGCCGCGGCTAGTCTCGCGGCTATCAGCCTGCCCTCTATGAGATGCTTCCCGGAACCGCTCCCACGCCCAGCATTAGCCGCCTGACCATCCTGGCCTACCGGACGATCGGTGCCCTTTTCTCCTCATCAGTTCTAAATTTGCCTCCAGGGCCCCGGACGGCAGGAACCTTCTCGCGCAAATAACATTCTCGATACAACAGGAGTCGTATGTACGAAGATGAGTATGATGAAAAGTCGACCGTCGTTTGGGACGTAGGATTTGTGGTGGGAGCGTTGGTCGCGGTATGCGGATTTTTTCGGGCTAGTTGGCCTCCCCCAACCACGCTGACTGCGAGGCGCACCAAGAACGACTGTTTCGTACAACGCCGCGCAAGGAGTATATTCGCCGCGCTCGCCCTATTCCCTGGCACCAACTCGTAGCATCAGTTCTCCGACTAAAATGAGTATACGTAGGACTCTCGCAACAATCGTCGGCTTGATGCAAAGCCATCCATTTCCTGTGCGTGTGAAGCCTACTGAAGCAGATATCCAGATAGCTCACATAATCGCTCACCATGCCGCGCCGCTTCCCGAGGAGACCGCCAGGGCGTTAGCATGGGGAGCCGATGAGAAGGTCCTACTGGTTTTGGCTGCGATCGGATGGATGGCTTCGCGACGCGGCGGAGAACAGCTTCGGCGAGCCGGCAACCACGCGCTGCTTGTGACTGTGGCTTCCTCACTAGTGCCGCACGGCATGAAGCTAATTTTCGATCAAACTCGTCCCGACCGAAAGACAGTGCTGGGCCATGTGCACGGCATTTCGTTCTCGGGCAAGCGCAACGATGCTTTTCCCTCAGGCCACGCGCTCCACATGGGCGCGCTGGCGTCCGCGGCCGACGCCCTGCCGTTTGGACCGCGACGGGCGGTTCAAGCGCTCGCAGTAGGCCTTTCTCTGACGCGAGTGGTGGTGCTGGCGCATTGGGCGTCAGATGTAGTCGCCGGATTCGCGCTCGGCGCGGCTCTGGAGCGATTCCTTCGGCTATGGACCGGATACCCACCCGCACGCTTGAAGGAGAAGGACAATGCCTATCGTTGAAGACCTTAAGGAATACGCGGAGCGCGCCACCGGCCTTCGGCGTCCGGGCAAGCGCGCGGTCGCAAACTTCGTGCGGCAACGCAAGCCGCACGGCGTCCGCTTCAAGGATGACGGTCTGGTGCCCAATCATCCCCGATGGCCATTGGTCATCTACCGGGGCGCGGTCAACCTCGACGAGCGTCACGATCCGGCCGCCGTGTTCGAGGACCTATTCGAAGCCAATGGATGGGGCGATACCTGGCGCGACGGCATCTACGATTATGTTCATTACCACTCCCGGATCCATGAGGCGCTCGGGATCGCGCGCGGCAAGGGTCGGGTCCGTTTCGGCGGCAAAAAGGGACGGATCTTCACGTTGAAAGCGGGCGATGTGGCGGTGCTGCCCGCCGGAACGGGACATCAATGTCTCTCCGCCTCCGAGGACTTCCTTATTGTCGGAGCCTATCCGCCGACCGGCACCTATGATGTATGCACGACCGTTGAAGACCGCCCCCGCGCCCTCAAGACGATTCCGAGGGTCGGATTACCGCGCAGAGATCCGGTCTACGGAACCGGAGGACCGCTGTTGAAGCTCTGGAAGCGGCCGAAATGACTGAATATGTCGTCCGCTTTTTTCTGGGCGGCTTGGTGGTATCGGCATTCGCGATGCTCGGGAGACATCTTGCGTCCCAAGAGCTTCGCCGGTCTGTTCGGTGCCGCACCGTCAGTCGCGCTCGCGACGCTCGGCATTGCCGTTTATCGGCAAGGAGCCGACTACGCAGCCTTACAGAGTCGTGCGATGACCGCTGGCGCAATCGCACTTGCCGTTTATTGCGTCGTGGTCTGCCATCTCATCATGCGAGCGCGCATCAGTGCACTGCCGGCCACGCTGATCGCGCTTTTGGTTTGGCTTATCGTAGCCTTTGGCTTGTTGGCGATTTTCGGAGGTGTGACGTGATTCCGATCGGCATCTCGCTTTCATCGCTGCGTGAAGGGCGCTGGTACGAATACCTGGTCCGCTTCGCGCTGGGTGGCGTCGCGACCGTGCTGACCGGCCTCATAAGCAGCCGTTATGGAGCATCTGTCGGCGGCCTGTTTCTGGCTCTCCCAGTCATCTTCTGCGCCAGCGCCACGTTAATCGAGAAACACGAAATTCGTCGGAAGCGAGAAGCGGGCCTGATCGGCCGTCGACGTGGACAGGAGGCGGCGGCGCTGGATGCGGCCGGTGCCGCGCTCGGCGCGTTGGGCATGTTGGCCTTCGCGCTTGTGTTCTTTGCCATGGTCGAAACAAGTATCTCCGCGGCTTTTGTCGGCGCGTCGCTCGCTTGGATCATCGTATCGATCTTGGTACGGACGACGCTTGCTACGGCTGACCTGACCCGCCCGAAGATCCGTAGACCTGTCCTGTTGCAAAGCTGGCATCTTCCGACGCCAGCTGCACGTAAATCGACCCAAGCTCGGCCGGTTGGCCCGCCCGACCAAGCGGGGTCTGACTGCCAAATTTTTCCAGCTTTTCCATTGATGCCCCACCGGACACTTGCAGCGGCGTCCAGATCGGACCGGGTGCCACCGCGTTGACGCGGATCCCCTTCGGGCCCAGTTGCTTCGCAAGCGACTTCACGTAGTTCATCGTTGCTGCTTTGGTCTGAGCGTAATCGTATAGGTCTGCTGAGGGATCGTAGGCTTGTTCGGAAGCGGTGCCGATAATTGACGATCCAGGCTTTAAGTGCGGCAACGCTGCCTTGATAATCCAGAATGGTGCGTAAATGTTCGTCTTCATCGTCGCATCAAAATCTTCCGATGAAACGTCGAGTATGGATTCTCTTGCCTGCTGACGTCCCGCATTGTTTACGACGATATCGAGACCTCCGAGTTCCTGCACTGCGCGCGCCACGAGATCCGTGCAGAATTTCTCATCTCGGAGGTCACCAGGAATGGCTATTCCTATGCGCCCTTCGGCTTTTATTAATGCGATGACTTCCTGAGCGTCGGGCTCTTCGGTCGGAAAGTAATTGATCGCCACATCGCATCCCTCTCGGGCATAGGCGATCGCTGCAGCTCGCCCCATCCCGGAATCTCCGCCGGTGATCAGGGCCTTTCGCCCCGCTAGCCGACCAGATCCCTTGTAGCTCGTTTCCCCATGGTCGGGACGAGGGTCCATCTTGCTAGCAAGGCCTGGCCAGGGCTGTGATTGCTTTTTATATGGTGGTCTCGGATATTTGGTTGTTGGATCAAAAATTCCCTGCACTTTCATCTCGGCTTGCCCTTTCGCGATAGAGGAGCCAATCGACGACGCCACCAAGGTAGCGCCAGCTGTTCAGACAACGTGCCGTCGCGAAATCGAACTGGGCGGATGCTCGGTCATGCTGATCTCCAACTGGAAGCACCAACGCCTGAGGGTGAGATTGTTTCCTGAGAGACAAGCCATTCGGTTTGGCTGTAAAGCCATTGTGTTCCTCGGTTGGTCCTTTGAAAAGAATGGCCCGGGCGATCCTTCTGCCCTCATGCCGACATCAAATTTTCACGGGCTCGGAGGCTGCGGTCGGAAAGTTCCTCTTTCCGCAACTGCGACAATGGAGCTTGCGAGCAATGCGCCTCGGCGCTTTGGCGATCACATGCCAACTCACGGGCCGTCTCGCCTGCTCCGCCTGGGTCACCGGTTGGCGTTCGGCTTCCGAACGTCCTGCGCCGAACCCGGCTGGCCATGGAGAAGAATGCCTCGAAGGCGTCATTGAAAGAATGTCAGGAGCGCAGGTTGAACGAAGGCTCTCCCTGCAGCACCCCAACATTCCCTCTTATGAATTTGGGAAAGTTGCAACCGACTGGATGACGAATTGCACCACTGAATTTACGAGAATGGCTAAATTGGTGAACGAGAGATTGTTTCGGAACGATCGAAACCGCGAAACCGCCAGGCCGAAATCCTAATGGCCGCCCTCCGCTTCCTTGAGCATCCGCGTCGGCTTCAACCGCGCGCCCCCAATCAATCTCCCTCGCCAAATCACACAAATTGCCTCTGCTTCTTGGCAAGCGTAACCGCCGCAACTATCTTCGCTGCATCGTTAAGTCGTGCATGATGAGAAATTCTTCCAATGCGATTTCATTTTCTTTTGGCGCGCCTCCTGCTGGCACACACAAAATGACCCCATACAGACCAAATATACTCTACCTACTTGGAGCACTCTGGAATTTTGTCCATCGCGCTTTGGGCTTCTGCTTTCGATGAATAGGTGCCGACAGCCTTTGTTGTCCCTCCGGGCACCGCCTTTATGCTTGTGACCTCACACTTCTTCGTTGAAGTGTTTTGCACAACATACCAAGTGCCGGCTGAAATCTGAGCGAAGGCAGGCAACGCAAATAAAGCTACCAGGCTCGCAAGTGCGAGTTTGAGTTTCATTTCTGATCTCCATCTGGTTATTCGCAGAAATGAGAAACCGTAAGATGACCAAGAAGTTCCAAAACGGCCGGCGGTTTAGCCCCTCCTCCTTCACCTGCTCCCGCTCAACCGCGATATCGCCGGCCGCCTCACCGGCCCGGATAGTGTTTTGCCACCCGTGAGGCACGGTTAGCAATTCATTTCCGACGACTGTGAGATTTCAACGTGCACATTCATCGGGTTCAAAGAAGTCTGCGGTAAACATATCCAGATGGATGATCGTCGTTCAGAACCGCGCACGCGCACCCTTAAGGCCGGAACGATTGAATTCGACGGTGCTGGTATCGATTGCATCGTGCGCAATATTTCTGCTGCTGGAGCCTTTCTGGAAGTCGCTAGCCCGGTTGGCATTCCCCACGAGATCACCCTGAACGTGCCGACCAGACACCTGCGGCGGCACGGCTGCATCGTATGACGCAAGGAAAAACGAGTTGGCGTCACGTTCGATTGAGGCAGCCGCCGCGCACTGCAGGCAGGACGCCATCACACTTTTGCCACCCGCTTTCGTTGGCCACGTTTCAACCGTAATCTGTTCAGACCCAGTTAATTCGGCACGCATAGTTTACGCACACAGCACAGGAAAGACTGTGCCGGTAACCACTGGAGCATCAAATGAATTTGAAATTGTTGACTGCAGCCGCGATCATCACGGCTTTCTCGGCTCCCGCGTTCGCCGCGAACTCATACTATGTCGTGCAAGATTCGACGACGAAGAAATGTACGGTCGTACATAAAAAGCCAACGACAACCACCTCTGTGGTGGTCGGCCCAACCGGGAAGGTCTATAAGACAGAGGCGGACGCCGAAGCCGCGATGAAGACAATTACTGAGTGTGAAGGCAAGTAAGGCTCTGTGCTTCAGGTGGTCGGGTGTCAACGTCCCGGCCACCTGATTGATGCGCCGCGGTCCTCACTGCAACCGCTTCACAAGCGCGCTACAACGAAGACAAAGGCGAGACCGCTCGTGAGCGGCCCCGAGAGGACTTATCCTAGTTCTAGTCCGGCTTAACGGCGGGGATCTTCAAGCTACTAGAAGTTGGCCGTTGCCTCACCATGGGCCATCGATCCTGATACTTTTGTCGACCCCCTTAGAAATAATTTGCCTTAACGGACTCCGTAGTCGCTGCCGCTCTCGATGAATATACCGGAGTGTCTGCCGTCAGCACCCCTGAGACAAATTGAGGGACTTCACGGAGGGAGGATTTCTGGTTCATCGTAGCCGCAAGGAGCGAAGATGAAACGGAAATCCGGGCCGGGCAAAGTGCCGGCAGAACAAGTGCTGAAGGACATCCGGCGTCAGACCCGCCGGCAGTATTCGGCGGAAGAGAAGATCCGCATCGTGCTGGAAGGACTGCGGGGCGAGGAGAACATCTCGGAGCTCTGCCGCCGGGAAGGCATCGCCGCTTCGATGTATTACGGTTGGTCGAAGGAGTTCCTGGAAGCCGGCAAGCGCCGGTTGGCCGGTGACACGGCCCGAGCCGCGACCTCCGGCGAGGTGAAGGATCTTCGTCGTGAGGCCACCGCTTTGAAGGAGGTCGTGGCCGACCTCACCCTGGAGAACCGCCTGCTTAAAAAAAGCATGAACGGGGATGGGGAGGAGGAGGCATGAGATATCCTGCGTCCGATAAGGCCGAGATCATTGAGCTAGTCGAGCAATCACATCTGCCGGCCAAGCGCACGCTCGACAAGCTCGGCATCCCGCGGGCCACCTTTTACCGATGGTATGATCGCTATTTTAACGGCGGGCCTGAAGCGCTGGCCGACCATCGCTCACGACCGGACCGCGTCTGGAATCGCATCCCGGACGATGTCCGCGGCCAGATCATCGATCTGGCGCTGGAGCTTCCCGAGCTATCGCCGCGAGAGCTGGCCGTTCGGTTCACCGACGAGAGAAAGTACTTTGTCTCCGAGGCTTCGGTCTATCGGCTGTTGAAGGCGCACGACCTCATCACCAGCCCGGCCTATGTGGTGATCAAGGCGGCGAACGAGTTCAAGGACAAGACCACCGCCATCAACCAACTCTGGCAGACCGACTTCACCTACCTCAAAATCACCGGCTGGGGCTGGTACTACCTCTCGACCGTGCTCGACGACTTCTCGCGTTACATCGTGACATGGAGGCTCGGTCCCACGATGTGTGCCTCCGACGTCACGGCCACGCTCGACCAGGCGCTGACGGCCTCGGGTCTGGACCACATCAACGTAAAGCAGCGACCTCGGCTTCTGAGCGACAACGGATCTAGTTACGTCGCGGACGATCTGGCCAGGTGGCTCGAACATAAAGGCATGCAACATGTGCGCGGCGCTCCGTATCATCCCCAGACCCAAGGCAAGATCGAGCGCTGGCATCAGACCTTGAAGAACCGCATCCTGCTCGACAACTATTACCTACCTGGCGATCTCGAGCGGCAGATCGCCGCCTTCGTCGAACATTACAATCATGTCCGCTATCACGAGAGCATCAACAATCTGACCCCGGCTGACGTCTACTTCGGCAGGTCCGAGACGATCCTCGCAGAACGTCAACGCATCAAGCTGTGCCACCATCGCAAACCGTCGCTTGCAGCATCGACTGCAGGCCGCTTAAACTCTAACCCCTGATGAGCCAGAGCCTCCCTTCTCGAAATGCCTGATCAGTCTCATATCATCTGACGACGGACACCGCGCGTTGAATTGGAGAACATATATTTCCTGAGTTCTGCCTTATTCGATAGTAGGCCTCCCTTCCAAACGGAAGGTCTGCGAGGGATCTGCCGACATATCCCGGCGTGTCCTTTATCGCTGCGTACGTATCGATAAGTTCGGCGTTAAGATCTGCTAGGACGGCCCTCTTTGGCTGGACATAAAAAAACAGGCAGGCGGAGCCCGCAAAGGGTTCAATATATTTTTTGAATTCTTTAGGGACAAATTGGCGAAGAACAGGGATGGCGGCCCGCTTACTGCCCGCCCATCGCAAAAAAGGTGTAACATTCGAAACGTCTCTTGACGTCGTCCAGCCCTTCTTCACTTCCGCCCCCGTCGCTCCGTCGAATTTAACACGGACGGCAGCATTTGTAACGTGCGGCCAGGGATGTAGTGCTTGTCGGAGTGCGATTTGAACGCCCGCGACGCGGGCTTCATAGGTGTAAAAATCCGTGAGCCTCAGAGCGGCCTTTCGCGTGGGCCCAAATTAGAGGAAACGACTAATGCGAGTGCCGCTCGATGTGGCAGTGGACGTCGAACCGGTCTCTACCCGCAGCCTCCCGAAAACGGGAACTTGAAGGAGGGCCGCTGGAGACTTTCGGGGATTCGCCGCCCCTCGAGGCCGACTAACCACCCGGAGACTTCACTCGACCGCAAGAAACGTCACCAATTGCGGGCCTTTCTCGATAAATCGAGGCGTATGGCCGGCTGGCAAGACTGCGTGGCTGGCGACGCAGTGCTAATCGCACCTGTCTCCGCACAAACTCCCTGCTAACAGGGAATTTTACAGGGAATTTCGTAATTATTCGGCCGTGCGGACGATATGAGCAACAGAAAACCACTGTGCTGCAGCCGCTTCTTGAGCAATTCCCTACTGAACCTATCAGGGAAAATAGTTCGACAAACAGGGAAAGGAAAACCCAAAGCAGGGAATGGCGGCCGCGGCAATTCATTGAGAGAATAGATCCGCAGATCGCTAAAATGATCGATCGCTAAAATCGGCCGCGCGCGACCTATCGGCCATGCAAATATCGTAAAGCGCGAAGCCGCGGATTTCTTCGGAGAGCGACCGGTTGTGTTCACCCGTGATCGGCAAATCATCTGGGCCTGCGACAGCACGCACCGCTTCTGCCCGTTGACGCAATCCACCGTCCAGTTCTCTTAGGTCTTGTTCACCGAAGATGCGCCGTTCGGCAGCGTCGCGGCCGGCGACGGGGGTTGCCACTATCGCAAACCGCCGCTTGCAGCATCGACTGCAGGCCGCTTAAACTCTAACCCTGATGAGCCAGAGCCTCCCTTCTCGAAATGCCTGATCAGTCTCAAATTATCTGACGACGAACATTGAGCGGACGGTTTTCCAGGGTGAGATCGGCCACAACCTCCTTCAAGGCAGACCTCGCCGGAGGTCGCGGCGCGTGCCGTATCGCCCGCCAACCGGCGCTTGCCGGCCTCCAGGAACTCCTTGGATCAGCCGTAATACATCGAGGCAGCGCTGCCCTCGCGGCGGCAAAGCTCAGAGATTTTCTCTTCACCGCGCAGGCCTTCCAATACGATGCGGATCTTCTCTTCCGCTGAATACTACCGGCGGGGTCTGGCGCCGAATGTCCTTCAGCACTTGTTCTGCGGGCGCTTTGCCCGGACCGGATTTCTGTTTCATCTTCGCTCCTTACGGCTACGATGAACCAGAAACCTTCCCTTCGGAAAGTCCCTCAATTTGTCTCAGGGGTGCTGACGGGAAACAATCCCATACAATCCAACTCGGTAGAGGTAAGCCGCATGGCGCTGACCCAGACGAGAATCGAGGCAAGAAGTCCAATGACGCCTGCCTTCTCGGCAAACGCCGTTGCGTTTCCGAACATTCTAAGCCGCAACGAATCCCGGCTCAGTGGGTCAGGAATCGAGATTTCAGCAGTTCGCTCTCATCAAGGAGCGCACGACCGATCTCCTCTCGAACCGGCCACCATTGGAGTAATTTTCGATATTTTTCATATGCCTCTCCCGTTGGATTCGGTTGGGCTCTCGGCGCTTTCGCGAAGCGCCGCTAATTGTGTAACCTGTCGCTGCGCTGCCTAATCGAAGGCAAAGATACGCTTCCAGTCCTTCTTCATGTCGACCACGGTCCATCTTTGCGCCGCCGCGGCGTCCAGCGCCACGTCGAGCTTGCCGAAATGCGCTTTTCGGTCGTAGGCATATTCACGCTCTGCATCGGTATGATGGACGATCAAGCCAAACCGAGCTCCTCTCGCGCCGAGCGTCGCCCATTGCAGCATTTCGAGGTCGCCATCTGAATTGCCAAAGGCGGCTATCGGCCGGCGGCCGATGTGTTCGTTGATACCGACAGGCTTTCCTGCCTTGTCGTCGATGAAGTTGATGTCAGGTAGCCGGAAGAGCGTTGGCGCACCATCCTTCATCTCAAATCGGGTCTTGATTGATGAGCCGATGACCTGATCCGGCGGTACTCCATAGATCCGCTCGGACCACGGCCGCATGAACTCGATGCCGCCGCCTGATGCAATGAAGGTCTTGAAACCATTGGCACGGAGATAGGCGAGCAATTCCAGCATCGGCTGATAGACCAGTTCGGTATAGGGCCGCTTGAAGCGGTGATCGCGTGCTGTCAATAACCAGTCGGAGGTGATCTTCTCGAACTCTGCCGTGGTCATGCCGGCGTGCGTTACCGCCACAAGTTCGACCAACCCCTTTTCGCCGGAGGCCGCCAGCGCTTTGAAATCGCCGTCCAGCACCGCTGCGAATGGCTGCGTGGTCTTCCATTCCGGGTGCATGGGCGCCATGGCCTTCACGCGGTCGAGTATAAAGGCCAGTTGCACATACATCGGTTGCTCGACCCAGAGCGTGCCGTCATTGTCGAAGGTCGCGATGCGATGATCGACCGGAACGAAGTCAGGTCCGCCTTGTGTCGTGACGCGTGCGACAAAACCAAGGATCGAAGCCTTGGCCGCACCCTCGTTCCAGGACGGCAGTGGATCCCTTTCCGCCTGCGCGAGTGCGGCAGTTGAGCGGAGGGAGGCCGACAGCACCGGAAGCATCGCCAGCGACGAAAGCAGGACACGGCGATCGACGCGAGGAACTCCTGCGATCGGTTTCATGGTCACCTCCCTCGGAATACGGACAATGCACGTTAGTTGTTCGCTGGAGGCCGGAATTTCTCCATTGCCTGTTCGACTGAACTGAGTTCCTGCCGCGGCGGAAATTGCACGAAACTCGCGAGACCTGCGCTCGGTCGCGTTCGAGGGCGCGCAGCACGAGTCGAGTGACTACGTCCGAGCCGGATGTTCTTTGCAAAGCCCATCACACCCTCCTTGTGGAATTTGAATGCTCTGAAACCAGCGGCCGGTCCTTTCGGATCGGCCGCACCTCATGATGTGGTCAGCTTCGTCTCACTCGCTCTGATGACCGGACTTCTTCATTTCGGCAAGGATCCCGTCGAGGTTATAGGTCTCGGGCGCCTGCATCGGCGGGAAAGCCTTGTAAGAGAACAGCTCTTTTTCCCAGAGCAGCTGACCGATTGGCAGCATATTCCAATCGTAGAGATAGGCGGTGCTTGGCGAACCGATCGAACCGGCATAGCCCAGTAACGACTTGGCATCGGAACCAACCGTCTGCTCGAACGGATCGCGCTTGATGTTGGCGACCTGGGTCCAGTGGAAGGATTGGGCCCCGAACAACCCGCCGGTTCCTGTATCAGGCACCATCGTGTAGTAGAACTTCCAGTTCTTGTAACGCACCGCCGACGGCTGCGAGCCGGTATAGTAGAAGAAGACTTCGCGGGCCGATTTATCCGTGCCTTCGAGATAGGCGCGCTGGTCGACGCCATCGAGCGTGGTCTTGACGATGCCGGGGTAGCTTCCGGCTTCGATCTGCTTCTTCAGCGCGTCGCCCTTGGGTCCGCCGGCAATGTCGACCAGCGTCGGCAGCCAGTCGAGTGCCGACATCATCTCGTTCTTGACAGTACCCGGCTTGATGTGGCCCGGCCAGCGGGCGACCAGCGGCGCGCGCATCCCGCCTTCCCAGGTAGTCAGCTTGCCGCCCTTGAAGGGGGTCGTGCCGCCATCGGGAAAGGTGATGTTCTCGGCGCCGTTGTCGGTGGTGAAGACGATCAGCGTATTGTCGAGCTGGCCCATGTCTTCCAGTTTCTTCAGGACGTAGCCGATGTTGTCATCCATCTGCTTCATTCCGGCTTCGTTGAGGCCCCAGTCCTTGCCGCCGGGTTCGCCGATCATCGCCTCATACTTAGGCGGCAGCACCGTGGTGATGTGCATGCGCGCCGGGTTGTACCAAACGAAGAATGGTTTGTTGGTCTTTTTCGGATCGTTGCGATCCAGATAATCGATGACCTTGCTCGAAATCTCCTCGTCCACCGTCTTTGAGCGCTCAAGCGTTAGTGGTCCCTCATCTTTACACGTCGTGTTCTTTTGCGTGCCGTCCGAGGACTTGCATGCGAGCACCGGCCGCGGTGGCGTCAGACAGGTCGTCGTCCGCGGGTCGACGGCGCCGGGCACTTCAGTGAGGCCCGGGACCGGAGTGGCTTTGCACGGCGGCGCAACCCCTTGCACGGTCGGGCTCTTGTTGATGTCAGGGAAGCTCACGCCCTGCATCGCATCGAGGTGGTACAGGTAACCCCAGAACTCCTGGAAACCATGTGCAGTCGGCAACGCCTCGACGTTGTCGCCGAGGTGGTTCTTGCCGAACTCGCCGGTATTATAGCCGAGATCGAGCAGAAACTTCGCAACCGCGGGGGTGCCAGGCCGCAACCAAGATGGACTGCCCGGCAGTTGCGGAGGAATCATGCCGGTGCGAAGCGGATGCATGCCGGTGAAGAAAGCATTGCGCCCGGCCGTACAGCTTTGCTCGGCATAGTAAGTCATGAACAGCGCGCCATCGTTTCCGATGCGATCGATGTTCGGTGTTTCGCCGACCATCAGCCCACGATGATAGATGCTCGGCTGCATGATGCCGATGTCGTCACCCATGATGAAAAGAATATTCGGCTTCTGTGCCGGCTGCGCTGTCGCTGACGTGACTGCTGCTCCAGACAGCAACGCCAGCATCGTCGCGCCCAGCAGAGCGGGGCTCAAGCTCTTGCGCGATCCTTCGTTCCTTCTCAAGACACCGGCAAGCGACGACAATTTGGCTTTTTGTATGCACTCAGACATGGCGTCATTCTCCAGTTTATGACAAAGCGATAGTCTCTCGTCGGATACATCGAAAGCCGAGATGGCTTGTGGAGGTGTCGACCGGCTCCGCATGGCGAGCTGCCGGCCGGTAACGTCGGCAGTAATTCGGCGCACACAAATGGGAGCCGCCTTTAATGACCTTCCGTGGGATCTTCACATTCGTGGTTCTCGGATCGAAGCTGTCGGCCTCGCGGCCACCGCGCGGATTCTGCGGAATGCAGCAGGCCTTTGCCGCATCCGCCTGATGCTTTGGCGAATACCAGTCGGCCGTCCATTCCCAGATGTTGCCGATCATGTCGTGTAGCCCGTACCCGTTTGGCGGGAATGCAGTTACCGGCGAGGTACGTTCGAAGCCATCGGCCTTCGTGTTCTCACGCGGAAATTCACCCTGCCAGGTGTTGGCCATGTGACGGCCGTTCGGCGTGAATTCATCGCCCCAAGCGAATTCGGTATCTTCGAGTCCGCCGCGTGCCGCAAACTCCCATTCCGCTTCGGTGGGAAGATCCTTCCCCACCCATGTCGCGTAGGCGAGCACATCGTTGAAGGCCACATGGACTACCGGATGATCGTCGAGGCCGCGGATGTTGCTTCCGGGTCCATAGGGATGCCGCCAATCCGCGCCCTTGGCGAAGGTCCACCATTGGCTGAAATCCCGGAGACTGACCGTATGGGCGGGGGGAGAGAACATCAGCGAGCCCGCATAGATCATATGCGGAAGCGCTCCCGGATAATCCTTCGGATCAGGCGTGATTTCGGCGACAGTGATATGCTTGGTCGCCCTAACGAATTCCCTGAATTGCCGGTTTGTGACGGGATGCCGGTCCATCCAGAAGCCATCGACTGCGGCGCGATGCGCAGGAGCTTCTTCAGGATAATGCTTGTCCGACCCCATACGAAAAATACCGCCGGGTATCCAAATCATTTTATCAATCTGCGATGACCCGTCCTCAAAAGTGGTAGCGGGCTCGAATGTGGTTGAAGGGGAAAGCGCTGTCATCTGACGCATTGCCTTCCATTGATCGAAATACGATCTGGCCGGGCACGCTAAGCGGGAGTTTTGTCGCATTCTATTGTACCCTGGGCCAATATGGCGCCAAACTCACACTGCGACGGAAGAGAGTGCGACAGAAGATCCCGTCACTAAAGCGTCTTCGCGCTTGGAGCCCTAGAAGATTGAGAGTCGACTTATCCGTTCAACTCACCGGCGCTGAAGTCATATCAACTCAACGATCTTTCGTTGGGCGTCTTGATCAAAATCGATGTATCTCTGAGTGACGCGCAAACTCGTATGCCCGGCGAGCATCTGCACATCTCTCGAGCGAAATCTTTCTCGCGGCATTGGTGATGAAAGTCCGTCGCCCACTGTGGCTTGAGCATCCATCGACACCGATCTGCTCATACCATCAAGCGAACATGTTCACGATGACCTGAGGCGATGTCTGTTTTGATCGTTCAGTGGGGATGATGCGTAAATCTGAGGCCGGTTGGAGACGTCAAAGCCGTGACACGGCCTTACAGCAAACGCATTGCCAACCGCGGTATCTGGGTTGAGCCGGAGCTACTCGCCGAGATCGAGTATCGAGCCAAGTCGGCCGAGGGAAAGGTCCGCCATCCGTTCTTGAAAGGATTGCGAGAGGATATGTGAACGGAGCTTGCCCGGATCTGAACATAGAGAAAGGCGTTGCTTCAATGCCAGTCTGACGGCTCACAATCCGCCAGGCCTCTCCGCAGCGAGGAACGTCGATGACCCTCATGTCTTGGGTAATCGGATATCTCTTAATCGGCGCGGTGATCGGACTGGTCCATGAGGAACGAAATCATCAGCAAAGATCGCCGGCAGGTTCTAGGATACCGAGCCATTGCCTGCCTGTTTCTTGGCAAGCAAGTGGGTCGGAGCCACCACTCGCATCAAGCTCGGAATAGCCAAGCGCCGCGGACGCTACGCTCGCCCAGCTACGGCCTCGCCTGACCGGCTTCAATTCGCCATGAGTTTGTTTATCGGACGCTCGCATTCGACGAGACCGTGATGGCGTAAGTCAGAATTGGCGTTCTGGTCGCTTCGCTTCTGTATTTTCCGGCGCGCAATTAAAGTTGGGATTAAAATCATGAAGTTGCGCAAGCTTTCTCGTGGGCTTACGTTCTTCCTACTCGCACTTTTCGCGTTTGCATAAACCACCGTTTTTGGCTCGAGCAGCCTATTAGGCCCAAGTAGATGGCGGAGGGCAATTTGAATGAAGCCAGTTCTGTGAAACGACGATGCTGCTCATTCTGGCTGGCGTAGTAATCGGCTATGTCCTGTTGGCTTACGTCGTCCTTCCCCTGCTGTGGACACATCATGAGCGCGAGCCCGGCCTAGCTTCCCTGCCAATGGTGACGCGCACTGCTAGTGGCATTCCAGGAGACGCGCTCAATGTCGGACTTGTTGGCAGCAAGGAAGACATCTTTCCCGCGATGCACGCGGCCGGGTGGTTCCCCGCCGATCCAATTACATTGCGCACGAGTATCGAGATCATCGGCAGTGTGGCACTTGACCGGCCATACCACGATGCGCCTGTCAGCCCCCTCTATTACGACGGAAAGAAGGAGCAATTCGCCTTCGAGAAACCGGATGGACAGAGCGCCGACAAGCGTCATCATGTCCGGTTTTGGCTCGTCCTTGAAAAAGGGACCGCTGGCCGTCCGGTCTGGCTCGGCTCAGTTTCGTTTGACCGCGGCGTGGGCTTTAGCCACGATACGGGTCAAGTCACCCATCATATTGGACCCGCCATTGATGCGGAGCGCGATCTGCTGATGCACGACTTGGGCGAGGCTGGAATGGTCCAGACATTTTTCCAGATTTCCGGAACGGGTCCGACATTGTTCGGTCGAAATGGAGAAGGCGATTCCTATTACACGGACGGAGAAATCGACGCGGCCAGTCTGGTCGTTGAGGGTGTCAAGCGAAAGGAGCTACCTGAGACCTTGCCACCGCCGCCGTTGATTGCTCTTAAGGATCAGTTCTGGCACAGTGTCAGCAATGCGGTTGCCCAATGAGTTGCCTTCCTCATTCGTGACAGGAACTAACAATAGCGCACCGCCTCATCCGTTTGCGCAGCCGAAGATGAGAGATCAACGACGGAATATGGAGGCAGCGGCCTGAGACGCTCTACTGTTCCATCCTTAGCGACGAGTTCACCGATCCCTGAGTATCTTCGCCGCATTAAATCGTCACCATCTCTTGCGCAGCGTTTTCGCAGTTACCAACTGGTCGCGAACCTGCCAGCCGATGACCACGCCGACGGCGAGATCGAGCGCGGGTTGATTGTTCCGCCGGATTGCATCGATCAGAATAGGCTGCTGGCGATGTCGCATGCGCCACCGAGCGCGGCCTGAAACCTGGCGAGGCGCTTCACATAGCGCTTTACAGGTGCGCGAGCCGCATAAAGTGGTAGCAGGAACTCCGCCGTGTAGCGCAATTTTTTGACGTCAATTCTGAGCTTGTGTTGCATGGTGGAGTCGAGGCGATTTAAACGCGCGCCACACTTGAGCGCCTTGCGATGAAGTCACGCCAAAATCTTGCCAGCGAGCGCCAACATCGGCTGCGACAGGACGACCAGCGCCTCGCTGTCGATTTCATTGCGCCAGCCGCGACGCTCTATCATGTGGCCCAGCGTGAGCAGAAAACGGCTGCAACGGGGATCAGCGAGAGCAGCCTGCACGGTGCCGTAGTTCGACTGGCGCCGCTGTTCGACCACCTCGCGAAAGCCGTTCAGGTCGATATCTGGGGTAGCTGTGGCCCGACGGATAACTATCTCACCATAGGCGCGCGGCGCTCCCCACAGCGGATTGGCGAAGCTCATCTCGCGGATCAGCCGGCAATTCTCAACGGTACAGCCGGTCAGCCGCAGCGGCGGCTCGATTTCCAGCGCCACTACGATCTGAAACCGGACGATGCCAACGGATCACGGTGTCCGGTTGGACGATCGCCAGTGCATCATGCATCTTGGGAAACAGTCGGCAGACGTCTCCCAAGATCAGTCTGTCAATCGAGATAAAGGGAGGTCTCCTGGGACGGGCTTGCCGCAGCACATTGATTTGTTGCCTCAAGACCAGAATTTCTGCCTCAGGTGCAACTCGCTGCAGCATCAGTGGCCTCTAGCAGCATAAATTTGATAAAAGGTGACGACAATTTCGAGCGCGATCAACGCAACGATGATGAGTTCAAGGCGCAGCGATCGGCGCGTATCGATGATGTCAGCGAGAGTGTTGGCCGTTTCGGCCACTACGGCGAGCTTCCGGTTGAGCGCGTCGAAGCGCTCTTTAAGTTCGTATTCGTCTTCGAGCCGTGCATAGAGCCGCTCCAGATCTGGACGATCCCACAAAGCATCTGGTTTTTCCGCTACCGCAACACGGCCCGATACCCGGTGCTGTACCAGCAGAGCATTTCCGAGCAATTTCAACATCCCTTTTCGGCTCCGCCGCGTGCGTCCGTGATCTGCCAGCTCTTTTGCAAATGGCTCGATGATCTCGAACACTTTTGCCACTTCGCGTTCGTCATGAGCAAGCACAACGCTCTTCGCAAGGACATCGGCAATGGAGCCTTTCTGGCGACATGTCCCGCAACTGAATCGGTCCTCCCGCCTGAACCTGGTCCTCGGCTTCACTGACGAGCGCAACGACCAACATCGCAACGATCGCAGTTTCTTCCTCAAAACGCACGAGCTCGCCACCGATCCGGGGCTTCAGCGTTTCCAAAAAGTCGACTTCATCTTCGGACGAAAGGCCGATCAGCACCGCGACGCCGTAGCGAAACAGCACAGCGACACCAGCCTTGCCAACCTGGATCGCTAGCGGGTGCGCCGAAAGCACTTCTCCCTCGAAGCCCATCGTATTGATCCGGTCTCCAATATACAGGGCATGTGCAGTGACCCGTGTACCCAGTTCCGCGGAGATACTTGCCGGTTTAGTCATCACGACATCTCCCCAAAGTCTCCGCGATTCATGTTATTTTCCTGCATATCGTGAAGAGCCATAGCGTATCATCCGAAGCGACCAGCAATGAAACGCTTCATGCGTGGATCGCTTGGCTTCCCAAAGATGTTGTGAGAACGCCGAATTCGAGTAGCGACCACCTCGAACGAAGCTATCGGTGAAACCGGTGTCAGCGGCGAGAATCTTGACGCGGACTTCGCCCGGGCCAGGTTCGGGATGGTCGGCTGTTCCGTCAGTTCCAAGACCTCGGGGCCGCCGAAGCGTGTAATATGGATGTGTTGCCACGACATGATTGTACTGTCGTACCGCGGGTCAGATGTGATCCGTCGAAATTCGCGTTTGCATGCCTTCCAAATCAACGAAGTGATGTCCGAAAATGTAACCTGCCGACTGGCTTTGAAATCGTATGCTTATCAGAGTAGACCGAAATTGGATTGGGCACGGTCAGAACGACGAGATTGACCCTGGCTGCGTAAAAACCAGCCCGAGCCGCAAAATTCGTAGAATTGTTTTCTCTATCGTCTTCCCCAATACCGGTCGCAAATACTTTTTGTTCAAAGGACGAAATCGAGATGGAACTTTTACAGGCAGATTGGACGCCGGACTTTCCCCCGCATTAAGATCCGCGACATAGCGCGTGCATAGCTCTTTAGACCACGCGCGACGAATTACTCTGTTCCTCTTGGCCAACCTACGCTCCTAAATTGTTTAGAGCGCCATTTAGCAGATACCGAGTCGGACGCAACCGTCATCAAGCTCCCCAACTCGAAAGGAATCCCGATGGACAAGCAATAGAAGAATAAGCGGTGCGCTCGCTGGCAGAAGGCTCGCCGCGCGATTGAACTTGCGCAGCGACTGAGCTTGCGAATTGCGTCATGCCCTACCTTTCTTTGCGTGATCGGCTTGAAGCGATCGGCCTTGGATACTTTTCCGTTTTAGCGAAGTATCGTTCTTCCAGCGGCACTGCGCTTGAATCCCAATCCAATGAAAATCGGCATTGTATGCGGGCCGCGCGTTGGCGGCCCTCGACCCTTATTACCGTGAGGCCCAAAAAAAGATCGTCGCCCCGGGGCCTAGGCATCCCTCAATCCACTCCGAGCAACTCAGGGAGAGCCGCAAGCGTTTCAATTTCGCAGTTGGGTCGGCCGGGCAGACGCTCCTGGCGCTGTCGATACCGATTACACCAGACAACCGTCATGCCGAAGGACGACGCGGCGAAGGCGTCCCATGCATTCGAGGACTGAAACGAAATTTGCGGGGCCGAGATACCCAGCCGGTCGACCGCGAGCTGATAGACCAGCGGATCCGGCTTGTACACTCCGACCTCTTCGACCGACAGTACGCAATCGAGCAGTCCATCGATACGGGCATTCCTCACAACCGAATCGAGCATCGATGGAGATCCGTTCGATAGGATCGCTGTTCTTATGTCGGCCGCTTTCAATCGGCGGAGAACTTCAGGCACCTCAGGGAACACATCGAGAGTGAGATAAAGATGCATCAGTCGATCGCGTAGTTCGTGGCGATCGAGTTTCAGCGTCTCCAGCGCGAAGTCGAGGGCGTCTCCAGTGACTTGCCAGAAGTCGACATGCCTCCCCTGTATCGCGCGCAGCCAGGTATATTGAAGTTGCTTGTCGCGCCAGAGAACGGTCAGCCTGTCGAGATCATCGCCGAGCAAGTCGCGGCAGCCGTGCGTCGCGGAAGTGAAATCGAACAACGTGCCGTAGGCGTCGAAGACACAAGCTCGCACCTCGCCCAATTTCGCCGTCATGGTGGCCCCTCTCGTTAGGTCGGATCCGCTGCACGCGGAAACGTCTACTGTCGGCGATCGTGTCAGACCATGGTACCACCAATGGGATATCGGCACTACGCGATCCCTTGGTGCGGTCTCTTCATGGCGATCGTCGCCCATCGCGCGAACACTGAGCGCCGACCCGAACGCGATCCGCCGAAGCTCTATCTAGAGGCGCTTCAATGAACTTCGTTCGGCAATGCGGTTCCGAAGGGAGCGGCGGCACTCGGCGACGTTCTCGTCTGCAAGCGCAGACGGCGGGCATGTCGGCCTCGATATTAGTCTGTCAGGCAGTCGGCTATTCGTGGACCGCCACCGCAAAATCGGTGCCTTCCCATTTATTCTGCTGGCTCCAAAACACCGTGAAACGGACATCCCTGCCGGAAGCTAGGGATTGGGTCGGAAGATCGCAGATAAATGTATCCAAGCCAGTGGGGTGACAGGGCGAATCTGTCGTTGTTTTCCACTCGTCCGTCGACCAATGCACGGAGGCAGGTTCAAGGAATTCCAGACGCAGCAATCGCCCAGCTGCAATTCGATCGATCCCCGAATTCACCCGCCACACAACCGGCGCGGGTTTGGGTTTGCCCTTAACATAGCGTGCATGCGCCTGCGGAGGCATATCGAACACAGCGCCATCCTTTAGCGACCTCAGCAATTTGATGTGTTCGGCATGGGCCCACACCAAGGGCATGGCGCTGCCGGATGGCCGTCCGAGAAACAGCTCTCGTTCAGGAATATCATCGCCATCCCAGATTTGCTCCGGCAATAGCCCGCCCAGGCTTGCCGACGCCTCGAATGTAGCCAACAGCCGCTTCGCCTCATCGGCCCGTCCAGCAGCGAGCTCATAATGCGCCCGCTCGCCCGTCAATAACGGCCAAAGCCGGCCAATGCCGGCGCCATCGAATGGCGCACCATCCGCATGTTCGCCGTAGCCATCGTCATTGTAACGATACCAGTAAGGCCCGGCCGGCAACTCGCGTTTAAGCAGCGCATCGATCGCCGCGACCGTATTGAGTATACGCGGATCGTCGGCGGCTCGTAGGCCAAAGCGCACATAGGCGAGAGCGTCCGGGCTCACCAGAAGGTCCGCCTCGAGGGCGGCGTTGCCGTCGGGTCTGTTGCGGATAGGGATCAGTCCTCGCGTCGTAAGGCCAGTGTCGCCCGCGAAACCGATCCTCATATAATAGCCTTCGATCCCGAGCTTACGCGACAGTTCGGTGCCAGTGGCGTAGGTCCAACTGTCGATCTGCTCGTTCCAGCCATCGGCGACATCGCGTAGATATTGCGCCATGCCACTTTTGCCGGCCGCCTCCGTCGCATCGGCCGCAGCCAGCAACCCTGCGATCTCAACCGCAAGCGTGAACGGAGAATAACCGCCATCCTCCTCCCAGCGGTCCTGCTGAGTGACGGGACCGGTCCGAACAATATAGCCGGCCGAAGCCTCGATCATCGGTTCATACCGTGCGCGATCGGAAGCCGCGATTGCGCCGGCACGCAAGAGCATATCGTAGAGCAGAATCGGAAACGCAGTCTCGTCCATCTGGACGCCCTGCCAATACGGTCGTCCGTCAAGCCAGGAGTTCTGAGCCCAATGTCCGTCCGACTCCTGCACAGCCATGAGATAATCGAGTACCGATCTCGCCGCAGCAATATCGCCCGCGGCGAGAAATCCACCCGCAGTTTCGACCAGGTCGCGCGGCCAAACCAGGTGGTAGCCGCCGAGATCATTGTCTCCTTTTCTGAAACCCCATGGAATCGAGAGGCTAGCGACTACCGCACCCGATGACTTGTCACGGTGCGAGGCCAACACTGCTGTGCTGATCCGATAATGATTGACTTGATTGGGCACGTCGGATTCGTCGAGGGTAAGGAACGAACCTTGTACGTCCCGCCAGCCTGCTGCGTATCGCTTCAACGTCAAGGCGGCACCTTGCTGGAGGGTGAGAAGGGCACGAAACGCGGCCTCTTCGGGTTGTGTCCCAATGCCCATGACCAGAAGCGCGCGCCCGTCACTGGCCGCAAGGTCCAGCGTGCCGGCCAAGGCGACGTTGCCGTTCTCGGCGCGTTGATATTCAGGCTTCAGACCTTCGTGGCGCGATAAAGTCTGCCAACCGTCGGATGTCCCAACATAGCCGACCGATCGCGCGACCCAAGGTACAGATGATGCGATAGCGAGCGAGGCGCCCCGTGCTTCGGCGAACAGCATGGGATGTCCTTTGAAGTCGCCGCTCCAGGCAGTATTTCCAGCTCCCTCATTGACGAGGTGCGGGGCAATAATCGCATGAACCTGATAGTCGGACAGCGTGCCCACCAGGATTTCGACGTGAATCTCCTGTAGCACCACTTCACGATCAGGATCTGAGAATACCGATTTCGTAATTCGATATCGGCCGTCCATTGAAGTATTGACAAGGCGAAACGCAGGAACGCAGTCCTCTATCAACATCACCGAGTGATCAGCAGCTCGCTTCTCCTCGGAAAAATAGTCCTTTGCTGTAACGATGAGTCCGAAATCACGAATACATGCCGTGTCGAGACGCGGTGCATATACCTCGTTGAGAATGCCGTGACTGATCGTAAACCACACGCGACTGTCTGCGCCGGCAGCCGTTCCAACGGCGCTTTTGGCGCTCGACGTCCAGCGGGGCTGTATGCCTGGCGCACCGGGCGGAGTGATCGAGCCGTTCATGCATCTCTCCCTACACCGTTTCAAACGACATAGTG
Source organism: uncultured Alphaproteobacteria bacterium (assembly GCA_963764445.1). GTDB lineage: Bacteria > Pseudomonadota > Alphaproteobacteria > Rhizobiales > Xanthobacteraceae > Nitrobacter. Next base: position 41,669 of record CAVXSV010000001.1, read on the forward strand.
TGAGGCGTCGCCTAATCAAACCCTCATTAAAACGCTTTTCGTGGCGCCGGCATGTCCATGGGTTTCGCAGAAGCCTGGCTAACGACAGGAAGCTATCGGGCTAAGGCACGCCCTATCTGCGAGGGCTCGTTTGCGGTCTCATGATTATCGCTGGAGGCGTCGGCCATACCTTACCTTATTTGATCGAGCCTATTCGATCTCGAATTTTTTCACGGCAACTGCAATTGCAACCACAATTGTGGTCTCAGGCCGACGGCCGCGCTGTGCATGTACATCTTGAGCGACTTCATTGCAGGAAATCCTGGATGAGCTTACCCGTGCAGCCGGATTTTCCTCCATTAGCCAATGACCCGCGTGCGGAACCACGGCCTCCTGCACGTTCGTGGCGGCGAACCGCATCACGCTTGCCATCATCGGGCCGAACGATTTTTCGCCGCCGATCGCGAGGACCGGCATGTCGAGCTTGCCTTTAGCGAGGAAGGCCTTGTTGTCGATGGCATCCTGATCGAACGCGGCAAACTGCGTGAAGCCTGAATGCATGGCGCCGGGACGGGCATAAAGCCTGGCGTAATGTTCGCGCGAAGCTTCATCGAACTTCTTGGGGTCGGCTGAAAATTCGTTCCAGAAGCGGTCAAGGTAGATACGCTCGCGGCCCTGCACCAGCCGTTCCATGTCCGGGCCGCCGAAGCAGAAATGCCACAGCAGTGGGTTCTTCAGAATCTCTTCCCAGGGACCGACGCCGGGCAAAGGCGCATCCAACAATGCGAATTTGGTCACGCGGTCGGGGTGCTCCGCAGCAAAGGCGTAGCCAACCATGTTGCCGATGTCATGGGTGACAAGTTCGACCTTGTCGATCTTCAGGGCGTCAAGCACGCCGGCGATGTCTGCGCCTTGCGTTTTCTTGTCATAGCCGCCCGCCGGATGCGACGACAAACCCATGCCGCGCATGTCAGGCACGACTACCGTGTGGTCGCGTGCCAGCGCGGAGACGAGCGGCGCCCACATTGTCCGTCGTCAGACAATTTGAGACTGATCAGGCTTTTCGCGAAGGGAGGCTCTGGCTCATCAGGGGTTAGAGTTTAAGCGACCTGCAGTTGGTGCTGCAAGCGGCGGTTTGCGATAGTGACGCGCTTGATGCGTTTGCGTTCTGCGAGGATCGTCTCCGCTGGGCGAAAGTAGACGTCGGCCGGTGTGCGTTTCGTTTCAAATTGCGGATGGCAATAAGCGACAGGAGTGCGTCCTGAAAATTAAGTTCCCGACACAAATTCAGGCGAACAAATACCTGATGACCAACTGGCCGACGATAGAACGGCTGGCTCGCGACGCCATGACAACGGGAAATATCAAGGACGGTCAGGTCCGGCTGGTGATGCTTTGACAGCGCGCTTTTACCGCCTTCCACGGTATCGCTCGCGCTGCAGCGCGACATGGGGCAACATCGACGTCTGCTTTTGTCACCTGCAATGAAACAGCAACTTTCGGAACGATGGTCGGCGACCGGGGTTTTTCCCGGCGGCGGTCTTGTTGCCGACCAGAAAGTGAGAACTTCCATGAAGAAGATCGCAATTGCGCTCCTGGCTGGCTCTGCCGCTCTGCTCGCACACGGCGCCGTGGCCTCTGACATTACCCCGACGGGCGCCTCGCCTGTTGGTATAAGCGGACCCCGCGTTGAGCAGGTTAAGCTCGTTTGTGATGAGTACGGGCGCTGTTATCGAACACGACCACGGCGAGTCATCGTCGAACAGGACGACTACGATGACGGTCCGCAGGAGCGTTATATCGAGCGCCGGCACTATGACGAGGGACCGCGCGTCGGCGTGTACGGTGCGCCACGCGTCGTGGCTCCAGGCATTGACGTTAACGTTGGCGTCGACGGACGAGAAGCGCAACTAGGTCAGTCACCGTCGAGCCATTCTGTGCCGCGGCCTACCACCTGAAATCAACCGGACCCGGCCATCGTCGGTCCGGTTGATCTTTGAGCCAACGGTGGACTACCTCAGCTGACGCAATCAAAATCAGCGCGTAATTCTGATATCCAGCCTGCAGGAAGGGCGGCTCAAATGTGGGATACGATACCAACATGGATCGGCCGCGGCGCCGTCGTTATCGCCATCATCTTTATCGCGATCGCCATCTGGTACATGAGCCAGTGACATGCGGAGAGAGAGAATCCATCCCTTGCACATTGTGGCCACATCATATCCATCGAATGATCGCTTAATCTTCCGGCGGTCGACACCTTTCGACGCTTTATTCCGTGCGCATTTCTACTTAACGAGGAGCAGATCATGCGAACGTTTACACTCTCGGCCGTTGTTGCTTTGCTTTTAGCTGGATCATCCCTAGGTTCAGGACCCATTAATTTTCTTGCGGAGAGGCGTTTGGACTGATTCATTGGCGTTGTTGGGAGACGCCGCAATGTCCGATTTGTTTCTGCTGACCGAGGCGCAGATGCGCCGGATCGAACCGTATTTTCCTTTGTCGCACGGAGTTGCGAGGGTTGATGACCAGCGGGTGATCAGCGGCATCATTTTCGTCATCAGGAACGGTCTGCGCTGGCGCGATGCGCCGCGTGAGTATGGTCCGCACAAGACCGTCTACAATCGGTTCGTGCGCTGGAGCCGTCTTGGTGTGTTCAACAAGATATTTGCCGAACTGGCCCGTAAGGGCGGCACCCCGAAGCGGTTAATGATCGACGCCACCCATCTGAAGGCGCATCGCACCGCCGCAAGCCTTTTAAAAAAGGGCCTGTTCCCCGACGTATCGGGCGCACGAAGGGCGGCCTGAACTCGAAGCTGCACGCCGTATGTGATGGTCAGGGACGTCCGGTCATCATGCTGCTTAGCGAAGGCCAGATGAGCGATTACAAGGGGGCCGCGTTGATGGTCGATGCGCTGCCGCCCGCGAAGCAGTTGCTCGGCGACAAGGGCTACGACGCCGACTGGTTCCGCCAGGCGCTCGCGGTCCGGGGTATCACGGCCTGCATCCCATCGAAGTCCAACCGCGCAAAGCCGATCGAACATGACCGCATTCTCTATCGCGAACGGCACAAGATCGAAAATACGTTCGGCAGGCTCAAGGACTGGCGGCGCATCCACACCCGTTACGATAGATGCGCACATACCTTCATGTCTGCCATCTGCATCGCAGCAGCCGTCATCTTCTGGCTCTGATCGATGAGTCCTGACCCTAGATACTCATCTAATTGCCGAATGGTACCGAATCCGTTTCTACATCCTGGCGGTCACGTTGAATGACCCTCGCAGTCATTGAGAAGGCCGTGCCAGTTTGATCCTCCGGCCGAGCAATAGTATCATTACTGGAAACTAGCGGTCCTAATGGGAACCAAAGGCGAAGCGCTGACTTCTACGTGGCGCCGGATTTTGGACAGCCATCTACTGGATTTCTACCGAGTTATTTTCCGTTTTGATCGGTCGGAGGATATGTTTCCAGACGCGATTCCCTCAACGCGTGTCCCGCCTTCCAACCCCAAAATTTCGGGTAAACCATGCGCGAAACAATGACGCCATCCGGCCGCAAAAAATCCTCCCCCGCTGCGCGTGGTAACGGAAAGGCGGTTGATCCGGATGACGACGGTTCGGTTCGGTCACGCCAGCTTCTCGTGGCCATGCTGGCATTTCGCGACGGGGATTTTTCGATGCGCCTGCCAGCGGACTGGCCTGGCATATACGGTAGAATCGCGGAAGCATTCAATCAAAGTCTTGCCCACGAGGGCCTCATTTCTCGGGAGGTGGCTCGACTAAGGGTCACCGTCGGCAAGGAAGGACGGCTCAAGCAGCGTATGTCGGTGCCAGGCGCCGTGGGCGAATGGGCTGAGAAAGTGGATGCCATCAATACGCTGCTGGACGATCTGGTGCGACCGACGACCGAGGTGGCCCGCACGATCGGTGCGGTCGCCAAAGGGGACTTGGGACAGTCCATGGAATTGGAAGTCGACGGCCGTCCTCTCAAGGGTGAATTCCTGCGCTCCGCGAAGCTCGTCAATACGATGATCGAACAGCTTTCCGTATTCACCTCGGAAGTGACGCGTGTGGCGCGCGAGGTCGGCACCGAGGGCAAGCTAGGTGGTCAGGCCCAAGTCAGAGGGCGTCTCGGGGGTGTGGAAGGAACTAACCGAGTCTGTCAACCAGATGGCCGGCAATCTGACGGCACAGGTCCGCAACATCGCCGACGTCACCATCGCGGTCGCTAACGGCGACCTTTCCAAGAAAATCACCGTCGACGTGCGCGGAGAGATTCTGCAGCTCAAAGAAGCCATCAACACGATGGTCGATCAGCTCCGGTCGTTTGCCTCGGAAGTGACGCGTATGGCACGCGAGGTCGGTACCGACGGAAGCTTGGGCGGTCAGGCTGTCGTGCCGGGTGTCGCGGGCACATGGAAGGATCTAACAGATTCTGTGAATGCGATGGCGACGAACCTCACGGAACAGGTCCGCAATATCGCCACTGTGACAACGGCTGTGGCGCGGGGCGATCTCTCGCGCAAGATCACCGTCGATGCCAAAGGCGAAATTCTAGAGTTGAAGGAGACCATCAATACGATGGTCGATCAGCTCAATGGCTTTTCGTCGGAAGTGACGCGCGTCGCGCGTGAGGTCGGCACCGAGGGCAAGCTCGGCGGTCAAGCTCAGGTCACCGGGCGTCGCGGGCAGCATGGAAGGACCTGACAGACTCCGTGAATTCCGATGGCCTCCAATCTCACCGGCCAGGTCCGCAACATCGCGGATGTGACAACCGCGGTGGCGAAGGGCGACCTTTCGCGCAAGATCACGGTCGACGTGAAAGGGGAAATTCTCGCCCTGAAGAACACCATCAATACAATGGTGGATCAGCTCAATGGCTTCGCCGCCGAAGTGACTCGCGTCGCGCGCGAGGTCGGGCACCGAGGGCAAGCTCGGCGGTCAGGCGGCGGTTCCCGGCGTCGCCGGCACCTGGAAGGACTTGACTGACAACGTCAACTTCATGGCGTCAAACCTGACAGGTCAAGTTCGCAACATCGCCGAGGTTACCACCGCTGTGGCACGGGGTGATCTCTCCAAGAAGATCACCGCCGACGTGCGCGGCGAAATTCTGGAAGTGAAAGAATACCATCAACACGATGGTGGATCAGCTCAACGGCTTCGCCTCCGAGGTGACACGCGTAGCGCGCGAAGTCGGTACCGAAGGCAAGCTCGGCGGGCAGGCCCAGGTGCCGGGCGTCGCGGGAACCTGGAAGGATCTCACCGACAATGTCAACTCGATGGCGTCCAACTTCACCGGACAGGTCCGCAACATCGCGGACGTGGCCACCGCCGTCGCGAACGGGGATCTTGTCCCGCAAGATCACCGTCGACGTGAAGGGCGAAATTCTCGAACTGAAGAACACGCTCAATACGATGGTCGACCAGCTCAACGCCTTTGCGGGCGAGGTCAGCCGCGTCGCACGCGAAGTCGGAACCGAGGGCAAGCTGGGCGGTCAGGCCGCGGTTGAAGGCGTCGCCGGCACGTGGAAGGACCTCACCGACAACGTCAATTCGATGGCCAACAATCTTACCGGCCAGGTCCGCAACATCGCGGATGTGACAACCGCGGTCGCGAGAGGCGACCTTTCTCGCAAGATCACGGTCGATGTGAAGGGCGAGATCCTGGCATTGAAAAACACGATGAACACGATGGTCGACCAGCTCAACGGCTTTGCCGCCGAAGTGACGCGCGTGGCCCGCGAGGTCGGTACCGAGGGCAAGCTCGGCGGGCAGGCGGCAGTTCCCGGCGTCGCCGGCACCTGGAAGGACCTCACGGACAACGTCAACTTCATGGCTTCCAACCTGACCGGTCAGGTCCGCAACATCGCCGAAGTGACCACCGCCGTGGCCCGCGGCGATCTCTCCAAGAAGATCACCGCCGACGTCCGCGGCGAGATTCTGGAAGTGAAGAACACGATCAACACGATGGTCGACCAGCTGAACGGCTTCGCCTCCGAAGTGACCCGCGTCGCCCGCGAGGTCGGCACCGAGGGCAAGCTCGGCGGGCAGGCACAGGTGCCGGGCGTTGCGGGCACTTGGAAAGATCTCACCGACAACGTCAACTCAATGGCCAACAACCTCACTGGTCAAGTCCGGAACATCGCCGAAGTCACCATCGCGGTCGCTAATGGCGATCTTTCCAAGAAGATCACGGCCGACGTCCGCGGTGAGATCCTCGAGGTCAAGGAAACCATCAATACGATGGTGGACCAGCTCCGCTCATTCGCGGCGGAAGTTAGCCGCGTCGCGCGTGAGGTGGGTACCGACGGTAAGCTCGGCGGCCAAGCGCAGGTGCCGGGGGTCGCCGGAACGTGGAAAGATCTTACCGACAATGTCAATTCGATGGCGGCCAACCTTACCGGTCAGGTCCGCAACATCGCGGATGTGGCGACGGCTATCGCCCGCGGCGACCTCAGTCGCAAGATCACTGTCGACGTTAAAGGAGAAATTCTTCAACTTAAAGAGACCATGAACACGATGGTTGATCAGCTCTCAGCGTTCGCGTCCGAAGTGACGCGCGTGGCGCGCGAGGTCGGCACCGAAGGCAAGCTCGGCGGTCAGGCGGCTGTGCCGGGCGTGGCCGGCACATGGAAGGATTTGACCGACAATGTTAACTACATGGCGTCGAACCTGACCGGACAAGTTCGCAACATCGCGGAAGTCACCATTGCCGTGGCTAGCGGCGACCTTTCCAAAAAGATCACGGTCGACGTGCGCGGCGAAATTCTGCAGCTCAAGGAAACCATCAACACGATGGTGGAGCAACTTAGGTCCTTCGCGTCGGAAGTGACGCGGGTGGCGCGGGAGGTCGGCACTGAGGGAAGACTGGGCGGCCAGGCAGCCGTTCCTGGCGTGGCCGGCACATGGAAGGATCTGACCGATACGGTCAACGGCCTGGCGAACAATCTTACCACCCAGGTCCGCAATATCGCGGAAGTGACGACCGCCGTCGCACGTGGCGATCTTAACCGCAAAATCACAGTGGACGTAAAGGGCGAGATCCTCGAGCTCAAGAACACGATTAACACGATGGTGGATCAACTCAACTCGTTCGCGGGCGAAGTGACGCGCGTTGCGCGCGAAGTCGGCACCGAGGGCAGGCTCGGAGGTCAGGCGGCCGTACCGGGCGTAGCGGGCACGTGGAAGGATCTCACCGACAACGTCAACTTTATGGCGTCCAACCTCACAGATCAGGTCCGAGGCATTGTGAAGGTGGTGACCGCTGTCGCAAACGGCAATCTCAGCCAGCGTCTCACCGTGCAGGCCAAGGGAGAGGTGGCTGCTCTCGGCGAAACGATCAATGATATGACCGATACGCTCGCAACTTTCGCCGATCAGGTGACGAACGTCGCGCGCGAGGTCGGCGTCGACGGGCGGCTCGGCGGACAGGCCAACGTGCCTGGCGCTGCCGGCACGTGGAAGGATCTTACCAGCAACGTCAATTTGCTCGCCGCAAACCTCACCACACAGGTGCGGGCCATTGCCGAGGTCGCCACCGCTGTGACCAAGGGCGACCTTACCCGAACTATTCAAGTCGAGGCACGTGGCGAAGTCGCCGAGTTGAAAGACAACCTCAACACGATGATCTCCAACCTGCGCGACACGACCGAGAGCAACCGCGAGCAGGATTGGCTGAAGACCAACCTTGCGAAATTCGGCGGCATGCTTCAGGGACAGCGTGAGCTGAGCACCGTGGGCAAGATCCTGCTTAGCGAATTGAGTCCGCTCGTTCAGGCCTATCAAGGCATGATTTATCATCTCGACAGCGGGGAGCAAAATACCAAGCTCAAGCTCCTTTCAAGCTACGCTCATGGCGGAGGTCGGCTGCGGGAAACTCTCGTCCTCGGTGAGGGATTGGCGGGTCAGTGCGCCGTCGAGAAGAAAAGCATTTATCTCGAGGATGTGCCCCCGGATTTCATAACAATTTCGTCAAGCCTTGGAGAGGCCGCCCGCGTCAGCATCGTAGTGCTCCCCGTGCTGTTCGAGGGGCAGACCAAAGCCGTCATCGAGCTCGCTACCCTGAAGCCATTCAGCACGGTCAATCTCGCCTTCCTCGACCAACTCACTCTGAGCCTCGGCGCCGTCTTCAACACAATTGAGGCCACCATGCGTACGGAAGGCCTGCTGACGCAATCGCAGCAACTCACCGTCGAGCTACAATCGCGCCAGAGCGAACTGCAGCAGACCAACGAGGAATTGGGTACAAAGGCTAAGCTGCTCGCCGATCAAAATGCGGAGGTTGAGCGCAAGAACGCGGAGGTGGAGCAAGCGCGCCACGCCTTGGAGGAAAAGGCCATCGAGTTGGCACTCACCTCGAAATACAAATCCGAGTTTCTCGCCAATATGTCTCATGAGTTGCGGACGCCACTCAATTCGATCCTCATTCTCAGCCAACAACTCGCTGAGAACGTACCGGGCAATCTTTCCGATAGGCAGGTGGAGTTTTCGCTCAATATTAATTCGTCCGGCTCGGACCTTCTTAACCTGATTAACGACATTCTGGATCTATCGAAGATCGAATTCGGGACGGTTACAGTTGAAGTCGAGGAAATTCCCTTCGACCGGTTGCGAGAAAACATAGATCGAAACTTCCGGCACGTCGCCGAAGCCAAGAATTTGCCGCTTCGACGTCCATTTCGCGACGGATTTGCCGCGGTTCATTGAGAGCGACGACAAGCGTCTGCAGCAAATTCTCAAGAACCTTCTTTCCAATGCTGTTAAATTCACATCGCAAGGACACGTCAATGTTGTTGTCGAACTCGCGACGCAGGGTTGGAGCAAAAATCATCCGACACTGAGTAAGGCCTCGCAGGTCGTCGCCTTTGCCGTCGAGGATACCGGCATCGGCATTGCGCCGGAAAAGCAACGCCTAATCTTCGAGGCCTTTCAGCAGGCGGATGCCGGCACGTCTCGGCGATACGGCGGCACCGGTCTCGGTCTCGCTATCAGCCGTGAACTGGCGGCGCTTCTCGGCGGCGAAATTAGGCTCGCGAGCGTGTTCGACCAGGGAAGTACCTTTACGCTCTTCCTTCCCATCCAATTTCCTGGCCGGGAGAATTTACAAGCGGCGTCGGAAGGGGCATCGCTCCGGACGCCCTTGGCTCGCGAACTCCTGGTCCTTCGCTACGCGGGAAGAGCCGATCGACGACGATCGCGACATTAGTCGCGAATGGCGATCCCGTTCTTCTGATCATAGAGGATGACGTCCACTATGCGCGGATCCTCCTCGATTTGGCGCGGGATAAGGGCTTCAAAGGCATTATCAGTACCCGCGGAGCCGCGGCGCTTTCGCTCGCTCGCGAGTACAAACCAGCGGCGATCTCGCTTGATATCTTTCTGCCGGACATGCTCGGCTGGACCGTGCTGAATCAGCTCAAGCTGGACCCAGTCACGCGTCACATCCCGGTACAGATCGTTAGCTTGGAAGAGGAGCGCCAGCACGGTCTCGTCGCACGGAGCGTTCTCCTATCTCGTCAAGGAGCCCACCACCGACAGCCTGGAAACGGCACTCGACCGTCTCAAGGGGTTCACGTCGCCGCGCACGAAGAGATTGCTGATCGTTGAGGACAACGATATCGAGCGGCGATCCATCGTGGAACTGCTCGATTACCACGATATCGAAGTTGCTCAGGCCGCGAGCGGAGGTGGAGGCTTTGGAGGCGATGCAGCAGCAGGCCTTCGACTGCGTCGTGCTTGACCTGCGATTGCCGGACATGACCGGATTCCAGCTTTTGGAAAAATTACATGCAGATCCCGCGCTTTCGAACATTCCCGTCGTCGTCTTCACGGGCAAGGATCTCGCCGTAGGGCGAGCAATTGCAGCTCAAGTCGATGGCCAAAAGTATCGTTCTCAAGGACGTTCAGTCGCCCGAGCGCCTTCTGGACGAAACCGCTCTGTTCCTGCATCGGGTGGTCACGGATCTCCCGCCCCATAAGCAGGCCATGCTGGAACGGCTTCACGGTTCAAAGGAAATCCTGCGGAAGCGCAAGGTGCTCGTGGTGGACGACGATGCGCGCAACATCTTCGCGCTCACGTCGCTTCTGGAAAACCACGAAGTCGACGTCATCAGCACGACCAAGGGCAAGGATGCGATCGAATTGATTCAGACTATGCCCGACATCAGTCTCGTGTTGATGGATATTATGATGCCCGAGATGGACGGTTACGAGACGATTCGTCGGATACGCGCTGCACCCGATTTCCGAACCCTGCCCATCCTTGCGCTTACCGCAAAGGCGATGAAGGGCGATCGCGAGAAGTGCCTGGAGGCGGGCGCGAGCGACTACATCTCCAAACCGGTCAATACAGATCAGCTCCTTTCGTTGATGCGTGTTTGGCTCTATCGCTGAAAAGCGTTTGAAGATGTCAGTTAATGGGCGCGATAGTCCGTCAAAAGATATGCGGGAGAGCCTTAATGAACGTTTCGAAGCAGTCGCGAGAGCGCCGCAATGAGCGGCAAAACATGAACCCTTCAAGGGCGATCTCGCCACTCCCGGCGCAAGCGGCGAAGTCGGAACTGGTTAATATACTTATCGTGGACGATGAGCCCAAGAATCTCACCGTGCTGGAAGCTGTCCTTGACGCTCCTCACTATCGGGTCATCCGAGCGGAATCCGCCGAACAGGCGTCTGCTTGCGCTACTGGCAACCGAATTCGCGATCTTGATCCTCGATGTTCGTATGCCGGGCATTACCGGGTTCGAATTGGCCCAGATGATCAAGGAACGGAAAAAAACCTCGCGAATACCGATTATCTTTCTCACCGCTTACTACAATGAAGATCAGCACGTGATCGAAGGTTATGACAGCGGCGCGGTGGATTATCTCCACAAGCCGATTAATCCGGCGATCCTTCGCTCGAAGGTCGCCGTTCTGGTCGATCTGCATCTCAAACAGCGCCAACTTGAAAGCGCTAATCGGGCATTCCAAGCGGAGGTGAAGGAGCGGCGCGAAATTCAGAGGCAGTTATCCGAGCTGAACGATACGCTTGAGCAGCGTGTAATGGAGCGTACGGAAGCGTACAGGCAGGCCGAACAACAGATTCGGATGTTGATGAATGAGGTTAATCACCGCTCCAAGAATATCCTGAGCGTCGTGATGGCGATTGCCCAGCAGACGTTGGCGGCGAGCCCGAAGGAATTCGTGCAACGCTTCTCAGATCGGGTTCACGCCTTGGCGGTGAATCACGATTTGCTCGTCAAGAGCTTGTGGAAAAGCATCGAAATATCCGATCTCGTTCGCGGACAGCTCGCTCACTTCGGCGATTTGGTAGGACGGCGGATTTTGTACGAAGGAAATTCGGCGCTCCTCACGGCCACTGCCGCTCAGTGCGTTGGTATGGTTCTTCATGAACTGTCAACCAATGCCGTCAAGCATGGAGCTCTTTCTTCAGAAAAAGGGCACGTCAAGATCGCTTGGCAGATCGAATTCGATGAGCGGTCTGGCAGCCGTTTTACGATCAGTTGGGTTGAGAGCAACGGTCCAACCTTGGTCTCGCCAACGCATCGGGGCTTTGGTACAACGGTAATCACAAAAATGGCCGAGATGAGTCTCGACGGCGATACTTATCTCACTTATGAACCATCAGGCTTGGTCTGGCGACTGACCTGCCCGGCAGAAAAAGCCTTGGAGGCAGCATGAACGCGAAACCCGTCATTGTGTTCGTGGTCTCATGAATGTCCGTGTGCTCATCGTCGAAGACGAGGCTCTCCTCGCGATCGATATCGCAGTACATCTGACGAATGCTGGTTTTAGCGTGGTCGGACCAGCTGCCTCTGTTGCTAAAGCGCTTAAGTTGATCGAGGAGGACGGTTGCGATATCGCGATCCTCGATGTCAACCTTCGCGGCGAAAATTCCGAACCGATAGCGCGCCATCTAAACATCCGCGGGACGCCGTTTGTTTTTCTGTCGGGGATATCGCAAGAACAACAACCTGATTGGATGGAAGGCGCGCTACTACTACCCAAACCTGTTCGTCCGGCCATTCTTATGGCCGCGCTGCACAGGTCGATGGCTGCCTCTGCCAACTGAAGTCGGCAGACCTCCGGCAACGTGCCAGGCTGCTTGCGCAAGAAGACGTTTGGTACGCGTTAAATCCTGTTTAAATTGCAAGCTGAAGGCCAGGAATGGCAGATCAACACATCAGCGATGAAAGTTCGAAATTTCATACTTAAGTATATCGATTCGGTTGCCCAAATCGAAGCACTGTTGCTGATTCGCTCGAACCCTCAAGAAATATGGAACGTTTCTCGCATTGCGAGGCGGCTTTATATCGGTGAAGCCGAGGCATGCGACATTTTGAGCCGTCTTTGTGCCGGTCGCCCTTTTGACGGCTATCCAACGAGGCTGTGACAGCCGCACCCGCAGGGCGACCGAACCTGCTCGCCAGAATTTTACGGATGCTGGTCGCAATTGCCGCGCGGCGCGACATGGCGGCCTGATGGCGCGTTAACTTGAAAAGCGCGCACAGATCGATCGCGTTCAAAGCTCCTAGCCAATCCGGTCCGCCGGCCCGCTCGGGATACTCAAGGATCACATCAGACACCGCCCATAGCATCGGCGTGACGAGCGCCAGACGCAATCCCCATAGATCGATTTCTTTCCGACAAGGGCATCGATATTTGATGAGGCTTTGCTCGCGGCTATCGTCGCGAGTCCGAGATCCTCCCCGATCTGGTCGATCAGTAGGTCCCGGTAAGGTTGAAGGCCCTTAGCTCGCCATCTCTGCGGCGTCCCGCTTCGCGCCCGGACCCTTCTTAGCGTGCTTGCTCCGGAGGAAACTGATGTCCATTTCCGTGCCGTTGATGCGTACAAGTTCACATCGGCGATAGGCCAGGCCCGTCGACGACAGCAACAGGAAGAACTCCTTGAGATTGAGGCCCCCGATAGAACCTTCCACCGTCAGGACGGCATCGGTGTCCGAGATCGCGTTGAGCTGGCATTCCCGGCGCCAGGTCCCGTCGATGGCCATGATGCAGACATCATAACCCCGGCTGAACGTAACCCGATCCGTTCCCTTTCTTTCCTCTGCCATTCCTCACTGTCCCGCAGTCGCTGAGATTTTTGGCACTGTTGCAGATATTTCGCGCGCACGGCTTGGCCGATAGAGCCCGCGCTTGTCCGGCAATCGCTTGAACACGTCGGTCAAGCCGACAATTCGATTCCGCTGCACCTAGCACCAAGGAAACCATCGGTTTCCATCGCCTTGGCAACGGCCGAAGATGCTGCTCTTGGTAGCCGTTTTGTATCCGCTCAAGCCGCCGAGGTTCGTTTTGGAGCAATGAGGCTTTTGAGTTTGTGTATCTGATCGTCGTGCCAAGTGGGGATGCCGTTTTCCGACCCCTCTGATGCCATCCAATGAGCCGGCCCCCGAAGCAGACTACGCATCGCGGCGGCATCGATCGGCTTTGAGAAGAAATACCCCTGACCGAATTCGCAACCGAGAGACTTGAGTTGCGAAACCTGCTCCTCGATTTCGGCACCTTCGGCGACAATGGACATGCCGAGGCTGTTTGCCAAGGCCATGATCGTGCGAATGATTTGCAGACTTTCGTCACTCTTGTCCATGGCTGCAACGAAGGACCTGTCGATCTTCAAAATATCGAGTGGGAAACGTTGCAAATAGCTGAGCGAGGAGTATCCAGTTCCAAAATCATCGATGCTGAGGCGGATGCCGATGTCCTTGAGTTGCGAGAGAACATGTACCACGCGTTCGACGTCACCGGCGGTAGTGCTCTCTGTGACTTCCAGCCTGACCGTGCGCGGATCGATCCCCGTCTCAGTTATGATCTGACGAACCTGCGCCGCCAAATCGGGTTGACTGAACTGTCGTGGCGAAATGTTGATGCTGATCGTCAAGGGTTCCTGACGCGGAAACTCTTCCTGCAACCGGCGCGCCGTGCTGCATGCTTCGCGCATCACCCAAAGCCCGAGAAAGACAATCAGGCCGGTATCTTCTGTTACATCGATGAACTCGCTCGGAGGGACTAACTCGCCATCCGGCTTCTGCCAGCGCACCAGTGCCTCGAAGCCGACAATTTCCCGATTCCCGAGCGAGACGATCGGCTGGTAGTGCAGCACGAATTCCTCATCCGCCAGAGCCCGGCGCAGATCGGATTCCAGTGTGAGTCGCTTCATTGCTGCTGAATGCAAATCCTGATCGTAGAGCTCCGTGCGTGCCTTCCCAAGAGCCTTGGCGCGATACATGGCAAGGTCGGCATCGCGCAGAATATCGTCGGCACAGGAATAGGCTGTGGCGCTAGATGCAATGCCAATGCTGGCGCTTGTGTAAATCGCCTGCCCGTCGATGAGGAACGGGATTCGCAGTCCCTCTTGAACCCGGTTGGCAACCCTGACCGCGTCACTCGGATCGATGATTGCGGTTACCAGGATCGTAAACTCATCTCCACCCAACCGGGCCAGTGTGTCATTACAATGTTCGTAGACAGATCGTGCGACAATATCCGTCTGTCGTAACGAACCCTTGAGCCGGTTGGCAACCTGAACGATCAGATCATCGCCAGCGAGGTGGCCCAAGCTGTCGTTGACGATCTTGAAGCGGTCCAGATCAATGAACAGAACGGCAAACTGCTCACGGTCATCGCGTTCTTGCCGGGCAATTGCCTGGCCCAGCCGGTCCAGGAACAACGCCCGGTTGGGCAACCCTGTGAGCGCATCGTGCGAAGCATCGTGAATCAGCCGATCCTCGGCGCGCTTGCGTTCTATTACCCTGCCCAGTTGCATGCCGACCTGCGACATTACTTCCAGCAGCACATCGTCCTGCTCGATTGTCTTGTCAGTGAAGAACTCCAAAACGGCCGCCACTTCATTCCCCAACAGAACCGGAAATGCGCAGGCCGCTTTCAGACCGCATGCATCGGCCACCCTCAAACGACAAAAGCTGGGATCTGCCGTCACATCGGAGACCCACCCGGGTGCGCGCTCCTCATAAACGCGCCCCAACAACCCCACGCCCGCTTCGAAATCGATTTTTTGCGTCACGCAGCAGAATTTGGCAATGCTATCGGACTCAACTGTACGCCAAACGGCCATTGATCTCAGGCGCACAGGTACGGAGTTGGCTTCCGCGCCGTAAGCGTGCCCCACCAGCCAACCTGTAAATTCGCAGATCTCCGCTAAGACGAACTGGAGAACGTCAGAAATTGACTGCAACTGATTTGCAGCAGTGGCAATCCGGGAGATTAATTTGAGCTGCTGCTCTCTTTCGTAGAGTACCCGCAATCCTTTTTCGGCAATGGCCTCGGCTTCATGACGAGACCCGCGCTCACGCTTCAACCGCCGCTTCAGTTTCGAAACCTCTTCGGTTTCTGTTGCGTTCTGCACGGTGTCTTGCAATGGGAAGGAGCTGACCATTTTAGGAAACAGTTACACGGATTACGCATTTCGCGTCGCCGTGATGCATACATTCCGGATGCTCGACCTCTACCTTTTGATGGTAGTGCGCCGCCGCGCCCTCGATGAATCCGTGTGCGAGAGCGCAAAACCTTCGTGGCGAATTATAGCCCATCAGGAGCGCACCATCCGCCGCATCGTCAAAATTGAAGTGCGGGCAATGCGCGCCCGGATAGAGTTTGTGGACCTCGGGATGGATGATGCTGTTCAAAGTGAGGATGAACGGGCGTACCGATTGGTGCGCCTCAAAAAACGCTGGATAGCGTTTGGCCAGCCGCGGCATGGCTTCCCGTCCGAACCAGCGCAGCACCTCTTGCGAAGGCATTCAGCGCACGCGATGCGGCTTCAACGAGCTTGCCCATCTCGGCATCGGAATAACTGCCAAGAGACGTGTAAACCCCCGACAATTCGGCGGCGTCGAGCAGAGCGTCCCATGCGTCATCCCCATGGTGTTCGCAGACAGCGTCTTCAAGAAGATTAAAGACTACGCCCTTCATCTTGCCCCCAGTGCAACGCCTGTGACAAATTGTGGCTGGTATAATGTTAAGTTGTTAGCAAATATTTAAAGAGTGCTGTTGATGGGCCGGCCCCACCGACGATCCACTCTGTCGGCTCTGACCGTGGCGTTCAGCAGGCGCTTGACAACACAACTGGCCAGATTGTTGGCCGCGGGCTGAAGACTGTTAACGTTCGAATTGCTGCGCGGCCGCTTTCGCCAGGCACTCTTTTGTACTTGAGTGCTCCGCACCACGCCCGAGAACAGGCGAATGCTCGTCCGCGAGTTCTCCCCGACAGCGGCAATCTGCTGAACATTGCCGGCACGCCTCTTGGCCGCGCATGTCACGTCATTTGCGTCCACAGTGCCAGCGTCGCCTGCAGAAGCTGGAGGTATGGAAGGCGAAGAGCTTCCGACATCCGACACCGCTTATGGCCAAGGGGGCGTTAGGCAGTCGCGGAGATGGGATCCTTTCTGGAGAAGAAGGCGGAGCCGAGCGCATTGCGAAAATCGAGTGCGATAAGACGGAATTCGGCGCCGAGGTCGGCGAACTCGCTGTAGAGGAACAGGTTGAGATTTTCCGAAAGGAGGCCGGTGGGCGGTGCCCCCTCGGAGAAGGCTTGGGCACGTACTCGTCGCAGTGGCAGAAGGGCCGATACGCCAAGAACGAGAAACCCCCTTAGATATCTATAACCTACCGCTGGCTCGGATATCTTGGAACGGTAGGCCGCCAATCTCTTCTCGCGCGATCGGCAACATAATCAGCGGTAGCATTTTCGTCGGCGCAGCCTATTATGTTGGAAAAAAAGGCTGACAGTCCTTTGCGTACTCTTTCTTCAGGTGAAATTGAGAGGGGTGCCCATGTCTGCTCATAAAGATAACAAACCGACTGAAACAGCTCAGCCGAATTCGCTGCTTGGCAAGTACTTAGTGCAATGCCATGCATACTGATCAGGTCAAAAAGGTGGCCGCACCGAGCGGAGCACCTGCCGAGACACATCTCCTGCATTTAGTGCATGCGTTGCAGAACCTGTTTAAAACGGGCATCGAAGCCGACTGCATTGTGCAATTGCTCGGAGTAGTGACGAAGAATCAGAATATCAATATCCAGACGTTAGGAGCAACGCTTGGAACCATAGCATCGAGCGCGGAAGAGATTTCTGTAACATCGGACGATATTAGGCGCCGCTCCGATAATGTTGCTAAAGAAACGACGGCGACCAGTGCCGAGGTGACGCGTCTCGTCGATGTCGTGAAAGGCCTCAATGAATCAAAAAACCAATTCGGCGCTGTCCAGGAAATGATGGAGGACATTACTAAAACGGTTAGGTTGATTAACAAAATTGTCGATCAGACAAAATTACTGGCGCTTAATGCAACGATCGAAGCCGCCAGAGCCGGCGAGCAAGGCAAAGGGTTTGCCGTGGTAGCATCGGAGGTTAAAAATCTCTCTAAGTCTACAAGAGTCGCCGCTGAGGAAATTCGAAAAAATATTGAACGTGGTCAGAGTACTCTGGATTCCATTTTCAAGGTGTTGAAAGAGCAAGTCGAGGAAACCGGCATAATATCTGATAAAGCCTTGCAATCCATAAAAATAGCCGATGCTGAAACGATCAGTGTCGCCGATGCTATCTCGCAGATTGTCGTTGGCATCAAAGATCAAAGCGCCGCAATGCAAAAGCTAAATATTACAATGAGCGGCTTTGTCTCGATGTCGACCCAGAATAGCAATATTATTGCGGAGCTTTCCGAAATTAAAGACGAATTGGGCGTCAGCTCAAGACAAAGCATGGACGCAATTCGGGCTGTCACGGCAACGCAGAATGCCGAAGGGGATTTTAGCAACACATCTTGTATGATACTTGAGCAGCTGGGTAAGAAGATAAATCAAACGCACGACATAAAGCTGGTTCTTCAGGAATTGGTCGCTCTGATATGCAACAATTTTGGCTGGCAGATTGCGCACGTCCTAATTCCTGATGCTTCCGGCATAACCAGATCGGCTAAAATATGGAACGTCCCCTCTAGTCAGCTCAAGAGCAAGTTTGTTCAGATGTCCGAGTCGGACGAATTTGTACCGGGTAAAGGTCTGCCCGGACGCGTGTATCAGAGCAAAAAGCTGGAGTGGATTTCCAATGTCACGCTCGATACTAATTTTCCTCGCGCGCACGCAGCTAAAGAACTCGGGCTCGTTTCTGGAGTAGCTCTTCCATTACTCTCAAGAAAGCGTGAGGTACTCATGGTCATTGAATACTTCGCCACTCGTGAGCAAAAACCGGAGGAGAGTTTCTGCACGATTTTAGAACAATGCGGGCAGATTATTGGCAAGCTGATCATAAGTGAGAAAATCTCTCACGCTTCCACGTAATCTCCTTTTATTGCCTTACCTGACCGGCTCTCACGGAGTTGTCCGATTGGAATGTTAGTTTTTGGACTTTCCATAACGCCTATTGCGCAAATCGCGGCGCCCCCAGGCGCACCGATTGGACGTCCTGTGGTTCAAGTTAGGGCAGCAAAGCCGTAGCAATTGCAGTCGCATTCTGTTCGTCGGTGTAACCGCGCCGACTCGGATGGCAGGAACGCAGGTGTGGAATATCGCACCGCGTACACTCGCAAGCCGAGATGGCACCTAAAGCAACCACTTTCCTGTCCCGAAGCTCGTGTCGTGTTACGTCGTCAAATGACTGTCTGACTGCCGCGGGCGCGATGGATTGCGACCTGGTTGAGGGGACCAGGTGAAACGTCTGCGTGACGTAGATGTCCGATCTGCTCAGGCCGGCATGTCGAAGCGCCTTGTCGAGAACGACATTGAACCGAATGTTCGGCAGATAGCCGATTTCTCTCAGGCAGGCATCGTTATCCCTGATGGCCGCTTCATCGAGCCAGTGAAGGGCAACAAGCGCCGGGCCAGTAAGCGAGTTCGAGATGATCTGATATGGCGTTACCCACGGACCATCGAATCCGATGTCAGCCAAGGATTTATATGGAGGGATCGACAGGCGCCGACGCCGCTCGATGATTCCCGGATAGTCCATCAACGCCTCCGTCTGTGACCCGCACTTAAGCGATGTCCCCGCGAATTCTGACGGAAGGCAAATATCGCGAACATGTTTAATTTCGGCGAGCCTCAGAGAAGGCTCTAGATTGAGTTTTCGAGGACGCCCGCTAGGGGGGTAGCGGACACATCTCCGGGTCGGCGGCCCTTCCATTTACCCTGCGATGCTATCGAGTTGACGCAGAATGTTCATAAGGTATTGTTCTATCATCGCTTTTGGTGCGAGGCCCTATGTCAAAAATACCCTTTGAGCAGCAGCATTTACCGCGGGACCGGATCCAGGATATCGCCAACGAGATCAAGCAGGGCAATGCCGTATCTGGAACGGACTTACTGAGCGCAATCGAGCACTCGATGGGACCGCAGCTGGAGGCCCGTCTTCGCGACATCATCCGTCAGTCCAGCATTCCGGACGTCAAGCAACGCGGCAGACCACATGGTTCTGTTACAAAGATCGATTTTGCACTCGAGGAACTCGATCGACGCTACCCGCACAATTACAGAAAGAGCAAGAGAAGGATCGGGACGCAAAGAGTGGCGACGCGCCTGCTTCCGAGCGGGCATATCGCAGGCTGCTGGCAGATATGAATGATGATTTCGGTCCGATAGACTGGAGAGCGCTGGCGAACAAACATTCGGCGTGGAAGAACGGTCACCTGCACTCGATAGATGATCCCGTCAATTCCGAGGACGTCGATGCCGAAATGGACAGGCAGTTTCCGGCACCGAAATCATAAATAATCTGCCTATTTGTCATGAGTGAGAACAGCCCCGGAGCGTGGTTTGTGGAGACGGCCCCCACAAAACCGGCTCTGGAGGACTCATGAATTTCGAAAATCGCCCCACTGTTGCGCTTCGCCCTTATCCTGGTAATGCGCGCACTCATTCGCCCAAGCAGATCAAGCAGATTTCTCGCAGTATCGAACGGTTTGGTTTCAACAATCCCGTTCTGATCGACGATGACGATCAGATCATTGCGGGTCATGGTCGGGTTGAGGCTGCCAAGCTTCTCGGCATGAAGACTGTTCCGACAGTCCGTCTCTCGCATCTGAGTGACGACGAAAAGCGCGCCTATATTCTCGCCGACAACAAGTTGGCTGAAAAGGCGGGTTGGGACAGGGAAATGCTCGCGATCGAGCTGCAGGGTCTGGCGGCTGTCGGGTTCGATGTTCTCGATACCGGATTTGAGCCAGCCGAGGTCGATATCATCATCGAGGAGATCAGCGAGGAAAGCGAACAGCCGGAGAATCAGTTACCTGGACCGAGTAGCGGTCCTGTCGTGAGCTGCGCCGGGGATGTCTGGCAGCTCGGTAAGCACATCCTGGTTTGCGGTGATTCCACTGACCCTGCGACTTACCGGATGCTGATGGATCAGGACAGGGCCGAGTTCGTATTTACCGACCCGCCTTATAATGTGCCGATTGATGGTCATGTGTCAGGACTAGGCCACGTCAAGCATCGCGAATTCGCAATGGGCTCTGGCGAAATGAGCCCAAACCAGTTCACGAGTTTTCTGTCCAATGTTTACAAGCTGCTTTGCAAGCATACGACGGATGGCTCAATTCATCAGATTTGCATGGATTGGCGTCATATGCGGGAAATGCTGAACGCAGGCGAGAGCTGCTATGCGGAATTAAAGAACGTCTGCATCTGGAACAAGACCAACGCGGGGATGGGTTCGTTCTACCGCTCCAAGCATGAAATGGTCTTCGTTTGGAAGAACGGGACGGCTCCTCATATCAATACGTTCGAATTAGGCCAGTATGGCCGTTACCGCACCAACGTCTGGGACTATGAGGGCGTCAACACGATGAGGTCCGGACGACTGGATGAGCTTGCAATGCATCCCACCGTTAAGCCCGTCAGCATGGTGGCCGACGCTATCAAGGATTGCTCCAAGCGCGGCGGACTTGTGCTCGATCCCTTC
Source organism: uncultured Alphaproteobacteria bacterium (assembly GCA_963764445.1). GTDB lineage: Bacteria > Pseudomonadota > Alphaproteobacteria > Rhizobiales > Xanthobacteraceae > Nitrobacter. The sequence continues at coordinate 62,582 of CAVXSV010000001.1, forward strand.
TGCGGAAGCGGAACGATCCTGATCGCAGCCGAAAAGACCGGACGTCGTGCACGCGCCATCGAACTTGATCCGCGTTATGTGGACGTCGCGATCCGTCGTTGGGAACAGTATACCGGAAAGTGTGCACGTCTCCTGCCCATGCAGGAAAGCTTCGAGGATATTTCGATGAGCCGCCTGGCAGATAGTTTCGTCTGAACCGTTCGCAATTTCAGTTGCACATCTGGCACAGCGCACTGTCGTCCCCGGAGTACCGGGGCGACAGGCGGCCGTTCGGCTGGAGCGTTTCACTCATAATTTTCTCGCTGATTTTAGATGAGTGATTCACGCCAACTTTGACTGCTAGGAAATGGCTCCGCAAACTGGATGCCGCCTCTTATGACAGACCTTCCCAATCGCTCCTCACCCGTTCCTGCAAAGCCAAATTCTGATGACGGCGTTGGGTACGGACGGCCCCCGAAACATTCGCGCTTCACCAAGGGAACTTCGGGAAATCCAGCGGGTCGACCGAAGCGACTGATCGGTATCAGCATCAAAGAGATTCTGGATGGCGATCAGCCAGGGAAAAATGGAAAGCTGATCACAAAACGTGAGGCGTTTGTGATCGCACTCGTGAACGACGCGCTCGGGTGCAATCAAAAGGCTTTCGATAAGTTCATGAGGCTTATGGATCGCGCGGGCTTGGTGCGGCGCGAGCAAACAACCAATCCGACTGTCATTAGGGTGCCGAGCCGAGTTGGGACGATAGCAGATTTGATCGCAACTTCGGACGCAGGAGAGACGAAACGGATACGTGAGAGAAAGGATGCAGGACATGATAAAGCCTCCACCAGATCCCTACGCCGTCGGATATGGACGACCACCAAAGGCAAACCAGTTCCGCCGAGGCCAGTCAGGCAACCCTCGCGGGCGGAAGCGCGGAGATGAAAACATCCTTGCTGTCTTCAAGCGGTATGTTCAAAAGCAGGTTCAGATCAAGTCCGGCGATGTAACCCGGACGGTAACATTGGCCGAAGCTGTCATTCTGAAGAATTGTAACGAAGCGCTGCGACGAAATTCGCTGGCTATGAACAATATATTCAATCTTGCCAAAAACTCCGGCGAACTGATTGATGCCTCCGATGCCAAGCAGGTTGGAGCACCGATAGCCGTCCCAGAAAGGCCCAAGAGCATGGAGGAGTTTATGGCGATGTATGGCAGAACAGTTGAAACCGAGTAACATCAGTCAAACAATTTGGAGACCAGTGCATCGATATCGGCGAGTTTCTCGAATTTTCCTTTGCTGAGAACCCGATGAAGCGGGCGTTCGGTCTTTGCGCCGTCGCTATTGCCCTTTGAATGCCGGGAAACCCGCGCCCCGATATCGGGCAAAGCCGCGCCTGGATGGCCGCCGAACCAATAGAACTGTTCGATCGCGAGACTGTCGCGATCGAACTCCAGCCACAGGATGCATCCGTTCGGCTTACGCATCAGCTTGGTGCTGACATCGACCTCCCGGACTTTGGAGCCGCGAAAGCTCGATTTCAGCTGCATGTGGCGAATGATGCCGTTGGCCTCCAACACCAGATCATACCCGCCCCGGTCGACCTCGCTCTTGAGGACTTCGATGTCTCGCCGCCCGCTGCGCCACATATGGGCCAGCAGCTGGCCGAGAAAGAGGTGGCCCAAGGCCTGTTCGCGAAGGCTCGAACTCGGCGGAATGCACCAGTGTCGGTCTTTCACCGATGGGGTCGCGTGTGGGGTCGAATGCCTGCGTCATCGTCTATGTCTCCCTTGAATAGCACTCCCCGCAACACGCTTCCCGTGGGCGTAAAGTCCAGTCGTGAAGGCCAATCGCCGTAATGATATCGGTGGGACGGTTAATATTATCCGTTTTTGGGATAATCCGATGATGGGATCAGCCTTGACGGGCAATGAACTCGCTCGCCCGCGGCATCAACAAATCCGTCCATTCGGCCGATCAAGCCGCGTTTTGCGCACTGATGATTGCTGCGCGCCGGGCGGCCGGCCTGACCCAGCAAGCCCTCGCCCTTCGTCTCAAGAAGCCGCAATCCTTTGTCGCCAAATATGAAGGCGGGGAACGCCGGCTTGATGTTGTCGAGTATGTCGCCGTCATGCGCGCGATCGGCGGCGATCCCCTCAAGCTGTTTCGGGACTTTGTGAACGGCAAGGCGCCGTCAAAGCCTCGCTCGGGCAGAGGCGCGAAATCCCGCTGAAATGGCCTCGACCGAGCCGGAGTTTGGTATTTCCAGGCTTTCTTTTGCGGATCACTTCGTGATTGCAATGGCCCGATAAGACGCCAGAAGATTCCTCGGTTCTGCTCGACTTCGTGCCCCGTTGGAGCGGTACTGTGCCGTCAACTGGAGGGCTCAGATGGACCGCGCCATCATCGAACCAGCAATCAAATCTGATTTGGCCGAGATCCACGCCAGGCTGAATGAGGCGACGCGGATCGCAAAGGCGGCGGAAGCCTGCGCCGAAGGCGGGCAGCTCGCCGAGGGCGTCACAGTTTCTATGGACATCGAGCAACTGCTTTATGAAGCGGGTCGCCTGCAGGATGCGGCTTCGCTCCTGAACCGGATCGCGTTGGACTAACGCCGGCTACTTCTAGGATCTTCCTCCTTCGCCCCGCCCGGTCGGCGGGGCTTGTGTCAGTGGCAGCACATGATGCTGTCGTTGATCACGCAGGAGAGCCAGATGGCCACGCCAAATCCAAACCGAAATCCGCCAAGCAGACCGCCAAGCGAGTCGCGCATCGCCGATCGCCTGCCAAGGCGAGCGCATCGACCGCGTCGTACCGGCGCGTGCGAATCCGGAACCGGCCGCGAGCAAACCGCCGGTCTTCGTCCAAGCAAGACAGCCGTGCTGGCGCTGCTTCGGCAGCCCAAGGGCGCGACCATCGCCGCCATCATGAAAGCGACCGGTTGGCAGCAGCACTCGGTGCGCGGCTTCTTCGCTGGCGTCGTCAAGAAGAAGCTCAAGCTCAATCTCGCGTCCGAAAAGGTCGGCGACGAGCGCGTCTATCGGATCGCCAAAGCCGGGAACGCGGCCTGATGATCCCGCCGCGCTCGGACAGACGACAAAGCCGATCCGGCGGTCGAGGCCGAACTGGATCGGCTGCCGGCGCATGCCGATCGTCGAGTCTGCGAAGCGCTACCGCGAGCTATTCCGGAGCCGAACCGCCGAAGGCGTTCGGCCCGGACCTGCTGCGGCGCAGCATCGCCCATCGCATTCAGGAAAAGGCCTATGGCGGCTTACCCGTCGGCGACCCGGCGCCTGCTCGATCAGTTGATCAAGGCCGCAGCGGCAAAACCGAACGGACGGCTCGAACTGCCCCGCCGGATCAAGCCGGGCTCCGAATTGGTCCGGACCTGGAAGGGACGGACCTACCGCGTCAGGGTGATGGAGACGGGCTTTGCCTATGACGGCAAAACCTTCGCCAGCCTGTCCGAGATCGCCTCTGACATCACCGGGCACCAGATGGAATGGGCCGCGGTTCTTCGGTCTGCGATCGAGGCTTCAGTACGGAGGTCGCCACCGATGGCGAATAATCCCAAGCCGCTTCGCTGCGCCATCTATACCCGCAAATCGACCGAGCACGGGCTGGAGCTGGAGTTCAATTCGCTCGACGCCCAGCGCGAGGCCTGCGAGGCCTATATCAAGAGTCAGGCCTCGCAGGGCTGGCGGGTCCTTCCCCAGCATTATGACGATCCCGCTTATTCCGGCGGCAATCTCGACCGCCCTGCCCTCAAGAAGCTCTTGGTTGATATCGATGCCGGCCAGGTCGACGTGGTCGTGGTCTACAAGATCGACCGCCTGACCCGGTCGCTGGCTGATTTTGCCAAACTGGTCGAGGCCTTCGATGCCCGCTCGATCTCGTTTGTGGCCGTCACCCAGCAGTTCAATACGACCACCTCGATGGGTCGATTGACACTCAACGTCCTGCTGTCCTTTGCCCAGTTCGAGCGGGAGCTGTCCTCCGAGCGGGTGCGGGACAAGATCGCCGCCAGCCGGCGCAAGGGCAAATGGACCGGCGGCACCGTCCCGCTGGGCTACGACGCCAGGGACAAGAAGCTCGTCATCAACAAGACCGAGGCCGAAACCGTCCGCACCATCTTCCGCCGTTATCTCGAACTGCAGAGTCGTTCGGCAGAGCTGATCGAGGATCTTGACCCGGCGCGGCATCGTCACCAAGCGCCGGGATACCAAGGTCGCCAAAGTTCAGGGGCGGCATTCCCTTCACCTACGGTCCTCTCGCCTATCTTCTGAAGAACCGAGTCTATTGTGGCGAGATCCACCACGGCGGCAAGTGGTTCAAAGGAGAGCATCAGGCCATCATCGACCGCAAAACTTTCGATCGGGTGCAACGGCACTGCTCAAGGCCAACGTCACAAGGCGCAAAGTCCAAGGCCTCTGCAGAGCGGGGCCCTCCTACTCGGCAAACTTTACGACGACCGCGGCAATCTGATGAGCCCGAGCTTCTCGGTCAAGAACGGCGTCCGCTACCGGTTTTATGTCAGCGCAGTACTCCTAAGGGGACGCAACGGAAAAGCTGGCACGGTCGGCCGGGTCTCTGCCATTTCCATCGAAACCGCCGTCGCCGCTACTCTGCGAAATGCCCTCAAAGCAGCGCAGGACACCGCCGATGCTGATCTGCTCCAGCATCATTTGATCCGGGCTGAACTTAAAACAGACTGCATCGCTTTGAGGTTCGCGCGTGCGGCCATGGATCAAGCTGCGGATGCTAGCCATCATGAGAACGCCGAACAGCCAGAAACCTTGCAGGTCGCATGGCAGGCCAAAAACGGCCCCGCCTCACCACAACCGGATAACGCTGACAAACTTCAACAACCGAACCAGGCGACGCTACAGGCGATTACCCGAGCGCACCGCTGGATTCACGCGCTGAGCACAGGTGAGTTCGACAGCATCGAAGCGCTCGCCGAAAACATCCAGCTGCACCCAAGGTCGTCCGCAACGAAATCAAGCTGGCGTTTCTGGCACCCGAGATTGTCGACGCCGTTCTTACAGGGCGACAGACGTTCGCTCTCGCCGATCTCCGGAAGGTGGATTCGCTGAGCTGGCAAAAACAGATAATTCTTCTGAAAAACGGGCACAAACTCTGAGTGTAGTCTGCGGCCCCGAGTGGTCCGGCGTTCGCGCTTCGAAGGTTATGGAACATCGCGACCTACCGTTAAGCTTGTGTAATTTCCTTATCAGTCCGCGACATAACCGCCTTAGCCGCAATAGTGATGATATCATCGGCCAGGCGCCGCTGACGTTTTCCTGAGAGACCTGCACGCGAGAGCCTCCGGCGAGCGGATCAATGCCCCTTGCGTGAGGGATCGTCACCAGATGGCCGAGACAGACGTTCCGCAGCTTCGCGGCAATCAGCTGGCTTGAGCGCAAGCGAGTAGAGCCCGGTCGGCATAGCCCGCGCGTCCTAGCCGGTGGAGAAACGTCGCTTCTTGCAAATCGCAGAGAGACCGGCCGCGCGGACCGCGCCACGGTTATGGAGCGCTGGTGACTTGCGGATCTAACCGATTTCCTGTTTCAAGCTTTTGAGATCAGTTAGCAATTCGTCACGCATCTTCGTCGTATAGATCCGGGCTATCTTGCCTTGGTTTTGACGTTCTACGATCTTTTTCAGATCCGACAGGCGAGATTTCCAGGTAGTGCCGTCCGTAATGAACAGAAGCCGTGTATCTCGGCGCATGGCTTCAATGATGGCATCAAGATCGCCGATGATATCAGTCATCTTCGAACCCGTTGCGCCATACCCTTTGACCTCGATTACTATTCTCGGACGATGGCGATCGGGCACGGCTACGTCACACTTCGCCGTCTTACCGTCAGCACCAGTGAACGTGCAACGTGTTTCATAATGGTCGCCAAAGACCTCTTTCACCATGGCTTCGGCAAAATCCTCCAAACCGCGTCCTCGGCGCTGGCCGGAGATAGCTGACCCTCGACCCGAACGAAGCCGCTCGACCAGAATGTCGCTCCAGACAGGCTGGTAATTGATGTTTGTCGCCATTGCTTCCGGTAGCTGAAGACGTTCGAAGACGTCGAGAAAAGCTTCAGGATCTGCTTTGTACCGCTTCACGCCAATGCCGCCTGTGCCCAGCTCGCGCTTGAGTTCGCCTTCCATGCTATCCTTCGACAGTGCCAGGAACAGGCGGGCACACAAAATGCCCTCGTCGAAATTCTCGTTAAGAAGCGCTGCAACGTCGCCGCGGTTATAGGTGTCTTTCTTGGGCAGATCAGTGAGACGCGCTATCGCACTGGCGGCAGTCTCATCCATCCATTCCACAGTGAGGGGGCTGAGACTATCAACGACCTCGTCCAGAGTTTGGTCTCTCTGCTGCATCAGGTACCAACGATGAGATATTCGGTGACAGCAGACCGCTCGACGCCACTATGAGTGCCAAAATGATAGCGGTGGGGCTTCTCAAAGACGCGCACGCTGCTCTTATACTGCTTCATCAGAGTTTCTAGCTGTTCGAGATCAGGAAAGCCGTTTGAGCTATATGATAATGCAATCTTGCTTCCCCTGAACTTTGAAAACATTCGGTCAAATGCTTCCAGGGCAGTGCGGCGGTAACTAAACGGCGTGTATTGCTTCGCGATTTTGCGGACCTTAGTAGACATATCAACGGGTAAGCCCTGCCAATAACAGGAGAGCCCCTCCAAGAAATGATAGCGCTTGATGTAGCAGTTATCGTCCGAGCGAGGGACGTACGGCGGATCAAGATATACAAGATCCACTTTTCGCCTGGGCAATTCAAATAAGTCCGAACGCATCGCTTGGTTTTTGCGCCCATTGTCAAAAACGGCGGCGTTGTAGACTTCAATCTGCTCCAAGAAATGTTCTTCGATCGATAACCGCAGATCGCGGCGGCCATCATCATAATGCGAAAGGTCGCCCGAAATCGTGAAAACCCCGCGAGGTTGTCTTTTCAGACACGACCTGAAAAGTGCGGCGAATGCGAGCGCCTGCTGATAGGGATCTTGAAGCTGGCGAATATTCCCGGACACTCGGTCAAGAAAGCGCAAGTCTTCGAGGGTATAAAATACTCCCGAGAAGGTCTTTTCGATGAAGTGATGTGCAGGGGGCGTCCGATCCAAGAGGCGTTTTATCGCCTTACCATCAAGACGAACGTGATTGTTCTCAATCGTCGCACGAGCAACCGTGCTCGTGAAATTCAAAAAGTCGGACGCGACGACGCGGCGACCCATAGTTTTCATGAGGTACGCAACGCAGCCTGTGCCTGAGAATGGATCAAGCGCGCTTTCGAAGTCAAAAGGGCTAAGCGTCTCAAAGATCCAGGGCAAAAGTCGCGTCTTCGATCCCATGTACCGCAAGTCGGGATAGTCAGTTGCACGCTCAGGAATGGCCACGAGCGCAGTTTTCGACCGCCGCAGGGGTACGACTGAACCAAGCTTCTTGGCGGTTGTTGCTCTTGGCATATTGAGGATTATTCCCTCTGGAGTGTTGCAACCAGACCGGAAGGATCCGAACACGCCGTCTGACCGACTATTTTGGGGGAGATTATGATCGCCCGCAAGTGTCACGCTGGGAAGCGTATATTTAGCGATAATCCTGCCGTCCGGGCCTCAGCCGCTGAGCGAATCGGTCTCCGCCCCCTCTGACAAGTGGCACCGGTGAGCGGGCGGGTAACCGCTCGTCATTTCCGAGCACCAAGCGTTTAAGTTCGTCGTTCCTCGTCTACATTCGTCACATGTGCAATCGATTTCGAGGGGTGAAGGATTGGAGCCAGCTGCCTCGCGAGCTAAGCGGTACCCGCATCAATTTTGACTACAATCCCAACGTTGCTCGAAGCTATCGAGGCACCGCAATCCGAACAGCCGAGCAAAACTCGCGCGGCATAGGCACGTCAAGCAGCGCCAATTCGATATCCGCGTCTGGCATCGGGATTCTCACGACAGAACCTCTGTGCTAAACTGAAGTCTGCCTGTTGGCAGACCATGTAGCGGGAGGCCAATGATGCTTGCAGCGAATTGTAATACTCCATGTTCTCCTTATTTGAAGATACAGGTCTGCTCTCTGCCGCGGCCGATAGGAGCGAAGCAACGGGCCGGTCCGTTGCGCAAAACTGCTCCATGAAATCTTTCATTTCTTGTGCAGTCATCGTGCCCGCCATTACCTGGCCTACGGCCTCAGATCGCCGTTCCCGAACGACGTTTTCGTAGTCAGAACGGAGCGTCGAAAGAATTGAGGGGCACCACGCGCACAGGAGGAGATCAGAAGCCAGAGGCATGTAGATTTCGATGTCTGTGACCGCGAGGCCAAGGTTTCCACGAGGCCCGAACTTCAGCATATTGTTGAGGCAAACCGGATTATTCCTGAGATAGAAGCTGCGTCCGTCAGCAGGCGCGGCCAGTAGAAAATCCTTTGTGGCAATTATCTGCGCGAATTCGCCGATGCTCTTTCGTATGCTTAGAAGATGATCGCGCTTGAGAGAGTTCTCTGTCGCAGGTTGCCAATCCTCCCAAACTTGCACATCCCGCTGAAATGCAATGAGGAAGGCAAGGGCCGCTTTCTTTGCGGTGAGTTGTCTAAGCGCCGCGTCTCAAGAATCTTTTTGTAGGTGGGAAGCACCTGGTCTTCAACTGCAAAAGCAAGCGGTTCAAACGTCACAATCCAATCATCGTCAAACAGGAAATCATTAAAGCGGTTTTCAGCCCTGACATTTCGGATGGAAGTGACAAACATCTTATCCGTCTGCTTATCGTAGACAGCTACGCGTTCGCCGTCCGTATCGGCTAGAAATTGCCTTAAGATAAATTTGGGAACGCAATGCTGATTGTATGGAGTCAGCACCCCTGAGACAAATTGAGGGACTTCACGGAGGGAGGATTTCTGGTTCATCGTAGCCGCAAGGAGCGAAGATGAAACGGAAATCCGGGCCGGGCAAAGTGCCGGCAGAACAAGTGCTGAAGGACATCCGGCGTCAGACCCGCCGGCAGTATTCGGCGGAAGAGAAGATCCGCATCGTGCTGGAAGGACTGCGGGGCGAGGAGAACATCTCGGAGCTCTGCCGCCGGGAAGGCATCGCCGCTTCGATGTATTACGGTTGGTCGAAGGAGTTCCTGGAAGCCGGCAAGCGCCGGTTGGCCGGTGACACGGCCCGAGCCGCGACCTCCGGCGAGGTGAAGGATCTTCGTCGTGAGGCCACCGCTTTGAAGGAGGTCGTGGCCGACCTCACCCTGGAGAACCGCCTGCTTAAAAAAAGCATGAACGGGGATGGGGAGGAGGAGGCATGAGATATCCTGCGTCCGATAAGGCCGAGATCATTGAGCTAGTCGAGCAATCACATCTGCCGGCCAAGCGCACGCTCGACAAGCTCGGCATCCCGCGGGCCACCTTTTACCGATGGTATGATCGCTATTTTAACGGCGGGCCTGAAGCGCTGGCCGACCATCGCTCACGACCGGACCGCGTCTGGAATCGCATCCCGGACGATGTCCGCGGCCAGATCATCGATCTGGCGCTGGAGCTTCCCGAGCTATCGCCGCGAGAGCTGGCCGTTCGGTTCACCGACAGAGAAAGTACTTTGTCTCCGAGGCTTCGGTCTATCGGCTGTTGAAGGCGCACGACCTCATCACCAGCCCGGCCTATGTGGTGATCAAGGCGGCGAACGAGTTCAAGGACAAGACCACCGCCATCAACCAACTCTGGCAGACCGACTTCACCTACCTCAAAATCACCGGCTGGGGCTGGTACTACCTCTCGACCGTGCTCGACGACTTCTCGCGTTACATCGTGACATGGAGGCTCGGTCCCACGATGTGTGCCTCCGACGTCACGGCCACGCTCGACCAGGCGCTGACGGCCTCGGGTCTGGACCACATCAACGTAAAGCAGCGACCTCGGCTTCTGAGCGACAACGGATCTAGTTACGTCGCGGACGATCTGGCCAGGTGGCTCGAACATAAAGGCATGCAACATGTGCGCGGCGCTCCGTATCATCCCCAGACCCAAGGCAAGATCGAGCGCTGGCATCAGACCTTGAAGAACCGCATCCTGCTCGACAACTATTACCTACCTGGCGATCTCGAGCGGCAGATCGCCGCCTTCGTCGAACATTACAATCATGTCCGCTATCACGAGAGCATCAACAATCTGACCCCGGCTGACGTCTACTTCGGCAGGTCCGAGACGATCCTCGCAGAACGTCAACGCATCAAGCTTGCCACCATCGCAAACCGTCGCTTGCAGCATCGACTGCAGGCCGCTTAAACTCTAACCCCTGATGAGCCAGAGCCTCCCTTCTCGAAATGCCTGATCAGTCTCATATCATCTGACGACGGACAACCCGAGCGGCGGGCAAATCTTTTATCGAGCCGTCCACGGGCTCTGCGATGGAGTGCGTCGAGCAAGTGCGAACGCGCCCCGCGCGGGGCGCTTTGGAGCAATGTGGCAGATGGGTGCAGGGAGAACCCACAAACGCGCGTCCGCTTTGAAGGCTATAACAGGCTCAAACTGGACATTTACGCACGTCTGAAAGGGGCTCCAAAGCGGGCGCTTGGTATTTCTGATTGATTAGATATCTGGTTCGCCCCTTGGGCGGAGCGCCGGCCTGTCCAGACGGTTGGTTTTGCTGAGGCAGGCTGAGCGGACCATCTGTCGGTCCAATGCAGAGAGACGCCATAGACTACTTATTCGTATTTAAGGACACTTAAAGCTATTGTAGTCTTCCGTCGCCGGACAGGGAGCGACGATGCCGCAAATTCGTGGAATGGCAATCGGTGGAGTTCAGCAGGAACTGCTTCGCACTTTCCTTTGAAGGCGACGAGTGCCGACCGGTGCTGGGAAGGCGTCCACATCAACGAATTTGACCAAGTTTATATCGAAGACTTGCGGTCGCCGCCGCGGGACCACGTCAAGATAGGATTGTGCATCGGAACCTCGCCCTCTATTCGGCGCGAGCCTGCGGGACCGTGCTCGTCGGCCCGTCGCGGATCGGCGAGTTCGCAATCCTGCCGGCAGGCCGAAAGACGCGCTATCAGGGAGTAGCGCCCGCGCACCTAGACATCCGCCTGGACCTTGGCAAAATGGAAGAGATGGCCGCCGAGCTGCGGAAGATCGGTGAGCGTCGTTTTGAGTTCGTCGATGTTTCCCGCATGCGCGATCCCGTGGTCGAGCACATCGGCGCGATTTTCAGAGCAGAGCTGAACCGCGCACCGCATCCCGCCCAAGATTTGTTGATCGGGTCGCTGGCCGTGGCGTTGTCCGCACATCTGCTACGAAGTTATACCAATGCCGTCGGTGTCGAATCGCGATCGACGATCTCTGTGGACGTGGCTGCCGTGCGTCGGGCGATGGGTTACATTAAGGACAACCCTGCTCGTGCCATCTCACTTCAGGAGCTTGCGAGTGCAGCAGGTTTAAGCCTGCTTTCATTTCAGTCGCGTGTTCAAGCACCATCTCGGCCTGTCGCCCGCCAGATATGTCGAGCGCATCGAATCGAACAGGCCAAGGCCTTGATCGTCAGCGCGGAGATGTCGCTAGCCCATGTCGCACAGGCAGTCGGTTTCGCCGATCAAAGCCATTTCTCGCGGCGCTTCCGTTTTCAAGAAGGGCGGACACCGGCCGCGTTTGCGCGCGAACAGACGCGGCGCATTTTGCCGTCGTAGTCCCGTCTATCCCGACGGGATGCAAAAGACTATGCGTGGAAAAGATGCTCCTGACAGCACAAAGCGTCCAAGTACAGCACAAACCGAAAAGACGCGGACCGCGCCCTATATTTGAATGCGCTCCAATGTTGAACGGAATTCAACGAGGGATCGACATCGATGGGCACGGTCACAACTGCGGACGGCACCGAAATTTTCTACAAGGATTGGGGAAAAGGTCAGCCCCTGTTCTTTCACCATGGCTGGCCGCTGAGCGCCGACGACTGGGACAGCCAGATGATGTTAGAACTTCTCGATCATCTCCTCATGCGGCAGTCGGGCCTTTCTGCTCTTAAATTGCCCTAGCCCGGACCAAAGACGCGGGCAAGAACCACTCCCTTCCGCGTATGGCAGTGGACGTCGAATCCAGTCTCTGCCCGCAGTCTCCCGAAAACGGGAATTTCAAGGGGGTCGGCTGGAGACTTTCGGGAATTCGGTGCCCCTCAAGGCCGATTAACCACCCGGAGACTTCACTCGACTGCAAGAAACGTCACCAATTGCGGGCCTTTCTCGATATATCGAGGCGTATGGCCGGCTGGCAAGACTGCGTGGCTGGGGCGGGAGGGATCGAACCTCCGAATGGGGGAATCAAAATCCCCTGCCTTACCGCTTGGCTACGCCCCAACGGCCCGGAACGCGCGGGACGTGGTCTCGCGGATTTCCTCCGGCCCCGACGGTCTATAGAGAGAACCTCGCCTTTTCAACCGGCTGGAGCCCCACGTAGGCGGCTCGACCCGTTTCATGCCGGCGTCCTCCCGTCCGAATTCGAATGGCCGCTGGCTGAACCGGCCTCGAAAACACCGGCCCCCATGACTGTTGAGAGCCGCCCCGGTTTCGTGGAAAGGCGGCTCATAGCTGATAACATGGCAGGACGCCCTCCCCGTCAGGCCATTGCAGCGAGACACCGTCATGACCTATCGAGCACCGATCAGCGACATGCTCCTTGCTCTCAACCATGGCGCGGGACTCCAGGCCGCGGTCAAGGCCGGCCACTACGGCGACTATGATGCCGAGATTGCGGCGGCCGTGCTGGAGGAGGCTGGCCGGTTCGCAACCGAGGTGCTGGCGCCGCTCAACCGCACCGGCGACGAACACGGCACAAAGCTGCAGGGCGGCAGCGTGACAACCGCGCCCGGCTGGCCCGATGCCTACAGGCGCTGGACGGCGGCGGGCTGGAATGCCGTCTCGGGGCCGGAGAATTTCGGCGGACAGGGCCTGCCGCTCGCGATCAACGCCGCCTGCACCGAAATCTGGAGCGCGTCGAATATCGCGTTCGGTCTCTGTCCGCTGCTGACGCTGAGCGCGATCGAGGCGCTCGATGCGCACGGCAGCGATGGGTTGAAGAAAATCTATCTCGAAAAACTGGTGTCTGGCGGATGGACCGGCACGATGCAACTGACCGAAGCGCAAGCGGGCTCGGATGTCGGCGCGCTGCGCAGCCGGGCCGAACGCGCGGCCGACGGCAGCTATCGCATCTTCGGCACCAAGATCTTCATCACCTATGGCGACCACGACATGACCGACAACATCGTGCATTTCGTGCTCGCGCGGTTGCCCGATGCGCCGCCCGGCACCAAGGGAGCCTCGCTATTCCTGATTCCGAAATTTCTCGTCAACGCGGACGGCTCGCTCGGCGCGCGCAACGACATCTACGCCAGTGGCATCGAGCACAAGCTCGGCATGCACGCCTCGCCGACCTGCACGATGACCATAGGCGACGAGGGCGGCGCCATCGGCTACCTGATCGGCGAGGAAAATCGCGGCATGCAGTGCATGTTCACGATGATGAATCAGGCCAGGCTCGCCGTCGGACTCGAGGGCGTCGGTATCGCCGACCGCGCCTATCAGCAGGCGCTGGCCTATGCGCGGGAGCGCAAGCAGGGTCGCGCCATCGGCAAATCCGGCGATGGAATGGATGCCATCATCGTGCACCCCGACGTCAAGCGCATGTTGATGCAGATGCGCGCACTCACTGCCGCCGCCCGTACGATTTGCTATGCCACAGCCGTGGCGCTGGATGTGGCGGCGCGCGCGACCGACCCTGCAGTGCGTGCAGCCGCCGCCGCCCGCGGCGCATTGCTGACGCCGGTCGCAAAAGCATTTTCGACCGACATCGGCAACGAGGTCGCGTCCCTCGGCATTCAGGTTCACGGCGGCATGGGCTTCATCGAGGAGACCGGCGCGGCGCAGCATTATCGCGACGCGCGCATCACCGCGATCTACGAAGGCACCAATGGCATCCAGTCGATCGATCTGGTGACACGAAAACTCGGCCTCAACGGCGGCGCGTCGGTGTGGGCGCTGCTCGACGAACTGTCGGAGACCGTCAAGCGCGTGGAGGCCTCGAACGATCCCGCGTTCGGCACCACGGCTACGAAACTGCGCGACGGGCTGGATTCTCTGGAACGCGCCAGCAAATGGTTGCTGGAGCGACTGGCTTTGTCGCCAAACGACGCGCTGGCCGGCGCGACCCCGTATCTGCGGCTGTTCGGATCGACGCTCGGCGGATGCAAGCTCGCGGAAGAAGCTCTGGCGGCGCGCGATCTCGGCGACGAGTTCGGCAATTCCCGACGTTATGTCACGCTGGCGCGCTTCTTCGCCGAAACCATCACGGTGCAGGCTCCGGCGCTGGAAAGCACGGTGATCGACAGCGCCGATGCCGTGAACGGCGCCGACGCGGTGCTGCTGGGCTGAATCCGATGGCGGCAACTCAGGACAAGGAGCGCACCATGACGGGACACCTTATAGTCACCGACGACGACGCGACCCGGGTCATCACCATGCGGCGCCCCGAAAAGAAAAACGCGATCACCCAGGACATGTATCGCGCGATGAGCGATGCGATCGACACCGCGCAAAACAACCCGGCGATTCGCTGCATCGTCATCACGGGCAGCTCCGGCGTGTTCACGGCGGGCAACGATCTCGACGATTTCCTGAAAGATGGCACGTCGAACATCGACGCGTCGCGCCCTTCCGGCGCTGTAAAATTCCTTTACTCGCTGGCGCACAACACAAAGCCGCTGATCGCAGCGGTGGACGGCATAGCGATCGGCATCGGAACTACCATGTTGTTTCACTGCGACTACGTCCTTGCCGGCAAGACGGCAACATTCTCGACGCCCTTCATCCATCTCGGTCTAGTGCCGGAAGCCGCGTCCAGCCTGCTGGCGCCGCGGGCGATGGGACATCAGCGTGCTTTCGCCATGCTGGTGATGGGCCGCACACTCGGTGCGGAGGAGGCCCGCGAGGCAGGCTTCGTCAACACCGTGGTCGCGCCGGGCCACACCGAGGCCGAGGCCGGAAAAGTCGCGCGAGAGATCTGCGCGCTGCCGGCGGAAGCCGTCGCCCTCTCACGCGAGCTTCTGAAGCTGCCGCCGGAGGACCTGACGCGCCGGATCGACCAGGAAAGCCACTTGTTCGGCGAGCGGTTGCGCTCGGAGGAAGCGATCGCCGCATTCCAGGCCTTCTTCGCGCGCAAGAAGTGACGGCAGACAATGACATATCCGCCGACGCTCCAACCTCTCTCTCACGGGAAAGGTTTTGAGAACGACGCCGCTCGCGCTTGCTATCGCCGAGAGCGCCGCTCGGTGGAGGTCCTGTCGGTGGGCGACGACGGATTCACGGCGTTCAAGGCACGGCGGCGGCGACTGACGGGCTTATGCGGATCAATTGAGGCGCACAGTCACAACTCCCAAAGACATGATCAATGCCACCACCGATCAAAGTTGAACTGATGCCACACGATTCGCGTTGGGCCATTGGCGCCGGCGTCGAGGCGAAGGAGTTGCTGGCTGCTATCGGTCCTTGCCTGTTGACCGTTCATCATGTTGGTTCAACGGCCATACCTGGCATACACGCCAAGCCCATCCTGGACCTGATGCCGGTGGTATCCTGTCTTTCTGAGTTAGATACGCGTCAGCGCGAAATTGAAGCGCTCGGCTATGAATGGTGGGGCGAACTCGGCTTGCCTGGACGACGCTATTGCACGAAAGCCGAACTGGCGACAGAGCGCAGGCTTGTTCAACTTCATGCTTACGAGGATGGTTCGTCCGAGATCATCCGACATCTCGCTTTTCGTGACTATCTCCGGGCACGACCGCCCCTCGCTGCCGAATACGATCGGATAAAGGCTCACTGTCAAAGTCTGAACCCCAACGATTCGC
This sequence comes from uncultured Alphaproteobacteria bacterium, assembly GCA_963764445.1. Classification (GTDB taxonomy): domain Bacteria; phylum Pseudomonadota; class Alphaproteobacteria; order Rhizobiales; family Xanthobacteraceae; genus Nitrobacter. The sequence goes on from CAVXSV010000001.1 coordinate 78,445, forward strand.
ACGCCTACGGCGACTGCAAAAAGAAATGGATCGCGAGGGCGGAAGCGGAGGCTCTTCTCTGGTATCGAGCCCTTTAGACCCAGATACCAGCACCGCCGTCGCGCGCCGGAGTAGGAATTTCAAGGGGGAGGCCTAGAGCATTTTCCGGCTAAAGAAATCCGGTTCACGTGAAGAAAATGCTCTCAATCAATCACTTGCGCGTATTCTCATCGCAAAACCGGTATCCACTTTCGCGGAATACGCGCTAGTATGGTGCTCCTAATAATACGACGCGCGCATTTATGCGCCGGATTTCGGCATGACAACGCTTCTTCTCACGCATCCCGCAAGTCTCGATCATCTGATGCCGTCCGGCCATCCGGAGCGGCCGGACCGGATTCGCGCCATCAATCAGGTTTTGGCCGAGGACCGCTTCAAGAATCTGGTGCGCGGCGAGGCGCCAAAAGGATCGCTGGATTCGGTCGCGCTCTGTCACAACGAACATTATATCGGCGAACTCCGGCACATCGCACCGGCGGAGGGTCTGGTCTATCTCGACAGCGATACCTCGATGTCGCCCGGGACATGGGAAGCGGTCATGCGCGGCGTCGGCGGCGCGGTCGCCGCGACAGAGGCCGTCATCGCCGGCAGCGCGAGCAACGCGTTCGTCGCCACGCGTCCACCAGGGCATCATGCCGAGGCTGGCAGAGCGATGGGCTTCTGCTTTTTCGACCAGGCGGCGATCGCAGCGCGGCACGCCCAGCGCAAGCACGGGATCGGCCGCGTTACCGTGGTCGATTTCGACGTGCATCACGGCAACGGTACGCAGGATATCTTTTGGGCCGACCGAACGGTGATGTACTGCTCGACGCATCAGATGCCGCTGTTTCCGTACAGCGGCGCGACCAACGAACGGGGCGATCACGACACCATCGTCAATGCACCGCTGAAGTCGGGCGATGGTGGGGTCAAATTTCGTTCCGCATTCGAGAGCCTGATCCTGCCGCAGCTTGAGAAATTCGCGCCCGAACTGTTCATTATCTCCGCCGGTTTCGACGCGCATAGCCGCGATCCGCTGGCAAGCCTCAATCTGGATGCAAACGATTTCGGATGGGTGACCCGCAAATTGATGGATGTCGCAGACGCCACGGCGGGTGGCCGAATTGTTTCGGTACTCGAAGGCGGCTATGATCTGCAGGGGCTGCAGGAATCGGTGGCCGAGCATGTCATGGCATTGATGGGCACGTGACATTCCGCCACATTATGCCCGGGATGCGAATGTTAGAATCGGACCACGACCGATTCCGGGGATACAGATGGCCGAAACGACTCATGCCGACGTGAAGACGCTTTCTTTCGAGCGCGCCATCGAGGAACTGGAATCTATCGTCAAGCGGCTTGAGGACGGCAAGGTTCCGCTGGAGGAATCGGTCGCGATTTATGAACGCGGCGAAGCGCTGAAACGCCGCTGCGAAGAGCTGCTTCGGCAGGCCGAAGCGCGAGTGGACAAGATTACCACGGACGCGTCCGGCCAGGTCACGGGCACAGAACCGCTCGACGTGCAGTAAAAGCCCTCACACGCATGCGTGCTCTAGTCACCCGCGGCGGTTCCAAACCGTGCCTGGCGGAAATCTCAACGTCATTATTACGTGAACTATCTCCCAGCAGCGTTTCGGGAACTGCAACTTCAGGCGTTCGACGGGGTTAATATTCCGATTTTCAGGCAATGCGGGTTTCCGCAAGCCTTGAACCTTCGGCGAAGCCACCCCTACTCAAGTGGGGGGCTTGCCGGTTGGCTTTGGCCACTGGTTTAGTGTAATGCATCAGGAACTATGCGCCGATCAACCCTCCCGCAGCCAACGCTCTGCAGCAGGTAAGCGCTTCAAGCCACTTGCAAAAAAATGATTGGAATGCGCGACACGGTAAAGAGTGATGTCTATCACAGTTCTCGGCCGGAGCATTAGCTAAACTTGGGATTCGCATCGGCTAAACTTGAGATGTCACGCTCGACACCTACGGTCACCTGTTCCGCGCCGATGACGCGGACGAGGCCGACGCCGCCGAGCTGGCGCTGATCTCTGGGAACGCGACATAGACGCGACATGCGGGCTAAGACACGATCATTTTCATCAGATTTTCCAGAGAATCCGCCTCT
>CAVXSV010000002.1:0-16714 GCA_963764445.1 uncultured Alphaproteobacteria bacterium
GGCTGTCAGTTACTGGTTATGAGTCCAGACCCTAGTACGGAGAGGATTCTGCTCATGGCACACCTCCTCCAGTTGAAACATTTCTACCCCTGCTTTAGTTCCGGCCGTGATCATTGAACTCCGGAGAGACACTGAACTGACTGGCATAATGACTACCACCTAAGAGCGCCTCGCCGCGCTCGAACTCCTTCATGGTGTGCTCAACGGGACGGGCGATGTGCGGGATATCAGTATGATCGCCGATCACATCGAGCCCGTTGCTGCCGTTGCCTAGATCAGAGTGATCATGCCGACGCGCCGTTCTTCGACATTAAGCGTGAGCGTGTCCATATCGGTGCTGAACATCGCCTTGGTGATCTCGGAGATATTCCGTGATCGGTTGACGACCGTCTCCTCCCCGTCGTTGACGGAGATTAGAAAGCCGTCGTTGACCGCGTTTTCGACAAGCGCGTTGGCGATCTGTTCGTCCAGTGATGTCTTACTCATGGAAGCTCTCCGGTTTTGTGCCTCCGATCACGAGATCGATCTCAGCGCTCAGGGCGGCGCGACCGGCAATTTCGGCGTATGTTGCAATAATCCGCTTGACGAACGCGGTGTCTTTTTCGTCTTTTTGTTTCGCAGCGGTGTGGACGCAGCAGCTTGTGATGCAATCATACGTCAAGATTGCGGTATATCTGCTCGAAGGTGAGTGGAGTTTGCGTCACCTTCATGACGCGCCGCTCCCGTTGCGCTGGATAACGGCGAGGATGTGCTTCACTATGTCTCTTATCGCGATGCGCTCCCGCATATGGCCGCTCGGAGCTACCGTTTCTAGCCACTTCCTTTAGTGGCCGATGAAGTGGCCGTTGGCCTTCTCAAATTCACGATTGAGCGTTCTAATTAAATCTGTGGCTTGCTCTCTTTCGCCTTGAGAAAGATCGCGTTTTGTAAACCAGCATCCGTTCTCTGCAACGAGTGCGACATCATTTATTTCGACATTCTCGTTGTAGCCATGAGGTAAGTCAAAGAGATGACGGCCCAAGACGTCATACCCCGAGAGATTTGGCCGACCGGATGGCGGCTCGGCGCCGACAGGGCAAGGCCGATGACGGCTATGTCCGGGAGACCTTCAGTCAGCCCCGCGAGCAGGCGCGTCAGACGGCACGGGCGTTCCTCGATCGATGGCCGGCCGCGGCGGACATGTCGAAGGTCGAGACCTGGCGAGAGCTGCCTGACGACGAGATTGAGTTCACGATGCGAAGGCTGCGGAGCGCGGATTGACCCTTCGACGGCGTCGGCGCGAACCTTCTCGCCTTTAGGCCCCCTTGGCATCGCGGTTCTTTGCCCCCTCTTGGGCGGCCCAATAATCCGCCTCTAGCGGCAATTTGTCGAAGTCGGGCTTATAGCCATTCGCTTCGTATTTTGAGCGCGAGATAGGGATAGTATTGCCGTCGTAATCAACCTGCGCAAAGCCGACGCTGTTACGGTACATGCCGGTCGCCATGTGACGGTCCTGCTTTGGGCGTGAGGCGAGCGCTGAATATCCTGGCCCGGCCGGTTAATGTGCGAGACGGAGAGGAGTTCCGGGCGAAGAAAACCCGCCGGGCAGCGGGCTTGTTGAGTTTGCTCGGAGGTGGGGCCTTTATCTTCGATAGCCTAAGGCAAGTCCACATCCCGAGTTGCGCGCCACCGAAAAGGCCCGATGGAAGGGAGCAACAGCGGGCCGGGTTGGGTTCGGGAATTGCGGGTAGGTGGGGTATCCGTTCGGACCGCGGCGTACCGCTGTTTTAGAACCTTCGAGTTCACGCCTCATCCTTCGGATAGTCGCCATTTCAAAGGAGAGTTTGTGCTGTTGGTCAGCGATTTGGGCGAGTGAAAGAGCGAGAAAGTCCATTCTGGCTTGATCAATCGACATGACTCATACCTCTGGTCTTTCGATACGATAGCGCCGGTCACCGATATGTCTCCCGCAGGTCGAAAAGGTTCATGCCGCGAAAACAAAACCCGCCACCGGGATCAGTCGGCAGCGGGTTGAGTACGCACGCAATACTATGGCCCTCTCGGGTTGGAACCAGGTTCTCACGGTCAGGTGAACGAGGGGTAAAGAAGCGCGTGTCATCAGTCCGGCCGGTTAGTGCGGGGGCGGGAGAACCCTGAGCTTCTGCCGTCGCGCGCGCTACGGCTAGGTGTTGGGGTTTTCCGAGGATGACCCGCTAAGATACGTCAGGCCAGCGACGGTCAGTCGGCCCTCGTCTTCCTCACCGTCGGCGACCAGACCCTCATCCGCCGGGTGACCCGTCAGTTTCGCACGGCCTTTGCAGTCTTCGGTGCAATTTCCACGTCAGGTGCGGCCAGGTTCATCCGAGACTTGGTCACCCTGTAGCGGTCTTTTCAAACTTCTGCCCGAGGTCTGTAATTCAGTCATTGTGACAGCGGGCCTCGGCACACCGCTTCGCTTCAGGCCTGCTGTCTGGTTTAGACCGGGAGGAAGCCATGGGACGCAAATTCGTCGATTGCCGTGAAATGCCCAGCGAAGAAAAGTGTTCGCTTGCGATCAGCGCGGACACCGAGGCCGAATTGCTGGATGCAGCTATCCAGCACGCGGTTGCCGTCCACAAGCATCCAGACACGCCCGAACTGCGCGACGAGATCAGACATGCAATGAAGGACGGCACGCCGCCAGTCGAGAGTCCGCGCCACGCGGCATAAAGAACGTCAATATCAGTTATCGCCACGCAGTCTTCTGAGGTGTCAACGCTTCGACGTTCAGACGTTGGTCGCCGCTCGGTGAATCCCGACCAACCAGCTGCGGACTTCAGCGATTGTCTCTTGCGCCTGGCTCCCTTCGATTGAGCCAAAAGTCTTATGCGATGGCGTCCCATTAAGGATTAGACTGGCTTCCGCGCCTTCGCTCCCGGATGGATGGGAAGGAGGCAGCGGTGGCTCGCGGCGCCGAACGCCGTTGGAGTTTTACTCGGGTGATTCAAAGCTCCCCTGAGGTTCAGGCGTTGCTGACGCACTTGCCGAGTCCAGATGTCGCACGTGTAAAACGTTGCGCATAGACTTCGGGCCGCGAGAAAATAAAGCACAGAGAAAGTAAAAGTGGGAGGTATGTCTTGAAATAGGTGGAGGAACACATGGCTATTCAAGTCCCGAGGGATTTCCGCCGCGTGATCGTTGCCGCGTCGGTGGGAAACGTCATCGAGTGGTATGACTTCTATATCTTCGGCAGCTTGGCCGCGGTTCTGTCGGTCAAGTTCTTTGAACAATCCCACCCGGTCGCAGCGCTGCTGAGTACGATCGCGCTGTTCACCGCCGGATTCCTGATCCGTCCACTGGGAGCGTTTCTCTTCGGATGGATGGGCGACCGGGTCGGTCGTAAGTACACGTTCCTTGTTACGCTGAGCGGAATGGGGTTGGGCACGGGTGCGATCGGATTGATCCCGACCTACGAGTCGATCGGTCTGACCGCTGCCTTCCTGCTCTTCGGCTTGCGGATGATCCAAGGTCTGTGCTTGGGCGGCGAGTATGGCGGCGCCATCACCTATGTCGCAGAGCATGTGCCGGACAAAAGTCGCGGCTACTACACCGGCTGGCTACAGACCTCTCCGACTCTCGGGATCGTGGTGTCGTTGGCCGTGATCATCGCGACGCGCACGTATTTCGGCAATGAAGCATTCAACGCATGGGCGTGGCGCGTTCCGTTCCTGGTATCCTTCCTGCTGGTGGCCATCGCAATCTACATCCGGCTCCAGCTCCAGGAGACGCCGATTTTCGCGGAGATCAAGGCAAGGGGGCAGATGACCAAAAATCCGTGGAAGGAAGCCTTCCTCAGCTCCAACGTCAAATACGTCGGGATCGCCACCATCGTGCTGATCGGGCAAGGAGTGGTCTGGTACAGCGGCCAGTTCTGGGCGTTATACTTCCTGCAGCAGGTTTCCAAAGTGGACGCGTTGACCTCGGCCTACATCGTCGGAGCCGCGCTGCTCATTGCAACGCCGAGCTTGATCTTTTTTGGCTGGCTCTCCGACGTCATCGGCCGCAAGCCGGTGATCTTGGGCGGCATGTTGCTCGCCGCGACCACGTATTATCCGCTGTATTTGTGGCTGGGAACGGTCACGCAGCCTGGCAACATCAACTATCCGATCGCGGTCTTCATCATCTTCATCCTCGTTTGCTATGTCGGGATGGTGTATGGGCCGGTCGGGGCGTTCCTGGCGGAATACTTCCCCGGCAGGATTCGGTACACGTCGGTATCGGTGCCGTATCACATCGGTAACGGCTGGGGTGGCGGATTGGTACCGTTTATCACCTCGGCTGCTTTCGCGGCTACCGGCAGCATCGGCTACGCGCTGATCTACCCCATCGCAATTCCTGCCATATGCTTCGTGCTCGCCCTCTTCCTGATGCCGGAAACCCGTAAGATAAGCATCTGGGAGCCGATAGAGCCCAGAACCGCATCGTAACTGTTCGTCGTCAGATAATCTGAGACTGATCAGGCATTTCGAGAAGGGAGGCTCTAGCTCATCAGGGTTAGAGTTTAAGCGGCCTGCAGTCGATGCTGCAAGCGACGGTTTGCGATAGTGGCCAGCTTGAAGCGTTTGCGTTCTGCGAGGATCGTCTCCGCTCGGCCAAAGTAGACGTCGGCCGGTGTGACGTTTTCGATGCTCTCATGATAGCGGGCGTGATTGTAGTGCTCGACGAAGGCGTCGATCTGCCGTTCGAGATCTCCGGGCAGATAGTAGTTGTCGAGCAGAATGCGGTTCTTCAGGGTCTGGTGCCAGCGCTCGATCTTTCCCTGGGTCTGGGGATGATACGGGGCGCCGCGCACATGCTGCATGCCCTTGCCTTCGAGCCACTTGGCCAAATCGTCTGCCATGTAGCTCGACCCATTGTCGCTGAGAAGCCTCGGCCGGTGCGCAACAGTGATGTGATCAAGGCCCGATGCCGCCAGCGCCTGGTCGAGCGTGGCCGTGACGTCGGAGGCACACATCGTGGGACCGAGCCTCCAGGTCACGATGTAGCGCGAGAAGTCGTCGAGCACGGTCGAGAGGTAGTACCAGCCCCAACCGGTGATCTTGAGGTAGGTGAAGTCGGTCTGCCAGAGCTGGTTGATGGCGGTGGTCTTGTCCTTGAACTCGTTCGCCGCCTTGATCACCACATAGGCCGGGCTGGTGATGAGATCGTGTGCCTTCAGCAGTCGATAAACCGAAGCCTCCGAGACAAAGTACTTTCTCTCGTCGGTGAACCGAACGGCCAGCTCTCGCGGCGACAGCTCGGGGAGCTCCAGCGCCAGGTTGATGATCTGGCCGCGGACGTCGTCTGGGATGCGATTCCAGATGCGATCCGGTCGTGAGCGATGGTCCGCCAACGCCTCAAGTCCGCCTTCGCGGTAGCGGTCGTACCAGCGATAGAATGTGGCCCGCGGGACACCGAGTTTGTCCAGCGTGCGTTTGGCCGGCAGATGTGACTGCTCGACCAGCTCGATGATCCCGGCCTTATCGGACGCAGGATATCTCATGCCTCGTCCTCCCCATCTCTCACCCGACAGGGGAATGCGAAGCATTCACCGATAGGGCCCGCTCATACTTTTTTTGAGCAGACGGTTCTCCAGGGTGAGATCGGCCACGACCTCCTTCAAGGCAGAGGTCTCACGGCGAAGGTCTTTCACTTCGCCGGAGGTTGCGGCGCGTGCCGTATCGCCCGCCAATCGGCGTTTGCCGGCCTCCAGGAACTCCTTGGACCAGCCGTAATACATCGAGGCAGCGATGCCCTCGCGGCGGCAAAGCTCAGAGATGTTCTCTTCACCGCGCAGCCCTTCCAGTACGATGCGGATCTTCTCTTCCACTGAATACTGCCGGCGGGTCTGGCGCCGAATGTCCTTCAGCACTTGTTCTGCGGGCGCTTTGCCCGGCCCGGATTTCTGTTTCATCTTCGCTCCTTACGGCTACGATGAACCAGAAATCCTCCCTTCGGAAAGTCCCTCAATTTGTCTCAGGGGTGCTGACGGGAAACAACAGTGACTCATGAGATTGCCGCGGTCGCCATGGGCGATAGATAGAATTCCCTGTTATGCCGGTAAAATTCCCTGATCCTTGAATGATTTACCCTGTTAGCTAGCGTAGGGAAATCTTTGAAAAGTGCCTGCAACACAGCGGTTTTGCGCTCTCGATAGGTCTCTTGGACGCTCAAAACCGCGAAATTCCCTGTAAAATTCCCTGTTAGCAGGGAGTTTGTGCGGAGACAGGTGCGATTAGCACTGCGTCGCCAGCCATCCAGTCTGAGATTACCTGGAATCTCCGAAGAGTTAGGGAAAAGGCCCGCCAATAGTGGGCTTTTGTAATTCGGCTTCCCGTCTCTGTGCTCCTGATTTCACGGGATGAGGGCGAATTCGGGAAAGTCTCTGGCTGCCACCGCGACTATTCCCGTTTTCAGGAGACGGAGGCCGGAGACCGGGTTCGATCTTCACTGTGTGGCCGGTCATCCATTTTCCCGATGGCTCATCGGCAAGCTTCAACCTAGGGTATCGGCACTGATTGGTGCAGGGCGATCCTGGATGCATTGCTGTCATCTCGGATATGGAAAATTACGGGGCGGACGTAGATATTGAGCAGCTTTTACGAACGGCCGATTCTGAACTCGCCCTTGCGAGACATCCTTTCTCTTGAGCTAAGGCAGGAAGTGATCGGGATGCACAAGTTCAGGCGCGATGTGGACCATAAGCTGCGGGTGCTCCAACACGCTGACAAGATTGGCGATGTCGGCAAGGCTTGCCAATATTTCGGCGTTGGGCGGGCCAGCTTCTATCGCTGGCGAACTGCCTATCGGCAGCACGGCCCGGCGGGCCTCGAAAACCGCAAGACAGCTCCGAAGAATCCTGCCAATCGAACGGCTCCAGAGATCGTCGAGAAGGTGCTGTATCTGCGGAAACCTGCCGCCTGGGGCCAATACGCATCATCTGGTATCTGGCGCGCTATCACGCCATCACCATCTCCGATGCAGGCGTGTATCGCATTCTCAGGCGTCATGGCCTCAGCCGGTTGCCCGGCGGCACGCGTGTCCGCAAGATCCACACCCAGCGATATCAGAAACAGGTGCCGGGTCGCCAGATCCAGGTCGACGTCAAGTTCTTGAAATTCGAGGGCAAAGACGGAAAGCCCGTGAAGCGCTACCAGTACACGGCTATCGACGATGCCACGCGCATTCGCGCCTTGAAAATCTACGATCGGCACAATCAGTCAAACGCGATCGACTTCATCAATACCATCATCAACAAATTCCCGTTCCGTATCCGCGAGGTACGAACGGACAATGGCCATGAATTCCAGGCCCAATTCCACTGGCATGTCGAAGACCTGGGCATTCGCCATGCCTACATCAAACCAGCTTCGCCTCAGCTGAACGGCAAGGTCGAGCGGTCGCATCGCACTGATCAGCAGGAGTTCTATCAGCTCCTGACATACACCGACGATGTGGACCTTCAAGCAAGGCTCTCCGAATGGGAGCAGTTCTACAACCTCTCCCGACCTCACGGTGCATTCAACGGAAAGGCACCTTACGAGGTTCTCCGTGAACGACTATAATCGACCAGCGGATGTCTCATAAGTGCGCCGTTATTACATGATCGACCGAGGTGCGGATCACCGGCAGACCAACCGTGATGTTCACGCCGGCTTCCACCCCCAGCACCTTGATCGGTCCATGGCCCTGATCGTGATACATCGCTACCACCATGTCGTAGTCGCCACGGCAGGCCAGGTAAATAGCGTGTCGTGATATGTGCAAAAATGCGCACCGCATGCACCGCTGCGAGCCGTTTTAAGAAGGGCATGTTTTCAGACATATCGGGGGCAAAGCTGCACGCCGGCGCGGGGTATGCCGAGCTTGTCCAGCATGCGCCTGGCCGGCAGAGGTGATTGCTCAACCAACTGCAACGGCAGGTCACTGCATCCGAGACTTGGGGACCCCGATCAGGGATGCCGTGTTCTCCGGCTTCCATCCGCCGCCGAGCGCCTGAAACAGGCTGCTGGCAGCGAGCAGTTTCGTGAGCCGCACCTGTACCAGCGTATTCTCCGCGGTGAAGAGTGTTTGCTGAGTCTGCAGCACGGTGATGAGGTTGACTGTGCCGCCGCGCAACTGCGTCTCCGCGACGTCGAACGCCTTGCGGGATGCCGCCACGACGTCGGCTTGCAGTCGCTCCTGTCGGGTATATTGCTGAAGGGCGACAAGCGCCTTTTCGACGTCCGCGAAGGCCGAGAGAACAGTTTTGCGGTATGTTTGCAGATATTGAAGCTGCAAACCCTTCGCCTGTTTCAATTGGCTCTCCAGAAGAAAGCCATCGAAGATCGGTTGAGTTAATCCCGCAGCCAGCGTGTAGTACCACGCACCAGGGCCGAACAGCGCCGCCAGCGCCGCGCTTTGAAATCCGGTCTGGCCCGTGAGTTGAATTTGCGGGAAGAATGCGGCACGGGCGGATTCGACGCTGAAGTTGGAGGATGCAAGTTGCGCCTCGGCTTGGCGAATGTCCGGTCGCTGATTTAACAATTCTGAAGGCAGGCCCGGCGTGAGGCGCGGAACCGTGATTTGCGTCGTCGCTCCGCCGTTCACTTTGAAATTCGCGGGCGCACGCGCGACGAGGACAGCGAGCGCGGCTATATTCTGCCGCAAGGTTACCTCCAGCGGAGGAATGGCGGCCCGCTGGGTTGCCACCAACGCTTCCTGTTGCGACAGGTCGAGTTGAGACGCCGTTCCGCCGGCGAACTGTTTCTTGATTAGTTCCAGAATCCGTTCCGCCGCCGCCAGATTCCGACGGACGACGCGGAGTTGATCCTGGGCCGCCAGTATCTGGAAATAGCTGTTGGCGACGGTCACGACCGTGGTGAGGCTCACGACATCGCGATTGTATCGGGCGACGGTCGCACTCTCCTCGGCGGCATAAAGCGTCGCGCGGTTCTTGCCCCAGAAATCGACCATGTAGCTGGCGGTGAGACCGACGTTGTATTGCGAGAACGTCGCCGGAGGGGAGGACACGCCGCCGATCGTGGAGGCCGCGCTGCGTGCACGCTCGGCCGTTGCCGTTCCTGTCACCGACGGTAGTAAGGGCGCTCCCGAAATGCCCACTTGCGCGTCAGCCTGGATGATCTGCGCATAAGCGACAGCGATATCGAGGTTGGCGGTTTGCGCGGCTTCCATCAGCGACGTCAGTTCCTTGGAACGAAACCCGCGCCACCAGTCCAGCGCCGGCACGGCGGCGTCGGGGGCCGCGCGACTTGCCTCGCGGTATGTACTCGGGATTTCGAGATTGAGATCGGGTCGCTCAGAGCCGAGGATGCAGCCGCACAATGCCGGGGCGAGCAGCAACACAGAAAAAAAAGACGCGAAGCGTGCCTTGCCGCCGAGCCGTTCGATCAAAGAAATCGACTTCAACGCAGCGCTCAACATCGGGCCCCCAAAACCACTTATCGCAATCGTGTCCCAGTGCCTCGGCATCTGCAACAAGGATATCGCCCCAGTGTCGATATCCTCCCGCACATTCCGGTCATTGTGGCTGTTGAGGCATCGTCGTCTATTCACCCGGTTGCAACGGGGCATCGGGAGTCTTTTGCGCGGGACCGCCCTGCCTGAGGCGCCGGCACCACAGCCGGAGTCGGTCGATGTAAAGATAGATAACGGGTGTGGTATACAGCGTCAGCATCTGGCTCAGAATGAGGCCGCCGACGACGGCGATGCCGAGCGGCCGCCGGAGTTCACTTCCTTCGCCCATGCCGATTGCGAGCGGAAGTGCACCCAACATAGCGGCCATCGTTGTCATCATGATCGGCCTGAAGCGGAGCAGGCACGCTTCGTAGATCGCATCGCGCGAGGAAAGACCCCGCGTGCGTTCGGCATCGAGCGCGAAATCGATCATCATGATGGCGTTCTTCTTCACAATGCCGATCAGCAGGATCACGCCGATAAGCGACATGATGCTGAACTCCGTGTTGAACGCCATCAGCGCCAGCAGTGCTCCAACGCCCGCGGACGGGAGCGTGGATAGAATCGTCAGTGGATGAACATAACTTTCATACAGAACACCGAGAACGATATAGATCGTGATCAGCGCGGCTAGAATGAGATAGGGCTGGTTGCTGAGCGAATCCTGGAACACCTTCGCCGTACCCTGGAAGCTGCCGTGGACTGTTGCCGGGACGCCGATCCGGTTCATCGTCGCCTCGATCGTGGCGACAGCCGTGCTCAATGACACGCTTGACGGAAGGTTAAAGGAAATCGTGTTGGCGACGAGCAGCCCCTGATGGTTGACCGCGAGGGGCGCCGCGCCTTGTTCGAAACGGGCGACGGCGGACAACGGAATCATCGTTTCCTGGCCAATGCTCACGGCGGAACCTGTTGAAGATACCCCCCTGCCGGTGGCGCCGATCGAGTTGGTGGCGAGGTTTCGGGCGACGTTTGCATTGGCGGAATTGGCGGAAGCCGATTTCCCGCTCGCGACGACTGTGCCGACGACGGCGTTGGTCGCCTGCGAGCCGCCGACGGAGCCGGCAGAGGTGCTGATGTAGACATTCTTCAATGTTTCCGGATTCTGCCAGTAGCGCGGCGCGACTTCCATAACGACGTGATACTGGTTGCGTGCGACATAGATGGTCGAGACCTGACGCTGGCCGAATGCGTCATAGAGCGTGTTGTCGATCTGGTTGACCGTAATCCCCAGCCGGGCAGCGGCATCCCGGTCGATCACGAGATTGAACTCGAGCCCCTTGTTCTGCTGGTCGCTGTTGACATCGGTCAGGGTGGGCTCGCGTTGAAGCGCGGCCGCGATCTTGGGGGTCCATTCATTGAGCTCCTCCAGCGTGGGGCTCTGCAACGTGAACTGATACTGCGCGTTACTGGCGCGTCCTCCCGCACTAATGTCCTGGACCGCCTGCAGGTGGAGCGTTGCACCGGGTACGACCGCAAGCTCGCGCCGCAGGCGAGCGATTACCCCATCTGCGGATAATTTTCGCTTCTCGAGAGGCTTCAGCGCGACGAACATGAAGCCGGAATTGATCTGCCCGCCGCCCGTGAAGCCGACGGCCGTCTCGACCGCCGGGTCTTTCGTGATGATCGAGACGAACTGTGTAAGCTTTTGCTGCATTAACTGAAATGAAATGCTCTGATCCGCCTGGATGATGCCGATCAGCCGGCCTGTATCCTGCTGTGGGAAGAATCCCTTCGGTATGATATCGTACAGGTAGAAATTGAGGCCGAGGATCGCGAGCAGGATCATCATCACCGAGCGCGGGTGCCGCAGCGCAATGTTGAGCGAACGCCGGTAGCCATGCAGCATTGCTGCAAAAACGTGCTCGCTCGCCTGATAGAGCCGTCCATGGCTGCGATCGGATTCCCTTCGAAGCAGGATGGCGCACATCATCGGCGTGGTTGCCAGCGAGATCGCCAGCGAAATCATGATGGCGATGGAGATCGTCATGGCAAATTCGCGGAACAGGCGGCCGACGATGCCGCCCATCAGCAGAACCGGAATGAAGACGGCGATCAGCGACACGCTCATCGACAGCACGGTGAAGCCGACTTCCTTGGCACCCAGCAGGGCGGCATCGAGGCGTGACATGCCGGCTTCGAGATGGCGCGTGACGTTTTCGAGAACGACAATGGCATCGTCCACGACAAAGCCGGTCGCGATCGTCAGCGCCATGAGCGAGAGGTTGTCGAGGCTATAGCCCATCATATACATGACGGCGAAAGTTGCGACCAGCGATACCGACACCGCGATAACGGGAATCAGCGTCGCGCGGCCGTTCCGCAAAAATGCGAAGACCACCACAACGACGAGAAAAATGGCGATGAGCAGCGTGATTTCGACATCCCGCAACGACGACCGGATGGTCGTCGAACGATCGACAGCGATATTGAGGTCGATGGCTGGCGAGACCGAAGCCCGTAATTGCGGCATCAACGCTGTCACACGATCGACGATGCCGATGATGTTGCGGCCGGGTTGCCGGTAAAGCACAATAAGGACAGCCGGCTTGCCGTTGGCGAGACCCGCATTGCGGAGATTTTCGACCGAATCGGATACCTCGCCGACGTCGGAGAGGCGGACCGCCGCCCCGTTGCGGTAGGCGATGATCAGCGACCTGTATTGCTCCGCCGTGTTGGCCTGATCGTTGGCGTAGATCTGGTAGCGCTGGTCGCCGACGTCGATGCCGCCTTTCGGGCTGTGTGCGTTGGCGCTGGCGAGCGCGGCCCGCACGTCCTCAAGACCGATGCCATATTTGTAAAGCGCCTGCGGGATGAGCTCGACCCTGACGGCTGGCAACGAACTACCGCCCACGACTACTTCGCCGATTCCCTCGACCTGGGAGAGCTTTTGCGACAGGATCGTGGACGCGGCGTCAAAGAGCTGGCCGCGCATCAGGGTGTCGGACGTCAGCGTCAGCACCATGATCGGGGCGTCGGCGGGATTGACCTTGCGGTAGGTCGGGTTTGCTCGAAGGCTGGTCGGCAAGTCCGCACGGGCGGCATTGATCGCGGCCTGCACGTCGCGCGCCGCGCCGTTGATGTCGCGGCTCAATCCGAATTGCAGCGTGATGCGCGTCGATCCCGCCGTGCTCGACGAGGTCATCTCGGTGACATCGGCGATCTGGCCGAGATGGCGCTCGAGCGGGCTGGCGACCGTGGTGGCCACATCCTGCGGGCTGGCGCCCGGCAAGGTCGCCTGAACCAAGATGGTCGGGAAATCGACCTCCGGCAGCGGGGAAACCGGAAGCTGAAAAAAGGCGACCACGCCCACCGCCGCAGAGTCCGAAGGTGAGAAAGTCGTCGCGACCGGGCGGCGAATGAAGAGGCTCGACAGGCTCACGGCTCGAATTCCGTCTGCCGCCGGACGGCCGCTGGATGACTGTCCGGAAATGCGCAATGAGAGGCGATCGAACCAGAGATAGATAACGGGTGTGGTGAACAAGGTCAGCAACTGGCTGACCAGCAGGCCACCGACGATGGAGATGCCAAGTGGATGCCGTAGTTCGGAGCCGGCGCCGGTGCCGAGCATCAACGGCAGGGCACCCAGCACCGCGGCCATCGTCGTCATCAGAATGGGGCGGAATCGCAATAGGCAAGCTTGATAGATCGCCTCGCGCGGCGGCCTGCCTTCATTACGTTCGGCATCGAGCGCGAAATCGATCATCATGATGGCGTTCTTCTTTACGATTCCGATGAGAAGAATGATGCCGATGATCGCGACGATGGTGAGATCCTGGCCGGCGAGCATCAGCGCCAATAGCGCGCCAATTCCGGCCGAGGGAAGCGTGGACAGAATCGTAAGTGGATGGATGAAGCTCTCATAGAGCACACCCAGCACAATGTAGACGGTGATAATCGCTGCGAAGATCAGAAAGATCTGATTTGAGAGAGATGATTGAAACGCTAGTGCGGCTCCCTGAAAACTGCTGATCACGCTGGGCGGAAGTCCGACATCGACCTGCGCCTGTTTGATCGCAGACACCGCCTCGCCCAGCGACGCGCCCGGAGCGAGGTTGAACGAGATCGTGGTTGCAGGAAACTGTCCGAGATGAGTGACCTGCAGCGGCGCGGTTTCTTCCCGAATCGTCGCCAGCACCGAGAGCGGTACTGGCGCGCCGCCGACCGAGGAGGGAAGGTAGATCGCGGATAGCGATTGCAGCGATGTTTGAAGCGACGGATCGGCTTCCAGGATGACGCGATACTGGTTTGAGTTCGTGAAAATTGTCGAGACGATCCGCTGCCCGTACGAATCGTAAAGTGCGTTGTCGATGGTGGCGGGAGTGATGCCAAAACGCGCAGCCTGGTCGCGGTCGATATCGACGAAGACCGCGAGCCCTTGCGCCGAGATGTCGCTGGTCACGTCGGCAAGCTGCGGAAGCGCGTTCAATCTGTCGATCAGCTTTGGTGTCCATTCGGTCAACTGCGCCGCGTCGGCATCCTGAAGAACGAATTGATACTGTGTCCGGCTGACGGTGCCCTCAATGGTCAGATCCTGCACCGGTTGCATATACAGCGTGATGCCCGGGAGGGAGGCCGCGCGTTGCTTCAGGCGTTGCATCACCGCTGTGATGCTGGATGTGCGCAGATCGTGCGGTTTGAGGTTGATCAATATCCGGCCGCTGTTGAGCGTCGTATTGGTCCCGTCCACGCCGATGAACGAGGACAGGCTGTCGACGTCCGGGTCCTCAAGAATGGCGCTCGCAAGCGTTTGCTGTCGCTCCGCCATCGCGGCGTAGGACACCGATTGCGGTGCTTCGGAAATCGCCTGGATGACGCCCGTGTCCTGAAGCGGAAAGAACCCCTTGGGAATGATAACGTAGAGTGCCCCTGTGAGCACGAAGGTGCCCAGCGCCACCAGCAGCACGAACGTCTGGCAATCGAGCACCCAATTGAGTGCGCGGCCGTAAGCCGCGATCAGCCGATCGGAGCCTTCGCGGCTGTAGCGTTGGAACAGGTTCTCGCGATCATCCGCCGCGGCTTTCAGAAGCTTGGCGCAGGCCATCGGCACCAGCGTGAGCGAGACCACGCCCGAGATGAGTATGGTGACCGACAGGGTGATGGCAAATTCCCGGAACAGCCGGCCAACCACATTGCCCATGAACAGCAGCGGAATCAGCACCGCGATGAGCGAGACGGTGAGGGAGATGATCGTAAAGCCGATTTGTTCCGAGCCGCGCAGGGCGGCCTGCAACGGTGTTTCACCCTGTTCGATATAGCGCGAAATATTTTCGATAACGACAATTGCGTCGTCGACCACGAATCCGGTCGCGATGGTTAGCGCCATCAAGGACAGATTGTTGAGACTGAAGCCGAACAGATACATTGCACCGAGCGTGCCGACTAACGAAAGCGGCACCGAGAGGCTCGGAATCAGGGTCGCGCGCGCGCTGCGCAGGAAGACGAATATCACCAGTACGACCAGAATAACCGCGAGCGTAAGTTCGTATTCCACATCCCGCACCGATGCTCGAATGGTGACGGTGCGGTCGGTGAGAACGGCGACGTCGATCGCGGTGGGGAGCGAGGCCTGGAGCTGCGGCAGCAGGTCCTTGATCCCCTGCACCACGGAAATCACATTGGCGCCCGGTTGCCGCTGAATGTTCAGAATGACTGCCGGAACCTTGTTCATCCAGGCGCCGAGCTTGTCGTTCTGCGCGCCATCGACCACATCGCCGATATCGCTCAGCCGCACCGGAGAACCATTCTTGTAGGCGATGATCAACGACTTGTAGTCGGCCGCGTTCTTGATTTGATCGTTGGCGTTGATCGTATAGGCACGCATCGGCCCGTCGAAATTTCCTTTCGGCGTATTGATATTGGCGTTGCCGAGCGTAGTACGGAGGTCATCGATATTCAGGCCGTAGGCGGCGAGCTTGCGAATGTCGGCACGAACGCGCACGGCCGGTCGCTGACCGCCGCTGATGCTGACCAGCCCGACACCCGGAAGCTGGGAGATTTTCTGCGCCAGGCGAGTGTCGGCGAAATCCTCCACCTGTATCAGCGGCATCGTCGCCGAGGTCAGCCCCAGCGTCAAAATCGGCGCGTCGGCCGGGTTCACCTTGGCGTAAATCGGCGGCGCCGGCAGGTCGGCGGGCAGCAGATTGCCGGCTGCATTGATGGCGGCCTGCACTTCCTGCTCCGCCACGTCGAGGGAAATGTTGAGGCCGAATTGCAACGTGATGACCGATGCGCCGGCGGAACTCACCGAACTCATTTGGTTGAGATTCGGCATCTGGCCGAGTTGCACCTCCAGCGGCGCGGTGACGGACGATGTCATCACGTCAGGGCTGGCGCCGGGATAAAAGGTCTGAACCTGGATGGTCGGGTAATCGACTTCGGGCAGCGCTGCGACCGGCAGGAAGCGAAAGGCGAGCAAGCCGGACAATATGATTGCGACCATGAGCAGCGTGGTGGCCACTGGCCGCAAGATGAAGGGTCGCGATGGGCTCATCGTTTCTGACCGCTATCCGAATGCTGCTTCTTGCTTCCCGATTTGTCTGATGCTGGATTGCTGCTGTTGCCGGCTTCCGTACGAATGGCGATCTTGGCGCCGTCGCGTAGCTTGTCGGCGCCGTCGACGACGATGCGGTCACCGGGGACCAGTCCCGAAAGGACCTCGACATGTTCACCGTCAGTTACGCCGAGCACGACCTTGCGGACCGATACGGTGCTATCGGGATTGACGAGATAGACAAAGGTACCTGGAACGCCGCGCTGAATGCCGGCCGCCGCCATCACCGTGACGTCATTGTGCGTATCGACCAGCAGTCGGATATTGACGAACTGATTTGGGTAGAGGGCTCTGGTATCGTTTGGAAATTGGGCCCGCAGTTTGATCGTTCCGGTGGTTGGATCGATCTGGCTGTCGAAGGTTTGCAGCAAGCCATCTGCGATTTTGTTGGCGCCGCCGCGGTCGTAAGCGGTCGCGGGCAGCGTGGCGCCAGACTGAAATCCGCTTTGAAATAGCCTGTAGATTATCTTCCGGCAGCGTGAAGAGGACGCTGATCGGCTGCAACTGAGTGATCACGACGAGGCCGTTGGTATCTCCGGACGTCACGTAGTTGCCCTGATCCACCTGGCGCAATCCGACGCGTCCATCGAGCGGCGAAACGATATGGCAATATTGCAGGTTGACCTGAGCCGCCTTCACCGCCGCACGGTCAGCCTCGACCGTACCCTGGTATTGGGCGACCAGGGCCACCTGGGTATCGAGAGTTTG
>CAVXSV010000003.1:0-35369 GCA_963764445.1 uncultured Alphaproteobacteria bacterium
GACTTAGGCGATTGGCGACGTTCACGGCCGTTTCGATCTGCTTTGTTCGTTGCTCGACCTCATCCAATCAGATGCGGATCGACGCCGCTAGCTGAAAAGTTATCTTTCTCGATTATAACAAAGGCCGTGCCACGACAGCAAAATTGTATCGAACTTGTTACATTGACTTTGAAACCCTGGCCGAAGTCCCGACTGATGCTCGGTAACCACGACGATTATTTCCTGCGACTGTCTTGAGCTACGACTACGATGGCGATCTAAAGATGGCGCGAGCTGAAATCAAAATTGACTACGAGCACCACGTTGCACTGCTCCTATCCGCTCCGAAATCAATGGACCGGTCGCCTTCGTCCCAGCGGACGTCAACCTGGAAACACCAGTCAACGATCAGGAGCGCAGTGACTTGATCCGGAAACCGTTTCTCAACTATTCGGGGGCATCCCATAGTTGTGCAAGCACATTCCATCACGGACACGCCGCTCGTGGCCCACAGTCGTATCGCGCTGGACGACGCCGCAGCGCGGTGACTTCGATCAGCAACATGGCGACACCCATCTAACTTTCTCTGCCTCTATGGCTCATGCGGCCCGTCGAAATCGCTTTCAAAGCGTAGATGCTTCACGCTGCGGCCGTGACGCCGTACCAGCTTGAGGGCCTCTATCCCCACCTTGATATGCGTCTCGACATAATTCTCGGTTACCACCAGATCCGATGCTTCGGTCTTCACCCCGTCAAGGATCATGGGCTGGTCGGACACGAGAAGCAAAGCCCCGGTCGGAATGTGGTTGGCAAATCCAGCGGCAAAGATCGTCGCGGTCTCCATATCGATCGCCATACTCCGTGTGCGACGCAACCGCTCCTTAAAGACGTCATCGTGCTCCCAGACACGACGGTTGGTGGTGTACACCGTGCCGGTCCAATAGTCGTGACCCAGGTCGCGGATCATAGTTGACACCGCGCGTTGCAGCTGGAATGCGGGCAGCGCGGGGACCTCCGGCGGCAGGTAATCATTCGAGGTGCCTTCGCCGCGAATAGCCGCAATCGGCAAAATCAAATCACCCGTCTGATTTTCTGCGCTTTTAAGCCGCCACACTTCCCGAGAAATAGAACAGCCTTTGGCGAAATAGCGCTCAATAAATCCATCACGGTTGCGGCATTCGGGCTTCCCATGCCGAAATTAATCAAGGTAATTCCATCGGCCGTCACGTTGGGCATCGGTCGATCCCCGCCCCTGATCGATACGTCATGGTGAGCGGCGAACCATGCGACGTAACCGCCGAAATTCGTCAAAAGAATATACTGTCCAAATTCATCAAGTGGCGTGCCTGTGTAACGCGGAAGCCAATTTTCGACGATGTCTTTTTTCTCTTTCATTTTCTGCTCCCATGTCACAACGCGCCATTCGAAGCTGTACGTGAGTTTCCGCAATGTAAAAAGGACAATTACCGAACCAGCTTGGCTCAGCAGAGCCGATACGCACGAGCGACGGAAAACCAGGCCGGATTATTTCGGGAATGGCTTCCCTGCGTTGCTCGGCAACGGCTTCGAGAGCGCCTAACCGAAACGACATGAAAGAAAGTTAGATCACCATACTTATCATCGCCGGATTTCGGCAAACACTGCTGTCATCCGCGCGCAGTCCTATCGCGAACGATATGGAGGCGCAGGATGAATGGGTCCCAAGGTATCTCGCTTGCGGAGGGTGTTGGTAAAGCTCGGGCTCTTCGCAGCCAAGTATCAATGTTGGGCGCTCAACATCGCTACCCAACTCGACTGATGCAAGTTCTTGCAAAATTGTCAGTAGAAATGACCGTTGAAGGCCGTGCCCAAATCGCGTCATGCTACCCTTGAAGGCTCCTTCTTGTGCCCAACGGTAGCGCGTGGATCGCCGATAGAAACGGATTTTTCGCTTCCTTGCAGCCATTCGACCGCCACGCTTGCATCTGGATGTGCGAAGATGGCCAAGCGATCGGCAAGGCTTTTTGATAGCTCACCCAACTTGCTGTTTTTTTCCAAAAGCGCGTCGTATTCCAACCTCGTCTTTGCACGCAAAGCGTCAAGCGCTTCATCGAAGTTGACCTTCTGACTGACAGTGCGCTGGAGAAGTTTACCAAGGGCGGTGTTTCCTGCTTCCTCAGCTTCTTCCGACGCGTCTTTTACTGCCGGGAGATAAATCCATTGGACAAATGGATCAAGTTTCCCGCGTGCCTTTTTGCGTTCCGTAGAACAGATCGGAACTTTCCTCTGGGCTGCAAATGTCTGGTCTGGCCTCCTCGTAGGCGCGAAGAGCAGCGGTCATTGCCGTTTTTGTCGGCTTGTTTCCAGGCATAAGGAACCGAGTTAGTCCAGCCGTTACTTCCTTGAACCGTTTTCGCAAGAGGATCGATCAGGACCTTGTTTTTGTCGTCCTCAAAGTATGGCTTGAACTGCGGAAAGATGAGCCGCTTGCCAAACTGCTGAACGATGGCTTTTAGCGACGATGAATTAAACGTCGCACGGGAGGTGACGACTAATTCGCCATGCCTCACATAATGGTCCAGGGCCTCCTTCGCTGCGGCGGTTAGTTTGGCCAAGGCAACGTTTCCAGCTTCCCGCGTGAAGTCGTGGAGACAGCGCTTGCTCACGTCATCGGCGACAAGGCAGAGCAAGCCTATCGCCGTTCCGATGCGCTAGAGAAGCGCCGCAAGCTCATGGACGCATGGGCGTCCTATTGCGAGCCGAGGACTAGCAGCAATGTTGTGCAAATCCGAAAAAGGTAGGCGGACGCGGCCGGTGCAGAATGGCCGCAGTTTAGTCAGCATTCCCTTTCCGAAAGCGCCGATACCTTGGCCCGGGGCTCCTCAACAGATACCTCGTTACCTAGAAATCTTGGGAACAAGTTCGTCCCTCACAACCTTCTCCATCACAACCTGCACAAGCTTGGTACGGGAAATTCCGCGTTCTTTCGCCGCCTCCTGGAGATACTCAATCTCCAAAGGAATAACGACATTCTTGATGGTCATAATATCTCCCCCCACGGGATGTTTTGGCATCTTATTCGTCCCCCTACTGACCACCGAAGGTGGCGAGATTTTCTTGTTAGCTCCGTGGCAGGCGCTAGCCTGAGTGCAAAGGTCGCCTCGGGCAATTTTCGAATCCATTGAAGCCACGGCTACTATCCTCGCATCTGGCCGACGCACTCACGAATCCCCTCTCAACCGATTGCTTCGGCTGCCAATCGCAGGTCGTGCCCACGAACTTCGAATGGAATTCTTGAATTAGAGTTGAGAATCGGAAATGGACATAGCTCGAGTCCTTCAGGCGCGCTGAAGCGCTTCCATCGCAATTGAGATGAAACAACGCCAGTATTGTCGGCGTTGAGCCTAAAGAGTTGGTACCCCCGGCAACAGCGGCCACGCCATTGCCTCATGTCACTATGGCTTCCGCCACGACCGATGTGGGCTGCCCATGTCAAAGACAAGTCGGACAAACCCTGACCGAATTCACTTACGTCCGGTAGCCCCCCGCTTCGATACTGTTCTCCTGAAGCTTTGCGAAAAACTCAGGGAAACAGTTCTACGTCGAAGGTGAAGCCACACTAGGATCGAAAAAATCGGCGGTCAAATAACAGAATCTCGTAAGTCGTTTGGCCGTGCAGCGTTTGGCTCGTGGCTGTGGCGTCGGGGTTGATTGCACCATCTAAGGGACGCGCGGGCTCCTGTTAAGCATGACGTGATGGATATGCTTAATCACAAGGGTGGCCACGCGCGATAACCACAAGCGAGCAACAGTACGGACAGGTTGGACAGGTCTAAAAGCAACCCGTCCGTAAGTTGTGCCTCTGCCGCAGTGCTTTGGACTGGTTGGACGGTTGGACAGGTTGGACAGGTTAAAAAATCTATAGAGATAAAAAGGGGAATACCCGTAGATATGGCGGCAGCGGGATATATAAAATGGGAATGGCCGACAACGTGTCCAACCAGTCCAAACCCTTGCGGCACAGCGATAACTTGCGGACAGGTTGCGAGCCGACCTGCCCAACCTGTCCGTCCTCTCATGGGGATTGCCAGTCTGAGTGCTTAGCGAAAATTTTCGCTAAGCCTGATTTCGATTGCGCTTCAGTGCTCGGCAGCGAGAGTTTTGAAAGGTTCTTTTCAGAACGTGCAGCTATACGGGGAAAGGCGGCAGCGCATTTCATCGCTGGATTTTAGGATTTAAACAAAACGTCACCCTATGACAAGGCGCGCTCTGCGCACGCGATAATCGCACAGGTCTGCGAGGCCGATCTCGGCTAGGCGATCTTCCCTTCGTACACGTCGAAAGGAATTGTACCTCTCGCGCACCTTCAATATTACAGATTGAATCAACGAAGCTCTTAAATTCTCTCGGCCGCTGGTCTTCGCGTGACCCGAAAGCCCAAACCGGTTTTCTACGTCCCCAGAACTCATATAGGCTCACGCGGCTAAAAGATCGCTCAGACAGGCTCTTGAGTTTTTCGAGCGAAATACGCTCACGGAAATCGATGTAGTTGACTACCCTGTCATCTTCGAGCAATCGGGCATTGTCCTTTAGTTCCTTTCTGGCTATCCGTCCTATGAGCGCTCTCCGCATCATCGGATTGTTTGAAAATATGCGCTCGGGCAATAAGCCCTCTAAGGATTGTTCAGTCTTCAATCTCGAATACCGATTCTGAAAACGTCACTGTCCCATTGTATGAGGCTTCCGAAGAGAGGGCCTTTGCCACCACAATATTCATCAACTTCTTTTGGGTATGGTTTCGAAACACGGGCAAGCCCTTTCTTGATGCTTCAAGCACAATATCTTTTTGCTTCACTATGGCCTTAAGCTGAATGGATTTATGATTGGCGCGATCTTGCGTTTCGATTTTACATATCACCTCATTGTCGAGATACGTCAGATTTAGCACCTGCTCTTCCCATGGCGGTTGAGTAACCTCCCATTTTAGATTGCCCATGGCGCGAACTTTAAGATGTTTCGATTCTTCGGAATGTGACACGGATTTTTTGGTTGTGGCCGCATGACTAGCGCCGCCCTTTCCGGAAAACTCAAAGGGTTTGGTCAAGGACGATTTCAGTTCTGCCTCGCCTGAAGCTTTGTTTTCAGAGGAGCGCTCAACTGAAATGGTCCGCTGGCGAATTTCTTCATTTGGCTTTGTCGGCTCACCGACGAGAGAAGGAGGCTTCGGTTTATCGACTGCTGAAGGCACACGATCTCATTACCAGCCCGGCCTATGTGGTGATCAAGGCGGCGAACGAGTTCAAGGACAAGACCACCGCCATCAACCAGCTCTGGCAGACCGACTTCACCTACCTCAAAATCACCGGCTGGGGCTGGTACTACCTCTCGACCGTGCTCGACGACTTCTCGCGTTACATCGTGACATGGAGGCTCGGTCCCACGATGTGTGCCTCCGACGTCACGGCCACGCTCGACCAGGCGCTGGCGGCATCGGGCCTTGATCACATCACTGTTGCGCACCGGCCGAGGCTTCTCAGCGACAATGGGTCGAGCTACATGGCAGACGATTTGACCAAGTGGCTCGAAGGCAAGGGCATGCAGCATGTGCGCGGCGCCCCGTATCATCCCCAGACCCAGGGAAAGATCGAGCGCTGGCACCAGACCCTGAAGAACCGCATTCTGCTCGACAACTACTATCTGCCCGGAGATCTCGAACGGCAGATCGACGCCTTCGTCGAGCACTACAATCACGCCCGCTATCATGAGAGCATCGAAAACGTCACACCGGCCGACGTCTACTTTGGCCGAGCGGAGACGATCCTCGCAGAACGCAAACGCATCAAGCTGGCCACTATCGCAAACCGCCGCTTGCAGCATCGACTGCAGGCCGCTTAAACTCTAACCCTGATGAGCTAGAGCCTCCCTTCTCGAAATGCCTGATCAGTCTCAAATTAGCTGACGACGAACAGGCGGCCCGATTGCCTTATCGGCGCAAACGGATGATTTACTTTGTTGGCTCGGTGGTGGTGGTGGTGGTGGTGGTGGCGCCGTGGCGCGCGTTCCGTCGCTCGTCGCGTCCTGTGCGCCGCTCCTGACGCCGCTCTGCGCGTCCTGTTCGTCGTTCCTGTCGTCGTTCCGCACGCCCGCTTCGCCGGTCCTGACGCCGCTCCGTGCCCAGACTTCACGGCATCCGTTGGCGGCGTTGTGGGCGTCGCGGGCGGTGGAGTGGCTTGGGCTTCAGCTTGCGAGACCGTGAGCACTGAAGACGAAGCAACCAGTCCAAATACAGCCGCGTATCCAAGGAAAGCAAGTGCGCTGCGACGACAGACCTCTTTCGGCTCCGAACGTTTGCTCATTTTCAGGCTCCCGGTTTGCTGCCCTGTCAAACCATGTCACCAAACGTCGAGAGCCTCCTTATTGATCTGGATCAACTTCGCCGCGCGGTTCAAGCCATACTGGAATTTCCAGCGACGGGATTGATACTCTCGGCAGGTGGGGGTTGTTGGTCCCCGCACTAACGATCAATCCCTCGTTGAATTTGCTTCGCGCAAAGTTCTTAGCCTCTGCTTCGGTTTCAAACGTCTTTGTTAAGCGCGGATGTCGCCGCCTTGACAGCGTGCCGTCGGTTGGCACTTCAAAAGTGACATACCAACTGTGGGTCATGCCGTTCCGGCACCAAAAAAAAGCCCCGCCGATACGAAGTAGTGACGGCTTCTTTCTCTCTCTTGACTTGCAAACAAGTGCTTTACCGCCGCACCCCAACGCGATTGACGCCACCATTTAAGTTGCCACCGGCGGAATGACGCACCGCAGCGCGCGCCACCGGACGAGCCCCGAGCACGACGCCAGCCCTTGCGACGCAATGGGCGGGATAACCGACGTATTGGCAGTACACGACCGCCTTGGCTGGCACTGGATTGAGAGTGAGCCCTGTAAGCCCCAACAGGACGCTGGCAGCAATCCCGCCAACTGTCGCGGACTTGATCGAAAGACGCTTCCTCGGGTGCATGGCGGTCTCCTCTTCGCGCTTGCGGAACTGAAAGGTGGCGGGAGCCGCCTCAGGTGCGGTTGAACATAGCATGTGCGCCAAAGGATCGCTGACGTTGACCTAGATCAACGTAGGTAGCGCCAAGCTCATGAGACCGAGCGCCAGCTCGTTGATCGCTCGGACCATTGTCGCGGTTATGACGTGATGCGGACGGCTGGCGGGACCGTCAAAGATGGCGAACCCCATCCCCTTCGGTCGTCCGGGTCCTTCTGAGGGCCTGAATCCCTGCGGGGACCGCGAAACCGCCTCGCGTAAATATGTGTTCCAATCAAGCATCTCGCCTAAATTAGGTACCATCCGGTACACAACGGCGAGCCGGAAACGGACCGCAAATTGCGAATGCTTGCCCATCTTCCGCCCCGTGAACGGACATTATCAGTTAGATCAATCATGTCCGGAAAGTGCCAAGAAGAAGAGACTTCGGTGGTCACCCCGATGGTTGACGACAAATGTTCTGCTCAGCCAGAACGTAGTACGGGACGACGGTTCGCCTTCTGCGCCGGGCGCGCGTTCATCGTATAGAGTTCTGCGAAACTGGCGATGTCCGCTTCGGCGACCTGTATGGGTTCGGTAAGCAGCAGCCACTCGACGGTTTCGGAACAGGGAGGTGTCGTCAGCGAGCCGGGATATCGAAAGTAGGCGAGCCGCCTGGGCAAGAGCCCGTTCGGGTTGATAGCCGGGTCGGCCTTGACGGTCTCACCTTCATGCCTTGGCATCGTTGCGACAATCTTGCTGAATACTGGGTTGGGCTTTCCCGCCACCATCAGCGCACCAACCACCGCGAGCGCGCCCGACGCATGAGCATGGACAAAATGCGCCTCCATCGGAAACCTCTGGCCGCCGATGAGGTGCTCGCTCGGACGATGGAAGTGAAACTGCAATAGGCTGTAAGGCCCGCCGAACCTGAGCGTGCTGCCGGCGGTGGCATTTAGTTGGATTGTGTGGCCGTTATTGACAATCGTGTCCGCTGTCTTGGCCCAGGCGATCCGAAGCGGGGGTAGTTGCGCTTTGATCGACCCGATAATGTCGATTGGCGATTGCTGGCTGCCAACCGAGCAGACATTGCTCGCGGCGTCTACATCGCCCCAATGTTCAGGGCCAGTAGTGCCTTCGTAGGTCCAACGCGACCCTTCGGCGGCAACGCCCGTGGACGCGCAGAGCGGGCACAGTACGATCGCAGTCAAGGCTTTCAATGCGCTACGACGGTCCATACAATCCTCCTCGGCGGTTGAACAAGGTCAGCTCGAGTGCCGCGTTCGACTTCCGACACCGGGCGCGCTGCCGCGAGCGCGAGGAGGAGTTGTACTAGCGGCTCATCAGATGCATGAACTCGGCAGCATCGACGTGATGCGCCTCGACCAGACGCTCGGCCTGTCGCGTCACGTTGCCCGCGCATCAAGCTGTAGGTCGATGCGAACACCGCGAGGCGGTGGTGGCCGCCGACCAACGTATGGTCATCCGTTGCTTTGGCGATAATCTCGCCGGCTTCGTCCACAGTGTTTCTCATGTGCCATTTTTGGCGGCGTTCGAGCGACGGCGTTGATCTGGATCAATGCCGTCCTAAGGACCTAATTGACCTTTCCAAATTGGAGCAACCTAGGATGGCTTTAGGTCCCATAAGCGGCTTGCGCATCTTGCGCAACAAACGTATCGACTGGCTGCTCTCGGTGCTGGCCGGAGTGCTGGCATTAATGATTTTTGTTTTCGCTCCACTCCAAGCAGTTGGTATTACTGCTTTTCATCTATTTGCCGATGGCCTGTTGCTGGCAATTATCGTCAGCATGGTGATCATTTCAAACAGCCCGACTGCCCTCGTTTTGATGTCGTTGGCGCTTGTTGCCAATGTCGCCGTATTTTTCCTGCGGATTTATTACCCCGTACCCTACCACCTTCACATATTGGCCGGCGCGTGGCTGATCATCGCCTGCACTCTAGGGGTCGTAGTCACTCAGGCCGTATTCAGGCGAGGCCGTGTCACATATCACCGAATTATCGGAGCGATCCTTCTCTACCTGCTGATCGCGGTGGCCTTTGCAACTCTGTTTCTTTTTGTCGGCCTGTTAGATCATGGCGCGATCAAGGGGATAGCATTTGACGACGATCACTCAGTCGCTAGCGAGCTTTTCTATTTGAGCTTCGTTACGCTTACGTCGACTGGCTACGGCGACATCATTCCAGTGCATCCGTTCGCACGAAGTCTATGCAATATCGAGAGTGTAATTGGCCAGCTTTATCCGGCGACGCTTTTGGCAAGGCTCGTTACCCTCGAATTACGAGAGCCACGATAACCCTACAATCCAACCGCGAGCTGTCCAGAGCGACCGTGTTGTCATCACGCATCGACCACGAATATCCCGACGTCGTTTCGGGTGTTTCGTTAACGCGCGCAGCCGTGACCAACCGCAAACCAAGCAGTGCCAGCGGGCTGATGGCGCTGCGGTGCTCGATCGGCAAGGCTTGTGCTTGCGCCTGCCGCGTCAACGCCGCTTCCTGCCGTTCGATGTCGAGCTAATCATCCTGTGTTTCGGCCTCGGCCTATTGGCGGGCTTCGACCGATAGATCATCGGCAGGCGATGACCGGGGACCGATCGGCGCGCCGTCGCTAAACATCGATAATGAGAGCATAGAAGGTCGGCGCAATCTTAACGAAGCGGTATCGGCCCTCGGCGGTCGCGATGATATTCTGCAGGAATTTGGCTTTCTTCCTCGGTGCAACGGTCTCATATTCCATTGCTGTCGCTATGATATGTTTCGCCTTCTGTCGCCACGTTCTGAGGAATTCATGAAGGGAGAATGTCCACAGCTGACTGAGGCCCGAGAGCACCATCAGTATTTACGTCGGGGTGCGCTCCAACGGATCGGCGCGTTTCCATTTGGCTTCGAAGAGCTGCAACGATCTTCACGGGCTGAGGAAGCCTTGGCGGATGGGCGGCATGCCGTCATCGCCAGTATCAGCCGCGCGTCGACAGCCCACGCTGCCCATTAGCAATTGAAATCGCGAACGTTGATAGGGCTCGACCATTCGCCGACCGAAAACCGTTCCAGCAATCGCCGGATCAGCTTCCTTGCGGCTACGCTTACCTTCATGGCGCATCCCCAACGGCCTGATGAGCCAGACACCTCGATATGAAGGGGACAATTCGGCTCGTGCACCTGACCATCGGAGCACTGGCATCTCGAGCTCCGATTCGGTCAAACAAATTAAAGATCAGTCGGGCTCGACATTTCGGCTTCGGGATAGCGATGGGCCGCTCCGCGCTGGAAAGGCAGTCGATTTCATCTATGCCGCCAAGAGTAATGTTGATGAAAAGCAGTCTGCACCTCGGTAAGCTAGTGCTAGCGTCGTAATGACCTGCGAATTGATCATATGTTCCTTACGGACGTGCTTCTTTGCCCATACGCACCGACACTGGCAACCCTCTGAACTCACGACCAAGCGGGATTACCGTCATTATAGATGCCCGCGTTTGTTTGATCCAGATCAAGCAGCGATGTGTCGGGACCGCTATGTAGCGGACTTGCACGGCACGTATCGCTGGTACGGCTGGCTTAGAGTGTTCGATTTTGAGAATGTAGGGCAGATTGTGAACACGTTAGATAGCAACGGCCCACAATCGGACACAGCAAGTGGGACCGGCCTCCGTGCGGAGTTGATCGTATTTGCTGTTATTGCCGCCTTTGTCTGGCCGGTGATAGCCGTGCTTGTGGTTGGTGGATACGGATTTCTCCTCTGGATGTCCCAATTGATCCTCGGACCACCCGGTCCCCCGGGTACATGAGGTCGTCATGATAATCCACGGCCCCTCGCGGCGGGGATTCCTCCGCGGTCAACTCCTCTCCAGGCCGATCGCCATCATTGGTGAGGCCTGCTTGGCCGAAGCCGACATCATATGCCGTTCCTGCGAAGATGCATGTCCCGAACTTGCCATTCGCTTCCGTCCCAGAACTGGCCTCCCGCCTCAGGCTATTGTCGATGAAGCCGTCTGCACGGGATGCGGCGGATGCGCCAGTGCGTGTCCAGGCGATGCCATCACCCTCGGGAGCGCGCATCGAGAAAGCGCGTCATGACGGAAGAAGCAACCGTCTACATTTCGAGCGCAGTGGTGTCCGTGCTGCCGGAACACCGATTGGACGTTTTGCACATGCTCGCCGCCCAGCCCGGCGTCGAGGTCCATCACGTTGGCGCGTCGAAGATCGTCATCGTCATGGAAGTTGAAGAGAGCGGAATCCTCGGGGGACATCTTGCCAAAATAGCATCCTGGCAGGGCGTCCTGTCGGCCAACATGGTGTTCGAGCAGGTCGAGAGGCCCACCGATATCGGAAAGTAGAAGATGTTACTCTCACGACGCAACGTGTTGAAAGCGCAAGCCGCCGCTGTAGCCGCCGCCGCCGCCGGCATAACTGTCCCTGCGGTGGCGCAGCCAGTGGCAGGCGGAATTGGATCGCTTGAGATCAAATGGTCGAAAGCTCCGTGCCGCTTCTGCGGCACCGGATGCGGGGTCATGGTGGGGGTGAAGGAAGGCAAAGTTGTCGCGACCCACGGCGACACACTTGCCGAGGTCAATCGCGGACTCAATTGCATCAAGGGATACTTTCTCTCCAAAATTATGTACGGCGGCGACCGCCTCACCACACCGCTGCTGCGCAAGAAGGGCGGGGCCTTCGACAAGAATGGCGAACTGACGCCCGTGACGTGGGATGAGGCCTTCGAGGTGATGGCGAGCCGCGCCAAAGCCGTGCTGAAGGACAAGGGCCCGACCGCACTCGGCATGTTCGGCTCAGGGCAATGGACGGTTTTCGAAGGCTACGCCGCCACTAAGCTGATGCGAGCCGGATTTCGCTCCAACAACCTCGATCCAAATGCACGCCACTGCATGGCGTCGGCCGCGGTCGCGTTCATGCGCACCTTCGGTATGGACGAGCCGATGGGCTGCTACGACGATTTCGAGGCAGCCGATGCGTTCGTGCTCTGGGGCTCGAACATGGCCGAAATGCATCCGATCCTTTGGACCCGACTGACCGATCGGCGCTTGAGCCACCCGCACGTCAAGGTTGCCGTGCTTTCCACCTTCACGAACCGAAGTTCGGATCTCGCCGACATCCCAATCGTGTTCAAGCCAGGAACAGACCTCGCAATCCTAAACTATATCGCCAATCACATCATCTCGACAAAAAGGGTCAACCAGGACTTCGTCGAAAACCACACGAGCTTCGTGAAGGGCACCGTCGATATTGGATATGGATTGCGCGCGGACCATCCGCTGGAGACCAAGGCCAAGGGCGCGGCGGCACCCGGCGCGACGCAGCCGATCGACTTTGCCGCCTATGCGGCCTTTGTAAAGGATTACACGCTCGACAAGGTATCGGATCTGACGGGTGTCGAACGTGGCTTCTTGCAGGAGCTCGCCGAACTCTATGCTGATCCAAAGCGCAAGGTGATGTCGCTCTGGACGATGGGATTCAACCAGCATGTGCGCGGCGTATGGGCCAATCAACTCCTCTACAATCTGCATCTGTTGACGGGGAAAATCTCGGAGCCGGGCAATTCGCCATTTTCGCTGACCGGGCAGCCGTCCGCGTGTGGCACCGCGCGGGAAGTTGGCACCTTTGCGCATCGCTTGCCGGCTGACATGGTCGTCACGAATCCAGAGCACCGCAAACACACCGAGGAAATCTGGCGTATTCCGCACGGTATCATTCCAGAGAAGCCCGGTTACCACGCCGTCCAACAGGACCGGATGCTTCGCGACGGCAAGCTGAACTTCTACTGGATCCAAGTAAACAACAACCTGCAGGCCGCGCCGAACTCTTCCCGGGAAACCTATCCGGGCTACCGAAATCCGGCGAACTTCATCGTCGTCTCGGACGCCTATCCTACGGTCACTGCGATGGCTGCCGATCTCGTCCTTCCCGCGGCGATGTGGGTCGAAAAGGAAGGCGCTTACGGCAACGCGGAACGCCGCACCCACGTGTGGCGGCAGCTCGTCAACGCTCCCGGCGAGGCTCACTCAGATCTCTGGCAGATCATGGAATTTTCAAAACGATTCACGACCGACGAGGTGTGGCCGGAGCAAATACTGGCCGCAAATCCAAACTATCGTGGCAAGACGCTGTTCGACGTCCTGTTTCGAAACGGCAATGTGGACAAATTTCCTACCACCGAGATTCCCGCCGAATACGAGAACCGCGAGGCGAAGGCCTTCGGCTTCTACGTGCAGAAAGGGCTGTTCGAGGAATATGCCCAGTTCGGCCGCGGCCATGGCCACGATCTCGCATCCTACGACACGCTTCACGAAAATCGGGGAATGCGTTGGCCCGTCGTCGACGGCATGGAAACAAAGTGGCGCTACCGCGAAGGTCTCGATCCTTACGTAAAAAAGGGCAAGGGCGAAGGAATTCTACGGACAGCCTGACGGGCGAGCACGGATCATTGCGGTGCCATACGAGCCGCCCGCGGAATCACCTGACACGGAATACGATATCTGGCTCGTTACAGGCCGCGTGCTCGAGCATTGGCACTCGGGATCGATGACGATGCGGGTACCGGAACTCTACAAAGCGTTTCCCGGTGCCAGAGTTTACATGCATGCGGAAGACGCGCGCGCCAGAGGCATCAATGAGGGCGCAGAAGTTCGAGTGGTTTCCCGGCGTGGCGAAATCAGAAGTCGGGTCGATACCAAAGGCCGCAACCGGATGCCTCGCGGCGTGGTCTTTATTCCGTGGTTCGACGCCAGTCAGCTCATCAACAAGGTAACGCTGGACGCAACCGATCCCATTTCCAAGCAGACGGACTTCAAGAAATGCGCGGTCAAGATCATCCCGGTCTGAAGAGATTTCGCGGTCCCATGGCGGGTGCTCTGTTCTGCGGCCTGCTAGTGTTCGCATGCGGTGCGATTTACGCGCAGAATGCCCCCAGGATTGTGCCGCGCCTCACCGGAGCCACTTCCCCGTTGGAAGAAGTGCCGGCGCCCACCTTGGCGCGGCCGATCGTCGATGATAAGCGGCTGATGCGCAACTATCCTGAGCAGCCGCCGATTATCCCGCACTCCATTGATAACTATCAGCTCACGCTGAAGACAAACCGTTGCCTCGACTGTCACCGGCGACAATTCACTGAAGGCTCGGGGGCACCGATGATCAGTATCACCCACTTCATGGACCGCGACGGTCAGGTTCTCGCCGACGTGACGCCTCGTCGATACTTCTGCACCGTGTGCCATGTTCAGCAGACAGATGCACAGCCGCTCGTCCAGAGCACGTTCAAGGATATGCTTCTCGTCGAGCCCGAGAAGAAGTGAGAACGTTGATGCGGTGGCTCAAGTCACTCCTGATCTGGTTCTGGAGCATAGCCAGCGGCCCAAGCCTCCATTTGAGCCTCGGTTTTCTTACCTTGGGAGGCTTCGTCTGCGGTGTGTTGTTCTGGGGCGCGTTCAACACCGTTCTGGAGATCACGAACACTGAGAAGTTCTGCACATCCTGTCACGAAATGCGTACCAATGTCTTTGAGGAGTTGCAGCGCACTCCGCATTTCTCGAACCGTTCGGGTGTCCGAGCTAGTTGCCCCGACTGCCACGTTCCTCACGACTGGACCGATAAGATCGCCCGCAAGATGCAGGCGTCGAAGGAAGTCTGGGGCAAGATCTTCGGCAAGATAGACACCCGACAGAAATTCCAGGATCATCGGCTCGAACTCGCCAAACACGAATGGGCAAGGCTGAAGGCCAATGATTTACTGGAGTGCCGAAACTGCCATTCCTCAGCGGCGATGGACTTCACCAAGCAGACGCGACGCGCTGGGGAAATCCACGCGAAGTTTCTCGTCCCCGGCGATAAGACTTGCATCGATTGTCACAAAGGCATCGCCCACGAACTGCCCGACATGACCGGCATCGAGCCGGGCTGGCGCGCTCCGGTCGAATTGAGAGAGCGGCAGAGCCGTCACGAAAATCTCCGAGATGGACTCGCGCGATACCTCGCAACGGCTAAGTTCGAATCGATCGAGGCTGCGCGGTGAAAAACTAGGCCGCCAGAGTCTAGAATAGTACCAGCTCAGATCCGAGCATCTTTCCCGTCTTTGACGGCGTACAGTACGATCATCACAATGCAAATGCGTATAATGGCATGACTATTCGAAGGCGCGAGACCCGATGCTGAAGCTAACTAGCACGAAAAATGCGCGCGATGACGTTCGTGACGGGGCGCAACTGAGCGCGTTGGGCCGCGTATTGCGCGGTATCCCAATCGGTTCATATCTATTTCAAGCGTATCGATACTCCAGCGACTGCAAGCGACACCTCAGCGCCGACCTTTGGGCCCTTCAATTGCAGAATGACTCCATCCGTGTTCTGCAATTGAACGCCTCCTCCACCAATCGCAACGGCGCCTCCGCCTCCTACAGCGCTGTAAATGCCTTCGATCGAAGCCGGTCCCTTCAGATTGAGGGCCCGTCCGACAAGTTTAGTAGTCGAGGCTCCGACCGTGAAGCCAACGCTCACACCCGATACAGTGAACGGATAGTGATGGCCCCGGAGCGTCAGCACGCCCTCGCCGCCACCGACTCCTAGAACGAATCCGCCCTTGGTGAAGATCACTGCGACCCGACCTATCTCAGCTCGGGCCGGCGTACTGACGTAAGCTGCGCTGCTGAGCAGGGCAACTAGGGCCAAGCTTATGCCAAACTTTTTCATGTTTTTCTCTGTGATGACCGAATGTTCCGATGAAAGCTTATGGCGATCAGGTAAAGCAGCGCCCCGGCGGATGCTGAAAGGCCGGCGATCTGTGCGAATCAATGGCCTCTCCGCCCGCCAGCGCCCGACGTTGGCAGCGATCATGAGCGAAATTACAGAGGTCGGGCCACCGGCAAGTTGGCGGGACGACCCCATGAGAGCATAGCCCAAGCTGCCCAGTAGATAAATGCCGACGGCGCGATGGGTCATAAGCGGTGGTCGTCGGCATTGTTGATCTGGATCAACATCAGATTGTCGTCAGCCCACCAATTTTGCCGTTACCGACGGAAGAGCAAATCCTCCGCGCCAAATGGAATGCACTAACTGGAAATGGAAACGCGCAAAAAAGGGAGAAGTCAAAATGATCAGATTCATTGCGGGTTCCACCCTTGCCTTGTTAGCCGCGACATCGGTGCAAGCTATGACGCCTGCGCCAATTCCCCGGCCAGACGGCGTGATCACGCAAGTCGCTTTCGGCTGCGGCATCGGTCGGACGCTAGTGAACGGCCAGTGCGTGGCAAGAGTTGTCATCCGACAGGGCGATTATACGCAGGGCTATCATGCACAGGGCTATTATACCGAGCCTCACTACTCTCCCTATAATCACTACGTCGACGTCACTGGCCAGCCTTGGGATGCGGTGCGGGCCTACTACGCGGGTGGCCCTTGGTACATTGGCAGCAATGGTTGGGATGACTATGCGGCGCGCTACGGCATTGTTTGTACGCCAGGGACCTTAATCAAAGGCGGCGACAACGTCATGTACGTTTGCCAATGAGCACAGAGACAAAAGGAGGCGACCCAAAAGGCCGCCTCTTTGTGTCGAGTAGCGCAGTCGTGGGCAAACTGGTGCGTGACCGGTTCGGGTTCGCAGCGAGCGGTGCCACTTCGTTCGGCTCCCAAAGAACAGACAGCCCGTAGCTTATTCGGCATATCCGAAAAGTGCCAATACCGGATGATCATCTCCGATGATCAATGCGCTGGAGGACCGCGATCGAGAATGGTTTCGACTGGGGCATATTCCCTGCGTGACGACTTACTAACGGTCAAATAGATGGCGAGCAGAAACAGCTATGAATGGTGGCGGCCGGATGCCGTGCTGCGAGGCTCTCGTTCTTGATCGGTGTTTTTTGAGCTCTCACTCCACCGAGCTTGGTCGGCGTCGGTTGGGCATTTGCGCGGCAGCTTGGCCGAGAGGCCTGCCCGTCACCACGAGACAACCGGGAGCGGTGGCGCGCAAGGTTCTCACATCCGTGTGACTCAGCTGGCCGTCTTCATCATGGCTGCACGCTCGGCGTCAACCATAAAATCACGGGTGATCGGCACCGCCGCCCGGTTGATCGATAGCAGCATTTGAAACACCATGTGCGACCCATGCAAGAATTCAAGTTCGACGGCGGCTAGATAGAATTCCCACATCCGGCAAAATCGCTCGTCGTAGATCGCCGCTGCCTTGGCTCGATTTTTGGCAAAACGCTCTCGCCAGTGCTTCACAGTGTAACGGTAGTGCAATCGAAGAACCTCAACGTCATCGCACCATAGTCCGCAACGTTCGGTGGCGGCGAACGTTTCCGATAGGGCTGGCACATAGGCGCCCGGGAAAATGTACTTGCGAATGAACGGCCCAGTTGTGCCCGGCTGCGACATGCGCCCGATACAGTGAATGAATGCATAGCCGTCGACCTTCAACAGCTCGCGTATCTTGCGAAAATATTCATCGAAATGCCCAATTCCAACATGCTCCATCATGCCGACCGAAACCACACGGTCGAATTGTCCGGTCAGATTGCGGTAGTCCAACTCGCGAAACTCAACACGATCGGCAACCCCGGCGGCTTCGGCATAGCCGCGCGCCGCCTTGATCTGCTCCGGCGAGACATTGACCGCGGTGACATGGGCGCCAGTCTCACGCGCCAGATGAATGGCAAAGCCGCCCCATCCGGAGCCGATCTCCGCTACCGTCATTCCGGGCTTTAATTGCAATTTCGTGGTGGCGTGGATCAGCTTGTTGCGTTGCGCCTGTTCGAGCGTGTCATGCTCGGGATTGCAAAAATAGGCGCAGGAGTATTGCATCTGATCGTCGAGAAACAGACGATAAAGTTCGGTCGAGATGTCGTAGTGATGGCGGGCATGCGCAGCCGCGAGCCCAATCGGGTTGGCCTGATGCCAGCGCCGCAAACCGCGCCACACGCGCCGCATCAGTTTCTGTGAACCGTACGAATAAAGCGCCGTGCGATTGACCGAAAACAGAAGCAAGAAGTCATAAATCTGCGCGCCGTTCTCGAGCGTCAGCGTTCCATCCATATAGGCTTCGGCGGCGTAGAGCTCCGGATTGATGAACAACTTCATGTACAAACTACGATTGTGCAGACGGATGGAGACATCGGGTCCGGGCAATCGATTGCCAAACACATGGACCTCGCCGCCGGCATCGCGGATTCGTAGGGTGCCTTGGCGAATAAAGCGCTTCAAGAGATTGGATAGAAACAACATTCGACAATCTCCCCAATTGTTCAATCACATAGCAATAAATAGGAATGTCCATTTTTTGAATTAGCTAGATGTCTCCCAGCACGCCGCGGAATGTTACGAAGACTCATCACGCTCCTACAAGCGACATTCGCGTCGCGCCAGCCGTTCTAAACCTTGATCTTGTCAATGACATTGTGTCTTATCAAGACGGGGCCATACAAGGACCGCGCAATGCCTGATGCCCGTTTCTTCCAGCGCGCCGGACCTTTCTCTCTCGCTGAGATTGCAGATCGTATCGGTGCGCATCTGGAAGATGCGGTAAAGGGTAGTCTAACCATTACGGATGTGGCGACGCTCGAAGATGCGGAAATCACACATCTCAGCTCATTTGTAGACCCTCGATACTATTCGTCTTACATAGCTACAGGGGCCGGCGCGGTGCTTACCACCCGGCACCTGAGCCAAAAATTTCCCCGGTCAGATGTTTGTTTGATATTTTCCGAGACCGCGCGCCTGCATTACGCTTCTGTAGCGCGGTTGTTCTATCCTGAGGCAGTGCGAGGCAGCGCGGTCGGGATGCGAGTCTCGGTTAGCGATAACGCGATAGTCGGCGCCGATTGCCAGATCGAGCCGAGCGCCGTCTTAGGTACAGGTGTTGTATTGGGGTCCCGCTGCCGGATCGGCTGCAATACTGTGATCGGGCAAGGCGTTGTACTCGGCGATGGTTGTATTGTGGGGGATGGCGCTTCGATCAGTTACGCGCTGATAGGCAATGGGGCGGAAATCTTTGCCGGCGCAAGGATTGGCACAGCCGGTTTTGGATTTGCTTCGGGACCGCGCGGACCGATCCGCATACCGCAACTTGGTCGCGTCGTGATCGGAGACAACGTCGAAATCGGCGCTAACACGACAATCGACCGAGGCGCGCTCGGCGACACCGTCATTGGGTCGGGCACCGTGATCGATAACTTGGTGCAGATTGGTCATAACGTGAGAATCGGGCTCTCCTGCGTGATAGCGGCTCAGGTCGGGATTGCCGGCAGCGCTGACCTCGGCGACGGTGTCATGATTGGTGGACAAGCAGCGATAGCGGATCATGTCGTGATCGGATCCGGCGCGCGCATCGCGGCGTGTAGCGGTGTGATGCGCGACGTGCCGCCTCTTGTTACGGTCGGCGGCGCACCCGCGGTACCAATCCGGCAGTTTCACCGACAGACCACAGCCTTGGGACGAATCGCAAAATCCCATCGGGGCGACAACGTACCGAAGTAGTACTTGCGGATCGATGCGTATCTGTTGTTGAGCAACAAGATTGCTCAGAAAGGACTGGCTTTGCTGCGGCAACGGAGCCTTACTAAGGTCGTTCTAGCGAGCAAATAGGCTCGGTCAGGATCATGCCCCGCCGGCTTTTGCCACTGCGGGGCCGTGGCGGTGGGGCGCGATGGCTGCCCCGCAACGACGGAGATCCTCATGACGAAAGCCAAAGCAAAGCGGCCAGCAGCGACCAAACAACCTGGCTCAAAGTTAGCTGCCACCCGAGCCGTTAAAGCCAAACAAGGTGGCATCAAGACAAAAGGACCGGCGGTACCGAAGCCATTGCCGGTGGCCGGCTCATCCGCGTTGCCAACAAAAGCATCCAGCGCTCGCGCCAATTCCAAGCAGGCTCGAGTGCTCGCTCTGCTGCGATCGACCAATGGCTGCACGATCGAAGCCATCGTTAAGGCGACGGGTTGGCAGCCGCATTCGGTGCGTGGGTTCTTTGCCGGTGTCGTTCGCAAGAAACTGAAGCTTGATCTTGATTCCGAGCTCGTTGATAAGGTCCGACGCTATCGCATCAAACCTACAGCGGATGGGGTCAGCAAATCGGCTAAGGCCGCCTAATCGATGGCGCCCCGCAAACAATCACGCCGCACAGTTGATGCGGCATCTCTTGAGATCGAGATCGCGCATCTCGGTGATCTTGATCTCAAGGCTCTTCGCTTGCGATGGCAGGGCCTGACGGGTCGCTTGGCGCCGGTTCCCCTGCCGAAGCACCTGTTGTTGGCCATGCTCGCTCACCGCATCCAGGCTGATGCCTTCGGCGATCTCGATGTCGGAATGGTGCAGATATTGAAGGCTGCCGTTGGATCAGGGGGATCGGCTGCGATCACCAAACTGACCGACAAGCTCGATCGGCGCAACCAGGAGCTCCCGCCGGGCGCGATCTTGACCCGCCAATGGAATGGACGTGACCATCGGGTGATGGTGCTCGCCGATGGCTTTGCCTTTGAGGGCAAAACCTATGACAGCCTGTCCAAGGTCGCCTTTGCCATCACCGGGACCAAATGGAACGGGCCGCGGTTCTTTGGCCTGCGGGCAGCACCGCAGATCGTCCGGTAAATCCGTGTCTGGCAAATCCGTCCGGTGTGCGATCTATACGCGCGTCTCGACCGATGCCGGGCTTGATCAGGAATTCAACTCACTTGATGCCCAGTATGATGCATCCGAAGCCTATATCCGTAGCCAGGCGCATGCGACCTGGACGCTAAACAAGACGCGCTATGACGATGGAGGGTTCTCGGGCGGATCAACCGACCGCCCTGCCCTTCAAAAGCTGCTCGAGGACGTCAAGGCACGCAAGATCAATGTCATTGTCGTCTATAAGGTCGACCGCCTGACACGTTCGCTGGCCGACTTTGCCAAGCTGGTTGAACTATTCGACGCTCATGGCGTGTCATTCGTCTCAGTGACCCAGCAGTTCAATACGACGACATCGATGGGCCGGTTGACCTTGAATGTTCTGCTATCCTTCGCCCAGTTCGAACGCGAGGTGACAGCCGAGCGCATCCGCGACAAGATCGCCGCCTCCAAGCGCAAAGGCTTGTGGGTCGGAGGAATGGTTCCGCTCGGTTACTCGCTCAACGATGGCAAGCTCTCCATCCACCAGGACGAAGCAAAAACCGTCCGGCTCATTTTCGAGCGCTACCTTGAATTGGGCAGCGGCAATCGCCTGGTCGCCGATCTCAAAACCAAGGGACTGACCTCCAAAGTGCGCGAGCTCTCGAGCGGTGCCATTCGGGGCGGCGTTCCGTTCACCCAAGGCCCGCTATTCTATATGCTGCGCAACCGGTTCTATATCGGCGAGGTGACATTCAAGGGTGAGATCCTGCCCGGACCACAACCGCCTTTGCTTGAGCGATCCATCTTCGATGCCGTCCAGACCAAGCTGACCGAACAATGGTCGCACCGGACCAGAGCCAGGCAAAAATCCAAAGCGCTTCTCTCGGGACTGCTGTTCGACGATGCTGGCAACCGAATGATCCCAACTCACGCGACCAAGAATCGGGTGCGATATCGGTATTATATCTCCCAACCGCGGCAGCGCGGTTATTCGGATGATCCCGTGGGGTCCATATCTCGCGTCCCCGCAGATCAGATCGAGGCGCTGGTCACGAATGCCGTACGTGATCGACTGATGAAGTCTGACGACCGGTCGCAGTTGCTCTCGGACCAAAATGCCGTTGCAGCCCATATCGCTAAGGTTGAGGTTCGTGCCAAACACTTGGCTGTGACCCTCAAGGCAATTGAACCAACGTCAAACCATGATGGCGAATTACCTCAACACGACGATGCTGGCACCAGCCTTGGTCAAGGCGAGGTCATCCTGATTCCCTGGATCAAGCCGCCGATGCGCAAGTTCCGAGACGTGATCCAACCCGCATCCGCTTCGACCCAGCGGACACGACCGATCCGCGCAGAGCGTCGCGCTGCCCTGATCCGTGCCATTGCACGCGGCCGGCAATGGCTGAATGAGATCGTCTCCGGACGATTTACAATCGCAGAGATTGCGGGCCGGCAAAAATGCAGCGTTCGACAAATCAATCTAACGCTGTCGATGGCTTTCCTCGCGCCGCCACTCGTCAAGGCCGCGATCGAAGGTCGCCTGCCCCGCGGCATAGGCATCGCGCAACTACGCGATGCACCGCCCGAGTGGTCGAAACAATATAAGAAGCTTGGATTGCCGACGCTTTAGTTATGTTCGTCGGAACGACGGCTGTGCATTTCACCGTTGCATGGGATTGTTGGTCTCGTTAGATCGACATTTTTAACGTTGCTGTCTGCGCACCAGGCGGTCGTGCGACAGTCGACGCGGTCAAATGACCGCGCGATGCTGTCCGAGCGTGAGTACCGCTCAGCTTCGGGCCTTGCGGCTCTCACCTCAACGACGCCTCCGCAGGACTGATCTTTCGCAGGCGAAATCTTGGCAGATCAACGAACGGGCCGGCTTTCCAGCACAGTTGCAATCCACCGAAGCGATCGACCCAGTGCCCGGCAGCAGGCCGTTATTCTGAGCTGAATGGAACCCCGCCAGGAACGGAAATTTTTCGACCAGAGACAGGGACCGAAAAATCGACAGATCCACGAACGGAGACAGCCAACCACCAAACCAGGGTCAGAAAACCCCGCCAACGGCGGGCCTTTCCTACCGGTCTCAATGCAACAACAAAACTGTAGACTGGATGGTGGCGGACGCAGTCCGATGCGAGCCGGTCTCCGGGGATTTTACGGGAATTAACAGGGCAAAATTGCAAATTTCGACCTTTTGGCAAGCCCGAGCACATCAGAAGCTGCGCTTTTGTAGGCCTTTCGCAGAAAATTCCCGGCAGGATGCCAGCGGGAATTTGTGAAAGCATTTGCGGGAAAATAAACGACATCGGCGCGAAAACGGCCATGAACGTGCGTGCCTCGAGCCCGCTGAAATTTACTGCTTTTCGTTGTACGCGGCGGATGATCTGGATTGTCGCGACGCTTGAAATCCACTCTGAATAGTCATATTGTCTCGAGGCCAGAGATGGGCGTCGATGATGCGGTATGGGCCGTTGCGTCGCGCCATTGTGAATGGGGAGCCGGCATGGGCCGGAGCTGTTCTTAAGGTACCTCGACGCTGCATGGGCAGATTGCGTGGTTTCGGTTTTAACCGGAGCTGCGCTTTTTTTATGGCCAGCTCCCAACTCCGGAGCGAATCCATGAGTCATGAATATCCCGTTGGCTATAAGAAGCCACCTCAAGAATATCAGTTCAAACCAGGCAATTCGGGCGGTCGCAAAAAGGCCGATCGGAAACGCGGGCTTCCAGAATTTAGAAGCCAGCTCGATCAACCCTTGCGGGCACAACGCGGGGGAAGGTCAATCGCAGTCGATCCGTTTGTGGCCGGCATCAACTCGCTGGTTAGAGAGGCCCTAAGAGGTAAGCCGCGAGCCATCAAAGAAGTACTCAAGATTTTCGAGAAGGCTGGATTGCTCGATGCGCCCGTCAGCTGGCAAACCCATGGCGCCTTAGTTATTCCGAAAGGCTTCACCTGGCCAGCCTTTCGCGTCTTGCTCAGCAAGTTGGGAAATCCGCCTTGGGACCCCGAGACCCTCGCCGCCGCTAAAGCCGAGCGCGCAAGCCATAGAGCCCAGATTGATAAACTCTATCACCAGCTTCTGAAAGGGCGCGCAAATGCCTAACCACTCAAAGCTTCCTGGCGGCCGCAAGCCGCCCCCTCCCGAATATCGGTTTCTCAAGGGAAAGTCGGGTAACCCGAAAGGTCGGCCGCGCGGCTCGATCAGCCTTTCGAAAGCGGCTCAGAAAGTCGGATTGAAGCAAGTGCAAATCTCATATGGAGAAAGAAAAATAACGCAGCCTGTTCTGGGACATGTCCTGGAGGTGCTGAAACGGGAAGCAGCTCGAGGTGTGCCATCGATGATCATCGAACTCGCACGGATTCATGCCAAGCTCGCTCCGGCAACGGACGAGCAGCGGGGGAGGCTTTCTTGTCGTCCCGGAAGGCTTAACTTCGAAAGAATGGACCGCACAGGCTGAAACGCACAATGCTAAGGCTCGAGATCCATCTCTTGCTTGGGAACCTGATCCGCCAGCTGAAGCTGTGGCGGCAGCCAAGACAATTGAAACAGGACATTGTTTCGGTGGAATTGGAAAATGCGCGGAAGGGTCGACCCTCTCCTCTGGGCGAGGCCATGCTAGCCTATGAACGGAAGTGGGGCGAACGCTACGATCCAGTAACGGATCAATAACAGGGCCTTATTAGACCGTCCCAAGCAGTATGCCCGCTCGGGACGTTATTCTCGGTTATGGAATTCAATTGGCGACATCGACATGCCCCACCCAGTTAGCATCTACGACCTCTATGATAAAAAGAGCTTTCCCTATTGGGAACGGGAGATTGCCCAAGGACGTTTGCCGACTTCGGTCGAACTCACTGATCTATTAAAAGCGAATCGAAATGCCCCGCTTCCGTCGTGGTTGATTGCGACCATCGACCATCGCGACGAGTTAAGGCCTCGCACCGGCCGCCCTCGGAATTCGGCACTAAAAGAAATTCAGATCCAACTGGCCATAGCGAAATATCGGGCGTGCCTTGAATGGCTGCAAAAGCGAGAGCGAAGTCTGGGTCTTAAGGGATGGTCTCGGATTCAGACCAGTGCTTGGTGGGTTGGATCTCCGCATGAGCGAGCCGCTCGAATGACGACAGCTCGATGGCTCAAGCGCATGGATTGGAGAGCGTTTCTGAATTGGGCTTCTTAACCATAATAAGCCCACTTATTGTGAATGAAGTCGCGAATTTTCGTCTCTAAAAACACCTCCTCAATCATGGAGGTACCAATGCTCACGAACTCTGCATCTAGATCACATCTTGCCATCGTTTATCAGGAAATAGCTGCTCTAAGACCGCGCCAAGGCAATCCCCGCACCCATTCCAAGAAACAGATTGCCCAGATTGCGCGGGCTATCGAACAGTTCGGCTTTACAAACCCCGTTCTGGTTGACGATTGCAACGGTATCATTGCAGGCCATGGCCGCGTCGAGGCCGCGAAAATCGCCGGGCTGCAAGAAGTCCCGACTGTCCGATTATCAGCCATGAGCGAAGCTGCAATCCGCGCCTATGTGATCGCCGACAACAAGCTTGCCGAAAACGCTGGCTGGGACCGAAATTTGTTAGGTCTCGAACTTCAATATCTGACCGAACTCGACCTCAGTTTTGATGTTGCCTTGACCGGTTTTGAGCTTCCTGAGATCGACCTGCTGATCGGCGAGCTAACGCCGGCCAACAGCAACGATACAGCCGATCTCGTGATTCCGATTGCGCCGGGCAAGGCCATTACGCGCGCCGGAGATGTTTGGAAGATTGGCAGCCATCGTCTGATCTGCGAAGAGTTGACAAAGCGCGAGACCTATCAGCACCTGCTCGGCGATGCCCGCGCGCAACTGGTGTTTACCGATCCGCCTTATAACGTTCCGATTAACGGGCACGTAGGCGGCCTGGGGAGCGTCCAGCATCGCGAGTTTGCGATGGCGTCGGGGGAGATGTCGCAAGCAGAGTTTACGGCGTTCTTGA
Source organism: uncultured Alphaproteobacteria bacterium (assembly GCA_963764445.1). Lineage (GTDB taxonomy): Bacteria > Pseudomonadota > Alphaproteobacteria > Rhizobiales > Xanthobacteraceae > Nitrobacter. The sequence continues at coordinate 25,583 of CAVXSV010000003.1, forward strand.
TTTCGGTTTTTGGAAATCTTGCAGAATTTTCTGTCGACGGATCGATCCATTTTCAATGCATGGATTGGCGGCATGTCGAAGAAATTCTGCAAGCCGGCAAAGCCGCCTATAGCGAGCTCAAAAATATCTGCGTTTGGACCAAAAATAATGGCGGCATGGGATCGCTTTATCGGTCGCAGCACGAGTTGGTATTTGTCTTCAAGTCAGGCGCTGCACCCCACATTAACAATGTCGAACTAGGGTCAGGACTTATTGATCAGAGCCAGAAGATGACGGCTGCTGCGATGCAGATGGCAGACATGAAGGTATGTGCGCATCTATCGTAACGGGTGTGGATGCGCCGCCAGTCCTTGAGCCTGCCGAACGTATTTTCGATCTTGTGCCGTTCGCGATAGAGAATGCGGTCATGTTCGATCGGCTTTGCGCGGTTGGACTTCGATGGGATGCAGGCCGTGATACCCCGGACCGCGAGCGCCTGGCGGAACCAGTCGGCGTCGTAGCCCTTGTCGCCGAGCAACTGCTTCGCGGGCGGCAGCGCATCGACCATCAACGCGGCCCCCTTGTAATCGCTCATCTGGCCTTCGCTAAGCAGCATGATGACCGGACGTCCCTGACCATCACATACGGCGTGCAGCTTCGAGTTCAGGCCGCCCTTCGTGCGCCCGATACGTCGGGGAACAGGCCCTTTTTTAAAAGGCTTGCGGCGGTGCGATGCGCCTTCAGATGGGTGGCGTCGATCATTAACCGCTTCGGGGTGCCGCCCTTACGGGCCAGTTCGGCAAATATCTTGTTGAACACACCAAGACGGCTCCAGCGCACGAACCGATTGTAGACGGTCTTGTGCGGACCATACTCACACGGCGCATCGCGCCAGCGCAGACCGTTCCTGATGACGAAAATGATGCCGCTGATCACCCGCTGGTCATCAACCCTCGCAACTCCGTGCGACAAAGGAAAATACGGTTCGATCCGGCGCATCTGCGCCTCGGTCAGCAGAAACAAATCGGACATTGCGGCGTCTCCCAACAACGCCAATGAATCAGTCCAAACGCCTCTCCGCAAGAAAATTAATGGGTCCTGAACCTAGGTAAGCACGGCCGATACCGCACAAATATCTGGAGTTATCCAGGCGTCAACAGCTTTGGTACCGATCGTTCGGATCTCGGTCTTCATCCAACCGTTAAACCCGTGGCCATGGTTGCTGACGCCATTCGGGATTGTTCGCACCGTAAAGGCATTGTACTCGATGCCTTTACGGGGTCCGGCACCACACTTATTGCGGCGGAACAAACCGGCCGCCGCGGCTTTGGCATCGAAATCGATCCGCTCTATTGCGACGTGACGATTCGTCGGCTGCATGCTGTGTGCGGCCTCAGCGCCATTCTGGAAGCAAACGGCAGGTCATTTGAAGCGGTCGAAGCCGAACGTGCAGCGCTAAAATGATCGCTCAGGGTTGCTGTTGCGCCCGCGCCTATGTCATCGACGCTTTGCCCGCCCAGTTTGCTGTCGCGAATAGTTTTGGCTGCCCGTCCCTTGGCGAGGAGATCTGCTTTCCAGCTCACGAGGTTGTCTGCGCTAACTCGGCTTGCATAATCTGACCAACGAATTCTGAAAAGCTCCGTCATCATACGCCGCCAGAGTTCATGAGGTGGGGCCACGGAAAAACAAAATGCGGTATTAAATATCCCGCCGCGGTATCAAATCAGAGCCACCATGCCGCGTGAAACGATGGGAAAGAGCCTCACGGTGCCTTCAAACTCATGAGGTTTCGGAATCTCCTCGAACGATTCCAGATATCCTCCGCGCGGACCACCTTGCTAATTCCCGGGCCGCATCCGTTCTTGCCTTGCTCATCGACGGAACGAGCCAGATCGGTTCGCGACAGCGAGCGCAAGCATTCCTGCGCAGGGTAAGCTTATAGGAGAATTGATCAGGAACTAGCCGTTGACGAGCCCACCGGTGAACTTCGCGCGACGCGACGTACCCCAAGCCGGAGAGCCACGGTAAAATCTGGCTCACCTTTTCCGGACCCACGTTCTCCCGGGGCGATGCAGGATCGCCCGCCAGCGGAAATCAGACCTCCGAGCCAGGCGCCGGCAGCGAGCAGGTGTGCCGCGCGTCGGACATCACGTGAATGACGCCACGCGGTTGGCCGCCTCGTCGCGGCCAAACGGCGCACCGTAAAAGTGAATTTCTGTGATGCGACACTGATTGTCCTCAGTGCGCCTTAGCATTTCGGAACGTTCGGCGGGCACTTCTTTGCCGCAGGCCCAGTAGGACGTGGCGACGGCGCCGGACGGGCTACGGGAGCCGGCCGTGGCGGCGGAGCTGCCCGAGGCGGTGCAACCGGCCGTGGCGGCGGAGCCGCGCGCGGCGCTGGCCGTGGTGGCGGGGCAACGCGTGGCGGCGGCGGTGCAGGTCTCGGAGGCGCCGCTATCCGCGGCGGCGGTGCTGCATGCGGCGCTGGAGCCGCTGACCTTGGCGGCGTGTGCGTGGGGCGGAAGCGCGGACCTTACGGCCGGGGCAGTTCGCGGTGGAGACGTATGTGGCGGCGCGACAGCCGTTGGGGCGGTTCGGGGTGGCGGTCCCGGCCTTCGGACTTGCGGCTGAATTTGCGGCCTCGGTGGCGGAGTTGCAGTGCCGGGTTTTGGTACAACCGCTGGCGCGGTTGTAGCAGGCGCAGCACCGCCCGGTCCGACGGTCGGCGACGGTCGAACATCGGAAGCCGGCCCCGTTCCCGGAGCGGTCACGGCAGGTCTTGGTGTCGACGTGGCTGGTGCCGGCGGGGCACCCTTGGCACCGGGTACCGGTAGAGCGTTGGTCTTCGGAAGCTGCTTGCTCGTCGGAGTTGCGCCCGGCGCAGGCTGGCCGCGCTCCGCCGCCGTCGCGGGCGGTCGCCCGGTCGCCGCCGGGGCCGTGGAAGGCAGAGTCGTGGCCGGACGCGGCGTAGCAGGCTGAGCCGGCGCGCCACCCGCGGGGACGCTGCCGCGCGGTCCCGGCGGCTTGCCGTCGGGCTGTACGGCGATCCGGTTTTCGCAGCCGGATTAATCGACGCGCTTGGCGGGACAGGCGCTTTGCCTTGTTGGATGAGCGGTGCCTTCTGCACGACCGCGGCAGGTAACGCCGGTCCGATACCGGTCGGTCACGGGCCGGCGACCGATCGAGCGGGCGCGGCGGAGCGTGGCGGCGGGAGGTTCTGGCGCCGGCGCGGAATTAGGCTTGACCGGGCTCAGACAGGCGCAGCCGGATTCATCGCGGCCGGCATGCGGCGGACGGTTGATAACGTTGTTGATCACCGTGGTGTTGTGGATGTTGGTGAAGATGATGTTGTTCGGCGGCGGCCGCACATAAGTCGGCGCAAGCTCACATAGGTCGGAATCGGCACGAACAACGGAGCGGCAGGAAGAACAGGCCGACCGGCGGCGGCGGCGGCTCCAGCACCACGAAATCCACCGGCGGCGGCGGCAGGAAGAACACTGGCGGCGGTGGCGGCGGCGCGAAGTCGAATTCCGGATCGCTGAACATCAGCACCGGCCGGTCGACATAGACGATTTCATCCGGCGGCGGTGGCGGCACATCATAATCGATCATGGCGAATGTCGGCGGCGGCTCAAGCGCCGCCGATAGGATGGCCAGCCGGCGACGCGCGTCGGCGGCGTGCGGGCCGCGCGGATAGCGCCGCAGATACGACCAATAGGCATCCGGCGTATCGGTGCGATAGGTGCGCCGCCAGGTGATCGCCTCGCGGCGCGCCGCGACGATCGCCCTCACCCGCTTCGTCATCGGGTCATGCGGATAGGCGGCAAGGAAATCCTCATAGCCTTGCAGGGTATCGCGGTCGAGCGCCGCGACATAAGCGTCGGACGCGCCGAGATCGCGGATCGGCTTGTCGCGCACCGCGGCCTGATCGGGCACGGCGGGCGCAGGAGCGTCGGGCGCACGATCGAAGAACATGAACTGCGCATCGACCTTCTGCGTGTCCCACGGCACCTGCGCGCCCTTGGTGTTCTCGTTGACGCGCAGCCGCACGCGGTTGAATAACTCGGGAAGCGACAGACCGCCGGTGCGGATCATTTCGGCCAGCGCCTGCGCGTAGGCGCCATAGGGCCCCTGCTCATCCGGCGCGACCGTGCCCGGCGCGGCGTTGAACGCGATCAGCATCCGCGGATTGGGCTCGACCAGCGCGAGGCCGCTTGCAATCGACTGGCCGCCTTCGATAAACGGCTGCTCGCGCGCGATATCCAGTACGACGACGCTGACTTTTAGCGGCAGTGCCGCGAGCTGGCGCATGTAGTCGCCGATCCGCAGTCCCTCGATGGGAATATCGGTGTCGCGCGCGATGGTCGTATCCACCGGAATGAAATAGTTCTCGCCGGCGAGCTGGATTCCATAACCCGCGAGATAAACCACCGCCACGGTGTCCGGCCCGGATTCTTCCGCCTTCTTCACGAAATCGCGAAAAGCCCCACGCAGCGTATCGCCGTCGAGGTCGCGCGCGCCGGCGACATCGAAGCCCGCCGCCTGCAAGTGTCTGTGCGATCAGATCCGCCGTCGTTGGCGGCGGTTGCGAGCGGCACCTTGGTGTAGGCACCGTTGCCGATCACCAGCGCGATTCGCTTTTCTTGTTGCTGGGCGACAGCCACATCCGGGATGACGGAGAATGCGCCCAAGAGAAGCAGGCACGACGCAAGGATTGCGAGACTTCTGTTCAGGCGCATGGTCGTTCTGCTTTAGTCATACAACGGACATTTAGCGCGCGGCTGACTGAATGTTACTTGAACAAAAAACGGTTGGAATAAGGCATTCTCGAAACGGGTATGCTGTGACGCCGGTGCCCACCTTTTGCCATCTCGGGCCAATCGATCGGGACGACGCTCGCGCTCTTCCTTTAGCTCGCGTTGATTACCACCCATGGGCTGCTATCCCCGTGTAGGTATCGAAACGACCATGCTTTACGCCGCTCCTAGCTGGCGAAGACCGGCACTTTATCGGCTTCGAGTTCGATGATCTGCGACAGTAATGCCGCGGCGAACCGGTCCGAGGAGACTTTCCTCCATCTCGAATTGAAAGACTGATATTGGGAGGTGTCTGCCGACTGTTTCCAAGACGTATGGTGCACTAACGATCGTCCGACCGGACACCGTAATGCGTTTGCATCGTGCCGATTTCAAGTCGTAGGCGGCGGTGAGCTGCAGCTCAGCTGCTTCAACGCTTTTAAGCATCGTGGAGTTTGCAATCCTCCTCAGCAATAATCTCGCACCGCAAGCGGTCGTCACGGCACCCTAGCAGCAGCGCCCGGCACCGCGCCGATTGTACCTCCGCTCGATGAAGACGTTCACGTACTCGCGCTCGCTCAGTGCCGGGGTGCCCGGATGACGCTGCGCGTGATGGGCGAGGTAAGCCTGATAGTCGGGCGCACCGATGACGTGCAGCCAGCCGTGCCGCAGCTGGGAGGCCGCAATCCGCGCAACGGCCACGCACTCCACCGCTGTCATACCCGTGGAACTCAGTGCTTGACAGCACCGGTTTAAGGACATCACGCAGCAACATTGGCCAATCCTTCTCCGCGGGCGATGGGTGGAGTACTCGTTGGCACTCGGCCCCGCGTTCCGGAGCGCCCGCAACGACATCCGGATGGTGAAATAGCCCATCACCACGATCAGCAGGACGAACATCACCGTAAGCGTGCCGCAGATGTAATTGTTTAGCGCAACGCGCTGCATCTCCGCGATGCTCTTCGCAGGAGCCAACAAGGTGCCGGCCGATGCCGCCTCGCTGTATTTGTTGGCCAGCGAATAAAAGCCGATGCGCGGATCAGACGAGAACGCCTTCATCCATCCGGCTGCGAGCGTGCACACCAGAAGCCATGCAGTCGGCACGAGCGTCACCCATGCGTAGCGCTCGCGCTTGAGCTTGATGAGCACAGTCGTGGCCAAGAGCAGTGCGATACCGGCTAGCATCTGATTGCTAATACCGAACAGCGGCCAGATCGTGTTCACGCCGCCGAGGGGATCAATGGTGCCTTGGTAGACGAAGTAGCCCCAACCGGCGACGCACAGCACTGTAGCAAAGATATTTGAGAAAATCAATTCGGTCTGGCCAAGCGGCGCGTAAATGTGGCCGAGCAGATCCTGAATCATGAAGCGGCCCGCCCGCGTCCCGGCGTCGACCGCGGTAAGGATGAACAGCGCTTCGAACAGGATAGCGAAGTGGTACCAAAAGGCTTCCAGCGTCTTGCCACCGAACGCCTGCGCCATGATCTGCGCTATTCCAACCGCCAGGGTTGGTGCGCCGCCAGCTCGGTTGAGGATGGTGCGCTCACCCACGTCGGCGGCCGTCTGGGTGATGGTCTCGGGCGTGATCACCCAACCCCAATTACTGATCACCTCGGCCGCCCGCTGCGGCGTATCGCCGATCACCGCCGCAGGACTGTTCATGGCGAAGTAGATGCCGGGATCGAGCACGCAGGCCGCGCACAGCGCCATCATGGCAACGAACGATTCCATCAGCATGCCACCGTAGCCGACAAAGCGGGCATGCCGATTCCCGTTCGATCATCTTCGGGGTCGTGCCGGAAGAGATCAACGCGTGGAAGCCGGACACCGCGCCGCAGGCAATGGTGATGAACAGGAACGGGAACAGGGGACCCGAGAACACCGGCCCGGTACCGTCCACGAAGCGCGTCACCGGCTGCATCTTAAGCTCGGGCTGCACCAGATAGATGCCGATCGCCAGCGCGAGGATCACCCCGATCTTTAGGAATGTGCTTAGGTAATCGCGCGGGGCCAGCAACAACCAAACAGGGAGCATGGAAGCCACCGCGCCATAAATAATGATAGCCCAAGCGAGAGCGGGCGCGCTGTAAGTGAATGCTGGGCCGAGGCTAGGATCCTTGGCGACGTATTGCCCGTACCAGATGGCGAGCAACAGTACGACGACGCCGAAAACGGACGCTTCCCCGACCTTCCCCGGCCGGATAATGCGCATGTAGATACCCATGCACATGGCGGCCGGAATGGTGACAGCTACGGTGAACGTACCCCACGGGCTTTCGCCCAGTGCCTTCACAACCACTAGGCCAAGGGCGGCAAGAATGATGATCATGATCCCAAGCGTGCCGACCAAGGCAACGCCGCCAGCGACCGGGCCCATTTCCATCTTGACCATCTCGCCCAGGGAGCGGCCGTCGCGCCGCATCGAGCAGAACAGGATTACGAAGTCCTGCACTCCGCCGGCAAAGACCACTCCCACCAGAAAATCGAGAGTGTGCCGAGGCAGATAACCGCATCTGCGCCGCCAGCAGTGGCCCGACCAGGGGCCCGGCGCCCGCGATAGCCGCGAAATGGTGACCGAAAACTACGTACTTGTTAGTCGAAACGTAGTCGAGGTCGTCGTTGTGGCGCTCGGCTGTGTTATCGCGTGTCATCGAGCTGGCCAACCTTCTCAGCAATGAATTTGCTATAGAAGCGATACGCGATGAGGTAGACGCAGATCGCTGCTGTCACTAGCCAAGCCGCGCTAATCGCCTCGTTACGATTGAGCGCGATACCCGCAAAAGCGAAGGCACCGAGCCCAGCGATCGCGATCCAGATCACGGAGGAAACGGTGCGATTCGACGTCGCGACGGAACGGGGCTGGTTCGGCATGGGCATCCTTCCGAAATTTGCAGGACGGGGCCGATGTCAAGACATCCTCGCTCAACTAGTATAATTTTGGCAAGCACGGCAGCCTAACCCGGGTTCGCCAGAAGGGTTTGCGTTCGAGTCGAAAGCCTCGAAATCCGTGTCGCGTTTGGTTGACTGGCCTGAGGCATCCCTGCTTGGGTCGGATCCTATTCGTCGGAGCACGCGACTGCGCGAAGCACGTGAAGAGCGCAATCGCCGGCCTATCCATTTCTGCAAGTCCTCTCACGCCTTCTGGGTCGCGGTCTGCATGTCTTCAGGGCATTTTCGTTTGCGGTGGGTGCCGAACCTTATCTACTTGTAAACTTGCCCTAGCGCGAGCCATGCTTCGAAGATCCAGCCATCGCGCCATCTGCGTTGATACCCACCCGGAGCATTTCGGTATCAGACCAAGTGCGCGCCTGTTTCAAAGAGCTTCACGTGGTGCCCGACGACGCGGGAAAATAAGTGATGCGTCATGCGACCATGAACACGCTGGATTTAATACGGGAGTGCAAGGGCTTCAGCGAACTAGGGATGATATTCATTCAGCATCGTCGCCATGGATAAAATCCTGTCTGACCTGCCGGTAGCTCACCATACCGACAGCGAGGCATTATCAGCCCGCCGTATAGGATTTTATCCGAAATCTGTCTGGACGACGCTGGAAAACGTTTCCGCCGATCGCGAAACCGCCAGCCAATGAGCTGGCCGTTTTCGTTTCGCTAGCAAATCCTGCGCAGGAAGTTTAAGGACGCTTTATCCGAACTTACCTAGGGTCGGGACCCATAAAGCGGTGCACCCTGCGCTGAATTTGTGATTCACGGTCTCCGACAGGAGGCCCCTCATAAGTCGCGATTACTTTTGGCTAACGAAGGATCAGTTCGCTCGGCTTGAGCCGCTTCTGCCTAACGATACGCGCGGCAAGCCACGGGTCGATGATCGGCGGGTCATCAGTGGCATCATCCAGGTGCTGAAGTCCGGTGGGCGCTGGATCGATGCGCCGGAGGTCTATGGTCCGCGCAAAACACTCTACAATCGCTTCGTCCGCTGGGCAGCGAAGGGCGTATGGGTAGACATATCCCACGCACTCGCAACGGCCGGCGGCCCTCCTGCGCAGGTCCTGATCGATAGCTCGGCCGTGAAGGCGCATCGATGCGCATCTGGCGGCAAAGGGGGGAACATCAGCAGGCCATCGGCCGATCGCGCGGCGGGCGGACCACGAAGATCCATGCTCTGACCGACGCCGAGTGTCGTCCCGTCGCGTTCTTGCTGACCGGGGGTCAGATAGCCGATTGCACCGCCGGAGCGGTTCTGCTCGAAGAGATGCCACGTTCCGCGATCCTGCACGGCGACAAGGGTTATGACAGCGATGCCATCCGCCGACAGGTCGAGGAAAGGGTGCGATGCCGAACATCCGCCCCAAGGCGAACCGAGCGCTGGAAGAATGCTTCTCGCGTCTGTGGACCGGCCACGCCATCAGCGCCATGTTCTGTCGCCTGAAGGACTTCCGTCGCATCGCCCACCCAGATTCTGACGACCGTTCGCAATGAATTGTCGCCCGTCTCATTGCTGCCGCTGTAAGTCTCTGGTTATCAGCTCCAGACCCTATCCAGTTTTCACTTTTGAGGCTGCGTTACGGCGTTCTGCGGATTATCGCCTGACTTCGCATGCGTGCCGCGCCCGGTGTAGAAGAAAAGTCGCTGCTGCTTATCGCTCGGAAGCCGATGCCATCTTTGTGGTTCGCCTTTGCATTTGCCGTTTTCGAGGTCGAGCCTACAAGGGCGATATTGTGCTTTTTCAGCTTTATCGACGCGGTGTGCAATTTCTCCTTTGCGGCAGCGGCTGCCTTTGCTGAGGCTCGGGCCGCTTCCGCCGCTTCTCGCTTTGCCTTTCCGACGGTGTCTCTGCTGATCGCAGGTGCAAGCGACACGGAAACGGCAATATCTATCTGGTTCCGAGACAATCCCGCGGTGCCTTCGCATGCCGCCTGGGCAGGAAGCTGTTGTGCCACTTTCAGGGTTTTCAATTCCAAAGCCCGGGTTTCTCGGCGGGGCTGCCGGTGATTTTGCGTACATAGGTTTGGGTTTCCACCGGCAATGCTTCTCTGCGAGCGACAATTCGTG
>CAVXSV010000004.1:0-225377 GCA_963764445.1 uncultured Alphaproteobacteria bacterium
GGTCGGCGACTACTTGTTCGTCTCGAAATATTCCTACGGCTACACCCACTATTCCATTCCGTTCTCGCCGCCGCTGTTTTCCGGACGCATTGTGGGTTCCGAACCGAGCCGCGGCGATGTTGTGGTGTTTCGCCTGCCGAAGGACACCACCACCGACTACATCAAGCGGGTGATCGGGTTGCCGGGCGACCAAATCCAGATGAAGGAAGGGCTGCTCTACATCAACGATAAGCCGGTGCAGCGCGAGCGGCTGCCGGATTATGTCGGTGAGGACCCCTGCGGCTCTGATGCGACGGCGCGGGTCAAGCAGTGGCAGGAAACGCTGCCGAACGGTGTCACCTACAAAACTCTCGATTGTGTCGACAACGGCTTCTACGACAATACCAATGTCTATACCGTGCCGCCCGGCCACTTCTTCATGATGGGCGACAATCGCGACAACTCGACCGACAGCCGCGTACTCTCCGCGGTCGGCTATGTGCCGTTCGAGAATCTCATCGGACGGGCCCAGATGATCTTCTTCTCGATCGGTGAGGGCGAACACGCCTGGCAGATATGGCGCTGGCCCACCGCGGTGCGGTGGAATTGTATATTCTCCATCGTGCGATGATCGACGAATCGGCTGACATCAAGCCGGTCCCGGACGCGGACGCCGCGGTGGTGTCGTCCGACGCAGGCACTGTTGCACCTGCGAAGAAAAAGCGTGCCCGCACCAGTGCCAAGGCGATTATGGCCGCGATCGAGCTGCGGTTGGGGCACCAGTTCGCCGATCTCTCGCTGCTGACGACGGCCTTCACCCACGTCTCGGCGCTGAAGTCATCGCGCGGACGGAGCGACAGTTACCAGCGTCTAGAATTCCTCGGCGATCACGTCCTCGGTCTGGTGGTATCCGACATGCTCTATCGCGCCTTCCCGAAAGCGGACGAGGGCGAACTGTCAAAGCGGCTCGCCGATCTCGTACGCAAGGAGACCTGCATCGATGTCGCCAAATCACTCGATCTGCTCGAGGGCATCAAGCTCGGCGCGGTCGGCGCCGGTGCCGGCGCGCGGCTGCGCCGGTCGGTGCTCGGAGATATCTGCGAGGCGGTGATTGGCGCGGTCTATCTCGATGGCGGCTATGCGGCGGCGGCTACCTTCGTGGAGCGCAACTGGACCGAGCGAATGCGCAAGCCGGTGCGGCCGCTACGCGATCCCAAGACCGTGCTGCAGGAGTGGGCGCAAGGCAAGGGTCTACCGACGCCGGTTTACCGCGAAGTGGAACGTACCGGGCCGCATCACGATCCGCGATTTCGCGTCGCGGTGGAGTTGCCTGGGCTGGAGGCCTCGGAGGGCATCGGCAGCAGCAAGCGCGCGGCAGAAAAAGCGGCGGCATCGGCGATGATAGACCGTGAAGGTGTGAAGTGAGCGAAGCCGGCACGACTACGCGATGCGGTTTTGTTGCGTTGATCGGGGCGCCGAACGTTGGCAAGTCCACGCTGGTCAATGCGCTGGTCGGCTCCAAAGTCACCATCGTCTCGCGGAAGGTGCAGACCACCCGCGCGCTGATCCGCGGTATCGTCATCGAAAATCACGCGCAGATCATTTTGGTCGATACGCCCGGCATCTTCGCGCCAAAGCGGCGGCTCGACCGGGCCATGGTCTCGACCGCGTGGAGCGGCGCGCATGATGCCGATCTTGTCTGCGTGCTGCTCGACGCCAGATCCGGTATCGATGACGAAGCCGATGCGATCCTGACCAAGCTCGCAAATGTCGCGCATCCGAAAATCCTGGTGCTCAACAAGATCGATCTCGTGCCCCGTGAAAAACTGCTGGCGTTGACGCAGGCGGCCAACGCCAGGTTGCCGTTCGAGCATACGTTCATGGTCTCGGCGCTGTCAGGCGACGGCGTCGACGATCTGCGCCGTGCGCTCGCGCAGCGCGTGCCGGAAGGGCCGTATCATTATCCCGAAGATCAGATGTCGGACGCGCCGCTGCGTCATCTCGCCGCGGAAATCACCCGCGAGAAGATCTACCGTCATCTGCATCAGGAATTGCCGTATCAATCCACCGTCGAGACTGACACCTGGACCGAGCGCGACGATAAATCAGTCCGGATCGACCAGACCATCTTTGTGGAACGCGATAGCCAGCGCAAGATCGTGCTAGGTAAGGGTGGCGCTACCATCAAGGCGATCGGCGCCAACTTCCGCAAGGAGATCGGCGAGATCCTTGGTCAGCCCGTGCATCTGTTCCTGTTCGTGAAGGTGCGCGAAAACTGGGGCGACGATCCGAACCGTTATCGTGAAATGGGATTGGATTTTCCCAAGGAATAGGCCGGCGGATGTGATGACGATCCCGAGAAACGTGCTGCGGTTCGAAATCCTGCTGTACTTGTCGCTCCTGATCGACACGCTGTCGGCTGCATTCATCGAACGCACCCCGCCTGATATTAGCGAGGCGGCAGCGATGAGCATCGAGATGTTTGCCGTTATCCTGTTGACGTTTTTTCTGCTTATGGTCTGGCTCGCGGCACGGCACCGGAAGAGCTGGGCGCGGTGGATCCTCGTCGGGGCGCTCGGGCTCTCGGTGCTCTCGTTGCTCAATTCATTGAGAAACGGACTGACGCTGACGTCGGCACTCGACGCGCTTTCGAGCGGCCTGACTGCGGCCGGGATTTATTTTTCATTCACGGGAGATGCGAAAGACTGGTTCAATTCCATCTGATCGAATGGCTGCGAAACGCCGCGCGATATTATAAGCTGGCGCCATGGAATGGACCGACGAGGGAATCGTGCTCGGGGTGCGGCGGCATGGCGAGACCAGCGCCATCGTCGAATTGCTGACGCGCAGCCACGGACGCCATCTCGGACTTGTTCGCGGCGGCGCCGGATCGCGGAAGCGCCCGTTGCTGCAGCCCGGCAACACCGTGAGCGCGGTGTGGCGGGCGCGGCTCGACGAACATCTCGGCACTTACGCGCTGGAATGTACGCGGATGCGCGCCGCCAACCTGCTCGGGGCATCCCATGCGACCTACGGCGTGACGCATCTCGCGGCGCTGGCGAGGCTGTTGCCGGAGCGCGATCCGCACGAAGATATTTTCGAGATGCTGGAACGGACGCTGGATGATTTCGACGGCGCGGGCGAGGCGGCGATTCATCTGATCCGGTTCGAACTGGCGATGTTGACCGAACTCGGTTTCGGCCTCGATCTGTCGACGTGTGCGGCGACCGGTACCACCACCGACCTGATCTACGTCTCGCCGAAATCGGGCGGTGCGGTGTCGCGGCAGGCTGGCGAACCATGGTGTGATCGGCTGTTGCGGCTGCCGCCGTTCCTGCGCGAGGACGACGATGGCCGGAACGGCTGGTCCGAACAGGACCTGCTCGATGGTTTTGAACTGACCGGACGCTTCCTGCTGCGCCATGTGCTGGAACCGCGTGGGCAGGGGCACTCCGACGCCCGGGCAGGTTTCATCAATGCGGTGGTACGGCCGCGGGCACGGATCAGCTCGGTTGTTTGAATGGCTGTCGCGATCCCTTCCAGGGCGTATACGTCCCGGCCTTTGCCGGGAGGACGGGCTGCAATTGATTCGTGCCTTGCCCGGGTCGGCCTCCGGGTTTAACCCCTCCTCATGGGAAAGCGACTGATTCCTGCCGAGCCGGCGGAAATTCATGATGTCATGCTGCGGGATGCGCTGGAAGAGCGCTATCTCGCCTACGCGCTCTCCACTATCATGCACCGCGCCCTGCCGGACGCTCGCGACGGCCTCAAGCCGGTGCACCGCCGTATTCTCTACGGCATGCGGCTGCTGCGGCTCGATCCCGGTACGCCGTTCAAGAAATCTGCAAAGATCGTCGGCGACGTAATGGGCTCGTTCCATCCGCATGGCGACCAGTCGATCTACGACGCGTTGGTACGGCTGGCGCAGGACTTTGCGTCGCGCTATCCGCTGGTGGACGGACAGGGCAACTTCGGCAACATCGACGGCGATAATCCCGCCGCCTACCGCTACACTGAAGCCCGCATGACCGACGTGGCGCGGCTGCTGCTCGAAGGCATCGACGAGGATGCCGTCGAATTCCGTCCCAACTACGACGGTCAGACCCGTGAGCCGGTGGTGCTGCCCGGCGGCTTTCCGAACCTGCTCGCCAACGGCTCGCAGGGCATCGCTGTCGGCATGGCCACCGCAATCCCGCCGCACAATGCCGCCGAACTCTGTGACGCCGCGCTGCACCTGATTGACAAGCCTGATGCGAAGTCAAAGGCGCTCTTGAAGTGGGTCAAGGGACCGGACTTTCCGACCGGCGGCATCATCATCGACTTTAAGGAAAGCATCGCCGAGGCCTACATGACCGGGCGCGGCGCGTTCCGCACCCGCGCCAAGTGGCATCAGGAAGAGGGCGCGCGCGGCACCTGGGTCATCGTGGTCATGGAGATTCCCTGGCTGGTGCAGAAGTCACGGCTGATCGAAAAGATCGCCGAATTGCTCAACGAGAAGAAGCTGCCGCTGGTCGGCGACATCAGGGACGAGTCGGCGGAAGACATCCGTGTTGTCATCGAGCCGAAGTCGCGCAATGTCGATCCCGAACTGGTGATGGAATCGCTGTTCAAGCTGACCGAGCTTGAGAGTCGGATTTCGCTCAACCTCAACGTGCTCATCAAGGGCAGGATTCCGAAGGTGGTTGGCCTTGCGGAATGCCTGCGCGAATGGCTCGACCATCTGCGCGACGTGCTGCTGCGACGCTCCGCCTATCGCAAGGCGCAGATCGAACACCGGCTCGAGGTGCTCGGCGGCTATCTGATCGCGTATTTGAACATCGACAAGGTTATCAAGATCATCCGCACCGAGGATGAGCCGAAGCCGGCCTTGATGAAGGCGTTCAATCTCACCGACGTTCAGGCCGATGCCATCCTCAACATGCGGCTGCGCAGCTTGCGCAAGCTCGAGGAAATAGAAATCCGCACCGAGGACAAGAACCTGCGGGCGGAATTGAAGGGGGTCAACGCGATCCTGAAGTCCGAATCCGAACAATGGGCCAAGGTCGGGGAGCAGGTGCGTAACGTACGCGACCTGTTCGGCCCGAAGACGCCGCTAGGCAAACGCCGTACCGTCTTCGCCGATGCGCCCGAACACGATCTTGCCGCGCTCGAAGAGTCGCTGGTGGAGCGCGAGCCCGTCACCGTGGTCGTCTCCGACAAGGGTTGGGTGCGGACGCTGAAGGGCCACGCCGAGGACCTGACGAACCTCACCTTCAAGACCGACGACAAGCTGGGCTTTGCGTTTTTTGCGGAAACTACGTCAAAACTTTTGCTGTTTGCGACCAACGGCAGGTTCTATTCGCTCGATGTCGCAAAGTTGCCGGGCGGGCGCGGCCACGGCGAGCCGATCCGTCTTTTCATCGACATGGAGCAGGATGCCGCGATCGTGTCGATGTTCGTTAATAGCGGTGGCCGGAAATTCCTGGTGGCGAGCTACGAAGGGCAGGGGTTCGTCGTCAACGAGGACGATTGCGTCGGCACGACGCGCAAGGGCAAGCAGGTGCTCAATGTCGAGATGCCGAACGAGGCCAAGGCGATCACGACGGTTGCCGGCGATCAGGTCGCGGTCATCGGCACCAACCACAAGATGGTGATCTTCCCGCTCGATCAGGTGCCGGAGATGGCGCGCGGCCGGGGCGTGCGCTTGCAGAAGTACAAGGGCGCCGGCCTCTCCGACGTGGCGACGTTCGATCAAAAGGCCGGCCTGACGTGGAAGGATTCCGCGGGTCGTGAGCAGGGCCTGAACTGGAAGGACTTGTCTGATTGGCGCGGCAACCGTGCCGATGCCGGCCGTCTTGCGCATGGCCTCCCGAAATCGAACAAATTTGGCCGCACGATCTAATTTCCACCGCTCCGCATTTCAAGATCGTCCTTTGTCGGAGAACTCGTGCCTTGCGCGCGCAAAGGCGCGTCACTAGCTGCTGCTTCCATCGTGACAAATCCGACGACAATGACCATTGCCTGACCACATCGATATGACGAGGGTCGCCGACCGACTATCCGGCGGTGCCGGCTGCGAGATATTTTTGCTTGATCGCCGGCGTATTTGGACCATGATCTTTTCAAGGCGTTGTGGACCGCAAAGGGGCGTGCGTTGAACACATTGCATAACCAAAATCTTCGTTCACGACATCTTACACCGAAGTCGCTGCGATTGATGTCGCTGGCGGCGCTTGGCGTGGCGCTGCTGCTCGCCGGGTGCGAGGACAAGGCGGCCAAACAGGCGGCCGCACCTCCGGCCTTGCCAGTTACGGTAGCGCAACCGACCAAGCGCACGGTGACCGATTGGGATGAATTCACCGGCCGCTTCGACGCCGTCGAGCAAGTGCAGGTGCGGGCGCGTGTCACTGGATTCGTCACCAGCGTGGATTTCAAGGACGGTGCCATCGTCAAAACGGGCGATCTGCTTTACACCATCGACCCGCGCCAGTACGAGGCCGCCGCGGAGCAGGCGCGAGGCCAGCTTGATGACGCCAAGGCCAAGGTCGTCCTGACGCAGAAAGAACTCGGCCGCTCGACCACCCTGATCAAGACTTCAGGCAATTTCGGAAAACATCGTCGATCAGCGTAATCAGGCGCTTGCTGCTGCGCAGGCTGCGACTTTGCAGGCCGAGGGCGCGCTCAAGCAGACTCAGCTCAACGTTGAATATACCAGGGTCGTCGCACCGATCACGGGCCGCGTCAGCCGCCATCTGGTGAGCGTCGGCAATCTCGTGCAAGGCAGCGAGAGCGGTGCGACGCTGCTGACCTCGATCGTGTCGTTGGACCCGATCCATGTCTACTTCGACATGGATGAGTCCATCTATCAGCGCAACAGCCGGCTGTGGTTCGAGGGCAAGCGGCCTAGTTCGCGGGATACGCCCAATCCGGTGCAGATCACCCTGACCGGGGAAACCAAACCGTCGCATGACGGAAAGATAGATTTTCTCGACAACAGGCTTGACGTCGGTACCGGAACGCTGCGCGGCCGCGCGATAGTCGACAACCACGATCTTTCGATCCTGCCGGGCCAGTTCGCGCGGGTGCGTGTGATCGCCAGCGCTCCCTATGAGGCGCTGCTTATGCCCGATACAGCAGTGGCGAGCGACCAATCGCGCAAGATCGTCTTTGTCGTCAACGCCGACAACGTCGTCGAAGCCCGGCCGGTGACGCTCGGTCCGCTTGATGACGGCTTGCGCGTCATCAAGGAAGGACTGAAGGCCGACGATCGTGTGATCATAGACGGCCTGCAACGAGCGCGGGTCGGCGCAAAAGTTGCGCCGCACGAGGCCAAAGCAAGCGGCGGCGCCAAGCCATAAATCTTGGCCGCCTCTCCATCAATCAGCCTATTCTCGCAATGGTGCTGTCTATCGTGCTGCTGATCGTCGGCGTCATCGCCTATCCGACGCTACCGGTTTCGGAATATCCGCAAGTCGCGCCGCCGACCGTGGTCGTCACGACACAGTATCCCGGTGCTTCGGCGCAGACCGTGTCCGATACGGTGGCCGCGCCGATCGAGCAGGAGATCAATGGCGTCGAGGATATGCTGTACATGTACAGCCAGGCCACCTCGGATGGCCAGCTCAATATCACGATCACCTTCAAGCTCGGCACCGACCTCGACAAGGCGCAGGTACTGGTCCAGAATCGCGTCGCGATCGCACAGCCGCGGTTGCCAGCGGAAGTGCAACGCAACGGCGTCGTCACTCGTAAAAACAGCCCCGACATCCTGCTCGTGGTGTTCATGCTATCGCCGGACAATTCCTACGACCAGCTTTATATCTCGAACTACGCGCTGCTGCAGGTGCGCGATCAGTTGCTGCGGGTCGACGGCATCGGCGATATCACCATCTTCGGCGCGCGCGACTATTCGATGCGGTTGTGGCTCGACCCGGACAAGATCGCCAATCTCGGCATGACGGCCGGCGACGTACTCACGGCGATCCGGGCTCAGAACGTGCAGATTGCCGGTGGCCAGATCGCCGCACCGCCGATCGCCGACCGCGCGTTTACCCCCAATCTCACCTTCACCGGACGACTCAAGGATCCGGCGCAATTCGAGAATATCGTGCTGAAATCAGGGGCTGATGGCCGTACCGTGCGGCTGCGCGATGTCGCACGAATCGAGCTTGGCGCGCTCGGCTATACCACCAACAGTTTCCTATTGCGTAAATCGGCGGTGGCGATGCTTGTCACGCAGCGTCCTGGGTCGAACGCGCTCGCCACCGCGAAAAACATCTCCGACAAGATGGTGGAGCTGAAGAAGAGCTTTCCGCCGGGCATCGATTACAATATCGGCTACAATCCGACCGAGTTCATCGCCCAGTCCATCCACGAATTGATCAAGACGATTTACGAAGCAATGGTGCTCGTCGTGATCGTCGTGTTGGTTTTTCTGCAAGGCTGGCGGCCGGCGATCATTCCAATTGTCGCGATTCCGATATCGCTGGTCGGAACCTTTGCGGTGATGGCGGCGCTCGGGTTCTCCATCAACAACCTGACTTTGTTCGGTCTCGTGTTGGCCGTTGGCATCGTTGTCGACGACGCCATCGTGGTGGTCGAGAACGTGGAGCGACATCTCGCGGCAGGGATGAACCGGCGCGACGCGGCACTGCGTACGATGGAGGAGGTCGGCGGGGCGTTGGTCTCGATTGCACTGGTGCTGTGCGCGGTGTTCGTGCCGACCGCGTTTCTCGGCGGTATTTCCGGACAGTTCTTCCAGCAATTCGCCGTGACGATTGCGGTCGCGACTGCGATCTCCTGCTTCTGTTCGCTGACGCTCTCGCCGGCGCTGGGTTCGCTGATCCTGCAACCGCACCATGAAAGGAAGCCGCCCGCGGCCTGGAACGTCGTCGCGCGGGGTTGGGATGCTGTGACCGCTGCCTTCAATCGAGGGTTCGATCGCCTGTCGCACCGCTACGGCACGGCGGCAGATTTCGTTATCCGCCATTCGATCGTGATGCTGCTGGTCTATGTCGCACTGATCGGGAGCGCGGGATGGCTGCTGGCGACAACGCCACAGGGCTTCATTCCGGCACAGGACCGCGGCTATGTCATTGTGGTGGTGCAGTTGCCGGGTGCTGCCTCGCTGGCACGCACGACCGAGGTCGTGAAGCAGATTGAGAACATTGCGCTTGGAGTGCCGGGTGTGGTGCGCGTTCCCGCGTTTGCCGGCTTGTCTGGGGCGACCCGCACACAGGCCAGCAACGCCGCCGCGATGTTCCCCGTGTTCGACGATCCTGAGGAACGTGCCAAAAATGGCCTGACCGCGAATGTCATCACGGCGGAGCTGCGCAAGCGGCTGTCCGCGATCGAGGGCGCTTTCGTCATCGTGATTCCGCCGCCCGCGGTGCCGGGTATTGGCACCGGCGGCGGCTTCGCCATGCGCATCCAGGATCGGCAGGGTCGGGGACCGAGGCTGCTCGCCGCCGCAACCGACGAGCTGGTCGCCGCCGCGCGCAAGGCGCCGGGTCTGACCGCGGTATTTTCGCCCTATACCGCTGATACCCCGCAGGTTTTTGTCGATATCGACCGCCAGAAAGCGGAGATGCTCGGCGTTCCCGTTCAGAGGATCACCGAGACTATCGAGACCTATTTCGGTTCGACCTATGTCAACGATTTCAACATCCTCGGCCGCACCTATCACGTCACCGCGCAAGCGGACCTGCCTTTCCGCAAGGAAACCAGCGATCTCGCGCGGCTGCGTACCCGCAATGCGGCAGGCGATATGGTGCTGCTCGGGAGCGCGGTGAATTTCAGCGACATCGCCGGACCCGATCGTGTGGCGCGCTACAATCTGTATCCAGCCTCCGAAGTGCAGGGCGACACTATACCGGGCACCAGTTCGGCAACCGCTCTGTCCATCATGAAGGGACTCGCCGAGGAGACCTTGCCGAGCGGCTTTTCGTACGAATGGACCGACCTGTCCTATCAGCAGGCGACCGGCGGCAATACCGGCCTCTACGTGTTTCCGATCTGCGTTTTGTTCGTCTTCCTCGTGCTGGCCGCGCAGTACGGAAGCTGGACCTTGCCGTTCGCCGTTATCCTGATTGTACCGATGTGCCTCCTGGCCGCGACGCTCGGCGTTCGCATCATGGGGCAGGACGTCAACATTCTGACCCAGATCGGATTCGTGGTGCTGGTGGGGTTGGCGGCGAAGAATGCCATCCTGATCGTCGAGTTCGCCCGTGATATTGAACGGGAAGGGCGCTCTACTCTTGATGCCGTCATCGAGGCCTGTCGCCTACGTATCAGACCGATCCTGATGACTTCGTTCGCCTTCATCCTCGGCGTGCTGCCCCTCGTATTGTCCGCGGGCTCGGGTTCGGAGATGCGGCAGGCAGTCGGCGTCGCGGTGTTCTTCGGGATGCTCGGCGTCACCCTGTTCGGTTTGATCTTCACGCCGGTGTTCTACATGCTGGTGCGACGGCTGTTCCCGGGATCGGTGGTGATTCCGAGTGCCGATACCGGTGCCAATATCTAAACGTGGTCTTGTCGCAGAAACCTGGTCTTGTTGCAGAGAGGCTTGACAATAAAATATATATCTATAATTCTCGATATATGGAATCAGAGACCGTTATCCTGGCGCTTGCGGCGCTCGCCCAAACGACCCGGTTGGATGTTTTCAGGCTTCTGGTGAAGCTTGAGCCGACGGGCCTTGCGGCGGGTGATATCGCGAAAGCTCTTGCCGTGCCGCAAAACACGATGTCGTCGCATCTTGCGGTTCTGTCCCGCGCCGGACTGGTTTCGGCGCGGCGTTTCAGCCGCTCAATCGTCTATCGCGCTGACCTGACGCGCTTTGGCGCGGTGGTTCAGTTCCTGCTTGAGGATTGCTGCGGCGGCCGCGCCGATTTGTGTGCGCCCGCTGCGACAAGCAAGCACGGCAGACGTGCCAAAGCTCCGACCTGAAAGGGATATGTCCATGAAACGTCTGCACGTCCATGTCGCGGTTGAGGATATCATGCGATCGGTTGGCTTCTATTCTTCTTTGTTCGCGGCAAAACCGGCCGTGATCAAACGCGACTACGCCAAGTGGATGCTCGATAATCCCCGCGTGAATTTCGCGATTTCGAAGCGCGCCCGACAACCCGGCCTCGATCATCTCGGCATCCAAGTAGAAAATGCCGGTGAACTGCAAGAGGTTTATGGTCGGCTGCGCGACGCGGGCGGCAATATCGTCGAGCAGGGCCAAACTGCATGCTGCTACGCGAAGTCAGAGAAGTCGTGGATCAATGACCCTGCGGGTATCGCTTGGGAGACTTTCCTCACCAGTGGCGAGAGCACGACCTATGGCGACGGCACCGGTGAACGCGATGCGCGTGTGGCGCACGAAAAGGATAGTGCCTGCTGTGCGCCATCAAGCCCTGCCGCCACTTCGGCCTGCTGCACCTCCTGATGTCCGGGTTCGACCTGCAGCGCCGACTTGCGGCGGAAGCAATGGGAACGGCGCTGTTGGTCGCGACCGTGGTCGGCTCCGGCATCATGGCGGAGAAGTTCTACCAAGGATGCTGCGCTGGCGCTGCTTGGTAACACCATTCCCACCGGCGCAATCCTTGTTGTTCTGATTACCGTGTTTGGCCCGATCTCCGGCGCGCATTTCAATCCCGCCGTAACGCTGGTTTTCCGGCTCAAGCGCGAGCTTTCGACGAACGATGCGCTGACGTACGTTGCCGTGCAGATTATCGGTGGTATTGCCGGCGCGATGATCGCTCATCTGATGTTCAGGCTGCCGCTTCTGGTTACATCGATGAAAATCCGTACCGGTGGCGCGCAATGGTTCGCTGAGGCCGTCGCGTCGTTCGGGTTGATTGCAACCATTCTTGCGGGGCTTCGCTTTGAGCGGGGGTCTGTGCCGTGGCTGGTTGGGCTCTATATCACGGCGGCATACTGGTTTACGGCGTCGACATCGTTTGCCAATCCGGCCGTCGCGGTGGCGCGCTCGCTGACGAACACGTTTTCTGGTATCCGCCCGCAGGATCTTCCGGGTTTTATCGCCGCCGAACTTTGTGGGGCTATCCTCGGTCTGGTCGTCATTGGCTGGCTGTTGCGCGGCGCTGACGATGCGGTTCTTATCGGCAAGGAGGTCCAGCCATGACCGTGACGATTTATCACAACCCGTCCTGCGGCACCTCGCGCAACACGCTGGCGATGATCCGGCAGAGCGGCGAAGAACCGGTGATCGTCGAATACCTCAAGCATCCGCCGGACCTTGCACGGCTTCGCGCGCTTGCTGACGCGATGGGTCTTCCCGTCCGCGGGCTGCTGCGGGAGAAGGGCACGCCCTATGCCGAACTCGATCTCGGCAATCCCAAATGGACCGATGACCAGCTTCTCGACTTCATAGCGGCGCACCCGATCCTGATTCAACGTCCGATCGTCGAGACGCCGAAGGGCACGCGGATTTGCCGTCCGTCCGAGACGGTGCTCGAGCTGCTCGATTCTCCCATCACCTCCTTCACCAAGGAAGACGGTGAGGTTGTGAGCCGCTAGGCGGTGCTCGTGCACGGTACCTACGTGACTTGCTAGATGCATTTGCAAATGAGTTGCAATTAAGAGATCCATAGCCCATTATTGGGACGATGGATGCGCAAACACCTGCCTTGTCGTCCGAACCAGTCCCGGAGCTGCCGCAGGGAGCTTTCCCCGGCGCGACCGGCTGGCGTTCGGAAGCACCGGCCCGTCCGAGCCTTGAAGAGGTCCATGCGACGGTACGAGTGCCCGCGACCGGACACTGGCTGCGTCGCCTGTTGGCCTTTGCGGGTCCCGGTTACATGGTCTCGGTGGGGTACATGGACCCCGGCAATTGGGCGACCGACATCGCGGGCGGTTCGCAGTTCGGTTACACGCTGCTGTCGGTCATTTTGCTGTCGAATGTCATGGCGATCCTGTTGCAGGCGCTGGCCGCGCGGCTTGGTATCGCGGCTGGCCGCGATCTCGCGCAGGCGTGCCGCGATACCTATTCGCGACCCGTCAATTTCATGCTCTGGCTGGCCTGCGAGGCAGCGATCATTGCCTGCGACTTGGCCGAGGTGATCGGCACGGCGATCGCGTTGCAGTTGCTGTTCGGCATTCCGCTGATCGGCGGCGCGCTGATCGCGGCGCTGGATGCCTTTCTGCTGTTGCTGTTGATGAACCGGGGCTTCCGTTTCCTTGAAGCCTTTGTGGTCGCACTGCTGATCGTGATCGCGGTCTGCTTTGCGATCCAGATCGTTGCCGCCGCGCCGCCGGTCGCCGAGATCCTGCGCGGATTTGCGCCGTCACGCGAGATCGTCACCAATCCGGAAATGCTCTACATCGCCATCGGTATCATCGGCGCGACGGTGATGCCGCATAACCTCTATCTGCATTCGTCGATCGTGCAGACGCGGGCTTATCCGCGCACCGGCGAGGGGCGCAGGGACGCCATCAAGTGGGCGACGGCGGACAGCACGCTGGCGCTCATGCTCGCGCTGTTCGTCAACGCGGCAATCCTGATCGTGGCTGCCGCGACATTCCATAAGAGTGGTCACACCGATGTCGCCGAGATCGGTGACGCCTTCAAGCTGCTGTCGCCCTTGCTCGGTCTCGGAATCGCCTCGACCCTGTTCGCCATTGCGCTTTTGGCATCCGGCATCAATTCCACCGTCACCGCGACGCTCGCGGGCCAGATCGTAATGGAAGGATTTCTGCGTTTGCGGATGCCGATGTGGGCCCGCCGACTGGTAACGCGCGGCATCGCCATCGTTCCGGTGATCGCCGTCACCGCGCTCTATGGCGAGCGCGGCACTGGGCAGCTATTGGTTCTCAGTCAGGTCATCCTGTCGATGCAGTTGCCGTTCGCGGTCATCCCGCTAGTCCGCTTTGTCTCGGACCGGCGCAAGATGGGCGAATTTGCGATTTCCCGAACCTGGGCGGCAGCGGCCTGGCTGGTGGCCGGCGTCATCGTGATCCTGAACGTGAAACTGCTGTTCGACACGATCGCGGGTTAGGAACTACCCTTCGCGTCGACGCGCAACCAGCCTGAGGGCGCAAGGCGCTGCTGCGGCAGGAAGCGGCCCTTGTAATCCATCTTTCGCGACCCTTCGATCCAGTAGCCGAGATAGACATAGGGCAGGCCGAGCCGCCGGGTGCGCGCGATGTGATCAAGAATCATGAAGGTGCCGAGCGAACGGTTCTGTTCCGAAGGCTCAAAAAATGAATAAACCATCGAAAGCCCATCGCTGAGCACATCAGTGAGTGCCACCGCGACCAGATCGCCGCCATGCCCGGTAATGCCGGTATCCGTGCCGCGCCTGCGATATTCGACGATGCGGGTTTCGACATGGCTGTCTTCGACCATCATCGCGTAATCGAGCACGGTCATATCGGCCATGCCGCCGTGACGATGGCGTTGATCGAGATAGGCGCGAAACACCGAATATTGCTCCGACGTCGGAACCGCGCTGCGCAGTTCGCCGACGATGTCGGCGTTGCGCGCGAGCACCTTGCGGAAATTGCGCGACGGCCGGAATTCATTGGCAAGCACCCGCACGGAAATGCAGGCGCGGCACTGGTCACAGGCCGGACGATAGGCGATCGACTGGCTGCGGCGAAAACCGCCATGGGTCAGCAGGTCGTTGAGGTCGCCGGCCTTGTCGCCAACGAGGTGTGTGAACACCTTGCGTTCGCTGCGGCCGGGCAGATACGGACACGGCGACGGCGCCGTCAGGTAGAATTGCGGGGTGTCGCGCGAATGCTGGGTCACGGCGGTCTTGTCAGTCTCCTCAGTCTCCGAAGCAGATCATGCCGAGCATCGCGCCGTCGTGGCCGACCGTCAATCCGTTTGCCTTGATATCAATAGGTTTGAGACGGCTGAGCAACCGGCGCGCGCATTGAATTGTTGATAATCACCGTCCCCAGCAGCATATCATGCAGCAGCCGACGGCGTCCGTTGAAGAGGCCGACCAGTAGAATGAGCGGCGTAAAGATCGACAGCGAAACCCAGAACAGGACCGCGTGCATGGCGCCCAGCACAAAATAGCTTGGCGCGCCATACCAGGTCCGCATTTCCAGATCCATGACACGCATGCCGATGGTCGCCGAATGCGGTCCGCCTAACGACGAGCCGTAATAAACGAGGGCCCAGATTATGGAGGCGGGCCACACCAGCCAGAACAGCGCCCAGCCCAGTCCGAGCGTGACCACGCCGAACACCGCGATGAAAATCACCCCGAGAATCACGGGAATCGAAAGCACCACGAGATCGATCAGGAATGCAAAGAAGCGCCGCGTCAGAACGCCGCGAAACAGTTCGGGCTGCATCCAGGGGTCGAATGCGTGCTCCCGGAACTCGGCAGAGTTGTCGCCATGCGCATTGTTTAAGCCGCTTTCGGCCATAACCAATCCTCCACGGCACATCCTTGCCGGCCCACGAAATGGCGACGTTCTGCCAGGGTTGCAAGGGCTCGCAACCGTTAACAATGATCGCAGGCGACCGTGGGCGGGACGTCAGCCGTTTTGTTTCAGCTTCGCCGCCGCCGCCGCCGCAAAATAGGTGAGTACGCCATCGGCGCCCGCGCGTTTGAAGGCCACGAGGCTTTCCATCATGGCCCGGTCGCCGTCGATCCAGCCATTGCCGGCAGCGGCGGCGATCATCGCGTACTCGCCGGACACCTGATAGGCGAAGGTCGGCATCCCGAATGTGTCCTTCACCCGCCGCACAATATCGAGGTAGGGCATACCGGGCTTCACCATCACCATGTCTGCGCCCTCTGCGATGTCCAACTCCACTTCGCGCAGCGCTTCGTCGGAGTTGGCGCTGTCCATCTGGTACGTGCGCTTGTCGCCGGTGAGCGTCTTGGCCGAACCGATGGCGTCGCGGAACGGGCCGTAAAACGCCGAGGCGTATTTCGCGGCGTAAGCCATGATCTGCACGTCGAAGAATCCGGCCTCGTCAAGGGCGTTTCGAATCGCGCCGACGCGGCCGTCCATCATGTCCGACGGCGCAACAATATCGCAGCCGGCTTCCGCCTGCACCAGCGCCTGCCGGACCAGCACCGCAACGGTCTCGTCATTGAGGATCCTGCCGTCCTCGATCAAACCGTCATGGCCATGACTGGTGAAGGGATCGAGCGCTACGTCGCAGAGCACGCCGAGGTCGGGAAATTCCTTTTTGATGGCGCGGACCGATTTGCACACCAGATTTTTGGCATTGAGGGCTTCGCTGCCGGTGTCGTCGCGTAAGGCGGGGTCGGTGTAGGGGAACAGTGCGATGCAGGGAATGTTCAGCTTCATCGCGCGTTCGGCATCGCGCACGCATTGATCGACACTGATGCGGTCAACGCCGGGCATCGAGGCGACCGGTGCCCGCTTGTTGTTGCCATCGGCCACGAACAGCGGCCAGATCAGGTCGTCGGTGGTCAGGACGCTTTCACGAACCAGCCGGCGGGCCCATTCCGCCTTGCGATTGCGGCGCGGCCGGGCCACCAGATCGAGGGGAGAGGTGACAGCGGCCTCGCGGCGGGGTCCATCCCGCATTTCAATGGGACGCCCGAATTTGATCGCCATGCTGCCGACACTCCCGAAGGCCAGAAACGGATTTGATTTGTTTCAATTCTAGCACTCGGATCTGGCTTCGTCACCGCGCTCATGCGTCCGATCAAATGCGTTTGATTTTATGGTATCAAAAGGTCATAAATCGGCTCCATTTGACCCTCGTCCCGGCTACGAGCACATATCCCGAT
Organism: uncultured Alphaproteobacteria bacterium; assembly: GCA_963764445.1. Lineage (GTDB taxonomy): Bacteria > Pseudomonadota > Alphaproteobacteria > Rhizobiales > Xanthobacteraceae > Nitrobacter. Next base: position 16,698 of record CAVXSV010000004.1, read on the forward strand.
GTCTGAAACTTCATCGCGCGAGCAGACCCAGCGGGACAACGCCATGTCGGCGGCGGCGATTTCGTCCGCACGGACGGAGACTGGTGAAAATGTCTGGACCGGGCGGCTGGTGCTGTTCCTGCGTATCATGGCGGTGCTGGCGGTTGGCACGGGGCTCTATCACTGGGCTCAGGTGACCGGATTTATCGGCGGCGAAGACGATGCCTTTGAAAACCAGACCATGGCCTGGCAGACGGCGACGGTCTACTTCGCGGTGATCGAACTGGTGGCTGCCGTTGGCTTGTGGCTCGCGACGCCGTGGGGCGCCGTCGTGTGGCTCACCACGGTCGTTTCCATGGCCGTGATCGAACTGATGTTTCCGGCGATCTATGGCGGCAATCTGGTCGTCGTCGGGTTCGAAACGATAGTGCTTGCGGCCTATCTGGCGTTGGCCTGGATGGCGGCGCGCGAACGGCCGCCATAGACATCAGATGCCTCGACAAGGCCTTGCGCGATCACGAGGGAGAGCGGGGACCTAATCAGAATTGGCGGCGTCATTAGAATTGCTAGCGTCGCGTAAGATTGGAATTGCCGACGTCGCTCAAATTTTCAGAGAATTTTTCGCGGTAAGAATTCGATCACCTTAATGCGGTGGTCATCTGTGTTGACGGGATGTTTCGAATTCGAACGGTGCTGTTCCCGAATGCGACAGCAGCTGCAGACGAAGCGTGAACAGCGATGAGCCAGCGTCAAGGAAAGGTTGCAGAAACCCCTTATTTGATGGGCTTAATCCGCGATTCACTGTCTTAAATTCATGATCTCTTTATTGTCTTATTTAAGCTGATCTTCAAATGCCTCCCCTAAGGTCTCGCTATCAGGCGGGACACAAGTTTCGTCGAATAAGTCGATAAAAACGACAACAGGGGAATGTCATGGTGAAAGCCGTTGCGAAGGCTTACGAGCCCGCAGAACAGGTTGCCGGCCAGGCGCCGGTGCAGCCGCTCTATCTCGAAGCGTTGACCTTGGTCGAGCGGCTGCATCGCCGCCTACTCGATGTCATCAAGGATGAATTCGATCGCCGCGGTCGAGCCGACATAAATTCAGTACAGGCGCTTCTGCTCTACAACATCGGTGACAAGGAATTAACCGCCGGCGAACTGCGGACCCGCGGCTACTATCTCGGCTCCAACGTCTCCTACAATCTGAAGAAGCTCGTCGAGCTTGGTTTCCTCGATCATCAGCGCTCACGCGTCGATCGCCGCTCGGTGCGCATTCGTCTGACCACGCAGGGCCAGGAAATCCGCCGCATCGTCGACGCGCTCTATCAGAAGCACGTCAAGACTGTCGAACAGGTCGGTGGCATCTCGAACGAGGAGTTCGCGACGCTGAACAAGTCCCTGCATCGGCTCGAGCGCTTCTGGACCGACCAAATTCTGTATCGGCTCTGAGTTTTTCCGGGACAGGGCGAAGCCGGCGCAAGATCGGCCGCCTGTCTTCCGGACATTCAACACGACATTCCTGCTTTGAGCGGCCCCGGTCCTCCGGCGCCGGTGCGTTTTGCCTTGCCTTTCACAGATCGGTTCGGCCAGGGAACTTTTGACGGTTTCCGAGGTTGTCGATCTGGAATGGATAGGACAGCCCATGCTGGTCGAGCGCGATTTGCAGGTGATGAATTTTGATACCGTGGGCCAGGCTTATGCCATCGCCGCGAATTATCTACGCAGGACCGGTGCCGTTAGTGACTGCGCCGGGACCGATGATCGGCTGCTTGAGATCATCGTCGGGCTGTTTCACGGGGGCGAACACAATCGCCTCAAGCTCGCCAACAAGGCTATCTCGCGATTCGAAGTCGAGGCCGGACCGCAACACGAGGATCATTCATGGACGCCGCTATTGATCGGATCATGATGGCGTACGACCTTTTGCTGAACCGAAGCGCCGAGGCGAGCGCTGAGGCACGCAGCAAAGTGACCGGCTACGTGAGGACGCTGGTTGATGGCGGCGAGACCGATCCGCGGCGTCTCGCGGTGTGCGGGTTGACTTACTTACGCGAACTCGATGGCGGCGCGGAGTTCGCTCCTACTGCTAAGGATCTAACAAACCCCTGAGGTTAGAGAAAGTTCGTTTGTTGCGGCTTCACCGTTGCTGACGATTGCGATACAAATGGGAGGCACACGAAAGGTCTCCCATGATCACCGAAATCGCGCAAATCGATATCAAGCCGGGCAACGAAGAGGATTTCGAGGCAGCAATCGCGAATGCGCAGCCGATCTTCAAGCGCTGCAAGGGCTGGAAGAGCTTCGAGCTGCACCGGTCTATCGAGAAGCCGTCACGTTACCGGCTGCTGATCAAGTGGGACACGCTTGAAAACCATACCGTGGATTTTCGCGAGTCTGCCAATTTCACCGAATGGCGCGCACTGGTCGGACAGCACTTCGCTTCGCCCCCCGACGTCGAACACACCAATACGGTTGCAAGCTTTTAACCTGCGATCCTGGCCGATGGCTGCTCGCTCTCCTCGCGCAAATAATCAATGACGACCTTGGCGATCGCCATCAGGGGCAGGGCGAGCGCCAGGCCCCAAACACCGAAGACGACGCCAAGCAGAATCTGGAACGCGAACAGCGTTGCGGGCGGGATATCGAGCGCCTGACGCTGGATCATAGGCGTGAGGATATAGCTTTCCAGCGCATGGATGCCGAGAAACAGCGCGAACGCGCTTGCGGCCGCCACCCATCCCGACGCCAAACTCGCTAGCACCACGATCAATCCGCCGAGCAGCGCGCCGACGGTTGGAATGAAGGCGAGCAGGCCGGCCTGGATGCCGAGGATAAAGGAACTCTGGATGCCAATGATCTCGAGGCCGATCCAGGTCACGAGAAACACTGCGACCATCGTGATCATCTGCGCGATCAGCCAGCGCTCCAAGGTGTCTCCGATACGATCGACCACGACCGTGACGGATTCCCGATGCTGCCTCGGCGCCATGCTCAGCAACCCCTTGCGATAGACGCTCGGCTGAGCCGCGAAACAGAGGCCGAGAAACAGCACGATGAAGAAATTTCCGACCGCACTGATGGTGCCGAGGATCAGCTTCAGGGTTTGGCCGACGATCGCGCTGCCACCCGAGGCCAGGGTGCCGGCGCTTGGAAGGTTGTGCTGGACTGACGCGGCCGGTGTGTCGCCAGTTGCCGCGGTTTCGGACGCGGCATTAAGGCTGCTCAAATTGAGATAGCTGGTGTCGACGCCATTTTTCTCGAGGAAGGCTTTGACGTTCACAAGCTGGGATTTGATCGTATTGCTGAGCACCGTGGCCTGTTGCGCGATGGTTGTTCCCCCGAGGGCAAGAACGCCTGCCAACACCGCAGCGAGCGCCAGGCAGACGATCGTCAGCCGTAATGCATGAGGCAGCGAGACGATGCGGCCAAGCAGACTTGTGATGGCGTTGAGAGCGACACCGAGCAGGACGCCGGCGAAGATCAGGAAAAGTGTCGCTGCAAAATACCATGCGAAAAACAGCAGGGCTGCGAACAGGACGATGCCAATCCCACCGGTCGCAATCGCCCATGCCAGATCCTTTCGGGTCTGCCCCTTGCCTGCGGTGATGTCGGTCACGGTTGCCCTCCGGTTCGAAGTCCACAGTGTTTCGTTAAACGCCGTCCGGATCAAGCGCCACCGGTCGGGCTGGTTTGACGCTGACGCGAGCATAAGGTGCGAGCTGTTGGCTGAAGTGACGGACCGGTCCTGTTGCCATCAGGTGCAAGGTTGGTTTCAAAGAAAAAGGCGCTCCGGTAGGAGCGCCTGCCATTTGTGAAAACCGAGAACCGATCAGTACGAATAGTACATATCGAATTCGACCGGGTGAGGTGTCATCTCGAAACGCATCACGTCGGTCATTTTCAGTTCGATGTAAGCATCGATGAAGTCGTCATCGAACACCCCGCCGTTCTTCAGGAAGGCGCGGTCCTTATCGAGGTTTTCCAGCGCCTCGCGCAAGCTGCCGCATACTGTCGGGATCTGCTTCAGCTCTTCCTTCGGCAGATCGTAGAGGTCCTTGTCCATGGCCGGACCGGGATCGATCTTGTTCTTGATGCCGTCGAGACCCGCCATCAACATAGCTGCGAAAGCGAGATACGGATTGGCCATCGGATCGGGGAAGCGGACTTCCACACGCTTGGCCTTCGGCGAGGTGGTGTAGGGGATGCGGCAGGACGCCGATCGGTTGCGCGCCGAGTAGGCGAGCAGCACCGGCGCCTCGTAACCCGGAACCAGACGCTTGTAGGAGTTGGTCGACGGGTTGGTGAAGGCGTTGATGGCCTTGGCGTGCTTGATGATGCCGCCGATGTAATGCAGGCAGGTTTCCGACAGATCGGCGTACTTGTTGCCGGCGAACGTCGGCTTGCCGTCCTTCCAGATCGACTGGTGCACGTGCATGCCCGAGCCGTTGTCGCCGAAGATCGGCTTCGGCATGAAGGTGGCGCTCTTGCCGTAGATATGCGCCACCTGGTGGATGCAATACTTGTAGATCTGCATCTGGTCGGCCATGTGGGTCAGCGTATCGAATTTCATGCCGAGTTCATGCTGCGCCGACGCCACCTCGTGATGATGCTTCTCGACCTTGACGCCCATCTTGGCCATGGCCCCCAGCATTTCGGAGCGCATGTCCTGCACCAAGTCCTGCGGCGGGACCGGGAAGTAGCCGCCTTTGGTGCGAATGCGGTGGCCGAGGTTGCCGCCTTCATATTCCGTTGCCGAGTTGGTCGGCAGTTCGGATAAGTCCAGCTTGAATCCGGTGTTGTACGGATCGGCCGAAAAACGCACGTCGTCGAAAACAAAGAATTCGGCTTCCGGACCAACGTACACGGTGTCGCCGATACCCATCGACTTCACCATTGCTTCGGCTTTCCTGGCGATGCCGCGCGGGTCGCGGTTATAGGGCTCGCCCGTGGAGGGCTCCAGGATGTCGCAGGTAATGACCATCGTCGTCTCCGCAAAGAACGGATCGATCGAGGCCGTCGTCGGGTCGAGCATCAGCGTCATGTCGGATTCATTGATCGCCTTCCAGCCGGCGATCGACGAGCCGTCGAACATCGTGCCTTCGGTGAAAATCTCTTCGTCGATCATGCTGACGTCGAAAGTGACGTGCTGCCACTTGCCGCGCGGATCGGTGAATCGCAGATCGACGTACTTCACGTCGTTGTCCTTGATTGATTTCAGGACGTCTTTGGCGGTCTTCATAAATACCCCTTGTTTCTGCTGGTCTTCGTGATCGGCAGCGCGAAGCGGCCGTTGGTATGGCTCAGTTTGCGGATGTCGTTCTAAAGGGTCTAGATGGCGTCGAGGCCAAACTCTCCTGTCCGGATCCGAATGGCTTCCTCGATATTGGACACGAAGATCTTGCCGTCGCCGATGCGGCCGGTCTGAGCGGCGCGCCTGATGGCCTCGATGGCTTTTTCGACCAAATCATCGCCGATCACAATCTCGATTTTGACCTTGGGCAGGAAGTCCACGATGTATTCGGCGCCGCGATAGAGTTCGGCGTGTCCCTTCTGCCGGCCAAAGCCTTTTGCTTCAATCACGGTGATGCCTTGCAAGCCGACTTCCTGAAGCGCTTCCTTTACTTCGTCGAGCTTGAACGGTTTGATGATGGCTTCGATTTTTTTCACTGAACGTCTCCTGCCACTTCCAATTTCCAGCCAGCGGCCGATGCGCTCACGCTGTTGTCTTCGGCGCGGTCATGCACCTGTTTTCGGGCGGACAAAAGTCGCGAGACACGCTCATTTTTTGCCAGCAGACATCACAGATCGAAACGGCTTTCCCAAAGCAGGGTCTGTGCCAATTCGCAGGAGCGCGCCATTTCCAAACGTTATCAGACGATTAAAGCGGACCCTGCGTGTAATAGCAGTGGACTGGAACGCCTGTCAGATTACAAATTAGGCAATAAGTTTATTTTTTGTGCAGTCGTCCGTCAGTGGAGCGGTTAGCGTTGCTCAGGAGCAGGTGGTAAAGCCGTGGACATTCTGACGACGGGCGAAATGGAGCAGGCTGACCGGCTCGCTATTGCGGGTGGTGAATCGGGTTTCGCGCTCATGCTCCGTGCCGGACAGGCGGTTGCGGACGCCGCCACGGAGCTCGTCGATCAAGGTCCGATATTGGTTATCGCCGGGTGCGGCAATAATGGCGGCGATGGATTTGTCGCTGCCAGCGAACTGGCAGCGCGCGGCCGCGAAGTCTCGATCATTCTGCTGTGCGAGCGGGATAGCTTGAAGGGCGATGCCGCGCTCGCGGCGAAGGGCTGGAAGGGGCCGGTGCTGCCTTGCGGCCTGTCTGCGCTCGGCTCGCCCGCGTTGATTATCGATGCGCTGTTCGGTGCAGGGCTCAACCGGCCGGTCAGGGGCGATGCTCAAGCGATGATCGAGGCCATCAACGCCAATGGTGCACCGGTGCTCAGCATCGATCTGCCGAGCGGAATCAACGGCACCACCGGCGCGATCATGGGCGCGGCGGTTCGTGCCACGGAGACGGTGACGTTTTTTCGCAAGAAGCCGGCGCATCTGCTGCTGCCGGGCCGGATTTATTGTGGTCGGGTGCGCATCGCCGACATCGGAATTCCCGATGCGGTGCTTGACGAGATTCGTCCTTTAACCTTTGAGAATATTTCGGATTACTGGCAGGGCGCGTTTCCGGTGCCGCGTATCGACGGACACAAATATGCACGAGGGCATGCCGTTGTGGTGTCTGGCAATCTGACCTCAACCGGCGCGGCCCGATTGTCGGCGCGCGGTGCACTGCGGGCCGGAGCCGGGCTTGTGACCGTGCTCTCGCCGGACGATGCGCTCGGCGCGAACGCGGCGTCTCTGACTGCCGTGATGGTTCGGCGCATGAATGGCAAGGCGGAGTTTGCGGACATCCTGACGGACCGGCGCCTCAATGCCTGCGTGATCGGGCCGGGGGCGGGAATTGGCGAGGATACCCGTGCTCTCGTGTTGACAGCGCTTGCAGCCAAGCCGGCGCTCGTGCTCGACGCCGACGCACTGACGAGTTTTGCCGATGCGCCGGATCGTCTGTTCGAGGCCATCAAGGACACCGGTAATTCCGAAGTGATCTTGACGCCGCATGAAGGAGAGTTTCGACGGCTTTTCAGTGAGATGAGCAACAAACATCCACTTCGCTCGAAACTTGAGCGGGTGCGCGCTGCCGCGGTGCGCGCAGGCGCTGTCGTGCTTCTCAAGGGGCCGGATACGGTCGTTGCGTCGCCCGACGGACGGGCGACCATCGCAGCCAATGCTCCGCCGTGGCTGGCGACCGCCGGTTCAGGCGACGTGCTGTCCGGCATGATTGGCGGCCTGCTTGCGCAGGGAGTGCCGGCGTTCGAAGCCGCCAGCATTGGCGTGTGGATGCACGGAGAGGCCGGCAACGAGGCGGGCCCGGGACTGATCGCGGAGGATCTGCCGGAAGTCCTGCCGGCGGTGTTCAGGCGGCTTTATGACCGGTTCGGCATTGACTACTAGTGGAGTGGATTGGCCCACAGGCTACTCTACCGCGAACCAGCGTACCCGGCGCGGCGCACTCCATTCGACGGCCATTGCCTCCATCAACCACGCTCCAACGACGTCTGCGGCGAAAGCAACGCGCTGCGTCTGTCCTGCATCGACCAGGACGGTATCCAGCCAGAACGGCTTCCACCCGTCGTCGAGACGATCGAGCAGGCGGACGTGATGGCCGTGCAGATGAAATACCATCGGCAGAGTTGCCGTGTTGGTCAGTGTGAGCACCACCGTCCGGCCGCGCTTGACGCGAAACGCTGGCGCTGAACTCACGTTGAACAGGGTAGGCTGAATCCATGCAGCCGGATTTCCCTCGGGAGATATTAGCGGGATCTCGACGCGCAGTGCCGTCTTCAGATCGATATGGGCTGGCGGACCACTGGAAGGTAATGGAGTTGGAGATGGCAACGGTGCGGCCCGGACGGGCGTCTCAGCCGAGGTGTGCAGTCGGACGATTTGTTGCGGACTGCGGCCGTCGTGCAGGGTGATGGCTAATGTTGTTCCGGCAGCGGTAGTGGCATCGATGAAGGTGTCGAGCCGGGTTCCCGGTGCCAGCACGAGCCGCCCGTTGCGCGCCAGAAACGGCTCCGCCGGCTGACTGTCGATCGCCATGATCCGAACGTCCAGATTCTGAATTCCAATAGCAACTGCATTGCGCTGGCAGGCATTGATGAACCTGAGCCTGAGCCGGTCATTGACACGCAGGGTGAGGTCCAGCGAGGGCTTGCCGTTCATCAGGTAAAGCGGGGCTTCTGCCTTCTTTCCGCCGGGGCCGGGAGCGGCCGGAAGCCCCTCGGCGTCGAGCCGATAGTCCTCGATCAGGATGACCTCGTCGCGGTCGACCTCGAGTGGCGCTCGTTCCTCGACTATCAGGGCCCCCGCGGGCGAGGACTGCGCCAGGCCGTCGCCAAGGAGGCGGCCGTCGCACAGAAAAGTACCGGCCTGGCGTAACGGGACCGAAAACTGATCGGTCTTGCCTGGCGAAACCGACCGGCGGACGATCAACGGCTCCATGGAAGGCACGCGATCAATCCCGTGCCAGTTCAGGACCAGCGGCGCCGGAAGGCCGTTGTGCAGGATCAGGTCGGTCTCCTCGCCCTGGCGGAAACGCAGGATGGTCGAGGACCCGTCGGTCCGCAGCGACCAGACCGCAGTTTCGCGTTGATCCGGCCGAAGCAAAAGGGGGGCGGAGGTGGCATGAAAGGCAAGTGTCTGCGGGTTTCGTGATTGCGCGCGGACCACGGCCGCCGGACCCACCGCGGCAGCGGCCCCAAAGCCGGCCAGCAGATGCCGGCGAGTGAGCGGAGTATGATGACGCGTCATCGTCGATGCGGACCATTTTTTCCGGGTTCTGTCCAGCAGTCTCCAGCGGGCCAAGCGGCCATTTTTTTGCTGCGAACCGGTATCGTCATGTTATAAGCCCGCCGCATTGAGCGCGTTGATGATGCCGGGGAGGTAGGCTCGGCGACGTTGGTGCGTTTGATTTCAACTCGTTGGAGCATGACGTCTACCGAAAGCCGCTTCGCATTTTGGGGCATCATGCTTCGGCACCGCAGGCCGGATTTGATGCTCGTAGCGGGCGTGGCGGAATTGGTAGACGCGCTGGATTTAGGTTCCAGTGACGAAAGTTGTGGGGGTTCGAGTCCCTCCGCCCGCACCAAGCGCCGCAGCGTTTGAGCAGAACGACTTCAGGCAGCTATCCAGGTGGATACATGCCGGCCTACCACCGATGCGGGCGTTTCGCTGCGCATCAACCGATTGACAGTGTTCCGGCCGTTCTGGCTGGACCGAGCGGAAGAAGATTGACGCCATGCAGGTGAACGAAACCCTCTCCGAGGGACTGAGGCACGAGTTCCAGGTCAACATTCCGGCCGCTGAAATCGAGGCCAAGGCGGGTGCGCGGCTGGCCGACCTCAAGGACAAGGTGAAGATCAACGGTTTTCGTCCGGGAAAGGTCCCGGTCGCACATCTCAAGAAGGTCTACGGCCGGTCCGTCATGGTCGAAACCATTGAGGACACGATCCGCGACACAAACATGCAAATCGTCACCGAGCGTGGCTTCAAGCTCGCGGGTAATCCCAAGGTCACGATGCCGACGGAGGAGAATGAGGTCGAGAATATCCTCTCGGGCAAATCCGACCTCAGCTATAGCGTGGCGATCGAAGTCGTGCCGGCGATCCAGCTTGCGGATTTCAAGTCTTTCGCCATCGAAAAGCCGGTGGTCGACGTCACCGACGTCGACATCGACGAAGCCATCAAGCGGATCGCCGATCAGAACCGCAGCTACTCCGACAAGGGGGAGGGGGCCAAGGCCGAGAATGGCGATCGTGTGACCATCTCGTTCATAGGCACCATCGACGGCGAGCCGTTCGAGGACGGCTCCAGCGAGAACGTCCTGGTCGTGATCGGATCGAATGCCCTTATTCCCGGTTTCGAAGAGCAGTTGATCGGGATCGGTGCTGGCGAGACCCGCGTCGTCAAAGCGTCTTTCCCCGAGAACTACATGGATGCCGAACTTGCCGGGAAAAACGCCGAGTTCAAGACCACTGCGAGCGTGATCGAGGTACCCCAGGAGATCAAGATCGACGATGAGTTCGTTCAGTCGCTCGGTCTGGACTCGCTCGATAAGCTGAAGGAAGCCGCCCGCGAACGGCTCGCCGCCGAATTTACCCGCGCGATGAGGCAACACGTGAAGCGCGCGCTGTTCGATCGCCTCGACGAGACCCACAAGTTCGAGGCGCCGCCGACGCTGGTCGAGGAGGAATTCAATCAGGTGTGGCAGTCGATCACGTCGGAAATGGAGACGAACAAGAAGACCTTCGCCGACGAGAACACCACCGAAGACGCCGCCCGGGCGGAGTATCGCCAGATCGCCGACCGCCGGGTACGGCTCAGTCTCGTGCTCTCTGAAATCGGTGAAAAGAACAAGATCTCGGTCACCGATGAGGAGATGAACCGCGCGGTGATCAGTCGCGCGCGCCAGATGCCGGGCCGGGAGAAGGAAGTTTTTGACTTCTATCGCAACAATCCCAATGCCCTGGCCCAGGTTCGTGCTCCGATTTACGAAGACAAGGTGGTGGATTTCATTCTCGAACTCGCCAACGTCACGGAAAAGAAGGTGACCCGTGAGGAGCTCTATAAGGATCACGAGGCGCACACTCACGAGGTCTGACAAGGTCGGGCGTCGGGTCTAGCCCGCGCCCCATATTAAGGTTATCGGTTGAAACCGGCGCCGCGATGCCGTCTCCACTAGGTCACGCGCTACGAATCGGCTTGAACTGGTGGGGTCGCATCGGCGCCCTTGCCGCCAAGCGATCGGCTCATATCTGAGAGCCGTGTTTGCCAAGTCCTGCACCACGGGACGTTCATCCTCACCGGGAGAACTGGAGACTGTCCGGTTTTGCCTGGGATGTTTGTCTCCGCCTACTGCTTACACGAACCTTTGGGTGATCAATGCGCGATCCAGTGGAAACCTACATGAACCTCGTGCCGATGGTGGTCGAGCAGACCAACCGCGGAGAGAGGGCTTACGACATCTTCTCCAGGATGCTGAAGGAGCGCATCATCTTCCTGACCGGACCGGTTGAAGATGGCATGTCGACGCTGGTCGTTGCCCAGCTTCTGTTCCTCGAAGCCGAGAATCCCAAGAAGGAAATCTCGATGTACATCAATTCGCCGGGCGGCGTAGTGACATCGGGACTCGCGATCTACGACACGATGCAGTTCATTCGTCCGCCGGTCGCAACGCTATGCATCGGACAGGCCGCGTCGATGGGCTCGTTGCTGCTGGCTGCCGGTGAAAAGGATATGCGGCATGCACTGCCGAACGCACGCATCATGGTTCACCAGCCATCCGGTGGCTTCCAGGGGCAGGCGACGGACATCATGCTGCACGCTCAGGAGATCCTGAACCTCAAGAAGCGGCTCAACGAAATCTACGTCAAGCACACCGGACAGACCTACAAGGCGATCGAGGATGCGCTGGAGCGTGATAAGTTCCTCACCGCCGACATGGCCCGCGACTTCGGCATCGTCGACAAGGTGATTGACAAGCGCGCTGAAGAGCCGGCTCCCAAGTCTTCGTAGACAAGGCTTCGTAGTACACGGCGTCAAAGTGGTGGGCTGAGACGGGCCGGTTTGATTTGGCCAACTCAGCGTCGGCGGCTGCACCGCGATACCTCTGGATCGTCCCAAAAGTTCCTTTTCGTCCTGTTTCCCGCTTGACTGGGGGCATGGCAATCGCGCAACGCTGGGCTGATTTAGCGGAAAGAGGGTCGCGCTATCGGGCCAAATCACGCTATGGTCACGATGTAGAAGGCATGCCGATTAGCTAATTCTTGATAGTCGGCTGGCACCATGGTTCGCTAGGCAGGTTCAGCTAGTATGTGTGGGAGAGTATCGAATTAACCGCGATTCGCGCGGGATAGAGAGCGTAGGGTCTTTTCTGGTACGGGTTTTGCTCTTACCTAAACTCGCTCCCCCGGATGTGCCGGAACGGAGCGGGCGAGCAGGCGAACAGGCGAGACCGAGCGGCGGACGGAGACAGGAATGAGTAAGGTCGGTACGGGCGACTCCAAGAATACGCTGTATTGCTCGTTTTGCGGCAAGAGCCAGCACGAAGTACGCAAGCTGATTGCGGGGCCTACCGTATTTATCTGCGACGAATGCGTTGAACTCTGCATGGATATCATTCGCGAGGAGAACAAGTCCTCGCTGGTGAAGTCGCGTGACGGCATTCCGACACCGAAGGAAATCTGCAAGGTTTTGGACGACTACGTCATCGGGCAAAGCCATGCCAAGAAGGTGCTCTCGGTCGCGGTCCACAACCACTACAAGCGGCTCAATCATCAGACCAAGCACAACGACGTCGAACTTGCGAAGTCAAACATCCTGCTGATCGGTCCGACCGGGTCCGGTAAGACGCTGCTCGCGCAGACGCTGGCGCGTATTCTTGATGTACCGTTTACGATGGCGGATGCGACGACGCTGACCGAAGCCGGCTACGTCGGCGAAGACGTCGAAAACATCATCCTGAAGCTGCTGCAGTCCGCCGACTACAATGTCGAGCGCGCGCAGCGCGGTATCGTCTATATCGACGAAATCGACAAGATTTCACGCAAGTCCGACAACCCTTCGATCACGCGGGACGTATCGGGCGAGGGCGTGCAGCAGGCGCTGCTGAAGATCATGGAAGGCACGGTTGCGAGCGTACCGCCGCAGGGCGGCCGCAAGCACCCGCAGCAGGAGTTTTTGCAGGTCGATACGACGAACATCCTGTTCATCTGCGGTGGCGCGTTCTCCGGCCTCGAGAAGATCATCTCCTCGCGCGGACGAACCACGTCGATCGGTTTCGCGGCGCAGGTGCTTGCACCGGAAGATCGCCGCACCGGTGAAATCTTCAGGCATGTCGAGCCGGAGGATTTGCTGAAGTACGGACTGATCCCGGAATTCGTCGGGCGTCTGCCCGTCGTCGCCACTCTCGAGGACCTCGACGAAGCATCACTGAAGAAGATTTTGACCGACCCGAAGAATGCGCTGGTAAAACAGTATCAGCGGCTGTTCGAGATGGAGAATATCGAACTGACGTTTGCCGACGAGGCGCTCGGCGCGGTCGCGCGCAAAGCAATCGACCGCAAGACCGGCGCGCGCGGGTTGCGTTCGATTCTCGAAAGCATCCTGCTCGAGACCATGTTCGATCTTCCGGGTCTGGAAGGGGTCGAGGAGGTCGTGATTTCGCGCGAAGTGGTTGAGGGAACCGCGCGGCCGCTATACATTTATGCGGATCGCTCGGATCGCGCGAGCGAGACCAGCGCCAGCGCCTGATCGAGGTATTTCTGGCGCGTCCCTGTCGCCGCGAAGTGTGGCTGCCGATCTCCCGCGGCGGCCATCCGCCGTGCAAGCGATAGTGCGTGCAATCCCTGAAAACAGCCGCTTTCTTTCACTTGACACGTTGGTGGTCGATAGCCACCTAATGCTGTCGGCGGCGAAGACGTGTGTGATGGTTCGCCGCTCCACGACCCAGGGCAGGTGAGGCTATCGGTCCGCAATAACACCATCTTTCCCAGGCAAACCCGGCACCTTGTGGCGGTTGCGCGTGATCCGCGGGCTGCGTACAAGGGGGCATAACAAAGGAACAGGCCATGACCGCCTCAAAACCTCGGCCAGCTATCGTTCACGGCGAAACCAATACTTATGCGGTGCTGCCGCTGCGCGATATCGTCGTTTTCCCGCATATGATCGTGCCGCTATTCGTCGGCCGCGAGAAATCGATCAAGGCGCTCGAAGAGGTCATGAAGAACGATGCGCTGATCATGCTGGCGACGCAGAAGAACGCGTCGGATGATGATCCTGCGCCGGACTCGATCTATAAAATCGGAACGCTCGCCAGCGTGCTGCAACTGCTGAAGCTTCCCGACGGCACAGTGAAGGTGCTGGTGGAGGGCCTTGAGCGCGCGCGCGTGGAGACCTATTCCGATCGTTCCGACTATTATGAAGCGACCGCCGTCGCCTTGGCCGATACCGACACCAACAGCATCGAAGCCGAAGCGCTCTCGCGTTCCGTCGTGTCGGATTTCGAAAGCTATGTGAAGCTGAACAAGAAAATCTCACCCGAGGTCGTGGGGGTCGTGCAGGCGATCACGGATTTCGCCAAGCTCGGCGATACTGTCGCTTCGCACCTCGCTGCCAAGATCGCGGATCGTCAATCCATCCTGGAAACGCTGTCAGTTACGGCGCGCCTCGAAAAGGTGCTCGGTCTGATGGAGAGCGAGATCTCGGTCTTGCAGGTCGAGAAGCGAATCCGCTCGCGCGTCAAGCGCCAGATGGAGAAGACCCAGCGCGAGTATTATCTCAATGAGCAGATGAAGGCGATTTCAGAAGGAACTCGGCGACGACGAGGGCCGCGACGAACTCGCCGATCTGGAAGAGAAGATTGCCAAGACTAAGCTTTCGAAGGAAGCGCGGGAGAAGGCGCAGCACGAGTTAAAGAAGCTGCGCCAGATGTCTCCGATGTCGGCCGAAGCCACCGTGGTACGCAACTATCTCGATTGGCTGTTGTCGATTCCGTGGGGCAAGAAGTCCAAGGTCAAGAAGGATCTCAACGCCGCGCAGGAGGTGCTGGACACAGACCACTACGGGCTTGAGAAGGTGAAGGACCGTATCGTCGAGTATCTCGCGGTGCAGTCGCGCGCGAACAAGCTGACCGGACCGATCCTGTGCCTCGTCGGCCCGCCCGGCGTCGGCAAGACTTCGCTCGGCAAGTCGATCGCAAGGGCGACCGGCCGCGAATTCGTGCGCGTGTCGCTCGGCGGCGTGCGCGACGAGGCGGAGATCCGCGGCCATCGCCGGACCTATATCGGCTCGATGCCCGGCAAGATTATCCAGTCGATGCGCAAGGCCAAGACCTCAAACCCGCTATTTCTGCTGGACGAGATCGACAAGATGGGCGCGGATTTCCGCGGCGATCCGTCGTCGGCTCTGCTTGAGGTTCTCGATCCCGAGCAGAATTCGACTTTCAACGATCACTATCTGGAGGTCGATTACGATCTGTCCAACGTGATGTTCATCACGACCGCGAATACACTCAATATTCCGGGCCCTTTGATGGACCGCATGGAGATCATCCGGATCGCCGGCTATACCGAGAACGAGAAGGTCGAGATCGCCCGCAAGCATCTGATTCCGAACTCGCTTGCGAAGCACGGTCTGGATTCGAAGGAGTGGTCGATCGATGACGACTTACTTCTGCTCATGATCCGTCGCTACACCCGCGAAGCGGGCGTGCGTAATCTGGAGCGTGAACTCTCCACACTCGCCCGCAAGGCGGTGAAGGAGTTGATGCTCTCGAAGAAGAAGTCGGTCAAAGTCACCGAGAAGGTCGTCGAGGAATTTCTCGGAGTGCCCAAGTATCGCTACGGCGAGATCGAAACCGACGATCAGGTCGGCGTCGTGACCGGCCTGGCATGGACTGACGTCGGGGGCGAGTTGCTGACGATCGAAAGTGTGATGATGCCCGGCAAGGGCCGCATGACGGTCACTGGGAATCTGCGCGACGTGATGAAGGAATTGATCTCCGCAGCGGCGTCCTACGTCCGCTCTCGCGCGATCACCTTCGGAATCGAGCCGCCGCTGTTCGAACGGCGCGATATCCACGTCCATGTTCCAGAGGGAGCTACGCCGAAGGATGGTCCTTCGGCCGGCGTGGCGATGGCCACGACGATCGTGTCCGTGCTGACCGGAATCCCGATCCGGCACGACATCGCGATGACAGGCGAGATCACGCTGCGCGGCAGGGTGCTGCCGATCGGCGGCCTGAAGGAGAAGCTGCTAGCGGCGGCCCGAGGCGGCATCAAAACGGTGCTGATTCCGGACGACAATGCCAAGGATCTGACGGAGATCTCCGACGCTATCAAGGGTGGACTGGATATCATTCCGGTCGCGCGGATGGATGAGGTGATCGCCAACGCGTTGGTGCGGCAGCCGAAGCCGATTGTCTGGGAGGAGGATCCCAAGCTTCCGGTCGCCGATGCGACTGATGAGGCTGGCGGCGGCCTGACTGCGCACTGAGGGTTTTGAGCTAACCGACGGAAACGGCGCCCTTTGAGGGCGCCGTTTGCTTTTATGATACGGCTATGCCTGCCGGACGATCGCCATGAGTATCGATGGATAGCTGCGGCCGGCGGCGGCTTGCGCGCAGGGGTGCGTCAGAGCTAAACAGGAGGTGAGGGCGATTAGCTCAGCTGGTTAGAGCATCTCGTTTACACCGAGAGGGTCGGCGGTTCGAATCCGTCATCGCCTACCAGGCACAGCAACTATCTTTAACTATCTCTGAATTCGCAGGAGTTGCGGTGGTAGACACGGACACGCCTGCGGGCCACGTGCAGAACGCGGACCAGATCACGTACTGGAATGGGCCCGGCGGCCAGCGCTGGGTTGACCGGCAGCAGGTGCAGGATGCGATGCTGGCGCCGGTGTCCGCCATCCTGCTCGATCGCGCCAGAGTCGTGCCGGGCGAACGCATTGTCGATGTCGGCTGCGGCTGCGGTGCCACCACGCGCGCACTCGCAGACAAAGTCGGTGCTGCCGGCCACGTTCTCGGCATCGACGTTTCGGAGCCGATGCTGCAACGAGCCAGGCAACTCACCCCGAGTGGCATACCCGTCGAATTCCTGCTTGCCGACGCCACCGTGCATCCGTTCGAGCCGGCAACGTCCGATCTGATTGCCTCGCGATTTGGCGTGATGTTCTTTGCGGAACCGGGGGCGTCGTTCGCTAATCTGCGCAAGGCACTGCGGTCGGGTGGCCAGCTGACCTTCGCATGTTGGCGGGAACCGCGCCTCAACCCGTGGCTGATGACGCCGCTACAAGCCGCCTACCAGCACGTTCCGAAGCTGCCGCAACTCGGACCGGAAGACCCTGGTCCATTTTCGTTCGCGCCCGAAGCGCGCGTTCATCGCATCCTCGGCGAAGCCGGTTTTTCCGGAATAGCGATGGAGGCCTGCGACCTGACACTGGATGTCGCGATCGGTCGTGGGCTTGATGCCGCAGTCGAGTCAGCGCTTCAGATCGGTCCTGCCAGCCGCGCGCTTGATGGACAGCCTGCTGATGTCATCGCCGCTGCGGCAACGTCGATCCGTGAAGCGCTTGCGCCGTTCGTCACAGGGCAGGCGGTCGCGCTTCCGGCATCGATCTGGATCGTGTCAGCGCGTAACCTGTAAACCGACGGCAGTATTCCGAACTCGCAACTCCCGTCTCAGTCCTGGCAGTAGCCATAGAGCCCGCAGGCGTAGGGCAGCCGATCGAAATAATAACTCAATACTGAGCGATCCTCGTAGTAGGGACGATAGTAAAAATCGTTCGGCCTTCCGTAATAGCCTGGCACCGGCGGCGGAATGCGAAAACGGTAGAGCACACTCTCTGGATAATCCCTGTCGCGCACGACACGGACTGGCGGAGGTGCCGGCTCCGCGAAGATCGTGCCTATGCGGCTATGCACCGGAAGGTCGGCGGCGAACCCCGTCGCTCCCATCGCGGCGATGGCGATGACCGACAGCAAGATCGTACGTGGCATTTTTGAATCCTCGTTGATTCGAGGATCATAGCCGGCGACATTTAGGAAAGATTAACGATGTTCACGCCGTTTGCGTCCCGCGATCATCGCGTGACTTCTGGCATACCGTCTTTTGTGAGTGATATCCGCGCCTTCAGGCGCGTTCTTCCCAGATCGCTGCGAGATGCACGACGGTCCGAACGGCAGCTTCCATGTCCTGTACGCTGACCCATTCGGTGCGTGAATGGAACGCGTGCTCGCCGGCAAAGATGTTGGGACACGGAAGCCCCATAAATGACAGCCGCGAGCCGTCGGTCCCGCCGCGAATGCTGCCTTTGACGGGTTTGAGACCGGCGCGTCGAATCGCTTCCACGGCGTTGTCGATGATCTGCGGATGACGATCCACCACCTGCTTCATGTTGCGATACTGCGGCTGGATGGCCAGCCGATACGTCGAGTGCGGGAAATCCGCCATGACGTCACGGACGATTCCTTCCAGCAAAGTCTCTTTTTCCTTCAGGCCGGCATCGGTGAAATCGCGCACGATAAAGTTTAGCGTCGCGCGCTCCAGCGTACCGCTGATGCTCGTCGGATGCAGGAAACCCTCGCGGCCGGCGGTGGTTTCGGGCGAGCAGGTATCTCTGGGAAGCCGCTCAACGATGCGGGATGCGATTTTGATCGCATGCTCCATCTTGCCTTTGGCGAAGCCAGGATGGGCGCTGACTCCCTCGATAGTAATGACGGCACCATCGGCCGAGAATGTCTCATCCTCGATATGGCCTGTGGTCTCGCCATCGACGGTGTAGGCGAAGTCTGCGCCTAGTTTTTTCAGATCGACCTTGTCGACGCCGCGCCCGATTTCCTCGTCGGGCGTAAACAGGATTTTGATGGTGCCATGCTTGATCTGCGGATTGGCAAACAGAACCTGGACTGCGTCCATGATCTCGGCGACGCCGGCCTTGTTGTCGGCGCCGAGGAGCGTAGTGCCATCCGAAGTAACGATATCATTGCCGACCTGATCGGCCAGCGCCGGATTGTCAGCGACCCGGATCATCTGCGACGGATCGCCGCAGAGCGCAATGTCACCGCCGCGATAGCCCTTGACCATCTGCGGCTTGACGTTCGTACCCGAACAGTCCGGCGACGTGTCCATGTGCGAACAGAAACAAATGACGGGAACCTGCTTCGAGCTGTTCGCCGGAATCGTTGCGTAGACGTAACCGTGCCGGTCGAGGTGGGCGTCCATGACCCCGATTTCCTGCAACTCACGCACCAGCAGGCGTCCAAGATCCTTCTGCTTCTCGGTGGATGGACAAGTAAGAGAAGCTGGGTCCGACTGGGTATCGAGGGTGACATAACGCAGAAAGCGCTCGGTCACGGTGTGTTTGAATGTCATCGGAGCGGCCATCGTGTCTCAGGGCAGGTGGCCGTATATCCCGGAAACCAGATCAATGAAAACCCGCCGTGCCGGCCTCGCCTAATGGCGATCCGGTCTGGCGGGCAAATCTCTCAAGAGCTTGAACCCGGAGCGTTCTTTGATCAGACGGCTTCCTTGAGTTCCTTTGCGGCGCGGAACGCGACCTTCTTGGACGCCTTGATGTGAATGGCTTCGCCGGTGGCCGGGTTACGGCCCATGCGAGCGGCGCGTTTGCGAACTTGCAGGATGCCGAGGCCGACGATGCGGATGCGCTCACCCTTCTTGAGGTGCTTTGTGATGCGGGTGACCATATCGCTCAGGATGGCCTCAGCGGTCTTCTTCGACAATTCGTGGTCTTCGGCCAATGCTGCCGCGAGATGCTTCAGCGTCACGGTCGTCGGGGTCGCTGCTTTCTTCGCCATAGATGGCCCTCCTCGTTGTTGATGGCTTCAGAACTCAAGGCGTATCAGGCCTTAGTTGATTCGGGGAGATGCCGACCACGTCGTTTTGCCTGTAAACAGGCTATTATTTGCATCGGCACCTCAAAAATGCCTGCTGTTTAAGGAGATTCGCAACTACCTTGACTTGGAAAGGCCCCACCTTTAAGCCCTCACACCTGTGCGGATACACACGGCATCCGCGGGAGTAGCTCAGTTGGTTAGAGCGCCGCCCTGTCACGGCGGAGGCCGCGGGTTCGAGTCCCGTCTCTCGCGCCAGTGTTTTTCGGCTTCATTTCAGACGTTTGGCTTTGACATAGGCTCCGGTGACGGCGGGACGGTCCTCGCCGCCTGACGTCAATGAGCAAGCCGCCGATGACCGCTTTGCTCATGGACCCGAAATCCAGGATCACCTCACCAGGGATGTCCCTGAACTGGACATCATCGTCGGCTGTCCGGCCTTGATCATATGAACAGTCTGGGCGAAGTCGGTGGTCGGACGAGCGGAAATGCCGAAAGCTGTCAGTGCGATGCCCACGATCAGCGCGACAATCACGACCTTCAGGTGGGTGGTGCGATCCGCGCTGTGAATAGAGTAGTTCATGGTCGCCTCCTGTCTTCCGGCATCGCCGCGCCGTCGGCAAGAGCAGTAAATCCAATTTATTTCAGGGAGGCTTCACAGGCTTCCCAAAATGGTTTCATCCCACTGATTTCTGAACAGAGGCGTGGTGGTGTTCGACGGAATGCACGGGCAGGATAGGAGGGCGGCGGGACTTTCATACACACTCAAAGAACACAGGCCGTCCTTGCTCGCTGTCAACCTGAAAAATCTTGGCGCTGGTGGTCCGGGGGTGCGTCAAAATAGGCTATCTTGCCACCCCTGTTGCACTGGGCTAATCCTCAAAAAAGTTCAATAGTCTAAAAAAATCTGCGGCGTTCGCGGTTGCAGCAAGGGGAAACGCCGGTGAGCGGCATTTTGCAGAACTATCTTCCGCTTGTGGTGTTTATCGGGATAGCGACCGTGATCGGCGCGGTACTGCTGATCGCGCCCTTTATTGTCGCCTACCAACAGCCTGACCCGGAGAAACTTTCTGCCTATGAATGCGGATTTAACGCATTCGACGACGCCCGCATGAAGTTCGACGTCAGGTTTTACCTGGTAGCTATCCTTTTCATTATTTTCGATCTTGAGGTCGCGTTCCTGTTTCCGTGGGCGGTCGCGTTCGGCAAACTTGGTGCTACGGGCTTTTGGTCAATGATCGTGTTTCTGGGGGTGCTGACCGTGGGTTTCGCCTACGAATGGAAGAAAGGCGCGCTCGAATGGGATTGAGTTCTCATACCGCAAACGTCGCGAACGCGGCTCCCTCCGCCGGCAGCCCTCTCGTGGCTCCGGCCGCGACCGGAATTCTGGACCCCCGTACCGGTCAGCCGGTAGGGACCAGCGATCCATACTTCCTTGAGGTCAATCACGAACTGTCAGACAAGGGCTTCTTCGTCGCCGCGACAGACGACCTCATCACCTGGGCACGCACCGGGTCGCTGATGTGGATGACCTTCGGTCTCGCCTGCTGCGCGGTCGAGATGATGCAGGTCTCGATGCCGCGTTATGATGTCGAACGCTTTGGCTTTGCGCCACGCGCATCGCCGCGCCAGTCGGACGTCATGATCGTCGCCGGCACACTGACCAACAAGATGGCGCCTGCGCTGCGCAAGGTCTACGACCAGATGCCGGAACCGCGCTACGTCATCTCGATGGGATCGTGCGCCAATGGTGGCGGCTACTATCACTATTCCTATTCGGTGGTGCGCGGTTGCGACCGGATCGTGCCGATCGATATCTACGTGCCGGGTTGTCCGCCGACGGCGGAAGCACTCCTCTACGGCATTCTGCTGCTGCAGAAAAAGATCCGGCGAACTGGAACCATCGAACGTTAAGGTTTGAAGGAATGGACGACAGCAGGCTCGACGCCTTGGGTCAGATGATCGTTGCCACGCTTCCGGGCGTGGCCATCAGCCATTCCGTGGCGTTCGGTCAACTGAGTATCACGGTCGAGGCCGCGAAGATTGTCGAGATCGCGCGCTTTATCCGCGACGACCGGCGTTGCCGTTTCGTCAACATTACCGACATAACCGCGGTCGACTATCCCGGCCGCGAGAAGCGTTTTGATGTGATCTATCACTTCCTGTCACCGACGCTGAATACGCACATTCGTCTTCGCGCCCACGCTTCGGAGACCACGCAGGTGCCCTCATTGATCGAGGTTTTCCCCGGCGCGGACTGGTTTGAACGGGAGACCTACGACCTCTATGGCGTGATCTTCACCGGTCATCCCGACATGCGGCGTTTGTTGACCGATTATGGATTCGACGGACATCCGCTGCGCAAGGATTTTCCGCTGACGGGCTTCGTCGAGGTGCGTTACGACGATGCCGAGAAACGGGTTGTGTACGAGCCGGTGCGTCTTAATCAGGAATTCCGCAAATTCGATTTCATGTCACCGTGGGAAGGCGCGGACTATGCGCTGCCGGGTGATGAGAAGGCGACCGGCGACAAGGCGGGTAGCTGATGACCGAAGCACTTGGCACCGAAACTCCCGGTATGCGCAACTTCACGATCAATTTCGGTCCGCAGCATCCGGCGGCGCACGGCGTGTTGCGGTTGGTGCTGGAACTGGATGGCGAGGTGGTCGAGCGGGTCGATCCGCACATCGGCCTGCTTCATCGCGGCACCGAGAAACTGATCGAGCAGAAGACCTATCTTCAGGCGATCCCGTACTTCGATCGGCTCGATTACGTCGCGCCGATGAATCAAGAGCACGCTTTCTGCCTCGCGGCGGAAAAACTGCTTGGCATCAGCGTGCCACGTCGCGGTCAGTTGATCCGCGTGCTCTACTGCGAGATCGGCCGTATTCTCTCGCACCTTCTCAATGTGACCACGCAGGCGATGGATGTCGGCGCGCTCACGCCGCCGCTGTGGGGCTTTGAGGAACGCGAGAAGCTGATGGTGTTTTATGAGCGCGCCTCGGGTTCGCGCATGCATGCCGCGTATTTCCGCGTCGGCGGTGTGCATCAGGACCTGCCGCCAAAGCTGATCGATGACATCGATGCCTGGTGCGAGCCGTTCCTTCAGGTCGTGGCCGATCTGGAAACGCTGCTGACCGGGAACCGCATCTTCAAGCAACGCAATGTCGATATCGGCGTGGTCAGCCTGAAGCAGGCCTGGGAATGGGGTTTCTCCGGTGTCATGGTTCGCGGCTCCGGCGCGGCCTGGGATTTGCGCAAGGCGCAACCCTACGAATGCTATGCCGAAATGGATTTCGATCTTCCGATCGGCAAGAACGGCGACTGTTACGATCGCTACTGCATCCGCATGGAGGAGATGCGGCAGTCAGTGCGGATCATGAAGCAGTGCATTTCGAAGCTGCGTGCCGCTGACGGCCAAGGTCCGGTGGCGGTGGAAGACAACAAGATTTTCCCGCCGCGCCGCGGTGAAATGAAGCGCTCGATGGAAGCGTTGATCCATCATTTCAAACTCTACACCGAAGGCTTCCACGTTCCGGCCGGTGAGGTCTATGCGGCGGTGGAAGCGCCCAAGGGCGAGTTCGGCGTCTTTCTCGTCTCCGACGGCAGCAACAAGCCATACAAGTGCAAGATCCGCGCGCCAGGCTTCGCGCATCTGCAGGCGATGGATTTCATCTGCAGGGGGCATTTGCTGGCCGACGTCTCCGCCATTCTCGGCTCGCTCGACATCGTGTTCGGAGAGGTCGACCGGTGATCGCGCAACCGCCCATCCAGTTCGACCGGGCGTCCGGCGTTCTTGAGGGAGCCAACCCTTGGGAGCGGATGGCGGCACTGGCCTTGGTGGCAGGCTCCAAGGTGTCGTCGCTGTTCTCACACCGCGGCTACAACAGTTGTGCCAACCTGCTGCGCAAGACGTTGCCGGAGCGCGATATCGCCATCAGGCTCAATCCCGATGCGACGTTCGCGTTTCCCTATGGCGACGGCTATTGGAGCAAGCTGTTGAATTGCTCGTTTAAGTATGAAGACGAGCTTGAACTGCTGTTTCGTGACTCCGCCGACGTCGATTACACGCTACTCGATTGCGGTGCCAATTACGGCTACTGGTCAGTACTGGTATCCAGCAAGCCGTTCGGATCGCGCAAGGCGATCGCGATCGAGCCGTCGTCGAAGAATTTCGCCAGACTGTCGAATAACGCCAAGATCAACGGCAACCGCTTCGAGGCGATGCAGAGCGCCATTGGCGCGACGCGTGGCACCGCGCGCCTGTCCGGCACCAAGCATGAGGCCTTCAGCATCGCCGGTGGTGCCGATGCCGGCGGCGAGGAAGTACCTGTGCTGGCGCTCGACAACCTGCTCGACGACGGCCGGATTTCGCCTGACGGCAAGTACCTCATCAAGCTCGACGTTGAAGGCGTCGAGATCGAAGCCATCAAGGGCGGCACCCGTGTGCTGCAAGGCGATGCTGTGATCCTGTGCGAAGAACACGGCAACGACCCCAGCCACACGGTATCGCGCTACATCCTTGAGCAGACGCCGCTGACGCTGATCGTCCACGATCCCGTCAGTAACCGCTTCGAGACGCTGACAGAGCTTTCCATTCTGGATCGCATCAAGGTTGCCTCTCATGTTGGATACAACGTGTTCGGAACCTCAAGTGCGTTCTGGCAAGATCGTTTTCGCCGCCTGAACGCGACTGCGTCGCAACGTGTTCATTGAGAGACTGAAGTACAATGTCCGTTCGCCGCCTGGCACCGAAAGAACAGCAGCCCGCGAGTTTCGCGTTCAGCGCGGAGAATCTCTGCCTGGGCCAAAAAGCAGGTCGAGCAATATCCCGCAGGCCGCCAGGCGTCCGCGGCCATTGCGATCTTGTGGCGCGCGCAGGAGCAGCACGACGGCTGGGTGTCAGAAGCCGCGATCCGCACAGTGGCCGACATGCTCGATATGCCCTACATCCGCATGTTGGAGATCGCGACCTTTTACACGATGTTCCAACTGCAGCCGGTCGGCAGGAAGGCGCACATTCAGGTGTGCGGCACGACGCCATGTCGGTTGCGCGGCGCTGAAGACGTCCTCGATGTCTGCAAGAGCCGCATCCATCACGATCCCTTCCATCTGTCTGATGATGGTGACTTCAGTTGGGAAGAGGTCGAATGCCTTGGCGCCTGCGTGAATGCGCCGATGGTGCTGATCTGGAAAGATACCTATGAGGATCTGACGAAGGAAAATTTCGGCAAGGTGCTGGACGGGTTTGCCTCGGGTAATCCGCCCAAGCCCGGACCGCAAATCGACCGCCAGTTTTCCGCGCCCGTCGGCGGTCCGACCACGTTGAATACGGCGGCTGCGAAAGGCGAGGGCGGACGCCCGGCCCGCGCTCAGCCCGCATTGACGGATGCGGACGCCAAGAAGCCGACCGATTCCGCAAGCCGGCGGGAAAGTCCCATGCCGAAGCCGCCCGCCGATGACGCGACCAAAAAGGGCAAGACCTGATGCTCGATGACAAGGACCGCATCTTCCGCAATCTGTACGGTCTCGACGACTGGCGGCTGGCCGGTGCACGCCGCCGTGGTGCATGGGACGGCACCAGGGCGATTGTCGACAAGGGCCGCGACTGGATCGTCAGCGAGATGAAGGCATCTGGTCTGCGCGGCCGCGGCGGGGCTGGATTTCCGACCGGCATGAAATGGTCCTTCATGCCAAAGGACAGCGCCGACGGCCGTCCGAGCTATCTCGTCGTCAATGCAGACGAGTCCGAGCCCGGCACCTGCAAGGACCGCGAGATCATGCGGCACGATCCGCATCTTTTGGTCGAGGGGTGTCTGCTGGCCGGCGTCGGCATGGGCGCCCATGCCGGCTACATCTACATACGCGGCGAATTCATCCGCGAGCGCGAGCATCTCCAGGCCGCCATCGATGAGGCCTATGAGGCCAAACTGATCGGCAAGGATAATATCCACGGTTTTCCGTTCGATCTGTACGTTGCTCATGGCGCAGGAGCATACATCTGCGGTGAGGAGACAGCACTGCTGGAGAGCCTGGAGGGCAAAAAGGGCCAGCCGCGGCTAAAGCCGCCATTCCCGGCCAATGTCGGTCTCTACGGTTGCCCGACGACCGTGAACAACGTCGAGTTGATTGCGGTGGCGCCGGATATCCTGCGTCGTGGCGCAGCCTGGTTCGCCGGGATCGGCCGCCCCAACAATGTCGGCACCAAGCTGTTTTGCATTTCGGGTCACGTCGAACGTCCCTGCAACGTCGAAGAGGCGATGGGAATCACGTTTCGCGAATTGATCGATACCCATTGCGGCGGCATCCGCGGCGGCTGGAACAACCTCAAGGCGGTCATTCCGGGCGGCTCGTCGGTGCGCATGGTGCCGGCCGAGCAGATCATCGATACGCCGATGGATTTCGACAGCCTCGGCAAGCTGCGCTCCGGCCTCGGCACCGCCGCCGTCATCGTCATGGACAAGTCGACCGACCTGATCCGGGCGATCGCGCGAATTTCCTATTTCTACAAGCACGAGAGCTGCGGCCAGTGTACGCCGTGCCGGGAGGGGACCGGCTGGATGTGGCGGGTGCTCACCCGGATGGCCGAAGGCCGTGCGCACAAGCGCGAGATCGACATGCTGCTCGAGGTCACCAAGCAGATCGAGGGGCACACCATCTGCGCACTCGGTGATGCAGCAGCCTGGCCAATTCAGGGACTGATCGCGCATTTCCGTCATGAGATCGAGGCGCGCATCGCCGAATATTCGCACAAGGCCGACCGCGACGATCAGGGCATCCTCGATCCCGCGCACATGGTTGCGGCGGAGTAGGGCCATGACAAAGCTTATCATCGACGGCAAAGAGATCGACGTACCTGCCGAGTATACGCTGCTCCAGGCGTGCGAGGCCGCGGGTGCCGAGATTCCGCGCTTCTGTTACCACGAGCGGCTGTCGATCGCGGGCAACTGCCGGATGTGCCTTGTCGAAGTGAAGGGTGGTCCGAAGCCGGTCGCGAGCTGCGCCTGGGGCGTGCGCGATTGCCGTCCGGGTCCGAAGGGTGAACCGCCGGAAATCTCCACGCGCTCGCCAATGGTGAAGAAGGCGCGCGAAGGCGTGATGGAATTTCTGCTGATCAATCATCCGCTCGATTGCCCGATCTGCGATCAGGGCGGCGAGTGTGATTTGCAGGATCAGGCGATGGGATATGGCGTCGATACCTCGCGTTTCGCTGAGAACAAGCGTGCGGTCGAGGACAAGTATCTCGGTGCGCTGGTCAAGACCTCGATGAACCGCTGCATCCAGTGCACGCGTTGCGTGCGCTTCTCTGCGGAGGTGTGCGGTGCGCCGGAAATGGGCGCGACCGGTCGCGGCGAGGACATGGAGATCACTACCTACCTTGAGAGTGCGCTCACATCGGAGTTGCAGGGCAACCTCGTTGACATCTGCCCGGTCGGCGCATTGACATCCAAGCCTTATGCATTCGCCGCGCGGCCCTGGAGCTCGGCAAAACTCAATCCATCGATGTGATGGACGCGGTTGGCTCAGCCATTCGGGTCGACACGCGTGGACGCGAAGTCATGCGCATTCTTCCGCGCGTCAATGAGGCCGTGAACGAGGAGTGGATCTCCGACAAGACCCGCCACATCGTCGATGGGCTGCGCACCCAGCGGCTCGATCGGCCCTACATCCGTGAAGATGGCAAGCTGCGCGCAGCCTCGTGGCCCGAGGCGTTCGCTGCGATCGCTACGCAAATCGCGCAATCAAATGGCAAACGGATCGGCGCGATCGCCGGCGATCTCGCGGCCGTGGAAGAGATGTTTGCGCTGAAAGACCTGCTGTCGAAGCTCGGCTCGGTCAATCTTGCAATGCAGGGCGCCGACGCATTCGATCCGGCGCTGGGGCGGGCATCCTACATCTTCAATCCGACCATCGCTGGCATCGAGCAGGCGGACGCGCTGCTGATCGTGGGATCGAACCCCCGCAAGGAAGCGGCGATTCTCAACGCGCGCATCCGCAAGCGCTGGCGGACCGGACAGCTCAAGATTGGCGTGATCGGCGAGAAGGCGGATCTGACATACGACCATGATTATCTCGGCGCGGGTCCGGACTTCGCTGTCTGGAACTTCGCGGCCAACAAAAACAAATTTCTCGATGTGTTGAAGGGTGCGAAAAATCCGATCGTATTGGTCGGCTCCGGTGCGACCTCGCGCGCTGACGGCGCGGCCGTACTCGCGGCCGCAGCGAAGCTCGCGGTCGATATTGGTGCGCTGAAGGACGGCTGGAACGGATTTGCGGTGCTGCAGGGTGCGGCGGCGC
This sequence comes from uncultured Alphaproteobacteria bacterium, assembly GCA_963764445.1. Lineage (GTDB taxonomy): Bacteria > Pseudomonadota > Alphaproteobacteria > Rhizobiales > Xanthobacteraceae > Nitrobacter. The sequence continues at coordinate 44,445 of CAVXSV010000004.1, forward strand.
GTGTTGGTGCGCTGGACATCGGGTTCGTATCAGGGAAGGGCGGCCTGAACGTCACGCAGATGACCGCACCGGGCGGGCTCGACATTCTGTTCTCGCTCGGCGCCGATGAAATCAAGACACCGGACGGCGCGTTCGTCGTCTATATCGGGACTTACGGCGATGCCGGCGCACACCGTGCCGACGTCATCCTGCCTGGCGCCGCGTACACCGAGAAGACCGGCATCTATGTCAACACGGAAGGCCGGGTGCAGATGGCGAACCGCGCTGGCTTCCCGCCGGGCGAAGCGCGGGAAGACTGGGCAATCATCCGCGCGTTATCCGAAGCGCTGGGCAAGACCCTTGGCTATGACTTGCTGGCAGTGTTGCGGCAGGCGATGTTCAAGGCGGTGCCACACCTGATGCGGATCGACCAGATCGAGGTCGGTGATTCCGGCGCAATCAAAAAGCTTGCCGGCAGGGGCGGCAGCATCGAGAAATCGCCATTCAAGGCCGCGGTTAACGACTACTATCTGACCAACCCGATCGCGCGGGCCTCGGCTGTGATGGCGGAATGCTCGCGGCTTGCGTCCGGTCACATGCTGACGGCAGCGGAGTAAGCGTGATGGCCGAATTCTTCGCAAGCTCATTCTGGACCGGGTTTCTCTGGCCGCTGATCGTGATGATCGCGCAGAGCGTGCTGCTGCTCGTGGTGCTGCTGATCGCGATCGCCTACATCCTGCTCGCCGACCGCAAGATCTGGGCGGCGGTGCAGATCCGGCGCGGCCCCAACGTCGTCGGACCGTGGGGTCTGTTGCAGTCCTTCGCGGACCTGCTCAAGTTCGTGTTGAAGGAACCGATCATTCCATCCGGCGCCAACAAGGCCGTGTTTCTGCTGGCGCCGCTGGTATCCTGCGTGCTGGCGCTGGCGGCGTGGGCTGTGATCCCGGTCAATCTGAACTGGGTCATCTCCGATATCAATGTCGGCATTCTCTACATCTTCGCGGTCTCGTCGCTGTCGATCTACGGCATCATCATGGCCGGCTGGTCGTCGAATTCGAAATATCCGTTCCTCGCGGCATTGCGCTGGCAGCCCAGATGGTCTCGTATGAAGTCTCGATCGGCTTCGTGATCATCACGGTGTTGCTTTGCGCCGGCTCGCTGAACCTCTCGGCCATCGTCGAGGCGCAGCATGTCCGCGGTCTCGGCAGCCTGATAGGATTGCCTTGGCTGACGTTCCTGAACTGGTACTCGCTGCCGCTGTTCCCGATGTTCGTGGTGTTCTACGTTTCGGCTCTGGCCGAGACCAACCGCCCGCCGTTCGATCTGGTCGAGGCGGAATCCGAACTCGTCGCAGGCTTCATGGTCGAGTATGGCTCGACGCCGTATCTGTTATTCATGCTCGGCGAGTATGTCGCGATCGCTACCATGTGCGCGATGGGTGCGCTTCTTTTCATGGGCGGCTGGCTGCCGCCGATCGACCTGCCGCCGTTCACGTGGGTGCCGGGCATCATCTGGTTTTCGCTGAAACTGTTTTTCATGTTTTTCCTGTTCGCGATGGCGAAGGCGATCGTGCCGCGCTACCGCTACGATCAACTAATGCGGCTTGGCTGGAAGGTATTTTTGCCGCTGTCGCTGGCGATGGTCGTAATTGTGGCGGGCGTGTTGCAGTTCGCCGGCATCGCGCCGAAGTGAGGTTGTCATGAGTATCAATGTAACAGCCCGTTCGCTTCTGCTCTCCGAGTTCGTATCGGCGTTTGTTCTCGCCATGCGTTATTTCTTCAAGCCGAAGCCGACGCTGAACTATCCGTTCGAGAAAGGGCCGATCTCACCGCGTTTCCGTGGCGAGCACGCGCTGCGCCGTTATCCGAACGGCGAGGAGCGCTGCATCGCCTGCAAGCTGTGCGAAGCGATCTGTCCGGCGCAGGCGATCACGATCGAGGCCGGCCCGCGCCGCAACGATGGCACACGGCGCACCGTGCGCTACGACATCGACATGGTGAAGTGCATCTGATCGCGGACTGTGCCAGGAGGCCTGTCCAGTCGATGCCATCGTTGAGGGGCCGAATTTCGAATTCGCGACCGAGACCCGCGAGGAACTTTATTATGACAAGGCCAAGCTGCTCGCCAACGGCGACCGCTGGGAACGCGAGATCGCGAAAGCGATCGAGCTCGACGCGCCGTACCGGTGAGGTGAGGGCATGATCCTTCCCGCACTGTTCTTCTATCTGTTCGCCGGCGTGTGCGTTGCATCCGCCGCAATGGTCATTACGTCGCGCAATCCTGTGCACTCCGTGCTGTTCCTGATCCTGGCGTTCGTTAACGCCTCCGGCCTGTTCATCCTGATGGGCGCGGAATTTCTCGCGATGATTCTCTGTCGTGGTCTATGTCGGCGCTGTTGCGGTGTTGTTCCTGTTCGTCATCATGATGCTGGACGTCGATTTTACTGAACTGCGCGAGGGCTTTCTCGAATATTTGCCGTTCGGCCTGGTGATCGGCGGGATCTTCCTGCTGGAACTGCTGCTTGTGGTCGGAGGCTGGACCATCAATCCGGCGGTCACGAAATCGATCACTGCGACCATTCCGGGCAACGTCAGCAACACCGAGGCACTCGGGCTCGTGCTCTATACGCAGTACATTCATTATTTCCAGCTCGCCGGCATGGTGCTGCTGGTGGCGATGATCGGCGCCATCGTGCTGACGCTGCGGCACAAGGCGAGCGTCAAGCGGCAGGATATCAATGTCCAGAACGCGCGGACTCCCGAACTGGCCATGAGCGTGCGCAAGGTTGCTTCGGGCCAAGGATTGCAGGACTTTGACGAGACGGAGTGGGTGCAATGACGATCGGGCTCGGGCACTATCTGGCAGTCGGCGCGATCCTGTTCACGCTGGGAATCCTCGGCATCTTTCTCAACCGCAAAAACATCATCGTCATCCTCATGTCGGTGGAGTTGATCCTGCTGGCGGTGAATATCAACCTGGTGGCTTTCTCGGCGTTCCTGGGCGACATCGTCGGCCAGGTATTTGCGCTGCTGGTGCTCACGGTCGCCGCGGCCGAGGCAGCGATCGGGCTTGCGGTTCTCGTTGTATATTTCCGCAATCGCGGTTCGATCGCGGTTGAAGACGTCAATCTGATGAAGGGCTGAAGCATGATCCGGAAAAGTGAGGACCGGCTTTCCCCGACCAATGGGTTCATTGGTCGCGAGGTCATGCTCCATGAGGCGGATGCATGATCCAGGCAATCGTTTTTCTGCCGCTGATCGGTGCGATTCTCGCCGGACTAATCGCACTCGTGGGCGCGCATGCGCGCAACCCCAGCGGCGACGCGGTCGATCATCATGACGCCCATGGTGATGCTCACACAGCGACTGCGCATGATGATCACGAGCATGGCGGCGGCGGTCACGACGACCATCATGTCAGCGAACCCCCGGCGGCGGGATCGCGCGCTGCCGAGCTGATTACGACGATCTTGCTGATTGCGTCGGCCGGCCTGTCATGGGTGGTACTGATCGACGTCGGCTTCATGCAGCACGACATACGGGTCGCGCTGTTCCCGTGGATCAATTCGGGCGACTTGCAAGTCGCGTGGTCGCTGCGGGTTGATACGCTGACGGCGGTGATGCTCGTGGTCGTCACCACGGTGTCGTCGCTGGTGCACTTTTATTCCATCGGCTACATGGACGAGGATCCGAACCGCCCGCGCTTTTTCGGCTATCTGTCGCTGTTCACCTTCGCGATGCTGATGCTGGTGACGGCGGACAATCTGGTTCAACTGTTCTTCGGCTGGGAGGGCGTTGGTCTTGCCAGCTATTTGCTGATCGGTTTCTGGTATCGGAAGCCTTCGGCGAATGCGGCGGCGATCAAGGCATTCGTGGTCAATCGCGTCGGTGACTTCGGCTTTTCGCTCGGCATTTTTGCGGTGTTCATGCTGATCGGCTCGACCGATTTCGATACCATCTTCAGCGCGGCGCCGGGTTTGACCGGAAAGACGATTTACTTTTTCGCTTGGGACCTCAACGCGCTAACGCTGACCTGTCTGCTGCTTTTCATGGGTGCGATGGGCAAATCGGCCCAGTTCCTGCTGCACACCTGGTTGCCCGACGCGATGGAGGGGCCGACGCCGGTGTCGGCGCTGATCCATGCAGCGACCATGGTGACCGCGGGTATCTTCATGGTAGCGCGGCTGTCGCCATTGTTTGAACTGGCGCCGGATGCGCAGGCGTTCGTGATGTTCATCGGCGCGACCACGGCGTTCTTCGCGGCAACGATCGGTCTGGTCCAGAACGACATCAAGCGCATCATAGCCTATTCGACCTGCTCGCAACTCGGCTACATGTTCGTGGCGATGGGAGCAGGGGCTTATTCCGTCGGAATGTTCCACCTGTTCACCCACGCCTTCTTCAAGGCGCTGATGTTCCTGGGCTCAGGATGCGTGATCTATTCGATGCATCACGAGCAGGACATTCGCAACATGGGTGGCCTGAAGGACCGCATTCCCTACACTTATGTCATCATGGTGATCGGCACGCTGGCTCTGACAGGTTTCCCGCTGACGGCCGGTTATTTTTCCAAGGATGCGATCATCGAATTCTGCGTACGTGTCTCAAAATCCTTTCGCATTCTACGGTTTCCTGATGACGACGATCGCGGCCGGTCTGACCTCGTTCTATTCGTGGCGCCTGATCTTCAAGACGTTCCACGGCGAGCCACACGACAAAGCCCACTATGAGGCCGCACACGAGGCGCCGATCTGGATGTTGATTCCGATCGGCATTCTCGCTGCCGGGTCGATCCTCGTGGGCTTCCCGTTCAAGGAATTGTTCACGGGTCACGGTGTCGAGGAGTTCTTCCGGGAATCCGTGAAGATGCACCCGCACATCATCGAGGAAATGCATCACATCCCGCAGATGGTTGCCTTGCTGCCCACCGCGATGATGATTTTGGGGTTCGGGTTGGCTTGGTTGTTCTATATCAGCCGTCCCTATCTGCCGGTCGAACTCGCCCGTCAGCACCAGATGCTTTACCAGTTCCTGCTCAACAAGTGGTACTTCGACGAACTGTATGATTTTGTCTTCGTGCGCCCGGCGAAGTGGCTTGGCCGCTTCCTGTGGAAGAAGGGCGACGGCTTCGTCATCGATGGTTTCGGTCCTAACGGTGTTTCGGCGCGGGTGCTTGATGTCACTCGCAATGTGGTCAGGCTCCAGACCGGCTACCTCTATCACTATGCGTTCGCGATGCTGATCGGCGTCGCTGGCTTGATCACCTGGTTCATGTTCGGCGTGGGAGGCCAGTAAGATGACGACCTGGCCCATTCTTTCCGTCGTCACCTTCCTGCCGCTGTTCGGCGCACTGTTGGTTTATCTGCTGGCGCGGGGTGGTGACGAAGCCGCGGACCGTACCGCCCGCTGGATTGCGTTGTGGACCACGATCGTCACCTTTGCGGTATCGCTGCTCCTCGTGGCGCGCTTCGATCCCGCCAACAGCGGTTTTCAGTTTGTCGAACAGGCGACCTGGCTCGCGACCGGCATTCGCTATCACATGGGGGTCGATGGCATATCGCTGCCGTTCGTGATCCTGACGACCGCGCTAATGCCGTTCTGCATCATTGCGAGCTGGCGGGCGATTTCGCGGCGGGTGCCGGCCTACATGATGGCGTTTCTCGTTCTGGAAACGTTGATGGTCGGTACCTTCTCGGCACTCGACCTACTGCTGTTCTATGTGTTCTTCGAAGGTGGCCTGATTCCGATGTTCCTGATCATCGGAATCTGGGGTGGACCGCGCCGGGTCTACGCGACCTTCAAGTTTTTCCTCTATACGTTGCTCGGTTCTGTGCTGATGCTGCTGGCGATCATGGCGCTGTACTGGAATGCCGGTACCACAGACATTCCGACGCTGATGCATACTGCTGTGCCGCGCAACCTGCAGACCTGGGCGTGGCTTGCATTCTTTGCTTCGTTCGCGGTCAAAATGCCGATGTGGCCGGTGCACACTTGGCTTCCCGATGCGCATGTTGAAGCGCCCACGGCGGGCTCGGTGATCCTCGCGGCGATCCTGCTGAAGATGGGGGGCTACGGCTTCCTGCGCTTTTCACTGCCGATGTTCCCGCTCGCGTCGCATGATTTCGCACCGCTGGTTTTCACGCTCTCGACCATTGCGATCGTCTATACCTCGCTGGTGGCGTTGATGCAGGAGGACATGAAGAAACTGATCGCCTATTCGTCGGTGGCCCACATGGGCTTCGTGACCATGGGAATCTTTGCCGGCACCATGCAGGGAGTCGCCGGCGGCGTGTTCCAGATGATATCCCATGGCATCGTGTCGGGCGCGTTGTTTCTCTGTGTCGGTATTGTCTATGACCGCATGCATACCCGTGAGATCGCGGCCTATGGCGGGCTGGTCAATCGGATGCCGCTTTATGCGCTGGTGTTCCTTGTCTTCACGATGGCCAATGTCGGACTGCCCGGAACATCCGGCTTCGTAGGTGAATTCCTATCGTTGATCGGCACCTTCAAGGTCAGCATTCCTACGGCGGTGGTGGCAACGCTCGGCGTTATCCTGTCGGCGGCCTACGCATTGTGGTTGTATCGCAAGATCGTGTTCGGTGCGCTGGTCAAGCCGTCGCTTGCGACCATCAAGGATCTCACGTTCCGCGAGGGCCTGACGCTGGCGCCGCTGGTGGTGCTGACGATCCTGTTCGGCGTTTATCCGAAGCCGGTGCTCGATCTGTCGGCGGCTTCCGTGCAAAATCTCGTCAATAATTATGCAAGCGCGACCGCCGCCATCAAGGCGGCGGCGCTGCAATGATTATGGCAGGTCAGGGACACCAACTATGATGTTTGAGGCCGCCGGATATCAACTGCTTCCCGTACTGCCGGAGATCGTGCTGGCGATCGGCGCGATGGTATCGCTAATGATCGGGGCCTGGTGCGGCCAGCGCGCGGCCGCTTTCATCACCGTTCTGGCGGTATGCCTTCTCGTCGCGACTGGCGTGATTGAGTTTCTGCTGCCGAAGGGCAAGCTGATCACGTTCGGCGGCAGCTTCATCGTCGACGATTTCGCCCGGTTTCTGAAAATTGTTGCTTTGGCCGGTTCGGCAGCGACGTTAATCCTGTCCCGCGAGTTTCTTGAAGACCAATCTCGGCGGATGTTCGAGTTCGCGATTTTGGTGATGCTCTCGACGGTCGGCATGATGGTGCTGATTTCGGCGGGCGACCTGATTATGTTGTATCTCGGGCTCGAGTTGATGAGCCTCGCGCTTTACGTCGTGGCGGCGAGTAACCGTGATAACGTCAAGTCAACCGAGGCGGGCTTGAAATACTTCGTTCTTGGCGCACTGGCGTCCGGAATGCTTCTCTATGGCGCTTCGCTGATCTACGGCTTCACGGGAACCGTAAGCTTTGCGGGTATCGCGGCCGCTGCGAAGACCGGAAGCGTCGGCATTGTATTCGGCCTTGTATTCTTACTGGCGGGTCTCTGCTTCAAGGTATCGGCGGTGCCGTTCCATATGTGGACGCCCGACGTTTATGAGGGCGCTCCGACGCCGGTCACGGCGTTCTTCGCCTCGGCGCCGAAGGTCGCGGCAATGGCGGTGTTTACCCGCGTGGTCCTGACGGCATTTTCCGGCGTCGCCTCCGAGTGGCAACAGATCGTGGTTTTTGTGGCGATCGCGTCCATGGCGCTGGGTTCGTTCGGTGCAATCGGACAACGCAACATCAAGCGCATGATGGCTTATTCGTCGATCGGCCATATGGGTTTTGCCTTGGTTGGTCTGGCGGCCGGCACCGTCGAGGGCGCGCAGGGCGTCGTGCTTTATATAACCATCTATGCCGCGATGACCTTCGGCGCGTTCACCGTCATTCTCGCTATGAACCGTAATGGTCAGCCCCTGGAGCAGATCAGCGATTTCGCTGGGCTGTCGCGAACCAATCCGCTGCTGGCGTTCTTCTTTGCGATGCTGCTGTTCTCACTGGCGGGAATTCCGCCGTTGGCAGGCTTCTTTGCCAAGTTCTATGTCTTTACCGCTGCGATCAAAGCGGGGCTGTTTACTCTGTCGGTGATTGGCGTCATCACCAGCGTGATCGGCGCGTTCTACTATCTCAACGTGATCAAGGTGATGTATTTCGACGAGCAGGCCGAAGCGACAGACGCTGTGCGGGTCGAATTGCGTACGGTGGTGGCAGTGACTGCGCTCTTCAATATGCTGTTCTTCGCTTACCCGGGCCCGCTGGTCAGCGCGGCCACAACAGCTGCCAAGTCATTATTCTAAATGGCATTTTCGCTCGGTCCACGAGCCACATCAGCCGGGTACCGGTTTGCTGCCTTCGACAGCATAGGCTCGACAAATGCCGAAGCGCTAATGCGTGCGCGGGCAGGCGAAACCGGTCCGGTCTGGCTGGTGACGACGGAACAAACTGCGGGACGGGGTCGTCGCCAGCGAGCCTGGCTTGCGCCCCGCGGTAATCTGGCCAGCAGCGTTCTCGAGGTCATCGACACCTCACCCGCTGTGGCGGCGACCCTGAGCTTCGCAGCGGGACTTGCGCTTGAAGCTGCCCTGCAAACGGTCAGTCTTGAGGCGCGCATGAGGTCTCCAGGCTCAGACAACGTGACATTTCATTTGAAATGGCCGAATGACGTGCTGGCAGGTCGCAAGAAGCTGGCAGGAAATCCTGCTGGAGGCCGAGACCGTCACATACGATCGTTTGGCGGTCGTCGTCGGCATCGGCGCCAATGTCGTTGCTGCGCCCGATGGAATGGCGCATCCGACGGCTTCGCTAAGAGACCTCGGCATTGACATTGGCGCCGAGGATCTGTTCCGCGCGCTGGCCGAGGCTTGGGTGGAGTTTCGCGGAATCTGGGACAGGGGCCGTGGCTTTGGCGAAATCCGTCGTCTTTGGCTGGACCGGGCGGCGGGACTCGGCCAGCCCGTCTCTATTCAGCTCGGAGCGTCTGCGATATCAGGCCTCTTTGATACCATCGACGGGGGCGGCTGTTTGATCGTTGCGACGTCCGACGGCAAGCGGGTGCCTGTCTCCGCCGGTGATGTGTATTTTGGCGCGGCGGCATCGATCGGAGTGACATGATGGCGCGGCCCGATGAACTGACGTTTGCCCCGCTTGGGGGCGTGGGCGAGATCGGCATGAACCTGTCGATCTACGGGCTTGGCAACCGCCATCAGCGAAGCTGGCTGGCGGTCGATCTTGGCGTATCCTTCGGTGACGAAGAGCATTTGCCGGGTATCGACCTTATCATGCCGGACATCCGGTTTCTCGAAAAGGAACGGAAGAACCTCGTCGGTCTCGTGCTGACTCACGCCCATGAGGATCACTTCGGCGCGATTATCGACTTGTGGCCGCGTCTTAAATGTCCGATCTACGCCACCAAATTCAGCGCCGCATTGTTCGAGGCGAAATGCGCGGCGGAACGCAATCCGCCGGAAATCCCGGTGACCGTGGTGCCTTCGGGTGGTCGCATCGACATCGGTCCCTTCAGCGTCGAATTTATTCCGGTGGCGCATTCGATTCCGGAATCCCATGCGCTGGCTATTCATACGGCGGCAGGAATCGCTTTGCATACCGGCGACTGGAAGATCGACCCGACCCCCATCATCGGGCCGCCGACCGACGAGCGGCGATTTCGCGAACTTGGCGACGAAGGTGTGCTGGCGCTGATCGGGGATTCCACCAACGCGGTACGAGAGGGGCGCTCGCCATCCGAAACCGAAGTTGCCAAAACCATCGCGGAACTGGTTAAGGCCGCAAAGGGCCGGGTCGCGGTGACGACGTTCGCATCCAATGTCGCGCGGCTGCGCGCCGTGGCCGAGGCCGCGCGCGAGGCAGGACGGGAGGTCATTGTGGTCGGTCGCGCCATGGAGCGCGTCGTGCAGGTCGCGCGCGAGACGGGGCATCTGGACGGAGTACAGAATTTCCGTAGCGCCGACGTCTATGGCCATCTTCCGGCGGACAAGGTGTTGGCGCTGTGCACGGGCAGCCAGGGTGAGCCGCGTGCGGCTCTCGCGCGTATCGCCAGGGATGATCATCCGGAAGTGACGCTGAACCGGGGTGACACCGTGATCTTTTCCTCGCGCACCATCCCCGGCAACGAGAAAGCTGTCGGCGCGATTATCAACGGTCTGGTCACCCAGGGCATCGAGGTTATAACCGATCGCACCCAATTGGTTCATGTATCGGGCCATCCGCGCCGCGACGAGCTGCGTGACATGATCGCGTGGGTTCGCCCGCAGTTGCTGATCCCGGTACACGGTGAGGCCTTGCACCTGTCCGAACATGCGCAGTTGGCGCGCGCAGCCGGCGTACCGAAAGTCCTGATTTGCAAGAACGGCGATCTGGTCCGGCTTGGTCCCGGAGATCCAGGCATCATCGAAGAACTGCCGTCGGGACGGCTTTACAAGGATGGCGCTATCCTCGAGGATTTAAAGTCGCGTGCGGTCATCGAGCGGAAGCGCTTGGCTTTTGCCGGCTGCGTATTCGTGGCGATTGCCGTGACGGAGAAGGGTGAACTGATCGATGATCCGGAGATTGATCTCGTCGGCATACCGGAGAAGAATAGAGCGGGCGAGGAGCTTGACGACATCGTTTTCGATGCGGTGGTCTCGACGGTCGAAGCGTTGCCGCGGGCGAGGCGGCGCGATCCGGATGCGATGGCCGAGTCATTGCGAAGGGCCGTGCGAGCAACGGTCGCGGAAGAGTGGGGCAAGAAGCCGCTCTGCTATGTTCACGTTCTGGTGACTTAGCGGCGTGGGTTTGACGCTCTTTTTGCTCGCGAATGCCGGACGTGAATGTCAAATACAAAGCAGGCGGGATGCGACCTGTTAAAATTGAACCACTGGGAATTGCGGAGGGATAGCATGCTGGGCCGGCTCAACCATGTGGCCATCGCCGTCAGGGATGCGGAAAAGGCGGCGCAGATTTACGGCACCGCCTTCGGTGCGGAGATTTCCGCGGCAGTGCCGCTCCCGGAGCATGGGGTGATCACCGTGTTTGCGGCGCTGCCAAACACCAAGATTGAATTCATCCAGCCGCTCGGCGGAGCCTCTCCGATTGCGAAGTTCGTCGAACGCAATGTCGATGGCGGTATTCACCACATCTGCTATGAAGTACCGGATATCATCGCGGCACGCGATATTCTGATAAGAGAAGGCGCGCGCGTTCTCGGCGATGGTGAACCGAAGATCGGTGCCCACGGCAAACCAGTGCTGTTCCTTCACCCGAAGGACTTTTCCGGCGCGCTGGTCGAAATCGAGCAATCCTGATGGCTTACGCGATCTCCTCTGCCCTCGCCATTTACTTCGTGATCTGGTGGATCACGCTGTTCCTGACGCTGCCATTCGGTGTGCGAAGCCAACATGAAGAGAGCGGGGCCGCTCCGGGTACTGATCCCGGAGCCCCCGTGAAGGCGTTGATGGTTCGCAAACTGATCTGGACCACGATTATTTCAGCGGTAATCTATTGTATCGCCGCGGTGGCCTATTATTCCGGTCTGCTCGATGTCGTGCGGTTGTCGCGGCTGATGGGCATTCCCGCGCAGATCCCCCACTGATTTTAAAAAATAAAGAGCAGGACACGTAGCCCCGCTCTCAAAATTGTGTCGACCCTATTATCCCCGACGTCAGATTTCTCGTTGCTTGACGGGGCGGCGGTGCTTGGGCACGCCAGGATTCCTCCCGAGACTTGGGCCACCGGACTATTACCCGACGGGTAGCCTGAACCTAAAAGCGTAGCCGATCGTTTTCCACCCGTCATCATTTTCGATAACGAATTTTCATGATTCCGGTATTTCCCGAAACGAATGAGTTTCGGCTCGAGCTTTGAAGACGTGCCGAAGCTCGAATTGGCCTTCGTCTCGCCCGTCAAACGCCTCTCTCGCTGCGAGAGGCCGGGAACCTCATCTCGACTCCCGACTCTCAGCATGATACGTACCGGACAATATGGGGCCATTGGTATGCGCCGGCGGATAAGGAAATTTCTTCCGATCGTTCTGATCGCGATGTTGGTGCAGATATTCGCACCAATCTCGGTCGGCTGGGCGCTCACGAACGCCGCGGCCGACCCGTTGGCGGGCGCCATCTGTTCGCACGCCACAGCTACGACCCCGTCGCAAGACGGTCCGACCGATCAACAGGCCCACGGTGCCTGTTGCATGTTGTGCTGCGCGGCTCATACCGCAACCCCGACCGCTGACCCGCAGGCCTCCGTTGCCAGGGTCGAGCGCGTCGCTGACACGGTCGTCTGGCGTGACCTGATCTTTGCGCTACCGGTGTCCGCGACCGGCTCCAACGCGCAAGCGCGTGGCCCTCCCGGCCTTTCCTGATTTAGTAAATTTTGAATGATTGCTGCGAACGTTGCAGTGATTTCGATCTGTTCGAATGCGCCGGCGATTGTCCGGTATCAGGAATATATCATGTTCAACCACCTCGCCCTCGGCCGAGGCAGCGCGCTTTGCGGCGTGCTCGCAACCATCGTTGCGATCGTATCGCCGTCCAAGGCTTCCGCGCAGGATTCCGGAGTGACGCTGCCGCCGGTGACGGTCACGGCCCCGCAATCCAGCCGACCCCAGCCAAAACGTGCGGCGCGCAACACGGTCCGGTCAAATCAGGTTGCCCGCCATGTACGGGTGCCGACGCAGGTCGCCGTTCCGGCAACCGTCCCCACATCGCTCACGGTCGCTACCGCACAGCAGGCGCTGCGGGAAATCCAGCAGACGCCCGGTGGTGTCGCGCTGGTGACCGCCGACGCCTACAAGAACTCGACGGTCGCCAACACCATCAAAGACATATTGGATTATGTGCCGGGCGTATTCGCCCAGCCGAAATGGGGGGACGACACCCGGCTGTCGATTTGCGGTTCGAGCCTGTCGCGCAATTTCCATCTGCGCGGCGTGCAGCTCTATATGGACGGCATTCCGATCAATACCGCCGACGGTTATGGCGATTTTCAGGAGATCGATCCGACCGCTTACAAGTATGTTGAGGTCTTCAAGGGCGGCAATGCACTGCGCTTCGGCGCCAATTCGCTCGGCGGTGCGATCAATTTCGTGACGCCGTCCGGCCGCGATCCGTTCATCAATGGGGTCAGCGTCGATGCCGGCGCATTCGGCTTTCGGCGGTTGCAAGCCAATGCCGGCGGAAGCAACGGTCCATGGGATGGATTTATCACCGCGTCAACGCAGGCAAGCGACGGCTTCCGCGACCACAGTAACGGTCATGCGACGCGCATGAGCGGCAATGTCGGCTATCAGTTCTCGCCGGATTTCGAGACGCGGTTTTATCTCAACGCCAATGATGTACGGCAACGCATTCCCGGCACCGTCAGTAAGTTTTCAGCGTTGACGTCGCCCCAGACCGCGGCTGCAGGCAATATTGCACTCGACCAGCAGCGCAATATCGACACGGTGCGGATCGGCAACAAGACGACGATGCGGTTCGATAATACGACGGTGGAGTTCGGAGCGTTCGGGGTCGATCGGCATCTGATGCACCCGATCTTCCAATGGCTGGATTATCACTATCAGGACTATGGCGGGTTTGGCCGCGTGACCGACGATCGGAACATCGGTGGTTTCCGCAACCGGCTAGTGGCGGGCGTTAACCTGCTCAACGGCCGCATAGATAATCAACAATTCGTCAATCTCGCCGGCCAGAAAGGTGCGCTGCTGTCGTCATCAATCGATAGTTCGAAGAACACCTCGGTCTATGTCGAGGATTCGTTCTATTTCCTGCCGAACGTTGCGGCGGTGGCGGGCACGCAGTTTCTCTATGCGGCACGCAACAGGCAGGACCGCTTCCTGCGTGACGGCGATCAATCGGGTTCGACGGAGTTCAACCTTTGGAGCCCGAAGGGCGGACTGTTGTGGCAGATCGATCCGACCTGGCAGGCCTACGCAAACGTTTCGCGTAGCGCCGAGGTGCCGAGCTTCGGCGAAAGCGCGATAGGCCCCGGCATTCCCACGATTCCGTTCACCAGTATTCTCCCGCAGCGCGCGACGACCTACGAGATCGGCACGCGCGGCAATCGTCCGGATTTCACCTGGGAGCTGACGGGGTATCGCGCGCAGATCAAGGATGAACTGCTGTGTCTCTATAGCGCGTTCGGCAATTGCAATGTCACCAACGCCGACCGCACCGTGCATCAGGGCATCGAGGCGGGCACAGGCGTGGCGATTTTCCGTGACCTGTTCGTACGAGGCGATCGGCCCGACAAACTGTGGCTCAACGTCGCCTACACCTTCAACGATTTCCGCTTCGATAACGATCCTGTGTTCGGCAACAACCTGCTGCCTGGCGCGCCGCGGCACTTCGTTCGTGCCGAACTGCTCTATAAGCATCCGAACGGGTTCTATATCGGCCCGAACCTCGAATGGGTGCCGCAGGGCTATTATGTCGACAGCGCCAACACGCTGAGCACCGATGCCTACGCGATTTATGGGCTAAAGGCGGGCTTTGACGATGGTGGCAGGTATTCCGGCTATGTCGAGGCCCGCAACCTCGCCAACAAGGCCTATATCGCCTCCAGCTCGATCATCGATCGCGCCAACGCCAATTCACCATTGTTTGAACCCGGCACCGGACGGGCAGTCTATGCTGGGTTCAAGGTGCGATGGTGATTTCACGCGGCGCCTCCGGCAAGTCGAGTGCGGGAACGCCTTGAGCTTTCAAAGGAGAATGGAAATGCATCACATTCTAAATAAGCGCGCCGTGCTGCGTTGTGCCTTGGTGCTGGCAATGGCCGCTGTAACGACGTCGTTCGTGCAGGCGCAGGACGCAGGGCAAACCGTCAAGGCCGGCGATCTGGTCATCTCTCAGCCATGGACCCGGGCCACGGCCGGTGGCGCCAAGGTCGGCGGCGGGTATCTCACGATAGAGAACAAGGGCACGGTTGCCGATAAACTTGTCGGCGGTTCGACTGATGCGGCCGGCAAGCTCGAGGTTCATCAGATGACCATGAGCGACGGTGTGATGAAAATGCACCCGGTCGAGGGTGGCCTCGCGATCGAGCCGGGCAAGACGGTCAAGCTGGCGCCGGGCGGCTATCACCTGATGTTGGTCGATCTCAAGCATCCGTTTAAAAAGGGCGAGAAGGTGCCAACGACGCTCGAATTCGAAAAGGCGGGCAAGGTCGCGGTCTCGCTCGATGTGCAAGGTATCGGCGCGCGTGAACCGAGTGCGCCGGCTGGCGGAGCGATGACGGATCATCAGCATGAAGGACACAAGAAGTGACGCACGCGTCACGACTGTGGATCGGCTCGGCCATTGCGGCGGCGGCCGCAGTGGTCTCGTGCAGCGTGGCGATGGCGCATGTCACGGTCCAGCCGGCGGATGCACCCGCAGACAGCTATGCGCATCTTGCATTCACCGTGCCGCACGGCTGCAACGGCAGTGCAACGACGGCGCTGCGTATCAAGTTGCCGGAAGGCATTCTGTCGGCAAAGCCGCAGATGAAGCCGGGCTGGAACGTCGAAATCAAAACCAGAAAGCTCGATGCACCGGCGCAAGGTCCGCACGGCAAATCTGTCACTGACGTCGTCGACGAGGTAGGCTGGCGCGGTGGTACGTTGCCGGACAACCTCTATGACACATTCGGTCTGATCGTGCGGCTGCCCGACAAGGCGGGACAGAACCTCTATTTTCCCGTGGTGCAGGAGTGCGATCTGGGTGTCGAGCGCTGGATCGAAATCCCGTCCGCCGGACAAGGCCCGGACAAGCTGCGCGCGCCGGCGCCGGTGGTCCGCCTGAAAACCAAAACCCACTGAATCGTTGTCCGTGAGACGTCTGGCGCAGGTGGTGTGGTTGTTGTTGCTGGCGGCGGCACTGTTGCCTTCGGCGGCCTGGGCCCATGCCAGTCTGGTCGCCAGCAGTCCCGCGGATGGCGTCCTATTGGCGCGCGCGCCTGCGACGTTGACGCTGACCTTCAACGAGCCAGTCGATCCGCTGACAATCCGGATCGTCGATCAGAGCGGCACGGGTACGAGTGTCACGCAGATCCGTCGCGACGGCACGCAACTCGTTCTCACGCCGCCGACGATACTGGGTGATGGTGCGCACGTCATTAGCTGGCGCGTGGTTTCGGCGGATGGTCATCCGGTGGGCGGTTCGACGACGTTCTGGGTTGGACAGCGCGGAGCGGATACACCACAGGCGGTGTGCTCGGACGATATGCTGCTTCGCGGCGCGATCTGGCTGGCGCGGCTGGCCGTCTATCTCGGTTTGTTTGTCGGTGCCGGAGGCGCGTTCTTCGTGGCCTGGATGCGGGCACCGTCCGCACCCGCAATGCGCGGCATTGGCAACGTCGTCGATTTGGTCGCGTTGGCCGCGCTGGCGCTCTCGGTCGGATTGCAAGGGCTGAATTCCCTGACGTTATCGCCATCGTCATTGTCGGACGCAGACGTGTGGACCGTGGGTGCTCACGGCTCGTTTGGTTTGTCGGTTGCGATCGCGGCTACAGCTTTGCTGCTCGCTTTCTTGTCGCATCGGGCCGGCGAGACCCGAGCCAGGGTGATGTCACTCGGCGCCTTGGTCGGCGCCGGACTGGCGCTGGCGGTAACCGGTCATGCCGCCACTGCTTCACCGCGTTGGCTTACCGCGCCGGCGGTATTCGTGCACGGCGTTGCTTTGGCGTTCTGGATCGGGTCGCTGGTTCCACTCGCGCTTGCGATACGCGGGCCTCGCCAGACTGTTATCGATGTTCTGAGACGGTTTTCGCGCGTCATTCCGTTCGCCGTCGCCGCGTTGCTGGCGAGCGGATTGCTGCTCGCTATCGTACAACTCGAACGTCTGGATGCACTGTGGACGACAAGCTATGGCCGCGTCCTCGCATTCAAGTTGGTGCTGGTATTGCTGCTGCTGGTGATTGCGCTCTGGAATCGCGGGTATCTTACTCCGCGGATCGGGCAGGGCGGAGTAACGTCCGCCCGTTACATGAGACGGACGATCATCGCTGAATTGGTCCTGGTGGTCGGCATCCTCGGTATCGTCGGGCTTTGGCGTTTCACCCCGCCGCCCCGCGCACTGACGGTCGTCACCGAGCCGTTCTTCACGCACCTTCATACCGCACAGATGATGGCGGACATTACGGTGTCGCCGGGCCGGGCGGGGCCGATCAGTATTGAAATCCAATTGCGGACGCCGGAAGAGGAAGTGCTCGCCGCCAAAGGCGTTTCCGTCACGCTGTCGAGCCCAGACATCGGCATCGAGCCTTCGACTGCCGAAGCGCAATCTCTCGGCGAGGGACAATGGCGGGTCTCGATGGCCGCGCCGGTTGCCGGGCGATGGACCGTCAGGCTCGACATCCTGATCTCGGATTTCGATCAGCTTCATGGCGAAGCACCGATTCTGATCGATTGACACAGCGTCTCCGGTAGTCCCGAAGCGGACGCGATCCAAGCGAGCAAAATGCCGCGAGCGAGCGGAATTCCGCCGCTTTCGCGCGGCTTGTCGTCTTACAAACTCTTGTGTTTTGCCGGCCGATCCGGTTTCACTCAAACGTCCCGTGTCCCGAAACGATTCCCAGGCCTGCCCATGCGATTGTCGCGGTTTTTCTTGCCAATTCTGAAGGAGACCCCGAAGGAAGCCGAGATCGTCTCGCACCGGCTGATGCTGCGTGCCGGCATGATACGCCAGGAGGCGGCCGGCATTTATGCCTGGCTGCCGTTAGGCCTTCGCGTGCTCAAGAAGATCGAGCAGATCGTGCGCGAGGAACAGAACCGCGCAGGCGCCATTGAATTGCTGATGCCGACGTTGCAACTCGCCGATTTGTGGCGTGAGAGCGGGCGCTACGACGCCTATGGACCGGAAATGCTGCGGATTCAGGATCGGCATAAGCGCGAGTTGCTGTATGGGCCGACCAACGAGGAAATGATCACCGAGATTTTCCGCAGTTACGTACGCTCCTACAAGAGCCTGCCGCTCAATCTCTATCATATCCAGTGGAAGTTCCGCGACGAGCAGCGCCCCCGTTTCGGCGTCATGCGTGGCCGCGAATTCCTCATGAAGGACGCCTATTCGTTCGACGTCGATGAAGCCGGCGCGCGGCGGTCCTACAACAAGATGTTCGTCGCCTATTTGCGCACGTTCGCGCGAATGGGATTGAAGGCGATTCCGATGCGGGCTGAAACCGGTCCGATCGGTGGCGATCTCAGCCATGAATTCATCGTTCTCGCCGAGACAGGAGAGTCCGGCGTCTATATCGACAAGGATGTTCTTGATCTTCCGGTGCCGGGCACGGACGTGGATTATGACGACGATCTGACGCTGATTGTTAAACAGTGGACCACGGCCTATGCCGCGACCGAGGACGTTCATGACGGCGCGCGCTACGAACGCGAGGTCTCGGAAGAGAAACGCGTTCACACGCGCGGCATTGAAGTCGGCCAGATCTTCTATTTTGGCACCAAATATTCCGAATCGATGAAGGCACTGGTGACGGGTCCCGATGGGGTCGAGCAGCCGATCCACGGCGGCTCCTACGGCGTGGGGGTCTCGCGTCTCGTCGGTGCGATCATCGAGGCCTGTCACGACGACGTGGGTATCAAGTGGCCGGAAGCCGTCGCCCCGTTCTCGATAACGATCCTGAATCTGAAACAGGGTGCCAGCGATACCGATGCGGCATGTGACCGGCTCTATCGCGAACTCTCCGCCAAGGGAGTCGACGTACTTTACGACGATACAGACCAGCGGGCCGGCGCGAAGTTCGCAACCGCCGACCTGATCGGCATTCCCTGGCAGGTCATGGTGGGCCCCAAGGGGCTCGCCGAGGGCAAGGTCGAGATCAAGCGACGGAGCGACGGGACGCGTGAGAACGTGGCGTTGGAAGGTGCTGTTGCGCGACTGACGGCGTAACGATTATCCACCGCGTGCGGCATTCAAATGCCATTCCGGCCACAATTGGCCGCGAATCATGGGATTATCGAAGTATGGATGAGACCATGAACGAGCCACTCCGGACCAAGCCGTTTGCCGCCTTCGAGTGGATGCTGTCCGGACGCTATCTGCGCGCACGGCGCAAGGAAGGTTTCATCTCCGTCATCGCCGGCTTTTCCTTCTTGGGCATCATGCTCGGCGTCGCCACGCTGATCATCGTGATGGCCGTCATGAACGGATTCCGGACGGAATTGCTCAGCAAGATCCTCGGCCTGAACGGACATCTGTTGGTTCAGCCGCTGGAGTCGCCTCTCACGGACTGGAAGGACGTGGCCGACCGCGTCAGCCAGGTATCGGGGATACGCCTTGCTGCACCTGTGGTCGACGGTCAGGCGCTGGCGTCCTCCCCGTTTAACGCCGCCGGTGTTTTTGTCCGGGGCATCAGGGCCAATGACCTTAACAATCTCACCTCCATCGCCAAGAACATCAAACAGGGCACGCTCGAGGGTTTTGACGAAGGGCAGGGCGTGGCGATCGGCCGGCGTCTTGCCGATCAGCTCTCGCTGCACGCAGGTGACAGCATCACACTGGTCGCGCCGCGCGGAGCCGTAACCCCGATGGGCACGACCCCGCGCATCAAGCCCTATAAGGTCGTGGCGGTGTTCGAGATCGGGATGTCCGAATACAATTCTACATTTGTGTTCATGCCGCTGGCTGAGGCGCAGGCCTATTTCAATCGCGCCAATGATGTCACCGCGATCGAGGTCTATACGGACAATCCGGACAAGATCGACGGATTCCGCAAGTCGGTGACGGAAGCCGCGGGGCGGCCGGTGTTTCTGGTCGACTGGCGGCAGCGGAATTCAACATTCTTCAATGCGCTCCAGGTCGAGCGCAATGTGATGTTTCTGATTCTGACGCTGATTGTCCTCGTCGCGGCGCTGAATATCGTTTCGGGACTGATCATGCTGGTCAAGGACAAGGGCAGCGATATCGCGATCCTGCGCACCATGGGCGCTTCGCAGGGATCGATCATGCGCATCTTCCTGATCACGGGTGCTGCGATCGGTGTCGTCGGCACCCTCACTGGGTTTGTCGTGGGGCTGGTAATTTGTCTCAACATCGAGTCGATCCGGGAGTTCCTGTCGTGGCTCACCAGCACCGAGCTGTTCTCGCCGGAGCTTTACTTCCTGTCCAAGCTGCCGGCTGAAATTGACATTCGAGAGACCAGCGCCGTTGTGATCATGGCGCTGACGCTGTCATTTCTGGCCACGCTTTATCCGTCGTGGCGTGCCGCGCGCCTCGATCCTGTCGACGCGCTGCGGTACGAGTGAGCGACGGACATGGGGCAGGGGACAGAGGAAGTACCGGTCGTTTATCTTCACGACATCAAACGTCAGTACACGCAGGGCGAAACCAAGCTGACTATTCTGGATGGCGCCAAGCTCGCTTTGTGGGCGGGCCAGTCGGTGGCGCTAGTGGCGCCGTCGGGATCGGGCAAGTCGACCTTGCTGCATATCGCCGGACTGCTCGAGAGTCCGGATGATGGCGAGGTGTACGTCGGCGGAACCGCGACGTCAGGGCTCTCGGATGTGGAACGGACGCAAATCCGGCGCACCGATATCGGGTTCGTCTATCAGTCGCATCGTCTCCTGCCGGAATTCACGGCGCTCGAAAATGTCATGCTGCCGCAGATGATCCGCGGTCTGAAGCGCTCGGAAACTATCTCACGCGCGCGCGAAATTCTCGCCTATCTCGGCCTCGGCGATCGCGTCACCCATCGTCCCGCGGAACTGTCCGGCGGCGAACAGCAGCGGGTTGCGATTGCGCGGGCCGTTGCCAACGCGCCGCGAGTGCTGTTTGCCGATGAACCGACCGGCAACCTGGATCCGCACACCGCGGATCACGTGTTCAATGCGCTGATGCAGCTTGTGAAAGCGACGCGTGTGGCGATGCTGATCGCGACTCACAATATCGCGCTCGCGAATCGGATGGACCGGCGGGTGTCGCTCGAGAACGGTCACGTCGTCGAACTGGACTGAAGCGGGCTGCGCAATTCGCGAAGCCGGCGCCCGGCGTTTTCAATCAATGACCGTGTCGTCGCCGATGCCGGTCCGGCTCGTCCTTGGCGAAATACGGATTCTCCATGCATTGGGCGGCACGCCCCGACGCCAGCGGCCGACATTGCTGGAGGGTCATATACCGGCAGTCGTTATACGCGAACGGCCCGTAAATCACCATGCAGACCGGATAGCGGCTGTCCCAGGCTTGTGCATATGCCGTCGCGCACGAGCAAACGAGAGCCGAAGCGATCAAGATTGCTGCACGCATCAACTGAAATCCATTCCAATACCGGCGGTCGCCACGCCGCGTCTGCGACAATATATCCTTGCTTGAAGCAGCATCGTGTAGGAAAACACGATTCCAGCT
Organism: uncultured Alphaproteobacteria bacterium; assembly: GCA_963764445.1. Taxonomy (GTDB): domain Bacteria; phylum Pseudomonadota; class Alphaproteobacteria; order Rhizobiales; family Xanthobacteraceae; genus Nitrobacter. Next base: position 65,725 of record CAVXSV010000004.1, read on the forward strand.
CTTAAATCCGGTATCTGGAAGACTCGGTGCCAGTTGTTGTGTCGATCCTCATGATCTCCCGGAAGACCTTCCTATGGCAAGCGCCGCGGCAGGACGAAGCATGACCGATTCGCATTACCTCGATGTCGCCCGCGAAAAGCTGATTGTCGCTCTCGATTTCTGGAACATTGAGGACGCAAGGAAGCTTGTTCGAGAGCTGGGCGATGACGTCTCTTTTTACAAGATCGGTTTAGGTCTTCAGCTTGTGGGTGGAAACGAATTTGCCAAGGAACTGATCGCACAGGGCAAGCGCGTTTTCCTGGATTATAAATACTACGACATTGAAGAGACCGTTAGTCGCGCGGTCGCGCAGGCAGCCGAGTTGAAAATAACTTTCCTGACCGTGCACGGCGTTGCGAGCATCATGAAAGCCGCCGTCGCCGGCCGCGGTAACTCCGACATGAAGATTCTCGGCGTCACCGTGCTGACAAGCATGGATGCCGGAGACATCAAGGAGATGGGCTTCGAATGCAACGTTGAAGAGCTTGTCATTGCTCGCGCGAAGAAAGCACTCGAGGTCGGGGTTGACGGCGTCGTCGCCTCGGCCCGGGAAGCCGCCGAGCTTCGAAAGCAGACGAGCAATAAACTGATGATCGTTTCGCCCGGTATCCGCCCCAGCGGCAGTTCCAAGGACGATCAAAAGCGAGTGGCCACACCGTTTGAAGCCATGCGGGCCGGAGCCGATTATCTGGTTCTGGGCAGACCCATCTACGGGGCGGACGATCCGAAAGCCGCCGCTCGGGCAATCATTCAGGAGATGGCGGACGCGCTGCGCCCGGATTGAGTGGAAGAAGTTGGTTTCACGAAGGCTCGGCGAGATTCGCCGGGCCTTTTTCTATTGGCCATTAACCGCGCGAAATATTTCAGATCACTTCTGAAACTGCCCGCTGCCGGCCCCTTGGTATTGGGTTTTTTGATTAGAGCAGCGACGAAAACGACTTGCGGGATAGACCAAAGGGCGCTATTCGCCCGTTATGGCCCCGAAGTCCCCACCGCCTGGTGTGCGAACCCGCGATGCAGGTGAATATACCTGTCCCGATTGCGGAGCCGTCTACAAAGTGACGACCTTTACCAGCCCCTTCAAGAACACGGGCTTTAAAGACTGTGAAGTCTGTAACCTGCATATTAAAAGCTGGAACCACGCAACTGCATGGTGGTCCTACGAGCTGACCAAGCGGCCAAAGAAGTGAACTTCTAGCCGGGTAGCGCGGTGGTGAAGTCGATACGATCTTCGGATTTGAACGCAAGGCCGACGCGCTGCAATGATCAAGGATAAGTCGCAGGCGTGGCTATTGGCTGAACGTTGATGCCCACGCCGACGATTATTAGATCTGGAATTTCTTTTTCCGTATCCTTGGCCCAAACTGGAAGTTTTCCGACGGTTTCCAAAGCAGTCTTGACCGCTTCGGCGCGCGAACTCCACCCGACAACAATGCCTTCACCTAGCCCGCTGCCAGTGCTTACCAGCGCTTCGCTCCACCTCGCTTCTTTGAAGGCTTCAAGGATACTTTGCGCGAGTTCTTTGCCAAAATGATTCTCGTACATAATTTGGGCTCGGCTTTTTTTTATTTCCTTCAATTTCATTGCGAGGTTCGCGATTTGCGGTCTCGTTAAAGGTGCCCAGCCGGTCCCGACCATTTTCCGAATGGTTTGTTCGAGGACTTAGATCTTGTCTTGGCTTGCTCCGGCGTCGCCCCGCTGAGTTTGGTTTTGTAATCAGATATTTCGGCATCGCGGTGACTGAGCACCGCGCTGTATTTCCAGTCGATAGCCCACCAGATGAAGGCCGCGACTATCAAGAGCGCCGCGAAAAATGGGATGGGAGCGTTGCTCACGGCAGCCAATTGCCCCAAAATTTTATCCCAATCCGGCATGTCATCCTCTCGATTTGGGCGACCATACCCGGCGGCGCTCGCAAAAGGCGAGTCAGGGCGCGCACCATCCCCGGCTTAAAACTGCCGGTTCGTCCTATCTCCAGAATTTAACCAAGAGCTTTTTTTGGGGGTCATTCCCCAAACTGACCCACTACCGCCTCTTGGGTAGTGGGTCAGTTTGATTATGGCAGCGGAACGGGCTGGAATGTTGACCTACTGCATCGCATATTGGGGATATGGCACAGGATTTAGCAGGCGGCATTCAGGTCGTCCGAGTTATCGACCCCACCAAGACGGTTGAAGGACGGCCAGCCAAAATGCTTTGGGCTGTGGCTGTCGCGCGTGACAAGGCGGTTGATGCTGTTTTGGCTGCCGTCCCGCAGGGCTGCACGGCAGAACTGACGGACCAGCATTTGACACCCGATCACGTCGCCCGATTGAAGCTCAGGCCCGGCGATGTTCGGAAGTTGATTTGATGACCCATCCCAAACGCCCTAGGGACCCCAACCAGCTCGCTAAATCGATTATCGACATAGCGACGGGGGAGCAGCAAGACACGCCTGTCAGGGCTTCCGAGCGAGCTGCGAGTGGTGCAAAAGGCGGGGCTCGCCGGGCGTCTCACATGACCCCTGAGCAGCGGGCAGAGGCCGCTCGGCTCGCTGCTCAGGCTCGCTGGCGTAAAAAGGACTAGGCTGCCTCGTCCGCAGCCTCCAGTTCGGCTAGGTCCATCGTGAAGTCGAAAACAATCTGGATAGGCTCAGCCTCAGGGTGTGCGTCGTTATAGCTATCCACGTCCGTTTTCATCTGCTGACAGTCTCCGACGATACCACGCCTTCTGTGCTGGAAGGATATCTGCATATGATCGCGCGGTGCTGTACGGATATCATCCCAGACCATCTCGGTCTGTCCGGAAGTCTCTAAAGGAGCAGGGTGCAAAAGGCGCACGCGTCGGCCCTTGCGGTCCGTCATGTATTCTTCGCGCATTGCCGAGGCGATAACCGGCGCTAGCAAGAATGCAGTAGCTAAACTTTTGGTTGATGCGGGTCACGCCTGCGCCGCCTATCAGGACAAGGCCCTTCGCAACCTGACCTGCAAGCGCGTCCAGATGGATGAAATCTGGTCTTTCGTTTACGCCAAGGCTGCGAACGTGAAGGGCGCTAAGGCCGCCCCGGAGACCGCTGGCGACGTTTGGACGTGGACGGCGATTGATGCCGACTCCAAGCTGATCGTTAGCTGGTTGCTCGGCGCACGCGATATGGATGCCGCTCTGGCGTTCACGACGGATCTGCGGAGCAGACTGACCAACCGCGTCCAGCTTACCAGCGACGGCCACAGGCCCTACCTGACCGCCGTTAATGCCGTGTTTGGTGACGACGTTGATTACGCCATGCTGGTGAAGCTGTATGGCTCTGACCCGCAGGCGGAGGTTCGCTACAGCCCCGCTAAGTGCATCGGCGCGGAAAAGAAGCCGAAGATCGGCAACCCCGACACCAAGCACATCAGCACGTCCTACGTTGAGCGCAGCAACCTGACGATGCGGATGCACATGCGCCGGTTCACGCGGCTTACCAATGCCTTCTCAAAGAAGGTTGAAAATCACGCGGCCGCGATTGCTCTCCATACGATGTACTATAACTTCGTCCGCATTCATCAGACCTTGAAGGTCACGCCTGCAATGGCCGCTGGCGTCACGGATAAGCTTTGGGAAGTATCCGATATCGTCGAAATGCTGGAACAGTGGGAGCTTGCGAACTTCAAACCGGAGTACCAATTCGTGGTCCGGCAGTACGCAATCGGGAAGGGACATTCCATCAGCGTTCTATGGCGCGGCGGCGAAGTCGATACGATTTTCGGATTTGAAAAGGAGGCTGATGCCCTGCAATGGATCAAGGAGCAATCGCAGGCTTGGATGCTGAGGAATTAGCCTTCATTAATGCGCCGCAAGGCGTTTCGGCGGAGTGCGGGGGATCGGTCTAACAACCTCAATCACCACAAATGAGTTCGGATCATTCACATAGACGCCAATCTGCTCATCAAGATATTGAACATATTTCAGAATTACGTCGAGCGCGTCTCCCGCACCCAAACGATACAAGCGCATTGGCAAAAGTGTAGGCGTCAACATTCGTTGCCGATCCGCCAAAGTGGATCACAACCGTGTCCGGCTCGAATTGCCTGAAATCTAATGTGCCCAAGAGACCCCCGCCGGGGCGCAATTCTAACGGCATTTTCTCAACCTCTGATAGAGGTCCCTTAGTTCTATTAACCAAGCGATTTCTTTCAGGGTCATTTTTCAAACTGACCCACTACCGCCTCTTGACTCTGAGAACAAAAAAGGAACAATGTTCTTCTTATGTTCTAGGCAGAGGAGGAAGTCATGTTGAAAATGTTCGTTGAAGAAGCGGCGGCGCTGGCTTCGATCGTGCTGTTCGTTGGAATGGTTGCGGTCTGGGCGCAGGTCATTCCCCAGCTTTAGAGGCAACAGCCGTCCTGCCAGAAGGGGCGTGCTGGGGAAAATGGGAACACCTTCGCTCGCGCCGGGGTTTCGCATGGACACCTCGGCCGCAAGCCATCACCATCCGCTGGCGAGTTCGGCTTATCGGGCCGTCATCGTACCCAGCACCCGATGATTGCGCAAAACCATGATCCAGAAGCCCGTCGCCGCCGCCAACGCCGGTTTCGTTCATCTGCACGTCCATTCGGCCTATTCACTTTTGAAGGGCTCGATCAAGATCCAGAAGCTGGGGGAACTGGCCAAGGCGGACCGCCAGCCGGCATTGGCCCTCACCGATACTGATAACATGTTCGGTGCGCTGGAATTCTCCGACAAGGTCGCGGGTTACGGAATTCAGCCGATCATCGGGTGTGAACTGGCGGTCGATTTCTGCGATCAGGATCCCAATGCGCGCAGCGCGCTTCCCATCGCGCGAATTGTCCTGCTGGCGACGCGTGAGGCCGGCTATCGCAACCTGATGCGGCTGAATTCCCGCGCGTTCCTCGAAACGCCGGTGCATCAGGCCCCGCACATCAAATCGGAGTGGCTTCGGGATGACAGCGAAGGATTGATCGCATTGACAGGTGGCCCCGACGGGCCCGTGTCGCTGGCGTTCAATGCCGATTATTCCGCTCTTGCGACCGCGCGCTGCGATGAACTCGCAAAGTTTTTCGGCGATCGGCTCTATGTCGAGCTGCAGCGTCACGGCCTCGAGAAGGAACGGCGCGTCGAAGGTGCGTTGATCGATCTTGCTTATGCCAAGGGTCTTCCGCTGGTTGCAACCAACGAGCCGTACTTTGCGACCGCCGATGACTATGAAGCTCACGACGCCTTGCTGTGTATCGCCGGCGGCCGCCTGGTCGCGGAAACCGACCGCGATCAACTGACTCCGGATCATCGCTTCAAGACCCGCGCGGAAATGGCTGTGCTGTTTGCCGACATTCCGGAAGCGCTGTCGTCGACAATTGAAATTGCGGAACGTTGTGCGTTTCGGCCCCTGACCCGCAAGCCGATCCTGCCGCGTTTCACGGTCGGCGCCGACGCCAATACGGCGGATGCGAAAAGCGATGAGGCCGCCGAATTGCGGTGTCAGGCGGAAGAGGGGCTTGCCAACCGGCTGGCGGTTCACGGTCTTTCGCAGGGAACGACGGAGGAAGACTATAGCGCACGCCTGAGTTTCGAACTCGACGTCATTACCCGCATGAACTATGCGGGCTACTTCCTGATCGTTGCGGACTTCATCCAGCACGCCAAGTCCGAAGGCATTCCGGTGGGACCGGGCCGAGGCTCCGGCGCCGGCTCCCTGGTGGCCTATGCGCTCACGATCACCGATCTGGATCCGATCCGGTTTGGCCTGCTGTTCGAACGCTTCCTCAATCCCGAACGCGTGTCGATGCCGGACTTCGATATCGATTTCTGCCAGGAGCGGCGCGGCGAGGTCATCGACTACGTGCAGAAGCGCTACGGACGTGATCAGGTCGCGCAGATCATCACCTTTGGAACGCTTCAGGCGCGCGGCGTGCTCCGTGATGTCGGCCGCGTCCTGCAGATGCCTTACGGGCAGGTCGACAAGTTGACCAAGCTGGTCCCGCAAAATCCCGCAGCGCCCGTTACTTTGGCCGCGGCGATCGCGAGCGAACCGAAGCTGCAGGCGTTTCGCGACGAGGATCCCGTGGTGGCGCGCGCGTTCGATATCGCCCAGCGCCTCGAGGGACTGACACGTCATGCCTCGACGCACGCGGCAGGCATCGTGATCGGCGATCGTCCCTTGAGCGAACTCGTGCCGATGTACCGCGATCCGAAGTCGGACATGCCGGTGACCCAGTTCAACATGAAGTGGGTCGAACCGGCAGGGCTGGTGAAATTCGACTTTCTTGGCCTCAAGACCCTGACGGTGCTCGATGTCGCCGTGAAACTCCTGAAGCAGCGCAATGTCCATATCGATCTGGCCACGCTGCCGCTCGAAGATGCCGCAAGTTATCAGATGCTGGCGCGTGGCGACGTGGTCGGCGTGTTCCAGGTTGAAAGTCAGGGCATGCGGCGTGCGCTGGTGGACATGCGCCCCGATCGCTTCGAGGACATCATCGCATTGGTCGCGCTGTACCGGCCGGGGCCGATGGCGAATATTCCGACCTACTGCGCGCGCAAGCATGGCGATGAGGAGCCGGAATATCTTCATCCCATGCTGGAGCCGATCCTGAAGGAGACGTTTGGCGTCATCATTTATCAGGAACAGGTGATGCAGATCGCGCAGGTCATGGCCGGCTATTCGCTCGGCGACGCCGATCTGTTGCGGCGCGCGATGGGCAAGAAGATCCGCGCGGAAATGGAAAAGCAGCGCGCGATCTTCGTTGCAGGCTCCATAAAGAACGGTGTGCCCAAAGGGCAGGCCGAAACGATCTTTGAGTTGCTGGCGAAGTTTGCCGATTATGGCTTCAACAAAAGCCATGCCGCGGCCTATGCGCTCGTGTCTTACCAGACGGCGTATATGAAAGCGCATTACCCCGTCGAGTTTCTGGCGGCGTCGATGACGCTGGATATGAGCAACACCGACAAGCTCTCGGAGTTTCGCAGCGAGGCCCAGCGCCTTGGCATCAAGGTCGAAGCGCCCTCGATCAATCGTTCAGAGGCGACCTTCGAGGTCAGCGACGGCGTTATCTGCTATGCGCTGGCCGCGCTGAAGGGGGTCGGCGCGCAGGCGGTCGAATTGATCGTCGAAGCCCGCAAGAACGGGGTGTTCACGTCGCTCGCCGATTTCGCCGCCAGGGTACCGCCGCGCGCCATCAACAAGCGCGTGATCGAAAGTCTCGCAGCCGCCGGTGCGTTCGATGCGCTCGAATCCAACCGTGCCCGCGTGTTCGCCGGCGCCGAGGCAATCCTCGTCGCCTGCCAGCGCAGTCACGAAGCTGCGACGCTCGGTCAGAACGATATGTTTGGCGGTATGGCGGATGCACCGACCATCATGCTGCCTCAGGTCGAGCCGTGGTTACCCTCGGATCGGCTCAGGCGTGAGTACGATGCAGTCGGATTTTTCCTGTCCGGGCATCCGCTCGATGACTACGCGACCGCGCTGAAGCGGCTACGCGTCCAGTCCTGGGCCGAGTTTTCCCGAGCGGTGAAGACCGGCGCCACCGCCGGCAAGGTTGCGGCGACGGTCGTCTCGCGGATGGAGCGGCGGACCAAGACCGGCAACAAGATGGGCATCCTCGGGTTGTCCGATCCGACCGGCCATTTCGAAGCTGTCCTGTTTTCCGAAGGACTTCGCGCAGTACCGCGACGTCCTTGAACCGGGAGCCGCGGTTTTGCTGCAACTCGGCGCGGAGCTGCAGGGCGAGGAGGTTCGCGCCCGTATTCTGCATGCGGAGCCGTTGGATGATGCCGCGGCCAAGACCCAAAAGGGTCTCCGGATTTTTCTGCGCGATGCCAGGCCGCTTGATTCGATCGTAAGGCGCCTTCAGGCACCCGAAAATGATGGCTCGGCGGGGTCGACCAAGGTTCCGGCGTCCAGGCCGTCCGGAGATGGCGACGTTTCGGTGGTGATGCTGCTGGACCTCGAAACCGAGGTGGAAATAAAGCTTCCGGGCCGTTTTCGGGTCTCGCCGCAGGTCGCCGGAGCCATCAAGGCGGTCTCCGGGGTGGTCGACGTCCAGGACATCTGACCCGGCCGGAGAGCGCTGCGGGCCGGATTGCCTTGCTTATACCGGGTCGCCCCGGTATATAGCCGCCATCTCACACGGAAACATGGCCTAAAAAGCCGTCCGGTGGCAACCGGACCGCATTCCTTATGGTTTGACGGTTCGTCTTGCTCACACGTTTCCGGAGGAACCAACCGGAGAATTGACTATGGCGCTTCCTGAATTTTCTATGCGTCAGCTGCTTGAGGCTGGCGTTCACTTTGGTCACCAATCGCACCGCTGGAATCCGAAGATGGCGGATTACATTTTCGGTGCGCGCAACAACATTCACATCATCGATCTGGCGCAGACCGTACCGTTGCTGCATCGCGCGCTGCAAGCCGTCAGCGATACCGTTGCCAAGGGCGGCCGCATTCTGTTCGTCGGCACCAAGCGGCAGGCGCAGGATGGCGTCGCCGAAGCCGCGAAGCGCTCGGCGCAATACTTTGTCAATTCGCGCTGGCTGGGCGGTACTCTGACCAATTGGAAGACGATTTCCGGTTCGATCAAGCGGCTGCGCCATCTCGATGAGGTGCTCAATTCCGGCGATGCAAACGCCTACACGAAGAAAGAGCGCCTGACCTTGCAGCGCGAGCGCGACAAGCTCGATCGTTCGCTCGGCGGAATCAAGGAGATGGGCGGTCTGCCCGACATGATCTTCGTGATCGATACCAACAAGGAAGACATCGCGATCCAGGAAGCGCAGCGGCTGAACATCCCGGTCGCGGCGATCGTCGACACCAACTGCGATCCCAAGGGCATCACCTATCTGGTTCCGGGCAACGACGATGCCGGCCGCGCCATCAGCCTGTATTGCGACCTGATTGCGCGTGCGGCGATCGACGGCATTTCGCGTGCCCAAGGCAATTCCGGCGTTGACATCGGCGCTTCGGTCCAGCCGGTGCGCGAAGAGCTTCCTGCTGTTGCCGCGCAACCTGCCGGTTTCCAGGGTCTCGCTGGTCCGCGCGGCGTTGCTGATGACCTCAAGAAGCTTACCGGCGTTTCCGGCGCGATCGAGAAGAAGTTCAACGACCTCGGCATCTTCCACTATTGGCAGCTCGCCGAGCTCGATCACGATACCGCTCACAAGATTGGTGAAGAGGTTGGACTTCCAAGCCGTGCTGACGGCTGGGTCGCTCAGGCCAAGGCGATGACCGCCGAGGCCGAATAACCCGACAGGCCGGCGGCCTTCCGGTCGCCCGCTTTCGCACCGGATTTTCTGACTTGTTTCCTGAGTAGAGGCGGTGGTCGGCGTGAGCTGCGCCGCAGTCTCCTGGCAGGTAAAGGACATAGCAATGGCAACAATCACCGCAGCGATGGTCAAGGACCTGCGCGAAACCACCGGTGTTGGCATGATGGATTGCAAGCAGGCGTTGGCCGAAAACAATGGTGACATGCAGGCTGCGATCGACTGGCTGCGCAAGAAGGGGTTGTCGAAAGCCTCTAAAAAGGCCGGCCGCGTTGCGGCCGAAGGCCTGATCGGCGCGATCACGAGCGGAACCAAGGGCGTTGTCATCGAGGTCAACTCCGAGACCGACTTCGTTGCACGCAATGAGCAGTTCCAGGGACTGGTCAAGATGGTGGCGCAAGTCGCGCTCAGCGTCGGCGCCGATGTTGAGGTGATCAAAGCCGCCAAGGTTGGCAGCGCCACCGTGGAGACGGCTATAACCGACGCGATCGCAACCATTGGCGAAAACATGACATTGCGTCGCGCCGCTTCGCTTGAAGTTAGCAAGGGGCTTGTCGCGAGCTACATCCACAATGCGGTCATCGATGGCGCCGGAAAAATGGGTGTGATCGTCGCACTTGAGTCGGCGGGCAAAGCTGACGAGCTCGCTGCACTCGGCCGTCAGATCGCGATGCATGTCGCGTCAACGAACCCGCTGGCTATCGATCCATCGGGGATCGATCCAGCCGTCGTCAAGCGCGAGAAGGACATCCTCGCCGACAAGTTCCGGCAGCAGGGCAAACCGGAAGCGATGATTGAGAAGATTACCGAATCCGGTCTGAAGACCTTCTACAAGGAACAGACGCTGCTGGAACAGCCGTTCATCTTCGACGACAAGAAAAGCGTCGGCCAGGCCCTCAAGGAAGCTGAGGGCAAGGTTGGCGCGCCTGTAAAGATTACAGGTTTTGTGCGCTATGCTCTCGGTGAGGGAATCGAGAAGGCCGAGTCCGATTTCGCGGCCGAGGTCGCCGCTGCTGCCGGACAGGGGTGACACGAGGCCCGAACAAGCCGGGACAACAGACTCGCGACGGAGCTAACGCATCATGGATGAGCCGGCCTATCGTCGCGTTGTCGTTAAACTGTCGGGCGAATATTTCGCGGGTTCGCAACCCTTTGGTATCGACCAGCCGACGATTGACCGCATCGCCGGTGATCTGATCGCGGCGCGCGAGTTGGGCGTCGAAATCGCGGTTGTGATCGGCGGTGGAAATATCTTCCGGGGCGTCGAGGTCTCGTCCCGCGGCGTCTCTCGCCCGACCGGCGATACGATGGGAATGCTCGCAACCGTTATGAACTGCCTCGCGCTCGAGGCCGCGCTCGAGCGGCGTGGGCAGTCGGCGCGCGCTCTGTCTGCGTTCGTGATGCCCGAGGTCTGCGAGCTTTTCACTCGTCGTGCGACGCACAAATATCTCTCGGAAGGCCGTATCGTTCTGCTCGGCGGCGGGACCGGAAACCCTTATTTCACGACCGACACCACAGCGGTGCTTCGCGCGGCAGAGATCGGCGCGCAAGCCGTGCTCAAGGCGACGAACGTGGACGGTGTCTACAGTTCCGATCCGAAGAAAGACCCGTCTGCCAAACGGTTTGAGCGGTTAAGTCACTCCCAGGCGCTCGAAGGCGGCTATAAGGTGATGGACGCGACTGCTTTCGCGCTTGCCCGCGAGACGTCGCTGCCTATCATTGTGTTCTCGATCGCCGAAGCCGGCTCGATCGGTGCCATCCTCAAGGGCGCTGGCCGTGGGACGATCGTCGCCAGCTGATCCGTGGCGTTGGGCTGGATGTAGGGCAGAGCAGTTTTCCGGGATGGAGAGCGATATGACGTCGGGTAATTTCGATATCAACGAGTTGAAACGCCGGATGCAGGGGGCCACTCAATCCCTCAAGCACGAGCTGGGTGGTTTGCGGACCGGGCGCGCGTCGGCGTCGATGCTCGAACCGGTGCAGGTCGAGGCCTATGGCAGCCATATGCCGTTGAATCAGATTGCGACGATCAGTGTCCCGGAGCCTCGCATGTTGTCGGTGCAGGTCTGGGACAAGTCGATGGTGAAGGCGGTGGAAAAGGCGATCGTCGATTCCAATCTCGGACTGAGTCCCGCTACCGAAGGACAGGTGCTGCGCCTGCGTATCCCCGAGCTTAACGAAGAGCGCCGCAAGGAATTGGTCAAGGTCGCGCACAAGTATGCCGAGGCAGCCAAGGTGGCCGTTCGTCATGTTCGTCGCGATGGGATGGATACCATCAAGAAACTCGAGAAGAACCACGAGATCTCGGAGGACGATCAGAAGCGTATGGACAATGACGTTCAAAAAGCGACCGATGCTATGATCTCCGAGATCGATCAATTGCTGGCGGGGAAGGAAAAGGAAATCCTCACCGTTTAGCCGAAATTGGACTGACCTGATGTCGAACGCCGCTGTGCCCGCAACCGAAGGATCGGATCAACCCGATACGCCGCTGCACGTTGCGATCATCATGGACGGCAACGGACGATGGGCGGCCGCCAGAGGCTTGCCACGAGCGGAAGGCCATCGCCGCGGTGTCGAGGCGCTGAGACGCGTGGTCCGCGCGGCAAGTGACCTGAACATCCTTTATCTGACGATTTTTTCTTTCAGCTCCGAGAACTGGTCGCGGCCCGCGACCGAGATCGGCGATCTTTTCGGTTTGCTGCGCCGATTTATCCGCAATGACCTCGCGACGCTGCATCGCGACGGGGTTCGCGTGCGCATCATCGGCGAGCGCGCGGGGCTGGAGCAGGATATTTGCGCGCTGCTGACAGAAGCCGAAGAATTGACGAAGAACAACACCCGCCTCAACCTCGTGGTTGCGTTTAACTATGGCTCGCGGCAGGAAATCGCGAACGCCGCCCAGCGCCTCGCGCGTGAAGTTGCGGATGGCAAGCGTGATCCGACCACAATCGATGCCGATACGCTGGGTCAATATCTCGACGCGCCCGACATCCCCGACCCAGATCTAATCATCCGCACCAGCGGCGAACAGCGGTTGTCGAATTTCCTGATGTGGCAGGCGGCCTATAGCGAGTTTGTGTTCGTCCCAATTCACTGGCCGGATTTCGACAAGACGGCACTCGAAGGCGCGATCGCCGAATATGCCAGACGCGAACGGCGCTTCGGTGGGTTGGCTGCGAAAACCGGATCATGACTAGTGTGGTGGTTCAGAAGTTCGCTTCATTGCTCCGGCGAGTCCGTCAAGCGAGTTTCTGAACCCAACCACACTAAAATCGTAAGGTTGCTAGTGTCCCTTTGATTCCGAAGTTCGCATCAAAGGTTGCTGCAAGGACATGCGAACTTTGGAGTCGGGATACAAGTGTGAATCAGGATCAGGTAGCACCGGCCGCCGGAGGGGAATCGCGAAATCTCCGGACGCGCATCATGGCAGCGCTGGTTCTTGCGCCGGCTGCGATTGCGATCGCATGGGCTGGCGGACCGCTATGGATCGGTCTCGTGACGCTCGCGGCCGTCGGCCTTTACGTCGAATGGCTAATGATCGTCGGCACGGCGCAGGACACGCGGACGGTTGCCGTCGGGATCACGTCCCTCGTCGTATCCGGGTTATGTCTTGCGTTCGGACACAGCGGATATTCGCTTGTTGTTCTCTTCATTGGCGCTGGGGCGGTTGCTGCGGTGTCGCAACGACTGCGCCTTTGGTCGGTGACGGGATTCTGTTATGCAGCGGCGGCGGAATTCGCGTCGGTGCTGGTGCGCCTCGACGTCGGTTACGGATTTATCGCGTTGATTTTTGTGCTGCTGGTCGTCTGGGTGACTGATATCGGGGGGTATTTCGCGGGTCGCGGAATCGGCGGGCCCAAATTATGGCCTCGCGTCAGTCCGAAGAAGACATGGGCGGGTGCGGCCGGCGGTTTCGTCGCGAGCCTGGCTGTCGCTGCTGTATTTGCTGCTTTTGATTTTGGAAAAATGGTTCCCTTGCTGTTGCTCGCGGCCTTTCTGTCCATCGTGTCGCAATCGGGCGATCTGTTTGAATCGGCGGTCAAGAGGCGTTTCGGCGTCAAGGACTCAAGCCAGATCATTCCCGGGCACGGCGGGTTGCTCGACCGCCTCGACGGCTTCGTTGCGGCGATTGTTCTCGCTGCGCTATTTCGGATTTTTGCGTGGCGATGCGGATGGTATCGGTCACGCTCTTATGGTTTGGTGACGTATGAGTGCTGTTCCGTTGAGAAACGACAAGCCGGTTGAGGCTGGCGTCAGGACCGTGACGGTTCTGGGTGCGACTGGATCGATCGGTGACAGCACGATGGATTTGTTGCGTGGCGCGCCCGGTCGCTACCGTGTCGAAGCGCTTACGGCGAATTCCAACGTTGCTGGCCTCGCAAAACTGGCTCGGGAATTTAACGCGCGCTTTGCGGCGGTCGCGGATCCCGCGCGCCTTAATGAATTGAAGGATGCGCTCGCCGGCAGCGGTATCGAGTGCGGCGTCGGCGAAAGCGCGATCATCGAGGCTGCTTCGCGCCCGACCGACTGGTTGATGGCCGCGGTGAGTGGCGCCGCCGGACTGAAGCCGGCGCTTGCGGCCGTTGATCGCGGGACGACGATTGCGCTTGCGAATAAGGAATGCCTCGTTTGCGCCGGCGATTTCTTCATGCAGCGCGCCGCGAAGGCGGGGGCCTGCATCTTGCCGGCTGACTCCGAGCACAATGCCCTGTTTCAGGCCTTGAGTTCGGGAAATCGCGATGAACTCACGCGCGTGATCATCACGGCCTCGGGCGGGCCGTTCCGCACCTGGGCAGCCGCCGACATCGAGAAGGCGACGCTGGCGCAGGCGCTGAAGCATCCGAACTGGACCATGGGACAGAAGATCACCATCGACTCGGCGTCGATGATGAACAAGGGGCTCGAGGTCATCGAGGCCGCCTGCCTGTTCGCGCTCGTGCCTGAGGAGATCGACGTTCTGGTTCACCCGCAGTCGATCATCCACGGCATGGTCGAATTCTCTGACCGATCCGTCGTTGCTCAACTCGGCACTCCCGACATGCGCACGCCAATCGCCCATTGCCTCGGTTGGCCCGAGCGCATTGCCGGACCGGCGGCCAAGCTCGATCTTGCCAGGATCGGACAGTTGACATTCGAGGCGCCGGATTTCACGCGTTTTCCGGCCCTGCGGCTGGCCTATGACGCGCTCCGAACGGGGAACGGAGCAACCACAGTCTACAACGCCAGCCAACGAGATCGCGGTTGCTGCGTTCATCGGCGAAAAGATCAGGTTCGGGGCCATTGCGCGTCTGGTCGAGGCCACCATGAATGGCTGGGTCCGGGCAGGAAACCTCGCGCCCTTGGCGTCGGCTGACGACGCCATTGCCGTTGACCATAACGCGCGAAATATGGCCGCATCCCTCTTGCCTCAAATTGCCGCAAAGGCATCTTAAAGGTTAGGAATAGGGAACAGGGCCTCCGGCACTGGACGAGGGAATGGATGTCCGACTTTTTTCTTCATAGTTTCAATACATTAAGCCATGGGTTAATCGGTTACATCGTTCCATTCCTTTTTGTCCTCACCATCGTTGTTTTCTTTCACGAGCTCGGCCACTTTCTGGTTGCGCGCTGGGCGGGTGTGAAGGTCTTGACGTTCTCCCTGGGCTTTGGACCTGAATTGGCCGGGCTTCAACGACCGGCACGGGACGCGCTGGAAGATCTCGGCCATCCCGCTCGGCGGTTACGTCAAGTTTTTTGGCGATGATACCGAAGCAAGCACGCCGTCGAACGCGACCCTCGCATCCATGACGGCGGAGGAGCGTGACGGCAGCTTTCATCACAAGAAGGTTGGTTCGCGCGCCGCGATTGTGGCTGCGGGACCGATTGCCAACTTTCATCCTGGCGATCGTCATTTTCACCGGTCTGTTCACGTTTTTCGGCAAGCCGAGCACGACCCCCCAGGTTGATACGGTGCAGGCCGGCAGCGCAGCCGAGGCAGCGGGTTTCAAGCCGGGCGACATCGTGATCGCGATCAACGGCAGCAAGATCGACAGCTTTTCGGAAATGCAGCGGATCGTCGGCACCAGCGCTGGCGAAACGCTGACATTCGCTGTGAAGCGCAACGACTCCATCATTGATCTCAAGGGCACGCCACAGCTCAAGGAGATCAAGGACAACTTTGGCAACGAGCACCGGCTTGGCGTCCTTGGAATTACCCGCGCAACCTCGCCTGGCGATGCCACCACCGAACGCGTGAATCCAGCAACGGCGTTGTGGCTCGGAGTCAAGGAAACCTGGTTCGTGGTCGACCGCACGCTGGCTTATATCGGCGGGATTTTCACCGGGCGCGAGGCCGCTGACCAGGTCGGGGGGCCGCTTCGGATCGCGCAGATATCCGGTCAGGTCGCCACGATCGGTCTCGCCGCCCTGATCCATCTTGCCGCCGTTCTTTCCATATCCATCGGACTGCTGAACCTGTTTCCGGTTCCATTGCTCGATGGAGGACACCTTCTGTTTTATGCAGTCGAAGCTGTTCGCGGCCGGCCGATGTCTGAGCGTGCACAGGAAATGGGCTTCCGAATCGGGCTCGGCCTGGTGTTGATGTTGATGGTTTTTGCGACCTACAACGATATTCTGCATCTGGCCGCCTCGTGAGTCGTCCGTTCCAGGCGTGGCCAATGGGCAACGTCTTGGAATTAAATTGAAATTGCACTGCGAAAGGCCGTTTGCCGCTCCGGCGAAATTGGCTACAAGCGTTGCAACAAATGGGAATCTGTCGGTTCGTAGGGGTACGGGCCGGCATCGGAATGATAAGGGCGCGTTGCGCATGAATGCTGGAATGCGAGTGCTAAGGGGGAGTCTGCTTGCCGCCCTGATCGTCGTCGCCATGCCGGTCGCCGCGGTGGTCACCGTGTCGCTTGTGTCGTCGCCCGCCGCCGCCCAGACCCTGTCGTCGATTTCCGTCGAAGGAAACCGCCGGGTCGAGCTGGAGACGATCCGTTCGTATTTCAAGCCTGATGCCAGTGGGCGCCTTGACCAGGCGAGCATCGACGACGCGCTGAAGGCACTGATCGAGACCGGTCTGTTCCAGGACGTCAAGATCAACCGCGTCGGGCGGCCGGCTGGTGGTCTCGGTCGTAGAAAATCCGGTCATCAACCGGATCGCGTTCGAGGGCAACAAGAAGGTCAAGGACGAGCAACTGACGGCGGAAATCCAGTCCAAGCCCCGCGGCACGTTCTCCCGGCCAATGGTCCAGTCCGACGTCCAGCGAATCGTTGAAATTTATCGCCATTCCGGTCGCTACGATGTGAGCGTCACGCCCGAGATTGTCGAGCAGCCGAACAACCGCGTCGATCTCATTTTTACGGTCAGTGAAGGCGGCAAGACCGGCGTCAAGTCGATCGAATTCGTCGGCAACCATGCCTTTTCGTCCTACCGGCTCAAGGACGTGATCAAGACGCACGAGTCGAACTTCCTGAGTTTCCTTGCCGGAGGGGACATCTACGATGCCGATCGCGTCGAGGCCGACCGCGATCTGCTGCGCCGCTATTATCTGAAGCACGGCTATGCCGACGTTCAGGTCGTGGCCGCCTTGACCGAATACGATCCCAGCCGCCACGGGTTCCTCGTGACCTTCAAGATCGACGAGGGCCAGCAGTACCGCGTCGGTTCGGTGACCTTCCAGTCGTCGATTGCGACGCTTGACGGAAATTCGCTGCGCAGCTTTTCGCGCGTCAACGTCGGGGCGCTCTATAACGCCGAAGCGCTCGAGAAATCCGTCGAAGAGATGCAGGTCGAAGCCTCGCGGCGCGGGTATGCCTTTGCCGTGGTGCGTCCGCGCGGTGACCGTAACTTCGATGCGCATACCGTCTCGATCGTATTTGCGGTCGACGAAGGTCCGAGAACCTACATCGAGCGCATCAACATCAGGGGCAACACGCGAACGCGGGACTATGTAATCCGGCGCGAGTTCGATATTTCGGAAGGCGACGCCTACAATCGTTCGTTGGTCGATCGCGCCGAGCGCCGCCTGAAGAACCTCGATTTCTTCAAGACCGTCAAGCTCACAACCGAGCCCGGCTCATCCAGCGATCGCGTGATTCTCGATGTCGACGTTGAGGATAAGTCGACCGGCGATTTCTCAGTGTCGGGCGGTTACTCCACGACCGACGGCGCGCTTGCGGAAGTC
Source organism: uncultured Alphaproteobacteria bacterium (assembly GCA_963764445.1). Lineage (GTDB taxonomy): Bacteria > Pseudomonadota > Alphaproteobacteria > Rhizobiales > Xanthobacteraceae > Nitrobacter. The sequence continues at coordinate 83,166 of CAVXSV010000004.1, forward strand.
AGCGTCTCCGAGCGCAATTTGCTCGGCCGCGGTCTGTTCGCAAAGGCTTCGGTTCAATATGGGCAATATGCCCGGGGCTACTCGCTGTCGTTTGTCGAGCCTTACCTGCTGGACTATCGGGTCGCGCTCGGGCTTGATTTTTACCAACGCGAGCAGCTTGCCAACAGCTATATCTCTTATAACGTCAAGACGCTCGGGTTCAGCCCACGGCTCGGCTTTGGTCTGCGCGAGGATCTGACGCTGCAATTGCGTTATTCGATCTTCCAGCAGGAAGTCTCGCTGCCGAGCTATCTGAAGAATTGTAACAACTTGACCACGAATGGGCTGCCGTACAATCCGTCGCCAGCCTTCCTGAATTCAATCGGCCAGTTCGATCGGAACAATCCGACGCTCGGCTGCTACTCCGATGGCGAGGCTTCGCTTCCGATCCGCCAGGAACTGGCTGGCGGCAAGACGTTGACGTCGGCACTTGGCTACACGCTCACCTACAACACCCTCGACAACAACAAGAACCCGACCGACGGTCTGCTGATTGATTTCAGGCAGGACTTTGCCGGCGTCGGTGGTGACGTCAGCTACCTGAAGACTGCGATCGACGCGAAGTATTATCAGCCGCTGGTCTCGGACATCGTTGGCCTGATCCATCTGCAAGGCGGTATCCTGAACAACGTCGGCCTGGACGACGGGCAGCCTGGAATTCGGATGCTGGATAATTTCCAGATGGGCCCTAATCTGGTTCGCGGCTTCCAGCCGAACGGCATTGGTCCACGCGATCTCAATTACCTGAGCACGATGGATGCCTTGGGCGGTACCAAGTACTGGGGGGCCTCTGTTGAGTTGCAGATGCCGTTCTGGTTCCTGCCGAAGGAAGTCGGGTTGAAGGGCGCGGTCTATGCCGATGCCGGTTCGCTCTGGGACTACAAGGGGCCGACCTCTTACGCATTGACCGGCGAAATCAATACTCCGGGCTGCGTACAGGGTACATCGAGTACTTCGGGCACCTGTGCCGGTCTTCAGTATGACGACACCAACGTGGTCCGGACCTCGGTCGGCGTCGGCTTGATCTGGGCATCTCCGTTCGGCCCGCTGCGCTTCGACTATGCGATACCGATCACAAAGGGTAAATACGATCGGACTCAGGAGTTCAGGTTTGGCGGCGGAACGACGTTCTGAGTGTGATCACGGGTCGCACCGCGACGGATGGAATGGCGCAACCGGCATTCTTTAAACAGCCGCCTGCGTGGACGCTGGGAGACATCGCCGCGTCGACGGGCGCACATCTGGTCGATGCCGCGCGTGTCGACCAGCATATCTTCGGTCTGGCTTCGCTCGACGAAGCCGGACCAATGCATCTCACGTTTTTCGATAACCACAGATATGCAGCGCAACTGGCGGGGACAAAGGCGGGCGCCTGTTTCGTTAGCCCGCGATTTGAGGCCAGTGTTCCGGCCCACGTGGCTGTTCTGCGCTCAGCGGCCCCGTTTCGCGCATTTGTGACGATCGCGCGGGAATTTCATGCCGATGCGCTTCGGCCGCAATCCTGGTTCGACAACGCCGGTATCGCAGCCTCCGCCGTGATTCATCCGTCCGCGCATCTCGAAGACGCGGTTGTCGTCGACCCGCTGGCGGTGATCGGCCCAGAAGTCGAAATCGGAACCGGTTCGGTGATTGGCTCGGGTGCGGTGATCGGCCCCGGTGTCCGCATTGGCAGGAATTGCAACGTTGGTGCGGGTACGACGATCCAGGCCGCTCTTATTGGCAACAATGTACTCATTCATCCCGGCTGCCATATTGGACAGGATGGCTACGGCTTCATTTTCTTCGGCGCCGAAGGCCACGTTAAGGTTCCGCAGACCGGACGTGTGCTGATCCAGAACGACGTCGAGATCGGCGCCGGCTCGACCGTCGATCGGGGCAGCCTGCGCGACACGGTCATCGGGGAGGGGACGAAAATCGACAATCAGGTTCAGGTCGGCCACAACGTGACGATCGGCCGGCGCTGCCTGCTGGCGGCCCAGATCGGCCTGGCGGGCAGCCTGACGATCGGCGACAACGTGGCGCTGGGTGCCAAGGCCGGGATCAACAACCACGTCCACATCGGTGATGGCGCGCAGGTCGCTGCGATGAGTGGGGTCAAGGACGATATTCCTCCAAATGGACGCTGGGGCGGTCATTTCGCGAAACCGACCAAGCAGTGGTTCCGTGAAATCGTTGCGGTGGAGCGCCTGGTGCGCGATGGTGCGCCAAATACCAGATCGGCCACACCCGGTCCGAAGGGCGAGGGGCGTGAGTAATGGAGTCACCGATCAAGTTTGAGGAGGTAGGAATTGCCACCATCCTCAAAACCCTCCCGCACCGTTATCCGTTCCTGCTGATCGATCGGGTCGTCAACATTCGTGCCGACTATAGCGGTATTGGCGTGAAGAACGTTACGATCAATGAGCCTGCATTCCTCGGCCATTTTCCGGAACGACCGGTCTATCCGGGGGTGTTGATGATCGAGGGGATGGCGCAGACGGCAGGCGTCATCGGCATCATGTCGGTGGAGGGCACCCAGAAGCCTCGCGCGGTTTATTTCCTGACCATCGACAAGTGCAAGTTCCGCAAGCCGGTCATGCCGGGAGATATCGTCGAATACCACATGCGCACCATCGGTCGTCGCAAGGCGATGTGGTGGTTTCACGGCGATGCGAAGGTGAATGGCGTGACCGTCGCCGAGGCCGACGTCGGCGCGATGCTGACCGACTGATGAGCAAGATTGATCCTACCGCGCGGATTGAAGATGGTGCCGTGATCGGAGAGGCGACCGAGATCGGGCCTTACTGCATCATCGGCGCCAACGTCACGATCGGCGACAACTGCCGTCTCGACGCACATGTGAGCATCGTCGGCCACACGTCGATCGGCGCAAATTGCGTGATCTCTTCTTTCGCAGCACTCGGCGGAGCCCCGCAGGATTTGAGTTACCGCAACGAGCCGACTCGACTTGAGATTGGCGAGGCCTGTACGATCCGCGAAGGCACGACGATGAATGTCGGCACGGTCAAGGGCGGCGGTGTTACGCGCGTCGGCGCACGCGGCTTTTTCATGAACAACAGTCACGTGGGGCACGATTGCATTGTCGGCAACGACGTCATTTTTGCGACCTCGGCCACGTTGGGCGGTCATTGCGAGATTGGTGACTTCGTCTATATCGGCGGGCTGTCGGCGGTGCACCAGTTCACGCGCATCGGGCCGCAGGTCATGGTGGGCGGCATCTGCGGCGTGCGCGGTGATGTCATTCCCTACGGGCTCGTCAATGGCCAGTATGCGTGCCTCGAAGGTCTCAACATTGTCGGCATGAGGCGCCGCAAGTTCACCCGTGAGCGACTTACCAAGATCCGGTCATTCTATCAAAAACTGTTTCACGGATCCGGTGTCTTTGCCGAACGTCTCGATGGCGTCCGGGATCTTGCCGCCGACGATCCCGCGATCGCGGACATCCTGACTTTTATTGGCGACGGCAAACACCGCGCTCTATGCTTGCCAAAGGATAGCGCAAGCTAGTGGTTCAATTCTAACATTCGCATCCCGGCCGCTGGGCTAGTCATGATTGATCGCGTTTCGGATATCTCTTCGCCGATCGGCCTGATCGCCGGTGGCGGAGTGCTGCCGTTCGCAGTTGCCGACTCTCTGACGGCGCGAAGCATTGATCCGATCTTCTTTGCGCTGAAAGGAGTTTGCGACCCGGTCCAGGTTGCGCGGTTCCGGCATCACTGGATCTCGGTCGGTCAGCTCGGCCGGCTCGCTGCGCTGTTGCGCGCGGAAAACTGCCGTGATCTGGTTTTCATCGGAACACTTGTTCGCCCGGCACTGTCGGAGATTCGCCTGGACTGGGGAACCGTTCGCGCGATGGGATTTGTTCTGGCGGCATTTCGCGGTGGCGATAATCATTTGCTGTCGGGGATCGGCCGCATTCTCGAACGCGACGGCTTTCGAATGGTCGGCATCAAGGATGTTGCCCCGGATCTGCTGATGCCTGCGGGTTGCCTGACCCGGAAGACGCCGGACCAATCTGCTGCGGCGGACATCGTGAAGGGGCAGGACTTGCTACGTGCCCTGAGTCCGTTTGATGTCGGGCAGGCCGTTGTGGTCATCGACGGTCATGTGGTCGGCGTAGAAGGTATTGAAGGAACGGACGCGCTGTTAGGTCGTATTGTCCAGCTGCGCGCAGAGGGACGAATCCGTACAAAAACCGGGCGCGGCGTGCTCGTGAAAGCGCCGAAGAGTGGTCAGGACTTGCGCTACGATCTGCCGACGCTGGGTCCGCGGACCATCGAAAATGCGGCTGCAGCCGGGCTCGCCGGTATGGCCGTTGTCGCTGGCAATACGCTCGTCGCCGAACCGCAGACGCTGGTCAGCGTGGCGGATGCATCGGGCTTGTTTGTCGTCGGACTGTCCGCGTGATGCCGGACAGGCCAGCCGAAATAATCGCCCGCAGTATATTTCTCATCGCAACGGAGGAGTCCGGCGACCGCCTCGGTTCCAGCCTGATGAAAGCTTTGCGCCACCGGCTCGGTGATGCCGTACAGTTCGAAGGCGTCGGCGGTCAGTCAATGACGCGCGAGGGCTTGGTGTCGTTGTTCGCGATCGAAGATCTGTCCATCATGGGATTTGCAGCCGTGGTGAAGCAGCTTCCGATGATCCTGCGGCGGATTCGCGATACCGCGGATGCCGTGATTGCGGCCGCGCCCGACATCCTCGTCATTATCGATAGTCCCGACTTCACGCATCGCGTGGCGCGGCGGGTGCGTGCGCGGCGTCCCGCGTTGCCGATCGTGGACTACGTCTCACCTTCGGTGTGGGCGTGGCGATCCGGTCGGGCGAAGGCCATGCGTGGCTATGTGGACCACGTGCTGGCGCTGCTGCCGTTCGAGCCCGAAGCATATCGCAGGCTCGGAGGCCCATCCTGCACCTATGTCGGACATCCCCTGGCGGAGCAGGTCGATGTGCTGCGGCCCAGCCCAGACGAGCTTCGACGGAGGGACGAGCCGCCGCCCGTCCTCTTGGTACTGCCCGGAAGCCGGCGCAGCGAGATCGACCATCATATGGCGGTGTTCGGCGAGACGTTGCGTGCTCTGCGGGCGGATGCTGCGTCGATAGATGTGGTGCTCCCGACCATGCCGCATCTGATCGAAAAGGTGACCGCGGCGGTGGCGAGTTGGCCGCTGCAGCCGCGGATTGTGGTTGGCGAGCAGGAAAAGCAAGCTGCATTTCGTGTCGCCCGTGCGGCGTTCGCGAAATCAGGAACCGTCACACTCGAGTTGGCGCTCGCGAGTGTGCCGATGGTCGCTGCATACAAAGTGGGGACGATAGAGGCCTGGATCGCGCGGCGCGTGATCCGCGCGTCATCGGTCATTCTGGCCAATCTCGTGATCGGCGAGAACGTCATCCCCGAATTCATCCAGGAAAATTGTACGCCCGAAAATCTCGCGTCCGCCTTGCGTGAAATTCTCGCGGACTCACCCGCACGGCAGCGTCAGCTCGAGGCATTTGCCAAACTCGATGCGATCATGGCAACCGGACAGCGGTCGCCGAGCGAGCGTGCTGCGGATATCGTCCTCGAAACCATGCGTGGATCCCGTGGGGCGGGATAGCACGCAAAGGAAATAACGGACGGCCAAGGCAGCAACTGGCCTCGCTTGATTTCGAGAACTTATTTGCGGCTGGCCATATCGACGTAATCGCGTCGCGCAGCGCCTGTATAAAGCTGTCGCGGACGGCCAATCTTCTGCTGCGGATCCTCGATCATCTCGCTCCACTGGCTGATCCACCCGACAGTCCGCGCGACCGCGAACAGAACCGTGAACATCGAGGTCGGGAAGCCCATCGCCTTCAGGGTGAGGCCCGAATAGAAGTCGACGTTGGGGTATAGCTTGCGATCGATGAAATACTGATCGCTCAGGGCGATCTTCTCCAGTTCCAGGGCCACCTTGAGCATCGGATCGTTGCCGTGGCCCGTCTCCTTGAGCACCGCGTGACACATCTTCTGCATGATCTTGGCGCGCGGATCGTAGTTCTTGTAGACCCGATGGCCAAAGCCCATCAGGCGGACTTCGCTATTCTTGTCCTTCACCCTCGTGATGAAGTCGGGAATCTTGTCGACCGTTCCGATATCGGAGAGCATGGCCAGCGCCGCCTCGTTGGCGCCGCCGTGCGCCGGTCCCCACAGGCAGGCGATGCCCGCGGCGATACACGCGAATGGATTGGCACCCGACGAACCCGCGATGCGCACGGTCGACGTCGATGCATTCTGCTCGTGGTCGGCATGCAGAATGAAGATTGTGTCGAGCGCGCTCGCAAGGACGGGGTTGATCACGTAGTCCTCGCACGGCACGGCGAAGCACATGTGAAGGAAATTCTCGGCAAAGCTCAGCGAATTCTTCGGATACATGAAAGGCTGGCCGATGTTGTATTTGTAGGCCATCGCAGCCAATGTCGGAACCTTCGCGATCATGCGCATGGACGCAATCATGCGCTGCTTGGGATCGTTGATGTCAGTGGAGTCGTGATAGAACGCGGCAAGCGCGCCGACCGCAGCTACCATGACCGCCATGGGGTGAGCGTCGCGGCGGAAGCTTTGGAAGAACCGCGCCATTTGCTCGTGGACCATGGTGTGATGGATGACACGCTGGTCGAAATCGATTTTTTGCGCCTTGGTCGGCAATTCACCGTAAAGCAGCAGATAGCAGGTCTCGAGGAAATCGCCCTTTTCCGCAAGCTGCTCGATCGGATAGCCGCGATATTCGAGCACGCCTGCGTCGCCGTCGATATAGGTTATTTTGGACTGGCAACTGCCGGTCGATGTGAAGCCCGGATCATAAGTGAACATGCCTGCCTGCGCGTAGAGCTTGGAGATGTCGATCACATCGGGTCCGATGGTGCCGCTGAAGATGGGAAAATCGTAGGTCTTGTCGCCGACCGTCAGCGTTGCGGTTTTTGTGCTTGTTGCGTCCATCGCGAAGCCCCCGATGAGATCGTTGCGGGCCGTCTAGTTCTCTCTCGATGAAATAGGGAGACTAGTCGACTGTTCCAGAAGCGCCGCGCAAAGGGGTATCGTATTGCTGTATGCACCGCAAGATCGCCAAAAAGCGGTTAGTCGGGGCGTTACGGCGGACTTTGGTCGCCAAGCCGGGCCACACACGTCTCTTTTCCAAGCACGGCCAGAACATCGAATATGCCGGGCGAGGTCGTGCGCCCCGTCAGGGCGATGCGAAGAGGCTGTGCGATGGCGCCGAGCTTCAGATTGTTTTGTTCCGCAAAGGTCCGCATCGCGGCTTCGGTGGTCTCTGCGCTCCACGGTGCGACCAATTCAAGTGCCGCGCGGAGCCTGTCGATCAGTGCGCGAGTCTCCGGGGTCAGCAATGCGGCGGCTTTGGCTTCCAGGGTCAACGGCCGGTCGGCGAAGATAAACCGCGAGCTGTCGATCAGTTCGATCAAGGTTTTGGCTCGCTCCTTGAGCCCGGGCATCGCGCGCAGCAGTTGTCCCCGCGTGACATCGTTGAGTTTCGGTTTCAGGTCCGCTCCTCGGGGAACGTAATCGAGCGCGTCCTGGAATAGGGTTACAAGAACGTGTCATCAGCAATTGCGGATATAGTGGCCGTTGAGGTTTTCGAGTTTGGCAAAGTCGAAGCGCGCCGCGGATCGTCCGATCGCGGGCAGGTCGAACGCGTCGATCATTTCCTGTGTGGAGAAAATCTCCTGATCGCCATGGCTCCAGCCGAGCCGGACCAGATAGTTGCGGAGAGCCGCCGGCAAATATCCCATGGCACGATAGGCATCGACCCCCAGCGCGCCGTGACGCTTGGAGAGCTTCGATCCGTCGGGACCATGGATGAGCGGGATGTGAGACATGTTCGGGACTGCCCATCCAAGCGCATCGTAGATCTGCTTTTGGCGGGCGGCGTTGATGAGATGATCGTCGCCGCGAATGACGTGGGTGACTCCCATGTCATGATCATCGACCACGACCGCGAGCATGTAGGTCGGGGTGCCGTCGCCCCGGAGCAGGACGAGGTCGTCAAGGTTCTCGTTTTGCCAGACCACGCGTCCCTGGACCTGATCCTCGATCACGGTCTCGCCGGTCAGGGGCGATTTGAGGCGAATGGTCGGTTTGACGTCTGGCGGAGCTTCCGATGGATCGCGATCACGCCAGCGGCCATCGTAGAGCTTGGCGCGGCCCTCGGCGCGCGCCTTCTCCCGCATTTCGGTCAGCTCTTCCGGCGTCGCGTAACATCGATAAGCCTTGCCTTCGGCGAGCAATTGCTCTGCGACGTCGCGATGTCGCGCGGCGCGGGAGAATTGGTAAACGACATCGTCGTCCCACTCGATTCCCAGCCATTTGAGCCCGTCAAGGATAGCCTCGATTGCCGCCGTTGTGGAACGCACGCGATCGGTGTCCTCGATCCGAAGCAGCATCTTGCCGCCGTACTTGCGCGCATAGAGCCAATTGAACAGCGCGGTTCGCGCGCCTCCGATGTGAAGAAAACCGGTCGGAGATGGAGCAAAGCGGGTGACGACGGATGTGGTCATTCTTGAGGATCTGAAGCTTTAAGAGAGGGTATCGGCGGGGCCGTTTATCACACCCCGGATTCGCATGCACGGTCAATTGCGACCATCTTGCGCCGTCAATTCAGTGCGGAGGCTGCTCCGACCGGTTTTCGTTGCGGAAAAGGTCGCCAAGCCGGCGCGACCGTGCCGATCCCGCAAACTGCCAACATCTCGGCCCTTGGCGGGCGCTTGCGGATTTGGCACATAGGCGCAGCTTGAAAGGCACACAATGACTGACGAATCGACTGCGGATGCGGGCCGGGATTTTATACGCGATATCGTGGCGGCTGACCTCGCGTCCGGAAAGCACAACAGTGTCGTCACCCGGTTCCCGCCGGAGCCGAACGGCTATCTGCATCTGGGGCACGCCAAATCGATCTGTCTGAATTTCGGCATTGCCGAGGAATTCGGTGGACGTTGCAATCTCCGCTTTGACGACACCAATCCGACAAGGGAGGAGCAGGAGTACATCGATGCGATCCAGCGCGACGTCCACTGGCTTGGCTTCGATTGGGGCGGAGGCCTTCACTATGCGTCGGATTACTTCGAGCAGCTCTATGCATGGGCGCAGCACCTCATTCGCGCGGGCAAGGCCTATGTCGATGACCAGTCGCAAGAGGACATCCGGCTGGCGCGCGGCACGCTGACCGAGCCCGGCAGGAACAGCCCGTTCCGCGATCGGCCAGTCGACGAAAATCTCGACCTGTTCGCGCGGATGCGGGCCGGAGAATTTCCCAACGGCGCGCGCGTTCTGCGAGCCAAGATCGACATGGCCTCGGGCAACATCAACTTGCGCGATCCCGTACTCTACCGGATCCTGCACGCGCATCATCCACGCACGGGGACGGCGTGGAACATTTATCCGAGCTACGATTTCGCCCATGGGCAGTCGGACTCGATCGAACACGTCACGCATTCGGTCTGCACGCTGGAATTCGAGGATCACCGGCCGCTCTATGACTGGTTTCTCGACAATCTTCCGGTGCCGTCACGGCCGCATCAGTACGAATTCGCACGGCTTAATGTCACGCATACCCTGCTGTCGAAGCGAGATCCTGACCGAACTCGTCCGTGGCGGGCACGTCTCGGGCTGGGACGATCCGCGCATGCCGACGCTTGCGGGTCTGCAGCGGCGCGGCGTACCGGCCGAGGCGTTGCGCGAGTTTATCAAACGGATCGGCGTCGCAAAGGCCAACAGCACCGTCGATATCGGGATGTTCGATTTTGCGGTTCGTGAGATCTCTCAACAAGAGCGCGCTGCGCCGCATGGCCGTCTTGCATCCGCTGAAAATCGTGATCGAGAACTATCCGGAAGGCCAGAGTGAAGAGCTTGAGGCAGTGAATCATCCCGATGACCCCTCGCAGGGTATGCGACGCATCCGGTTCGGGCGCGAACTCTATATCGAGCAGGATGATTTCATGGAAAATCCGCCGAAGAAGTTCTTTCGCCTTTCACCGGGCAATGAAGTGCGGCTGCGTTATGCCTATTTCGTCACATGCCGCGATGTCGTCAAGAATGCGGAGGGCGAAGTGATCGAACTCCGCTGCACCTACGATCCCGCGACCAGAGGCGGCAACGCGCCGGATGGCCGCAAGGTGAAAGCCACAATGCATTGGGTGAGCGCGGACGACGCCGTGCCGGCCGAGGTGCGGCTCTACAATCATCTGTTCGCAACGGCACAGCCCGACGCCGCCAACTTTGCATCCGAACTCAATCTGCAATCGCTTGAGATTCTGTCCGGCTGCATGGTCGAGCCCGCGCTTGCCTCCGACAATGCCGAGGGCGCAGTGCAGTTCGAGCGGCAGGGCTATTTCTATCGCGATCGGGAGTTCGTCGCCGGGGAGGCCCGTGTTCAACCGGACGGTTGGTTTGCGCGACACCTGGGCCAAGATCGCCGCAGCCGGCTGACGCCTAATTTCTGCTGTATTCCGTATCCGTTCCACTGTTCGCCGTGCATCCTCTTCCGCTAGCATCGCGGCGAGGGCGCGAGGGGTGACCGGATGCCGGAGCGGGGCAGGGCTCGGGATCGGACGGGGGGCTATGCGGGAACGTGGCCGCCGCGCGAAACTGCCCTTGCGAGTCCCTCACGATCTCCTTCCGGAATTTGGCCGGCACTCGTTGCACGGCTGCGAGCGGGCGCGTGCGGAAGCGGGCGCCGGACGACTGTTGCCTTGGGTGCCGGTGGCATTTGGTGCGGGCATTGCGGTCTATTTTTCAGCCGATCACGAGCCGATAGCTTGGGTTGTCGCCGCAACTGCGGGGGTTCTTTGCGTCGCGGCGCTGTTGCTGCGGCGGCATCGGCTGTTTCCAGTTGCGGTCATGGTCGGGCAATGGCTGCAGGCTTTGCCGTCGCGACGGTTAAAACGGCGCGCGTCGCGCATGTTGTCCTGACGCGGCCGATGTATTCGCCGTCGCTCAAGGGGTTTGTCGAAACCCGCGAAGTACGTGAGCGCACCGACCGCTTTGTTCTGCGTGTTGTCCAGATGGACGATCCGTGGAGGCACGTCAAACTCGATCGCGTGCGACTTTCGGTCAAGAAGGGCACTGCGCCTGATGTCGGCAGCTTCGTGGAATTGAAGGCGCGGTTGCAGCCACCGTTGGCCTACTGTTCGGTGGTGTCCGGTGACGTCCGCAGGTCAAATACCCTTGGTTTAGGGGTATTAGTTGAAAACGGTGTCTATACACGTCCAATGACTTCTGGCAGAATCCGGTACTGATTTGTGGGTTCTGCTGTGGGTGCAAATGGCGCGGCGAGTTAATTTACTCAGTCCAAAATTCATCGAGAACATCGAGAAGCCCGGCCGGTATGCTGATGGTGGCGGCCTATATTTGCAAGTCGGCGCCGGCAGGAACGGCGGGGTGACTAAATCCTGGCTCTTCCGATACATGCGCGGGCATCGGAGCCGGACCGGAAAGCCAACATCACGGGAAATGGGACTGGGCCCGCTTAGCACCAACAAGCGGGACGGTTTCATTACAGCCAAGGAGGCCAGGGACCGGGCCTACCGGGCGCGTGAGGATCTGAAGGCCGGTGTTGACCCCATCGACGCAAGGCAAGGGCTGAGAGCAGTTAGGAAGCTCGAGGAGGCCCGATCCGTGACCTTCTCCCAATGTGCTGCCGAGTACATCGAAAGCCACAAGGCAGGCTGGAAAGGCGAGAAGCACACCAAGCTCTGGAGCGGCTCGCTAAAGAGATTTGCCGAACCGGTCATCGGGAGCCTGCCGGTCGCCGGCATAGACACGGCTCTGGTGTTGAAGGTGCTGAAGCCGATTTGGGAGATGAAGACGAAGACCGCGGTGGACGTCCGCCTGCGGATCGAACTGATCCTCAACTGGGCAAAGATCCACGGCTACCGGGACGGGGAGAACCCGGCCAGGTGGAGGGGGCACATCGAAAATGCCCTTCCGGACCCGTCGAAGATCGCGAAGGTGAAACACCTCGCCGCCATGCCGTATGACGAGCTTCCCGGCTTCATGTGGAAGCTACGCGCTGAAACGGGCACTCCGCCTGCCGCGCTCGAATGGACAATCCTGACGGTCGTGAGGTCGGACAACACCTTCGCCGCCACATGGCCCGAGATCGACCTTGAGAAAAACGTCTGGATAATTCCGGCCGAACGTATGAAGGCCGATGCGGATCATCGGGTACCGCTCACCGATCGCATGATCGAAATTCTTGGGAAGATGGACCGCTCGACTACGTTCATTTTTTCAGGCGAGAATCCGACGAAGAAGCTACCGCACGAAAAGATGCTGAAAGCGCTGAAGGCCATTCGCCCAGGACTGACCGTTCATGGCTTCCGTTCGAGCTTCAAGGACTGGTGCAGCGAGCATACAGCTTATCCAAACGAGGTTTCCGAAATGGCCCTCGCCCACAAGATACCCAGCAAGGTTGAAGGCGCTTAACGTTGGTCGGTTGGCGTCCAACGCGGCGTCGTCAGCGGCTTCATTAGAAGCAGCGGCAGACGCAGCCGAAAGGTTGAAAGCCGCGGAGTTTCTGCCAACGACGATGCCGGCGAACGGCGGTTCTAACGACCAAATTTTGCCGTTCCGAACGGCGGAGTTTTTTACAAATACGGCGGAGCCGGCAAGCGACTTGATACCGGCGGGCCGGCGGTGTTTGCGTCTAGCCAGCCAGCGGCAACCAGTTCCATGGAGGAAATATTAAACAGGGATGCTGAGATTGCTTACGCGGTCGGCGGGATTGACGGAGCTATTGGGACCGTATTGAAGCGCACCCAAACTCTGCAAAATGAGAACTACACATCAGGATTGAACAAGCTCCGCTCGTTATACGATTTCAAAAATTCACAGGCCAGCAGCAATCAGGACAAAGCATACAACCTGACCCAGGAAGTGGGAATGCTGCAAAATCTTACCCCAAAGCATGGTACGGGATCAGAAGATCGCAGACTTGCAGAACTCGATCGATCAATTGAAAAATTCGACCGATGGGTTGAACAGCACCAATCAGAGATTTGCTTTCCCCGTACTACACCCAAGACCCGCGGACCTCGCATATCGGGTTCCGCTCGCAGGGCATGGCGGCCGGCGGGTATGTTGATGTTCCTGGCTCGCCCAGCGCAAACGACAACATGATCGCGACAATCCCCGTCGCTTCTGGCGAGCGCATTTTTGTTGATCCGATGTCGACGAAGCGTGGATTGAGCCACGGGCGGCGGAAGCTCGCAGACGGTTAATATAAACATGCCGATCACGATCCAGGGCGGCGCTAACAAGAACGAGATCGGCCGCACCATGATGCAGTCGGGCCAGCGGCTCGCAAAGCAACTACAGGCAGCACAGGCAGCATCTTAAATGGCAAACGCGGTGAATTGCTCAACCCGCGGGATCCGGCAACGCATGGAGGCGGAGCGCGTTCCGGTATCAACCCCGCCACCAAAAGGCCCGCTGGCGCGGGCCTCTTCGGGTTCGGGGGGAAGGTTCCTTTCGAGCCGGGAGGTGCCGACTGTGCTGTTGAGCGCGCTGAGAGGGCGATCGCACCGATGCGCTGGTCGCGGCGTCACTTCCGTTGGCGCAGATCCGTAGGCGGCTGCAACCCTGTCGATTTCGACCATGCTTCAAATCGTGCTGCGTTTTCCGCCTGCTCGACTTTTAACAGCAAGGCGTCTCGGGACGGCCCTGGTTCCAGTTCGTTTGCCTTGGCGCGCGTTTCTTTGGCCCAAGCCTGAAAGGCGATCTTGGAGGGGGGCGAGATAGCTTGAAACGACGGCGTTCAGTCATTTTTCGCGTCCAATGGCCATCCGCTCTCGGGGAAGATTCCGGCCTGGCCTGATCAGTCGACATGACAGAACCCGGTCACGAATGCTGCTCTGTCCTCGGGACTTTCATCGCGCGCTCTTGTTTCAATGAGGAAATGGGCGCCTTTCAATTCAAGAGAGCATTTCCAGTTCATGTCGGTTGTTACCGCACGTTATGCCGATCGATTTGTCGTGAAGAGCTGCGGGCAAGTGCCGTAGGATCGGCGGGCTTCTTGTCGCCCTGCGACTCCGGCGGATAATTTTAAAATGTCATTTTAGGCCTTTTTTGACTATTGAAGCGACCTTGAGGGCGCCCTAAATAAAATCCAGAGGCGACGCTTGAATACGGGAGCCCCATAGGGCCCCGCGTATGGTCCTTGCCGCGTTAGGGATGGCATTTGTTATCGCCGCCGTAGCTGCAACTGTGCGACCGCTGTCAGGCACTTGAACCGACAGACTTGGCATTCTGTCGACGGCTACTCCGACGCGGTGACAAGGACCAATTACCCGAGTTAAGAAAGTGAACCGCGTTAATCTCGAATCGATGTCCGTAGACGAGCTGTGGTCCCTTCACGAGCTGGTCGTTTCGGAACTTGCGCGCAAGATATCTTTCGAACAGGCAGAGCTTAATCAGAAGCTGTGCGAGCTTGGCCAGAAAACACCTGACATTAACGTGAGCTCCGCGCGTCGGCGCCCATACCCGAAGGTTTTGCCGAAGTACAGAAATCCCGCCCGGCCGTCGGAGACTTGGGCCGGTCGCGGAAAACAACCACGCTGGCTGACCGAAGAACTCAGGAGCGGGAAGAAGCTTGATGATTTCCGGATCCAATCGGCGTCAAGCACCGGCACGCAAGGGACTGGCCGCCGAAACAAAGGGGCTGCCAAGAGGCGGTCGGCTTGACTGGCGAACAGGGGGTCGTCTGCAATGCCTAGATGACCATGCCAGCCGTGGTTTGCCTGGCGCCGCCGCCGTCCTGCAGCGGCTTACATGACGGCGGTCGAGACCTGGCGTGAGCTGCCAGGCGGCGAGATCGAGTTCACGATGAAGCGGCTGCGGAGCGCAGATTAACGCGAGGGCTTGCGGGATTTTCTATTTCTGGCGTCGCGGCAAGACCATTTCCGCGATCGTGAGGATCATCTCCAAATCCCGCTTCATGACGGTAGGGTCGGCGCTCTCCAGAGCGACGCGGGCCAACGTTCGGATATCAACCAAGGCTTCCTCTAGCGAGGGTTCGCCGGGCGGGGTGGTGTCATTCATCTGAAATACCCGGGCGCCCGCCTTGGTCAATCACCGAATTCGCAAGGTCGGTCAGTACCGGCTTGTCATCATCCATCGAGATCAACCCGCGTTGTTCGAGCAACGCAAGATCGTCGCTACTGGGCGGCATAAGTCTCGTTCGTCCCGAACTTATGTCGCGCAACACCCAGCGCAGTCTAATCGCGGCATCGAGATCTAGATTGTGAAGCGGGTCGGTGTCCATCAGGCGAGGCGCAGAGGCAAAGGCAGCTGAACGTCGTAATATCGACCCTCATATCGATCGGTAAAGTCCTGAAGGAAGAACGGTATATCTCGTCCCTGCAGGTCACAGCGACGTCGCAGCTCTTGAGCGACATCCGTGGATACGTCCTGTGACCAATGCTCGGCGGTGTTAAAGGCGACGACACGGCATGGGATTGTTATATTGACCAGAGAGAAGATCTTGGATCACCGTCTCCAGATCTGTGTCCTCATAGTCTGCTTCACGCCAGACGGAGCCGGTTTTGAAGTAGTCAGCCACCAAGTAAACGGTCTGATCGTGCTCGTTAGGCACGATGGACGGCGTCCAATTTGAGCTACGCATACCGGAACTCCCACGCAACGAACCGGGACTCAAGTGTGGGCTAGCCGTTTCGTTCCGGCGCTGATTTGGCGGCGCGCGATCGTGCATATTTGTGAAGGCGCCAATCCTCGCAATCAGCTAAAGAAAAGCCCGCCAGTAAGGCGGGCCATATCGCGTCGGTATTGTGCCGGTAGCGCCTTCTACGGCAAGTTGGTGATGGCCTTATTAGGTGCCGCCGCTGTACCCGGTGTTTTCATTGCCTTCGCCCTTATTGGACGTCTCATCTTCCGACTTCTTCTTCTGATCGTCCTGCTTCGGGACCTTGGGGCCGGGCTCCTGATTGGGCTGCACGCCGGCCTTCATGTCCGACTTCAGGGGGGCCGACGAGCTGTGGTCTACTTTCTCGTTTGGGTTCGACATAACGCTCTCCATGTTTATTGGCCAATTGGAGATAAACGGAACGGCCGACCAAGGTGACCGTCTTGCCTGGATAATGAGGATGAGGGGAGAGACGTTCCCCAGCAAAGGAAACCCGCCGGCGAGGGGCATCACCGACGCGGGGTCGGGGTCCTTGGGGGGACGGTTGCTGGACCGTCCGGATAGGTAATGCGTGGGGTGCGGGAGGGGTTCCGGCCAAAGGGGGATCGAGTTCACGATGAAGCGTTTGAGAAGCGCGGACTAGGAAAAGCCCGCCGGCGGAAGAGACTCGTCGGCGGGCCTGGGGAAGTGGACGGGGGCCTGAGGCCTCGGACCCGCCCCAACCGACAACGCGTTGGAGCTAGGACGCGTTCCCGCCAGTCCGAAAGGGCGCACAGCAAAAAGGCCCGCTTGGGCGGAGGACAGCCAGCCTTTCGGGACCGGGAATTAGGAGTTGCAAATATTCCCGTTCCGGCCGGATAATGTGGCGCGCGGGTAGTTAGTTCCTGACAGGGCGAGCTACGCATGGGTTCCGTGGCGTGCCGCGCCGCCATTCCATTATCTCAAAACTGGGCCGCCAAAATGGGCGGCCCTGCCGGGTTTTGGAAATATCGATTGGGGGAGAATGCCACCCCGGTCACCGATATGTCGGCGGCAGGTCGAAAAGGTTCATGCCAGGAAAACAAAACCCGTCACCGGGTTGAAACCGGCGGCGAATTTAGTACGCGCCGGTTCAAAGCGTGGGGCGGGGAGGGTTCGGGGATGGCGTTTCTGGAGGCTTCGGGGTAGAAGCGCGGTGAGCGGCGCACAAAATAGGGGGCGGCGCACCGAAAATGGGAGCCGCGCACGCGGGGTGAGAATGTTCAAGCGCCTGCACCGAGACGAAGTTTTTATAGCCGGCGGCGAGCCAAAAACTACCTACGTGGATCGACAGGAGAATCGCATGTCGAGCGGAACCTCGCGCGGGCAATTGCTTCCCCCAACCAGATTGTCTCCGTAGCTGGCCCCACAAAGACAGGAAAGACCGTTCTCTGTAAACGCATTCTGGGCGACCGCGAGTATGTCTGGATAGACGGCGGCGTGGTTCAGTCCGCACAGCAATTGTGGGACGAGGTATGTGGCGAACTTCGTATTCCTTACCAAACATCCAACTACTGTTGATGACACGTCCCCGGCCTAGATGGCGGCATTTCGTCGCCGATCGTCTCATTAAAGGGATCAAAACTAAGAAAGAGAAGCTCGAGCGAAAGTCACCTTCGCACTATGGGCGATGCTCTTTAGCGCGTTGCTCAAGGACAATATAATCCTTGTCATCGATGATTTTCACTATCTCACGCCAGAGAACCGAACAACTTTTCTACGCAACGTGAAAGGAGCTGTTTTCAACGGGCTAAAGGTCCTGTTGCTTTCCGTCACGCATCGAGCTTTCGACGCAATCAAGGCAAATCCGAACTCACGGGCCGTTTCGTCTCTATCACCGTTCCAGAATGGACTTATGATGAATTGTCGCGAATTCCCAAGCTGGGATTCACTGCCCTCTCGGTAAAGGTGCCAGCACAACTGCTCCAAACGATGGCTGATGAGCTCTCAAGACAGTCCATTTCTTATGCAAAAATTTTGCTGGGAAATCTGCTTTGACAACGAGATCGAACATGCAGGGACGCTGCTGACGGGTTACACGGTAGAGCCATCGTATGATGTGAACGAGATGCTCAGAGGTTGGCAAAAGACGCCGGGCTTCCGATCTATCAAAGGCTTGTCGCGGGTCCTCAAAACCGCAAAGCGCGCACAAAACGCCCTACCAAACGGGGCGGAGAAGCGGACATCTACGAGGTAGTGCTACTCGCTCTTGCGGAGACCGGGCCTAAAGCGTCAATTAGCTACGAGGAACTTCGTTCAAGTCTTACATTACTTCTCTCCGATATGGTTCCGCAAAAGCACGAAGTGACATCGGCGCTTAAACACCTCGTGAGCATTTCAATGAAATCTGGCCAACCGTCAGTCATTGACTGGGACGACGACGAAAAGAGAGGTGGAAATTTTTCAGACCCGTATCTGAGGTTTTATCTTAGGTGGCAGGTTCGATCCCAAGGATAACCCCGCTCCCGGCGGGGGTTTTCTATTTCCGGTCTCGCGGCAAAACCATTTCCGCGATTGTCAGGATCATCTCCAAATCCCGTGGCCGTGTCGCCGCGCTTTGAGGCAAAGCGGGCCAACGTCTGAATATAGACCAGTGGTTCCTCTAACGTGGGTTCTGCTGGTGGCTTAGTGTCACTCATGCGAACAATCCTTGGTGCCTTTCAGTCGGCGTTGTCAGGAGGCCGCGCATCCGCAGGCGGCTGCAATCCTGCCGACGGCGACCGTACCTCATATAGTGCTGCGGTTTCCGCCTGCTCGGCTTTTTTCAGCAAGGCGTCTCGGGCGGGGCCAGGTTCAGGTTCACTTGCATGCTGGCGGGTCTTCTCTGCCCAGCCTGAAAGGCGGTCCTGGAGGGTGAGCCGCTTTGAACGACGTTCGGTCATTGTTCGCAACTGCACCTTTGAACGGGCAGAAACTCTAGCGCCGAACAATTCCGCGGAGCAAGTCATTTTGACAATGACGTAGCGTATATGAGCCAATTCGAATCCTGGCAGGAGATGCCCGACGGTTCATGATGAAGCGGCTTGCTTAGCGCGGATTAAACTTCCGTTTTGGGTTTTGCTGCCGGAACGGAATTTGTCCGCATTGCGTTGTTCGGCGGTCAATTCACTATCGGAGTGTGCACATGAAATGGCTACTTGCGGCGGCCTGCGCGGCCGCTATCTCGCTCTCCTCTGCGCCGGTTGCGCAAGCGAAGGGCTGCATAAAGGGTGCCATCGTTGGAGGCGTCGCCGGCCATATGGCAGGACACGGCAAGCTGGGTGCTGCGGCCGGATGCGTGGTCGGTCACCGCGAAGCCAATAAGAAACACCCAAATAATGGGAATGCGCATGACACTTCGCAGCAGAAGTGAGCTCAGCGGACCCGGCACAGACGCGATGGCCGCGTTAGATAAAGCCTAGGGCTATTGCAGTGCGCGCATCATTGCCGGCCGCGCGAGCGACATCCAAGCGATGTCGCGCTCGGCGGCGTTCGTCAAGCATTCGGCGGCTCCTCCTTCTGTATATTCGGCGGCAGCGCCAGAATGTACTCGGCAGCGTCTTTCAAGGTGAAGGATTAAGGGACACTGCGTGCGAGTGCTACGAGACGACGAAAGAACAGTACTGCCAGTTGTTGGGCGTCTCGCCCAATTCGCCATGGTCTGCCTAAAAAGCCGCCGCCCTGGCTCTATAGCCGCTACCCTTTAATGACTTCGAAGTAGCAATAACCTTTAACGGCGATGTCCAACCTCGCATCCGAATGGAGCGGGGAGCTCTCGCACATCAAGACCCAATCTTTTGCCGGAAACCGGCTAGGAAACTTAGCGCCAGGTTTGATGGCCAAGCGCAACGCGGAGTTCCTCTTCTGGCGGTAAACCTCGAACGTCTGTTTCGTTGCAGTCATCTGCCCAAAATATCGGCGGGCCGAAGGATCTCCAATCGTCGAACGTTTTTAACGTTACTGGCAGGTCAGACGCGGCTGGGCGACCAGCTTGATGTATGCAAAAGGCCCGCTGGAGGTCTAGTTCAGTCGCTCCGGTGGGTTCTATTTCCGGGACGCGCAGTCGGCGCCTCAAGCTACTAGCCATACCGGTGCTACTTATTGCGCGGGCGGTTAAACGGCCAGCCATCACGTACTGCCGAGAGACTTTTGCCAACGATGGGAAAAATGACCATCAGGATAAGAATGGCAATCACGATGATGAGAAGCCACGCCAGCCAGTTATAAACCATCATGAACATGCCCAAACCTCAATTCTCGATCCGCTTTAGGATCAAAGGTGGTCGGCCAAAAAAGAATTCTTCCAATTCAGAAGAATACTCTCGCATCAAGCTGGTCGATGTTGGATTGACCACAAATTGCTCCTCACGGTCTCAAAAGGTCGGCGGCATTGGAGAACAGGCCTTTGAGGCCGTCGTTGCCAATGTAGGTGCGAGGGGCGGTTCATTCGCTGTCTCCTCGGTGTCCCGTCGCGTCCTTGATGTAGTCCCCATGCAGGACGTCTCTGCTTCTAACGAAGTGCCTGATAGCAAGAAATGCAACTGTCAACGCGGCGAGCAGGAGAACAAGAACCATTGGCGTCACTTCTTCGCCTTCAGCCCGAGCTCAACCAGGCGGCGGATGGCTTCGGAGCGGCTGGCTGGTCAGATTGACGCCTTCGGCCCACCGGTCGATCGTTCAGCTGATCGTCCGCCATACGTAGCGCCCACCAGCGACCTTCTCCGGTGGGTGGCCTGCCGATCCTCTTTTTGTTGTCAGAAACTCTTGCCTTCTTCATGACTTCATGTTAACAGAAAGGCAAGCCGAGGGGAAGCGCTGAACTTCCGCCCCGGCTCTAACCCACAGCAAGGATCTGGACCATGCCGAAGGCTGCCCGAGCACATACCACAAAACCCGCCTCAGCGTCCCGCAGAGACCTGCCACAGACGCTTTCCGCTGACCCGGTCGTCAGCATAGCCCGCGAGATCCAACGCCTCTGGGACGCCTACCACGGCCTTGACGTCGCGGAGCTCGAGGCTAGTCAGAAGGGCGAGACGTCCCGCGAGACCATTATGGGGGAGCGGCGCGACCAGATCACCGAGTGGCGCGTCGCGCTTGAGCTGATCGGGACCTACACCGTGGCGTCGTCACTGCCTGGCGCAATGATCCAAATGGCATGGGCGATGAGCGACGTGCAGATGCTAGCTGGCGATATCGAGGCCATTGAGCGGAGGGGGCAAGGTAAAGCACGACGTCAGCGCGTATTTAGATCGAATCGAGCGGCTTGTGAAATCGGCGGCCGACGTGATGCTGACAACGCTAGGCAAGGACTATGAGCCGGTTCGGAAGATCGTGGAAACCTACGCCCATCTTGGCGAGCGCGATCCGAATTGGCTGAACATGATCGACGATTTGGTCAGTCGGGCGGAGTTGGAACGGGCGGCTGAACTTAAGGCAGCGCGCTCAGATCGGGAGGTGCGCATATGAGCACCGTCACCCTCGATAGTATCCAGGCCGATATCTGAACCTCTGGCATCTGCTTGCCATGCTCGACGATCAGATGCTCGAAATGCCTCATGATCGAGACGGCGATAGCCCGGGCGCCATGGACCGCGTCTCGGCGGTGGTGCGGATCGCTCGCGATACCTGCGCAACACTCTGTTTGAACGTCGACGCGGTGGTCAACGCGGAGGTCAAGGCCAAGGCGTCAAAAGTCTCCACCGCGGCGGGATGATCGGCGGGATCGATTTGGCGCGGCTGGAAAATAGCAGCCCGCCGGTGATGGGAGCCGGCGGGTTTCCCTTGTGGCACCCCAAGATTGTGATCATGATTGGTTGATCGTTTCAAAACGGGAGAGCGGCAGTGGCGACTGGTACTGTGAAGTGGTTCAACGGGCAGAAGGGCTTCGGCTTCATTCAGCCCGACAACGGCGGCAAGGACGTCTTCGTCACATCTCGGCGGTTGAGAAGGCCGGATTTACCGGCCTCGCCGAGGGTGCCAAGGTGTCTTACGAGGAAGTAGCGAACAAGGGAAAGACCTCAGCAGAAAACCTGCGGGTAGGTTGATCTTCTTGCCGCCAGGGCGGGTAACAGACGGAAGGGTGCGCAGCGAATTGCGATCGTGCGGCGCAGGCTTTAGAGGACTAATCCGAGCCCGCCGGTGTTGCAGCCGGCGGGCTTTTCGTGCCCGATTTGCGAACAGAGCCAGAACGTCCGTGTTGCGTCCGTGTTGCGTGCAACAGTCGGGACTAATCGGGACAGCCTTGATTTATCAAGGATTACGCGAAACCAGCCTGCAACATCAAAACTGGCAAAAGAACAAAGCGGAAAGTTCAAAAACTCTTATTTGACGGGCATTTAATTGGCGCGCTCGGAGAGATTCGAACTCCCGGCCCTCGGAATCGAAATCCGATGCTCTATCCAGCTGAGCTACGAGCGCACGCGCTCCTTATAGGAAGGGCAGGGTGCCGATGTCACGCGGTTTGCCGGTTTGGCCGCGTCTCCCTCGCTGGAGCGACGGCTACGCATGAGCGAAGCGATCATCGAGAAGGCAGATGGTCAATCTCGGTCGTGCCAACAAGTTATTGATTTCATTAAATCAATGTGTGGTAAAAAGGTGACGCCGCGCTGAAATCACTTCGCCAACCAGTTATGGTTGTTCCAATTAGGCCAGCCAACGCTAATCTGGCGGCCATTACGTTGCGGATTTCCTCGACATTCCAAGGAGATGGAAGGGGCGTTCGCATCAAAGATATTTTTTTGGATGGCGGCGTGAAACGTTTTCAGACGGCGAAAGCCGTATACATTTTACTGGCGGCCATCGCCTGCTGGTCCGGGGCCGCGGCGCAATCGCCGGTGCCGTCGGTCACGGCGGCGACGGTGGTCCAGCAGGACTACGACGCGCTGTTCCAGCAGATGTACAAAAATCCCTCCAACCTGGAGGTGAGTTTCAAGTTCGCCGAGCAGGCCGTGAAGCGCGGCGACTATGAAGCCGCTATCGGCGCGCTTGAGCGTATGCTGTTCTTCAATCCAAATCTGCCACGCGTGAAACTCGAACTGGGCGTGTTATATTTCAAACTTGGCTCATACGAACTCGCGCGCAGTTATTTTCAAGAGGCGATCAATGCGGCTGACGCTCCTGACGACATCAGGGCACAGGTCCGCGCCTATCTGACCGAAATCGACCGTCGGCTGGCGCGCTACGAGTTCAGCGTGTTCACCACCGCCGGCTTCCGCAATCAGACCAACGCGAATCTCGGTCCCAGCAGCCTGATGGTGCGCGCCCTTGGGCAGGATGCGGTTCTCGACGGCGCGTACGGCAAGCGTCCCGATTGGAATTTCTTCCAGACACTCACAGCCAATTATGCCTACAAGATCGGTACGCGGGGCGACGCCATCGAAGCAAGTTTCCTCGGCGTCAATTCGCGCCAATACAAACTCAACCAGTACAATCTCGGCCTGGTCGAACTCGTCGTCGGTCCGCGCATCGCGATCGGCCAGAATGCATCGTTCAAGATTTACGGCATCGGCGATCAGGTGTGGCTTGGGGACGCCAATTATTTCTCAGCCGGCGGCGGCGGCGTCTCTGCGCGCACGGCGGTCAGCGATCTCGGACTTTTGGAGGCCTACCTCGAGGAGCGGCACCGCGATTTCTCGGACTCAACAAACTTTCCCACGGCCAGCCAGCAGACCGGCGACCTTCTATCGGCGGCAGTGACGTCGGATTTGCGGTTCGGCCCGCTGCACTGGACGGCGCGCGCCGGATACGATCAGAACCGTGCGATCTTCGATTACAACTCCTACAAGCGTTACTCGATCGACATGGCATTTCCGTATGAGTTTGCCCTGCCGGTGTTCGGCACGCCACATCAGTTCGTGATCGCACCGACGATTGGCTATAGCGTGGCCAATTACTATGCGCCCAATCCGATCATCGACCCGTTCACAGTGCGGACCGACAGGGAGCAGCGCTACGGAGCGATATTCGATGCGCAGGTGTACAAGAACGTCGGCGTGCGGACGCAGGTCCAGTATATGAAGATCAATTCCACGCTGCCGAACTACACCACCGACAACTTTTCGGTCTCGATCGGACCGACCGCGCGGTTCTGAGCCGGGAGCCTTGTCTGATGCGTTCGCGCGTCAAAGCGCGGCGGCGGTATATCCGCGCGGGTTGACGGCTGCTGGCCCGGCTGGCTGTCTTTTGCCGGAATATATCTTGCAGTTGCGGAGGCCTGCGTCCCCTTATCGATATCTTCCACGACAACCGACATCGTCAGTTCTTCCACCGACGGCTGGAGTTTCTGGACGATGCCCGGTTGCGTTGCGATAATGGTTCTGGCTGCCGCGATGGCTGCGGCCGATCGTGCATCTGCGGGTTGATCAGTGTTGGACGCTAGCGAATTGACGCCTGCGAGCGCGGCGTTGTCGGCGATATCCTGCAAACGCGTGTTCGTCCTGGCGTGGATGGACATCGCGTAGCAGGCCGACACCGCAAACGGGACGGCCAGCGCTGCCACCAACGCGAGACTCTGTTTGTTGAAAAATGTCCGGGCCATCGTCGTGTTGCCTCTGCGCTTATCGGCTTGTTCGGTGAGGATGAGAGACAGACACCGGATTTCCCGTTAATGTGGCGCCTGGTATTTGGAAAACCTCTGACAATACTGAAAAATCGCCTATTCTGGTCACGCCAAACTGAGCGGATTCCGTTAGTGTTCCGGTAACATTCGCGACGTCCGCTTGTTCCGGCAAACTTGCCGGCCACCGATTGCAAAAATCATGGAACCGGATTGAGATCTTGATTTCGTCGTTCCTTCGATGCGCCGATCTCAGCTTGCGCAGGTGGCTCGCAGCGAGGCGCCGCGGACTGACGACTCGCCTTACACGCTGTATCGGCGGCGCCGGCCGCCTTTTCGCACGCTCAATCGAGGCTGGACGATGAAGGCTGCGGCGCGTTTCCGCAGCACCTTGCGCGTGCGCATCATGTTGGTGTTGGCACGTCTGCGCCGGCTGATGCGCAACAAGAACCTCCGTGCCGTCGGTGCGGCGGTGGCGACGCTTGTGGTGCTGACCTCGCTGCGCGCTTACGATCCACGCATCGTCACTGAATTGAAGGAACGCACGTTCGATACTTATCAGCGGCTCAAGCCGCGGGCCTATACCGACCTGCCGGTGCGGATCGTCGATATCGACGAAGCTTCGATCGCCGAGTACGGCCAATGGCCGTGGCCGCGAACGCGTCTTGCCGCGCTGACCCGCCGTCTTGCCGATCTTGGTGCCGGCGTGATCGCCTACGATGTCATCTTTTCGGAACCGGATCGCACGACGCCGAGCCGGCTTGCCAACGAGCTGAAGGATTCCGGCGCACCAGATCTCGATCAGACCATGAAGTTGCTCGCAAACCTGCCGGATCATGATCGGGCTTTCGCGGAGGTTATCGGCAAGACGCCAGTCGTGCTTGGCTTTGCCGCCGGCAACGCCGCTAACGACAAGCGCCCGCCGGTTCGCGCCGGACTGGCCTTTGTCGGCGTCCAGCCGACAAAGGTGCTAGCGCCGTTTCAGGGTACGGTTTCGAGCCTGCCGATCCTCAATGAAGCGGCCGCTGGCATCGGCGGCATCAATCTGAGTTCACAGGATCGCGCCGGCATTGTCCGCCGCGTCCCCATGCTGTTTTCCGACGGCGCGAACATCTATCCCGGGCTTGCGATTGAAGCACTGCGCGTCGCGCAGAGCCAGAAGGGCATCGTTGTCCGCGGGACCGGATCGAGCGGCGACAGCGACACCGGTCACGCGGCTCTGATCGACATGCGCGTCGGCGCGTTCAAACTGCCGCTGACCAGCAATGGCGAGTCCTGGATCTATTTCAGCCCCAACCGGCCGCAACGTTACGTGTCGGTGAAAGACGTTCTCGATCCCATGAAGGAGGCCGAGGTCAAGCAACGCATCGACGGCGCGATCATCCTCGTCGGCGCATCGGCCGCGGGTCTGATGGATTCGCGCGCGACGCCGCTCGGCGAACTGGTTCCGGGCGTCGCGATCCAGGCGCAACTGATCGAGCAGATCATCGCGCAGGACTTCATCGAGCGCCCGGACTGGACCAACGGGCTTGAGATCGTCCTGACTGTGCTGTTCGGCGCTCTGGTCGCAGGGCTGGTCCTGGCGTTCGGGGCGCGCTTTTCATTTTACGCCGGCGTGGTGGTGTTCGTGGCAGGGCTCGCGGGATCGTGGATCGCGTTTTCGCATTTCCGGTTGCTGATCGATCCGATCTTCCCCTCACTGGCAGCACTGGCGGTCTATATTGCCGTAGAGCGCGTACTTCACGTCGCCTCCGATCACGAAAAAAAGTTCGTGCGTCAGGCTTTTGGCCAGTATCTCGCGCCCGAGTTGCTCGCGCAGCTTGAGAATTCGCCGCAAGCGATGCGGCTCGGCGGTGAGTTCCGCGACATATCCGTGATGTTCATGGATGTGCGCGGTTTTACGCCGATCTCCGAAGCCTTGACGGCGACGGAGCTGGTAGATTTCATCAATATGCTGCTGGCGCCGCTGTCGGATGCGATCCAGGACGAACTGGGGACGATCGACAAGTACATCGGCGATTTCGATCATGGCGTTCTGGAACGCGCCGGTGAACGTTCCGGATCATGCGACCCAGGCTTGCCGCGCCGCGCTCAAGATGCGTGAAGCGGTGAATGCGCTCAACGACTCCGATGCCTTCGGATTCTCCGCGCGTGGCTTCAAAGACCCGCGCGTCAGGATCGGGGTTGGCATCAATGCCGGACTAGCGTGCGTCGGCAACATGGGATCGCAGCGGCGCTTCAACTATTCTGCGATGGGTGACGTCGTGAACGTGGCGGCCCGGATCGAGTCGGCCAGCAAGGGATTGCACGCGGACCTTTTGGTTTCGGAAGACGTGGCGCGGCAGGTGAAGGGGATTGCACTCCTCGAAGCCGGTGAAATCCCGTTGAAAGGCAAGTCGCGGCCAACCAAGATTTACGCCATCGCGGGCGACGAGGCGGTGGCGGCATCGCCGGAGTTCGCCGAGTGGAACCGCCTGCACGGCGCGCTGCTGGCCGCTATCAAAGCCGGTCACATGCGCGAGGCCAGCGCCGCGCTGGCATCGTGCCGAGAACGCGCCGGCGAGGACATGCTGGATTTTTACCGGCATTTTGCCGACCAGATCGCCGCGCTGGACACGGCAGCGCTGCGACCGCCGGCACCGGCCGGCAAATTGGCCCATCAGTGAGAGCGGGCGGGATTTCCCCCGTATTTGGCTTGCTGCCGTTTTTCAGCCAGAGTGGGATGCTTAACGAAATGCCAACGGAGTGGGGGCAGAGTTCGCGATGCGAAAGGTCGCGAGGTAGCCGCCCGCATTCCAGAACGCAGGCTTTTCCCAGGTCTCCCGTCGTCGCCATGCGAATTACCGTTCTTGCGCTCCTGCTTCCGATCCTCGCTGCTGGCTATGACGCCGGCCCGCGCCGATCTGCACATCACGCGTGATCACGGCGGCTACGTCACCGAGTACAAGGCGAAATACGAGCGCATCCGCGACCGCCACGAGCGCGTGATCATCGATGGCATCTGCAATTCGGCCTGCACCATGGTGTTCGGCATCGTACCCTTGAACAAGGTTTGCGTAACGCCGCGCGCCAGCCTCGGCTTTCATGAAGCCTACTATGACAAGGCGTTCACCTTCGGAATCAAGTTTACAAGCCACAAGGGGACATCCGACCTGATGTCCTATTATCCCAACACGGTGAAGGACTGGATCCGCCGCAACGGCGGCCTGACCACCCAGATGAAGAAGATCAAGAACGGCCCCGAACTCTGGGAGATCGTCGATCCCTGTCCGGACGATTTTTGAAGACGCCCACGGTAGAGAGGCGATGTCGCGCGTGTCGCATTCGCATCAAACTCTAGAACGTCACAACGCTTCGGATCGACTCACCTCTGTGCATCAGATCAAATGCTTTGTTGATGTCGTTGAGCGGCATGATGTGGGTGATCATCGGGTCGATTTCGATCTTGCCCTGCATATACCAGTCGACGATCTTCGGCACGTCGGTGCGGCCGCGCGCGCCACCGAACGCCGTGCCTTTCCACACTCGCCCGGTGACGAGTTGAAACGGCCGCGTCGCGATCTCCGCACCGGAGGGCGCTACGCCGATCACGATCGACTGGCCCCAGCCACGATGGCAGGCTTCCAGCGCCTGCCGCATCACGGTGACGTTGCCGGTGCAGTCGAAGGTATAGTCCGCGCCGCCGATCTGGTCGGCTCCCGATCTTGGTCATATCGACGAGGTGAGGGACGAGGTCCTTGCCGAGCTCCTTCGGGTTGACGAAGTGCGTCATGCCGAAGCGTTCGCCCCACGCCTTGCGGTCATCGTTGAGATCGACGCCGATGATCATGTCGGCGCCGGCGAGCCGCAGGCCTTGCAACACGTTCAGTCCGATGCCGCCGAGGCCGAACACGATCGCCTTGGCTCCCGGTTCGACCTTCGCGGTGTTGAGGACCGCACCGATGCCGGTGGTGACGCCGCAGCCGATGTAGCAGACCTTGTCGAACGGCGCGTCCTTACGGATCTTCGCGACCGCGATCTCCGGCAGCACCGTGTAGTTCGCAAATGTCGAGGTGCCCATGTAGTGATGGATCGGCTTGCCGCCAAAAGAGAAGCGCGACGTACCGTCGGGCATCAATCCCTTGACCCTGGGTGGCGCGGATCGCTGTGCAGAGGTTGGTCTTGCGCGATAGGCACGACGGACATTGTCGGCATTCCGGCGTGTACAACGGAATAACGTGATCGCCTTTCTTCACTGACGTCACGCCCTTGCCGACATCGACGACCACACCCGCACCCTCATGGCCGAGGATGGCCGGAAACAAGCCCTCCGGATCGGCGCCGGACAAGGTGAATTCGTCGGTGTGGCAGACGCCGGTGGCCTTGATCTCGACCATGACCTCGCCTTCGCGCGGACCATCGAGTTGCACCGTCGTGATTTCGAGCGGTTTTCCGGCGGCAACGGCGACTGCGGCGCGAACGTCCATGGCGATGTCCTGCTGTTCGTTCAGAGGCGATATGTGGATTTGCGCAGGCATCCCCAGCGCAATTGGTCATTGCCGCATACCATATGATCGGGCACTCAGGGTCGCAAATGAATCGTGATTTCGACGAGTTGGCTACGCGCGCAGCGCCGGTGGTCTTCGTACTTCTTTGGAGCACCGGTTTCATCGGCACCAAATATGTGCTCAGCGGTGCCGAGCCACTGACCTACCTTGCCATCCGCATGGTACTGGTGGTGATTCTGATGGTCGGTATTGTTGCGATCTGGCGGCCGCGATGGCCGTCGCTGGCCGGAATGGGCCACAGCGTGGTCGCGGCGATCCTTGTTCATGGATTTTATCTGGGCGGCACAGCGATCGCGATCGCCCATTCGGTACCGGTCGGACTGTCGGCCCTCATTCCGGGTATGCAACCGATCCTGACATCGACGATCGCCAACCGGTTGGCTCGGTGAGCGCGTCACGTGGCTGCAATGGAGGGGCTTGCTGCTCGGACTTGCCGGCGTGGTGCTGATATTGCACGGGCGCCCGATGAGCGGCGAAGTCGGCTGGGGCTGGTTCGCATCTGGCGTGTCGCTGGTCAGCATCACCCTTGGCGCGCTCTACCAGAAGCGCTTCTGCAGCGACATCGATTGGCGTTCGGGTAATCTCATCCAGTACGTTACGGTGGCGATCTTCTTTGGACTTGGATCGGTTCTGTTCGAGACCCGGACCGTGCACTGGACCAGCGAGTTCGTCCTCGCGTTGATCTGGCTCGCGGTGGTGTTGTCGATCGGATCAGTCAGCGTGCTGTATTGGCTGATCCGCCACCACGGCGCGACGCAGGTCGCGAGCTTCTTCTATCTGGTGCCGGCAGTGACGGCGATCATGGCCTTCATCCTGTTCGGCGAGAAACTCGATGCGCTGTCGGTTTTCGGCATGGCCGCATGTGCGGTCGCCGTTATCCTCGTCAATCGAAGCCGGCAGGCGACAACAACGACCTAGATCGTTTTACCCGGCGATGGACGCATCTCGATCATCGTCATGCAGCGCATGAATCATCATGAAAGTGTGGCCGCAAAAAAAAGGGGACGCCGAAGCGTCCCCTCGTTCTTTCCGAGGCGTAATGAACTACTTCGGCTGCGGTACGATGCGGATGTAGGGCTTCGGCGCTTTCCAGCCTTGCGGATAGAGCTGCTTGGCTTCGTCGTCGCTGATTGCGCCGCCGAGAATGACGTCCTCGCCCTGTTTCCAGTCGGCGGGCGTCGAAACGCGGTGCTTCGCGCCGAGCTGCAGTGCATCGATAGCGCGCAGGATTTCCTGGAAATTGCGGCCGACCGACATCGGATAAACCAGCACGAGCTTGATCTTCTTGTCCGGACCGATGACGAAGACGTTGCGCACGGTGGCGTTGTCGTTGGCGGTGCGGGTGGCGACGTCGCCGGACGTGCTGGCCGGCAGCATGTCGTAGAGCTTAGAAACCTTGAAGTCGGTATCGCCGATCATCGGAAAATTCGGCGCAGTGCCTTGGGTCTCTTTGATGTCCTCGGCCCACTCCGCGTGCCTGGCAACTGGATCGACGCTCAACCCGATCGTTTTGACGCCACGCTTGTCGAATTCGGGTTTCAGGCGGGCCACCGCACCCAATTCGGTGGTGCAGACCGGTGTGAAATCCTTCGGGTGGGAAAACAAAAGCCCCCAGCTGTTGCCCAGCCACTCGTGGAAGCGGATGTGACCGTCGGTGGTTTCAGCTTCAAAGTCAGGGGCGTCAGCGCCAATCGCAAGTGCCATGGTCGACCTCATGTCATTCAAATTACGGGGATTTTGTCTCGTGCCGATCAGTATAGGGCGCGCGGTCGCGGAAGGGAACCGTCTGGCGGAAAAGGATAGAACTTTCTCCTCGAACCGCGGCACGAACCTCTGTGGCATTGCTGTTTTGATCTGGTGCCGTGCGGCAGAAAAATTGACTAGTTCTTACAAGCGAGAGATGCGGGGCGTCCGGCTCGAAGCGGCGCAGATTATGTTGGCGCCCGCCGTTGCGCCTGTGCGTGTTTGTTCGACGCCCGTCGGCGGTCTGGAAAGCGGGATCGTGGGACCGGCGTGCGGTCGCGGTGCGTCCAGCAAATCCGGCAGCATCGAAATAGCGTTGGTCCAGTACACGCTGAAAATTCAGTACGGTGCGTAGGCCCTGCGTCGTCGGGTCGTGATGTCACGCTTTCCTTGTAGGCGCGCGGCGTCGACCCGTTCGGCGTGGCTTCGGTCATGACACGGCCGGTCAGCCGGCCTTTCGGGTTTTGTGCCAGCCCCAGCAGTTTCGCCGCCGTCATTCCGACGTCGGCGTTGCTGACGGGAAGCTCGTCGACATAGCCGGATTTGAAATCCGGGCCGATCGCCGCCATGAAATTGCGGGTGTCGCCGCGGCTGAAGCTGCCGTGCATGCCCTGACCCTGCCGCAACACCGTGTCCGCCACTTCAACCGAGCAGACCGTCGGATCGTCGCAACCGCTCGTCCATAGAGCGGAAATTCACGACGATCGACGGGTGCGGCGTGATGGCCTTGCCCTTCAGGCCGATGGATGACAATCGGCAGCGTGCCCGGAAAATTCCCGAGCTCGTCATCCACAAACAGGCCGCTGATGTAATCCTGTGCCAGCAGCGCCTTGATGAACGCGGTCGGTGAGCTCGCGGTCTTTGCTTCGGAATATAGATCAGGTCGGAGCCGCCGTTGGTGGCGACCACGACGTCGGGCTTTGCGGGATCGTTTCCGATCACGCCGTTGCCGGCTTTCGGATAGGCATCGTCGGCGATGCGCGCATTCTTGTTGTTCGGATCGAACAACGGTAGCGCCAGTGCTTTCGAAAGGTCGATCGCTACGAAACCCATTGGAAGGAAGCCCTCCGGCGTATTCGGATAGCTGATCTTGGACGGTCGGGCTGGTCTTGCTTTCCTTGGAGATCGTCGAGAAGCCGGTCTTGAGTGGGATCGGAGCCGAAACGATGATGTTGGTCGTGGCGCACAGTCCAAGATCGTCGAGCGTCTTACGCAGTTTCGCCAGATTGTCGTCCGCGTTCTTGATGCCGGCGAGTGACGTCGGTCCGTTGATGCCCGGTGTGACGTGTTCAGGCTGTCGCCTTGTTGTGCTGGCTGCCGTCGGGATCGCGCGACCAGAACACCAGGACAAATGGCTTGTTGCGCTCCTTGAACATCGGCAGCACCACCTTGGTCGCGATCTCGGCCATATAGGCCTGCTGCGTGACGTTCGGGTGCGATGGTGCCCGGAGTCGTTGAAATCTCCGGCCTTGCCGTTGTCGCCGCGTCCGGGTGTTGCAGCGCGATGCCAGCGGCCTTCATCGGGTCCTGCATTTCTTGCGACAGTGGAATGCCCTTCGTGCTGCCGGTCGAATCGTCGATCACGATCGAATGCAGGCCGGGACGGTCGGCGCGGTCGGTGTGGTCAAACAGCAATGTCGGTCCGACCTTGCCGATCGCGGCGGTGCTGTATCCCTTGGCGCGCGCCAGCTGCAGCAGG
Source organism: uncultured Alphaproteobacteria bacterium (assembly GCA_963764445.1). Classification (GTDB taxonomy): domain Bacteria; phylum Pseudomonadota; class Alphaproteobacteria; order Rhizobiales; family Xanthobacteraceae; genus Nitrobacter. Next base: position 115,416 of record CAVXSV010000004.1, read on the forward strand.
ACTTCCTCGTTAAGATAGTTGCCGGCGAAGTGTTCGTCGACGTCGCCGATTACGACGTCGTTTTCGATGAACGGCGTGACCGTGTCACCGGCCGGAGCGACTGTGTATCCCGTAAAAATGGTGTTGCTGAAGGTACCGCTGTCGCCGAGATAATGCCCGGTCGCCATGGCTGAACTGTTCGCCATCGTAAATGTCGGGAACATCGAGTGCGAGTTCGCGAAGTTGATACCCTTGTCGCGCACCTCGGCCATGGCTGGAGCGGTTTCGGGCTTGACGATAAGCCCACGCAGGCCATCCGGCACGAATAGGATAAGGTTGTGGGGCTTGGCGTTCTGGGCGGTTGCCGCGGAAACTGACAATGCGGTCAGGCTTACCGAAGCAATACGATTGCGCGGCGCATCAAAACCTCCGTCAAGGACATTCCGCCGAAAAGGCCTTTGTCCCTGTTTAGTTTTTCTGTACGACGGAATTGTTACAGCCGCGTCCGCGTGCCAGATTGTTCACACGGTCCGGAAAAGGTTGAACCCCGCCTCAAGGTTGCAAGTCAACAAGCACATGTTCAAACGAATTCTGATCGCGAATCGCGGCGAGATCGCCTGCCGGGTCATTAAGTCGGCCCGTCGGATGGGCATCGAAACCGTTGCCGTGTATTCGGAGGCGGATCGCGACGCGCTTCACGTCGAGATGGCCGATGAGGCCGTTCTGATCGGCCCGCCCGCGGCGGCGGAGAGCTATCTTGTAATCGACCAAGATCGTGGAGGCTTGCCGGAAGACCGGCGCGCAGGCCGTGCATCCCGGCTACGGCTTCCTGTCCGAGCGCGAGGCTTTTCCGCGTGCGCTCGCGGACGCCGGCGTGGTTTTCATCGGACCAAATCCCGGCGCGATCGCCGCGATGGGCGACAAGATCGAATCCAAGAAGGCGGCGGTCAAGGCCAATGTCTCGACGGTGCCCGGGCATCTCGGGGTTATCGAGGACGAAAAACATGCGGTGAAGATCGCCGACGAGATCGGCTACCCTGTCATGATCAAGGCGTCGGCGGGCGGCGGCGGAAAGGGCATGCGCATCGCGAACTCGACCGCCGAGGTCGCCGAAGGCTTCAGTCTCGCGAAGGCGGAGGCGAAGTCGTCGTTCGGCGACAATCGTGTGTTCATCGAAAAATTCATCGTCGATCCCCGCCATATCGAAATCCAGGTGCTGGGCGACAAGCATGGCAACATGATCTATCTCGGCGAGCGCGAGTGTTCGATTCAGCGGCGAAATCAGAAGGTCCTCGAGGAGGCGCCGTCGCCGCTGCTCGACGAGACGACGCGGCGCAAGATGGGCGAGCAGGCGGTCGCGCTGGCCAAAGCGGTGAATTACGACTCGGCGGGTACGGTCGAGTTTGTCGCGGGGCAGGACAAGAGCTTCTACTTCCTCGAGATGAACACGCGCCTGCAGGTCGAGCACCCCGTCACCGAACTGATCACCGGCATCGACCTGGTCGAGCAGATGATCCGCGTCGCGGCCGGAGAAAAACTCACGATCGCGCAGAAGGACGTGACACTGACTGGTTGGGCAGTGGAATCGCGCGTCTACGCGGAGGATCCGTTCCGCAATTTTCTGCCGTCGGTCGGACGTCTCGTCAAATATCGTCCACCGCCGAAATGAGCCAGGACGGCATCACCGTGCGCAACGATACCGGCGTGTACGAGGGCAGCGAGATTTCGATCTATTACGATCCGATGATCGCCAAGCTCGTGACACATGCGCCGTCGCGCGGCGCTGCCATCGAGGCGCAGGCCCATGCGCTCGACGGGTTCTACATCGACGGGATCCGGCACAATATTTCGTTTCTGTCGGCCTTGATGAATCACCCGCGCTGGCGCGCGGGCAATCTCTCGACCGGATTTATCGCCGAGGAATTTCCCAAGGGATTTACGGCGCGCGTACCGGAAGGCGAGATCGCGCGGCGGCTCGCAGCGGTGGCGGCTGCGATCGATCACGTGCTCGGCGAACGCAAGCGGCAGATTTCCGGTCAGATGACTGGCCGGCCGGTGAAACGCGAAAGCCGCCGCGCCGTGTGGCTCGATCGTGATGAAATCCTGCTCGATGTCGCGCGCGATGGCGACGCCGTCACCATCCGCTTCGTCGGCGCGGATGGTGGTATCGGCAACGCGTATCAGTTGCTCTCGCGATGGGTGCCGGGCGAGCCGGTCTGGAGGGGCGCCATCGACGGGCATCCCGTTGCGATGCAGGTGCGGCCGATTGCAAACGGCATCCGGCTCGCGCATCAGGGATTCGAGGTCGCTATCAACGTGTTCACCGAGACTGAGGCGGCATCGGCGCGGCTGATGCCGGTCGCGACCGCGACCGATACCGGTAAGAAGCTGCTTTGCCCGATGCCGGGCCTCGTCGTCTCGATCGCGGTGACCGAGGGACAGGAAGTCAAGGCCGGCGAGACGCTGGCAGTGATCGAGGCCATGAAGATGCAGAATGTGCTGCGCGCCGAGCGCGATGGAGTGGTCAAGAGGATCGCAGCGACCGCCGGGGCGACGCTGGCGGTGGATGCACTGATCCTCGAATTTACGTGAGATGGCGATGATGATTCGACAACACCACAAAGCCTTTCGTGCGATACTTCGGGATCGCGATGCATTCGTTCGGTGCCGAGGATATGAGATGAGCGATGTTGTTCGTCAGGTTGTGATCCGTGGCCGCGTCCAGGGCGTCGGATTCCGCTACTGGACGATGCGCGAAGCGATCCGTCTCGGCGTTACCGGCTGGGTGCGTAACCGCCGTGACGGGAATGTCGAGGCGTTGTTCGCGGGTCCAGCCGATGTCGTCGCGGACATGATGACGCGCTGCCGGAAGGGGCCGGAGTCCGCGCATGTCGATGCCGTCGAGGATCAGCCCGTGACGGCGAACGCCCTGAAGATGATTCGGCCCGGCGAGCGCTTTTCGCAACTCCCGACCGCGTAAGCGAAGGCAATGCGCTCCGAAAGCCCGGCCCTGTCCCGGAGCACGAACTGCGATCACGCGCACGCCGCCGAGTGACGCAGTTTGATGGTCAGGCCGTCCTCTCCGGCAGGCGCAGTTCCGACGGACCAAATACCTCCCCGAACGCGTGCCTGAGGGCGATGTCTACATCCGTCAGGCCGACAGGAAGGCCGAGATCGACGAGACTGGTGACGCCGTAGCGCGGGTCGGTGACCCCGCAGGGCACGATGGCGTCGAAATGGCTGAGGTCGGGTTCGACATTGAGCGAGATGCCGTGGAAGGACACCCAGCGGCGCAGCCGCACGCCGATCGCTGCGATCTTGTCCTCGTGGCCCGGTCCCTTGTCCGGGCGCGCCACCCAGACGCCGACCCGATCTTCCCGCCGTTCTCCCTTGACGTTGAAGGTGTCGAGCGTGCGGATGATCCATTCCTCAAGGCCGGCGACGAACGCTCGCACATCCGGGCGGCGACGCTTCAAATCCAGCATGACATAGGCGACCCGCTGGCCGGGGCCATGATAGGTGATCTGGCCGCCGCGTCCGGTCGCGAACAGCGGAAAACGGGCTTGTAGTAGATCGGTTTCGCGCCCGCTGGTGCCGGAGGTGTAGAGCGGGGGGTGCTCCAGCAGCCAGACCAGCTCTGGAGCCTCGCTCGAGGCGATCACCGCCACCCGCGCTTCCATAGCGGCAACGGCCTCCGGATAGGGCACGGGAGCATCGGACAGCCGCCAGTCCACAGGCTCGCCGGACGGGGCTGCAAACGGCTTCAAATCAAGGGTCTGACGGTCATTAACCATTGGCTAACTGTAAACGTGGTGATCTAGGCATTAGCAATTTGCATGGTCCGTGAGTTTGTATTCGTGGCGACACTCGATAAAGTATCTGTCGATCTCATGGTGGTCCTGGGGACCACTTCGATGCCCGTTCATCAGGTCATGCGGCTTAGCCGCGGTGCCATCATCGAGCTTGATGCCACCGAGCAGGATGAGGTCAAGATCCTCGCCAACAACCTGCCGGTCGCCAGCGGGGTGGTGGTAGTCAACCGCAATCGCATCGCGGTCGAAGTCAAGCAGATGCTGCCGCGAACGCCGGGCCACAGATAAAGCCTCCCGAGCCGGACTTGAAGCTCGCGCGCGGCCCGATGGGTGCCTGGATCAAGAGAGCACCGGAAATCCCTGATTCCAGTGTCGTTCCTGGTCCGACGGCGGTGCTCCTCCCGGTCGTCAAAGCAGGGAAGAACGGTCTGCTGGGCCTTGTCCCACCATCATTGTTTTGTTACATCGGCCGTCGATCCGGTCGGGGCGCCAGCTCCGGTCCGATCTTTCAGCGCTCGTGGCGGAATTGGTAGACGCGCTGCCTTGAGGTGGCAGTGAGTAACATCGTGGGGGTTCGAGTCCCTCCGAGCGCACCAACTCAAGCAAAAACAAGCACTTAAAGCGTCTAACCACCCGCAAGGGTGCCATTGAATCCCATACAGAAATTCCAGAGTTGTCTAACCTTTCCGCCAAGCGGCGAGGGCGACGACGCACGCCGTAGGCTCACATCCGGCGCGTGCGGATATTATTTCGGCCGCTTGCTTTACGTATTCCACGGAAGTGGCCTAGCTCACATTCACCAATGAAGGCCGCTGACATTTGCGGGCCTTTTTCGTCGTTAGCGTTTCCCCTTTTTCCGTGCGTTTAGGTATTTGTTTTTATCGGTGCCTTTTTAGTGTCCCGCGGCACGGCCCGTACTAACCATAGCCTAGGGCGCACCGGCCAAATGCCGGCGCGAGAGACCAGCGAAACTCCCATCGGGAGCATTTCTTTGAAAATACTTTCAATCCGACCTGGGCCTCCGGGCTCGTCGACGCTTGCGCGCTTCGACCTAGAGCTGAACGACCATCTGCGCCTGTACAATCGTGCCTTGCGCCAGCGCGGCGAGGAGCCAGTGCACGTCATGGCACCAAATGCCTTTCAAGAGCGCACTGCTGGTTTCAGCGCGTCGTTTAATAAGGCGCTGGCCGAACTCGCATTTAATTCTCTTGTGGAGCTACAGACCGATGCAACCCGTCACGTTTAAAGAGCTTGAAGTCGCATGCGCGGTACCGGCGAACATGGACGACTTCGCTAGGCTGAAAGAGATACGCGACAACGCCTGCGAGGGTACAGGTGAGTTGGTGCGGACTGAGGGAGGAGAGTGGCTTCTCCTTGGTGCTACATACGACGGCGTCCTCAGCGATATCGCGGTAGCCTTTGACGGCACAGCGGAAATAAAGAACAGCTATCGGACCACCGGTCGTTCGCGTGGACGGGCCAAGTCGCCCATTGCGGCGAATGACAACAAGCCTCCCTCGGTCTATCCCGGCATTCAATCCAGCGCTGAATTTATCCGCGGATTTACACCACCCGATTATCATCTCGACGGCGTTTCCCAGAAGGGTTTCCTGTATTCGACAACCGCGATGACGGGCACAGGCAAGACTGCGGTGCTTCTATTGCTTACCGCACTCACGATGCTTGGGAGGCCGCTTGGCGACCGTGATATTGATAAAGGGCGCGTCGTCTACTTTGCGGGTGAAAATCCCGACGATGTCCGCATGCGATGGATAGCGATGGCGCATCATCTAGATTTCGACCCGGACTGTGTTGACGTGCACTTCATCGCCGGAACGTTCGGTGTCGCGGAGATGTTCGAGCGCATCAAAGCCGACGTGGAAAAAATTGGCGGCGCCTACATGGTAGTGGTCGACACAAGCGCGGCCTACTTCAATGGCGACGATGAAAACAGCAACACACAACTCGGCGCTCACGCCCGCAATTTACGTGCGCTGACCACGTTGCCCGGCAAGCCTGTCGTTTACGCCGCGTGCCATCCTATCAAGAACGCTGATCCGTCCAACCTGCTACCGCGCGGCGGTGGCGCATTCATCGCTGAAGTGGACGGCAACCTGACCCTCAACAAAGGCGAGACGGTGAAACTGCATCATCAGGGCAAGCACCGCGGTCCGGACTTTGAACCAATTTATTTCGAGCTAAGGACGGTCACCGCGCCATCGCTTGTCGACAGCAAAGGCCGGCCTGTTCCGACAGTGATGGCCGAAGCCCTGACAAAAGGGGAAAGCGTCAAGAGAGCTGACAAGGCGCGCAGCGATGACGATGATGTTTTGCTCGCGATTGAGCGCGGGAAGGGCGCTTCGATAAACGAAATTGCCGAGTCTCTTTGTTGGTTTTTGTCCGGCGGTGACCCAAACATGAGCCGAGCGCGGCGTGCTGTCGACCGCTTGCGCAGCCGAAAGCTGATAGAAATGGTGAGGAAGGGCTGGAAGCTGACTAAGAAAGGTCATGAAGCCGCCCTTGAGGCGCGCGCCGACAAGCACGCAGCGGAGCACGGCGCAAGACTGGCAGCTTTGATTACAGGGGCGCGCAATGTGTGATCGTGCCGCGAACCGTGCCGGCACGCGTGCTGCTCAAAACGAAGCACGCCATGACGGATATCATATGAAACACAACCGCTTACGTAATGAGCGGCATGGCACGCACGCTTTGTTAGAACCAATTGCCTGTGTTGGGTGTGTGCCTTGCACACCCCAATACAATGGTCGTGATGACTATCGTGCCGTGCTGCTCCTCTTACTAGGGCACGCGAACACGCACGCGCGTCGAATAAAGCTAGGCAGCGCAACGAGTTAAATGCCGTGCTGTTTCGAAAAAGGGGCGGCACCGGTAGGGGTGTAGGCAATCTCTCCCACCTTTCCCTAGTGACCCGCGCCCCCAGAAAGATTTCCGCGTGGCCATAATGAAAAGGCAAACTTGGTCCCCGGAGGGGTACCTCGGATCCTTCCGATCCTTCGCCCTAAAGACCGGCGGCCCAGTCAAACACGCGACGCCGCAAGTTTTCAGATTGTAGCATAGGCCAAAAATAGTCGAGAAATCTGCGGCGTCGCGCGTGATTGGTCCAGCCGGTATGAGGCGCGAACTGCCCAAGAGAGTGAAGCCACCCCCGTATCGGCGGCGAAAGCCGTAAGGCCAGACAACCACCACCTGGTGAAGTTATGAGAACCGCCAACGATTTCCGCGAAACCCTGGCAAACTGGCACACAGTCGCGCCGGCTAACGACAACCATCCTCCTACAGCCGACTCCTTCACGGACCTGGCGGCCCAGGCGCGCCTACGTACAGCGTACCCAGCGCAAGCCCGAGCCTGTTCTGAACCTGCCGCAGTTGGAGCGCCTGGGCCGCATCGCGCCCGACGTCGTGCTGTTGTGGCAATATTGGCGCGACGTCACCATCGCAGCGGCGGGCGATGTTTTCGCGTTGCCCGAGTTTGCCACCGACTACTCAACAGCCGGCGAGTTGAAGCCAGAGAACGGCCTTGTCGACGAAGGTGACGAGCCGGCGAATCCTGGCTTCAGCGTGACTGAGCGGGACCTGGAAATTCGCCCGACCGTCGATGAGCTCCAGCGCGCCTGGGAGTCTGCGCCAGCAAGGCAGGTGTCGGTGCATTGCGTCGTGCGAGGCGGCAAGCGGTTCGACGTCCAGCCCGTCATAGATCCCGTCGTCACCATGAAGGGTGCCATGGCCTATATAGGCCCGCTCGCATTCCGCAACGGCGAGATGGTCCGCTGGGGTACGTTCGGCCGCGGCTGGTCTGGAGCCGGTGGAACGCCTCCGCGCGCCCAAGGGCAGCCGGCAGAAGCCGCCGTTGCGAGATCTGCGCCACCTCGTGCGGACCGACGCGCCGATCGCGAAGGGTGCGGGCTTCCTCGCGGGTGCGTGCCATTCGACGGGCAGGAGTGGTGCGCCATTAGAGTGCTTTGCAGAAGCTGCTCAGGCTCGAAAGTCCGACGCGGCTTTCAAGGCAAACACGCCGAGAGGCGCGGCATCTTTCTGATCAACGAAGCCTTCGCCGCACTGCGCGCGTTGGTTGGCGAAAATATTTTGCCCAAGGCTGCTTAAAGCGGTTCCTAAACTGTGCCGCCGATACGTATTTCTTTAGTAGCGCAAAAAACATGAACCGCGTTCTTCGTAACGCCGTTTCTTTTTGCCCCATCAATCGACAATTTCCACAATGGAGAATAAATTTGTGGCTACCCTAAACAATTGCCTTGCCGCGGCCGAGCATCATCTCGGCTTTTACGAACCTCGCGCCCGCGCCATCGCCAAGCGACTAACTGAAACCGGAGTCTTGCCGTCTGGTGGCCCTGCTCGCGCGCCGGAGCTTGATGAGGATGATTTCGTTCGCTTGCTGATTGCGCTGGCTGTTAATTCGCAGCTGCGGAGCTCAGATGAGGTCGTTCGGAGTTACACAGCTCTGGCTCGCATGGAGCTTGCCTTGAAGGGGCGCCAGAGTCCGTCACTGAAGACGGCATTCGATCAACTCGCCATCCTCGCAGATGTTGCGATTCACGGCGATGTGGACGCGGTGCGGCTGGTTCGCAGGGCAAAGCTCGAATTTACCTCGTCGTGGCCCGAGATCGCGATCCACGATTACGGCCAGACGATCCGATTCCGCGAGGTTGGAGCGGATGCCTCCCACTGGGGAAACGGCAAACATCGCACTAGCACGACCATCACCGGCGCCGCATTCGTCGAGCGCAATCGCTGAACTGTTTGGAGACAGCAAATAATGGCACTACTCAAGACCAAACCCGTCGACAAGACTTTCAAGGTTCCAAGTCTTGCGGAATCGAGCCCGGAATATGCCGGCTTGCTAACGAAGCAGCTTGAACTTCAAGCGAATTACCGAGAACTGCGCGCCGAGCGTACAAAACTTCGCGGCGAGATCGAAGTCGAGAAGGCTGCCGGTGGCCGGCGTGTGAGTGTTGACGTGGCTCGCCTGCTTGGGGACGACCCGGAGGAAAGCGTGACTGCTCTATCGAGACGCGTTCGCGAAGTGACCAACGAAATGGGTCACGTGGAGGCCGCGGAAGAAGTTCTACGCCGCCGTATCGAGGAAGCGCGAGGGCGGGCCAGCAAAACCGTTTGCGACATTGTTGGGAGCGAATACGAGCGCCGCCTCGGCGTGATGTGCAGCCTTTTGAAAGAAGTTGAAACGGCCCGTCAGGCGCATGACGAACTACTCGACGATTTGGACCGAGAGGACGTCAACAAAGCCTATTTGCGGCCGGTAATTCCGTTTTTTCTTGGTGATCGTGGCACCGGCAAGATTTCATACTTTTTGAAGGAAGCGCGGGAGGCGCGTCACAATGTTTGAAACAGCTGAAAATACCCGAGAAAAACGCCAGAAAAGTAAGCGCCATATCAAGGTTCCGGGCAAGGCGGCAGCGTACGCGAGCACCGATCCTGTCGACATCGCGCGCGAGTTGCGAGCGAAATCGAAGCTTGGCGTGCGTGAGGCTCGGCTTGATGCTGCGGAGGCGAAAGCGCGTGCATGATAACGTGATTTCTGGTTATGCAGTGCGGTTTAATGACCAGACCGTTATTGCCGGAGAATTCCGGGAGCGAATTGCTCCCGGCGCTTTCACCAGAACGCTGAAAGAAAAACCGGACGCGGTAATGATTTCTCGCGCACGATTCAGGTCGGGTGCTGGGCCGCGTTTCTGCCGGCACACTGTCTCTTCGTGAGGACCGAGCGGGGCTTTACTTTTCACTTCAAGTCGATCCGACCACACCGGAGGGCCAGACCGCGTTGGGAACAGTCGGCCGCCAGGACACAAAGGGCTGTTCATTCGGATTCCGTGTTCGTGCCGAGCAGTGGGAAGACGGCGGTGACAGGTTGCCGTTGCGAACCATAACGGACGTCGATCTTTTCGAGCTGACCTTAACGGCATTTCCTCAATACGAGACTACGTCGGCTTCTCTGCGGACGACTAACAACCAGATGGCGCGACGGCGGATCGAAGCCAAAATGAAGGCGCGTGGCATGCTGTGAGGGGGTAGGGGTGTTGAATATCCCTGTTTCGGTGGGCTTTCGCCTACCGGCGGCCCCAAACAACACACGCATCTGCAATTCAGAATCCGTCGCCATTACCAACGGTCCCGCGATCAGTCGCGGTACTTATGTCGGTACGACTCGCAGCAACAGTTCTTCGCAGCTTAGCTGGATTTTTGGAGCGTCTGGCACCGCGCCATGGTTCGGCGTCTGGAATATGTACAATCGCGTCGACGTCCGAACGACGTGGTCCGAGGGGACAGGTAGCTGGACCTATAATTCTGCGACAGTGCGCGCGCTACACAATACAGCGGTCGCCAGGGTGAGCTTTGTGTACGGGCTTGTGGAAGATGGAGTGTTAGCAATCGCGCAAACATACATCGACACAAACTCGGGCAGTACCGCTAATTTCGGATGGGCATTGGACAGCACAACAACGAACACCACGTCGATGCAGGCTACAGCCCCATCGGTGGCTGGAATTGGTTCCGTTCAATACGCTGGTTTGCCTGGACCTGGGTTTCACAAACGGAAAAAATGGCCGGGAGTGGGACGTATACCGCCTACGGCCAGACCGGCCTATCCACAATCACGTTCAGCGGGCGGATGTGAGGGTGTCACGATCAACGGCTTAAAGGCGACCCTTATTGAAGGGCACAAAACCAAACCTGGTCCAATCGAAACACGCCGCCATAATCCGGCGCCATTCAACTCAGATGACGAATTATTTGCGCGATATATATGTATATATCGCCTTGTGGTACTTCGGCCTTAGCCATTGATTACTCCAGGTGATTAATGGTTAGAGCCGGTGGCCGGGTTGCGGCCCTGCTGCCGGCTTGCAACCGCCCCTTCGTTGTGCGCGGCTGGTAGGTGATAGGCGGGATGTCCGTCCCCTGTAGCGTCTTCATCATCGCTGAGCATGCGATCCATCGCCATGCTGGAGCAAGCCCAGCGGCGTTCTCAGCTTTATGACCGCTAGGGCTGGCTCATATACCAAATGGCGATCGCGATAAAAATGATAGCGATCCCGACGGCGGCGTAACCGATCGGTTTTGAAGGCCAATCCCACATTTGATCCGTTCTCCGTTTGCCGGACGATCTCAAAACAACGCGCCGATTTCGGGGCGGTGGAAGATCGATCGGGCGGGGGGGCAACTACTGGACTGCTTGGTATTTGCGAAGCCGGATGAGCCTCTTACAGCATCGCAAGTCGGACCTGGCCGTCTTTGATGTTACCGGCTGTCATGGCATCGCGAGCCAGCCGTTCAATCGTCAGCCAGTTCGTCATCAAATACCGGTTTGCCTGAAGTTGTGTCGAGAACTTCGTTTTCAGGACGCAATCTTGTCGCTTGTTGCCATCGGCGATCTGAAACGAAACGTTCTGTTCTACGGCTTCCGGTTTGGTCGACGAAGTGGCGTGCATAGGCAATTCCTTTCGGAGTTCCTGATCAGGTCAATCTTTTGGGGGCAGCGGACCTGTAGCGCGCTGATGCGGCTTTACTATGTCAGCCGCCGGCGAAGCGTTGCACATAAGCGGCGCACGCAATTTGGGAATTAGTGCAGGCGCAGAAATCTTCTGGTAATCGTGCGAGAAATTCTCGCCCTTTGCGAAGCCCAGAACAAGGAGGAGTGCGCCAGGGAGCGGAAGAGAAGGGCGAAAGAGAAGGGCGGCCTGATCGGTATTCGACGTCTCAGTATCTCATTGGGTGTTTTTCAGCTACGTTTAGATACTCTTGAAGAGCGTGGTCAGCTAATTGCTCGGGCGTAAATTCTCGCCTCTTTTCGTCGAGACCAACATAAGCAAAGCGATTAACTCCAATTATCTCATAGCTGTATTTTAACTGTCGCAACTTCGTTGCCGTATCAAACGAACCGTTAAAGCCTGAGATTCGCGGAAAACCCTTGAAATAGGCAAGTGTCAGATATGCTTCGTCAAGAACGTTAGAATACCGGGTCGAAATTCGGCGATAAGGTTGATCGGCGATATTCCATTGATAATACGAAACGCTTGCGACCGTTGTGCCGTTAAAATAATTCCGGCGCTCTTCATATCGGCGGCAGATGTCTCGATGCAGTTGAGAAATCATCGTACGCGGCCGTCGCCGCTTGAACACCGGTCTCGCTTTTTAGAAAATTCCGCTGCTGTTCCGCCAGATGCTTCGCTCTGGCAAAACGTTCCGCTCGCTCTTTAATGCTTTCTTGCTGCGAGGATCCTCCAAGCTCTGCGACTCTTGCCTCTAATACCGCCGCCGCGCCTTCCAATCCAAAACGATCGAGACCAACATAAAGACGCGTTTTAGGAAGCCACCCCGGCATCGTTGGTTTTTGAACAGTCGGGATGAATGTAGTAAAATCCCATCCCTCGTCGAAGGCCCTCTGCCTGATGGCGCTTTGCTCCACACGTGTCCACGCGGTTTCCCCCCATTCAGGACGATACATTACAACGACGAGACGCGCCGTCCTTCCGTATACCTCGCTGAACTTCCTGGCCGTCCCTTCCTGCAATCTCGCGCTGGCGTTCCGAATAAAGGAACGTCTTCATCCGGTCGGAAATTAGGTCGTTCAATTGAGTTGCCAGTCCCTCATCCAGCGCATTGAAGGAAAAGGCCACTTCGTATTCGTATTTTTGCGTCAATTCAGTTTCCCACCATCATCATGAAGTCGCTTTCGCGAACAATCCGGATCGGCGCGCCGTCATCTATCATCGCGTCAACCTTTCTGTGCTTGGTGCTTTTTTCGTGCCCGTTTGTCAGTCGCAAGTCCTGGTCACCTACGACAAGGATTGTGATTTTCTTACTTACAGAATCGACGACTTTGCATCCCGCCATTGCTGCCATCTGCGCAGCCTGAACACGTTCAATTGATAGTGCCCCAGTAAAGACGATCGTCTCGCCGAATAGCGGGCCATCCGGGTTGCCGTCCTGTGAATGGCGTTTCCAATCGGCCTTCCGTTTGAAGGGCCGCGGTGCGGCGCCATCAACGCTTTCATAGCCAATATCATCGATCCAGGATTGAAGACTTACGCTTGTCTCTTTGATGGCGCGCAACATAATAAGACCGGCCGCCCTCGCATCCTCCGCGGCGTCATGATGTTTAAATGCGATGCCGAAAGACGTGGCGAGATTTTTCAGCCCGTAACCGCCGTTCGATCCGAAGCCGCCCCAAGCACGGCGGGCCACCTGAAGGCTATCAAGCCAGATGCAGGGGAGCCTATCGGTGTCATATTTTGCGGCCGCACGCGCGAACGCGGTGCGATCAAATGGGCTGTGGTGGACAATTGCGGTGTTGGTAGCGACGTACTGATGACAGGGAATACCTTGGCTCGTCGGCTTTCCGGCAACGTCATCCGGACGAATGCCGTGGATGGCGATATTGGCAGGGGAGAAATCATCCTCGGGGTCGACCAAGATGGTCAGGGATTTAAAAACTTCGCCCCCACGAAAATGAACGAGGCCGATTGAGCAGATGCTCGAAAAATCGGAATTAGCCGTCTCGACGTCGAGCGCAATGAAGTCAGTAACTGCCAACCAAGCCTCCCCAGACCCGCATCAACCCTAACGCGCGCGAACGGTGAGGGGCAACTACGACTAAAGTGGCTGTTTATAACGTGCTCAAATCATTGGGCACATCACCAAACGCCTTTAACACAACGGCGTCGCTAAATTCACCGCTGCCCGGATCGCCTGTACGGCTGAATGCGATGGCGCCGACGTTGCCGGCGACACGCGATAGTGCTTCGGCTCGGCGGATGCCGGCAGAGGAGCTTTGACACTCTACGGCTTCTCCTGGTGCAATACCGTCGTCCGCCGCGGTGAATGGGAGTGCCACGTAATAGGTGACGTCGGCCATAATGTTATCCGTTGTAGCGGTTCATACGCTCCACCCAGGCCAACACCCATCCTCTTGCCCAGTGCGATGCGGGCACGTGTTGTCCAGCAAGCGTTGTCCCACATCCTTCCAGACCGCGTGCTCACCATACAGGCGCATCGCGTCGACCTTTTGGATTTCCACGATCCTAGCGCAGCGCATGCATTCAACGCGCAGAACATTCCGCGGAATCTCTGAGAGGCAGCGTTGTTGAACCGGGACGCCCGGTCTGCTGGCGACGCGCCAATGCGGGCGGTAGTCTCTCTATTTCGACTTTGAGTGCTGCGACTTCTGCGAGCTTTGTTTGAGGTCCGGTTTGAGCTCCGGCGCTGTGGCAGAAGTAGCCTGCTGCGAAAGCTGATCGACGCGGGTGTGCAGGGTTCCTACGTCCGTCCGAAGAGCGTCTATCATCGTCTTGACGGACTCAGAATTTTCCTTCCCGGCGCGGTCTATCTTCGTCTTGAGAGCGTCGAAATCCGAACCCCTGAAAGTGCCCAACTGCGTTTGCACAGCCGTGAGCTGGGACTCCAGACCCTTAAGCTGGGCTTCGAGCTGAGAGGTATCGACTGTCGGCGAAGCCTTCATTCCGCTTTCGAGCTGCACCACGCGCTTTTCAAGCCCGGCGACCGCAGCCGCGGAGGGGACTTCTACTTTCGCTTTCGGAACTTCTGCTTGCAGTTTCGAAGGAAGCGGGTTGCCGCTGCTTAATACCATATACACGCTGCCGAAGACCACCAAACCGACAACGGTCATGGTCAAGATCATCAACAGATTGGAGCGGTCGTGTTCGTTCATCACGCTGCCTCCCTTCAAGCCAAGTTCAAAGTATGACCGATCTGCGACGTTTGTACAGGGGTGGCGCGCGCCATCCGAGACGCGGCGCGTGGGCTCAGGTTGGGGTGCTAGGTCGGTTGCACCCACGTTCCTGCCAGTCCTTCGTCGACACGGGGTAATACTGACCCTATTCGAGGAGCTTGATGCCAATGAAGGCCATCATATAAGTCGTGCCGCGCGCAAGATTAGACGAGAGCGGCCCCATGCTGGTGATCCCGACTGCAAGGTTTAACGTCTCTTGATCGCAGCGCTTGTCACGCTCATTTCGTCGCCTGCACTTGCTGACACGATCACCGGGCAGGCATCCGTCGTCGACGGTGACACGCTCGAAATTCACGGGCAGCGGATTCGTCTGTCGGGAACCGACGCGCCCAAATCTTCCCAACTCTGTCGCGGCGACGACAGTTTGCAATATCAGTGCGGGGCCAAGGCAGCGAACGAACTTGACGAACAAGCTGCGAGAACGTCGGAAAAAATCAATACGGGAGGACCGTGGCGGTTTGCTCGATTGATGGCGAAGACACTGGGCTGTGGCTTGTACGCAACGGCCTCGCGCTCGATTGGCCGCGATACTCACGGGGCAAATACGCTGGCGCACAGAAAGAAGCGGAGCGGGAAGGGCGCGGTGTATGGGCGGGTAGTTACCTTGTGCCCTGGGCCTCGGCGTGCATTCGTGACAGCGAGGAGGCCTAGCGGGTGTTCAGATGATAGAACGCCAAATGAGGGACAGTCCTAAAAGGGGTGCGCTCCGCTTATGAAGCGGCAAAGGTTCCCTTGAGCCGTCAGCTACTCATGAAACATCGACGCGATCGGCACTTTCAAAACGCGGCAAATCTCAAACAGCCTGGCGGCAGTCACTCGGTTTTTGCCGTTCTCATATTTCTGGACCTGCTGAAAAGTGACCCCGACAGCTTCTGCCAGCGCGACTTGGCCGAGATCAGCGGCCTCACGCGCTGCGCGAATGCGCCGTCCGATGACGCGATCCATCGCTGTCGGACCCTTGCTGGCAGGACGCCGAGCTTTCTTCACATTTCAACTGTGCCTTTCGCGAACCATTCCCTGAGCCAATCGATGATGGTTTGCACGTCCGCGGCGAAATTCCTCTTCGCAGACAGCCAATTCCACCAGCCATCGCGGCCTTCCTGCACCGCGCCAAACAGGACAGGGAAATTCACGTAGAGCTCGGCAACGTGCTCTCCGGGTCATCAGCTTAGTGGCTATTTTTTGATTGCTTCTAGGAAGCGCGCTCGCCAGCGCGCTTCAAAAGAATCGTCCTGAAACGAAGCCTGCGCATCCAGGAGATTGTAATTCGCTGAGAGCACGTTTAGTTTTCGGGCGGGACTCGCCTCGGCCAGAAGTTTCTTCAGCTTGGCATTCTCGTCGGTCAGAACCTTTAGGCGACGAGCCTCGGACACATCCAGATCACCATAGTTCGCCTTCCCCTTATCGAACGTCGCGCTAGTGATGTCGTCTTTGTGCGCTTGTGCCGTTCGCGCCGGCGACCAGTGCAACATTGATTTCGACAGCATCGGCTTTCCTGCATACCAACACTTTCGGCCGTCTAAGAGCCGATAAGACCAATGCGATCGCGCGTTTAGCGGCCGTCCTGTGCTGCATTCGTTTGCCTGCGCAGGCATCACCGAAAAGAACGCAACTGGTGAAATTCCGGCAACGAAAGCCGCGAGAATATGCAATTGAAATCTTTTCATTTGAACACCTACGCAACAAAAAAATAAAAGGTCTAATTACAGCAGCTTAGTTCGTAAAATGGGTCATAATTTTGGCAGTTTTCCACAGGCTATCCACAGGGTTCTGCCCCGACGCGCCAGTCCGTATGTCATTCCGCTCGCAATATTGACCCCCGAACCGGGGGTCGGGGCGTCCGGAATTGATTCACCTGTAGAATTGAGCGCCGACCGACGCGACCAGCAGCCCCAAGCGGCGCCA
Source organism: uncultured Alphaproteobacteria bacterium (assembly GCA_963764445.1). GTDB lineage: Bacteria > Pseudomonadota > Alphaproteobacteria > Rhizobiales > Xanthobacteraceae > Nitrobacter. Next base: position 131,916 of record CAVXSV010000004.1, read on the forward strand.
GACGCAGCCGATGCGTCGCGGCTCTTCAGCCGGCGCACACAGGCCCGCCGAGAGAACGTGCCAAGGCGGGCCACCCGGTTCGGGTTGGATTTAATGTGTCGGCCGAGGCAAATCGACTGGGTAAAGAAGATTTATCTTGCCCGGCCGGTTTGTCGTGGAAATCCGGACCTCCGGCGGGGGTTCCGTTACAGAAGACCGCCACCTCGTTTGTAAGCCGTAGCCTCGTGGGGTTTTTCTCTATTCTGTTTTTGACGTCCGGCCGTCCAGCCAGTCCTGCTCTTCGACAAGGGCGATCCAAGCGTGCATTCGCTTGTAACGGTTCTTCGACGGCAAATCCTTCGCCGCATCGGCGAGTTCACCGCAGTTGCGGGCGTTCTCTCTGTATTCTTCCGACTTGCTCAACATGAGTCGCTCCGGTGGGTTTTTGTATTTCTTCCTTTCAGTAAAGCTTTTATAGCCTGCGCTCTGGAATTCTATTCCGGTCTCAGGTACGTCTCTATCAATTCCCGCGCGGCCTCATAAATGCGCCCCACGGCGGGATCATCGCCCTGGTGCGTTTCGATCATCAGCAGGGCATTTTCATAAATCTCACGGGCACCTCGCGGCGATAGGGCGCCGGTATTTACCAGCGCCGGTATCAACGCCGCAATCAGCGATGCCGAAACCAATCCAGACACCGCGACGGATTCGAGAGGATCCAGGTTCGGCATTCGTTGACCTCCGAGGTTGGCATCGTCTTTGAAAATCACCAACAGAAGCGCTGCGGCGGGGTTTTTTATTCCGGCTTGTGCTTCGTTTCCAGTCGCTCACGTAATGCTTCAAGCCCGCGACGCCAATCTTGCCCGGGCTGCCATTCGTCGGTCTCGTCCATGGCGCCGGATTCCAGCATTGCGGCTGCGACTTCCCAGTGGCGGTCCACCCAGCCCTGAATCTCAGATTCGCTCATCCGGTGAGATCGGCAGATCCTTTCGGCCATCGCTCGGGCGAGGGGTTCAATGTTCGATGACACAACCCGAGGCGTAGGCTGTCGGCGTGGCGAAAACGTGCTCGCCGGTTTTGAGCAAACGGTTACTGAAACTATCTCCGGAGGAGTTTTCTATTTCTAGCGTCGTGGCGGCAGCGGCGTTTCCACGATTGTCAGGATCATTTCTAAGTCGCGCTGCATAACAGCGACGCCGCCGCTCTCTAGAGTTATGCGGGTCGGCGCTCGCTCATTCAGCGATGGGGAGAGGATCGCCTAATAAAGATGCAAACGCAGATTCTGCGTTTGCATCCGACACAGCTGAAAAGACCGCAGCGGTTAGTTGCAAATCGTGGCGGTCCCCACTCGATTGCAGATTACCCCGCCGCTCATGGCCGCTGAGCGCGCCACATTATGCTTTGTCTCGCGCATTTGCGTGACCCTGAGCCTGCAATCTGTGTATTGAGGGCTTCCTTTAGCGGTGCCGATGGATTGGCAATACGCGTCGTCTTGCGCCGCAAGCTTTTCAGGCCCGGCAAGAGCATCCCCGACCGGTGACCCGGGCACAGCCCGCTAAACCCAACGCCAACAACAATCCTAAAGCCGCTTTAGCCCCCACAGCACCCTCCCGACGATAATATTTCATCCGCCCGACTTCCTCGGTCGGAAGCCTTTCGCGGCGACCCATAACATATTAAAGGGGCCGCTCACTTCTTCGTCTTCAATTTCTTCTTCGGTGCCGGAGGAGGCTCTGCGGCCTTACGAGCTAGTCGCTCGGCCCTGAGACGCTCGCGATTATTGTCGAATGCCTTTGCTGTGGCAGCGTGCTCAGTCATTGCCGATTTTGCATCGCCAACGCGAAGCGCTTTGCGAGCGTCACGCTCCTCTTTCGTAAGAGACTTACGTGGCTCGATCTCTCCGGGCGCCTTACTCATTGCTTTTCCGATCTATCGAGTTACGCGCCGGTGGCGAATCCGATCGCAGGTTCCTCCATGGGGCGTCTCCGGGAAGCACAATAGGATCAGCTTCGTCTTCCTTGTTTCGGCTCCTCGCTAACCCAACGACGCCCGCCACCACCAACAAGGCACCCGCTATCATCAGCCAATGCGGTAATTCTATCGACGGCATTGCAGTCTCCTTAGAGACGATGCGCGGCTATTTCTTCGCTTTCAGCCCAATCTCCACAAGACGGCGGATGGCTTCCGGCCGCGACGGCTTTGATCCAGGCCGTTTTTCAATCCACTGATCGACGCTTTGCATTTCGTTTGGGGGCATCCGCACCATCACAGGCACAGCGTCAACACGTGGCCTTCCTTGGGGGCGTTTTTTGATATTAGAAACTATTGACTTTGCCATTCTTACCTGATATCAGAAAAGGCAGGCCGGAGCAAGGTAGCAGCCTTGCTCACAGCCCTAACCACCAGAGCGAGGTACCGCACCAATGGCTACTGTTGAAGATACCACCGCCACCGATCACAAAGCCACGCCGAACTACGTCGCATCGGAAATCTGGGACATTAACAAGGGATTTGCGATCCTTCACGAGATGCACCATGGCCTTATGTCGATGAAGGATATCGATACCGATACGCTCGATCAGCTGCTTTGGATTTCGTGTCGCATCGACGAGGCACTTGTCGAAGTTCTGAAGCACGCCGAGGGGGCGGCCGGAATCGAGCGACAGGATATGGCCAATGCTAGAAATTAAGACTGCCTCCGATGCGTGCTTCCATACCTGACCACGCGACCGGCATCGTTCGCGGTGCCGGCACCCCTTTATTTCTGAGACGTACACTCCTGCCGTAGAGAAGCATACGGTTTTGCGGTAAACTCTTGGAGATCCTAGGCTATACTCTGATGAGTTGCGCTTGTGCGTCGGCTTCGCCGGCGAAGTGAACACTTCCACGACCTCGGCGCGCGCTATGCCCACTACTGCTAACGACAACGTGCCGCTTTCGCGGCAGCATTCGGCTGTGCAACCCCGCGGTCTCCGTCGGGTGGCCGCTGCTTGCTACCTGGGCATCAGCCCGTCGCTTTTCGACCGGAAGCGGAAGGAGGGCGACGTCCCGCCACCCAAGGTAATTTTGGGCGTAACGGTTTGGGACCGTACTGACTTAGACCGACTTTTCGGCGACGCGCAGGGTAATAACGACAACAACGAATGGCTCAGTGAGCCAAATCCGTGGGATGATGCAGATCAAACCCCCTAAGCATCTACAGACCTACAAGGACCGGCACGGAAAGCCGCGGCTGTACCTGCGAAAGCCGGGGCAAAAGCGCATACCCTTGCCGGGGCCGATATATAGTCCTGCGTTTTGGACGGCCTACCACGCGGCCATGGACGGCGCGCCCGTTCCAACAATTACCAATCGTAACCCGCCAGGCAGTTTGTCGGCCGCGATTGTCGGTTATTACGGCTCGGCGGAATACAAGGGCCTCGCCCCGAGTTCGCAGAAAGACTATCGCAGGATTCTGGAACACTTTCGGACGGCGCACGGTTCGAAGCCGCTCGCCCGGCTTGAAACTAAACATATCAACCGCATCATCGACGAGCGGGCAGGGACGCCGGTGGCAGCGATGCATCTTCGCTCCCGGCTCAATTCAGTTATGAAGTGGGCGATCGGCGATGGCCTGATCCGAGAAAATCCCGTCACCACCTCCAAGAAGGTATCCACCCGAACGGACGGTTACAGGACTTGGACTGACCAAGATGTGGTGACATATCGGGCGCGCTGGCCGCGGGGCACGGTGCAACGGCTCGCAATGGAGCTTCTGCTATTCACCGGCCTGCGGCGCAGTGACGTTGTGCGCATCGGCTGGCCTGACGTGAGGGGCGGCGCGATTCACATCACCACCCAAAAATCGCAGCACATGACGACGCTGGCGATTCCAATTCATCCGGTGTTGAAGCGTCACCTTGAGAACTGCCCAAAGGATACGATCACCTTCCTCCAGACGGAGCAGGGCGAGGCGCGTTCGCCTAACGCCTTGACCAATTGGGTGCGAGAGGCGGCACACCAAGCGGGCCTTGCGAACAACTCCAGCCCGCATGGTCTGCGCAAGGCCGCATGCCGAATGCTGGCTGAGGCAGGGTGCAGCGCGCATATGATTCAAGCCATCACTGGCCACAAGCACCTGACCGAGGTGCAGACCTATACGCGCGCCGTAGAGCAGCGTCATTTGGCCGAGTTGGCGATTGCGAATTTGTCTAACCGCACTGAATGGTTAGACAAAATGGCAGAAAACAACCTTAAAGAACAAGGGTTTATGGCTGACCCTTCGAGTTCCCTCCGAGCGCACCAAAGAAACGCAAGGTCTAAGTTCAGGCGCCTAACCGCCCCAAAGGGTGCATCTTTTCTCAAAGAGAAGTTCCAGAACTGTCTGACCTTCCGGCGAGGCGGCGAAGGCAACGCCGCCGCCCGTAACGGGCAAATTTACCCAAGAGAGAAATACGCGAGGCTTATACAAATGCGCGCGCGTGTTCGGGCGGGTGGCGCATTGCCGCGATCGATGTCGAAGTTGCGCCTGATGTGGCCGTGGATATATCTCCAATTCAAAAAGCCGATGGCTCGATGCGCGTTTTTCGTCATCAGCTAACCATCGATAGCTAACCATCGATCGTGCCACAACCGACGAGCTGGTGCGCCGCGGCCGAGGCATGACGAACGATACCTCCGAAGACCTCGGGCCGGTGAACAGTTTCAACTGTTGCGGTACGTCACCAAGGATACCGATTTGATGGCCGGCGTTGCCGAGTTGACATTGGCATCTGAAAAACTGCCCGCGCGGCGGCACGACGCGACCAACATCCGCAGGCCACATCAATACCAAATCGGTCGCGCGCGATTTGACTGAGCCTCCGCTCTTCGCAAATCTAATACCGTCTTTTGACGACGGCTTACGCTCTACCAAAAAGTTCATCCTCCTGTTCACCAGTTGACTCTTGCATCTCTTGTTCAACAGTTGACTCTTGCATCGCTTCAAAGGCGTGCCTCCTTGTATTTATGCCGTTAAATAAAGCGGATCGCGCGTCAATCAATCGCGAGAACTGAGTCAAGTATATTACTGCTCTATGCGAGATGCGCGGGGGTGCCCCGACGCTAGCGCTAGAAGTAAATGGAGCGATGTATAGTAATGTATATATGCCCCTTGACGTAAGAAAGCGCCGGACCCACCGGAGGCTGCGTCGCGGATCTCCTTTGGACGGACTACCCCGTTTGGATGGTTTGATACGTAGGATGGGGGAAGTCAGGAAGAGAAGAAAATGATGGCAGATGCAGATAGGGTAGAGTTTGGAAATCGTCTTGCAAAACTTGTCGCTGACAAACATTGGACAGAGGCGGAATTCGCCCGCGAAGCATCTAAGCAATTCCGCGGCCGTCATGATTTCCGCCGCTGCGACGTCTCGCTCTACATGCGCGGCATTCAGTATCCGAAACCTCTGCGCTTAAAGGCGATTTGTGAAACGCTTGGGGTCGAAGCAAAAGCACTTGGGACCGAAGTTCACGTAGGCTCAAAGCACTAGCTCGAAGGATAACCCCGCTCCGGCGGGGTTTTCTATGCTCTGAAAGTGATGACCCAACACTCAGGAAAACCGATAATAGGTCGCGGAAGCTGACGCCAGCATTCAATGCGCTATTTACCAGACCAGGATGGGTGAAGTGTTTCAACGCGTCGAGCCCAGGCTGAAGCCCGAAGCGCGTGTTCGCGCAGGCGTCCCGGCCATCCACATCTTTGATCCAATTCACGCCTCAAGACGTTGAGCTTAGCATAAGCGGGCACGACAATTCAATCAATCCTCATCCCGCTCTAGGCTGCGTTAAGTCGCTGCGGAGCCTGATTGGCCAATTCTCAACGGGCGTCTCAACTCGAGAAACCGTTTTCCTTTTTCGGTCACGGACCAAGCGATGTGATTGGAAAAACCCGCTATGATTGAGCGAGACTTGATTAAGCCCAGAGCCTCAAGTTTATCTCGGACGATGATCGTGCTCTGTTCGCCAAGTTCGCAATAGTCTGAAATTTGAAATTTCTGCTGGTACCAAGATCCAACAAGTTTCCGAACGTAGGCCTCCGACGGGCTCTTAAGGAACTGATCATACAGTCCGACAAAAATTTCGTCCAATAAAACTGGTTGAGATATGGAGTCTGGTAGACTTTCTTCCGATCGATAAACAAGCAATTCTACGGTAACTGGATCGTATGGTCCTGAAGTCGGTTCAGATAACTCGTCGCGACTGAGATCAGCGAGCTTCTGACGAAAGTCCGCGTTCTGGATGCGGAGTTTTTCCAATTCCTGGAGAACCCTTGGATCGATGGCTTGATCACCTCGTATCCAGCCAATCCCTGGCTTCAAATTCACAGCGGTTGCGACGGCCAGCACGACTTTCATGCAAAGATCGTTTTCGTTGTGCCAAAATTCAACGATGCGGCCGGTGCTCAAACGAGCTTTGAAAGCGTCCAGTTTTTCTTTCAGCGGTGTGTCCGTTTCAGTCTTGCCGACCGCAATGTCGCCTCGACTGTCAGGAAGGAACGCAAGTATAGGAATGTCTTTTAATCGCGCGTATTCAAATTCTTCTTCTGCGAAACTCAGTCCACCATCGGAGAGCGAGCCATAACGGCCGCCAACGATCGCGATATAATAGTCACTGCGATCAATGACCCGCTTGATATAGTCGTGCTGCTGTTGATCGGTTGCTGGAAACAATTCCATGCCCGCAGGCATGTACCCGGCTTTTGCCAAGGCGTTGCTGACGGCCTGTCGTTCGTCCTTCAAATCGGGGTAGGTCGAACCAATGAAAACCTGAAAAACCCGATCCACTTGAATTTTTTCCTCAAACCTACCCGATCCGGCCCGAAGTCATCCTTTTAGATGCCCCTTGCGATGTTTGCAGCCGTCGCGAAGTAGCTTCTAGCCAACATCTTTCCAGACTGCGTGCGGGTCGTACAGACGCACCGCGCCGGCTTTCTGTCCACAAACCTGGCGCAGCACAAGCGTTCGGCGCTGAGAATGTGCCGCGGGATTTCGTTAAGCCTCATTGTTGGACCGGCAGGCGAGGGGAGCCGGCCCCGCGAGGATCGTTCAGGACGGAATCCCGCCAAGCCGTCGTCATGGTTTCGGTCTTGCATTGCGGGCTTCCGTGCCAGCGTTTCCATTGTTCGAGAGAGGGCATTCGCCATTAGCCGATCAGTTGCGCACGGCAGAGTAGAACATAAAATGAACAGATGACGGGTCAGAAACTCAGTCTCAGTTTGTCCGACGCCTCGGTTCAACACTTACAGCCTCTGGGATCGAGGCAGGCGGCGCCGGCGCTCAGCAGGGCGCTTTTGTTTAACGAATGCCCACGAACAGACGCGCGTTTTCGCGAAAACTTGCACTTGCATACACACGAAATGCCAACGCGGGGCGTCGTAGTTTTGCGGAATTCGAGGGGGCCCTCGGTCGGTCCGCGTCAAGAACGCCAGTCAGACAACGGTTGTCGGCACAGTTATGTCACTCGATATCTCAACTCTCTATCTCGTCGCGGCGCTTGTCGGCGTGTTGCTCGGCGGCATGCTATTGTTTTTCGGGCGGCAGCAGAAAATTTCGGCGCTTAACTGGTGGGGCGCGGCCTATATCCTTGGCGCTATCTCGATCGGAGTCTTGACGGTCGCGGGTCCGCTGCTGGGCGATACCTTGGCGCTGGCGCTCAATGCGGTCGGCTTTTTGGCCTGCGGCATGGTGTGGAACGCAGCGCGCGTGTTCCACGGCCGCAAGCCGAATTGGCTGGCATTGCCACTCGGCGCCGCTGTCTGGTTGATCGTTATTATGTGTCCACCTGACGAATCGTCCACCATAAGACTGACGATTGGCGCGGGCATCGTCGCGGCTTACGCGGTTCTGACCGCGAACGAACTGTGGTCCGAGCAACGCAAGGCCATGCAAAAGCGCTGGCCGGCGCTGCTGGTGCCTGCCCTGCACGGTTTTGTACTGATGCTGCCCATATTGCTGGGTCACATGCTGCGCGCCGACGGCAGCAGCTTCCGCAGTACCGTCTGGGTTCCGATCTTCGCTTTCGAACTCGTGCTTTATGCGGTCGGTACTGTTTTCGTCATCTTCATGCTGGTGTCGGACCGGACTGTGAAGGCCCACAAGGCCGCGGCCTCGATCGATCCGCTGACCGGCATGTTAAACCGCCGGGGCTTCGCCGAGGCGACTGCGCGGGTGATACAGCGCGAGGCCAATGCCGGGCGTTTGGTGACGGTGCTCATTTTCGACATCGATCATTTCAAGTCGATCAACGACCGCTTCGGCCACGCGGCGGGTGACGAAATTCTCAAACTCTTCGCGACCGTCGTCACCAATACGTTGCGGATCACCGATCTGTCCGGACGGATCGGCGGCGAGGAATTTGCTGCCTTACTGCCTTGCTCGATAGAAGAGGCCGTTTGTGCGGCGGGGCGCGTGCGCGTTGCGTTCGCAGCGAGTGGCATCGCGGTCGACGATGCGCCGGTCGAGACGACGGTGAGTGTCGGAGTAGCCGGCGGACCGCCGGGCACCGAGCTCGACGTCCTGCTTGCAGCCGCTGATACGGCGCTCTATCAGGCCAAACGTGGCGGACGCAATCGCGTCGAGGTCGCTGAGGAGGAGCCGCTGCCGCTCGAACAGGAGCGGCGAAGGTCAGCGGTACGACAGGCACCCAGAGTCCGTCAGTCATCTGTCATGTGGCCGGTGTAATGGGAAGCCGTGCTAGGCGCGTCGCGACGGCAACGTCCATCCCTGAGGCCTGATTCAAAACCAGCTTCACATCTGGCTCGCTGAGATTGTTAACCTCTCGTTTACCATCACTTCATAGCATCGGCTCATGAAGATATCGCGCAGCAGCATTCAGACCGATATCCTGTCACTTGAAGCTGACGCGGCGTCGGCGCGCAGCGGCTTTGCCTGCATCTTCTCTTCCTCCGACGAGTACGAGCGGGCTCTTATTACAGAGCGTCGCGCCCAGGGCCGCTATACTGCCCGACAAAGCAATTGGCCGACGATGGTATTTATTGTCCTGGCGCTCATGATCGCAGGAACGGTTATTTACCGCATGTAGCACCGCCAAGGCTGGCCACGGCAACGCGGCTCAGCGGACACGCCTGAGCAGAAATCCGAAATCCGACTCCCTGAAAGGCCGCGAGAATTTTTCCGGTTCACCGGATTTCCGGGTTAGAAGGGACTAATGATCCCGGTCGGCAGGTGAAACATGGTGGACAAGCAGGCGATGCGCCAAGAGGCCGAACGACTCATGCGCGAGGCGATGGAGCGCAAGGGCGTCGCCGTAAAGCAGGGTGAGACCCGCATCGTGGCCAAATGCGGAAAGTGCGGCGCTGAAAACAAAACCAAGGCGCCGAGGGGCGCCACGCGCGTCAGTTTTACCTGCAAGGAATGCGGGCATACCCAAGTGGCACTGTAATTTTTCCGGACATCAAGGCCGCGCGTTCGTCGGGCCACGCGGATCTGACGACTTGCGACATAACGACAGTGCCGCCGTGTGGATTCTATTCTAGATCGAGTGGAACCAGAAACCGGATTTTAACTGTGGCGGCACGGCGCGGTGGCCGGTGCGGCCAAGGATGCTAGACTTGCGGAATGGTCCAGCTTGTCACGGTTGCATCAGTGATATCGACCTATCAGAAACCGGCGGTCGCGGTGAATCTCAGTAGACGATGCCCAGACCGATCTGTGGGCCAGCCGCTTGAACGTGTCCCGTGAGAGATTGTTGGAGGCCGCCAATCAAGTCGGACCTTCGATCGCAGCGCTCCGCCGCTATCTTTCCAGATAACGCAATCCCGTTCGCACTTCGCCATTGCCCGGTGATGTGCCTGATGCGCCTCCAGCGCAAGTTCCATTCCTGTCCGTGCCATGGAGTCCGTTCGCGCGTGAGTCACATCACGGACGGATTTGGTTCCGTCTTGCATCGTGGTCGCGTCGTCAAACCGACGATGTGTCAATCAGCGAAGGAGAACCACGATGACCAAGACTGTTACGATCAGTGACATCCGTACGCTCACGGATGACGAACTTAACACCGTATCGGGTGGCATGAAGGCCGAGGTATTTACCGGCGGCATGAACATGACGGTCGAGTCCGATGCCAGCCACTACGGCGTGGTTGTGCGTCCGGCATTCGAACACACCTGCGTCGGCTTCGGCGACGACGGCTGCTGAAGCCTGGCCTTTCGACAACGTCAACCAAGCACATCAACCTCAGGAGATTGCAATGACCCAGCAGACCCAAACCCTCGGCAACGAGATCCACATCCTTACGTCAGACGAACTGGACGCCGTGTCCGGTGGCGCCAAGTCGCTTCACAACGAGTTTTCGATTGGCGGTTACAAGATGACCATCGACGCGGACGCGGTGCACTATACCGTGGTGGTCACCGAGAAATAGCTTGCAGACGTCGGTGAGAGGGTTCAGGCGCCTGAGGTCGGGCGCCTGACCGCCGTGTCTGTTGATCGACCCGGAAGCGGTCCTGCCAAGGTTCTGCGGAATCCCCCCATTGAGGGAGGTGGCTTGCCCTCCGGTCTCTCGAAAATCTCTCCGTATCCACCATATATTGCCCGAACATTAGGTCGGAGGCGCAACACCTTGGCCGACTTGATCTAATGTGCTATCTGGCTCGCGCCGCTTCGACCGCCCATAACGGTCGTTCGCACCCGGTCTGACGGGCTGCGCCGCCAAGGATATTCAGGATATTCCGTTCATGAGTTCGTCCGCCAAAACCGCCTCCGCGCCCAACTCCTTCTTCACCGCGACCTTGGCCGAGGCCGATCCCGAGATCGCCGCCGCGATCAAGGGCGAACTCGGCCGTCAACGTCACGAGATCGAGCTGATCGCGTCGGAAAACATCGTGAGCCGGGCGGTTCTGGAAGCGCAGGGCTCGGTGATGACCAACAAATATGCCGAGGGCTATCCGGGCGCGCGCTATTACGGTGGCTGCGAGTGGGTCGATGTCGCCGAGACGCTCGCGATCGAGCGGGCGAAGAAGCTGTTCGGTGCGCAGTTCGCCAACGTCCAGCCGAACTCCGGCAGCCAGATGAACCAGGCGGTATTTTTGGCGCTGCTGCAGCCCGGCGATACCTTCATGGGACTCGATCTGGCCGCTGGCGGCCACCTGACCCATGGCGCTCCGGTCAACATGTCCGGCAAGTGGTTCAAGGCGGTGCATTACACGGTGCGGCGTGAGGATCAGCTCATCGATATGGACGAGGTGGCGAAGCAGGCCGAGGATATCAGGCCGAAGCTGATCATCGCCGGCGGCTCAGCCTATTCGCGACCGTGGGACTTCAAGCGCTTCCGCGAGATCGCCGACAGCGTCGGCGCTTATCTTCTGGTCGATATGGCGCATTTCGCAGGCCTCGTGGCCGGCGGCGTCCATGCCTCGCCGGTCCCGCACGCTCATGTAACGACGACCACGACCCACAAGTCGCTGCGTGGCCCGCGCGGCGGACTGATCCTGCAGCAATGACGAGGCGCTCGCGAAGAAATTCAATTCGGCGATCTTTCCCGGCCTGCAGGGCGGCCCGCTGATGCATGTGATCGCCGCCAAGGCGGTGGCGTTCGGCGAGGCGCTGCGCCCGGACTTCAAGATTTACGCCAAGAACGTCGTCGAGAACGCCAAGGCGCTGGCCGAAAGTCTGCGTGGCCACGGCTTCGATATCGTGTCCGGCGGCACCGACAATCACCTCATGCTGGTGGACCTGCGTCCCAAGGGTCTGAGAGGCAACGTTTCGGAAAAGGCGCTCGTGCGCGCGGCCATCACCTGCAACAAGAACGGCATCCCGTTCGATCCTGAAAAGCCGTTCGTGACCTCGGGCCTGCGTCTCGGTACGCCGGCCGCCACGACGCGCGGCTTCGGGGTTGCCGAATTCAAGCAGGTCGGCGGCCTAATCGCGGAAGTGCTCAACGCCATCGCGCAGTCCGACGACGGCAAGGCCCCGCTGGTCGAGGCGGCGGTGAAGGAGAAGGTCAAGGCGCTGACCGGTCGCTTCCCGATTTACCAGAAGATGAGCGAACAGATTTCTGCCATGCGCGGGCTCCTGCGCATCTTGAAAACGATGGATTGCCGGGGCGCGAACGAACGTGCCGTTCTTTGAACGGCGATACCCGTCAATGACACGAGGGCGTTACGCGCATGCGCTGCCCGAGCTGCAACAGTCTGGATACCCAGGTGAAGGATTCCCGGCCGACCGAGGATTCGGCTGTCATCCGCCGCCGGCGTGTTTGCATGGGCTGCAATTTCCGCTTTACGACGTTCGAGCGGGTGCAGTTGCGCGAACTGACGGTCATCAAGCGTAACGGGCGGCGGGTGCCGTTCGATCGCGACAAACTGGTGCGCTCGCTGCAAATCAGCCTGCGCAAACGGCCGGTCGATCCGGAGCGCGTCGAAACCATGGTGTCGGCTATCGTCCGCGAACTCGAGAGCGGAGGCGAGGCGGAGATTTCGTCCGAGACCATCGGTGAGATCGTGATGGAACATCTGCGGAGCCTCGACGATGTCGCCTATGTGCGCTTTGCCTCGGTCTACCGCAATTTCCGGGAGGCCAAGGATTTTGAGACGGTCCTGGGTGAACTCTCCAGCGAAGACGACGCGCGGCCGGTGCCGCTGCGCAAATGATCTTCCGCATTCTGGAAGACCAGCACGGCGAAAAACTCCGCGAAGCCAAGGCCGCCGACTTGTATTTCATGCAATTGGCACTGGCGATGGGCCGCCGCGGCCTGGGCGCGAGCGCGCCCAATCCAGCCGTGGGTGCTGTCATCGTGAAAGACGATGTGATCGTCGGTCGCGGCTGGACGCAGCCGGGAGGGCGTCCGCACGCCGAAGTCGAAGCGCTGTGCCGCGCGGGTGAGGCGGCGCGCGGGGCGACGCTGTACGTCACGCTGGAGCCGTGTTCGCATGTCGGAAAAAAATCCCCGCCATGTGCCGATGCGGTGATCGCGGCTGGCATCACGCGTGTTGTGTCCGCAATCGAGGATCCCACTCCGGAAGTCGCGGGGCGGGGCCATGCGCGATTACGGGCCGCCGGAATATCGGTTGATGTCGGACTTTGTGCAGTCGAGGCGGCTCACCACCATGCCGGACATTTCCGGCGGGTCCGGGACAAGCGCCCGCACGTCATCCTCAAGCTCGCGTTGTCCAGCGACGGAATGATCGGTGCGGCCGGAGGCATGCCCGTCGTCATTACGGGCGAGGCGGCCAAAGCGCGGGTGCATCTGTTGCGCGCGCAATGCAACGCCATTCTGGTCGGCATCGGCACCGTGCTGACCGACGATCCTCTCTTGACCTGTCGGCTTCCCGGCTTGGAAACGCGGTCGCCGGTGCGCGTGGTGCTGGATCGCGCACTGCGTATCTCGGGCACCAGCCGGCTGGTCCAGTCCGCGCGCGAAACACCGCTGTGGGTGATGGCATCAGATCTTGCTGAAGCGCCTGCAGCCATGAAACTCGGCGCCGCGGGTGCGCAGGTCATTCGCGTTCCGACCGCGCAGGGCAACCCCGGACTCGATCTTTCCGCCGTTCTGCGGGAATTGTCTGACAGAGGCATCACCCGCCTCTTAGTTGAGGGTGGCGCGCGGGTTGCCGCCTCATTCGTCACTGCCGATCTCGTCGATGAGGCTTGGCTGCTGCGCAGTCCAGATCCGATCGGCGACGATGGAGTGGCGGCGTTTGGCGCTTTGCCGCTGACCGCCATCACCGAGTCGCAGAAGTTCAAGGTTCGTGCTAGCGAGACGCTGGATCAAGACACCCTCGCGATTTACGAGCGTGTCTAAATCGAGTTACGTCGAAGCCGTTATCCTTGGCACTCGGGTCTGCATAGAGAAGACGTAGATGGCGGGCATAGGCAAGCGAGCGTCGTATGAACGGCTATGCCGGCCATGACGGTCGCGTACGATTCGAAGGTTCTTATGTTCACCGGCATCGTGACAGACATCGGCGAGATCGAAAGTGTGACACCCACGGCGCAGGACCGGTTACACCGGCTCCGCATCCTCTGCCACTATGATCAAAGCACCGTCGTCGACGGCGCGTCCATCGCGTGCAGCGGCGTGTGTCTGACTGTCGTCGCCTCTGGCGTCAGCGGCGGCCGGACTTGGTTCGATGTCGATGCCGGGGCGGAGACGCTCGGCATGACCACGGCGAAGCATTGGGCGGCGGGGACGCGGCTCAATCTCGAACGCGCGCTGAAAATCGGTGACGAACTCGGCGGCCACATCGTCGCAGGCCACGCCGACGGCATCGCTACCGTCGTCGCGCGCGACGATCTGTCCGGCATGGCCCGTGTTGAATTGCGCACGACGCGGGAATTGGCGCGCTTCATCGCGACCAAAGGTTCGGTGACACTGGATGGCGTATCGCTGACGGTAAACGCCGTTCACGACATGTTGTTCTCCGTGCTCGTCATTCCGTACACCCTGAATGGCACCACGCTAGGCGGCTGGCGCGCCGGCAGCGAAGTCAATATCGAGGTCGATCTGATGGCGCGTTACGCGGCGCGGCTGAGCGCGAGATGCAGATAGGTCACAAAGCTGCCATGGTCGCGAGCTTTTTGCGACCGAGCGCGGAATCCATAACCCCGCCGGTCTTAACAAGATTCCGGGCCTGCGCCAAGCGGCGCATTCGGAATGATGCTGGTTTTTGCGAACGCTTTCCCACTCAGCGCTTGGCTTCCGCAAAGCTGCGACTACAAACGCCCGGCAATCGGACGAAATTCCAGCGGCAGAATGATGGCAGACGCACGGCGCGCAGCGCTCAAGGATCAGACCGACATCTCGGGCGCACGCGCGCTGATCGTCGAGGCGCGGTTCTACGACGATATCCAGGACGCGCTGCTCGATGGCGCGGTCGTCGAATTAAAACGGGCTGGCGTCGACCATGATGTCATCACCGTTCCCGGCGCTCTGGAAATTCCGGCGGCAATTGCGATCGCACTCGATGCGGCCGAACGGAATGGCAAGTCTTATGACGCTGTCATCGCGCTCGGCTGCGTGGTGCGTGGCGACACCATCCATTTTGAAATCGTCTCGATGGAATCCTCCCGCGCGCTGATGGATCTGTCGGTGGAGCGCCGAGTGCCGCTCGGCAACGGAATCATCACGGTCAATACGGATGCGCAGGCTTGGGCGAGGGCGCGTGCGAGCGAGTTGAACAAGGGCGGCGACGCGGCGCGGGCGGCGCTGGCGATGTTGCGAATCAAGCGCCGGTTGGCGAAGGCATAACAGCGCGATGGCGGACATCAAACAAAGCATCGACAAGAAGGCCAATAGGCGCGGCGCAGCGCGGCTCGCCGCGGTGCAGGCGCTGTATCAGATGGAGATCGGCGGCGCGGGAATCAACGACATCTTCGCGGAGTTCGAAAGCCACTGGCTCGGCAGCGAAGTCGAAGGCGATAAATATCTTCCTGCCGAAGCTGCATTCTTTCGCGACGTGGTGGCCGGCGTGGTCCGCGACCAGACCAGGCTCGATCCATTGATCGACGATGCGCTGTCGAAGGGCTGGCCGCTGAAGCGGATCGACGCGATTCTGCGCGCCGTGCTGCGTGCAGGCTCATATGAACTGGAGCATCGCAAGGACGTTCCGGCGCGGGTCGTGGTGTCCGAATATGTCGATGTTGCTCATGCCTTCGTCGAGAAGGATGAGACGGGCATGGTCAATGCGGTGCTCGATCAGATCGCACGCCGTTTCCGCGCCGACGAATTTGCGCGCTGACCGGTGCCGGCGGCTTACTTGCACCTCTCTTATTGGGAGAGGTCGAACGACGATGGCGCATGAGGAACTGCGGTCTATCGATAAAGTGTAACCATTCCCAATCCTCAGCCCATGAGAGGGAACGCGGTGAGGACGCGGATGAGCAGATTAACCCAGATGGATCGAAAGCATGCCCTCCGGTGAAGACGATCTGATCGCGCGTTACTTCATGCCGCTTGCGACCGAATCCTGGCGCGCTGGGACTCGCCGACGACGCGGCTATTTTGAAAGGCGACGGCGATGATCTCGTGGTCACGACCGATGCCATTGTCGAAGGTGTGCATTTTCTCAGCAGTGATCCGCCGGAAACGGTCGCGAAGAAAGCCTTGCGGGTCAATCTCTCTGATCTCGCCGCCAAGGGGGCGACGCCTGCCGGGTTCGTCCTGACGCTGGCATTGCGTGACGCCGATGAGAAATGGCTCGCGCCATTCGCGCGTGGGCTCGGCGACGACGCAACCGGGTTTCGTTGTCCGTTGCTTGGCGGTGACACAGTATCAACGCCCGGCCCGTTGATGATTTCCATCACCGCCTTTGGCCGCGTACCACCCGGCGGAATGGTCATGCGCGGCCGCGCGGAGCCGGGCGATCGCATCGTTGTCTCCGGCACGATCGGCGACGCGGCGCTCGGGCTAGCTGTTTTCACTGGAAAGGTGACGGTGAGCGATGCTGCAGTGCGCGAGACGTTGCTCGGCCGCTATCGGGTTCCGCAGCCGCGCATCGGCCTCGCAAAGGCGGTGCGGAATTACGCCCGCGCCGCGATGGACGTCTCCGATGGCCTGGCCGGCGATCTCGCAAAACTGTGCGCGGCGTCCGGAGTTTCGGCGGTGATCGATGCCACGTCCGTTCCGCTGTCCCCGGCCGCACGCGGACTGATGACGCAGAGCAAGACGAATGTCGAGACCGTGGTGAGTGGCGGCGACGATTACGAGATCCTGTGTACCATTCCGCAAGATCGCTTCGATGCCTTTGCCGCGGCAGCACGCGATGTTGGCGTTCCGGTGTCGTCGATCGGGGCGATTGTCGCGGGCACCAACGCTCCGAAGTGGCTTGACGCGGAAGGCAAGGAGATCGCGCTTCCGCAGCTCTCCTACAGCCATTTCTGAACGTGAAACGTATTCCGCAAAAGTGGAAATGCCTCAGACTCGCCTGACCGCGACGGCTCATGAAAACGCCCGGCGCAGAGGCCGGGCGTTGTTGCATTCGAGGAGACCGGTTCAGGTGCCGTTGCCGAATCGACGCGACCACCAACCCGCACGACGCGGTTGGGCTTCATTCGATGCATCCGGAGTCGGCTGTTGCGGCTCAGGCGTCGATGGCTCAGGCTCGCTGTGAACGACGGGTACCACCGGCGGCGCCTCTTCCGAGACGAAGCTGACCTTCTCGCGTACCGTCGAGCGCCGGCGAGCGGCTTTTTCAGACTCTGCCACGACCTCATCTCTCGCCTGGGTCGGCGGACTTGTCATTTCCGGCTGCGGCGCTTGGTGCTTCGGCTGAGGTTCGGCTTCGTGCGTGCTGGTCTGCTGTTCAGGGGCGGACGAAACTGAGTCGAAGTCCGCGACGGCTTCGACAACTTCGGGCTGCTGAGGTGGGGCCGAGTTCGTCGGAAATCGAGCCGACAAGACCGTCTTCTGCGCCACCACGCCGACGGCGACCGCCACGGCGTCCACGACGACGTGGCCGTCGTTCTCCGTCCGGAGGCAGATCGGGCCGCGCTTCGCCGTCCTGGCCCCCGGTCTCTCCGCGGCAGTTTCGGTGTCGTCAGTCATAACGGTCGCCACTGCAAGTTCACCGGCAGTCTGCACATTGTCGGCGCCTTCGTGGTCGCGCGCAGGCAGGCCGTCGCGGGCTTCCTCCGGAACGCGCACGCCGGGGCCGGCGGCGCTTGCGCTTGCGACCGTCACCATCGGCTTCGCTGCCCACTTGTTCGTCGGCGAGGCCTTCGGTTTCGTCGGTCTCGACCTTGGCTTCGATATCGAACGGTTCCTCATCCTCATAGGTCGTCGTCGGCCTGTGGCGGGAATGCCGGAAAGCTGTGTGGCCAGCAGTGCTTTTGCTGCTTCCAGCGTATGCACCTGCTCGCCACGATCGATGATGAAAGACTGCTGACCGGCGATCGAGGGATCGGCGATCACGGAGAGGCTGACCTTGAAGCCGTTTTCGAGGTCGCGCAGATGGCCGCGCTTGTGATTGAGCACATATAGCGCAACATCAATGCGTGTCCGCACGACAAGGTTGTGCGTTGCGCCTTTCATCAGGACTTCCTCAAGGCTGCGCAGCAACTGCAACGCCACCGATGAAACCGAGCGGACATGGCCGCTGCCGCCGCAATGCTGACACGGCTCTGTCGAACTTTCGAGCATGCTGGCGCGGATGCGCTGGCGCGACATTTCCAAGAGGCCGAAGTGCGAGATGCGTCCGACCTGGATGCGTGCGCGATCGTGGCGCAGGCAGTCGCTGAGCTTGCGCTCCACCGCGCGGTCGTTGCGCTTCTCGTCCATGTCGATGAAGTCGATGACGATCAGGCCAGCGAGATCGCGCAGCCGCAACTGCCGGGCGACTTCCTCGGCGGCTTCGAGGTTGGTCTTGAGCGCGGTATCCTTGATGTGATGTTCGCGGGTCGAGCGGCCCGAGTTGACATCGATCGATACCAGCGCTTCGGTCTGGTTGATAACGAGGTAGCCGCCGGAGCGAAGCTGCACCGTCGGCGAGAACATCGCGTCGAGCTGGCTTTCGACACCCATGCGCGAGAACAACGGTTGGCCGTCGCGATACTGCTTTACCGCCCGGACGTTGGACGGCATCAGCATCTTCATGAAATCGCGCGCCTCCTGATAACCGGCTTCGCCAGCCACCTGGATTTCGTCGACTTCCTTGTTGTAGAGATCGCGCAGCGAGCGCTTGATCAGCGAGCCCTCCTCATAGACGAGGGTCGGGGCCTGCGACCGCAAGGTCATGTCGCGCACGGTCTCCCACATGCGGATCAAATACTCGAAGTCGCGCTTGATCTCCGGCTTGGTGCGCGAGGCGCCGGCAGTGCGCAGGATGATCCCCATGCCTTCGGGCACGTCGAGGTCCTGCACCACGTCCTTGAGCCGCGAACGGTCCTGCGCCGAGGTGATCTTGCGGCTGATGCCACCGCCGCGCGCAGTGTTGGGCATCAGCACGGCATAGCGGCCGGCCAGCGACAGATAAGTCGTGAGCGCCGCGCCCTTGTTGCCGCGCTCCTCCTTGACCACCTGCACTAGCATCACCTGGCGGCGCTTGATGACTTCCTGGATCTTGTACTGACGGCGCGGCCGGAAGGCGCGCTCGGGAACTTCCTCCAGCGCATCATCACCGCCAACGGATTCGACCTGCTCGTCTTCCTCGGCGTCGTCGTCATCGCCGTCGTCATCCTCGGGGTGGGCTTCCTCGCCACGGGATTCGACCTCATGAGGCTGACCGTCGCGGTTTTCCGCCTCGTGATCATGCATTTCACCGTGTGCTTCTCGGGCATGATCCTCAACAGGGGAAATTGCCGGTTCGGCGTGATCGGGTTCGGCGCCGCCATGATCGGGCGCCTCGAAGCCGGTCAGGCGATCCGGTGCCGCCGCGGGCAGGGCGTCGCCGGTGCCGTCATGTGTCTCTTCGTGATACTGGTGGACAACATGATCTCGATCCAGCGCGAAAGCGACGTCACGCGACTCGGGCGGATGATCAGCGTCGATCGCGCGATGGTCGGAGTCATGCGGATAGCTGTGCCCGATGCCGTCGCGCTCGTGCGGGTGATCGTGATCCGTGTGATCGTCGTGCGGATGATCGTGGTCCTGCGCCGCATGTTCCTGCGGGGCGTGATCATCCGATACGTATTCGTCGTGTGGCTGGCCGAACTGCGACGCCTCCTCCTGGCCCGCACCTTCGACAACGGCGCTCTGCACGCGTTCGCCATGACCGCGCCGGCGTGAGCTACGGTGCCGCGAACGGCGGCGGCCGGAACGGTTTTCCGACTCCTCCTCCGCCTCACGATGCGCGCGCTCGTCGGCTTCGATCAGCGCCTGACGGTCGGCAACTGGAATCTGATAGTAGTCGGGGTGGATTTCGCTGAACGCAAGGAAGCCGTGCCGGTTTCCGCCGTATTCGATAAACGCGGCTTGCAACGACGGCTCGACGCGGGTGACCTTGGCCAGATAGATGTTGCCGCGCAGTTGCTTGCGCTGGGCAGATTCGAAATCAAATTCCTCGACGCGATTGCCGCGGACCACGACGACCCGGGTCTCTTCCGGGTGGGTGGCGTCGATCAACATTTTGTTGGGCATTTTGGAGCTCATGTCGGCGGAGGGCGCATGGGACGGCGCGCGCACTCCGCGCGGCCGGGAGATGCGAGGGTCCACCTGATTCGGGGGTGAGGGGAAGGCCACAACGCGATCCGAGGCGCCGTACCGAACCTGTTCCCGGCGTGACGCGGCGCACGAAGCTTTCACTTCGCGTCGGCGCGGTCTTTGCGAGGATATTGGTCGGCTTTAAATTCTGGCGCATCAGGCGTTGGCCCGTCTGAACAGGTTGGCGGCAAAAGCACCGCCATGTATCTCGCTGCCGGACCGACGCGGCGCCAAAGCGCCTGTCGGGTGTCGTATTGTGGCCGCAGGGCCGAGACAATCGGTCATGATGTGTCTGAAGCTGCCCCTGGCGCAGAATCGTGACCTGGGACCGTACGCCACTCGGGCTTGAAACCGCCTCTCCGAGTCGGCCGCGCGCTGCGCTGGCTGTGGAGAGAGTCGGAAAACGCAGGAGCTTCTAGCAGTTTGAAGCCCCGCGCGGCACCGGGAGGCTGAACGCGACACAACCCGCAGTTTAACCGTCAGCACTAACTTACATACGTTGATTGGTTGCCGCTTGCAAGGGAAGCGTCGCCAGCCGGCAACACCCGGCCATATTCGCCACGGGGACTTAAGCTCCGATTAACCCTGCGGTCCTAATGCGGTAAGAGGCAGCTCGGAGGCTTGATTCGTTGGCGAGCCGCACAAATCACATCGTTTTGCTGGGGATCGCATCGCTATGCGCCGCAGCACTATTCACTTCCCGGCACGGTTCTGCCTGCTGCCGGGAACGAACTTGTTCGCCCTGTGGTTGCGGGTGATTTTCCGGTCGCCTCCGAGGTGCGGCTCGCAGGTGACGCAAAACAGACCCGATTCATTCTCGATCTCGACAGAAAGGTTGATGTTCACGCCTTCCTGCTGGCTGATCCTTATCGGGTCGTCATCGATATCCCGCAGGTCAGTTTCCACCTTGCGCCCGAGGCGGGCAGCACCGGACGCGGCCTGATCAAGACGTTCCGCTACGGGCTGGCGATGCCGGGCGGATCGCGGATCGTGTTCGATCTCGCGGGCCCCGCGACGATCGAAAAGGCCTACGTGCTCGATGCCGCGAACGGTCAGCCGCCCCGCATGGTGGTCGAACTGGAGGCTGTCGATCGTGCTTCATTCAATCGCTCGTTGGCAGCTTCGAGCAGTTCTGAACTGCGACAGGGCGACGACTTCCCGACGGCCGTCGCCGATGCGACCGGGTCGACCGGGTCCACTGCACCGCCGCCGGATGCGCGTCCCGTGGTCGTGATCGATCCGGGTCACGGGGGAATCGATAACGGAACCCAGGCTTCAACGGGCGAAGCGGAAAAGAATCTGGTGCTGGCCTTTGCTCTGGCCTTGCGCGACGGTATCGAGAACGGCGGCAAATACCGCGTTGTCATGACGCGAACAGACGACACCTTCATCCCGCTGGCCGACCGTGTTCGCGTCGCCCGAAACAACGGCGCTGCGCTGTTCGTGTCGATCCATGCGGACGCCTTGCCGCGCCGCGAGGGCGATGCCCGTGGCGCGACAATTTACACGCTGTCCGACAAGGCGTCGGACGCAGAGGCGGAGCGGCTGGCGGAGGCCGAAAACAAGGCTGACGCGATCGGAGGTGTCAATCTGACCGAAGAGCCGACCGATGTCGCCGACATTCTGATCGATCTTGCACAGCGGGAAACACGCACGTTTTCAAACCGCTTTGCCCGCCTGTTGATGAGTGAGATGAAAACCACTGCGCAGATGCACAAGCACCCGCTGAAGTCGGCAGGCTTCCAGAGTGCTGAAGGCGCCGGACGTGCCGTCGGTATTGGTCGAACTCGGTTTCGTTTCGAACAAGGCCGATCTCCGCCAGATGACATCGGAAGGCTGGCGTCCAAGACGGTCCGTTCGGTTGCCAAGGCCGTTGAGGTGTTTCTTGCAAAAAGGGTGGTCTCGGCTGCGCCAGAACACTGAAAACGAGTTAGCTTCAGAGGCCAAAGCCCTAGTTTGGCCACAGCAGCCGCTCTATAGAAAAGTTGTCGCAAGATTCGCGGTATCGGACAAAATCAGAAGTCCATACCGGCGGATGCTTCGACGAACGATATGGCCCACAGACGAGCTGTTTATCTCGCGGCGCAGAGAATGAAACGGACACTCTATAATGCGCTTGCTGCTGCGGTTAATGGGTTTTCTGTTTGCAGCGGGAACCATCTGTATTTTTGGTCGGCGTCGCGGCCACGGCGGGGTTGATCTGGCATTTTTCTAAAGATCTGCCGGAGTATTCTCAGCTTCAGGATTATGAGCCGCCTGTCATGACGCGTGTCCATGCGTCGGACGGTTCGCTGCTTGGCGAATACTCGAGGGAACGCCGGCTCTATTTGCCGATTCAGGCAGTTCCGAAGCTGGTGATCAACGCGTTCCTCGCGGCGGAAGACAAAAATTTCTACGAACACGGCGGCATCGACTACTTCGGCATGGGCCGCGCGGCGTGGCTTTATGCTCAGAATTTCGGGTCCAACAAGCGGCCGCAGGGTGCCTCCACGATCACCCAGCAGGTTGCCAAGAACTTCCTGCTGACCAATGAGGTGTCCTTCACCCGCAAGATCAAGGAAGCGCTGCTCGCGATGCGTATCGAGCGCGCCTACTCGAAGGACAAGATCCTCGAGCTGTATTTGAACGAAATCTATCTTGGCCTCGGCGCTTACGGCATCGCCGCTGCGTCGCTGGTGTACTTCGACAAGTCGGTCAATGAACTGACGGTCGCCGAGGCGGCCTATCTGGCGGCGTTGCCGAAGGCGCCTTCGACACTGCATCCGGTCAAGAACCACGATCGGGCAATCGAGCGGCGCAACTACGTCATCGACCGGCTGCTGGAGAATGGCTGGATCAAGCAGGCGGACGCCGACAAGGCGCGGAAGGATCCGCTGGTCGTCACCAATCGCGCCGCCGGAGCCCATACTTTCGCCGGCGAGTATTTTGCCGAGGAAGTCCGGCGCGACCTGTTTGAACGCTACGGCGAAAAGAAGCTCTATGAGGGCGGTCTATCGGTCCGGACGACGCTCGATCCGAAACTGCAGGTGATCGCGCGCAAGACCATGGCCAACGGCCTCGTGACTTACGACGAAGCGCAGGGCTGGCGCGGCGCGATGAGCAAGCTCGATATCTCGGGCGACTGGGGCTTCAAACTCGCCGACGTCAAATCGCTGGCTGACATTTCGCCTTGGCGGATGGCGGTGGTGCTCGAATTGAATGACCAGTCTGCGCGCATCGGCTTTCAACCTGGCCGCGAGCTTGGCGGCGCCGTCAGCAAGGAGCGGCAAACGGGCTTGATCACGCTCGAAGGGGTGAAGTGGGCAAAAGCCACTTCCGGGCCGACGCGAGGCCGGGCGCCGACAAAGGTGTCCCAAGTACTCTCGCCCGGCGACGTGATTTATGCCGATCCGCTGATCGGCAAGGACGGCAACGCCGTCGAGGGCGAATACCGGCTGCGGCAACTGCCCGAAGTATCCGGCGCGATGGTGGCGATGGATCCGTTGACCGGCCGTGTACTGGCAATGGTCGGCGGCTTCTCATTCGATCAGAGCCAGTTCAACCGCGCGACACAGGCCTACCGGCAGCCGGGCTCCTCGTTCAAGCCGATCGTCTACTCCTCGGCGCTCGACAATGGATATACGCCGTCGACTGTTGTCGTCGATGCGCCGATCGAGATCGATCAGGGGCAGGGCTCCGATGTGTGGCGTCCGGAAAACTACTCGAAGGAAAAATATTACGGGCCTCAAACGCTGCGAAATGCGCTGCGACTCTCGCTCAACACCGTGACGGTCCGGCTGGCGCAAGATATCGGCATGCCCCTGATCGGCGAATACGCCAAACGCTTCGGCGTCTACGACGAACTGCCGAACTATCTCTCCTACGCGCTGGGAGCGGGCGAGACCACGGTGATGCGTATGGTGACCGCGTATTCGATGTTCGACAATGGCGGCAGACGCGTGAAGCCGACCTTGATCGACCGCATTCAGGATCGCTACGGCCACACCATCTACAAGCACGACGCACGCGAGTGTCGCGGGTGCGATGCCCCGGAAGGCTGGAAGAACCAGCCAGAGCCTCAGTTGATCGATCACCGCGAGCAGGTGCTGGATTCGATGACGGCCTATCAGATCACCTCGATGATGGAGGGCGTGGTTCAGGCCGGCACCGCCACCGTCATGCGCGAGGTCGGCAAGCCGATAGCGGGCAAGACCGGCACCACTAACGATCAGAAGGACGCCTGGTTCATCGGATTCTCGCCGGACCTCGTGATCGGCGTCTACATGGGCTACGACAAGCCACGAAATCTCGGCCGTACCGCAACCGGAGGACATCTGGCGGCACCGATTGCGCGTGACTTCATGAAGCTCGCGCTTTCAGATAAACCGGCCATTCCGTTCCGCGTTCCCTCCGGCATTAAGCTGGTCCGCGTCGATGCCAAGAGTGGTATGCGCGCGGGACCTGGCGATACCGGCAAGACCATCCTCGAAGCTTTCAAGCCCGGCACCGCGCCGCCCGACAATTACGCCGTAATCGGTGTGGCGGACCAGGACGGGCGCCAGCCGCCGCCCGATGCCGACCGCAGCCTGTTCCGGCCCGGGACCGGCGGGTTGTACTAGCGGGCACCAGTTTGGGAGCAGAATACGCGCAAATTATTGAGAGCACGGAAAATGCTCGACGCGATTGCGCTCTGCGACGGTCGCGGCTACACCACCTGCTATCGTTGAACGACGGCGTGAGCCGCGGACAGAGGGCCTATGCGCGCTGAAATCGAACGACTCGTCGAAGAGATCAAGCAGTCGGTCGGGCTGCTGAGGAGGCATCTTTGACGTCGATGCATCGACCGCGCGCCTCGCGGAGCTGAACAAGCTCGCCGAAGACCCCGATCTGTGGAACGATCCCCAGAAGGCCCAGAAGCTGATGCAGGAGCGGACCTCGCTGGAGGATTCGCTGACCGGCATCGGCAGGGTCGAGCGTGAGCTCGAGGACCAGATAGGCATGATCGAACTCGGCGAGGCCGAGGATGATCAGGCTGTGGTCAGCGAGGCTGAGGCCGCGCTGAAAAATCTCAAAAAGGAAGTCGCCCGCCGCGAGCTCGAGGCGTTGCTCTCCGGGGAGGCGGATCGGTTCAATTCCTACCTCGAGGTTCACGCCGGCGCCGGCGGTACCGAAAGCCAGGATTGGGCTTCGATGTTGCTGCGAATGTATACGCGCTGGGCGGAGAAGCACGGTTTCAAGATCGAATACCTTGAAGAAACCCAGGGCGAAGAAGCCGGCATCAAATCCGCGACGATCCAGATCAGTGGACATAATGCCTATGGATGGCTCAAGACGGAGGCGGGCGTCCATCGTCTTGTGAGAATCTCGCCGTTTGATTCCAACGCGCGGCGGCATACGTCGTTTTCGAGTGTCGCGATTTTCCCTGTCGTCGACGACAGCATCAAGATCGACATCAAGGAGGCCGACGTCCGCACCGACACCATGCGCTCCGGCGGCGCCGGCGGTCAGCACGTCAACAAGACCGAGTCCGCAGTGCGCCTCACGCACATTCCGACCGGGGTTGCGGTGGTATGTCAGGCCGGGCGTTCGCAACACAAGAACAAGGCGCAGGCATGGGACATGCTGCGCGCGCGACTTTATGAAATCGAACTGAAGAAGCGCGAAGAGCAGGCCGCTGCGGATCAGGCTGCTAAGACCGATATCGGCTGGGGCCATCAGATCAGGTCCTACGTCCTGCAGCCCTACCAGATGGTGAAGGACCTCCGTACCGGGGTGCAAACGTCGGACACCTCGGGCGTGCTCGACGGCGACCTCGATGAATTCATGGCGGCTACGCTGGCGCAGAAAGCCTTTGGCACCACGCCCGGTGCCGTCGAAGACGTGGATTAGCCAATCGCGAGCCTCGGTTTCATTGGCCCTGGCGCTTGGACTGGCCCGCATCTAGCAGTTTGCTTGGTGGGTTCAATTAAATCATGAAATGAACCTCTGACAACGGCGCTTTTGAATCTAAAAATACGCAAAAATCATGGAGTTGCTAGTGTTTTTTGATTTCCAGATTTGCGTCAAAAATCTGTAAGAGTGGGCACAAAAGATGTCTGCACCACGGATGAGGACCGCGTGGTTCAATTCGGCCATAGTTCCAATCCAGAACGTCAAGTGTGGCCCCAATGCCCCAGCCAGAGAGTTTCGGCCGAGATCGCACGCGGCGGGGTTCCGCAGCGCCATGACGACGAATATGCTTGCGCCGGGATACTGACTTGGGACAGGGCGATCCGGCGCTGAGGCGTAAGCCTCAGTGGTGTCGGGTAAAAGAAGAATGGATTTCCGCGGATGGTTGGTGTGAGACTACTGGCCGGGGCAGCCGCGCTGGCTCTTGCGACTGCATGGTCGGGGGCGGCGACACCGGTTCTCGCCGACACGATCGAGGCAGCGCTGGTCCGCGCCTACCAGAACAATCCGCAGCTTAACGCGCAACGCGCGTCAGTGCGCGCCACCGACGAGAACGTGCCACAAGCCTTGTCGGGCTATCGCCCCAAAGTCTCCGTGACCGCGAGTGGCGGCTACCAATATACGGATTCCACGCAGGGTGTCACAGGCGGCTTAGCACAGGGAATTCATGGCGCGCAGGCGCCGGCGTCCGTTGGTGCCACAGTTTCGCAGACTCTTTTCAACGGCTTCCAGACCGCCAACAGGACGCGCGCGGCGGAAGGACAGGTGTCGGCGTCGCGCGAAGGTCTGCGGGTTCTCGAACAGACCCTGCTGCTCTCAGCTTCGACCGTCTACATGGATTATCTGCGTGACTCCGCCATCGTGGAGGTCCAGCGCAGCAACGTGCGCGTGCTGGAGCAGACGCTAAAGCAGACCCAGGACCGTTTCAACGTCGGCGAGGTTACCCGTACCGACGTTGCGCAGTCGGAAGCCCAACTCGCTGCCGGTCGCACCCAGCTTTTGACGGCCGAATCCACTCTTACGACCACGCGTGCGAATTTCCGCCGCATCATCGGCAACGAGCCGAGTCAACTGGCGCCGGGTTCCCCCGTCGATCGTTTCCTGCCAGGAACGATTGCCGGCGCCGTGGATCTCGGCCTCACCCAAAATCCCAATGTGACAGCGGCGATGTTCGGCATCGACGTCAGCCATCTGCAGGTCAGGGTCGCCGAGGGTGCGCTGTTCCCGACTGTGACTCTCCAGGCCAATGTGCAACAGGCCTATCAGCAGCAGCTTACAATACAGAAACAGTTCTTTGCATCCGCGGTCGCGCAGGTGACGGTGCCGATCTATCAGGGCGGCGCGGAGTATTCGCTGATCCGCCAGTCGAAGGAAACTCTGGCGCAGCAGCGCCTCACCCTTGAGCAGGTTCGCGATCAGACGCGCGCCAGCGTGGTGCAGGCGTGGGGACAGCTTATCGCGGGGAAGTCGCAGGTGGCTTCAGCGCAAGCCCAGGTCACGGCGTCCGAAATCGCGCTCAACGGCGTGCGCGAGGAAGCCAAGGCCGGACAGCGCACCACGCTCGACGTGCTGAACGCGCAGCAGGCACTGGTCAACGCACGTGTCGCGCTGGTGACGGCGCAACACGATCGTGTCGTTGCGTCCTATGCCGTGCTGAACGCGGTCGGGCGATTGTCGCCGCAGGTGCTGAAACTCAACACGACGGTCTACGATCCGAGCGTCCACTATCATCAGGTTCGTGATAGCTGGGTCGGCGTGCGCACGCCGGACGGTCGCTGATCGCGGCCAACGTTACGAAGGGCTATGTCCACAGCCCTTTGCTTGCAATCAATTGTTGCCGTGACATACCCTTGCATGGGGTCACGAAGCGATTCGGGGGTTATCCGGCGTTGATTGGCGTTGCGGCAGGAGTCCGGCGGAGAATCGATCGGCGCCGCTACCGGCAGCGCCTGATCTGGGGACAAATCGGACTGCGATCAAAATCCGCACCTGTATCTGGAACCGGAAAATCCTCTGTCGCTTGATGCTCTGTCGTTTGATTTCAGGACGCTGACGAGAGCCTTGAAGATGTGGAGTTGGACATGACGCAACCTGCAAAGGTCCAAGAACCCTCGATGGAGGAGATTCTGGCGTCGATCCGCCGCATCATCGCCGACGACGATGCAAAGCCCGCGGCGGCTGAAAAGGCAGCGGCTTCCGATGCACCAGTTGCAAAACCCCAGGCGCTTCCTCCCGCCTCCAAGCCGGCGCCTGCGAAGCCTGTTGCAATGACCGGCGTTCCTCCGTCCGTGATCGCGCCGAAGCCTGCCGCCAGCGCGGCGCCCGCAGCAGCTGCCAGCAACAGTCAGGATGACATCGATGCGATGCTTGCGAGCCTTGACGCCGCAACCACGGAGGACGAGGTCCGCCCGGCTCAGGCAGACGAGGTGTTCGAACTGACGGACGAGATGGCGCTTCCCGATCCGGCGCAGGCCGCTTTCCAGAAAGTCGAGCCGCAGGATGATCTGGAATTCGCGGAGACGCCACCGCCGCCGGCGGCCCGGCCGCGTCTGGCCACTGTCGATCGACCAACCTTTCCGGATGTCGCGCCGGCAGCGCAAATTCTGTCGCATTCGACAGTTTCGGCGGTCGAAACTGCCTTCAATACGCTTGCCAACACGGTTTTGAGCAACAACGCCCGCACCCTCGAAGATCTCGTCAAGGAGATGCTGTGTCCGATGCTGAAATCCTGGCTCGACGATAACCTGCCAGGTGTAGTCGAGCGGATCGTGAAGGCTGAAATCGAGCGGGTTTCGCGCGGGCGCTCCTGACTCATTTTCTGAGTGGATCGCCGCCCTTCGCATCAGGGCTGGTATTTGCAGGGCTGGTATTTGCGGCCTTCGCCCGGTTTATTCACCCATCGTGTTGACTTGGCGTGCGCCGAAAGGCTTTTACGCGGTCAGACGCCTTTCATTTCCGCGAACTCGCCTGAAACGGCACCGACTGTGATTGCATTGCCATGATCGAAAAAACCTATCAGCCCGCCGATATCGAAGGCCGCATGTCCGCAGTCTGGGAAGATGCAGGCGCGTTCAAGGCCGGACGGGCGGACCGCCGCAACGCTGAGCCGTTCACGATCGTGATTCCGCCGCCGAACGTCACCGGTTCGTTGCATATGGGTCACGCGCTCAACAACACGCTGCAGGATGTGCTGTGCCGCTTCGAGCGGATGCGCGGCCGCGACGTGCTGTGGCAACCCGGCACCGATCACGCCGGCATCGCGACCCAGATGGTTGTCGAGCGGCAATTGATGGAGCGGCAGGAGCCCGGCCGCCGCGACATGGGACGCGCGAAATTCCTGGAACGCGTCTGGCAGTGGAAGGCCGAAAGCGGCGGTGTCATCGTCAATCAATTGAAGCGACTCGGTGCGTCGTGCGACTGGTCTCGTGAACGCTTCACCATGGACGAAGGCCTGTCGCGCGCGGTTGCCAAGGTGTTCGTCGAACTTCATCGCGATGGCCTGATCTACAAGGACAAGCGTCTCGTCAACTGGGATCCGAAACTGCTCACCGCCATCTCCGATCTCGAGGTGCAGCAGATCGAGGTCAAGGGCAGCCTATGGCACCTGCGCTACCCGCTCGAAGGCAAGACCTTCAATCCGGACGATCCCTCGACCTATATCGTTGTCGCCACCACGCGTCCGGAAACCATGCTCGGCGATACCGCAGTCGCCGTGCACCCTGAAAACGAAAAGCTCGGACACCTCATCGGGAGCCACGTGATCTTGCCGTTGGTCGGCCGGCGCATTCCCATCGTCGGCGACGACTACGCGGACCCCGAAAAGGGCACGGGCGCGGTCAAGATCACGCCCGCGCATGATTTCAACGATTTTGAAGTCGGCAAGCGCCATGGCCTTCCGCAGATCGGCGTGCTCGACCGGGAAGGGCGGCTCATGCTGTCCGCAAACGAGGACTATCTGCGCGGCCTTCCCGAGGGCGCGCTGATGCTGGCCGAGGAATTGGACGGCCTCGACCGCTTTGTCGCGCGCAAGAGCATTGTCGCACGGCTTGAAGATTTCGGGTTCCTCGACATGATCGAGCCGAACACGCACATGGTGCCGCATGGCGACCGCTCCGGCGTCGTCATCGAGCCTTACCTGACGGATCAATGGTACGTCGACGCCAAGACGCTGGCGCAGCCGGCGATGTCGGCGGTGCGCTCGGGTGCGACGACGTTCGTACCGAAGAACTGGGAAAAGACCTACTTCGAGTGGATGGAGAACATCCAGCCATGGTGCATTTCGCGCCAACTCTGGTGGGGTCATCAGATTCCGGCCTGGTATGGTCCGGATGGCAAGGTGTTCGTCGCGGAGACAGAGGACGAAGCGGTCGGCAACGCGCTCGGTTATTACGTCGAGCAGGGTATCATCACGGCGGAGCAGGGCGCCGAGATGGCGCGCGATCCGGCCAAGCGCGAGGGATTCATCACGCGCGACGAGGACGTGCTCGACACCTGGTTCTCCTCGGCGCTGTGGCCATTCTCGACGCTCGGCTGGCCGGACGAGACGCCGGAGGTGAAGCGCTACTATCCGACCAACGTGCTGGTCACCGGCTTCGACATCATCTTCTTCTGGGTCGCCCGGATGATGATGATGGGCCTCCACTTCATGAAAGAAGCGCCGTTCTCGACGATCTACATTCACGCGCTCGTCCGCGACGAGAAGGGCGCCAAGATGTCGAAGTCGAAGGGCAACGTCATCGATCCCCTGCATCTGATCGACGATTACGGCGCCGATGCATTGCGCTTCACGCTCGCCGCGATGGCGGCGCAGGGCCGCGACATCAAACTGGCGCCGCAGCGGGTCGAGGGTTATCGCAACTTTGCAACGAAGCTCTGGAACGCCTGCCGCTTCGCGGAAATGAATGACTGTGTGCTTCCTGCGCAGTTTGATCCGACCGTTGCAAAAGAAACACTCAACCGCTGGATCGTTCATGAGACCGCGCACGCGACCCGCGAGGTCACCGACGCCATTGAAGCCTATCGCTTCAACGATGCCGCCGGGACGATCTATCGTTTCGTCTGGAACGTTTATTGCGACTGGTATCTTGAACTCGCAAAGCCCGTGATGATGGGCGAGGACAATTCTGCCAAGGCCGAGACCCGCGCCATGGTGGCGTGGGCGCGCGACGAAATCCTGAAGCTCCTGCATCCGTTCATGCCGTTCCTCACCGAGGAATTGTGGGCGGTGACATCGGCGCGGCCGCAACTGCTGGCGCTGACTCCATGGCCGATCAAGGCCGGTCTCACCGGCGAGCAGCAGGCGCTGATCGCGGCGGCCGCCTGCGATCCCTTCGCCGCGTCAGTGCTGCTTGCCGATCCGTCGGAGCCGTATTTCCGCGACGACGCGGCGGAGGCCGAGATCGGCTGGGTGGTCGATCTCGTGACTGCTATCCGCTCTATCCGCGCGGAAATGAATATTCCGCCCGCAACGCTGACGCCGTTGGTGCTCGCAGGTGTATCCGCCGAGAGCAAGGCACGGGCGCTGCGCTGGAGCGACGTCGTCAAGCGACTATCCCGGCTCGCAGACATATCGTTCGCGGACCGCGCACCGGAAGGCACCGTGCAATTGCTGGTCCGTGGCGAAATCGCCGCGCTGCCGTTGAAAGGCGTCATCGATTTTGCCGCCGAGCGCGCGCGCCTCGACAAGGAAATTGCCAAAGCCGACGCCGACATCAAGCGGGTCGACTCCAAGCTTGCCAACGAGAAATTCGTCGCCAACGCGCCTGAAGAGATTGTCGAGGAAGAGAAGGAAAAGCGCGAAGCCGCCGTTGCGCGCAAGGCGAAATTCATCGACGCGCTGGAGCGCCTGAAAGCGGCTGAGTGACCACTGCACCATCGTCATCGTTGCGCCCGTTGAGCCTGCTCTGGCTTGGGGGCATAGGGCTGCGGCTGGCGATCCTTGGCGTGCCGCCGGTTCTGGCGATCATCATTTCGGATCTTGCGCTGTCCGGAACCGCGGTCGGGATACTCAACGCCATTCCGGTCAGCCTGTTTGCGCTGATCGCGGTCCCGGGATCGCTGCTGATCGCACGCGTCGGCGCCGTCAAGGCACTCGTGGTCGGTCTCTTGATTGCCACAGTCGGATCTGCGCTGCGCGGCTTCGCCATCGACGCCATGACCCTTTTCGCCGCGACCACGCTCATGGCGGCGGGCGTGGCCGTGATGCAGCCGGCGTTGCCGCCGCTGGTGCGACAATGGGTGCCGCGCAGGATCGGTTTCGCTACGGCCGTCTACACCAATGGCTTGCTGTGCGGCGAAATCTTTCCCGTGGTGCTCGCAGCCGTCATCGTGCCCTTGCTGGGCGGCGGCTGGCGCGCGAGCCTTGAAGTCTGGTCCGTCGTGTCGGCGGCGATCGCGCTGATCATCTTCGCTGCGCGGCCGAGCGGAGAGGGTGTCGCGGTTCAGCATCGCCGCTGGATGCCGGACTGGCGCGATCCCCTGCTTTGGAAGGTCGGGCTCGTCGCGGCCGCAAACAATCAACTTTATTTCTGCACGAACGCATTCCTGCCTGGCCTGCTGCTGCAAACCGGCCATACCGAGTTGATCAGCCCGGCGCTGTCGGCGCTCAATGTCGGGCAATTGCCGGGATCCTTTCTCTTGCTGATTGCCGCAAGCCGCCTGGAGCGGCGAAAATGGCCACTCATCCTGACCGGTTTTTTTGGCGTGCTCGGCACCGTGGGCGTCGCGACCACCACGAACCTGTGGGGAATCGTATGCGCGGCAGCGCTGGTGGGCTTCACCTGCGCCATCGGCCTGACTCTTGTGCTGACGCTGCCGGCGCTGCTGGTCGCTCCCGACGACGTGCCGCGCATGTCGGCCGGTATCTTCACCATCGGCTACGGCATTGCGATGCTGATCTCCATCATCAGCGGCATGGTTTGGGATATCACGGGGAATGCCGCCTTCGCATTCGTGCCGATCGGTCTTGCTATCGTGCCGATGATCGTGATCCCGCTGGCAATCGATCTCAGGAGCCCAGCGGTCCTGAACGGCTTGCTGAGAAATTTCGATCCCTTCAATCCGTAGCGCCATGGCAGGTCGGCGGCCTTGGTAATGCCGATGCGAACGCCCGGCTGACGACGTCAACTTCCTTCGTGCGCCGGTAAACCGCAATCGGCGGCGCATCGAGCGGCAGTCCGTTGTGCGCAATCGATATGCCCAGCGCCTCGCACAATTTGCCCGGCCCCGAACACAGCAGACGCTCGTCGTGCAGCCCGCGCCGCCGCCGCATCGCCGGAATGCCATGGGTCGGTTGCAGCGCGCGGATCAGAACCGCGGCGGCGGAGCCTTCCTCTTCGCAGACGAAATTGACGCACCAGTGGATGCCATAGGAGCGGTAGACATAGGCAAAGCCGGGCGGGCCGAACATCACCATGTTCCGCGGCGTCGGTCCCCGATAGGAATGCGCCGCCGGTTCGGTGTGGTGGTAGGCTTCGACCTCGACGATGACGCCGCCGACCCCATCGACAAGCAGCGTCGCACCGATCAGTTCGGGCGCGATTTCAAGGACATTGCGAGCAAAGAACGAGCGCTTGAGCGGTTTGCCTATGGCGGGTGGAGTTGAACCGGGAGTTTGAAGCCATTTTGGGCGAGGAATCGATGCGCGGACGATACGGATTTGATCCGATATGTTACATGTTTGAGCGCGCCGGGCGAGGGCGGGTTGCGCGGCCTCGCGACACCGATTAGCTAAGGGCTCTCGTTCAACGGACATTCCATGGTCGTCGTTCTCGATACCGTCTCTGCAAACCCCGTCCGGCCGCGCCATCCCGAAAAGGCGAACCGGCCTGACGCGCTATCGCCGCCGAAGCCGGACTGGATTCGCGTGCGTGCGCCGAATACGCGGGGCTATGCGGACACTCGCAGGATCGTCAAGGAGAATGGTCTCGTCACGGTGTGCGAGGAGGCGGGTTGCCCAAATATCGGCGAGTGCTGGGACAAGAAGCACGCCACGTTCATGATCATGGGCGACACCTGCACCCGCGCCTGCGCTTTTTGCAACGTCAAGACCGGTTTACCCGGCGCGCTCGATGCCTCGGAGCCCGAATACGTGGCCGAGGCAACGCGGAAGCTCGGTCTCGCACATATCGTTATCACCTCCGTCGATCGCGATGATCTCGCAGACGGTGGCGCCGAGCATTTCGCGCAGACCATTCGTGCGATTCGAGAGCGCTGCCCGAGTACGACCATCGAAATCCTGACGCCGGATTTCTTGCGCAAGGACGGCGCGCTTGAAAAAGTCGTGGCGGCCAAGCCCGACGTGTTCAACCACAATCTCGAAACCGTGCCATCGCACTATCTGACGGTGCGCCCTGGCGCGCGCTATTTCCACTCGATTCGCCTGCTGCAGCGGGTGAAGGAAATCAACCCGACGATCTTCACCAAATCCGGCATCATGGTCGGGCTTGGCGAGGAGCGGCACGAGGTTCTGCAGGTGATGGACGATCTGCGCTCGGCGGATGTGGATTTTCTCACGATCGGGCAGTATCTGCAGCCGACCCGCAAGCATCACGCCGTGATGCGCTACGTCACACCTGATGAGTTCTCGAGTTACGAGACCGTGGCTTATACCAAGGGATTCCTGATGGTGTCGGCCAGCCCGCTGACCCGCTCGTCGCATCATGCCGGCGAAGACTTTGCGAAGTTACAGGCCGCGCGCGCAAGATTGTCGCGTTAAGCTGCACGGGATGCCGACGTTCTCTAGCAAGCGCCGCGTGCAATACAGTTCGGACCAGATGTTCGATCTCGTAGCCGACGTCGAGCGCTATCCGGAGTTCGTGCCGTTATGCCATTCACTGAAAGTGCGGCAGCGCACGCCAGCGGCCGACGGCAAGGAAGTCGTAGTGGCCGATATGACCGTATCGTTCAAGTTGGTGCGGGAGACGTTTACGAGCAAGGTGACCCTAGACCGGCCAAACCTCAAAATCCTCGTCGAATATTTGCGCGGTCCGTTCAGTCATATGGAAAACCGCTGGACCTTTGAGCCGAAGTCGGATCAGGCCTGCGACGTTGGGTTTTTCATCACTTATGAGTTCAAGAGCCGGATGCTGGCGATGCTGATGGGCGCGATGTTTGACATTGCATTCCAGCGCTTCGCATCGGCCTTCGAAAAGCGCGCGGACGCCGTTTACGGTCCGCCGCGCACCGCGATCTAGCGCGCGGTCCGTCTCAGGTTTTCTTGGGAGAAGGTTTGATAGGACCTGTCGTCCCGCGCCGCTTGGCGGTACGACGCAACGGCGCTCGCGCCGCTCGCGGCCGCAGGCGGCTGACGCTCTCGCGTCGGATTTTTTCGGGCGGCTTCGGTCCTCGCGCCAGTTCCATCAGCATCCGCAGGGCTTCGACGACTGAACGTTGCCGCACCGAACTGCGACCGATCGCACCGAAACGGCATTCGCGATGGATCAGGCGGCCGTCACGCGCGGCGACCGCGAAATGAACGAGACCCACAGGCTTGCCCGGCGTTGCGCCACCCGGGCCCGCGATCCCGGTGATGGCGACGGCGAGATCGGTGCCGGCGCGTTCCAGCGCGCCGACCGCCATCGCGATTGCGATCTCCTTGCTGACCGCACCAAAACTGTCGAGCGTGCTGATCTTGACGCCCAGCATCGCGCGCTTGGCGTCGTTGGAATAGGTGACGAAACCGCGATCAATTACGTCTGAGGAGCCAGGAATGTCGGTGAGCGCGCCGGCGACCAATCCGCCGGTGCAGGATTCGGCCGTGGCGATGGTGAGCTTGCGCATCCGGCAAAGATCGAGCAGCGAACGCGACAGAGCGCGGGTATCGCTGCCGCTCATGTCAGGTGCTCCAACCCTTGTCGTTCCAGGGCAGGCGGATGGTCGCACTCGCCGTCGCCGCGATGCCTTCTTCGCGGCCGGTGAAATCCGAGCCGCTCGCTGGTCGTCGCCTTCACGGCAACGCGCGAGATCGCGACGCCGGTGATTTCGGCGATGCGCGCGCGCATCACATCGCGCAGGGGTCCGATCTTGGGCCGCTCGCAGATCATGGTGACTTCGAGATTGGCGATGCGGCCACCGCGCGCCGCGACGCGGTCGACTGCGTATTTCAGGAACTTGTCGGAGGCCGCGCCCTTCCATTGCGGATCGCTCGGCGGGAAGTGCGAGCCTATGTCGCCGTCAGCCAGCGCGCCGAGGATGGCATCGACCAGCGCATGCAGACCGACGTCGCCGTCGGAATGAGCCAGGAAGCCGCGATTGTGCGGCACTTTGACGCCGCACAGCATGACGATGATCGCCTTCGCCGAAGGCGTGGACGTCGTAGCCGGTGCCGGTCCTGACGTCGCCGAGCGATGCTGCGAGGCGGGCTTCCTCTCGCACGAAATCTTCCGGAGTTGTCAGTTTCATGTTGGCAGCATCGCCTTCAAATGTCGCAACCGTCAATCCCGCCCATTCAGCGAGTGCGGCATCATCGGTGAAATCATCGCGGCCGTCGCGCGCCGCACGGCGATGCGCATCGAGGATCACGTCGAAACGAAACGCCTGTGGTGTCTGCGCGATCCGCAGCTTGGCGCGATCCGGCGTCGCGATGACGGCGCCGGACGCATCGACCTGTTTGATGGTGTCGGTCACGGGAATCGCGGGTACCGCCGCGCCGGTTTTATTTGCGGCCTCGATCGCGCGCGCAATCAGCGCCGGCGTCACGAATGGCCGAGCGGCATCGTGAATCAGCACAATGTCCGGCGCGTCCGCGGCGAGGGCCTCGAGGCCGGCGTGAACGGAGGCCTGGCGCGTGGCGCCACCATTCGCTGGGGGCTGATAGCGAAACCCGGCGACGGCGTGATTGAACATCGCAAGGTCGTCCGGATTGAGCACCGGCTGGACGGCGAAAATGTCGGGATGATTGCAGAACGCCTCCATGGTCCGCGAAATCACGGTCCGTCCGGCGATGGTCCGGTATTGCTTGGGACCACCGGCACCGGCGCGGAGCCCGCGACCTGCTGCAACAATGATGGCGGCCGTTCGTTTTGATGTCGGCATTGGAATTGATGAGCGGTAAGTTGTTTGGAGGGAGGAATCCCGCTCGGCGTCTCTGCCCTTACCATGCCCGGGCAAAAAACAGCAGGTTCGCTGGCGGCGGACGGAGGGATTATTTGTGTTGCAGCGCACTTGCAAGGTATCGGAAATTGGCTAAAGTGTGGGCAGCCACGAAACTTGCCCAATAAATGAGCTGAGCATTTAGAAGCTTAGGGCTGCAAGGAAGCGGCATTTGGGGCCTATGAGTACAATCCCGACGGGTCCAGCGTTATCAGGTCGCAAGTCATTCACGGTTGGGGATATTCCGATCGCCAGCCGGGTTCTTCTGGCGCCGATGTCGGGGATCACCGACAGACCGTTTCGCGGTCTTGCCGAAGCACTGGGGGCGGGGCTCGTCGTTTCCGAAATGACCGCCAGCGACGACCTTGTTCGCGGACGGCCGATGTCCGTTCTCCGCTGCGAGGCCACGGGCGGCGGACCGCACGTCGTTCAGCTTGCCGGCTGCGAGACTCGCTGGATGGCAGAAGGCGCGCGGGTCGCAGAGGCCGCAGGCGCCGACATCATTGACATCAACATGGGTTGTCCCGCTCGCCACGTCACAGGCGGCCAGTCAGGTTCGGCGCTGATGCGCGACCTCGACCATGCCCTGCGGCTGATCGAGGCGACAGTCGGTGCGGTGAAAGTACCGGTCACTCTCAAGATGCGGCTCGGATGGGATGATCGCTCGCTCAATGCGCCAGAAGCTCGCGCAGCGCGCCGAATCCGCCGGCGTGCAGATGATTACCGTTCACGGCCGGACCCGTTGCCAGTTCTACAAGGGCAGCGCCGACTGGCAGGCGGTGCGAGCGGTCAAGGACGCCGTCGATATTCCCGTTGTCGTCAATGGCGACATCACGTCGTTCGATGCGGCCGTCACTGCGCTTGATAAATCAGGCGCCGATGCCGTCATGGTGGGACGCGGCGCGCAGGGCCAGCCCTGGATGGCCGGGTCAGATCGGACGCCAGCTCGAAACGGGGATCGCGGAACCGCCTCCGTCGCTCGCAGACCAGTTGACGTACATTCGCGCGCTCTATGACGACCTGCTTCAGGCATTACGGCCTGCGCATCGGACTTCGTCATGCGCGAAAACATCTTGGCTGGACGCTCGAGGTCGCGGCGGCGGTCGGCGGCGTACCGACGTCGGTCCTCAAGACGTGGCGGGGAAAAATTCTGACGGCTGACGACCCGGCCAGTGTGCAGCGGTCTTTGGTGGACGCGTTCGACGATTTTGCGTGGAGTACCGCAGCATGACGCCGCTCGCGGAGCGCGCACGTATCGCGTCCTCCGACGACGAGGCCATTCTCAACGCGCTGCCGAACCCGGTGCTGCTGGTCAGTCCCGACGGCAGGATCATCGACGCCAACATGGCGGCGGAATCCTTCTTCGAAATGTCGACGCAGTTTCTGCAGCGGCAGCCGCTGAAGGAGGTCATCCCGTTCGGTAGTCCCTGCTGACGCTGATCGATCAGGTTCGCGACAGCGGCTCGCCCGTGAACGAATTCAAGGTCGATCTCGGTACGCCACGGATCGGCCGGGATCGTCAGGTCGACTTGCACGTCGCGCCTCTGACGGAACGGCCAGGCCATGTCGTTGTGATGATTCAGGAGCGCACCATCGCCGACAAGATGGATCGGCAGTTGACCCATCGCAGCGCAGCACGCTCGGTAATCGCGCTCGCGGCCATGCTCGCGCACGAGATCAAAAATCCGCTGTCCGGCATCCGCGGCGCGGCCCAGCTTCTCGAGCAGGGGGCTTCGTCGGAAGACCGGATGCTGACCCAGTTGATTTGCGACGAAGCCGACCGCATCGTCACGCTGGTGGATCGCATGGAGGTATTTGGCGACGAACGCCCGGTGGCGCGCGGTCCCGTCAACATTCACTCGGTGCTCGATCATGTCAAACGGCTCGCGCAGT
The DNA here is from genome assembly GCA_963764445.1 of uncultured Alphaproteobacteria bacterium. Classification (GTDB taxonomy): domain Bacteria; phylum Pseudomonadota; class Alphaproteobacteria; order Rhizobiales; family Xanthobacteraceae; genus Nitrobacter. Next base: position 170,916 of record CAVXSV010000004.1, read on the forward strand.
CCGGCTTCGCGCGAAAAGTCAAATTCATCGAAGATTACGATCCGTCCCTGCCGCCGGTGTTCGCCAATCAGGACCAACTCATCCAGGTCTTCCTGAATCTGGTCAAGAACGCTGCGGAAGCGGTGGCCGACCTCGCGAGCGAAGGTGAAATTCAGTTGACGACCGCGTTCCGTCCCGGCGTGCGCCTGTCGGTGCCCGGCAAGAAAACGCGGGTGTCACTGCCGCTGGAATTTTGCGTCAAGGACAACGGTCCTGGTGTTCCGGAGGACCTGCTGCCGAACCTGTTCGATCCGTTCGTGACCACGAAGCAAACCGGAAGCGGGCTCGGCCTCGCACTGGTCGCCAAAATCGTCGGCGACCACGGCGGGATCGTCGAGTGTGAGTCGCAGCCGCGCAAGACCACCTTCCGTATTCTCCTTCCGATGTTCAGCACCGATACAAAACGCCAGCTAAGCAATGACGCCGTCGTGCCGGGGATGCCGTCACACGCCTCACGCGATTCAGGATGAGGAAATATGCCCGCAGCCAACATACTTGTCGCCGACGATGACGCGGCCATCCGAACGGTTCTCAATCAGGCGCTGTCGCGCGCCGGTTATGAAGTTCGACTGACCGGCAATGCGGCGACGCTTTGGCGATGGGTCAGCCAGGGCGAAGGAGATATCGTCATCACCGACGTCGTGATGCCGGACGAGAACGCTTTCGATCTGCTGCCGCGCATCAAGAAGATGCGGCCAAACCTGCCGGTCATTATCATGAGTGCGCAGAACACGTTCATGACGGCGATCCGGGCCTCCGAACGCGGCGCATATGAATACCTGCCAAAACCTTTCGATCTCAAGGAACTGATCGCAATCGTCGGCCGTGCGCTGGCCGAGCCGAAAGAGCGTGCAGCGCGCGGCGACGAAAACGAATTCGATTCCATTCCGCTGGTCGGCCGCTCGCCGGCGATGCAGGAAATCTATCGCGTGCTGGCGCGTCTGATGCAGACCGACCTCACCGTGATGATCTCCGGCGAGTCCGGCACGGGCAAGGAACTGGTCGCGCGCGCACTTCATGACTACGGCAAGCGGCGCAACGGTCCGTTCGTCGCCGTCAACATGGCGGCGATCCCGCGCGATCTTATCGAGTCGGAGTTATTCGGCCACGAGCGCGGCGCCTTCACGGGCGCCAATGCCCGCGCCTCCGGCCGTTTCGAGCAGGCCGAAGGCGGGACGCTGTTCCTTGACGAAATCGGCGACATGCCGATGGAGGCACAGACGCGCCTGCTGCGCGTGCTTCAGCAGGGTGAATATACTACCGTCGGCGGGCGGACCGCGATCAAGACGGATGTCCGGATCGTCGCAGCGAGCAACAAGGATCTCCGCGTCCTGATCCAGCAGGGGCTGTTTCGAGAGGACCTGTTCTTCCGTCTCAACGTGGTTCCGCTTCGGCTGCCGCCGCTGCGCGAACGCATCGAGGATTTGCCCGATTTGATCAGGCATTTCTTCGCATTGGCCGAAAAGGACGGGCTACCGCCCAAGAAGCTCGATGCGCTTGCGCTCGAGCGCTTGAAGCAACACCGCTGGCCCGGCAACGTCCGCGAACTGGAAAATCTGGCACGCAGGCTCGCGGCTCTCTACCCGCAGGACATGATCACCGGCTCGGTGATCGATGGCGAACTTGCACCTCCTGCGATTGTCTCCGGTGGTAGCGGACGTCAAAACCTCGATAATCTTGGCGGCGCCGTCGAGATGTATCTGTCGTCGCACTTCTCAGGTTTTCCGAACGGCCTCCCTCCGCCAGGGCTCTACCACCGCGTTCTCAGGGAAATCGAGGTGCCGCTCCTGACTGCGGCGCTGGCCGCGACCCGCGGCAACCAGATTCGGGCGGCCGATCTTTTAGGTCTAAACCGCAACACACTGCGCAAGAAGATCCGCGATCTGGATATCCAGGTCTATCGGACTGGAGGATAGGCGCGGTGAACTCGGGTTAGGTTGGAACTTCGAACGATTTCCACACAGAATTGATGATTCGAGCGTTGTCTAGTCATGCCGCGCTGTGGCACACGCCGCGGAAATGTCGTAATCAAGCAACATTGTTGTAGGAATGCATCAGTCCGCCGTCGGCGTTGACCGATAGTCAGCGGGCCTCAAACATTCAAACCGTTTTCCTGGATGACTAGCGCAGACACGCCGGCTTCATCATACGATGCGTCATTCGCCGAGCCGCGCGGCTGGACTTTGCGCCGGCTGCTGGCGCCGGTCGCGATCGGCCTCGCGCTGCTGTCGGCGTTCCTGACCTTCGTGGTCCTGGTCGGCCTCACGCCGATCGAGCCGACCCATCGGGTCGTCATCACATTCCTGCTGATCGACGCCGGCGCAATCCTTTTGCTCGTCGGCATTATCGCCCGCGAGGTCTGGCGGCTGGTTCAGGCCCGTCGGCGCGGTCGCGCCGCGGCGAAGCTGCATGTCCAGGTCGTTGGCCTGTTCTCAGTGATCGCGGTGCTGCCGGCGGTTCTGGTCTCGATCGTGGCCAACGTCACCATCGATCGCGGCCTCGACCGCCTGTTCTCGGGTCCGACCAAGGAGGTCATCCAAAACTCGCTGATCGTCGCCAACGCCTACGTGCGCGAGCACGCCCAGCTCATTCGTGGCGATATCCTTGGCATGGCCAACGACATTTCCAACGCGCGGCCGCTGTATGATCAGGACCGCGGAACGTTCCGCCAACTCCTCACCTCGAGCGCGAAGGCCCGCAACCTGCCGGGCGCGATGCTGATCGACAAGGAAGGTCATCTGCTTGAATCGGCGCAAACCGGCATCGAGCGAGCCTACGATACACCGAACCCGGACATTCTCAAGAATGTGAACGAGGACGACCCGCTGATCGCGGTGATTCCGGAAGCGAACTATGTCGCCGCCGTCCTTCGCCTGCGCACATTCCAGGACACCTTTCTTTACGTCGCAGAGACTCCTCGATCCACATGTCGTCGCGCAACTGAAACAGACCGAGGCGAGCGTTGCCGTATACGCCACTATCGAGGCCCGGCGTCTCGGCATTCAGGTGGCGTTCGCGCTGATGTTTGCCGTGATTGCGCTGACCATCCTGATGGCATCGGTACTGCTGGCCCTGAACTTCGCCGACCGGTTCGTCGCACCCGTCCGTCGCTTGATGAACGCAGCCAACCTCGTGTCCACCGGCGACCTGAACGTTCAGGTGCCCGTCCTGAAGTCCGAAGGAGATCTTGCCCAGCTCGGCGAAACCTTCAACAAGATGACGGCCGAATTGCGCGCGCAACGCGATGAGCTCGTGAATGCGAGCGGCCTGATCGATAGCCGGCGCCGCTTCATCGAAGCCGTGCTGTCATCGGCGAGCGCCGGCATCATTGGTGTCGATGGCGCCAACACAATCGGCATCCTCAACCGGTCGGCGGAGAAACTGATCGGTCATTCCGAATCGGAAACGCTGGGACATCCGCTGTCCGAAGTGATTCCGGAGTTGAATGATCTCATGCGGACGGCGAGGGAAGGGACGCAGCGGCTTGTGCAGAGTCAGATCACTATCATTCGGGACGGCAATGAGCGCAATATCTCGGTGCGCGTCAGCGCGGAGCAGACCAGTCAATCGCGCGACAGCTACATCGTCACGCTGGACGATATCACCGAGCTTGTGACGGCACAGCGCACGTCGGCCTGGGGCGATGTAGCTCGACGGATCGCGCATGAGATCAAAAATCCGTTGACGCCAATCCAACTTTCGGCCGAGCGCATTCGCCGCAAATTCGGCAAGGTGATTACTGAAGACAAAACAATCTTCGAGCAGTGCACCGATACGATCGTGCGTCAGGTCGAGGATATCAGGCGGATGGTCGATGAATTTTCGCGGTTTGCGCGAATGCCGAAACCGGTGATGGAAGGAGAGGAGGTCGCCGATACGATCCGCCAGGCGGTGTTCCTCATGCGTGTCGGACATCCCGAGATCGATATCGATACCGACATCAGGCACGAACCGATGCATGCCCAGTTCGACCGGCGGCTGATCTCGCAGGCTCTGACCAATATCATCAAGAACGCGACCGAAGCCATCGAAGCTGTGCCGCCGGAGACGCGCGGAAAAGGCAGGATCGATGTCATCGCGGCGCGGGAAGACGACGACATTGTCATCGACGTGATCGACAACGGCATTGGCCTGCCGAAGGTCGCAAGAGCGCGGCTGCTTGAGCCCTACGTGACGACTCGCGAAAAAGGCACCGGCCTCGGTCTGGCGATTGTGGGGCGTGTGCTGGAAGACCACGGTGGAAAGCTCGAACTCAACGACGCTTCCGCCATAAGACCGGGCGCGCGGGGAGCCTGGATGCGGTTGCGGTTTGCCGTGTCCGGTCGTGCGCCGAATGCTGAAACCAATGGCGGTGATGTCGCGACTAATGACGATACCTTGACCAGCAATGAAACGAAGACCGAAGTTGCAACCGGCGGCAACTGACCAGGCGGATTCAACCTATGGCACATGACATTCTCATAGTAGACGACGAGGCTGATATTCGCGACCTCGTTGCAGGCATCCTCGAAGACGAGGGTTTCACGACCCGGACCGCACGCGACAGCGATCAAGCGCTTGCGGAGGTTTCAAGCCGCCGGCCGCACATGGTGTTCCTCGATATCTGGCTGCAAGGCAGCAAGCTCGACGGGCTGCAACTGCTCGAGAAGATCAAGCAGGACAGCCCCGATATGCCGGTCGTCATGATTTCCGGGCACGGTAACATCGAAACGGCCGTCGCGGCGATCAAGCGCGGCGCCTATGACTTCATTGAAAAGCCTTTCAAGTCCGATCGTCTGATTCTGGTGGCGACGCGCGCGCTCGAAACGTCGCGTCTCAAGCGCGAGGTCAAGGAACTGAAGCAGCTTGCGCCGGCGGCAGGTTCGCTGGTTGGCCGCTCCCCGTGCATGAACCAGCTTCGGCAGACCATCGAGCGCGCGGCGAAGGCCAACAGCCGCATCATGATCGTCGGTCCGTCCGGCTCCGGCAAGGAACTGGCCGCGCGAACGCTTCACACCCAGTCGGGGCGTTCGGAGGGACCGTTTGTCGTCATCAACGCCGCTGCAATTACGCCGGAACGAATGGAGTTCGAGCTGTTCGGTGTCGAGCAGATCGACGGTCAGCAGCCGCGCAAGGCCGGGGCGCTGGAAGAGGCACACGGCGGCACGCTATTCATCGACGAGATCGGCGACATGCCGCGCGAGACTCAGAACAAGATCATGCGCGTCCTGGTCGACCAGACCTTTCAGCGCTCCGGCGGCGCGGCCAAGATCAATGTCGACGTGCGCATCATTTCGTCGACCGCGCGCAACCTGGAGGAGGAGATCGCCGCGGGCCGTTTCCGCGAGGATCTCTACCATCGGTTGTCGGTCGTGCCGATCGGGTTCCGCCGCTCTCCGAACGCCGGGAGGATATTCCCGAACTGATCGGATTTTTCATGGACCAGATCTCTGTCGCGAGCGGGCTGCCCAAGCGCAAGATTGGTGACGATGCGATGGCCGTACTGCAATCGCACGTCTGGCCTGGCAATGTCCGGCAGCTCCGTAACAACGTCGAGCGCGTGATGATCCTGGCCGGCGGCGGTCCGGAGGTGATTATCACCGCTGACATGCTGCCGCAGGATGTCGGCTCGATGGTTCCGGCGATGCCGACCGGCGTCAATGGCGAGCACATCATGGGCCTGCCGCTGCGCGAGGCCCGAGAAGTCTTCGAGCGCGATTATCTGATCGCCCAGATCAGCCGCTTCTCCAACAACATTTCACGCACGGCGGAATTCGTCGGCATGGAGCGTTCGGCGCTGCATCGCAAACTCAAGGCGCTCGGCGTTAGTTGAAGCACAGCGGAAGTCGGAATCGCCAGATGTCGCGGATTGCTTACGTCAATGGCCAATATCGCGACATGCGCGACGCCAGCGTCAACGTCGAGGATCGCGGCTATCAATTTGCGGACGGCGTTTATGAGGTCTGCGAAGTGCGCGGCGGAAGAATGGTGGATTTTCCCAGGCACATGGCGCGATTGCAGCGATCGCTGCGCGAACTGCGGATTTCCGAGCCGATGCCACTCTCGGCGTTAGGCGTCGTCATGCACGAGGTGGCGAGGCGTAATCGTGTGACATATGGGCTGGTCTATTTGCAGGTGACCCGCGGCGTGGCGCGGCGCGATCATGCATTTCCGCTAAATCCCGTGAAGCCGAGCGTCGTCGTTACGGCTCGCGCGCTCAATTACGAGAAAAACCAGCAAACGGCCGCCACCGGCATCAAGGTCATCACCGTGCCTGAAAATCGCTGGTCACGGGTAGATATCAAGTCGGTGTCGCTGCTGCCCAACGTTCTGGCAAAGCAGGAAGCGCGTGAGAAGGGGGCTTATGAGGCCTGGTACGTCGGGAGCGACGGCTTTGTCACCGAGGGTGCCTCGAGCACCGCCTGGATCGTGACGAAAGACGGCCGCGTCGTCACGCGCTCGGCCGACCACGGTATTCTTGCCGGCATCACCCGCGCCGTTCTCATGGAGGTAATGCAGGCCCTTCAAATCAGGCTGGAGGAACGTCCGTTCACGCCGGCGGAAGCACACGAGGCTGCGGAGGCTTTCGTAACCTCGGCGTCCCAGATCGTCATGCCCGTTGTCGCGATCGACGGCCAGACGGTCGGGAAATGGGCAACCCGGCGGTATTGCCCGGCGGCTGCGGGAAGAATTTCACCGCTTTTCAGCGTTTTCCTGACGGTTTTTGCGTATCTAGGCGAACCTGCGGCCCGAACTGGCTTGCCTAACACCAAGCTCTGGCCTCTAATTAATGCGCCGGGTCCATGAGGGGGGATCTCAGAGGGCGCCGGCTGCCAGGAAACACTCCGCGGAGAGTTGTGTCTGGTGCGACAAAAAACGCAAAGCCAAACTGCGGGATAACAACAATGGCGACAGACCGCGCACAAAACCTACAAGACACCTTCCTCAATCACGTTCGAAAAACCAAGACGCCACTGACAATCTTTCTGGTGAACGGTGTCAAACTGCAGGGAATTGTCACCTGGTTCGACAATTTCTGCCTGCTGCTGCGGCGCGACGGTCATTCGCAGCTTGTTTACAAACATGCGATTTCGACCATCATGCCGGGTGCCCCGATCCAGTTGTTCGAAGGCGGCGAGGACGCTCCCCTTTGAGCACGTATTTGAAAGTTTCCTGATTGGAACCCCGAGACATTGAGGGGAGCATCGACCGTGCAGGGCCGATGCAGGGCAAACCGACCGGGCGGGTGATCGTCATCGGCCCTTATCTTGCGACTGCGGCGCGGCGATACCGACACGTCCCAGTCGGGAAATACAGTGCGCGATTCCGACGCCCGGCTGGATGAAGCCGCCGGCCTTGCGCGCGCGATCGATCTCGACGTCGCCAAGGCGATCATTGCGCCGGTCACCCAGATCACGACCCGCGACATATCTCGGCAAGGGAAAGGTCGAGGAATTCGCCGGCTTGATCGCCGCCGAAGGCGCCGATCTGGTGGTGATGGATTGCGCGCTGTCGCCAATTCAGCAACGCAATCTGGAAAAGGCCTGGAGCACAAAGGTGCTCGACCGGACCGGCCTGATCCTCGAAATCTTCGGGCGCCGCGCCAAGACGAAGGAGGGCGCGCTTCAGGTCGAACTCGCCCACCTCAACTACCAGCGTAGCCGCCTGGTGCGCTCCTGGACCCATCTCGAACGGCAGCGCGGCGGCTTCGGCTTCATGGGCGGCCCCGGCGAAACCCAGATCGAGGCCGACCGCCGCCTGATCGGCAATCGCATCACGCGGCTGGAAAACGAACTGAAGAAGGTGCAGGCGACGCGGCGGCTGCATCGCGCCGGGCGGCAGCGCGTGCCTTATCGCGTGGTCGCGCTGGTCGGCTATACCAATGCCGGCAAATCGACGCTGTTCAACCGGATGACGCGCGCTGACGTGCAGGCCGCCGACATGCTGTTCGCGACCCTCGACCCGACGCTGCGCGCGCTGACGCTGCCGCACGGCGGCAAGGCCATGCTGTCGGACACCGTCGGATTCATATCCAATTTGCCGACCCAGCTTGTCGCCGCGTTTCGCGCGACGCTGGAAGAGGTGATGGAGGCGGATCGTTATTCTCCATGTTCGCGACATTTCGCACGAAGATGCCGAGGCGCAGCAGCACGATGTCGAGGCTGTGCTGCGTCAACTCGGCATCGATCCCGGACAAGGGGCGCGCATTCTCGAAGTCTGGAACAAGATCGATCGCTTCGACGCGGATCAGCGCGAAAATCTGGAAAACATCGCCGCGCGCCGGTCGGCCGAGGTGCCGTGTTTCCTCGTCTCCGCCGAAACCGGCGAGGGCTCGATACGCTGCTGGCGGCGATCGAGGATCGGCTGGCGGCGACCCGAACCACGCTGGACCTGTCGGTCGATGCCTCCGACGGCGCGGCGATCAGTTGGCTGCACCGCAATTCCGAAGTGCTCGCCAAGGAACTGCACGACGGCCGTTACGACATGACCGTCCGCGTCGACGAGACCAAACGCGACATCGTCGTCAACCGGTACGCCGCGATACCGCACCCGCTTTGATGCCGAATTGCGCATCCTGCCCGATCTCCGCAAGGCAGGGTCGCGCGGGACGGACTTGACCGGCAAGGCGTCAGCACTATTCCATGCCATCAAGCAATCGCCGGAAGATCGCAGGGAGAATCTCGTGAGTTATCAAAACACATCGCTGCTGATCAACGGCAAGTGGCGCCCCAGCACATCCGGCAAGACCATCGCTGTGCTCAACCCTGCTACCGAAGAGCAGATCGGAACGGTGGCTCATGCGGATCGTTCCGACCTCGACGAGGCGCTGGCCGCTGCCGACAAGGGCTTCAAGGTCTGGCGCGCCGTCGCACCCTTTGAGCGCGCCAAGATCATGCGCAAGGCGGCGACCTTGATGCGGGAGCGCGCCGACAAGATCGCGACGCTGATGACCATGGAGCAGGGCAAGGTTCTCGCTGAAGCCAGGATCGAGACGCTGGCGTCGGCCGACGTCATCGAATGGTTCGCCGAAGAATCCCGTCGCGCCTATGGCCGGTTGATTCCGGCGCGCGGGCCCGGCATTTACCAGATCGCGATCAAGGAGCCGGTCGGCCCGGTGGCGGCTTTCACGCCGTGGAATTTCCCGATCAATCAGGTCTGCCGCAAGCTGTCGGCCGCGCTTGCCGCCGGTTGCTCGATCATCGTCAAGGCGCCCGAGGAAACGCCGGCGTCTCCGGCCGAATTGCTCCGCGCGTTCGTCGATGCGGGCGTGCCCGACGGCGTCATCAATCTGGTGTTCGGCGTGCCGGCCGAGATTTCCGACTACCTGATCCCGCATCCGATCATTCGGAAGATGTCGTTCACGGGCTCGACCGCGGTGGGCAAGCAACTCGCAGCGCTGGCCGGACTGCACATGAAGCGTGCGACGATGGAGCTTGGCGGGCACGCGCCGGCAATCGTGTTCAACGACGCCGACATTGCAAGCGCTGTGAAGATCATCGCGGGCGCCAAATTCCGTAACGCCGGCCAGGTCTGCATCGCGCCGACGCGTCTTCTCGTGCAGGACAACGTCTACAAGGATTTTGTCGGCAAGTTCACGGAAGCCGCCAAGGCGATCAAGGTCGGCAACGGACTCGACGCCGATTCCAAGATGGGCTCGCTCGCCAATCCGCGCCGCGTCACTGCCATCGAAGACTTCGTGCAGGACGCGATCGGTAAAGGCGGCAAGCTCACGGCGGGCGGTCATCGCGTCGGCAACAAGGGTTATTTCTTCGAGCCGACCGTCGTCGCTGACGTACCGAAGGACGCCCGCGCCATGAACGAGGAACCGTTCGGTCCGCTGGCGCTGATCTCACCGTTCTCGACCTTCGACGAGGTCGCGGAGGAGGCGAACCGTCTGCCGTATGGCCTCGCGTCCTATGCGTTCACCAGTTCGACGAAGACGGCGACCGCCATCGGTGCTGCGATCGAGAGCGGCATGGTGGCGATCAACAATGCCGGCCTCGGCATGCCGGAAAATCCGTTCGGAGGCGTCAAGGATTCCGGCTACGGCTCCGAAGGCGGTACCGAGGCGATGGAGGCCTATCTCAACACCAAGTTCATCAGCCAGAGCGGCGTGTGAGCTGATCTGCAACAGCGGGAACTCCACGGATTCGCGGAAATTCGCTGACGATGTCAGGCTCTTTCCTGCGTCTTCGCCTCGTTCCAGAGCGCGTCCATTTCGGCAAGAGACGCGCCCTCCAGCGTGCGAGCCGCTTCGCAGCAAGCGTCCGTTCGATATAGCCGAACCGCCGCTCGAATTTCGCATTGGCCTCGCGCAGCGCCATTTCAGGATCGGCATCGACATGACGTGCGAGGTTGACGAGCGCGAACATGAGATCGCCGGTCTCAGACGCGATGTCGGACTTGTCACCACGATCCAGCGCCGCTTCGATCTCGTCGGCTTCCTCGCGGATCTTGTCGAGCACGGCACGCGGATCGTTCCAGTCGAATCCGACCGTCGAGGCCTTTTGCTGAAGGGCCATTGCTCTCGCCAACGCAGGTTGTCCCGCCTTGACGTCTGCGAGCAGGCCGAGGCGAGCGCTTCTTCGCATCGGCTTACGCGCGGCGCGCTCGGCTTTTTCCTCCGTCTTGATGCGTTCCCAAGTACCCTTGACGTCTGTGGCGCAATGGTGCCCGAACTGTCGGCAAACACATGCGGATGCCTGCGGATCATCTTGCGCGTGATGGCCTCGACCACGTCGCCGAACGAAAAGGCGTTCTGCTCTTCGGCCATGCGGGCGTGAAACACCACCTGCAACAGCAGATCGCCGAGTTCATCGCAGAGATCGATCAGATCGTTGCGCACGATCGCGTCCGTCACCTCGTAGGCTTCTTCGATGGTGTAGGGCGCAATGGTCGCAAACGTCTGTTCGAGATCCCACGGACAGCCGGTGCCGGGCGTTCTCAGTTGCGCCATGATCTCGATCAGGCGTGAAATATCGCGGGAAGGGGTCATCGGTTCACCGGTATCAAGACGGAATTCGGACTATCTCTATGCCGCAAGCCGCGCCGCCGTCCCAGCAAAAAGCGGGTGGACCGGCCACGCAATCGCAGCCGATTGGCGCGGGTGTCGATGGATGCTATTGGCATCGTCATGACCGATCAGCCCGCGTCTCGAACCGCACTGGTGCTGTTTTCCGGAGGACAGGACTCCGCGACCTGCCTTGCCTGGGCGCTGCAACGCTTCGCGCATGTCGAAACGCTGGGCTTCGATTACGGCCAGCGCCACGCGATCGAACTCGACTGCCGCGACACGTTGCTCGCGGGCATGAAATCGCTGCGTCCGGACTGGGCGGAGAAACTCGGTGAGAGCCATACGCTCGCCATTCCGACGCTGGCGGAGATTTCCGATACCGCACTGACCCGGAACGTCGCGATCGAAATGGGCGAGGGCGGATTGCCGAATACGTTCGTACCCGGCCGAAATCTCGTGTTCCTGACCTTCGCGACGGCGCTGGCCTACCGGCGCGACATGACGCAATATCGTCGGTGGCATGTGCGAGACCGATTATTCCGGCTATCCGGATTGTCGCGATGAAACCATCAAGGCCCTGCAGACCGCACTCAATCTCGGAATGGACAAACAGTTTGAATTGCACACGCCGCTGATGTGGCTCGACAAGGCCGCGACGTGGTCGCTTGCGCACGAACTTGGCGGAGCGGGGCTGGTCGATCTGATCCGCGAACACTCGCACACCTGTTATCTCGGCGAGCGCGGCGCGCAGCATGACTGGGGCTATGGCTGCGGCGAGTGCCCGGCATGCAGATTGCGCGCAAACGGATGGCGCACGTACGCGGCGCGCGCGGCTTAACGGAAGCCTCGGTCTCAATTGCGGCCGACGGCATGATCCCAGGCGCGTAGTTCGATCGCACGGACCGCGCTGGCCGTCTGTAATTCGCATAAGGTATATTATGGAATATCTACTGGCGATGTTTCACCTAGCGTACCCGGTAGCAAAATCAGCTACTTGCCGGCCAAAACATAACGCGTCCCGCGACCGAAACCCCAAACTAGTGCGGCGCCGCCAAAGCCAATTGCGAGGGCTTGGCCCGTCACGTCATTCCGATCACTAGTGGTCATCAGGTACAGCACAAAGGCAAGCCAGCCCGCGGCCGCCACACAGGCTCCCCAATACATGGCATTACCGATCCTCGTAGTCATGTTTCTGGTTCCTAAAGTTTCACCACACGGCTTTAAAGGCGGACTCGCGCTCATATTCCTATCTATTTGGAGCGAGACTACAAAGGCTTATCGACGTTTGTTGCAATTACCGTGGGGCGGTTCGTATCATGGGGACCTGCTGAACGACAACGGCCTCAGGAGACGATTCAGATGGGTTTTTCACGGCGTACCATGCTGAAGGCGACGGCGGCGACGGCTATCCTGGGCAGCGTTGGAGCGCCGTTCGTGGCACGCGCCGAGAAGGCCGAGTTCACTTACAAATACGCCAACAACCTGCCGGATTCGCACCCGCTGAACATTCGGGCCCAGGAAATGTCGGCAGCGATCAAGACCGAAACCAATGGACGCGTCGATCTGCAAATATTCCCCAGCAACCAACTTGGCTCCGACACCGACATACTCAGCCAGATCCGTTCCGGTGGCGTTGAATTTTTCACGCTGTCCGGTCTGATCCTGGCCACGCTGGTTCCGGCTGCATCGATCAACGGCATCGGTTTCGCGTTTCCGGACTACGCCACGGTGTGGAAGGCTATGGATGGCGAACTTGGCGCGTATATCCGTGGCGAGATTACCAAGTCCAATCTCGTGGTGATGGACAAGATCTGGGACAACGGTTTCCGGCAGACCACGTCTTCGACCAGGCCGATCAACGGACCGAATGACTTCAAGGGTTTCAAGATCCGAGTGCCAGTGTCCCCGCTCTGGATTTCGATGTTCAAGGCGTTTGACGCCTCGCCTGCCTCGATCAACTTCAACGAGGTCTATTCGGCCCTGCAGACCAAAATCGTCGAAGGTCAGGAAAACCCGCTCGCGTTGATCTCCACGGCCAAGCTATATGAGGTTCAAAAATACTGCTCACTAACCAACCACATGTGGGACGGATTCTGGTTCCTCGCCAACCGCCGCGCGTGGGAGGCGCTTCCGGCCGATCTCCGCACCATCGTCGCCAGGAACATCAATGCCGCGGCGATCAAGGAACGTGAGGATATCGAGAAGCTGAATGTGACGGTCAAGGCCGACCTCGCCGGCAAGGGGCTGACCTTCAATCAGCCTGACGTTATCCCATTCCGCGACAAGCTGCGTTCCGCCGGTTTCTATTCCGAATGGAAGGTCAAATACGGCGATCAGGCGTGGTCGTTGCTCGAGAAGTCGGTCGGCGAACTGGCATAGGGCCAGCCTCGGACGACAAGGGGTCGAGATGGCTCGCGCCGAAGTCACGGGAACGACGGCTGACGCGGAAACGCCAGATTTCCCTAGCCGGCGTTCGCTCGGGGCATTGCTCGACGCTTATCTCGGATATCTCGTCGAAGTGCCGGCCGCGGCGCTTGTTGTAGCGGAGATCGTGGTGTTGTTCGCGGGCGTGGTTTTTCGCTACCTGCTGCACCAGCCCCTGATCTGGTCGGACGAACTGGCGTCGATCCTGTTTCTCTGGCTTGCGATGCTGGGCGCGGTGGTGGCCTTCCGCCGCGGCGAGCATATGCGCATGACCGCACTGGTCGCGCGAGCCAGCCCCGCGCACCGTGCTTTCCTCGATGTGGTCGCCATCTGCGCGGCCCTCGTTTTCCTGCTGTTGATCACCCGCCCCTCGTGGGACTACGCCTACGAAGAAAGCTTCATCACCACGCCGGCGTTGCAGATCTCCAATATGTGGCGCGCCGCAGCGCTGCCCGTCGGGATGACGCTGATGGCCGCCTTTGCGCTGCTGCGGCTGGCACGCACCGGGAATATCCGCACCCTACTCCGCGCAGCCGCAACGGTCGCCGTTATCATTTGGGTGTTCTGGTTCGCCCAGCCGATTCTGCGGCCGTTGGGTAATTTGAACCTCGTGATCTTCTTCGTCGGCGTGGCCGGATTCTGCGTGTTCGCCGGCGTGCCGATCGCCTTCGGATTTGGCCTTGCGATCTTCGGATATCTGGCTCTGACCACGCGGACGCCGCTGATGGTGCTGGTCGGCCGGATGGACGAGGGCATGAGTCACCTGATCCTGCTCGCCGTGCCCTTGTTCGTCTTCCTCGGCCTGCTGATCGAGATGACCGGCATGGCGCGGGCCATGGTGGCGTTTCTTGCCAGTCTGCTGGGCCACGTTCGCGGCGGCCTGCATTACGTGCTGGTCGGGGCAATGTATCTGGTGTCCGGCATTTCCGGCTCCAAGGCCGCGGACATGGCGGCTGTGGCGCCGGTGTTGTTTCCGGAGATGAAGAAACGCGGAGCCAAACCAGGCGATCTCGTCGCCCTGCTCGCGGCCACCGGCGCCCAGACCGAAACCATTCCGCCGAGCCTGGTGCTGATCACGATCGGTTCGGTGACCGGCGTGTCGATCGCGGCTCTGTTCACCGGCGGTCTGCTGCCCGACGTCGTGCTGGCGATCACACTGTCGGCGTTGGTGTGGTGGCGGTATCGCGGCGAGAACCTGAGCCACGTCAGGAAGGCCGGGATCGGCGAGATTGCCCGGACCTTCGTTGTTGCCCTGCCCGCGCTGGCGTTGCCGTTCGTGATCCGTGCGGCGGTCGTCGAGGGAGTTGCCACGGCAACGGAGGTTTCGACCATCGGCATCGTCTATGCCGTTCTGGCGGGCCTACTGCTCTACCGTCAGTTCGACTGGCGGCGATTGTTGCCGATGCTGATTGAAACCGCCTCTCTGTCCGGTGCGATCCTGCTCATCATCGGAACAGCGACCGGGATGGCCTGGGGACTGACGCAGTCGGGCTTTTCACGGGCGCTGGCGGCTGCGATGACCGGTATGCCGGGCGGCAGCGCCACGTTCATCGCCGTCTCGATCGTGGCCTTCACCATTCTCGGCAGCGTGCTTGAGGGTATCCCGGCTGTCGTGCTGTTTGGTCCGCTGCTGTTTCCCATTGCCAAGGCCGTTGGAGTTCACGAGGTCCACTACGCGATAATCATCATTCTCGCGATGGGCATGGGCCTGTTCGCGCCGCCCTTCGGTGTCGGTTATTATGCGGCCTGCGCCATTGGTCGCGTTGATCCGGCCGAGGGGATCAGGCCAATCTGGGGTTACATGCTGGCGCTGCTGATTGGATTGATCATTGTCGCGGCGTTTCCATGGATTTCGATTGGATTTCTGAAATAACCAAGGTTAGTTAGGCTTCTGATCTCCATTTTCTTATGTAGATGGAGTGGAAGACAAAGAGTCCTTCGTAAGACCTTGAAGGGTGAGACATATGCTCGAAAATCAATACAATGTTGGTCTGGACAAAAACCCCGCCAACTTCGTACCGCTGTCGCCGCTGAGCTTTCTTGAACGGAGCGCGGCGGTGTATCCCGGCCTGCCGAGCGCGGTCTACGAGGGGCGCATTTTCACTTGGGCTGAGACCTACGCCCGCTGCCGGCGCTTCGCGTCGTTTCTGAGCGAGTCGCGGCGTCAAGCTGGGCGATACCGTCGCGGCGATGCTGCCGAACATCCCAGCCATGAACGAGGCCCATTTCGCGGTGCCAATGACGGGTGCCGTTCTCAACCCGCTCAATATCCGCCTCGAGGCGGCTTCTCTCGCCTTCATGCTGGATCACGGCGGCGCCAAGGTCATTCTGGTCGACCCGGAATTCTCGGGCGTCATCGCCGAGGCGCTGGCGCTGATGACGGGCCCCAAACCGTTTGTGATCGACGTGGATGATGCGGCCGTTTCCGGGCGGCATACGCATCGGCGAAATCGAATATGAAACCGCTCTGGCCGCAGGCGATCCGACCTTCGTCGCGGTGCCGCCGCAGGACGAATGGGACGCAATCGCGCTCAGCTACACTTCCGGCACCACGGGCAACCCAAGGGCGTCGTCACGCACCATCGCGGCGCCTATCTCAATGCGGTCAGCAATATTCTCGCCGGCAATCTCGGCCAGCATCCGGTCTATCTCTGGACGCTGCCGATGTTTCACTGCAACGGCTGGTGCTTCCCGTGGAGCATTGCCGCAACGGCAGGCGTGAACGTCTGCCTGCGCAAGGTCGATCCCGCCAAGATTTTCGAGCTGATCTCAAAGCACAGCGTCACCCACATGTGCGGCGCGCCGATCGTCTACAACACCCTGATCAACGCGCCCGGTGCTCCCAAGGGCAAGGCACGCCTGCCCGATCGTCGGGCTGATCGCCGGTGCCGCGCCGCCGGTCGCCGTGCTCGAGGGCGCCGAAAGCATCGGCATCAAGCTGACCCATGTTTACGGGCTGACCGAAGTCTACGGTCCCGCCGCCGTCTGCGCTGAACAGCCCGGCTGGGATGCCCTTCCCGCCGACCAGCGCGCGCAACTCAAGCGGCGGCAGGGCGTGTCCTATCCACTTGAGGAAGCCATTACCGTCCTTGACCCCGAAACGATGCGCGAGGTGCCGCGCAACGGCGAGACCATCGGCGAGGTCATGTTCCGCGGCAACATCGTGATGAAGGGATACCTCAAGAACGAGGCGGCGACGAAGGCAGCCTTCGCCGACGGCTGGTTTCATACCGGCGATCTCGGCGTGCTCGACGAGCACGGCTATGTCATCATCAAGGATCGCTCCAAGGACATCATCATTTCCGGCGGCGAGAATATCTCCTCGGTCGAGGTCGAGGACATTCTCTACAAGCATCCCGGCGGTGCTGTTCGCGGCCGTGGTCGCCAAACCCGATGCCAAGTGGGGCGAGGTGCCCTGCGCCTTCGTCGAACTGAAGGACGGCGCCCGTGCGACCGAGGTTGAGATCATCGGCTATTGCCGCGAGCACATGCCGGGATTCAAGACGCCGAAGGCTGTGGTGTTCGGGACTATTCCGAAGACCTCGACTGGCAAGATCCAGAAGTTCTTGCTGCGCGAACAGGTCAATTCGGCAAAGGCGATCTCGGCTTGAGCTGGGGCGTCATCGAGAAAGCCGCTCCCTGACGGACACACGAAAAACGTCATGCTCCGCGAAGACGGAGCATCCGGTATTCCAGCATTCGGCTTTTTGTACCGGATCGTCCGCATTGCCGACGATGATGCAGCCGCTATTCGAGCGTTGAGAAAAGGCTGGTGCGGCCAATCTCAAGCCGCATTCCGTCATAGGCCGGCACGACATTTCCTGGCAACTCGTGGCGCAGCGCCTCGTAGTCCAGATCGGAGTGCATGTTAGTGAAGACGGCACGCTTCGGCTTGAAACGGTCGATCCATGACAACGCATCTGTGACACTGAAATGGCTGGGATGTTGCGCGTAGCGCAGAGCGTCGATGATCCACAGATCAAGATTTTCCAGAGCCTGCCAGCTTTCGTGCGGAATATCATGCACGTCGGGCGTATAGGCAACGTTGCCGATCCGATAGCCAAGCGACGGGATATTGCCGTGCTGCACAAGAAAGGCCGACAGTGTGAGCGCACCGCCCTTGCCGTCGATGATTTGGCTTTCTCCCGCCTCGATAGAGCAGCTGTCCAGGATCGGCGGATAGCCGCTGCCTTCGGGTGACACGAAGCAGTATGAAAAACGCGACAAGATCTCCTTGGACGTCGATTGATTAAGATACACCGGAATCCGGCGGCGCTGATGCAGTACGACGGAGCGCAGGTCATCGATCCCGTGGGTCTGGTCGGCGTGTTCGTGCGTGAGAAACACCGCATCAATGTGATCGACATTGGCGTCGATCAACTGCTCGCGCAGGTCGGGCGAGGTGTCGATCACGACACGCGTTGTCCCCTGCTCCGACGTGCGCTCGACCATCAGCGAGCAGCGACGGCGGCGGTTTTTCGGATTGTTCGGAATCGCAGGCGCCCCAGCCTAGCGCCGGACGTGGTACACCGGCTGACGATCCGCAGCCAAGGATGGTCAGTGTCACCGTCATGCGGCTCGGCTCCATGCGCGGCACCTTACTGAACAGCCGGAAGAAGTTCTCGGTGGTCTGCCGTGAAATCTCTTCGAAGCGAAACGCCGCGCGTATCGGCCAGCACCTTTGCCGTTTCGACAACGTAGGAAGGTTCGTTGCGCTTGCCGCGAAACTTGCCGGGCGCGAGATACGGCGCGTCGGTTTCGACAAGAATCCGGTCTGGCAGGCAATTCCGCAGCGAGCGCGCGCAATACATCGGATTTCTTGAAGGTCAGGATGCCTGTAAACCCGATATACAATCCAAGCGCGACCGCCTTCATCGCGAGTTCACGGCCGCCGGTGTAGCAATGCAGCACGGCGCGAAACGCGCCCTTCGCCATTTCCTCGTCGAGGATGCGCCCGCAATCCTCGTCCGCCTCGCGGGTATGGATCACCAGCGGCAAACCGGTGGCGCGCGCGGCGGCGATGTGGGTACGAAATCCCCGCGCCTGCGCGTCGCGCGAGCCGTGCTCGTAGAAATAGTCCAGTCCCGCCTCCCCCAGCGCTACGACCTTGGAATTTTGCGTCAGTGCGATCAACTCGTCGGCTGAAATGCCATCCTCCTCGTCGGCCTGATGCGGATGAGTGCCGACGGAACAGTAGACGTTTGGAAAGCGCGCCGTAATCGCGAGCAAGGCGTCGATCCGGCGTATGCGCGTCGATATCGTCACGATGCGCCCGATGCCGGCAGCTTCTGCGCGCAAAATGATTCCGTCGAGATCGTCGGCGAAATCGGGAAAGTCGAGATGGCAGTGACTATCGACAAGCATCGGCGATCAACTGCTCAGGCTGCTGATGGTTCGATATAGCGAGGAAACACCGGTACCGGTGCCGGCAGCGTTGTGCCCGGTTTGATGCGGACGTGGCCGCCAAGCCTCGCAAAAGTTCGTTCACCGGCGGGAACACCCAGGAGGTCGAGCATCTTTGCGCAAGCCGCAGGCATTGCGGGCTGCGCCAGAATCGCGATCTGGCGCACAACTTCAGCGGTGACGTACAGCACTGTTTTCTGCCGCGCCGGGTCGGTCTTGGCCAACGCCCACGGCGACTCGCCCGCAAAATAGCGGTTGGCTTCGGCGACGACCGCCCAGATCGCGTTCAACGCCTGATGGATCTGCTGCGTGTTCATCGCCTCGCGCGCGACTCGCGATCATGCCGTCGGCCTGCGTGAGGATCGCTTGGTCGTTGTCGCTGAAGTGCCCGGGCTCCGGCAGCAACGCCATCGTGCTGCTTGGCGATCATCGACAACGAGCGCTGTGCGAGATTGCCGAAGTCGTTGGCGAGGTCGGCGTTGATGCGCGCCATGATCGCCTCGTGATTGTAGCTGCCGTCCTGCCCGAACGGCACCTCGCGCAGGAAGAAGTAACGCACCTGATCGACGCCGTATTGGGTGGCGAGGTTGAAGGGATCGACGACGTTGCCGACCGACTTCGACATCTTCTCACCGCGATTGAACAGGAAGCCGTGCGCATAGACCCGCTTCTGCAACGGAATGCCAGCCGACATCAGGAACGCCGGCCAGTAGACCGCATGGAAGCGAATGATGTCCTTGCCGATGATATGCACGTCGGCGGGCCAGTAGCGCCAGTTCTTGTCGTTCTCGTCCGGAAAACCGACGCCGGTGATGTAGTTTGTCAGCGCATCGACCCAGACGTACATGACGTGCTCGGGATCGTCGGGCACCTTGACGCCCCAGTCGAAGGTGGTGCGCGAGATCGACAGATCCTTCAGGCCGCCCTTCACGAAGCTGATGACTTCATTGCGGCGGGAATCCGGACCTATGAAGTCCGGCTGGCTTTCGTACAGCGCGAGCAGCCTGTCCTGATAGGCCGACAGTTTGAAGAAATAGCTCTTTTCCTCGACCCACTCGACCGGCGTACCCTGCGGGCCGCGCCGCACGTTGTCCTCGTCAACGACGGTCTCGTCCTCCGCGTAATAGGCTTCGTCGCGCACCGAATACCAGCCGGCGTAGCTCGACAGGTAGATGTCGCCATTCGCCGCCATGCGCTTCCAGATTTCCTGAACCGAGCGATGATGCACGGGTTCCGACGTGCGGATGAACCGGTCGAATGAAATGTTCAGCGTCTCATCGAGCTTTCGCAGCAGTTCGGCATTTCGTGTGGCGAGTTCAAGCGCGGAAATATTTTCCCGCTGCGCGGTCTGCACCATCTTCTGGCCGTGCTCGTCGGTACCGGTCAGAAAGAATACGTCCTTGCCGTCGAGCTTCTGGAAACGCGCCAGCGCGTCGGTGGCAATCGCTTCATAGGCGTGTCCGATATGCGGCGCGCCGTTCGGATACACGATCGCCGTGGTGATGTAGAATGTATTCGCGCGCGACGGCGCGAAGCGGCTCGAAGGCGCGCGCGATCTCTACCTTGGCGGACTTGCGCGGCGATTGCCGGTTGTCTTTGCAGACGCCGCTGGACGGTCGCTTGGCGGCGGCTGTTCTTCGGCGGTCTTCTTTGGCGACTAGCCTTTTTCGCGCCGCCTTTTCGGCTTGCTTGTCGCCGGCTGCTTTTTCGCGCGCTGGGCTTTGCGGCTTCGCGGACGCTTTCGACGGCCTTCTTTGCCGTCTTTTTGGCCTTCTTCGGCGCGCGCGCTTTTGTTGTCGCCGTTCGCCTCATCGTTTCTTGCGTTTGCTGGTCTTTTCGGCGCACGTGCTTTTGCTGCGCGTCTTCGCGACCGAGGCGCGGCCGGTGGCGCGGCGCGATTTGCGCGGTTTGCCTGCGCGGGATTTCTTGGCCGGTTTCTTCTTAGCGGGAGCCACCACAAATTCCTTATGAGTCAGGCTGGATGTCGAGAACGATCATGAGCGGAGCGTTTTACCGCGTTGCTTCTGCAAGAAGCCCGAACACCGAGAAAACCAGCGGTTTTCGCTCGAGATTGTAGGTTTCCGTCTCGCGCGCGGCGTTGTTGATCTTTTCCCATACCTCCGCGAGCCGTGCAAGGCGAGGAAGATTGGCGTTCGCATCGCCGGCGCGGAGCCGCTCGCCGATCCAGCGGTCGACACTGTCGACGAAGGCGCCAAGCGCGGCGCGATCGCTGCCGCCGAGCGCATCGCCCAGCGCGTGGAGTTCGCGCGGATCGACCTGCGGAAGGCTGTCCAACAACGCCGTCGTCCGCTGATGAAGCTTCAGCGCGCCGCCTACCACGCAGGGCGAGCGCCCGCGCCACGCTTCCTTCCGCCGCGTCGGCGGCTTCCCGCAATGACGTATCGTCAGGCGCGATCTGCGCCGCTTCGGCGGCCGCCCGGATCACATCGTCGGCTCGCCAGCGGCCGCAGCGCCAGCTTGCGGCAGCGCGACTGGATCGTCGGCAACACCCGCGCCGGTGCGTGGCTGACCAGAAGAAACAGCGACTGGCGCGGCGGCTCCTCGAGGACCTTGAGCAGCGCATTGGCGGCGTTGGGGTTGAGTTCGTCGACGGTATCGACGATGCATACCCGCCAGCCGCCCACGGCCGCGGTCGAGCCGAAGAAAGCGATCGTCTCCCGGGTCTGCTCGACGCTGATGACCGTGCGCATCACGCCCTTTTCGTTGGGCGTCCGCTCCAGCGTCAGGAGTCCGCCATGCGTGTCGGCCGCGACATGGCGGGCAACCGGATGCGTCGGGTCCAGTTCGAGCGTTTCCGCCGATTGCACCTGGGATATGGCGGGATCGCCGTGCGCGAGGACAAACCGCGCCATCCGGTAGGCCAGCGTCGCCTTGCCGATCCCCGGCGCGCCACCGATCAGCCACGCGTGCGGGATGCGGCCGCCGCGATAGGCATCGAGCAACGTTCGTTCCGCCTCGCCATGACCGAAGAGCGCGGTGGTTTCGCGCGGATGCGGGACTGACGTTTCCGCTGCGTTCGAGCGGCGACTCATGCGCGTGTGACTTTCCTGGCGGTGTCCGCCGTCAGCACGCGGTCACGCAGCGCCGTCCATACGCTCGCGGCCACCGTATCGAGCATCGGCGTTCGGCGTCGATCACCACGCAGCGTTGCGGGTCGCTCGCTGCGATCTCGCGATAGGCGTCACGGAGTTTCTGGTGAAAGGCAATGTCCTCGGCCTCAAAGCGGTCGGGCGCGCCGCTGCCGCGGCGAGCGGCGGCGCGCTGCATACCGACCTCAACGGGGACGTCGAGGATCACGGTCAGGTCAGGCTTGAGATCGCCGATGGTTACGCGCTCCATCGCGTTCAGCACGCCGGGCAGCACGTTCCCCAACCGACCCTGATAGGCGCGGGTCGAATCGGCAAACCGATCGCAGAGCACCCATATGCCCTGCTCCAGCGCGGGCTTGATGACCGTATGAACATGGTCGTCGCGCGCCGCCGCAAACAGCAAGGTTTCGGCGTCGGCGCCGAGCAGTTTGCCCATGCCGGACAGCACGAGGTGTCGAATGATTTCGGCGCCCGGCGATCCGCCGGGCTCGCGCGTGACGATGGCCCGCAGCTTCGCCGCATCAAGACGTTCGGCGAGGATTTTGATCTGCGTCGATTTGCCGGACCCTTCGCCGCCTTCGAAGGTAATAAAGCGTCCGCGCAGCGGGCCCGCTTTGGGTGCGGCCTCGGTCATCAGAGCCTCGCGGCGCCCGAGCGCACCATCCCGATGACAAGCTCGATCGCCCCGTCCATCGCACGACGCATGGTCGAGCCGACACCGACGGCGTCCGTGGCATGAACCGGCGTCTCGACCGCGACTTCCTTGCCGCGCCACACCTTGATGACGCCGATGGGCTGCCCCGGCGCGACCGGCGCACGGACCGGCCCGGTATAGACGATGCGCGCGAGCAGCTTGTCGCTGCCGTTCTTCTGAACCATGACCTGAACCGGTTCTGACGCGGCGACCCGAACGGAGCCGCTGTCGCCGCCAAACACCTTGGCGTAGCCGATCGGCTGTTCCGCAGCGAACAGGGTTCGGACTTCGAAATTCCGAAAACCCCATTCCAGCAGCTTTTTGGCTGCGGCCGCGCGGTCGTCCGCGCTCTCGAGGCCGTTCACCACAACGATCAGCCGCGTGCCGTTCTGGACGACCGAGCCGACCATGCCGTAGCCACCCTCCTTGGTGTAGCCGGTCTTGAGCCCGTCGGCTCCGTCCATCGCCGTCAGCAGCGGGTTGCGGTTGAACTGGCGAATCTTGTTCCAGGTGAATTCGCGTTCGCCGAACAGCTTGTAGAAATCCGGGTACGTCAGGATGATGTGGCGCGCCAGCGTGGCAAGCTCGCGGACCGTCATCTTGTTGCCGGGATCGAGGCAGGCCGTTGGAATTGGCGAAGGTCGAGCGGGTCATGCCCAGTTCCCGCGCCCGCGCCGTCATCTTTTCTGCGAAGGCGCTCTCGTTACCGGCGATACCCTCCGCCAAGCGCCATGCAGGAGTCGTTGCCGCTCTGGATGATCGCGCCGTGCAGGAGATCGTCGACGGAGACGCGGCTGTTGATCGCCGCGAACATGGTCGATCCGCCGGCGGGCGCCCCGCCCTTGCGCCAGGTGTTTTCGCTGATGACGAACTCGTCGGTGAGCTTGATCTCGCCTTTCGTGATGGCGTTGAACACGACCTCCACCGTCATCAGCTTCATCATGCTGGACGGCGCACGTAGTTCGTCTGCGTTCTTTTCGAAACAGCACGCTGCCGCTTTTGGCTTCGATCAGAATTGCGGTCGGGGCGCTGGTCTCGTAGATCTCTTCCTTCTTGGCGCCCTGCACGCTGTTGTTGGCAGCCAGCACGATGCCATCGAGGCCGATCGCGAGGATGACGGCGGCCATCAGACCGCGCCAGGCGAACCCCCGGCGTCTGTCGGGCGTGGAAGATCTGGTTGTCATGCACTGCGTTCCGAGTAGTCCGTTCTACCAGTTGGGACCATCGCAAACAACACGGCGCCGCGCCTCGATGGCGCGGCCGGGACATAAGATCAAGAGCACGAGCTGTATCAAGCTTTCGCCGGTAGGTGAGCGACGCTTAATAGAGTCCGCGCCCCGAGAGTAGTTCGCTCGGTCCGCGCTGGTCGATCGGCGCATAAGCGGTGACCGGGCGGACATCGCCCGCCACATCATTGCCCTCGGCGTCGTAGGAAACCGCCCGCGGTCTTCCCGCATCTGCGGATGCGCCGGGACGCGGCCGGACGCCGACATTTCGGAAGTCTGCGTTGATCGATGCGACGTCCATCGCGGTATGGTCCGAGCGTATAGGAGCCGGCCGTCCGGCGTCGGAACATCGCCGCGGATTGCGCGTTCGGATGGCGTGAGTTCAGGCACAAACGGCCGCGCCGACGCGATCCTGACCGTGGATGGCGACGGCGCCGGCACGCCCGTTCGCAGGGTCGCCATCAATTGCCGGTCATCAGAACCTTCAAGCGGCGCACGTCCGACGTATTCGACCTGCACCGACGCGACACCATTTTGCTTGAACTCCAGCAACTCGGCGGCCTTGTTCGAGACGTCGATCAGCCGGTTGCCGTGATACGGCCCGCGATCGTTGACGCGGACCATCAGGGATTTGCTGTTGCTCAAGTTTGTCACCCGCGACGTAACACGGCAAGGGAAGTGTTGGATGCGCGGCAGACAGCGAGGCCATGTCAAAAACCTCGCCGTTGGCTGTCAGACGGCCATGGAAGTCGTCGCCATACCAGGAAGCAAGCCCTTCGGCACGGTATTTGGTGTTTTCCTCGGGAACGTAAACGCGCCCGGCGACTGTATAGGGCTTGCCGACCCGGTAAGTGCCGCCGCCTTTCGGCACCGCCTCGCCGAGAGGCGACGACCCGAGGGCTGCTCGAAACTCCGTACTTTGGATCAATCCGGCTGAGGTTGCCTGATGAGCCGCAATTGGCCAGCATCAGGCACGCGCCCGCGACCGCAACAGCGCGTGCAGCATGCCCAATTCGATCTGAATTTGGTTTCCCCATCCGTCCCCAAGACCCGGTCCCCGGCAGACTGCCCCACTTCACCGCGCCGGTCAGCATGATACGGTCCATAACCATACCAAGCCGTGAACATATCGCAGCGCAAACACGGCGGAAATGGGGTGAGCCCTGCAGGAGCGAGACGGGTGGTAAATCAAGGTTGCTGACTCGGAACGCCGGAGCCTGCCTCGGCAGTTGGCGGATCGAAAGCAATTCCGATCCGGTCCTGCTTGATCCAGATCACCCGGCAGAACCGAATCACCCGATCCTTTTCGGTCATGAGCTGGAAATGCGACGGGACAAAGGCCGGATTCGGGACTTCGATGGCAGCTCCTTGCGAAGATACGTTCAACAGCCGGCACCGCATGCTCAATCCGCCTGCGGAAATGTAAGCCGGTTCGTCGATTTCGACGCGCGGATGTTTGCGGCGATCTTCCATTGAAATTACTGTTGTCCGTAGTTTGTCCATACGTATGTGCGTGCGGCTTCAAGTGCCGTCATTCCCTGGAAAAAATGCAGTCTGCGAGTCACGGGACCCCGACAAGCGCGAAAATACGGCTTTACCCGACGGAAGGAATTCTATCGCGGTCAGCCTAACGAAACACCAATGCGCTCCAAAATTACCCGCGGCCTTCGTCTTTTACCTTCCGCCAAACCGGGGGAAGCCGCATCCTCGTTCATGACGATCAGAATTTGCTCAAATGCCGGTACGCTACGTGGCGAAGCATGGGCATCTTGAGGCTTTAAATCGGACGGCTGGCCGCCGACGACACCAAAATCAGCTAGCGGAACAGTCGAGGAGCACGGTTGGTAAATTCAAGTTAAAAATTAGCATCCATAGGCATACCAATGCAAAAACTTATGTTTTTGAATTGACGAAGTCGATCTCCTGCTCGAGGGGAATCGACGGCGGGTTTTGTTTCCGCGCCGCGAACCAGATCCAGGCGCCGGCCTTCAAGGCCACCTTGTCCACCTCGCAGATTAGGATTTTGCTTCCACAATCAATGCGTTTCTTCAGTGGCGAGGCCGTTCGCATTGCGCTCGAACCAGGCGTACGCTAAGCGGTCAAAATTCCTGAGACGGAAGGGTGTCCGAGTGGTTTAAGGAACCGGTCTTGAAAAGCTAATGGGCACGTAGTTACAAGTCGGTAGCAGTAGCGCTTGGTTTGATTTCTCAGGGGAATTTCCGGTCCGTCATCCGGCTCAGTCCAGCTAGTTTGCCAGAGTGCAGGCTGGTTTGGCCCCAAAATTGTCCCCATCGGGTAGAAACCCGCCGGCTCTCATCACCGGCGGGCTTATTCTTTACGCTGACAGATCTGGGCGATCTCGGACGAGTGTGACGATCGTCGCCCCTGCCCGGCTCTGCGCAGTATCCGCGTGCAGGAAAACGTCGACTAACTCCCGCAGGCAACTGAGCACCGCAAGGGCGTCAGCGCGATCCTCCGGAAGTTGTGTGGCTAATCCGACCGCGTGCCGTCTGTGCCAGGCTTCTGACATCACAGCACCACTTGCGGCAAGTTCGCCAACGTCGCTGGCCGGCCATCCAGTAGCCGGACATTGCTACGGCGGCTCATATATCGACTCCGCTGCTCCTCGACGTCGCGAGCGTCAGGCTCAGCCGAGGCCTCCCGATCATCAGACCTGCCCCATCGGCTATTTTCCTGCCGTAGGTTTTCCGGCCAACCTAGCGACGGCTCGTGGTCGACATCGCTGTCGCCTTCGGCGGTGTGGTCCTCATCACAACCAGCATCGTCAACGGCGGCGTCGAGCTCATCGTCCTCGGCATCGGCGATGAGAGACGCCCCTACCCCGATCTCAGGAGGAATGCGAAAGGCGCTGGCAAAGGAAATGGGCCACCAGAACGCGCTCAGACGGACACATCGCCGGCGCTATCGGGAGCCCGATCTACAGCGGGCCTATGGCCTCCTGCTATGCACCTGTCCGCGCTGCCGGCATGTCATGTATCTCGACGAGGTCGACGACGAGCGCGCGATCGTTTGCGACCGGTGCAAGAGGCCGTATGGCTGACTGGTCCCGCCGTTTCGATGAACCGATCATGACGCCGGACGGAAAGACGCTGCGCACCCTTCAGGACGCCGCTGAGCATGTGCTGGCGCTCCCCAAGAAGGTGCAGGCCGAACCCGCATGGCAACATGCCGCGGAATGCCTGAAGAGCGCCGCCGAACGTGAGCTCGCCTGGATGTGGTTTGCGCGGCCGGCGGTGCTGAAGGCCCTGCATGGGCCAGATAAACTGCCTGTCGGCAATCCAGAGGGGAAGAAGGGCCACAGCTGGCGCACCTCTAGGAAACTCGCACGGGATCGATGATCCGGACTACCCGCTGTCTGGTGAGGCAGTCGTGCAGATCGTGCAAAGCAATTGGCCCAAAGGACTATTTGGCAGAAAGAGAATTGCGTTCAGACTTTGTGACAAAGATACCGTTTTTCGGCGGCGCACGGGCGCTGCATTTTTTGGAGGTGATTTTGAACAAGCGTGATTTCCTTCTTTCAACTGCGATGATGACAATTGCGTTTGCCACGACAAGGGTGTCTGTGAATGCACAGACGAGTTCATCGTGGCCAAACCTGCTGGAGGCCAAGGACATCGCCGAAGAAGGCTTCATCTACGGCCTGCCGCTCGTGATGTATTATGCGGTTATGCAAGAGTTCGCCGTTGACAAGAACTCTGGACAGTTCAAGGCACCGTTCAACGAAATCAACAACACGCACCACGTCGCGACCCCGGCGGATCATCACGCCGAACAGCGACACCCCTTACTCGATCCTCTGGCTGGATTTGCGCGCCGAACCGATGGTGATCTCGGTGCCGGCGATCGAAAAGGATCGCTATTACGCGGTTCAGTTCATCGACGGCAACACCTACAATTTCGGTTATATCGGCACCCGGGCCACGGGGCCGGAGCCTGGCGACTATCTGGTGATCGCCCCCGACTGGAAGGGTGAAACGCCCTCCGGGATCAAGAAGGTCTTCCGGTCGACGACACCGTTCCCGCTCGCGCTTATCCGCACTCAACTCCTCAACCCCGGCGACATGCCGAACGTCGAGAAAATTCAGGCCGGTTACAAGGCGCAGCCGCTTTCTGGCTTTCTTAAACGTCCCGCCCCGCCTGCCGCGCCGAAGATCGATTTCCTTCCTGCCACCACGGCCGGGATCAAGGATAACTTCTTCCAGTATCTCGACGCAGCCCTGCAATTCGTCCCCGAGACGCCGAGGGACAAGGGTTCGCGCGAAACTTGCGAAGATTGGCATCGGTCCCGGCAAGACCTTCATGTTCAAGGATCTATCGCTCGAACATAAAGCCGAAATCTTGGTGGGCATGAAGCAGGGCGACGACAAGGTCGACAAGTGGCTCGCCGGCGGAAATAAAAACATCAACGGCTGGAACATCGGCTCGTTCTTTGGCGACGAGGCCTTCTACAACGGCGATTGGGTGATGCGGGCTGGGTCTGCCAAGGGCGGCCTCTTGGGCAATGATGCCGTAGAAGCCATGTACCCCTATACCCGAACGGATGCGACCGGTGAGGCGCTCGACGGCAGCAAGCACAAGTACACAATCACATTCCCACCCGGCCAATTGCCGCCGGTGAATGCGTTTTGGTCCGTGACGATGTATGACGGCAAGAGCCAGCTCTTGGTCAAGAACCCGATCAATCGCTACCTCATCAACTCGCCGATGTTGCCGACGATGAAAAAGGACGCAGACGGTTCGCTGACGCTGTACATCCAAAAGGACAGCCCCGGTGCGGACAAGGAAGCAAATTGGCTTCCGGCGCCGGATGACAAAATCTATCTGGTGATGCGCCTCTACTGGCCGAAGCCGACGCCACCTTCGATCCTACCGGCGGGCGAAGGAACATGGCAGCCACCCGGCGTGAAACAGGTCTCATAGGTGACGCAGTTCTTGAAGCCTCTCCATCGCGGAGTGTTGCGTGCCCGGCTGGAGACGTCAAAGCCGTGACACGGCCTTACAGCAAACGCATTGCCAACCGCGGTATCTTGGCCGACCCGGAGTTCGCGCGCATTAATCAAGGGCGGCCCATGGCCCTGTGCCGTCCTGAGGACTCCAACTTGGCCCGCCCCCCGAAGGGCGGGCCTTTGGTTTACCTGATTGTCAGACGGTCGTGGTCGTATCGACGTCGCGTCAGTTCCTGACGCTGATATCATTTACTGACGCAGGAAGAGCGCCATGATCTGCCCTGGACATAGCTGAAGCCAGCTCGTTGACGCCAAGCATCGTTGCGCTAATTAAAATCGCTCCTAAGACAATTTTAATTTTCATTTCGCCTTTTGCAAAAAGGTTCCCAGACTTTACTCTAAGTGCGTCCGCTATCATTTTCTTGTTTTCCTGATTTAACTTTACAAGTCCCGTCCAGAGCGTTCCGGGTTTCGATAGCTATATAGGTATATGTCGCTCCATTTACTCCTAGCGCCAGCCTCACGGCACCCCCGCGCATGC
The DNA here is from genome assembly GCA_963764445.1 of uncultured Alphaproteobacteria bacterium. Classification (GTDB taxonomy): domain Bacteria; phylum Pseudomonadota; class Alphaproteobacteria; order Rhizobiales; family Xanthobacteraceae; genus Nitrobacter. The sequence goes on from CAVXSV010000004.1 coordinate 200,313, forward strand.
TGCATAGGCCTGTAGTATAGTTGACTCAGTACCCTTGCGAAAATCTTAGCAGTAACGGCAGACGGCTTTCGCTCTCCACAAAGTCGCCACCGCCATTCGGTCGTGGCGGGCATGAGCCGGGATCTACTTTCGCTCGCGCCGTATCTCAGCGCGGTCAACAGCACAGGTCGGGCCGCGCTGGCGGGCGGCTTTCTTGGCTCCTGAGACAGCATTGTCCCCAAATTGTCCCCAGTTGCCATACTGTTCTTGATCTCATTCAGGCTAAGTGCTTGATGTCGCTGCGAAGGAAGGGTGTCCGAGTGGTTTAAGGAACCGGTCTTGAAAACCGGCGTGCCCGAAAGGGTACCGTGGGTTCGAATCCCACCCCTTCCGCCAGGACGGTGATTTTCCCCGTCTTTCCACGTTCAAATTCGACCTATAAGTCACTGCAACACAGTGACTTATCGTCTTACTTCGGCTAAACTTGTCCTCCGAAGTCAGGCCATATCCACGTTTTAGACGTGGAGGAAAACGTGGAAGTTGGAGGACAACTTTATGGCTCTTACGGCCTTGCGGGTGAAAAATGCGAAGCCCGGCGAACGCCTCAGCGACGGTCAAGTGGCAGGACTTCGGCTGGACGTTGACCCGCGTGGCGGTCGGTCTTGGGTCTTCCGATACACTTCCCCGACGACCGGCAAAGAGCGCTACATGGGGCTCGGGTCCGCAGACGAGGTTAGTTTGGTCGAAGCCCGCGACCGGGCCCAGGCGGCGCGCAAGCTTATTCGGGACGGTCAGGACCCTATCGATGACCGGAACGCGTCCCGCGTGGCGACCCGTATCATAGCGGCCCGTGCAGTCATGTTTCGAGAGTACGCGCTGGGCTTCATCGGCCGGATGGAAGCCGGGTGGAAAAATTCGAAGCACCGGCAGCAATGGACCAACTCGCTCAAGACGTATGCCTTCCCGCTGATCGGCCAAACGCCAATCGCTGAAGTCGACACGACCGAAGTCATGAAGGTCCTAACGCCGATCTGGAACACCAAGCCCGAAACGGCGTCACGGGTGCGAGGCCGGATTGAGATGATCCTGACAGCCGCCAAGGCTGAAGGGCTCCGCGCTGGCGACAACCCGGCCGCGTGGCGCGAACGCATTAAGCCGCTTCTCCCGAGCAAGCGCAAAGTCCGCGCCGTCAGACATCATCCCGCCCTGCCCTACAAACAGCTCCCGCAATTCATGGCGTCGTTGTGCGCTGATGAGACTGAACTCGGCGTTGCTTCTGCGGTTCATCGTCCTTACGGCCGCGCGATACAATGAGGGCGCGTTTGCCGAGTGGAGCGAAATAGACGTGGAGCAAAAGCTCTGGACCATTCCAGGCACGCGAATGAAAGGCGACAGGCCAAACAAGCCTCACGTGGTCCCGCTAACGGACGCGGCGTTAAAGGCGTTGGACATTGCCCGAGACCGAACCGGGGGCGAAGGTTTGATCTTCCCCGGCAGGCGGCGCGGCAAACCGATTAGCGACGTATCGCTCGCGAAGGCGCTAGCGCGCCACACTCAAGAGCAGGCGACGACGCACGGCTTCCGTTCGACGTTCCGCGATTGGGCTGGCGACATGACGAATTTCCCGCGTGAAGTCTGCGAGCAAGCGCTGGCCCATACTGTGGCAGAAAAAACGGAAGCGGCTTACAGGCGTTCGGATGGCTTGGCGAAGCGGCGGCTGTTGATGGATGAATGGGCGACGTACTGTGCCAACGGGCTGACGCCGCCCATGAGTCCATCCGGCGAGTGATCGAGCGCTTTGATCGCCGTTTAATAGACACCATGCCGCACGGCGCGGCGCGTATGGCGGTAATGGCGACGGTCGACACGACGCGCAGTCACGCGGGCGCGCCGGTACGTGTAGGCCTGCGCTTGATCCACACTTAACTCCAAGCCGCGAGATGTCACTTGCGGCGAGACCGGAATCGCCGCCAACACCACTGCTGCAAATAGCAGTCCGGCAATTGAGTAAGCTCTCATTGCACCATCTCCCTGTTATCCACCATGGCCGTGCTAAACAGTTTCGGCCACTGTCAGCAGATGTCAAGGAATATGCGCAGCGGGACGCTTCGAAGGCGTTAGCACCCTCGCCCGCCACTCATTGAGCCAAGCGGTACGGCGTATCGTGACGGACGAACAGCTTATGAAAGATGGGAAGCTTGCGCGGTTCACGCCCCACGATCTTCGCAGGACTGCAGCAACCATCGTGCAGGCGGCGCGACTGCCGATTGATTTCGTCAAGGCGCTATTGAACCACAACGATAAGGGTGTGACTGGCGTATACGCGCGCTGGCATATGTTCGAAGAGAAGCGCGAAGCGGTGAACGTTATTTGCGCAAAGACCCTGCCGCTGTTAGATAAGTAAGGCTACGGCCTTGGCGTAATACATCGTGGACGGCACACCCTGAGGCCGGGGGAAAATGACGAAAACGTTTGAAGACAAGAGGCGGTTATCGCTGGCGCAGTTCGCCCGCGATGCCGGTCAGGCGGGAAACGAAACAACACCAAGTAGCATCTCAACGGCTGTCATCGAGTTCGCGAGGGAACTGGGTGGGAACCTCCCCAGCTCATTCCAGTGGCAGGAGATTCATACGGACTGTACGGCTGGTGCTTGGATGGCGTACTAGAGAAAGTGAAGAATGATGGAGGCCAGATCGTCTTTGGGTGGACCATATGGGAATGGCCTGACGTCATGTTCACAGCCGAGTTTCATGCTGTCTGGTCAGATGGCGGTAATGGTACACTGATAGACATCACGCCGAAACCGCAAGGCGAAACTGCGATTGTCTTTGTTCCCGATAGCTCTTATCCGCTGAACTTTAATTTCGACAAGAGACCTACAAATCGGCGAAAGAGGATCGCGGAAGAACCTGACTACACAAAGGCGGCGGCAGCGCACATTGCGAGAATGAAAGTGTCACAAGTAGAATATGCAAGCGGTCGAGCGGCGAAGAAAGGTAGGAGTTCCGCCGAGTGGGTAGCCGATAGGCAGCCAAGAGACAAATTACCGGATTTGGTGGAGCGGCTTATCGAAGTCTGCAACCAAATCGAAATGCATATGGATGAATTAAATCCGGGTGGCGGCACGTTCGAACCGGACAGAAAGTTTCTTAAGCTAACGCGTGAAAAAGGTGCACTGATCAACAATGTAGACGCTGAAATGAGACGACGCAGAACTATCCGACGGCCGTTGGTCGAGCGGACAAACAAAGCACCTGTCCTCAGCGAACAAGCTCCACGACCGCACATCCACACAACCCCGCCAAGTGTCGGACACTCGCGATATTCTCATCGAAAATAGAGCGGGCTCTAAGCATTCGGCGTCACAGAGTGGACCGCGGCAATCTAATCTCATCACCGACTGGGAAAGACTACTCGGGAAACCGGCAGGTCGGTCATCAGGCCGCGAGGTTACGCCGTCCGCTCCCTGCGTCCATGCGCGACCACTCACCTGCCAACAAACGGGAAAGTGGCTGTACAGTTCACGCCGGCAGGCATGTCGTGCGTCGGATTGGGCACCATGAGGCGGACGCCGAAGGTATCGCTGGCAGCGTCGAGCACCTTATCGATGACCGATACCGTCGCAATATGCACCGTCCCGGCCGGCTGGCTCGGACGGACTTCGGCGTTCATGCCCTCCTTGATCACGGGAAAGACGGCGATGGGCAGGTGGACCTCGACGAGGAGCGGATCGATCTGGGCAATCTTCATAATTTTGGCCTGCTCAAAGACATTCTCTCCGGGCGCCATCATCCGCTTGATCACGTAACCGTCGATAGGGCTGACGATCGTGCGCTGAGCCAGCAGAGCGGCAGCGCGCCTCATTTCGAGGACTGCAAACTGCTGCTCCGTTTCGGCCTGGCGAAGCTGCAGAACGGCCTGCTGCAGCTCGCTTAGCGTTTTATCGAACTGGGCTGTCGAGGCGACCTGCTTCCCGTGTAACTCGCTAACGCGACCCGCCTCCTTTTTGAGCAGGCCGGCGCGCTCCCGACCGAGTTCGATGACCACGGTCGATTCCGCGCGCGCCTTGGCGAGGTCCAGGGATGCCTGCTCGAGATCGGAGCGCAGCCGAGCCACGACCATACCCTTTGTCACGCGGTCGCCACGGTCCACCAGCAACTCTTCCAGAATGCCAGTGGCTGAGCTGCCGAGTTCGGTCGCAACAAACGGCTGAATCACGCAGTCGTGCGGCTTGCTCAGGATATCAGCAACGCTAGGCTCGGCGGCGGACGCCGGAAGTATCATTGCGGCCGCAAGTATTATTGCGGGGATCGTGACCTTCGGCATGATGCACTCCCTATTCACCGCGCCCGCTGAATGCGAGCAGATCCTGGAGACTTTCGTCGCTGTGCAACAGGCGCTTGCGGATGGCGCTGTGCCGGCGCTCGGTGGTTCGCTGGGCCCAGCTGAAGAGCATCCTGCCTAGCCAGCCGGGTAAGTGCCGGCTCCGCAGCCTGTCGAGCAGACTGCCGAATACGCTGCGTACCAATTCGTCGTCGAGGCTGACCATGGCCTGACCCTCGCCGGGGTCGCCCTGGCGGCCGCTGCGGCCGAAGAGCTGACGATCGATGCGGCCGGCCTCATGTCGCTCGGAGGCAATCACGAAGAGACCACCGGCCTCGCCGACCCCGGGGGCAAGCCTGATGTCGGTCCCGCGCCCGGCCATATTCGTGGCCACGGTTACGCGGCCGGGCTGGCCCGCCTGGGCCACGATTTCGGCCTCGGTCCGGTTCTGACGTGCGTTGAGCACGCTGTGCTGAATGCCCGCCTCGTCGAGCAGGCCGGAGATATGCTCGCTGTCCGCCACCGAACGGGTGCCGACAAGCACAGGGCGACCGGATTTATGAAGTTCCGCCACCTGCACCGCGATCGCCTGCCATTTCGTCTGTGACGTCGGGTAGAGGAGATCGCTGTGGATCTTGCGCGCCTGAGGGCGGTTGGTCGGAATGCGCACGGTGTTTAACCCGTAGACTGCCCACAGCTCGCCTGCCACCTCCCGTGCGGTGCCCGTCATCCCCGCCAACCTGAGGTAACGTCTGAAGAAACGCTGATAACTAATACGTGCGAGCGTTTCTTGGCGGCCGGAGATCTCCAGTCCCTCCTTCGCCTCGACCATCTGGTGTAAGCCGCGCTCCCAGGACCGATCCGCCATGACGCGGCCGGTGTACTCGTCGACGATGCGAACGTGCCCCTCATCAACGATGTAATGCTTGTCGCGCAGATACAAATGCAAGGCCGCCAGGGCCTGGCGGACTATGTTTTCGCGGTGGCCCGGAACATTCCACACGCCGCCATATCGGTTTGTGAGGCGTGCCGCATGCGCACGACCGAGATCGGTCAGGTCAACGTGGCGCTCGCGTTCGCTGACAAGGTAATCGCGTCCAGCCAGCATGCGCCGGGCAGCGTCCAGCGCCTGGCGGTAGACTCGTTCCTCGTCGCCCGCCCCCCGCCCTCCCGAGATGATGAGCGGTGTCCGGGCCTCGTCCACGAGCACACTGTCGGCCTCGTCGACGACCGCAAAGCACAGGCCGCGCATCATCAGCCGGCTCACACGCGGATCTGCGCGGTGCAGCGCTTCGATTTTGAGATGAAGGGCGCGGTTCTCCTGCTGCAACAGCAGGCGGTCCTTCAGGTAATCGAAGACCACCTGCTTGTTGGTGCAATAGGTGATGGAGCAACCATAGGCGCGGCGCCGATCGGTCGGGCTCATGCCCTCCAAGATCGTGCCTACGCTGAGACCCAGCACATCGTAGAGCGGTTTCATCCAGGCCGCGTCGCGTGCGACGAGGAAGTCGTTGACCGTGATGATGTGGACGGGAATGCCGGCCAGCGCGGCCGTCGCGGCCGGCAGCGTCGCCGTGAGCGTCTTGCCTTCGCCCGTCTCCATCTCCGCGACCTTGCCCCGCATCATTGCCCATCCGCCGAGCAGCTGGACGTCGAAATGACGCATGCCGAGCGTCCGGCCCGATACTTCACGGATCACGGCGAAGGCGCTGGCTACCAGATCGGGGCGCAGACCATTGCGGTGCAGATCGCGACGCAGAACAGCTCGCCATTTCAGAGAGTTTATGCGTCGTGAGCAGTTCGAGTCCTTCTGACGCCCTGGCAACCTGACGCAGGAAGCCGCGGTCGAGATGATTGGGGCCGAAACGTTGGTAGAGGGCACCGAATACGGCGCTGGTGGTGCGGTCCAGCCAGCTCTCCCGCACGTCCTCGCGCTCGGGATACGAGCCCGTGGCGATGCCAGGTCGCAGCAGCGCCGCTTCAGACATCGAAGAGCCTCAGGAAGATCTGGCGGAATGAGCGGTATACTTGGAATCCAATCGGCTCGGTGCCATGGTCGAAGCGAACCTGGACCCGCTGGCCGATGAAGGGACGGTCGTCGGCGGCCGGAAGCGCGACCTCGTATTCGAAGTAGCGATCGAGCGCCGTAACGCCTTTGCTGTCCCGCGGATCGATCGGGATGCTGCCCCCGCCCATCGTGCCGATGGCCGGCGTGGGCAACGCCTTCAAACCCTCGGGCACTTCGCGGATAATGCTGGTGCGGGACGACCGTCCCTCCCAGTGGACGGGAATCACGTCAACGCCGCGGATCCGCTCGCGCACGAGACCGATATCGTTCTGGCCCACCATGGTGCGGGCGGTCAGGCGGTCGCTGGCGTCGATGACGAAGCCGACCAGCTGGCCCTTCTTGACGAAGCGTCCAGGCATGTCCTGTTCGACCGGTGCCACGAACACGCCGGCGCGAGGACTGGTGATGACGAGTTCCCGGCGGCGCTCGCGGGCACGCTCGAGGTCGGACACCACGCCGTTGATCTCCTCCTGCAGAACCGCCGCCTCGGCTTGGTCGGTCGCGCGCACAGCCGTGTACTGGCGACGCAGCCCTCGCAGCTGAGCCTCCAACACCTCGACGCGAGCGTCGAGGAAGGGATCATAAGCTTCTATAAGGGGCTGCCTGGGCTCAACCTGGGAACCATTTGCGACGAGAAGACGTCCAATGAAGCTGTCCGTCCCGGCGCGGATCTGGGAGCGCTCGGACGGCCACGTGATGCCTTCTGCCACCGTGCGCAGCGGGAACGGCATGACGAACAAGAACAGGCCCGCGAAGCCGACAGCCAATGCGGTGAGCGCGACGGCGCGGGGCCGGTTTCGCTGCAGACGAGGGCTCGACGACAGAAACGAAAAGCCCTTCCCAATGGGAATGATCAACTGGCTGGCAGCGGCCCATATCAAAAGGAGCACCCCGATGATGAAAAAGCGTGATCCCAAGGATATGATGATCGCGACGGAAATGAATAGGCGGTAGACGAAAGACGCGATGCCAAAGAAGACGAACCACGCACGCGCCCGCCGATCCGTCTCCGGAAAGCTCGCATCGCGCGATCCGAAGGCATATCGTTCAATGAGGTAGCCGAGATAGCGGTTGGCACGCTGGCCGAGGTTTGGCAATTCGAGAGCGTCCGCCAGCACGTAGTAGCCGTCGAAGCGCAACAGCGGATTGCCGTTGAACAGGAGCGTGGAGACTCCGCCGATCAGGATAACATTGTAGGCCACGGCGTGAACCATCCCAATCGTGGCATGAGCAAAGACGAAAACCGCGACGGCTGCCAGCAGCATCTCAACGCCAATTCCGATCGCTCCGACCACCATGCGCTCGCGTTTGTTCGGGAAGCTCGATGCGGCAGACGCATCGACATAGGGCACCGGGACGAAGACGAGGAACATCACCCCGATTTCGTGGACCTCACCGCCATAAATCTTGGTGGCGTACGCGTGCCCGAGTTCGTGAACCGCCTTGACGAGCGGATAGACAAACCAGAGAAGAAGCAGGTTCTGCGGCGCCAGGGCGCGGTCGACCACGTTTTCTGACAGCGCCGACCAGTTGAGGCCCGCCAGCACCAGACCTGCCGAAACGACGGAAAGCCAGATCAGCGCTCCGAGCCAGCCAAACAGCGGGCGCACCAGGAACGCTGTGCGCTCCAGGAAGCGGTCGGGGTCAAACAGCGGGACCCGGATGGCGAGCGGCGTCCACAACCTCTGGCGCCATGTCTGCCGCCGCTGGCGCTGGAAGCGGCGGAAGAGCTCGCGCGTGTCCGGCGGCACGTCGCAAATCAGGGCGTCGGCAGCATGAAGCTGTCCGAGAAGCCTGACGACGTCATCTTGTGTTGGCGCGTCCGTACCGCTGTGTTCATTGCAGAGATCCCAGAGGTTCTGGACACTCCGTTTTCCGTCCATCAAACCCATGAACGCATAGGCCGCTGGCGTCAGCCGGTGCGAGCGGCCCGACGAATGATCCTGCAGGACGAACCAAATCGCGTCGCGGTAGCTGTGCCTGTGGATCTCCACATGGCCGCGCAATCGCGGCTTCAAGGCCGCGACGCGGTACCAAGATGGGGAAAACAGCATACCGGCCATGGCCTTACCTCACGGCCACCAGGACCAGACGAACATCCGCATCCAGTGCACGACCTTATGCGACCAAATCCACGCGAGCCGGCGTTCGTCGATTGTGATCTTGGCCACCCCCTGCATGCCCGGACGGAGGGCCTCGGTATCCTCCTCCACCGGCCGCGCCTCAACACGGAAGAAATTGCGGCCCTCCTGGGCGGTGGACACCGGCGTAATTTTCTCCACCAGGAACGCGAAGCCACGGTGCGGCATCGAGCTAAGGGCCAGTTCTCCGGAAAGCCCTGGCCTCACCGCGACGATGTCGCGCTCGTCGACCTTGAGGACGACGCGATACTCGTTAAGCGGCGCGACCTCGAACAGGACATTGCCGCGCTCAACCGGCGCGCCAAGCTGCTGGCTGAGGTCGCCTGACACGACGACCCCATTGAAGGGAGCGGTAATGCGCAAGCGCGAGAGCTGCTCATCCACCAGCGTGAGCTGCGCGTCGGCCTGTTCGATCTGGGTGCGAAGCACCTGCGCCTTGGCGAGTTCCTGCTTGGCGAGCGCCTCACTGTATTCGCGTTGCTGCTTGGCCCGCTGCGTGGCCCATTTCAGCCGTTCGAGCCGCAAATCGCGATCATCGAGCGTGGCCATGACCTGGCCGGCCTTAACCACGTCGCCGGCGCGCGACTGCGCTTCCGAAAGATAACCCGCCACAGGCGCCGCAAGCGCGCGCTGGATTTTGCCCTCAAGGCTGGCATCCGCGGTGACCCGATAATCGCCCTTTGCAAACCAGAGGAAGGCAGCGACGGCCGCGGCCGCAATGGCGCCCAGTTTAAGCGCAACGTGTCGCGGTCCGAACAGACGCAGGAGGACGGCGCCGAGGCTGTCCAGCGCTTTGCGCCCTATCCAGCGGTCTTCCCTGCGTTTGAGCTCGAGCACCGGCCCTAGCAGAACCCCGACATGTTCGCAGAGCTGGATGTCCGCGGGATCGAACGGGTTGTCGGCGGGACGCTCCAGTGTGATGGCGCCCAGCACACGGTTGTCCTCGGTCAACGGGACCGTACAGACGGCGTTCTGGCCATGCTCACGCGAGAGCGCCTCATGGGCACGCACGACATGTTGTTGTCCGTCAGGCGTGGGAATGACGATGATCGCCTGCTGATCGATCGCCTCCTCCATCGCCAATTCGATGGCGCGCACGAGGTTCGCCCTCTTGCCAAAAACGGCGCTGTTGGAGAGAGCGGCGAGCCTGACGTGGTGCCGGTTCAGAAAGCCAATGCTCACGCGCTCGCAGCCGAACACGCCGGCGAGCTCCGTCGCCACAGAAGTGGCTGCCTCCTGGAAGCGGTCGTGGTGCAGGCCTGTGGCCAGCAGTTCCACCACGGTGCCGATGCGATCGCCGAGCGATACGGTGCGCCGGCGCAGCAGCGCCTCGATCCAGCCGCACCCCCAGGCGATGCGGTCAATAACGGTCCGGGGATTCTCACCACCGGAAGCCACCAGCACGCCAGCAGCGCCGCGAACCCGCCCTCCTACGCTGACTGGGTAGCCGATGGCAAGTAAGGGGCTCGCATCCGCGGTGCCCTTCCGCGGGTCGACACTCTGCAGAACCATCCGACCGCCACGCACGGCTCCATCGACTACGGCGAGGAGTGCCCCTTCCGGAACAACCTTGGATGGCCAGGATGCGACCGGCTCGTTGCGGCCGCCGGGCAGCGCGGCGAGCACGACAAGCCCTTGCTGCATACCGTCCGTCAGCGATGCGATGGCGTCGAGCCAGGCGGCTGCGAACACGGCGTGATCATTGGTCGCCGAAAGACGCGCGAGGACTTCTGGGGCAATGCCATGGGTTCCCTCCTGCCCGGATTCCCGGGACGCGGAGGCTCCTGAGAGCTGCACGCCAACCTCGCTGACTGTTTAGGAATTTGCTTATGAGCTTTACGGGGGCAGCAACCAGACCGCAACCGAGAAGTTCAGCTAGGGTTAAATCAAGCCCCGAACTGTTACCCCCGCATCGGCCCTTTAGCTGACGCTAACCGTGTTGCTTCTTGATGAAGACCGACCGGTTGCTGGTTGTCGCTGCGACATAGCCGATGCTGCCGTCGACGACCCAGCCGTCCTTGGCCTTGTAGTGGCCGACAAGGATCTTCGATATCGACGGCGAGAGGGCGACGAATTTGAAGCGGTTGGCGGCTGGTGGTCGAAGATCAGGTGGGCGTTGGACTTGTGACCCCCGTCGGCTTGCCGGCGACGATACTCACTTTCAGCTCGAAATGGGTTAGCCATTCGGCGATGTTGAACGCAGCCGCCGCATCGCTGCCGAGCTTGGTCGGCGACACCTGATAGGCTTCGCCGGACACCGTAAACTGGCCGCTGTTGATGGCAGAGTCCTTGCCCGTGCCGCCAACGATCCAGTCGCTGCCGAGGTCGCCGAACAGGCGGTCGTTTCCATCCGAGTAGACCGACGCGCCTGCGCCGTTGGTGCCTGCGGCCGGGCTCTCTCCGGCGTCGAAGTTGGAGAAGTAGAGGCGGTTGCCCGGCAGGACGATCCGCACCATCGGCGCAAATTCCTGATACGCGCCGAACTCGCCGGCGTAGCGGCCGCCGTACGCCAGCGCATTGCCGGGGTTGAACGGTCGCGTGTCGTCGGACCGTTCGACGCCGACCGGGTCGGGGTTGTTCGGTTCGAAGTACCCGATATACGACTCTACGAGCGCCTCGGCGCCGGACACGAGGTGTCGCCGCCCCGCCGTGCAGGAAGTCGTTGCCGAGGCCGCCGTAGATGATGTCGTCGGAGTTGGACGGCCGGTAGGTCATGTTGTCGCCCGCCTCACCTGGGGTCGGGTCGAGGCTGTAGGGCGTCAGGTTCACCGCCTTGATGAGCTCGCCGGGCACGTTGATCGTGGCCTGCTGGATCTTGCCGGGACGATGTAGATGAACGGGTTCAGGTCGCTCGCGGCAAAGGGGCCGGTCACGTCGGCAGCGCCCACCGTGTAATCGAGCAGAGAAATGGCGCGGACGACAATCCAACTCGTGGAGAAGCCGAGCCCATCGGTGAGCGCACTCTTCGCAGGGGGCGTCACGATGGAGGCATCGCTCGACTGCTGGTCGATGACCTGCTGTGCAATGTCCGCGCCGGTGAAGAAACCGGCGAGACCCAATGACGCGGCGGTGTTTCCGGCGGTTCCGAGCTGATAGTGCGCGCCGGCGTCGAGGGTTCCGTTCATGACCGGAATCGCGCCGGCATCGTCATGGTCGAAACCGAGCACATGCCCGAGTTCGTGCATCACGACGGAAGCCAGATCCATGGTCTGCCAGCCGCGGCCGGCCGCATCGCTGTCGATGTAGATGTCGTAGCCGAGGGTTACGCCGATCCGGTCTCCCGGCAGGTTGCCGACCTGGACATTTACGCTGGCCAGCGCGGCGAGCCGGCTATCGCCAGCTCCCAGTGTTTCGATCCAGCGCAGCTTCGCCTCTTCGACGACCGAAGCAAGCATCGAATCGCTGATCGATTGCGATCCAGCCTCGCTGCCAGCGGCCTCCGAGCCGACGCTGCCGTCTCCCACAGCGGCTGCACTCCCGCCGACCCGCTCACGTCTATCTTCGCCTTGGAGAGGGGACCCTGCGGATCGCGCGGCCCGCCGTTCTGGTCGCCCATGGCCGCGTCGCCCTGGCGCACCATGCCCAACTCGCCGAACGGCTCGCCGTTGCGCGCCGCGCTGCCGCCGTACTGCGCCGCCAGCGTCGGGTCGGCGCCCTGGCTCTTGGACAGCGCGTATCATGAACACTTCCAGCGCTGGCGCCAGGCCGCGGGACACCGTCGGGAGGCCGAACGGGTTGTAGGGCAGCACGAAGGTGTTTTGCTCGCCGTTCCAGTCGACCAGGCGATCGCCGCCGGTATTGCCAATCATCACGTCGCGCCCGGCGCCGCCGTAGGTGAAGTCTTCCCACGACGGGTTGGTGTCGGGTTTGTTGTTCAGCCCGCCGGCGGTCGTCAGCTTGTCGTCGAGGTTGACCAGGTCGTCGCCCCAGCCGGCCCAGACCGTGTCGCGGCCGGTGCCGCCGACCATCCAGTCGTGGCCGAGATCGCCGAAGATGACGTCGTCGCCGTCGGTGGGCACCGCCGCATACGACGTACCGACGATCCAGTGAGTGTCGAGCGGACCTTCGTTCTCGTTGAAGTTGAGCGCCCACTCGAGGCCCGTTCCGGTCTTCGACAGCGTCCCGGTTGACGTCAACAGGATCTTGCGCAGCGGATCGTTCGCGTCGTACAGCGCGAACTTCGTCGTGGTCGGGTTGTAGCCGAGCACGTTGCCGGGATTGACCGGATGCGCGTAGTCGCTCCGGATCGGCCCGCCGATCTGGACGCCGGCCTGGTTGTAGTTGGTGACATACGAGACCCATCGGCGCCTCGGCACCCGAGATCGCGTCTTCGCCGGCGCCGCCATGGAGAGCGTCGTTGCCCAGTCCGCCGTAGATGATGTCATTGGCGTAGAGCGCGCGCGGCATCAGGGTTGTCGGCGCGGCATTGCTCGGATCCACGCTGTACGGCGTCAGGTCGACGGTGTACTTGAGCGCCCCGGCGACGTTGGTGATCGCAAAGTAGTTGCCGTTCGAATTCTCGATGATCGCGTTGATCTGCCCCGCCGGGATCGCGGCGATGCCGTAGAGCGGTTCGCCGAACGCCGTGCTGTTGCGGCTGGCGAAGATGCGCCCGTCGTCGCCGAGAACCGCGTCGTCGCCGGTGCCGCCGGAGATCCAGTCGTTGCCGTAGCCGCCGACGATCTCGTCGTCCTGGCCTTCGCCGAACACGACGTCGTTGCCGACCTGCGCGTAGATGAAGTCGTCGCCGGATTCGCCGTGGATCTCGTCCGCCGCGCCGATGTCGCAGTGCCTGGCCGCCGTCGCGTTGTAGTCCGGCCCGCCCGGCGTGTAGTCGAGCAGCTGCGCCGCGCGCACCACGATCTGCTCGCCGTAGCCGTTGTCGTAGTTGAAGCCCGGAGTGCCGACGATGCGGTAGATGTTGCCGTTGTCGCCGAGGATCATGTCCGCGTCGCGGCCATGAGTGCCGTCACCGACGTCGCTGCGCGCGATGTCGGTGCCGGCGCCGCCGAAGATCAGGTCGGCGCCGTCCGGCCGCTGCGCAGGGGTCGTCAGGCTGAAGAGGTTCGAGCTGCCGCCGATGATGTCGTCCTGGCCGAGGTTGCCGAAGATCACGTCGTTGCCGCCGTTGCCCTCGATGTAGTCGTCGCCGTCGGTGACGGCCTCCGACCGAAGCCTGGACGGACAACGTGCCGTCGGCGAGTCGCGTCGCGCCGACCGCAAGGTCGATCGAGCCGTCGCCCTGGATGACGTCGTTGCCGAGCTCGCCGAAGATCTGGTCGTCGCCCGCGCCGCCGGCGATGTAGTCGTTGCCGAAGTTGTTGCCTGCCGCTGTCTGCGTCGCGAGGTCGTGGTCGAGGAGCTCGATGTTGAAGTCCTCCCAGACCGGCTCGCCGCCCGGGATGGTGCTGGAAGCGGAATTCACCAGCACGGTGCCGGCTGTGCCCGGGAGCGTGCTGTAGATCTGCCCGCCCTCGGCGCCGGTCAGCGTCCTGTAGCGCGCATTGGCCATGCCGTCGCCGATCGTGCGATCGAGCCGGACGTTGTCGCCGAAGATCAGGTCGCGCCCGTCGCCGCCGTCGATCCGGTCGCCTGCGGCGCCGCCGATCAGGACGTCGTCGCCGGCCTCGCCGCGGATCGTGTCCGATCCGCCGATGGCGTTCGCTGTCGTCGTCAGCGTATCGAGCGTGAATGCGTCGTTGTCCGCGGTCCAGCCGAGCTGCGCGTTGTCGCCGTGCACGATGTCGTTCCCGGCGCCGGCGCGGATGTCGTCCGATTGCGCGCCGCCGAGCACGATGTCCTTGCCGCTGCCGGTGACGATCAAGTCGTCGCCGCCGTCCGCGACCTCGATCGTCTCCACGGTGCCGAGCGTGATCGGCAGGCCGGCGAGTTGCGGCGCGCCGGACGCCGCCGCCAGGATCCGGCCGCTATCGCCGATCACCAGGTTGTCGCCGTCGCCCGCGTTGATCGTGTCGCCGAAGCGGCCGCCGATGATGATGTCCTGCCCTGCGCCGGCGGTGATCTGGTCGGCGCCGCCGAAATCGGTCGTCGACGTGCTGACGATCGCGTCGATGTCCGAGCGATCGCCGTCCGAGACGACGTAATCGATGTAGCCGTGATCGCCGAGGATGATGTTGTTGCCCTCGTTCCCGTCGATCACGTCGCCCAACTGACCGCCGAGAATGATGTCGTCGCCGGCGTTGCCCTGGATCGTGTCGGCGCCGCCGACATCCTCGCGCGTGGTCTCGATGCGCGCGATTGCGCCGGTCGTTTCGATCCGCCGCGTGCCGCTCGCCTGGGCGATGACGCCGTGGTCGCCGAGGATGATATCCGCTCCGTCGTCGCCATACAGGTGGTCGGCTCCCGGTGTCGGTGTCGTCGGCACCGTGAACATCGCATTGATCTTGGCGAGTTGTCCCGCGTCGTTGGCGTCGAACCGCGTGATCTGGTCCTGCGCGAAGAGCAGCAGGTTCACGTTGAACGAGGAATCGCCGTAGACGTGATCGTTGCCGGCCCGCGCGTAGATCGTGTCGTCCCCGGACCCGCCCGCGAGATGATCGTCATCCTGGCTGCCGTAGATGATGTCGTTGCCGGCGCCGCCGTAGATCACGACGCCGACGAAGCCGTCGTTGTACGCGGGCATCGCCGACGCATCGATCGTGTCGTTGCCCGGGTTGTTGAACTTCGTACCGTTGACCGACGCCGCCGGCTGGTCGTTGCTGTAGCGGACGCCGTCTTCCGACGTATCGCCGTAGATCACCAGCGGCCCGTTGCCGCGGTTGTTTGCGATGATCGTGTCGTTGCCGCCGCCGCCGTGGATCGCGGTGATCGTCGCCGGATCCGGAGTGACGCGCCGCCTTCTCGTCGCGGTCGCCGGTGTCGTCGATCGTCAGCGTCTCGTTGCCCTTGCCGAGCAGGACCTCGACGATCTCGAAGCCGTTGTAGGTGATGCCGCCGCCGAAGTAGAGGAGGTCCGGAGCTGCGGCAGTGCCCTGGTTCGACCGCCAGGTCGCCGCCCATCTCGAAGCCGGTGAGCGCGAGGCCGGGGTTGCGGATCGCGTGGCCGCCGGCGTCGGTCGTGCGGTAGTACAGCCGGCCGACGTCGGCGTCGGTGTTGTCCGTGTGGAAGATGTTCAGCGTGTCGATGCCGTCGGGCTCGCTCGCCGGGTTGCTGCTTTCCTGGCCGCTGGCCGAATTGGTCTCGTTCGGCAGCAGCACCGGCGCGCTGCAGCGATCGATCCGCGCCTTCCGATCCGATGCCGCCTTCGATGATCAGCGGGCCGCGAATCTGCTCGAGGTTCTGGTCCTGCGGCGGGAAGGCCTTGAACACGCTGTCGGTGCCGGCGAACGCCGGGTTCGCGCTGACGTCGATGACGACCCAGTCGTGCCAGTTGGCCGTCGTGAACGTGAACGAGTATTCGAAGTAGGTCTTGGTGCCCGTCTCGTCGACGACCTGGAAGCCCGCGGCGCACTGCTCAGGAACGTCTGCTTGTCGGTGCGCATCGTCAGCGTCACGTCGCCGGTCGGGGCGCTCGTCAGCCGCACGCGGTAGGAGTCGTTCGCGCCGCTCTCGACGACGACCGTCGAGCCGTCCGTCTCCTGCACGACCAGGCCCGGCGTCTCGTCGTCGTAGACGGTCACGGTCAGTTTCGGGTAGTCGGCGGTCGGGAAGGCGGAGTACTTGCCGCCGGTGCTGGTGATCTGGTGCGTGATCGTCGACAGCTCGACGCCGTCGACGACGCCGTCATCGACGGCGGTGACGAGCACGATCTGCGGCGTCATTCCAGTTCGCGTCCGTGAAGGTCAGGTACGTGAGACCGGTGGCCTTGGAAACCGCGCTGACTTCGGCCATCGGTCAGGAGGTTCACGGTGACGACTTCGCCCGCGCACGGCTTGGCGGTCAGCGCGACCGAGTAGACGTCGCCGAAGCCGGATGCACCTTCGAGAACCTCGGTGCTCGTATCGGGCGCGAATACATCGGGGGCCGTCTCGACCAGGTGCCGGATATCGAGGCCCGGCTGGTCGTTGTCGAGGACGTTGACGAAGATGTCGATCAGCGGCAGGTCGTCGTACACCGGGTTGTCGCTGATGATGCTGTGGCTGATCAGCGCGACGCGCGGCCCTTCCGCGGCGGAATCGTCGATCGCCTTCACCCAGATCTGGAACTTGTTCGTCGCGGTAGCGCCGTCGAACGTCAGCACGACCGCGTTCGTGAACGTCGTGCCGTCGATCGACACGAGCACGCCGGCGCCGCCGCCGCGACGGTCGGAGCTGCTGGCCACTCCTGCCGACACCGTGAGGTACACCGGTTGTTGGCCAGCGCGGCGGCATCCGGCGCGACCAGGCTGATGAAGTAGGACGCCGTGGCGCCGCCTTCGGCCACGAGCAGCGGAGCGCCGGTGGGCTCGATCTTGACGAGGCTCTCGCCGGCGGCCGAGAGCACGTTGACGGCTACGCCGTTGGCGCCGACGTCATCGAAGCTCGGGTCGTTGCTCGAGAGTCCTTGCGTGATCACGCCCGAGCGGCCCTGCTCGTTGCTGACGATCGGCAGCGTGACGTCGCCCAGGACCTGGATCGTGTCGCTTCCCAGCCCGCCGATCACCGTCGTGACGACGTTCGGGTTCGTCCCGAGGATGAAGATCGTGTCGTTGCCCTCGAGCGTATCGAGCTCCGCGCTCTCGACGTTCTCGAACGTCACGTTCAGGTTGGCGCCGAAGATCCCCTGGCTGGTGACGACGAAGTTGTCGTTGAACGGCGTGCCGAGCACGACGACCTTGTCGAAGCCTGCGCCGCCGTCGATGCTGACCGGCGCATTGATCGCGTAGTTGATCGTGTCGGTGCCGTCGCCGCCGTTGACCTCGGTATTCCCCTGCTTCGACAGGTCGAGCGTCACGAACGCGCGGACGATGAACTGGTCGTTGCCCTCCTCGCCCTCGAGCCGCAGCGTGCCCTTGTTGTGGTACACGCTGAAGATGTCTGCACCCGCGCCGCCGAACACGGTCGTCGCGTGCGTGACGCCCGGGCTGACGTAGGCGACGCCGTCGAGCGCGCGCCCACGGTCCGCCTGGTACGCGATCGCCGCGTTGATCGCGTCGATCGTCGCCTGCGGCAGCACGTCGTTCACCGGGTCGAACGACGTCGGGTCGAAGATGACCGCGTTCGTAACCGGATCGCGGATGATGCCGATGATCACCGGCGTCGTATCGAACGTATCCGCGGAATCGAGGCCCGCCGCGGTCGTGCGCGGCGTGCCGAACACCTGGCCGATCTGGAACGTGTCGTCGCCGTCGCCGCCATCCAGCGTGGTGATCGCGCTGTTGTCGTCGACGACGAACTTGTCGTTGCCGCCGAGGCCGTTGACGATCAGGCGGGCATTGATGTTCTCGTCGTAGTTCACGCGCTCGACGTGCGTGAAGCCGGTTCCCCGCACGAAGCCGTTGAGCAGCGCGACGAGATCACGCCGCAGCAGGAACGTGTCGTTCGGGTGGTTCGCGAGGCCGCTGACCACATCGGCGCCGTTGACGATCAGCGTGTCGACGCCGTTGTCCGGCGCGCCGTTGTCGAGCACGTTGATCAGCGCGTCGCCCTGGCCGGCGAGGTTCACGGTGTACTGGTCGGTATCGCCCTCGCCGTGCAGGTTGAGAACCCCGCCGATCCCGTTCGCATTCGTGCGCTGGAACAGCGTGTTGAAGAGGTTGTCGTTCGCCGCAGCGGCGACGGCCAGCTTGAATTGGGCGTAGAAGCCCGCGTCGTTGTCGTTCGCAGCGGCGGCTTGCACGTTCACGTAGAAGAAGTCGTTGCCGCCCTGGCCGTGGATCGTGGTGGTTCCGCCGATGCTCTTGATGGCGACCGTGTCGTCGCGCTGGTTCACCGTCGCGTTGCCGTCGCCCATGAACACGTCGGTCGTCCCGGCGTGCGTGCTGTCGATGTACAGACCGTCGGTGCCCGTGCCGAGCCACAGGTTGAAGTCTTCGGCGTTGGAGTAGTTCACGCCGGCCGGCATCTCGAGCCCGCGCAGCGTGGTCGACGTCAGCGTACCGACCTTGTTGGCCGTGTTCGCGGAGTCGTCGACGTTGACGTCGTCGGACCCGAGTCCGCCGTCGATCACCACCAGTCCGTCGATCGAGTCGATCTTGCCGGAAGTCGTGGCTGCGGGCGGCGGCAGCGTTGCCGGATACGCCGCGGCAGCGCAGGCGACAGATCGCTCAGGTTGAAGTGTCGTCGCCTTCCTGGCCGTTGAGGTGCACCTCGCTGCCGAGGCCCGTCGCGCGCACGTTGAACGTGTCGTCGTCTCTTCGCCGTTCACCGTCAGCAGCGCCGCTGGCACCGTTGATGTAGACCGTGTCAGCGCCCTTCGCCGTGTAGACGGTGGTCTCGCCGCGTGCGTGCTGTTGATCGTGAATGTGTTGTCGCCGAACCCGAGCCAGATGTTCAGCTTCTCGAGGCTGAGGTAGTTGATCGGGACCTCGAGCTCGAGGCCGGCCAGCGAGTCGCCGGTCAGTGTGCCGCTCTTGTTGTTCGTCGCCGCGGCCGAATCGTCGACGTTCATGACATCCGTGTCGCCGCTGCCGCCATCGACGTGAGCAGCGCGTTGATGTCATCGATCGTGCCCGTCGGCGTTGTCCGCGGGCCGTTCGGCAGCGGCGGCGCCAAGGACGCCACGTTGACGGTGTCGTTATCCGCACCGCCGTGCACGTCGACGGGGCCGTTCATGGCGCGGACGTTGAATACGTCGTTGCCGGCATCGCCGTTGAGCGTCGACGTGCTGCCCGCACCGGTGCCGTAGACGTTGACCGTGTCGCCGCCCGCGTCGCCATTGACGACCAGCACGTCGGTCACGTCGTTGATGTTGACCGTGTCGGCGCCATTACCGCCGTTGACGGTCACCGTGCCGTTCACCGCGTTCACGTTGAATACGTCGTCGCCGGCATCGCCGTTCAGGGTCGAGATGCTGCCGGCACCGGTGCCGTTGACGTTGATCGTGTCGTCATCCGCCTGGCCGTTCACGACCAGGACTGTCGGTCACGTCGTTGATATCGATCGTGTCGGCGCCGGCGCCGGTGTTGAGCGTCGGTCGTCTTCCTGGAACGGACTGGTCGCCGCGCCGTGCGTGCTCTCGATCGTGAACGTGTCGTCGCCGCTGCCGAGCGAGATCACCAGGTGCTCGATCGTGCCGTAGGTGATGCCGACCGCCATGCCGAGGCCGGTGATGGTCGTCGAGGTCAGCGTGCCGGTGTTGTCGGTCGTGTCGCCGGTGTCGTCCACGTAGAGCCAATCGCTGCCGCTCGTCGGATCGTTGCCGTTGATCGTCAGCATGGCGCCGATACCGTTGACGTGTCCCTACGTTGGCGCCGACGTTGAACGTGTCGGAGTCGTTGCCGCCGTTCGCCGTCGTCGGCCCGCTGATCGCCTCGATGTTGATGATGTCGTCGCCGTCGTTGCCGTTCACGATGGTCGTGCCGACGTGCGTGCCCTCGATCGTGAACGTGTCGCCGGCCGTGCCCAGACCGATGTTCAGGGTCGCGAACGAGTCGTAGGTGATGCGCAGCCGTCATGTCCGAGACCGGTGATCGTCGTCGCCGTCAGCGTGCCGGTGTTGGCGTTGCCGTCGCCGGTGTCGTCCACGTTGAGGGTGTCGGATCCGCCCTCGCCGTGGACCTTGAGGTTGCCGCTGATTCCATCCACGGTTCCCGGTGCAGGCGTCCCGACGTGTGATCGTATCGTCGCCGTCACCGGCGTTGACATCCGTCTCGCTCGTAACGTTGCCGACGATCACGGTGTCGTTGTCACCGCTGCCGTACACCGTGACGTGATCCGCGTTGATCGTGCCGAGCAGAGTGATCATGGCGCCCGGCGGATCGACGTCGTCGACATCGCCGCGGATGACGACGTCTCCAGTCGTCTCGATGAGCGCGCCGGCCTGCAGCGTGAAGTCGCCCCGGGCGCCCAATTCGATATCGCCGCCCATCGCCTGGGTAATCGTGACGCCGGTCTTGACAGCAGCGTGCTGGGTCCGGTGTCGGGCGCGGTGGTGACGGTGGTATCCGCCGCATGATCAGTCAGGCTGAGTTCCTCGACGCCCGTGTTGAACGTCAGGTTCAGCTTGTTCAGCAACACCGCCTGCGGATGCAGGTAGATATCGAAGCCGGTCGAATCGACGTCGAGGTCGATGTGGTCCGTCGTGCCGCCGTTGTCGACGATGTCGACCCTTGCAACGCTCTGCGCGACGTCCGTCGCGTCGAGGTCGAAATCGTAGGTGTCGGTTCCGCCGGCATCGGTGATGTTGAGCTGGTGGATCGGCAGCTCCGTGATCGCGAAATGATCATTGCCTGTGCCGAGCTTGACGGTGTCGATCCAGAACAGACCGTCGATCGCCAGGTGATTGCCTGCGCCAGCATCGGCGTGTGAACCCGGCGTCGAACCAGCGGACATCGACAGCGATCAGGTTGCTGCTCGCGCCGCTGAAGTCCAGCGTCTCGTGGCCATGGTAATCGACGACCTTGTCGGTTCCATAGCCGTTCTTGAACACGTACGTGTCGTCGTTGGCGAGGCCCAGTATCGTGTCGTTGCCGCTTCCGCCCTCGATCGTGTCCTTGCCGGGCGACCCGACGATGATGTCGTTGCCCGCACCGCCGATCATCGTATTCGTTTCCGAAATCGCGATTTCCGGAGACGTTCTCTCGTCGTTCTCGTCCAGGTAGTCGTCGCCGTTGCCGCCGTCGAGCAGATCGTTGCCGGTTCCGCCAGTCAGCTTGTCGTTGCCATCCTCGCCGTACAGCTCGTCGTTGCCTTCATAGGTGAAGATCGTGTCGTTGCCAGATCCGCCCCAGACGCGATCGTTCCCCTTCCCGGTGACGATGACGTCGTTGCCGCCATTGCCATAGACGTCCGTGTTGATGCTGACGCTGGCCCGATCCTCGATGATCGTTTCGTCGCTGTTCGTGCCATTGATGACGATCTTCGACACCGAGCTCGCGGCGAACTTGCTCGTGTTCGAGAACGTGACGTCCCGGTAGATGTCCGTCGTGCTGGTGTACCTGCCAGGAGCCCCAACCCCATTCCCAGGGCCATCCCGACGTGCTCGAACGATCGTGTGAGTACTTGCTTTGAGCCACGACAACGATTGCCGTCACGTCGGGCGCATCGATGATCAGCTGGTTGACGTTCGATGAAGTCTTGACAACGGCCAGGGCCAGTCGAGTCGCGCTCGAGTTGGTAATGGTCAGGGTTCCACGCCGACCAGGCTTGTCGTATAGGAGTACGAAGCGGACGGGTCGACTCCGAACGACTTCCGTCTTGTCGCTCTCGAACGCGCCCGCGATTGCATCGATGACATCGTTCGCCAGATCGGCGAGATCGGTGATCAGGCCGTTCGCGAAGTCCAGGACGTCCTGTCCGAAGTCGAGAATCGCTGCTCCAAGGTCCTCGAATGCATCGGCTACTGCTTCGCCGCCGCCTCGAATGCCTCACCGACAGCTTCTGCGGCGGCACCGATTGCTTTGAAGACCTCATCGAACACACCAAGGCCGCCAGTGATCGATGAAGTGACCGCTGGACATCACCCGACACCCTGAGCCAGACGCTCAGCGGCCCTTCCGCATAGACGGACCAGGTGCCGTTAGCCCAGTTGACCGTGATCTCGGCCGAAGCGATGTTGATGTCTTCCCCGGCGATCGACAAGCGCCACCGAGCCGCTGCCGGTGAAGCTCGTATTGGTGAGCGTGACCGACAGACCTCCCGGCAATTCCAAACTAGCCGTCGACAGCGGTCAGGTCCAGGTCGAGCGAACCCGTGAAGCGGAAGCTGATATTCCCGTTACTCTCGATCGCTGAAGGACCCCGAAATCTCGACATCGAACGACCTTGAAGAAATTTAGCGTCGGCGTCCACGTCGATTCAGAAGACGCCGTTCTCCACGCCGATCTGACAGTGCCGTTCGCCGTCAAGATGCCGAACAGGTCGATTGCCGCATCGATCGTCACCTTGAACGTGTTTGCAGCGACCGTATGACCGGTTCCTAGCGCGTCGTAGACGGTCTTCGGAGCTGCTGCCTGAATTGATCTCCAGGACCGCGCCGCCGCTGATGTTGATGTCGATGCCGGGAACCTTGAAATCGACGTCGAGGCTGATGTAGGCCGCAAAGACGCCGCTCTCGATGACTGCGCCGCCCGCCACATTCAGGGTTACGAACCCGCCGAGGTCGATCGTCCCGTTGAATCCGAGCTCCAGCCCTTGCTGGCTGATCTTGAGCTGGAAGTCGGCGGTGATCACGAACGTGCTGGCGATCGTCAGCTTGCCGTGCAGGGAAATCAGGAAATAGGCACCGGCGGCTTCATAAGGTGCCATCCAGCTGCGGCGCACCGCCGTTGATCGTGAAAGTCGCCGACCGTCGGAGATCTGCGTAAACCGGCTGTCCAGCGTTGCCTTGACCAGGCTGCCCAGCTGCGAGGTATCGTAGTTGGCCGACGGCGGGAGCGAGCTCAGGCTCGTCGTCCCCTTGAGGAAATCGACGTAACGCGCCGGAATGGTGATCGTCTGGTCCTTACCCGTGGTGTTGAAGACCAACCGCGCACTCGCGTCGAACTTCAGGACACTGCTCAATGCGCCGCCGACGGAAACCGAGACATCGATGTCGGCCGCGATGCCGTCGCCGGTGATCACCAGCGCGCCGAGGGCGTTCATCGAGAACAGCTTGCTGCCTTGGGCGGCACCGATATCCGGGCCGATCTCGAGGCCGGCCGCGACAAAGGCCTTCAACCCGGACGAATCGACTTCGAACAGGAACACCCCGTACAGGCGGAATACGTCCTTCAGCTCGATTTCGCCGCCGAGCTGAATGCTGATCAGGAACTGGTCGAAATCGAGGACGACGGGCGCGGCGGGATTGCCGGTGTTGACTTCGAAGCCGAAGTCGAGCTTGCCGTCGCCGTCCGCGTCGGCAGCGAGGATGGCAGCCGAGTGGGCGGTCTTGAAGGTCGTGGTGAGCTCGCCGAGCACAGCGATAACCGAGGGTCCGCCGAGCGGCGGTGCCCCGCCGATATTCAGGACGGACACCAGTTGCTGCACCGTGGTCAGGTTGGCGCCGCTATAGCCTGCGGCGAGCGCAGCGTTGAGCTCGTGCTGTCTCGAGAGATGTTGTTGTTGCTCGTGTCGATAACGTCGAACAGCGCGTGCACCTCGTTGAAGCTGGCGTCGAAATCGACGACGGCGAGGTTCGGCTCGAAGCCGATCAGGCCGATGCCGACGTTCAATGCGACGTCGAAGGCGCCGGTCGCGGTAAGGCCGTCGACTGCCGACCAGCCCGAAGCTGTGCACGTCGAGCTTGCCGGCGAGATAGACGCCCAGGTTCGCGAGGTCGGTCGACACCATCAGCGCGATGCCGACGTCGAGGTCGGTGATCTCGAAGCCGACCGCGTGTCGTTCAATTCCCCGGTCTCGTTCGCATCGACGACGCCGTTGTGGTTCAAATCGCCAACCGCTTGCGACAGCGGATTGCCCTGAGCGTTCGTCCACGACACTTCGTGGTCGCCGTCGAGGTCGGTCCAGTACGGGCCGTTCGCGCCGATGAACGCGGTGACGTCGGCGGCGCCGATCGTCATCGTCGTGACTTCCTTGGTGCCGCCGCTCGCTCAGCGTCACCGTATGCGTCGGCCCGAGCTCGAACGCGACGCTGCCGGTCAGGAAGATCGTGTCGAAGAGATTGAGTTCCAGGAATCCCTGGGCACGGATCAGCGGGGAATCCATGCTCAGGTAGACCGGCGTGCCGCCGGTGTTCACTTCGTAGCCGATCGGATCGAACTTGCCGTCCTGGTCGGCGTCCGCGGCCTTGATCCGCGCCGATTGTCTGCGACCGTTGCAGTCGTTCTTGAAGCTGGTGTTGAGCTGGTCGAGCACTTCCTTGACCGTCAGCACTCCGGCGGCGCGCCGCCCTTGTCGAGCAGCACGACGAGCTCGTCTACCGTGTCATGGATGCGCGACCGGTGTAGCGGCCGCGAGTGCAGCGTTCATCTCGCGGTCCGAGATCCTGTGATCTGGTCGGCGTCGAACAGGTCGAACAGCGTCTGCTGCTCGTCGACGCCGTACGTGGCGGCGAAGTCGACGACCGGGAACAGCGGCACGCCGTAGATGCTCGGGCTCGACTGGTTGACTTCGACCAGCAGGTTTTCGGCCTTGACCGTGACGTCCTCGATGCCGACCAGCGTGATTCCGTTGGCGGTCGCCTTGAGCGCGAAGTACTTGGCGAAGTCGAGCGGATTCGTCGGCCGCATGATCGCCAGGCCGAAATCGAAGTCGTCGATCACGAGGCCGATCGCGTCGCCGTTCAGCTCCGCACTCTCGCCCGCATCGACTTTGCCGTTATGGTTCGTGTCCGCCTCGGCTGCCGTCAGCGTGTTTCCGTTTGCATCGGTCCACGAGATCTGGTGGTCGCCGTCGAGGTCGGTCCAGTACGGGCCGTTCATGCCGACGAACGCGTGCACATCCGCGGCGCCGAGCGTCATGAAGCTCAATTGGGTCGTATCTGCGCCGGTCGCGGGAATCGAGATGCCGTCTGGAA
>CAVXSV010000005.1:0-267326 GCA_963764445.1 uncultured Alphaproteobacteria bacterium
GACGCCAGCGCGTCCGACGGGCGGCGACCGGGACCCGCAGGTCCTTCGGGGCCACCCCGTCGAAACGCAGGGAGACTCCGCGATCGCGTCGGCGCCGCGGTCGCGGACGGCCTCGCTGATCGGGCGGACCACCTCCACAGCCGCGTCCACGTCGAGCTCGGCGATGGCACCACGGCGCAGTTGTCCGACGACGCGGCCGCGCCACGGAGGTCGATCCGACGGATCAGGGACACGGGCACGGCCAGCGATGGATCTGAGGCCGAGCGAGGCCGTCCACGTCCGGCGGCAGCCGGACGTGGACGTCCGAGCGAGCCGCGCAGCGCGCTGCGCGCAAGCCGACCCGTCACCACCGGCGGAGCCGACGTGAACGGCCTGGAGCCGGCGCAGCGCGCTTACGCGCAAGCCGACCCGTCACCACCCGGCGGAGCCGGACGTGGACAGCCGGAGCGAGCGGCGCAGCGCGCGCGCGCAAGCCGACCCGTCACCACCCGGCGGAGCCGGACGTGGACGGCCGGAGCGAGGCGCGCAGCGCGCTTGCGCGCGAGCCGACACGACACCCCGCCCCGGACGCTTCAATGGGGGAACGACGTCGCGCGGACGGCTACGATCTCCCCGATGAGCGACACGCTCCCGATGTTCCCGCTCAACTCCGTGCTCTTCCCGGGCATGAGCGTGCCCCTGCGGGTCTTCGAGGACCGCTACCGCGCGCTCGTCCACCACCTGCTCCGGGTCGACGACCCGACCGAGCGGGTCTTCGGCTCGGTCGGCATCCGCGAGGGCTACGAGGTCGGCGACCACGGTGCGCAGTGGCTGTTCCGGATCGGCTGCCGGGTCAAGATGACCGAGGTCGAGGCGTTCCCCGACGGCACCTTCGAGCTCGTCGCGGTCGGCCTCGACCGGATCGAGCTGGAGCGGCTCGACACCAGCGGCGCCTACCCGGTCGGCCACGTCACGCAGCTCGAGGAGCACGCCGAGTCCGTGCCCGACGACGTGGACGAGGCGGCGCGGCTGGTGTACGACGCCTACCGCGAGGCGCTGCTCGAGATCGACCGCGAGCCGCCGAGCGGCGACCTGCCGCAGGACCCGACGTACCTCTCCTGGGCGCTGGCCGCGCTCGCGCCCCTCAGCCTGTCGCAGCGGCAGGCGCTGCTCGAGGCCGAGGACGCCACCGGCCGGCTCCGGATGGTCACCGACGTGATCCGCGGCCGAGCTCCGCACGATGCGGGTCTTCCCGTCCCTGCCGGCCACGGAGATCGCCCGCACCCGCTGGTCGCCCAACTAGATCGAGCCGTCGGTCGAGATCCGACCGTGCGGTCGAGAGCCAACCGCCGGTCGAGCTCGCGACCGCGGTCGAGCTACAAGCGGCGGTCGAGCCTGTCGAGACCACGGTGGCTCCGGCCCCAGGCGCGTCACCGGGTTTCGTCAGCGCGGTCACGACCTCGCACGCTCGGTCGGGCTTGCTCAACCGGCGCGGGCGACGCCGAGCCCTCGTCCCTCGGGCTCGACTGCCCGCTCAGTCGGTCGAGATCTTCAGCGAGGTCCGGGCGACGTCGCCGTCCATCCACGACGAGAAGCCGAACGCGCTCAAGCGGGGCGAGGTTGTCCAGCCACCTGCTGGTCGCCCGCCGCCAGCTGCGAGACGACCTTGTCGAGGTCGTCGACGTCGACGTAGACGCACGACGCTCGCGTGCGCCGCATCGGGGATCACGCGCGCGGAACGCGTCGGTGTCGCCGAGGTGTCCGCCGGCCAGGACCTGCTGCCGGTACGCCGGCGTCGGGCCCGATCGCCACCAGGTCACCGGAGCTGTCGGAGCCGAGGGCGGCCGCGCTGCCGTGGGCCTGGGCCGCGGATCTTCTGCAGCACCTTCTCGATCGCGGCGGGGTCGCCCTTGACCGTGCACCGCCACCGGCACGCCGCTGCCGTCGTCGGACATCGCGGCCGCCTCGTAGTCGAAGTCCTTGCTGATCGAGAGCGCGGTCGAGGAGCCCAGCAGGGTCTCGACGTCGCCGGGCAGCGTCGAGCCCGGACTCCTGGCCGAGCTGGTCGAGCAGGTGCTGA
The DNA here is from genome assembly GCA_963764445.1 of uncultured Alphaproteobacteria bacterium. Lineage (GTDB taxonomy): Bacteria > Pseudomonadota > Alphaproteobacteria > Rhizobiales > Xanthobacteraceae > Nitrobacter. The sequence goes on from CAVXSV010000005.1 coordinate 2,060, forward strand.
CCGTCGCCGTCGCCGGAGTACTGCGCGAAGCGGTCGGCGACGCCGTCAGCCAGCCCGGCTCCAGGCCGATCCCGATCGCCGCCGCGGTGTCGTCGGGCAGGTCCTGCACGACCGCGCCACCCTGGTCGCTGGTGAGCCGCCGGACTGGGACAGCGACGGGTCGCTGACCGTGGCCAGCTCGAGGCCGTTGCCGGTGAACCGGATCGTGGCCGCGGCGCCCTGGAAGTCCTTGAGCACCTGGTCGAGCCCGCCGTGTGGCGGTGGTCAGCGGTCGAGTGGTAGGCCGACGACGTGGCCGTGCCGCTCGAGCTGTGCACCGCTGGGGGCCGGTGCCGAGCCCGAGCCCGCCGAGGTTGCTCTCGAGGTCGCCGAGCTGCTCGGCCAGGTAGTCGCCGGCCGCCGGAGCGGCGTACAGGGTGACGACGCCGGAGTCGCCGACGGCCTTGGTCCACTTCTGGTACGTCGCGTCGTCGGCGAGGCTGGCGTGGTCGGTCTCGGACACGACCTCGTCGACGACGTCCTGCGACTCGCGAGGACCGCCCAGCCGTCGTGGACGTCGTAGGCGACGTCGCCGCCGGCGAGTCGCCGCAGGTGACGCAGCTCGTTCAGACGCGGCCTCGGCCTTGCCGTCGTCGGTCACCTGGACCACCGAGACCGGGTCGGGCTTGGGGTCGCCGAGGTCGACCGCGGCGACCGCGGCGCGGTTGCCCAGCCACGGGTCGATGTCGTCGTGCGAAGGTCAGCCCGTCGCAGCCGAGGCCCTTGATCAGCTCGTCGCCCAGCTTCTGGCGGACGTCGTCGACGCTGTGGATGCCGACCTGGTCCTTGAACGCCGGGAACTTGTCGAGGGTGCGGAACGCGTCGATCTTCTGGCTGCCGCTGGGGTCGAGGTCGACGCTCGCGTAGGCGACGGTGGTCGACGGCAGCGCCTCGGCGGGCTGCGCGCCCTGCTGGAAGAAGGAGATCGCGGCCCACGCGCCGGCACCGACGGCCAGCAGGCCGACGACGCCGCCACCGACGAGCCAGGTCGTACGACGGCTCCGGCGGCCGGTGGGCGCCTCGCCGCTCGGCCATGGCGGGCGCCGTCCGGTCACCGCCTGCGGAGTCGAGGTACTCGGGCGTGCCGGCAGGCGGCTGCTGATCGGACATGGTGGTGCTCCCCGTGATGACGGCGCCGCGCGGCGCGTTGCCGCGGGAGCCTATCCCGGCGTCGGCTCCGACACGTCCGCTTCGGCGGGTTCGGTCGACGTGTCGCCACGCTCGCGGCGCGACCGGACCGGCGACCGGGCCAGGCGAAGAACACCAGCGGACAGCACGAACAGCGAGACCATCGGCCACACCAGGTAGGGCGTCTTGCCGTTGCACCTCGAGCTGACCCGAGACGTGGGTGCCGTCGGCGGCGATGGCCGCGAGCTTCGCCGGGTCGGCCGGGCCGAGCGCCACCCCGACCGCGTGCATCGTGTAGGCCGCGGCGAGCGAGCCCACGACGACCGCACGCCAGGGTCAGCAGCTCGTGGCGGCGGGTCAGGAGCGCGGCCGCCAGGGCCACCAGGGCGCTCGCCACGGCGGACACGAGGGCGTAGAGGCCGGTGCCGGTGAAGACGCGGCGCAGGGATCGCGTAGTCGGTGTAGTAGAGCTGGTGCTGCTGGACCACCTGGGTCGGGCGGGCTCCAGAGCCACTCCCAGACCACGCCGGCGAGCGCGCCCACGACGACGTAGGTCAGCACCACCGCGATCGCCAGGAGCACCGAGCGGCGCAGCTCCCGGGACGCCGTCCTCGTCGCTCATCCGCTCAGGCACCCCGGGCCGAGCAGCTGCTTGAGGTCGGCGAACAGCGGCGCGCCGGCGGCCACGCGGAGCCGGTCGTCGACCCGCATCACCGTGGTCTGCTCGCGGCCGAGCAGGCGGAGGTGGACCTCGGTGACGCCGGGGTGGGTGCGGAGCACCTCCTTGAGCTGGTCGACCACCGGCGGCGTGCACCGGGTGATCGGCATGCTCACGACCACCGGACCGGTGCGGTCGTCGGTGAGGTCGGGGAGGGTGACCTCCTCGCCGCGGATCTCGGGCTGGTCCTTGCTCCGGCGACAGCTTGCCCGCGCACGGTGACGATGGCGTCCTCGGCGAGGAGGCTGCCGGCGAGCTGGTAGGTGCCGGGGAACAGCAGCACGTCGATCGCGCCGTCGAGGTCCTCGACGGTGACCACGGCCCAGGTGTCGCCCTTCTTGGTGATCTTGCGCTGCACCGAGGTGATCAGGCCGGTGACGGTGATCGGGCTGCCGTCGGGGCGCTCCTCGTCGAGCATCAGCTGGCCGATGCTGCAGTCGCTGGCGCCGGCCAGGAGGTGCTCGAGGCCGAGCAGAGGGTGGTCGGAGACGTAGAGGCCGAGCATCTCCCGCTCGTGGCCGAGCAGGGTCATCTTGTCCCACTCGTCGATCTCGGGGACGGCGATCGCCATCCCGAAGCCGGAGTCCTCGTCGTCGAGGCCGCCGAACAGGGAGTCCTGGCCGATCGCCTCGTTGCGCTTGGTCTCGACGTACTGGTCGACCGCCTGCTCGTGGATCGCGACCAGCGCCCGGCGCCCGTGGCCCATCTCGTCGAAGGCGCCGCCCTTGACCAGCGACTCGATGACCCGCTTGTTGCAGACCAGGGCCGGCACCTTGGCCATGAAGTCGTTGAAGTCGGTGAACCGGCCCTGCTCCTGCCGGGCCTCGACGATCCGGTCGACGACGTTGGCGCCGACGTTGCGGATCGCGGTGAGGCCGAAGCGGATGTCGCCACCGACCGGCGTGAACGTCGCCTCGGACTCGTTGACGTCGGGCGGGAGCACCTGGATCTTCATCCGCCGGCACTCGTTGAGGTAGATCGCGGACTTGTCCTTGTCGTCCTTGACCGAGGTCAGCAGGGCCGCCATGTATTCCTGCGGGTAGTGGGCCTTGAGGTACGCCGTCCAGTAGGACACCAGCCCGTAGGCCGCCGGTGTGCGCCTTGTTGAAGGCGTAGTCGGAGAACGGCACCAGGATGTCCCACAGCGCCTTGACCGCGGCCCGGGAGTAGCCGTTGGCGGACATGCCCGCCTCGAACGGGACGTACTCGGCGTCGAGGATCTCGCGCTTCTTCTTGCCCATCGCCTTGCGCAGCAGGTCGGCCTGTCCGAGGGAGTAGCCGGCGACCTTCTGCACGATCGCGAGGACCTGCTCCTGGTAGACGATCAGGCCGTACGTCGGCTCCAGGATCTCCGCGAGCGGCTCCTCGAGCTCGGGGTGGATCGCCGAGATCTCCTGCCGGCCGTTCTTGCGCAGGGCGTAGTTGGTGTGGGAGTCGGCGCCCATCGGACCGGGGCGGTAGAGCGCCAGCACGGCCGAGATGTCGGCGAAGCTGTCGGGGCGCATCAGCCGCAGCAGGCTGCGCATCGGGCCGCCGTCGAGCTGGAAGACGCCGAGGGTGTCGCCGCGGGCGAGCAGCTGGTAGGCGGCGGCGTCGTCGAGGGCGAGGTCCTCGACGATCACCTTCTCGCCGCGGTTGCGCTCGATGTTGACGAGGGCGTCGTCGAGGATGGTGAGGTTGCGCAGCCCCAGGAAGTCCATCTTGATCAGCCCGAGGTGCTCGCACATCGGGTAGTCGAACTGGGTGATGATCGCGCCGTCCTGGGGCCGGCGGATCAGCGGGATGATGTCGAGCAGCGGCTCGCTCGACATGATCACGCCGGCGGCGTGGACCCCCCACTGGCGCTTGAGGCCCTCGAGGCCGATCGCGGTGTCGACGACGGTCTTGACGTCGTGGTCGGCCTCGTAGAGGGAGCGGAACTCGCCGCCCTCGCCGTAGCGCTTGTGCTGCGGGTCGAAGATGTCCTTGAGCGGGATGTCCTTGCCCATCACCGCGGCCGGCATCGCCTTGGTGATCCGGTCGCCCATCGCGAACGGGTAGCCGAGGATCCGGCTGGAGTCCTTGACCGCCTGCTTGGCCTTGATGGTGCCGTAGGTGACGATCATCGAGACGCGGTCCTCGCCGTACTTCTCGGTGACGTAGCGGATCACCTCGGCGCGTCGACGCTCGTCGAAGTCGATGTCGAAGTCGGGCATCGAGACGCGCTCGGGGTTGAGGAAGCGCTCGAAGATCAGGCCGTGCTCGAGCGGGTCGAGGTCGGTGATCCGCATCGCGTAGGCGCAGATCGAGCCGGCGCCGGAGCCGCGCCCGGGACCGACCCGGATGCCGTTGTCCTTGGCCCAGTTGATGAAGTCGGCGACCACCAGGAAGTAGCCCGGGGAAGCCCATCTGGAGGATGACGCCGACCTCGAAGTCGGCCCGCTCGCGCGCCGCCTGGGGGACGCCGCCGGGGTAGCGGTGGTGCAGGCCGGTCTCGACCTCGCTGCGGAACCAGGTCTCCTCGGTCTCGCCGGCCGGCACCGGGAAGCGGGGCATGAACGTGCCGTTGCCCTCGGTGAAGCTGACCTCGCACCGCTCGGCGATCAGGAGGGTGTTGTCGCACGCCTCCTTCATGCCGTGCTTGTGCTCCCACAGCTCGCGCATCTCGGCCGCGGACTTGATGTAGTAGCCGTCGCCGTCGAGGCGGAAGCGCTTGGGGTCGCTCATCACCGAGCCGGACGACACGCAGAGCAGGTGCTCGTGGGCGGGGGCGTCCTCGCGGTTGACGTAGTGGGAGTCGTTGGTCGCGATCACCGGGATCGCGAGGTCCTTGCTGAGCTGGAGCAGGCCGTCGCGGACCCGCTTCTCGATGGCCAGGTCGTGGTCCATCAGCTCGATGAAGTAGTTGTCGCGGCCGAGGATCTCCTGGAAGTCGGCCGGCGGACTTCCGGGCCTTGGCGTAGTCGCCGATGCGCAGCCAGGTCTGGACCTCGCCGGACGGGCAGCCGGTGGTGCCGATCAGGCCCTCGGAGTACTCGGCGAGGAGCTCGCGGTCGGCGCGCGGCTGGTAGTAGTAGCCCTCCATGCTGGCGCGGCTGGAGAGCCGGAAGAGGTTGTGCATGCCGGCCGTCGACTCCGACAGCAGCGTCATGTGGGTGTAGGCACCCGAGCCGCTGACGTCGTCGTCGCCGCCGTCGTTCCACCGGACGCGCTTCTTCTCGAAGCGGCTGGTGTCGGGCGTGAGGTAGGCCTCCATGCCGATGATCGGCTTGATCCCGGCCGCGGTCGCCTTGGCGTAGAAGTCGTAGGCACCGAAGACGTTGCCGTGGTCGGTCATCGCGATGCTGGTCATCCCGAGCTCGCCGGTGCGGGCGAACAGGTCGTCGAGCCGGGCTGCGCCGTCGAGCATGGAGTACTCGGTGTGCACGTGGAGATGGACGAAGTCGGACCCAGACGACATGGACGGGGAGGTCCTCCTCAGCGGTTGCTGCGCGGTCGACGATCAGGAGGTCGGGCAGGCGAGACGCACGGCCTGGACGGACCAGCTGGGGGAAGAGCGCCAGCCTACGCGACCACTCGACCCGATCGTGACAGGGCACACCGACAGTCCGTCGTACGACGGTCGCGGCGGGCGCGGTGGACGAACGGTCAGGAATCGAGAAGCGCCGCGGCGGAGCCCGACAGCCTCCCCAGGCTCGGCAGCCGACGACGGACCCATCGCGGAGAGGACGCCGACGTGGCGACGAAGAGCACGACCACAGGCAGCAGCTCGGACGGCTGGACCGCCGAGGAGCGGGCCGCGATGAAGGAGCGCGCCGCCGAGCTGCGGGCCGAGGGCAAGAAGGGTGCCAAGAAGGCCGACGGGCTGCAGGCGTCCTGGACACGATCGCGAAGATGGCGCCCGACGACCGGGCGATCGCCGAGCGAGTCCACGTCGACGGTGACCGCGACCGCGCCGGACCTGTCGCCGAAGACCTGGTACGGGATGCCCGCGTACGCGACGCGGACGGCAAGGTCGTGTCTTCTTCCAGGACTCCGGCAAGTTCAGGTACCGGTACTCCACCCTCGGCTTCCAGGACGCGGCGAAGCTCGACGACGGGACCTGTGGCCGATGGCCTACGCGCTCGTGGAGCTGGACCCCGCGGTGGAGAAGAAGATCACCACCCTGGTGAAGAAGGCGGCGGGCTGACCATCGAGCGGGCGTCACCCCCGGCGATGGCTGGCGTCGCGCCAGGACCACGTGCACCCGCAGTCCCTCGTCGAGGAGCGCTGCAGCTGGCGACGGGCCACACCGGTGACGCCTGCGAAGCCTCTGCGCGGCCCGGAGCTCGGTGGTCGGCGTGGCCGAGCCTCAGGGCCGCCAGGCCATCCGGAGGTCGGGCGCCTTCTCCTCGTTGCCGGCGCCGTCGGTCCGCTCGACGACGACCAGGCCGCGCCGCTCGTAGAGCCGCCGCGCGCCGGTGTTGCTCTCGAAGACCCACAGCTCGTAGCCCTCGGGATGGGTCGCCTCGACCACGTCGAGCAGGAGCGAGCCGATGCCCTGGCCCTTGAGGTCGGGCCGGACGTAGAGCCCGTCGAGGAACGTCGGCGTACACATCGCGAAGCCGAGCGGCTCGCCGTCCGCCTCGGCCACCCAGACCGTGATCTCGTCCTCGCGCGAGCTGCCGCGCGTAGTAGCCGCGGTGCTCCTCGTCGGTGTGCATCGCCGGCGGCATCTGCGGGACGGCCGCCCGACGCGCGTCGGAGTAGAGGTCGGCCAGGGCGTGCGCGTCCTCGGTCGTGGCCAGCCGGACGGTGACGTCGCCGCCGGGTCAGTCGGAGTCACGGATCACCTCGAGGGCGTGGGCCAGGTCGGCGGGGTACGTCGACTCGTACTCGACGTGCTCGCCGGTGTCGGGGTGCTCGAACCCCAGCCGTACGGCGTGCAGCCACTGCCGCTCGAGCCCCACCCGCTTCGACAGCGTCGGGTCGGCGCCGTACGTCAGGTCGCCCACGCACGGATGCTTCAGCGCGCTCAGGTGGACCCGGATCTGGTGGGTGCGCCCGGTCTCGAGGTGGACCTCGAGCAGCGAGGCGAACCGGTGGGCCTCGAGCGTCTCGTAGTGGGTGACGCTGTGGCGACCGTCGGCCATCACCGCGAACTTGTAGTCGGCCCGCGGATGGCGGCCGATCGGGGCGTCGATGGTGCCGCTCAACGGGTCGGGATGGCCCTGCACGAGGGCGTGGTAGACCTTGTCGACCGTGCGGTGCCGGAAGGCGTTCTTCAGCACGGAGTAGGCACGCTCGCCCTTGCAGATCACCATCACGCCCGGAGGTGCCCGACGTCGAGGCGCTGCACGATCCCCTGCCGCTCCGAGGCACCGCTGGTGGCGATCCGGAACCCGGCCGCGGCCAGGTGACCGACCACGGTCGGGCCGGTCCAGCCCGGTGACGGGTGCACGGCGATGCCGACCGGCTTGTCGAGCACCACGATCGAGTCGTCGTCGTGGATGATCCGGATGCCCTCGACCAGCTCGGGCTTGACCTCGAGCGGGTCGGCGACCGACGGGATCGTCACGTCGAGCATCGCCCCGGCGTGCACCCGGTCGCTCTTGCCCGCGGTGTGGCCGTCGACCTCGACGTGCCCCTCGGCGATCAGGGCGGCGGCGCGGGTGCGGGACAGCCCGAACATGCGGGCCATCGCGGCGTCGAGCCGCTCCCCCGCCAGGCCGTCCGGGACGGTGACGACCCGCTGCTCCGGCGAGCCGGTCACGAGCGGTCGCCGCGGGCGCTACGGGCGCCGGTGATGCCGATCCCCCGCCAGGTCTGGATGATGATCAGCACCACGGCGGCGTCGATCAGCATGTCGGCGACGTTGAAGACCGGCCAGTGGGGCAGCTCCAGGAAGTCGACGACGTGGCCGCGCAGCACGCCGGGCTCGCGGAAGATCCGGTCGGTGAGGTTGCCGCAGACACCGGCGAGCAGCAGCCCGAGCGCGACGGCCCAGGTGCGGTCGCCCAGCCGCCGGCCGAACCGGATCACCACGCCGGCCGCCACCAGCGCGATCACCGACAGCACCAGCGTGTACGACGTACCGGTGCTGAAGGCGGCGCCGGGGTTGCGGACCAGGTCGAGCCGCAGCAGGCCGTCGATGACGTCGACCGGGTCGCCCTCGGTCAGGTGACGCACCGCGAGGACCTTGGTGACGAGGTCGACGAGCGTACGCCGTCACCGCGACGGCGGCGAAGATCAAGCGGTGGCTCGACGACGGGGTGGGACTCTGCACGGCTCGGGACGGTTCGTGACCCGGCTCCTCGGGACCAGTCGCAGCAGGATCGGTGGAAGTCAGCGACGTTCCTCGCGTTGCTTGCATGTCAGGCACAGTGTGGCACGCGGGAACGCCATGGCCCGACCCTTGCCGATCGGGTTGCCGCACGACTCGCAGATGCCGTAGGTGCCGTCCGCGATGCGGGCCAGAGCGCGGTCGATCTGGGCCAGCTTCTCGCGCTCGTTGTTGACGACGGTCAGCTCCTGGTCGCGCTCGAAGCTGGTGGCGCCCATGTCGGCCTGGTCGTGACCGGCGCCGTCACCGGCGTCGCGCATCAGCCCGGCGAGCTCCTCCTCCTGAGCGGTCAGGGTGCGGACCACCCGCGCGCGGTCGCCGTGCAGGTCGGACGAGGACCTCGTCGATCTCGGCCTTGGTCCAGGGCTTCTCGCCCGGCAGCACCGGGAAGCTCGACGGCGCGGCCGTCCGCTTCGACGGCGCCTTCTTGGCGGCCGTCTTGGCGGGTGTCTTGGTGGCGGTCTTGGTGACCGGCGTGGCAGGGGCTGCCTTCTTCGCCGGGGCCGACTTGTTCGTGGCTACCTTCTTCGCTGGTCGGGACGTGGTGGCGGCGGCCTTCGTGGCCGCGCCCTTCGCCGGGGCCTTGGCGGCCGGTGTCTTCTTCGCGGGCGTCTTCTTCGCCGGGGTCTTCTTCGCGGGAGCCTTCTTCGCCGGGGCCTTCTTCGCCGGGTGCCTTCTGCGACGGGCGCCTTCTCGCCGGCGCCTTCTTCGCCGGCGCGCCTTCTTCGCCGGCGCTGCCTTCTTCGCCGCCACCTTCGCCGCCGGGGCGCGGTGCCTTCTTCGCCGGGGCCTTCTTCGCAGGCGGCGCCTTCTTCGCCGGCGCCTTCGCGGCCGGCGCCTTCTTCGCCGGGAGCCTTCTTCGCCGGAGCCTTCGTCGCGCGCCTTCTTCACCGGGCCGTCTTCTTCGCGGCGGTCTTCTTGGCGGCTCCGGCCGTGCCGTTGGTCGCGGCAGCGGGTGACCGCCGGGTGACCACCTTGCGGGCGGCCGAGGCGGCCTTGCCGGCCAGGGACCGGGTCGTGCTGCGAGCCATGGGGAACCTTCCGGGCACCCGCGCGCGAACGCGGGAGGGGCGTGGTCGGCGGTCGGGTGTCGGCACCGTCGATGGGGGAGGGTATATCCGCCGGAGGCCTCACTCAAAGCAGGCACGCTGGTCAAGACCCGCCAACCGCGTCGAGCCCGGCCCGGCCTCACCCCCACGGGGGAGACAAATGCCGGAACGGCCGGCCCCCGCGTGGGGTGCCGACCGTCCGGATGCGCTGGTGGTGCGGGTCAGGCCTCGTCGTCGCCGAGCACCGACCGCAGCCGCTTCGGCTGGGCGATACCGGCGTCGTGGGAGGCCGGCGTCGTCGGGTCCGCGGAGCCGGAGCTCTCGAGGGCCTCGAGCTGCTGGCTGAAGTAGACCTTGAGCCGCGAGCGGTACTCACGCTCGAAGGCCCGCAGGTTGTCGACGTCGGAGGAGAGCCGGTCGCGCTCGTTCTCCAGGTCGCCGAACAGCTGCGTACGACGCTCGGCGGTCTCGCTGTCGAGCGACTGGGCGCGGCCGCGGGCGTCGGCCTCCAGCTTGTCGGCGTTGGTCTTGGCCTCGGACTCGAGGCGCTCGGCCTTGGTGCGGGCCTCACCGATGATCTTGTCGGCCTCGCCCTTGGCGTCCTCGACCAGCTGGTCGGCGTTGCGGCTGGCCAGCTCGAGCAGGCGGGCGGCGGCGTTGGACGCCTCGCCGACGGTCTCCACGCGGATCGTCTCCACACCGGCGGGGGCGATCGAGCCCATGGCCGGGGTCTGGACCGTCGGGGTCGGCTCGGGCTCCGGGGCTGCTGCCACGGGCTCGGGCTCCGGCTCCGGCGTGGGCGCCGGCGGCTCGGGCGCCGCGGCCGCGGGGCCTCGGACGCGCCGCTCTGGGCGGCGGACAGCTTCGAGCGGAGGTCGTCGTTCTCGCGAGTGAGGCGCGCGAGCTCGGCCTCCACCTCGTCGAGGAACTGGTCGACCTCACCCATGTCATAGCCCTCACGGAGCCGGACAGGAGTAAAGCGCTTGTTGCTCACGTCCTCAGGCGTCAGCGGCATGACCTCACCCAATTCCTAGTTTCGCGTTTCACGTACGTCAACGGATCGAACAATAGCGTCTCACCTGACCCCCCGGTCACTCCCGAGTCGACGCACGGCGCGGACGTCTACGACGTCGCCGCAGGTCAACGGTAGTCGGCCTCAGCTCTGGTTGAAGAACCCGCCCTCGACCAGACGCTGCTTGTCCTCCGCCGCCACCGTCACGTTGGGCGGGGAGAGCAGGAAGACCTTGGCGGTGACCCGCTCGATCGTGCCGCGGGTCGCGAAGACCAGGCCGGCGGCGAAGTCGACCAGCCGCTTGGCGTCGGCGTCGTCCATCTCGGAGAGGTTCATGATCACCGGGATGCCCTCGCGGAAGTTCTCACCGACCGTGCGGGCCTCGTTGTAGGTGCGCGGGTGGAGCGTCGTGATCATCGACAGCTCGGCGATGCCGGCCGCCGGAGCGGGCGCGGTCGTACGCCGGCGCTGGGAGAGGTCGGCGACCGGAGCCGGCTGGCCCTTGGCCGGCTGGGCCTTGGCAGGCACGGGCGTACGACGCACGGACTGCCGGGAGTCCTCGGCCTCGGCGTACCCCTGCTCGTCGTACTCGTCGTCGTAGACGCCGGTGTCCTCGAGCAGGCCGAGGTACTCGCCGATCTTGCGCATCGCGCTCATGGGATCCAACCTTCTCGTTCCGATGCCCTGCTCAGGCCTCTGGTGGTTGTGACGCTACTCGATGCGCGGACGTGCACCGAGGATTGCCGAGCCGACACGCACGTGTGTCGCCCCGGCCTCGATCGCGGCCTCGAGGTCGCTGCTCATCCCGGCGGAAAGCCAGGTGGCGTCGGGGCGTTCGCCGACGAAGTCGGCGCGGATCGCGGCCAGCCGGTGCGAACGCCTCGCGAGGGTCCTCGTCGAGCGGCGCCACCGCCATCAGGCCGCGCAGCCGGAGCATGCCGGCGGCCTCGACGGCCTCGGCCAGGGCGAGGAGGTCGGCCGGGTCGGCGCCCGCGCGCCCGGCGCGGCCGGGCGGGTCGAGGCTCACCTGGAGCAGCACGTCGACCTCGTGGACGCGCTCGTGGGCACCTCGGTTGAGGGCGGTGACGAGCTTGGCCCGGTCGACGGACTCGACGACGTCGGCGTAGGAGCCGACGACCGCCGCCTTGTTGCTCTGCAGGCCGCCGATGAAGTGCCAGCGCACCGGGAGGTCGTCGCACTCCGCACGCTTGTCGCCGGCCTCCGGGTGGCGGTTCTCGCCGACGTCGGTCACGCCGAGGTCGGCCAGGATCCGCACGTCGCTCGCGGGGAAGAACTTGGTGACCGCCACCAGGGTGACCTCGTCGGGGTCGCGGCCGGCCGCCGTCGGCCGCGTCGGCGATCCGGCGGCGTACGGCGTCGAGACCGGCGGCGATCTCGTCGCGCCGGTCGGCGGGGCTCACGACGCGATCCTGATCATCGCCCGCCTGGCGTCCCGACTGCGCGACCGTCGCGTCGGTAGGAGAAGAGGTCGGGCGACTCGCGGGTGCACGACGACAGGTCGACCACCTCGACGCCGTCGCGCTCGAGCTGGGCCCGCACGCCCGCGCCCACGTCGAGGGACGGCGTGCCCCACGAGGTGGTGGCCCGGCTCGCCGGCTCGACCGCCGCGACGTCGTCGCGCATCTGCTCGGGCACCTCGTAGCAACGGCCGCAGACCGACGGCCCGACCCAGGCGGTCAGGCGGGCCGCGCCGAGCGTCGCGCATCGCCGCCACCGTGGCCGGGACGATCCCGGCGACCAGACCCGGCCGACCGCAGTGGGCGGCGCCGACGACGCGCGCCGACTCGTCGGCGAGCAGCACCGGCACGCAGTCGGCCGCGCGGACCATCAGGCTCACCCCGCGCTGGGTCGTGACCAGGCCGTCGCCCACGGCGTGGAGATGGCCCGTCGACGTCGTGCGCCGGCCTCGTCGGACCCGACCACCGCCACGTCGTTGCCGTGGACCTGGCTCAGCTGGGCCAGGCTCTCCAGCCCGTCAGCCCGGTGCGAAGTCGTCGCCATCACGAGCCGGTGGTTCTCCGCCATCGCGTCCGGCTCGTCGCCCCCGGCCCAGGCGAGGTTGAGCGAGTCGTAGGGCGCACCACTGACCCCGCCGTGCCGGTCGGTGAAGGCCAGCTCGACGGGGCCGTGGGTGAGACGTGCGGCGTACACCCTGCCGACGGTAGTAGGGGCTACTTCAGGAAGTCCGGGACGTCGAGGTCGTCGTCGTCGAACTGCATCGGCCGGCGGCTGCGGCCTGCGGCTGACGGGCACCCGCGCCGACGGGCTCGCGCTCGGGCTCCTGGGCCGGGGCCTCGGCCTTCTTGGCGGCCAGGGCCTGGGCCGCGGCCCGGGTCTGCTCCTGGCTCTGCTGCTGCTGCGGCGTACGGCGGAAGCCGGACTCGCTCTCGCGACGCTTCGGCATGCCGCCGTCGAAGCCGGCCGCGATCACCGTGACCCGCACCTCGTCGCCGAGCGCGTCGTCGATCGTCGCGCCGAAGATGATGTTGGCCTCGGGGTGCGCCGACTGCGACACCAGGGCCGCGGCCTCGTTGATCTCGAACAGGCCGAGGTCGGAGCCACCGGCGATCGAGAGCAGGACGCCGTGGGCGCCGTCGATGCTGGCCTCGAGCAGCGGGCTGGAGACCGCCTGCTCGGCGGCGACCACCGAACGGTCGTCGCCGCGGGCGGAGCCGATGCCCATCAGGGCGGAGCCGGCGTTGGCCATCACGGACTTCACGTCGGCGAAGTCGAGGTTGATCAGGCCGGGCGTGGTGATCAGGTCGGTGATGCCCGAGACGCCTTGCAGCAGCACCTGGTCGGCCTGCTTGAAGGCGTCGAGGACGCTCACGCTGCGGTCGCTGATCGACAGCAGCCGGTCGTTGGGGATGACGATGAGGGTGTCGACCTCCTCGCGGAGCTTGGCGATGCCCTCCTCGGCGGAGTTGGCACGGCGACGGCCCTCGAAGGCGAACGGTCGGGTCACCACGCCGATGGTCAGCGCGCCGAGCGACCGGGCGATGCGGGCCACGACGGGCGCGCCGCCGGTGCCGGTGCCGCCGCCCTCGCCGGCGGTCACGAACACCATGTCGGCGCCCTTGATGACCTCTTCGATCTCGTCGGAGTGGTCCTCGGCCGCCTGCGTCCCGACCTCGGGGTTGGCGCCGGCACCCAGGCCGCGGGTGAGCTCGCGGCCGATGTCGAGCTTCACGTCGGCGTCACTCATCAGGAGGGCCTGGGCGTCGGTGTTGATCGCGATGAACTCGACGCCCTTGAGCCCGACCTCGATCATCCGGTTGACGGCGTTCACGCCGCCGCCACCGATGCCGACCACCTTGATGATGGCCAGATAGTTCTGCGCTGCTGCCACGGTTCGCGCCTCTCGGTGATCGGCCGGCCGGCCTGGGGGGGGCCGGTACGACTCGGTGACGTCCGGTCTGGCCGGGCGCCGCTCAGGTTGTCTGGGGAAGTCCTCGAGGCTGCTGAACCGTAACCCTGAAGTGGAGGGTTATAGTTATGTCAACCTCTCGTTGGCGACGACGTTAGGCACTCCGGACGTCCGAGACGCCGCAGACACGCCCGGCGCGCCGAGGATTTCCTCGCCCGGTCGGCCTGTCGCGCCGAGTCGGCGCAAACCGACATCGAATCGCGCCGAGTCGGCGCAAAGAGACGCCTCGATCGCGCCGAGTTGTCAGGTGACAACTCGGCGAACGTGCGGGTGCGGACGGCGGGCTCAGCGGTCAGCGGGGGTCAGCCGCTGGTGACCGGCTGGCCGGGGACACTCACGTCGTAGGTGTGGCCCGGCTGGGCGAGCAGCTGCTCCAGCACCTGGGCCTTGAGGGCGGACTGGGCGTCGCTCCCCCAGATGACCAGGGCACCGCCGCGCATCACCAGCGAGACCTGGTCGACGCCCGGCGACGGCGACGTGGTCGACGCGGCCGGCCAGGCCCGAGGGCAGGGCCGCGATCACGCGGGCGGCCTCGGCGAGCGCGGCGCTGCTGGTGCCCTCGGTCGAGACCACGCGCGGCATGCCGGCCGGTGGTCGCGGGTAGTCGCGGAACAGCACGCCCTCGGCGTCCATCGCGTGGAAGCGGCCGCCGATCTCGACCACGGCGACGGGGGTGCGCTCGGTCACCTTGATCAGGACGCCGTGCGGCCAGTCGCGCGAGACGTCGACCCGTCGTACGGGCGCCAGGGCCCCGACCCGCGCCCGGATCGCGCCGAGGTCGAGCTCGACGAGGTGGGCACCGTCCGGGACGTCGGCGGCGGCGAGGATCTGCTGGCGGGTGAGCAGCGACTCGCCCTGCACCTGGACCTGCTGGACGGTGAGGAACGAGCTGACGAAGACCAGCCAGATGGCGCCCGGCGACGAGGGCGACCAGCAGGACCGAGCCGATCACGTAGCGCCACACCAGCCAGCGGCGCAGCCACTGGCGGCGGGCGAACCGGCGGCGCGACGCGCGTCGCGGGGTCCGGGCGGCCGGTCCCCTTGAGCGGGTTGCGCGGCAGCGTGATCATGCGTCGTCCTCCAGCAGGGCCAGGAGCAGCGGCCCGACGTCGGTGACGCTACCGGCGCCGAGGGTCAGAACCAGGTCACCGGGCCGGGCGAGCCGGAGAAGTTCTGCCGGTGCGTCGGCGAGGTCCGCGACGAAGTGCACGTGCTCGGCCGGCAGGGGTACGGCGTCCGCCACCAGCCGGCCGGTGACGTCCGGGTCGGGGTCCTCGCGGGCGACGTACACGTCGAGCACCACCACCTCGTCGGCGGCACCGAGCGCCGCACCCATCGCGGCGCCGAAGATGCGGGTGCGGGAGACCAGGTGGGGCTGGTAGCAGACGACCAGCCGTCCGTCACCGGCCAGCGCACGCGCCGCCTGCAGGTCGCCGGCGATCTCGACCGGGTGGTGGGCGTAGGAGTCGTAGACCCGCACTCCCCCGGCCTCGCCCTTGCGCTCCATCCGGCGGCCGGTGCCGGTGAACGCCTCGAGCCCGGCGCGGAGCCCGTCGAACGGCAGGCCGAGCCGCAGGCCGAGGGCGAGCGCGGCGAGCGCGTCGAGGACGTAGTGGCGTCCGGGCACCTGGAGCATCACGCGGCCCAGCGCCACTCCCCCGTCGCTGACCTCGAACGTCGACCGCGAGCCCTCGAAGACGAGGTCGGTCGCGCGGATGTCGCAGTCGGCGTCCTGGCCGACCGTCACCACCTGCAGCCCGCGCTCCCGGGCCGGTCGCACCAGGGCGGCCGCCCCGGGGTCGTCGGTGCAGAGCACGAGGACGCCGTCGGCGTCGATCGTGCCGACGAACTCCGCGAAGGCCGCGCGGTAGGCCTCCTCCGAGCCCCACACGTCGAGGTGGTCGGCGTCGACGTTGGTGACCAGCGCGGCGTGGGGGTGGTAGACGAGGAAGGCGCCGTCGCTCTCGTCGGCCTCGGCCACGAACAGGTCGCCGCTGCCCGCGTCGGCGTTGCGGCCGGTCGCGGCGAGCACGCCACCGATGGCGTACGTCGGGTCGGCGCCGCAGGCGCGGACGGCCATCGTCAGCAGCGAGGTGGTGGTGGTCTTGCCGTGGGTGCCGGCGACGGCGAGCACCCGCCGGCCGGCCATCACCGACTTCAGCCCGGCCGAGCGGGGCAGGATCCGCAGGCCGCGGGCGCGGGCCTCGAGCACCTCGGGGTTGTCGTCGCGGGCGGCGGTCGTGACCACGACGGTGTCGGCGTCGCCGACGTGGCCGGCGTCGTAGGAGAGGTGGCAGGGCACGCCGATCTCGCGCAGCGACGGGAGGAACGGGGTGTCGTGGTCGTCGCTGCCGGTGACCGTGACGCCCTGCCGGGCCATGATCCGGGCGATGCCGGACAGCGCGGCGCCGCCGATGCCGACGAAGTGGACGCGGCCGAGCTCGGCCGCGGGCAGGATCTCGTCGGGGACCGGGATCCTCATCGGCGCCGCCGGCGGCGTCGAGGATCATCCGGGCCAGCTTCTCGTCGGCGTCGAGCGGGATCAGGTGGGCCGCGGCCGCGCCCATCGCCTGCAGCCGCGCCGGGTCGGTCAGCAGCGGCACGGCGTACGTCGCGATCCAGTCCGTGCGTCAGCGACGCGTCGTCGACCAGCAGCCCGCCGCCGGCCTCGATCACGGCGCGGGCGTTGAGGGCCTGCTCGCCGTTGCCGATCGGCAGCGGGACGAAGATCGCCGGCAGCCCGACCCCGGACACCTCGGTCACGGTGTTGGACCCGGAGCGGCAGAGCACGGCGTCGGCGGCGGAGTAGGCGAGGTCCATCCGGTCGACGTAGCCGACCACGACGTAGGGCACGCCGGTGTCGGGCGGCGTCACCTCGTGGGCCGGGCCGGTGACGTGGAGGACCTGGACGCCGGCGTCGGCGAACGACCTGGGCCGAGCCGAGCACCGCCCGGTTGATCGAGGCCGCCCCCTGCGAGCCGCCGGTGACGAGCAGCACCGGCAGGTCGGCGCGCAGCCCGTACGTCGCGAGCGCCTCGGCGCGGTGGGCGGCCCGGTCGAGCGTGGCGATCATCCGTCGGATCGGCAGCCCGAGGTAGGTCGCGTGGCGCAGCTGGGTGTCGGGGAAGCTGGTGGCGACGTGGTCGGTGATCCGTGCTCCCGAGCTTGTTGGCGACGCCCGGCAGCGTGTTGCCCTCGTGGACGACCAGCGGCACCTTCCGCGTGCGGGCCGCGAGGTACGCCGGCACCGACACGAAGCCGCCGAAGCCGGCGATCACGTCGGGACGGATCCGGTCGACCACGTCGAGGGCGGCCCGGCGCGCGGCCCGCAGCCGGCCGGGCAGGCGGACGAGGTCGGCGTTCGGCCGGCGCGGCAGCGGGACGCTCGGCACGAACTCGAGCGGGTAGCCGGCGGCCGGGATGATCTGCGCCTCGATCCGCTCGCGGGTGCCGAGGCAGGTGATCTCGACGCCCGGGTGCAGCCGCTGCAGGGCGTCGGCGGTGGCGAGGAGCGGCGAGGTGTGGCCGGCCGACCCACCTCCCGCGAGCAGGACCCGCATGCGCCTAGAGGTCCCGCTTGGTGACTCTGCCGGCGGTGACACCGCTGTTGCGGGAGCGCTTGCGCTGGGCGAGAGCGCGCGCGGCCTCGGGCTCACGGCGCGCGAAGCCGACGAGCATGCCCAGCGCCACGAGCGACGGCACGAGGGCCGACCCGCCGTAGGAGACCAGCGGCAGCGGGATGCCGATCACCGGCAGCAGCGCCAGGACCATGCCCACGTTGATCATCATCTGCCCGATGATCCAGACCACGATGCCGAAGGTCATGTAGCGGACGAAGGGGTCCTTGGTACGGCGGGCGACGCGGATCGCGGCGTAGGCGATGGTGAGGAACAGGCCGACCACCAGCAGGGTGCCGACCAGGCCGAGCTCCTCGCCGAGGACGGCGAAGATGAAGTCGGTGTGGGCCTCGGGGAGGTTGCCCCACTTCTGCTGGCTGGCCCCGATCCCCTGGCCGAAGAGGCCGCCGCTCGACAGCGCGAACAGCCCGTGGGCCGGCTGCCAGCCCGGCGCTGCTGTAGTCGCGCATGGGGTCGGTGAAGGTCGTGATGCGGGTCAGCCGCTCGGGGTCGGCCGCCGCGAGCGCGCCGGCGAAGACCGAGACCACCAGGAAGGAGAGCGCGAAGAACCGGGCCGGGGCGCCGACCACCCAGAGCATGCCGAGCAGGATCGCGAAGAGCACCAGGGCGGTGCCGAGGTCGTGGCCGAAGACGACGAGGCCGGTGGCCAGGAGCAGGCCGGGCACCACCGGCATCATGATCTGGTGGAGGTTGCCGAGCCGGCGGTCCTTGTTGGCGTAGACGTGCGCGGCCCACAGCACCAGCGCGAGCTTGGCGATCTCGGACGGCTGGATCACGATCGGGCCGAGGGCGAGCCAGTTGGTGTTGCCGTTGCGGGAGACGCCGAAGAACGCGGTGAGCAGCAGCAGGCCGAGCGAGACGACGTAGCCCGGCCAGGCGAGCCGGCGTACCCATCGCTGCGGCAGGCGTCCGGCCACCCAGGCGCACGGGCAGGCCGATCGCGACCCAGGTCAGCTGCTTGACGACGACGGCGTAGGAGTTGCCGTCGTAGTTCTGGAAGGCGTAGACGCTCGAGGCGCTGAACACCATGATCAGGCCGATGGTCAGCAGCAGGGCCGAGGCACCGAGCAGCAGGTAGTACGACGTGAGCGGGCGCTCGAGCGCGTCGTGCAGCGCGGCGTACCAGGACGAGACACCGGACCTGGCGCGGGCGGCTCGCTGAGTCCGGCTCGGGCGTCCGGGTGGTCCGGGCCCGCAGCGGGCTCACGATGGCCATCGGTCCTCGGGCCCCCTTCCGCGAGCGGTGGTCAGTCGTCGGTCTGGCGCTGCACCGCCGCGGCGAAGGCGTCGCCCCGGTCGGCGTAGTTGGTGAACATGTCCATGGAGGCGCAGCCCGGGGCCAGGAGGACCGTGTCACCCGGGTGGGCGAGGTCCGCCGCGGCCACGACCGCACGCTCCATGGCGGCATGTCCGTCGCCAGTCTCGTCCGCCGTCGAGCGTGATGACCGGAACATCGGGCGCGTGTCGCGCAAGAGCGGCGGCGATGACGTCGCGGTCGCGGCCGAGCAGCACCACGCCCCGCAGCCGGCCGCGGGCGGTGGCGACCAGGTCGTCGAAGCGGGCGCCCTTGGCCAGGCCGCCGGCGATCCACACCACGGGGTCGTAGGCCATCAGCGACGACAGCGCGGCGTGGGGGTTGGTGGCCTTGGAGTCGTCGACCCAGGTGACGCCATGCCGGACGCGTGGCGACGGTCGCGATCCGGTGGCCGTCGGGCCGGAAGCCGCGCAGCCCGTCGCGCACCGCGGCCTGCGGAGATGCCGTGGGCGCGGGCCAGCGCGGCGGCGGCCAGGGCGTTGGCGACGACGTGGGGCGCCGGGCTGGCGAGGTCGTCGATCGTGCACAGCTCGGCGGCGCTGGACTGGCGCTCGGCGATGAAGGCGCGGTCGACCAGGATGTCGTCGACGACGCCGACCATGCCCGACCGCCGGCATGCCGAGGGTGAAGCCGACGGCGCGCGCGCCCTCCGCGACGTCCGCCTCGCGGACCAGGCGCTCGGTCTCGGGGTCGGCCACGTTGTAGACGCAGGCCCGCTGGACCCCGCGGTAGACGCGGCCCTTGTCGGCGGCGTAGGCGGCCATGCCGGTCCGGGCCGTCGTACCAGTCGAGGTGGTCCTCGGCGACGTTGAGCACGGCCGCGCTCTCGGCCGTCATCGAGTCGGTGTAGTGGAGCTGGAAGCTGGACAGCTCCACGGCGAACACGTCGTACGGCGTCGGGTCCATCACCGCCTCGACGATCGGGAGGCCGACGTTGCCGACCGCGACGCTGCGCAGGCCGGCCGCGCGCAGGATCGATGTCGAGCATCTGCACGGTGGTGGTCTTGCCGTTGGTGCCGGTGACCGCGAGCCACGGCGCGGCGTGCTCGGGGTCGCGCAGCCGCCAGGCCAGCTCGACCTCGCCCCAGACCGGGATGCCCCGGGCGCGGGCCTGCTCGATCGAGCGGGGCGCGTCGGCTTCCAGCCGGGCGAGACCACGAGGAGGCTCCGCGTCGTCGGGCAGCTCGGCGGTGGTGCCCGGCCCCGAGCCGGATGTCGGCGCCGAGCACCCCGAGCAGCTCGGCCTTCTCCTCCTTGCCGTCGGCGCGACTCGTCGAGCGCGACCACGGACGCGCCGAGGTGGGTCAGGTTGTCGGCCGCGGCGAAGCCGCTGACGCCGAACCCCGCCACCACCGCACGGACGCCGGACCAGTCGTCGTGGCGGCCGAGCGGCGTCGCACCCGAGGGCTCATGTGCACGCGCCACCCAGGCGGCGTAGAAGATGCCGAGCCCGGCCGCGACGCAGAGCCCGGTGATGATCCAGAACCGGATCACGATGGTCACCTGGTCCCAGCCGAGCAGCTCGAAGTGGTGCTGGAGCGGCGCCATCCGGAACACCCGGTGGCCTGGACCGACCCGGAACACCGTGCGGACCAGCGCCGGATCGTCGCGACAGCTTGAAGAAGCCGACCTGCAGCATCACCGACAGGGTGATCACGAGGAACAGGCCGCCGAGGATCACCAGCAGCAGCTCGGTGCGGGTCATGATCGCGAAGCCGGCGAGCGCGCCGCCGAGCGACAGCGAGCCGGTGTCGCCCATGAAGATCTGGGCCGGCGGCGCGTTCCACCACAGGAAGCCGAAGCAGGCGCCGGTGATGGCCGCGGCCACCAGGGCCAGGTCGAGCGGGTCGCGGACCTCGTAGCAGGCCGGACCGGGACGGGTCGCGCAGCTCTGGTTGTTCTGCCAGATGTTCACCAGCATGTAGGCGCCGAACACCATCGCGCAGGCGCCGGTGGCGAGACCGTCGAGGCCGTCGGTGAGGTTCACCGCGTTGCTGGTGCCGGTGATCATCACCCAGAACAGCAGGCATCGCCACCAGCGTGCGGCAGCGCGATCTCGAGTCGCGGATGAAGGAGAGGTGGTCGGAGGCCGGGCTCACGTGGCGGCCGTCCTCGAGCATGCGGAGAGAGCGCGAGCCAGCCGAAGACCAGGGCGATCACGGTCTGGCCCGACCATCTTGGCCTTGCTGCGCAGGCCGAGCGAGCGCTGCTTGGAGATCTTGATGAAGTCGTCGAGGAAGCCGACCACGCCCATGCCGACGAAGAGGAAGAGCAGCAGCAGGGCGGACGCCGACGGCTCGGTCTGCGTGATCAGGTCGGCCAGGAAGTAGCCGAGGACCGCCGAGGCGATGATGACGACGCCGCCCATGGTGGGCGTGCCGCGCTTGGTGTGGTGGCTGGTCGGGCCGTCGTCGCGGATCTCCTGGCCGTAGCCGAGCTGGGTGAAGAGCGGGATCGCCGCCCGGGTGCCGAGCAGCGAGAACACCAGGGCGAGGCCTCCGCCCAGCAGAATCGCCTTCATCGGCTCGGAGTCCCGCCTTCCTGTTCCTCGGCCCGGTCGACGGACACGTCCTCGACCTCGCGGCCCGGGCACCGGGTGTGCCAGCACGTCGGCCAGGTGCTCGAGTGCGGCGCCTCGTGACGCCTTGACCAGGACGACGTCCCGGGCCCCGACATTGTGGCGCAGCCAGTCCGCCGCCTGCTCGCGGCCCGCCGTGGGGACGACCTCTCCCGTCCCAGCCCGGGGTACGACGGGCACCGTCGGCGATCGCCTCCGCGGCCGTGCCGACGGTCACCAGGACGTCGACGCCCAGCTCCGCCGCGTGGGCGCCGACCTCGGCGTGCTGCTCGGCCGCGGTCTCGCCGAGCTCGAGCATCTCGCCGAGCACCGCCACCGTCCGCCGGCCGCCGCGCTCGCCGATCGCGGCGAGCGCGTCGAGCGCGGCGTTCATGGAGGCGGGGTTGGCGTTGTAGCTGTCGTTGACGACGACCAGGCCGTCGGCCCGCTCGTGGAGCGCCATCCGCCACGGGCGACAGGGACCGGGCCGACCCGAGCGTGGCGACGATGTCGGCGAACGGGACCCCGACCGCGAGGGCCATCGCCGCGGCCGCGGCGGCGTTGGCGACCTGGTGGGCGCCGGCCTCGAGCAGGCGCAGCGGCGCCCAGGCGCCGTCGTACCCGAGCTCGAAGGAGGGCCGGCCCAGCTCGTCGAGCTCGAGGCCCCGCCAGGCGACGTCGCCGCCGACCCCGAAGGACAGCACCCGCGCCGACGTACGCCGGGCCATGGCGGCCACCAGGTCGTCGTCGGCGTTCAGCACGGCGGTGCCGGTCGACGGCAGGGCCTCGACGATCTCGCCCTTGGCCGACGCGATCGCCTCGCGGGAGCCGAACTCACCGATGTGGGCGGTGCCGACGTTGAGGACGGCCGCCACGTCGGGCGGCGCGATCGCGCAGAGCTCGGCGATGTGGCCGATGCCGCGGGCACCCATCTCGAGGACGAGGAAGCGGGTGTCGGGGGTGGCGCGTAGCACGGTGAGTGGGACGCCGATCTCGTTGTTGCGGTTGCCCTCGGTCCAGACCGTCTCCCCCGCCGCGGCGAGCACCTGGGCGAGGAAGTCCTTGGTGCCGGTCTTGCCCTGCGAGCCGGTCAGCGCGAGCACCGTCGGACGCAGGGTGTCGACGACGTGGCGCGCCAGCCGGCCGAGGGCGCGGACGGGGTCGTCGACGACGACGGTCGGTACGCCGGTCGGGCGGGCGCCGAGGACGCCGGCCGCCCCGGCCGCCACCGCCGCTGCCGCGAAGTCGTGCCCGTCGACGTGCTCGCCCGGCACCGCGACGAACGAGCCCACCCGGCTCCACGACGCCGGCTGTCGACGAACGCCGGGCCCGTCACGGAGGCCGCGCCTGCGGCGTCGGCGACGGTGCCGCCGACGACGGCCGCGATCTCGGCGAGGGTCAGCTCGATCATCGGCGGAGCTCCTCGCGGGCGACCGCGCGGTCGTCGAACGGGTGCACGACGCCGGCGACCTCCTGGCCGGTCTCGTGACCCTTGCCGGCGACCAGGACGACGTCACCGGGGCCGGCGCGGCGGATCGCCTCGGCGATCGCGGCCCGCCGGTCACCGATCTCGACGACCTCGGCCGATCCCGGCGCCCGTCCCGGCCAGGATCGCGGCCCGGATCGTCCGCGGGGTCCTCGCTGCGCGGGTTGTCGTCGGTGACGACCAGCACGTCGGCGCCGGCCGGCCGCGATCTCCCCCATCAGCGGGTCGCTTGCCGGGGTCGCGGTCGCCGCCGGCCCCGAGCACGACGACCAGGCGGCCCCGGGTGACCGGGCGGAGCGTGGCGAGGGCCGCCGCGATGGCGTCGGGCTTGTGGGCGTAGTCGACGACGACCTCGAAGTCCTGTCCCTCGTCGACCCGCTCGAGCCGCCCCGGGACGCCGGGCCCGCGGCGATCGCGGCCGCGACCGCGCGCCGCGTCGTAGCCGACCGTCGCGGCGGCCGCGACCGCGGCCAGCGTGTTGGCGACGTTGAACGCGCCGGGGATCGGGCAGCCGGCCTCCACGTCGACCGCCGGGGCCGGTGACCCGGAACGTCGCGCCGTCCTCCCGGAGCTCGACGTCCGGACGCGCGCCAGTCGGCCTCGGCCCGACGACGCGACAGGGTCTGCGACCGGGACCGTCCGCTCGCTCGACCAGGCGGCGACCCCACTCGTCGTCGACGTTCACCAGCCCGCGGCGGGCGTGCTCGGGCGGAACAGCGAGGCCTTGGCGTCGAAGTAGTCGTCCATGTCGCGATGGAAGTCGAGGTGGTCGCGGCCGAGGTTGAGGAAGACCGCGACGTCGAAGACGATGCCGTCGACGCGGCCCATCACCAGCGCGTGGCTGGAGACCTCCATCGCGCACGCCTCGACGCCCCGCTCGACCATCTGCCGGAGCAGCCGCTGCAGGTCGGGCGCCTCGGGCGTCGTCAGGGCGGACGACGACGTCCTCGCCGAGGATCCGGGTGCCGACGGTGCCGATCACGGCGGCCGGGACGCCCGGCTCCGGACAGCCCGCTCTCGAGCAGGCGGGTGGTGGTGGTCTTGCCCTGGGTGCCGGTGACGCCGATCATCCGCAGCCGCGTCGCCGGCTCGCCGTACACCAGGGCCGCGACGCGGCCGAGCACGGGCCGCACCTCCGGTACGACGAGCATCGGCACGCTCGCGCCACCGCTCCGCTCCCGCCGGCATCGGTGACGACCGCGACCGCGCCGGCGTCGCGGGCCTGCTCCCAGTAGTCGGCGCCGTGCCCGCGGCTGCCCGGCAGGGCGGCGTAGAGGTCGCCGGGCGAGACCCGCCGCGAGTCGAGGGTCACGCCCGCGGACCCGGGTGCTCGGCGTCGGACCGCACCTCGCGTCCGTCCCTCGGTCGTCGGCCGAGGTCGGCGAGGTCGGCGAGCGACAAGGGTCGGCGGCAGTCCGCCGGCCAGGGTCGCTCGTCACGGCCCGAGGCTATCGGGGCGCGGCAGCAAGGCCGGTCTGCCCTGGGCGCGGAGAACGAGGTGTGATGGCTCGCCGAGCAGTGGACCGCCGAGGCGCGCGACGGCGTGTCCGAGGAGCCGAGGGCGGCGCGCCGCGAGGAGCGTCACCACGTGGTCGGGATCTCGCGAGGGCTTGGCCCCGGTCGGGGGTACGCCGTACCGACGCAGCGCGAACGACATGATCTTGGAGAACGCCGGCCCGGCCACCGAGCCGCCGCCGCCGCCGTTGCGCGGGTTCTGCACGACGACGTAGACCGTGAAGCGCGGGTTGTCGGCCGGGGCGAAGCCGGCGAACGAGACCGTGAACTGGCCGTTGTAGCAGGCGCACTTCGGCCCGACCCGCTGCGCGGTGCCGGTCTTGCCGGCCACGACGTAGCCCGGCACCTGGGCCCCCGGCGCCGTGCCGGCGTCGGGGTTGACGACCCGCTCCATCATGTCGGTCATCTGGTGCGCGGCGTTCTTGCTGACGACCCGGCTGCGTGGTGGTGTGGTCGGTGCCGACCGACTGGCCGAGGTTGTTGGTCGCGCTGCCCTGGATCAGGCTCGGCGAGACGCGCACGCCGCCGTTGGCGATCGTGTTGACCGCCGCGGCCATCTGCAGGCCGTTCACCGACACGCTCTGGCCGAAGGCGATGCGGTCCTGGATCATCCCGTTCCAGGCCGCGCTCGACGGCAGCAGGCCCGCGGTCTCGCCGGTGACGCCGATGTCGGTGCGCTGGCCGAGGCCGAAGCGGGTGAGGTAGTGCCGCAGCTGGCCGGGCCCGAAGTGCCGCGAGGCCTTGGCCGTGCCGATGTTGGACGACTGGGCGATGACGCCGGCCAGCGTCATCTTCAGCGTGTGGTGGGGGAACCAGTCGTGGATGACCCGGTCACCGCTCTGCAGCTGCCCGGGCACGACCAGGCGGGTGTGGTCGGTGACCTTGCCGGCGTCGATCAGCGAGCTGAGGGTGAGCACCTTCTCGACCGAGCCCGGCTCGTAGGGGCTGGTCATCGCCAGGGAGTTGCGGTCCTTCGCGCGGCGAGGCCTGCGGGTTGGTCGCGTCGTACGTCGGGTAGTCGGCGAGCGAGAGGATCTCGCCGCTGTGGGTGTCCATGACGACCGCGAAGCCGGACTCGCCCCGGGCCCCGAGCACCGTCTGGCGCAGGACCCGCTGGGTGTACCACTGCAGGTCCTCGTCGATGGTGGTGTGCAGGTCGGTGCCGTTGTGGGCGGGGACGACCGTGCTGTGCCCGAGCGGGATCCGGTTGCCGGCGCCCACCTCGTAGGTCTCGGAGCCGTCGGTGCCGGCCAGCTGGTGGTCGAAGGCGAGCTCGAGCCCGGCGAGCGGCCCGTCGGTGCCCATGAAGCCGACCAGGTTGGCCGCGACGTCGTGGTCGGGGTAGGAGCGCACCGGGTCGTCGCGGGTGGCGAGGCCCTTGAAGCCCGGCGGCCCGGGCCTGGTCGACGACGTCGAGCGCGAGGGAGGCCGGCACCCGGCGGGCGACGTAGGCGAACCGGCTGTTCTGCTGCTGCAGGGCGCTGCAGGGTCTCGAAGTAGTCGATGTGCAGCCGCGTGCGACAGGAAGCGCGCCAGCTGCGGGGGCCTTGGGCCGGGTCATCGACGGGTCGGCGACCACCATCCGGCCGTCGACCGAGTCGGCCAGCGGCTTGCCGTCGCGGTCGAGGATCTGGCCGCGGTCGGCGGGCAGCTCGACGGTGACGGTGCCGCCCTCGGACGCCGCCAGCGTCGCGTACTTCTCGGGGCTCACGCCCTGGAGCTGCACCAGCCGGGCGCCGAAGAACGACAGCACGACGGCGATGAACACGAACCCGGTCCGCAGCCGCAGCTGGGCCGGCCCCGCGGCCGCGCGGCGCCGGCGGCGCGTGCGACGGCGGGCCGCCGGGGCGGCGGGTGCGCGGGGCCGGCGTACGACCGGACCGGCCGCGACCGCGGGGGCTCTGGGGGCCATCGCTCTGCTTCCTGCTCGAGGTCAGTGGGTGCCGGACGGGGTGGGGTGCAGCGCGTTGAGACCGTGGTGCCGGCCGTTGGCCGTCCAGCGGCGCGTGGTCGCGCTGGCCGCCGCGCCCGCGTGCTGGTGCGTTGGCCGGCGGGTGCACGACGGTCACGTGGGCCGGCGGGTCGATCGCGGCGGGCTTGGGCGGCGGCGGCGCCAGCAGCCGGAGCGGGTCGAGGCGCGTGGCCGGGGTGGGCGTGCCGAGCACCTGGCCGGTCCGGAGGTCGAGCACGGCCGGGCTGGTCGGCAGCACCATCCCCATCCGCTGGGCCTTGAGCGCGACCGCCTGCGGGTCGCGCAGCTGGTCGAGCTCCATCTGCAGCGTCTGCTGGCGGGCCAGCAGGGTGTCGGCCTGGTTCTGCAGCGACGTGGCCGCGAACGACGCCTGCTGCATCGAGGTGTTGAAGAGGAGCAGGCCGACGATGCCGCCGACCGCGATCATCGAGACGACGAGCAGGAACGGGACCGGGCTGGTGCGGCGCCGGCGCCGCCGCGGGACGACGGTGAGGCGGGCCCGCTCCAGGGCGGCGCCCGCCAGGCGCGGGACCCGGGCACGGAGGACCGGTGCGGTGCTGCTCATGACGCTGCTCCTCTGGCTGCGGGACGGACCCGTTCGACGGCGCGCAGCCGGACCGAGGCGGCGCGGGGGTTGGCTTCGATCTCGTCGGCGTCGGCCCGCTCGGCGCCGCGGGTGACCAGGCGCAGGGCGGGCTCCCTGTCCGGCGGCACGAACGGCAGGTCCGGCGGGACGTCGAGGCGGGTGACGGCGGCGAAGGCCTGCTTGACCAGCCGGTCCTCCAGCGAGTGGTAGGACTCCACGACCACGCGGCCGCCGACGGCCAGGGAGTCGATCGCGGCCGGGACCGCGCGCCGCAGGACGCCGAGCTCGTCGTTGACCTCCATCCGGAGGGCCTGGAAGGTGCGCTTGGCCGGGTGCCCGCCGGTACGACGTGCCGGCGCCGGGATCTGCGCGGTAGAGCAGCTCGACCAGCCGGGCCGAGGTCGTGAACGGCTCGGTCTCGCGCTCGCGGACGACGGCCGCGGCGATCCGCGAGGCGAACCGCTCCTCGCCGTACTCCCGCAGGACCCGGGTCAGCTCGGCCCTGCGGGTAGGTGTTGAGGACGTCGGCCGCGGTCGGCCCGCCGGTCGGGTCCATCCGCATGTCGAGCGGCGCGTCCTCGCGGTAGGCGAAGCCGCGGTCGGCGACGTCGAGCTGCATGGAGGAGACGCCGAGGTCGAAGAGGACGCCGTCGGCGTGGGCGAGGCCGAGGTCGGCGAGCACGTCGGGGATCGCGTCGTAGGTCGCGTGCACGGCGGTGAACCGGTCGCCGTACGGCGCGAGGCGCTCCCCCGCCAGGCGGAGCGCCTCGGGGTCGCGGTCGATCCCGACGACCCGGGCCAGCTCGAGCCGGCCGAGCACGGCCTCGGTGTGGCCGCCGAGGCCGAGGGTCGCGTCGACCAGCACGGCGCCCTCGTGGCCGAGCGCCGGCGTCAGGAGGGCGACGACCCGGTCGAGGAGCACCGGGACGTGGGAGGGGCTGGCCATCGTCCGACCTAGCGCCCTGCGCGTGGGAGAGGTGAGCCAGCAGGAGGAGCCCTGCGGCCAGGGCCGTCGAGGTGGTCGCGGAGAACGCCATCAGCGCCACCACGTCGCGCGCCTGGTGGCGGACCCGACGCGGCCCGGCCGGCCCGCCGCCGGGCGGCCCCGGCGACGGCCCCGCGACCGGGGGTGCTGTGGGTGTGAGACTCATCGGTTCGACCCCGCTCGATGGCGCTTGTGGTGCTGTGGACGTGTGGTGCGTGCGTGGTGTGGAAAAGGGACTCACCCAGTCAGGTCCCTGCCCGCTCCCTGCGACCCAGGCCTCATGGGGTGGCCGGGGAACGCTGTCGGGAAGGTCGTCTGGAACCGGGGAAGGTGCCCCAGATGACGGGAGCGGGCGCGAGACCTCGCTGTGCGAATCCCTGTGTGTAGTTGTGCGTGGGAGCAGGACCCCGTCAGGTGGCGGGAAGGATGTCCTCGCTCATGTCGGCGAACGTCTGGCTGTGCTCGGCCTCCCAGGCCGCGATCCGCTCCGGGTCCCAGATCTCGACCCGGTTGAGCGCCCCGATCACGACCACGTCGCGGTCGAGGCCGGCGTACTCCTTGAGCAGCGGCGGGATGGTGATCCGGCCCTGCTTGTCGGGCTTGTCCTCGGCCGCCCGCATCGCCAGGAACCGGCCGTACTCACGGGCCTGACGGACCGTGAGCGGTGCCTCCTGGATGCGGCCGGTCATCGCCGCGAAGTCGGCGCGCGGGAAGACGGTGAGGCAGAAGTCCTGTCCCTTCGTCACCACGAGTCCCTCCGCGAGCTGCTCCCTGAACTTGGCCGGGAGGAAGAGCCGGTTCTTCTCGTCGAGCTTCGGGGTGTAGGAGCCCACGAACATCCGGGCACCTCCACCTCGGTCGACCCATCCTCCACTTCGCGCCACTGTACTCCACTTTGCTCCACCGTCAACCACATTCACCCAAGTCGCGGCGGCGATCCACGCTCGGCGCGCGCGCGCCGGCTGCGGCCGGCGCAGGCAGCGGGGCCGGGCGGCCGCTCCCTCGGCGCGGCGACCGGGTCGACGCCGCATCGCTGCAGGTCAGCGGCGGCGCGAGGCCGACGCCGGTCCGCGCTCGCGGCCGGAGCGACCGGGAGCGGGGTGGAGCGCGGTGGGGGGCCGGGGTGGAGCGGGGTGGAGGAGACGAGGCCCGCGCCGGCGCCGAGCGGAGCGGCAATCCGCAACCAAACCGTGACCCCGGGAGTCAGAACCAAGGACAGCGTGTCCGCGTAGGTTGTCCTGCACGACCAGTCCGGCCGGTCACCTGACCGCGCCCCGGACCAGGTCGCACGAGTGGGCGCCACGGCGCACAGATCGACGGGAAGGACGTCTCGTGGCAAGTCCTGCTTCTCAGGGCGCGGACCTCGACACCCTCGGCAGGGTGGTCGACCGGGTCCGCGGCAACATCAAGCGGGTGATCGAGGGCAAGCCCGACGTCATCAGCTCCGCGGTCACGGTGCTGCTCGCGGAGGGCCACCTGCTGATCGAGGACGTGCCGGGTGTCGGCAAGACGATGCTCGCCAAGTCCCTCGCGCGCAGCATCGACTGCTCGGTCCGCCGCATCCAGTTCACGCCCGACCTGCTGCCCTCCGACGTCACGGGCGTCTCGGTCTACAACCAGGAGAGCCGGCAGTTCGAGTTCCGGCCCGGCGGCGTCTTCGCCAACATCGTGGTCGGCGACGAGATCAACCGGGCCTCGCCGAAGACCCAGTCGGCGCTGCTGGAGTGCATGGAGGAGCGGCAGGTCACCGTCGACAACACGACCTACCACCTCGACCAGCCGTTCATGGTGATCGCGACGCAGAACCCGATCGAGATGGAGGGCACCTACGCCCTCCCCGAGGCGCAGCGCGACCGCTTCATGGTCCGGCTCTCCGTGGGCTACCCCGTCGAGGCCGCCGAGATCGCGATGCTCGACTCCCACACCATGACCAGCCCGCTGGACGACCTCGAGTCGGTCACCGACGCCGGGCGAGATCAGCAAGCTGATCGAGATCGTCGGCCAGGTCCACGTCTCGCAGGCCGTGCAGCGCTACACCGTCGCGCTCGCCGCGGCCACCCGTCGTACGACGGAGCTGTCGCTGGGCGCGTCGCCCGCGCGCCTCGCTCCACCTGGTCCGGGCCGCCAAGGCGTCCGCGGCCATGCAGGGGCGCGACTACGTCCTGCCCGACGACGTCCTCGGCCTGGCCCCCTCGGTGCTGACCCACCGGCTGCTGCCCAGCGTCGAGGCCGCGATGGGTGGCCGGACCACCGCCAGCATCCTCGACAGCATCATCGCCTCGGTGCCCGTCCCCGAGGGGACCCGTGCGTGAGGCCCTGTCTGCGCTGACCGTCCGCGGACGGGCGTTCCTCGCTGCCGGGATCACCGCCGTCGTGTGCGCGATCCTGCTGGG
The DNA here is from genome assembly GCA_963764445.1 of uncultured Alphaproteobacteria bacterium. Lineage (GTDB taxonomy): Bacteria > Pseudomonadota > Alphaproteobacteria > Rhizobiales > Xanthobacteraceae > Nitrobacter. The sequence continues at coordinate 32,202 of CAVXSV010000005.1, forward strand.
GCAGCCCACGCTGACCCGGGTCGGCATCCTGGTCGCCGCGCTGCCCCTGATCACGGCGGCCACCCTGGGCCGCAGCCGCTACCGGCTCGCGCTGGTCCGCAGCGTCGGACCGCAGACCGTCACGGCCGGCCAGCCGTCGACGGTGCAGCCTGACGATGACCAACGAGGGCCGCACGCCGAGCGGCGTGCTGATGCTCGAGGACCACGTCCCCTACGTGCTCGGCACCCGACCGCGCTTCGTGCTCGACGGGATCGGGCACGGCTGGCGGCGGCACGCCGTCTACCAGGTGCGCTCCGACGTCCGCGGCCGCTTCGAGATCGGCCCGATGAGCGTGCGGGTCAGCGACCCGTTCGGCCTGGTCGAGCTCGGCCGCTCGTTCCGCAGCACGGCCACCCTGACCGTCACGCCGCGCACCGTCCCGCTGCCGCCGATCCCGCTCGGCGGCGCCTGGACCGGCTCCGGCGACAACCGGCCGCGCGCCTTCGCGATCGGCAGCGCCGAGGACGTCACGGTGCGCGAGTACCGCCGCGGCGACGACCTGCGCCGCGTCCACTGGCGCAGCTCGGCGCGCGTCGGCGAGCTGATGGTGCGCCGCGAGGAGCAGCCGTGGCAGTCGCGCGCCACCTTGTTCGTCGACAACCGGATGAGCGCCCACCAGGGACAGGGCATCGCGTCGTCGCTGGAGTCCGCGGTCTCGGCGGCCGCGTCGATCGCGGTCCACCTCGGGCAGCGCGGCTTCACCGTCCGCCTGGTCACGGCCGCCGGCGACGACCTCAGCACCACCTGGCACACCCGCGACCCCGAGCTCAACACGCGCGCGATGCTCGAGGCGCTGGCGGTCGTCCAGCCGGTCACCAGCCACCGCATCGCCACCGGCTGGCTGGCCGAGTCGACCCACGGCGGGCTGCTGCTCGCCGTGATCGGCGCGATCACCGAGGCCGACGGCCCGATGCTGCGCCGGATGCACCACCACGCCGGATCGGCCCTGGCCCTGGCGCTCGACGTCTCCGCGTGGTCACCGTCCAACGCCGGGCTCGGCGCCGTCCCCAACTCCGCGCGCCCGATGCTGGTCCGACAGGGCTGGCGGGCGGTGACCCTGCGCCCACGCGACCGGCTCGACCTGGTCTGGCAGGACCTCGGCCGGACCAGCGCCCACGCCGCCCGGTCGGGGGCCGGCGGCCGACGAGGTGCGCGCCGTACCCCAGGAAGCCACATGAACCACTCCCACGACGTTCTTCGTCTCCCCCGCTTCGCTCCTCCGCCGCACGACGCCGCGGGGACCCCGATGAACGGCCTGCCCGCCGACGCCCGCCGCGACCTGCCGCTCGCGGTGGTGGCCGCCGCGACCACGTGGGTCACCATGCTGTCCTGGCGTGGCTTCTCCAGCCTGTGGGGCGCAGTACCTCGGCCCGCTCCTGCTGGTCGCCCTCGATCGTGGCGGTCGGGGGCGTGTTCTGTTCCGCTCCGCGCCCGCTCCCGCGGCGGCTGGCGCTGCTGCTCCACGTCCTGGTCGTCGCGCTCGTCGTGTGGCTGATGATGGGCGGCTCGCTGATCCACCCGATCCACGGCGCCCACCACGTCGGCGGACTCGCTCGCCGACGCCTGGACCACCTCGGAGAACTACCAGCCGCCGGTCCCGGCCAACGTGCCCAGCATCGCGCCGCTGATGATCCCGTGCGGCGCGCTCAGCCTGCTCGTGGTGGACTTGCTGGCCTGCTGGCTCCGCCGGGTCTCGCTGGCCGGCCTGCCGCTGCTGGCGGTGTACTGCGTGCCGATCAGCCTGCTGGGCAGCGGCGTCTCGTGGGTGGTGTTCCTGCTCGGCCGCCGCCGGCTTCCTGCTGATGATGTACCTGCAGGAGGCCGCCCACATCACCCGCTGGGGTCGCCCGCTCGGCAGCACCGCGGCCAGCGTCGACCCTCAGGGCTTCGGGGTGAACACCGGCGCCAGCAGGACCAGCGCGGGCGCGGTCGGCGGCGCCGCTGTCGTCCTGGCGGTGATCCTGCCGGTCTTCATCCCGACCCTGCACCTCGACGGGCTCGGCCTGTTCGGGCCCGGCGGCAGCGGTGGCGACGACGTCAAGGTGATCAACCCGATCATCGACCTGAAGCGCGACCTCCATCCGCGGCGACGAACGTGCCGCTGCTCGACGTCAAGACCGACGACCCCGACCCGTCGTACCTCCGGATCGCGGTGCTCACCCAGTACAACGGCATCGAGTGGACCCCCGGCAACCGCCAGATCGTCAGCGACCAGATCGCGGACGGCCTCGTCCCGCTGGAGGTGCCCGAGCCTGAGCAACAGCATCCCGATCGACTCCTACAACTACACGGTGACGGCCAGCCAGCGACTTCCAGTCCGACGTGGCTGCCGACGCAGTTCCCGGTCTCCGACATCGTCGCGGAGGGCGACTGGCACTACGACACGACGACCATGGACTTCCGCTCCGAGAGCAACAGCCACCGTCGCGGGACTCACCTACACGATGACCGCGGCCAAGCCCGCAGTACTCCGGCCGGGCGATGGCGAACTCGCTGACCGCCCGGCTGCGCGATCCAGATCGCCCTACACCGCCCTGCCGTCGATCGCTGCCCCCGTCGGTCAGGCGACCTGGCGCAGGAGGTCACCACCGGGCACCACGTCGCGCTACGAGCAGCGCGGTCATGCTCCAGCAGTGGTTCCGCGACCGACAGCTTCCGCTACAACCTCAAGCGCCACCTCGACGACGGCGTCGGCAACGCAGGCGCTCCTGCACTTCCTCAAGCAAGGCCGACGGCGGACGGGTCGGGCTACTGCGAGCAGTTCGCGGCGGCGTTCGCCGTGATGGCGCGGACCCTGGACATCCCGACCCGGGTCGGCGGTCGGCTTCCTGCAGCCCCACCCGGGTGCCGCGAAGGACGAGTGGGTCTACAGGGCGCACGACCTGCACGCCTGGCCCGAGGTGTACTTCGAGGGCTCGGGCTGGGTGCGGTTCGAGCCCACGCCCGGGCACCCGCGCCGGCGCCGCGCCGGACTACACGCTCTCGGCCGGGCCGCAAGCCCACCGCCCCGAAGACCGACCAGGCCGGGGGTGGCCGGGTCGACCGACGAGGCGAGCGCCAGCGCATCCGGCGCAGCCGCACAAGGACCAGACGACCACCTCGACCGTCGTCGTCCGGCACCGCACGTGCCGTGGCTGGCCCTGCTCGGCGCGCTCGTGCTCGTGCTCGTGCTCGTCGGCCTCGCGCTGCTGCCCGGGCTGGTACGCCGCTCGCGGCGGACCCGGCGGCTGGCCGGCGGCGCCGAGGACGCCTGGGACGAGCTCCGCGACAGCGCCGTCGACCTCGGGGTGAGCTGGCCGTCCGGCCGGTCACCCCACGAGACGGGCCACCGCCTGGCCGGGTGGTTCGGCCCCGAGCCCGACGGACCGCCCCCGGTGCGCCCGCCCCGCGGTCGCGGACTGGCGCCCGGGGCGGAGGACGCGCTGGACCGGATCGTGCTGACGCTCGAGCAGGTGCGCTACGCGCGCGACCCGCGCGACGTGCCCGGCGCGTTGGCCGAGGACGTGCTGACCTGCGTCGCCGCGCTCGAGCACGGGAGCATGCGGTCGACGCTGCGTCGGGCGAGGTGGCTGCCGCGCTCGCTGTTCGGCGGACGGCGCCGGGCCGCTGCGCAGGCCCTGCGCGACCGGGAGCCCGAGGCCGTGGCGGCCGGCGGCGTGGTCGACCACGTCGGCTGAGCGGGCGGCATCGTCGGGTCGAGGCGTCGGTCAGGTCGGCCCGGTGGAGGTCATGGTCGGCTTGCGAGCAAGCTCGCTGCGCCGCTCGCTGCGGCCGTTGCGCCCCGGCTCCGCCGTGTCGCAACGTCCTCGCTCAGGACTCGTTGTCGTGGCGACGACGCCACGGGGTGCCGAACCGGTCGAGCATCGAGCCGGTCGGAGCGCCGGGGGTGCTCGGCGTACGGCGGGCGCCGCCGGAGGTGCCGCGGATCGCGGCCAGGGCGATGGTCGCCGAGACCAGCATGACCACGAAGCCGAGGATGCCGACGATCGTCTGCCGGGCGATGGCGCCGGCCATCAGGATGGCGAGGCCGGCCACGAAGCAGACGCCGGCGAGGATCGCGCGGCGCCGGGCGGCGCGGCGCAGATTGGTCCCGCGGAGGGTGGAGGCGAGCTTGGGGTCCTCTTGGACGAGGGCGCGCTCCATCTGCTCCAATGCTCGCAACTCTTCCTCGGAGAGCGGCACGGGATCCTCCCCTCGCACGATCGGTTGAGGCCAGTGTAGGCAGGCCCGAGGACCTGCGGTAGGCGGGCGGATGAAATTGTGATGATCGTCCGTCACGGAAGCAGGCTCGCGGGGCGGACGGTGCCGGCTCCGAAGCGACGGACGACCCGGTCCGCGGCCCGGTCGGCCTCCGACCATCCGCGGTCGCGCTCGCCGAGCACGAGCTGGCGATGGACGCGTTCGCGGGGGATCAGGCCCTCGACCCGGACCCCGACCAGGCGGATCCGGGCCCGCTGCAGCCCCAGGGCGTCGTAGGAGCGGACGGCCTGGCGGTAGACCTCCTGGGTGACGTCGGTGGCCTCGGGGAGGGTCCGCGACCGGGTGATCGTGGTGAAGTCCGCGAAGCGGACGGTGAGGGTGACCGTGCGGCCGGCCACCCCGGCCACCCGCATCCGGGTGGTGACCCGGTCGGTGAGGCGGAGCAGCTCGCGCACGATCGCCGCGCGGTCGTCGGTGTCGTGGCCGAAGGTCTCGTTCGCGCCGATGGACTTGTCGGGGTCGCCGCCGAGGACCCCGAAGTAGCCGCCGCTGGTGCGGGCGACGACCTGGCGGTCGTCGACGCCCCAGGCCAGGTCGTGGAGGTGGCGGCCGAGGTGGTCACCGACCGCACGCTGGAGGGTGCGGACCGGGGTGTGGGCGAGGTCGCCGACGGTGACCAGCCCGAGCCGGTGGAGCAGCTCGCGGGTCTTCTCCCCCACGCCGTAGAGCTCGCCCACGTCGAGGGGGTGGAGCAGGGTGGTGACCGACGCCGGCGGACAGACGAACACCCCGTCGGGCTTGGCCCAGCGGCTGGCCAGCTTGGCCATGGTCATCGAGGCGGCGAGCCCGACCGAGCAGGTGATGCCCTGCTCGTCGTGGATCGTGGCGCGCAGCCGCTCGGCGATCTCCACCGGCGAGCCGAGCCTCCGGGTCGAGCCGCGGACGTCGAGGACCGCCTCGTCGAGCGAGAGCACCTCGACCAGCGGGGTGATCCGGCGGAAGTTCTCCATCACCGAGGACGACACCGTGGCGAAGGTCTCGAAGTCGGGAGCGACCACCACGGCGTCGGGGCACATCCGGCGGGCGCGGGTCATCGGCAGCGCGGACCGGACGCCGGTCGCCCGGGCCAGGTAGTTGGCCGAGAGCACCACCCCCCGGGAGCCGCCGCCCACGATGACGGGGACGTCGGCCAGCTCGGGACGCCCCCGGACGGCCACGCTGGCGTAGAAGGCGTCCATGTCGACGTGGAGGATCGGCGTCCGCCGGGAGTCGGTCATGACGCCGCCGCGGCTGCGGCGGGCGGAGGGGCGATCCGTCGGCCCGTCGGCCCGCTCAGGAGGGCCGGTGGGCGAGCAGGTGGAGCTGGGTGGCCAGCGGGAGGTACTCCGGCCGGGCGGCCACCGCCTGCTCCAGCTCGACCAGCGCCGCGGTGGCCCCGGGCTCGAGGTCGAGCAGCGAGCCGGGCACGAGGTCGGTGAACACCCGGATGCCGTGCACCGCGTCGACGGTGAGCCCGGCGTCGCGCACCAGCGCGGCCAGCTCGTCGTGGGTGTAGCGGCGGCCGGCCCGACCCTGCGGGGCCGTGGAGCGGTGTCCCGAGCCGGTCGGAGGGTCGAGCATCGCGAGCGCCTGCTGGAAGTGACCGGCCATGGCCCGGGCGACCACGGCGGCGTAGCGCTGGGCGACGAGGAGGCTGAGCACTCCCCCGGGCCGGACCACGCGCGCCAGCGTGGCCAGCGCGGCGGCGGGGTCGTCGACGACCTCGAGGACGCCGTGGCACAGCACCAGGTCGGCGCTGTCGGGACCGACCACGTCGAGCAGGCTGGACAGGTCGCCCTGGCGACCGGTGACCGCGACGTCGTGCTCGCGGGCACGGCGGTCGAGGGCGGCCAGGGCGTCGGGGCTGGGGTCGACCACGGTGACCCGGTGGCCGAGCTCGCCGATCCGGACGGCCAGACCGCCGGTACCGCCGCCGATGTCGAGGACGTCGAGCGGGTCGTGGCCCAGCACCGGCTCCAGCGCGGACCACACGACGGCGGTACGGGTGGTGCCGCGTCGCTCGCTCGCAGGAGGCGCCATGTGCGCCAGCCTAGCCGGGCAGCGGGCGTGAGGAGATGCACGACGTGGGGAGGCAGGTCGCCGTGAGACGCCTCGTCCCTCGACTCCTCAGGAACCGCAGCCACGACCGAGCCTGCGAGGTCGTGACCGCGCGTCGAGACCCAGTCGTGGGCTGGATGCATCCGGGGTGGTTCATCCCGGGCTCCCGGGGCTGCGGTGCCACAGCTTGCGGGCGACGTCCTTGACCGCCTCGCCGGCCGGCTTGACGTCGGCGTAGGGAGACATCTGGAACCCGCTGGAGTGGACCAGCACCCGGCGGTGGGTGACCTCCTCCGTCCTCGGCCGTCGGGGACCGGCACCACGGCCAGCTGGGCGCGGACCGCCTCGATCCCGCCGTCGGGACCGGGCCTGCCCCAGAGCGTGTGGAGGTCGGGCAGCGACCAGGCGCCGGTGGCGCGCAGGGAGACGCCGCGGTGGCCGGTCCGGCGTACCTCGCCGCGGACCACCAGCAGCCACGAGCCGAACACGGTGGCGGCGTAGGGGCCCTGGACGTCTTCGAAGAAGGTCGCGTCGACCGGGCCGGTGCCGTCGTCGAGGGTCAGGAACACCACGCGGCGCCCGGACCGGACCGGCGGGGTCTGGGTGGCGACCTTGACGCCCGCGACCAGGATCTCGGCCCGGCTGCGCACGGTCAGCAGGTCGCGGCTGCGGACCGCGCCGAGGGCGTCGAGGAAGTCGGCGTAGGTGTCGACGACGTGGCGGCTCGCGTCGAGCCCGAGGATCTCCAGCTCGGCCCGCATCCGCTCCTCGGGACTCATCTCGGGGAGGCCACTGACCTGCTCCTGGGGCTCGTCGCCGAGGTCGAGGGTGAGCTGGACCGAGGTCACCGGGCGGGGGTCGGCCGCCGCCCGGGACTGGGCGGCCGCCCGGGCCCAGACACCCTGCGCGGCCAGGGCGTGGCGCTCCACCGGCGCCGCCGCGTCGCGGACGGACGGGTCGGTGCTGGCGCGCTCGGCCGCCTGGTCGGCGCGGGTGTCGGCCGGCCGTACCGACCGGCGTGCGCGGACCGCGGCCGGCGGCCAGACCCCGGGCCCGGCCGGCCCGCTGGACCGCCCGGGCGTGCCGGTCGAGCTCGGCCACCTGGAGCAGCAGGTCGCGCCGGGTGACCTGGGTCCGGCGGCGTACGCCCGCCAGACCGCCCAGCGGCGAGCCGAGCCCGTAGACGGAGTCGAACCCGCCGGCCAGCACCAGCCGCTCGGCGATCGGCCGGGACACCTGCGCGCGGTGCCAGAAGTCGGTCAGCGAGTGGTAGGGCCGGGCCGAGACGATCCGCTCGATCTCGCCGGCGTTGATGCCCTTCACCTCGGCCAGGGCGAGCCGGATGCCCCAGGCCCGTCCGTCGGGCCAGCCGCGCTCGGTCGGGTCGGGACGGGAGGTCTGGCCGAGCACGATCGGCGGCGGCTCGTCGAGCGACGACATCCGCTCCACGACGTAGGTCTTCTCGCTGGCGTTGACGTCGAGGCCGAGGATCGCGATGCCGCACTGGCGGGCGTCCTCGAGGATCAGCCGCTTGGGGTACATCCCCGGGTCGTGGGTCAGCACGCCGGCCAGGAAGTGGGCCGGCCAGTGGGCCTTGAGCCAGGCCGACTGGTAGGTCGGCAGCGCGAACGCCGCCGCATGGGCCTTGCAGAAGCCGAACGACGCGAACGCCTCGATCACCTTCCAGACCGCCTCGACCACCGGCAGGGAGTAGCCGCGGCCCGAGCGGCGGCCGGGAAGAACCAGAGCCTGGTCTCGGCCATCCCCTCGGTGTCACCGAGCGCGCGACGCTTCTCGTCGGCCTCGGCGTTGGTGATGCCCGCGAACCGGGCGATCATCTCGATCACCTGCTCGTGGAAGACCACGACGCCGTTGGTCTGCTCGAGGATCGGGCGCAGGTCGTCGTGGAGGTAGGTGACCTGTGACCAGCCGTGCTTGGCCTCGAGGTAGGGCGTGATCATGTCGCTCTTGACCGGCCCGGGCCGGAACAGCGAGATGTCGGTGATGATGTGGTCGAAGGTCTCGATGCCGGACTTGCCGACCAGCTCGCGCTGACCGGGCGACTCGATCTGGAAGACCCCGAGGGTGCGGGCCTGGCTGATCATGTGGAACGTCGCCGGGTCGTCGAACGAGCACCTGCTGCTCGTCGTCGAGGTCGATCACGACGTCGTCGGTCCGGCGGACCAGCTCGACCGCGTGGGCCATCGAGGACTGCATCCGGATGCCGAGCACGTCGAGCTTGAGCAGCCCGAGGTGCTCGACGTCGTCCTTGTCGAACTGGCTCATCGGGAAGCCGACGAAGCTGGACTCGACCGGCGTCCGGTCGAGCAGGGTGGCGTCGGACAGCAGCACCCCGCACGGATGGACGGCGATGTGGCGCGGCAGCCCGTCGAGCCGCTCGACGAGGTCGAACATCAGGTCGAGCCGCTCGTGGTCGAGCCCGGCGGCCCGGAGCTCGGGCAGGTCGCGCATGGCCATCCGGGCGTCGCGGGCCCGGATGTGGGGGAACGCCTTGGCGATGGCGTCGGTCTCGCCGGGTGGCATGCCGAGCGCGCCGCCGACGTCGCGGACCGCGTGGCGCACGCGGTAGGTGTCCATCATCGAGACGCACACGCAGCGCTCGCCGCCGTAGCGGTCGAGGATCGCGCGGTAGATCTCCTCGCGCCGGGCGGACTCGACGTCGACGTCGATGTCGGGCAGCGAGGCGCGCAGCGGCGAGAGGAAGCGCTCCATCAGCAGGCCGTGGCGGATCGGGTCGACCCCGGAGATGCCGAGCAGGTAGTTGACCAGGCTGCCCGCGCCCGACCCGCGCCCGGCAGCCCGCACCCCGAGCTCGCGGATCAGGTCGGTGACGTCGCCGACGGTCAGGAAGTACGACGCGTAGCCCAGGCCGCGGATCATCTCCAGCTCGTCGTCGAGCCGCTTCCAGATGCGCTGGCGCGGGGCGCTGCCGTAGCGGCGGCCGATGCCGGCCTCGCAGCGGGCGCGGAGCAGGTCGTCGGCCGGCGAGCCGGTGGTCGAGGACGGTCGCAGGTCGGCCCGGAAGGAGACCGAGAGGTCGAACTCCGGGAAGTGGACCTCCCCCAGGCCGAGGTCGGCGCGCGGGTCGAGGGCGCACCGGTCGCCCACCAGCCGGGTGTGGGCCAGCAGCCGACGGGCCTCGCGGTCGGTGTCGCCGAGCCCGGCCAGCCGGGCGATCTCCTCGGCCACCTCGTGCATCTGCTTGCCGGACTTGAGGAAGCCCTCGGCGTTGCCGCGGTCGACATGACGCCTGTCGAGGGCGACCAGGCGGCGGGCGGCGTCGAGGACGTCGACGACCGGGGCGTCGCGGCGGTCGGCGTAGCGCACGGCGTTGGTCAGCACCGCGCCCAGCCCGGCGGCGCGGGCGAAGCCGGCCATCCGGGCGGCGTGCGGGGTCGTGCCGGGGCCCCAGACGGAGCCGGACCCCGGCAACCGGTGGGAGACCAGCTCGACGAGGAGGTTCGCCCGCGGGACGACCTCGAGCCACGGCTCCAGCGCGGCCCGGGCCAGGTCGTCGCGGCGCCGGGCCAGGGCGGCGCCGACCTCGGAGGCCGGACCGAGCAGGACGGTCACGTCACCGCTCTCGAGCCAGGGGGCGACCAGCGACAGGTCGACCACCGGCTTGCCCGCGCTCACCGGCCAGCTGGGTGGCCGAGACCAGCCGGCAGATCGCCGCCCAGCCGGCACGCCCTCCCGCGGCACCGGCGTCGGCCAGGAAGGTCACCCGGGGCAGCACCCGGTCGTCGCGGAAGGCACCACCGCGCACCGGGGTGCGCGGCCGGCTGCCGGCCGCGACGCCTCTCCGGCCAGCGGGGTCACCGCCAGGTCGACGCCCAGCACCGGCCGCAGCCCGGCCGCCCGGCAGGCCCGGGCGTGCTTGACCGCGCCGTAGGTGCCGTCACGGTCGGTGAGGGCGAGGGTGTCCATCTCCTGCTCGGCGGCCCGCTCGACGAGGACGTGCGGGTGGGACGCGCCGTACTGCAGGGAGTAGCCCGACGCCACGTGCAGGTGGACGAAAGGGTCCATCCGGCTAGCCGGCCCGGGCGGCAGGGCTGGTGGGCGGCAGGGGTGACGCACAGCTGAGGGGCGGAGCGATGGGGCGCCAGCCCCAACGCCTGCTCGACCACGCCCAGGAACCGGTCGGCGTCGCGGACCAGGTCGTCGGCCTCGCGCTCGGTGACCGCCCGGGTGGACCCCGCCTCGGCGGCCGCGCGCTTGGCGGCGCCGGCGGCGAAGAAGGTCGCCCACTCGGTCAGCTCGGGGGCGACCTCGGCCAGCAGGACCCACGCGTTCTTCTGGCGACGGCGACGGCGTCGGCGCCGGCCGGGCCCGCGCCGCCAGCAGCGCGGCGGCGGCGCGCAGCGCGGCGACGTGGGCGCAGGCGTAGCGGGTGGGCACGTCGACGGCGGCCATCGCCTCGCTCAGCGACTCGGCGGCCCGGGCGAGGTAGGCGTGGGTGGTCGCCGGCAGCGAGAACGGGCCGGCCGGCTCGTGGACCGTCGGGGACGGGTGACCTGACATCGTCTCGCCCGTCAGTCCGCGCAGCCGACGAGCGCCCAGCGCCCGTCGCTCCAGTCGAAGGCGAGCTCGAAGACCCCGCCCCCGTCGCCGGGCCCGTCAGCGGAACCGTCGCCGGGGCCGCACCGGGACCGCGCCCGGCCTCGACCCGCCACAGCTCGCGCTCCCCCAGGAGATCGGCACCGCGGAGCCCACCGGCACCTCGGTCGGCGCGTCTCGGCGACCGGCTCGTCGGACCCGATCACCGCCCGGGCTCCACCGGACTGCCACCAGGGCCCGGTCTCCACCCAGTGCGCCAGCACGGCGCGGACCTTCCACAGCCGGCCCCGCCACAGGAACTGCTCGGGCCCCTCGGTCCCCGACACCTGACCCATCCGGGTCTCGACGGGGTCGTCGTACCGCCTCATGCGCTCTCCCCAGTGCTCGTCGACCCCACGGACCCGATCCGGTGAGAGCGGGGGTCGAGGTCGCCCTCACCGGAGTCGGGTGATCGAACAGGTGTTCGAACACGACGAACGTTACACCTCACCACCGACCCGCACCAGGGGTCGGGCGACCGGTGTGGAGAAAGGGTCAGACGGTCGTGTCGACCGGGCCGTCCACGGGTCCGTCGACCCAGGGCCCGGCGAGGTAGCGGAGCGTGTCGGGGTGCCACAGGCAGACCAGCCGTGACCCCCTCGACGAGCAGCGAGACCACCGCGACCACCACGAACACCGCGGGGCGGGTCGAGCAGCAGCCCGAGATCCACGCTGGCGAAGACGCTGACCGCCACCAGCCCGGTCAGGCCGAGCTGTCCCCACCGGTGACCCTCGCGGAAGAAGATCGTGAGCACCCAGACGAGCATCGCCGCCACCACGAGCATGGTCGCCCCGACCGGCAGGAACGCCGGCGGCACGAACCCCGCCCGCGCCAGGCCATCACGACCGCCCTGCTCGAACGCCTCGCGGGCACCCTCGTGCCGACGGGCCCACGAGCCGACCACGTCGTCGTGGAAGACCGCCATCAGCACGACGGTCAGGGCGATCACCCCGACCAGCCCCCACGCCGCGCGGATGGCGAGCGCCACCGAGCCAGGCAGTCGCCGATCCACCGTCATCCCTTCCGGCTAGGGTCGGCGCATGCCCGACCCGGAGCCCACAGCTGTCACCAGGTTCAAGGAGGCCCACTCCGCCCGGGGAGGCGGGGGCCGCGTCGTCATCCTGCCAGACTCCGTCCACACCGCCGTCCTGGCCGCCGAGGCACTCGGCTGCGAGGTGGGTGCGATCGCCAACAGCCTGCTGTTCGACGCCGCCGGCTCACCGGTGCTGATCCTGACCTCGGGCTCCCACCGGGTCGACACGACCGCGACCGCGGCGCGCGTCGGCGTACCGGCGCTGAAGCGGGCCACCCCCGAGTTCGTCCGGCAGCACACCGGCCAGGTGATCGGCGGCGTCTCCCCGCTCGGCCACCCCTCCCCCGTCCCGACCTGGATCGACGTCGCGCTCCGGCAGTACGACGAGATCTGGGCCGCCGCGGGCCACCCGGCCGCCGTCTTCTCCACGACGTACGACGAGCTGGTGGCCATGACCGGAGCCGGCCGAGATCGAGGTGGACTGAGCCCGATGGAGATCTGGGTCAACCCCGCCTGCAGCAAGTGCCGCGTCGCGCTGGCCGACCTCGACGCCGCCGGTGTCGACTACACCGTGCGCCGCTACCTCGACGACCCGCCGACCCGCGCCGAGCTCGAGCGGCGTGCTGGCGGCGCTCGGCCTCGAGCCGTGGGACGTCGCCCGCCAGAAGGAGGCCGCCGAGGAGGGGCTCACCTTCCCCCGCGACGCCGCTCACCGAGGCCACTGGCTCGACGGTCTCGCCGCCCACCCGCGGGCGCTCCAGCGCCCGATCATCACCGCGGCCGACGGCACCACCGTGATCGGCCGCGACGCCGACTCGATCGCGACGGCGATCAGCCACGAGCAGGGCACGACTCCCGAGACTCCTAGACTCCCAGCGTGTACCCACTCGCCCTGGTCTTCTCCAGCGGTTGGGCGAGCGGCCTGAACTGCTACCTCGTCGTCCTCGTGCTCGGCCTCGCCGACGACCTCCACGACACCCCGCAGATCCCGGACGTGCTGGGTCGGTGGGACGTCCTCGCCGTGGCCGGGTTCTTCTACGCGATGGAGTTCGTGGCGGACAAGATCCCCTACATCGACTCGACGTGGGACGCGGTGTCGACGTTCATCAGGCCGACGGCGGGCGCCGTGGTCGGCGTCCTCCTGGCCGGGCAGGCGGACTCCCTCAACGGCGCGGTCGCCGCCGTCGTCGGCGGTGGGACGGCGCTCCTCTCGCACTCGGTGAAGGCCGGTTCGCGCCTGGCGATCAACGCTTCGCCGGAGCCGTTGTCCAACATCGGGGCGAGCCTCACCGAGGACGCGGCGGTCCTCGCCGTGGTCTGGTTCGCGATCGACCATCCGCGCGGCCGCTGCCGCCATCGCGGCCGCGTTCCTCGTCGGCGGCCTGGTTCTCCTCTACGCCCTCGGCAAGGTGGTGCGCCGCGGCTGGCGGCGGTGGAAGGGCAAGGACCTCCGCCGCCGACCCCCGGCGCGGCGCGGAGTCCGGCAGGTCCGCCTAGGGTGCGGCCATGGCCCGGGTGGTGGTGATCGGCGGCGGCTTCGGAGGCCTGGCCTCGGCGCTGCGGCTGGCCAAGCTCGGCCATGCGGTCTCGCTCGTGGAGGAACGGACGCTCGGCGGCGCACTCGCACCCACGGCCGCCGACGGATTCGCGTGGGACACCGTCGGCCACACGCTGCTCCCCGCCGTGGTGCGCGACCTCTTCCGCAAGACCGGTCGGCCGTTGGAGAAGGAGGTCGAGCTGGCCCCCCTCGACTGCGTGCGCGAGCACTGGTTCGAGGACGGGTCCGCGCTCGTCCTCCAGGCGGGCCGTGCCGCGCAGCTCCAGGCGTTCGAGGCGCTGGGTCCCGGCGTCGGGCAGGGGTGGCTCGACCACGTGAGCGCGTACGCCGATGACTGGGAGGTGCTGCGCCGGGGCTACCTGGAGGTCCCGTGGGAGCCCGACCATCTCCCGCGCGACGTCGCGGCGAGGCTGGACTCCCGTGAGACGTTGGCCAAGCGGCTGCGGCGGACGTTGGACGACCCGCGAGCGCGGCTGGTCGCGGCGTACCCCTTCACGGTCGACGGCCACGACCTCCGCGACGTGCCTGCGTGGGCCGGCCTCACGGCGTACGTCGAGCAACGCTTCGGTGCCTGGGCCGTCGCCGGAGGGACCGGCGTCCTGCTGGAGGCACTGGTACGCCGGCTCGGCACCCGCGGGGTCGACGTCGTGCCGGCCCGCGCGACCGACGTGGTCGTCCGCGGCGGACGTGCGGTCGCGGTCACCACCGCGGGCGGCGAGCTCGATGCCGACGTCGTGGTCTGCGCCGTCGACCCGCGCCGGCTCCCGACGCTGGCGCCGCTGGTCGCGCGAACGACGCCGGCGATCCCTCCGGTGCTGTGCCACGTGGGACTCGAGGGCGAGGTGCGCGACCTGCCCCACGAGCTGGTCGTCCACGGTGACGCGCTGCTCGTCGTCCGCACGGGCGGCCGCGCACCCGAGGGGCAGCACGCCTGGACCGTGGCCGGGCGCGGGCGTGTGTCGGAGGACCTGCTGGCCATGCTCGCGCGACACGGGCTGGACGTCCGCGGGCAGGTGGTCACGCGCATCGACCGCTCTCCCCGCGACCTCGTCGAGCGGTGGGGCGGCACCCCGCTCGGGGTGCAGTGGCAGGGACGCAGCACCGTCCGCCGCCGGCTCGGGCCACGCACACCGATCGAGGGCGTGTACGCCGCGGGCTGCCACGCCACGCCCGGGTCCGGTCTCCCCTTCGTCGGGCTGTCCGCCGCCCTGGTCGCCCAGGTGGTGGGTCCGGCCTAGCGCAGCTGGAAGGTGACCGTCACCGACGAGCCGATCGCGGCCTCCCCCGGCTGGAACGAGGCGGCCGCGCTCATGGCCTTGGCCGTCCTGACCGGACCGATGCCGCCGCCACCGCCCTCGACGAGCTCCTGCACGTCGCCGAGCCCGCCGCCGGCCAGTCCGGCGAGGTGGGTCGCACGGTCGACGGCGTCGGCGTACGCCGCCTCTCGGGCCGCGACGACCGCGGCGCTCTGGTCGGCCACCTCGAGCGAGACACCTTCGATCTCGAGCCGGTCGCCGACCGCGTCGGCGAGCGCGGTGAGCAGACCGCCGGCGGCGTCGATGTCGGGGCAGCGGATCACGAGCGAGTGTCGGGCCTGGTAACCGGACGGCTGGTTGGACTGGTCGTGGTCACGCCAGATCTGGAGCGACGTCGAGCCGACCCGCTCGGGCGTCGTGAACTGCCGAGCGGTCGACGCGATCGCCGCGGCGGCACTGTCCGCACCGGCCAGGGCCTCGGCCACGCCGGGCGCCTGGTGGACGGCCGAGACGCGCACGACCGCCGAGTCGGGGGCGACCCGGGCCTCACCCTGGCCGGTGACGGTGACGGTGCGCATGCGAGCACCGTAGCCCGGCGCCGCAGGCCACCGCGCGCGCGTCAGACGGTGATCTTCAGCGCGGCGAAGATCTCCCTCGTCGCCTTCGAGCGGTTGAGCGTGTAGAAGTGCAGGCCCGGCGCACCCCCGGCCAGCAGCGCCTCGCACAGCTCGGTCGCGATCCGGATTCCCTCGGCCCGCAGCGCGGCGGGGTCGTCCTCGAGCGGCAGGACCCGGTCGAGGGTGGCCTGGGGCATCTCGCGCCCGGAGAGCCGGACCATGGTGCGCATCGACTTCAGGTTCAGGATCGGCATGATGCCCGGGACGATCGGGAAGTCCGCGCCGATCTCGCGCGCGCGGCGTACCAGGCCGAAGTAGTCGTCGGCACGCAGCACCATCTCGGTGATCGCGAACTCCGCACCGGCGTCGTACTTCGCCTTCAGCACGCGCGCGTCGTGCTCGAGGCTGGCCGCGTCGCGGTGTCCCTCGGGGAAGGCGGCCACGCCGACGGAGAGCCCGTCGACGCTCCGTGAGCAGGGCCACCAGGTCGGCGGCGTACTCGAGGCCGCCCGGGGTCGAGGTCCACGGCGTGCCGGGACCGCCGGGCGGGTCACCCCGCAGCGCCAGCACGTTGTGGACGCCGGCCTCGCGGAGCTCGTCGATGATCGTGGTGAGCTCGTCGGTGGTGTGGCCGACGCAGGTCAGGTGGGCCATCGGGAGCATCGTCGTCTCGCGCGCGATCCGCCGGGTGATCCCCACGGTGCGCTCGCGGGTGCCGCCTCCGGCGCCGTACGTCACCGAGACGAACGTCGGGTGCAGCGGCTCGAGCTCGCGGATCGAGCGCCAGAGCACCGCCTCGCCGTCGGCGTCCGCGGGCGGGAAGAACTCGAACGAGAACGAGCGCTGGCCGGTGCGCAGGAGCTGGCCGATGGCCGGGTGGTCGGGCATGCCCGCGAGTCTAGGCAGCGCACCGCGCCGGGTCCGGGCCGCGGTCCAGGTGATGGTGGGCCGCCGCGTAGGGCCGGCACCCGGCACCTAGGCTCGGCGCGTGACCAGCACCGTGCCCGCGTGGGACCCGTCGGCGTTCCGTGCCCGCGTGCAGGACGCGCTCGACGTCTTCCTCGACGAGCAGGCCGAGCGGCTGGCTCCGCTCGGCGCCGACGCGGCCCGGCTCCTGGCCGAGGCGCGCGCCATCGGTGTCCGGCGGCAAGCGCTTCCGTGCGGCGTTCTGCTACTGGGGCTTCCACGCCGTCGCCGGGGCGACGGCCGACGACGCCGACGACGCGCTCGTGCGCGCCTGTGCGTCCCTCGAGCTGCTGCACGCCAGCGCGCTGGTGCACGACGACTACATGGACGCCTCCGACACCCGGCGCGGCCGGCCGGCCACCCACCGCGGCTTCGCCGACGACCACCGTCGCGACGGCTGGCGCGGCGACCCGGAGCAGTACGGCGCGTCCGCGGCCATCCTGCTCGGCGACCTGCTGCTGAGCTGGTCCGACGAGCTGCTACGCCGGTGCGGCCTGCCGCTGGACCGCGTCGTACGCGGCCCTCGACGTGTTCGACCGGTGCCGCAGCGAGGTGATCACCGGGCAGTTCCTCGACGTGTCCGTGCAGGCGCGGGGCGTCGCCGACGTGGACGCGGCGATGACCGTGCTGCGCTACAAGTCGGCGAAGTACTCCGTCGAGCGGCCCCTCCACATCGGCGCCACGCTGGCCGGCGGCAGCGAGCCGGCAGCTGGCCCAGCTGGGCGCCTTCGGGCTGCCGCTGGGCGAGGCCTTCCAGCTGCGCGACGACCTGCTGGGGGTCTTCGGCGACCCGTCGATGACCGGCAAGCCGGCCGGGGACGACCTGATCGAGGGCAAGCGCACCGTGCTCGTCGCCCTGGCTCTCGACGCGGCACCGGCGGAGGCCGCGGCGCGGCTCGATGCCGCCCTGGGCCGGACCCTCGACGCGGAGCAGGTGGAGGAGTCTGCGCCGGATCATCGACGAGTCCGGGGCGCATGCCCAGGTCGAGGACGTGATCGGTCGGCTGGCCGACCGGGCGACGACACGCCCTGCGCGAGGCCGACGTCGACGAGCAGGCACGCGGCGTACTCCTCGAGCTGGCGACCGCGGTCACCGACCGCCTCCACTGACCGTTGAGACGTCACAACACGGTCCGTTGAGAGGTCACGAACGGTCCGTTGAGACGTCACGAAATGCCTGTTGAGACGTCGCGCGATGGCTCATCTTGCTGCGCGTTGGTGACGTCTCGACCGGCCGTTGGTGACGTCTACGAGCCGGGCCATCGAGCCGGGACTTCTCAACGGGTCAGTCGAGGCTGGGGACGCCCTGGATCTCGGGGCCCTCGCCGCGCAGGAGGACGGCGAAGCGGCCGCCCTTGTCGGCGTTGACCCGGCCGCCGAGCACCGAGAGGGCGACCGAGAAGGCCCGCGCGTCCTCACGGGCCAGCGGGCCCCAGCCGTCCCAGAGCAGGACCCAGCCCTCACTGTCTCCGGCGGTCACGTCGGCGAGGCAGTCGGCGAGCGCGTCGAAGTTCTGCCCGTAGTAGTCGGGGAAGCCGAGCGCATCACCGATCGCGGAGAGGAACTCGGCCTTGGTCGGGGCGTGCCACCCGTCGATGGCCGCGAACTTCCAGCCGGCGTGCTCGACGGTGTGGCGTACGTCGTCCACCTCGAAGGCACCGTGCCACCGGTAGATGCCCGGGTCGGAGCGATGCGCGAGCAGTCCGGCCAGTCCGCTCATCGGGGTCCCCGCGGCAACGCGACCGCAGCGAGCAGTGTCGTGGGGTGGTTCATCTCTCGATCCTCTCGAAGGACTGGTAGTGGTCGTCGGTCCAGTACATCTCACTCGCACTGCCCGTGATGATCCGCCGGGCGCCGCGGTCGCTCGAGCCCGGGGTCGGGCACGGTGTACTCGTGGTAGTACCCGGTCGGCTCGCTCGGGAGCAGGCGCTCACGGTTCTCGAAGACGATGCCGTCGCGGTCGTAGGGGAAGGGGCCGCCGGCGTCGATCAGGGTCACGGTCTCCTGCGCCTCCGCGGGCAGCGACGTCAGCGCGACGGCCGGGAGGTTGGCCGGGTCGGTGTCGCCGTCCCGTCCGCCGCCCGAGAAGCCACCCTGGTTGAGCCCCCAGGTGAGCACCGCCAGCAGGATGACCCCCAGCATGCCCAGCCAGAGCGGGCCCTTCTTCGGGGTGGGCTCAGAAGCCCATGGCCTGCGCACGCCGCTTGACCTCCGAGCCCCGGTTCTCGCGCAGCGCGTCGATGGGCCGGCCGGGCAGGTCGGCGTCCAGGAACAGCCAGGCGATGCACTCGCGGTCGTCGTAGCCGTTGTCGTGCATGAGGGTGAGCAGGCCGCTGAGCCCCTTGACGACCAGGCCGTCGTCGTCGAGGAAGGCTGCCGGGACGAGCTGTCCGGCGCCGGGCGTCGGTACGGCGGCGGCCAGCTCGTGCTCACGGATCATGGTGCGGACCTTGGCGGGCGTCACCTCGAGGATCTCCCCGGCCTGCGTCCAGTCGAGCCACTCGTCCACGAGCTGGGAGAGGTCGGCATCTGCGAGCGATGTCATGGCCCAACTGTGTCACCCGGATGCCGTCGAGCTCCAGCGAGGGCCGTCGACCCGTACCAGGTCCTCGATCCGGTCGGCCGCCCCCGCGGCCCCCGGCAGCGCACGGATCTCAGCGCCCAGCTTCGCGGCGGCGGCGCGGTGCGGGCCGTCGGCGAGCAGCTCGGCGATCACGGGCGCGCAGCTGCGCGGCCGTCGCCTTCTTCGGTACGACGCGCGCGGCACCCGCCGCCGCGACCGATCGGGCGACCATCGGCTGGTCGAGCATCGGGTGCATCGGCATCAGCACCATCGGCAGGTCGTGGGCGAGCGCCTGCATCGTGGTGCCGTGCCCGCCGTGCCCGATCATCATCGAGGCGCGGGGCATCAGCTCGGCGTGCGGCACGAACCGATGCACCTCGGCGTTGGCCGGGGCGCGCAGCTCCGCCGGGTCGACGACCGGTCCGGTGGTCACGACGACGCGTGCGTCGAGATCGGCGCAGGCGTCCAGGATCGTCTGCAGGCACCGCGGCCATCCGCGGGAAGCGGTAGGTGCTCAGGCTGACCAGCACCATGGGCTCCGTGGCGACGGGTGCCGAGACCGGGGCGACCGGACCCACGTAGGTCAGGCCGGGCCGGTCGCCGGCGGGGTCGAGCGACGGCACGGACGCGACCAGCCGGAGCTGCGCGGCCGCGAGCGCCCGGGTCGGCTGCAGCCGCTTGAGCCGCATCCCGAGGCCCATCGGGCCCTTCATCCAGCCTGCCGGTGAGGTAGGCGTCGTACAGGTGCTCGAGGACGACGTAGGGACGGCCGGCTCGTCCGTGAGCTCGGCCATCACGCCGAACAGGAAGCAGTCGACCACCACGACGTCGGCCGGTCGGCCGGCCAGGGCGTCGAGGACGTCGCGACCGAGGCCGCGGTCGCCGAACATCGCCACCAGTGCGAACGGGGAGTTCTGGTCGAGGGCGGAGAACTCCGCGGCTCGACGCGTGGGCGCCACCTCCACCCCGGCCGCCTCGAGCGACGATCGCTGGCTCGGGTGACCGACGAAACGGATGGTGTGCCCACGCGCCGCCAGCTCGGCGGCGATGCCCAGGGCCGGCGGCACGTTGCCGCCGCCGTCCCAGGTGACGAAGAGGATCTCGGCCATGGCTGGCTCCTTGGGGTCGGTGGTTCAGGGGACGGGTCGGTCGAGGAGTCGGGTGACGAGGTGCCGCATCCGCCGCTCGGTGCGGTCGCGGCCGAGCCCGCGGTCACGACGCAGCAGCTTCCAGGTGTAGACGTCGGTTGCGACGACGAGCAGGTCGGTGAGCTCCTCCGGGTCGGGTGCCCCGGCGAGGTCGGGCGCGAAGACCTCCTCCACCCAGGCCCGGTGCAACGCCTTGCCCCGCTCGGTGATGCGCGCCATCAGGGGCTGGCGACCCCTCCTGGGCGAGCATCAGCAGCGCCTGGTCGCCGCGTCGCTCGTAGTGGTCGACGATGACCCGCACCGCGGCGGTGACGTCGCCGACCGGCGTACGCCGCTCGTCGGCCACGGCCTGCTGTGCGCGCTCGAACGACGCCTCCTCCAGGCCCGCCCGGCTCCCGAAGTGCCGCAGGACCGTCTGGACGCTGACACCGGCGCGGCCGGCGACGTCGTCGAGGCCGATCTCGGTGACGGGCCGCTCACCGTGCAGCGCGACGCACGCGTCGATGATCCGGCCGCGGGTCTCCTCGACGGCGCGGGCGCGGGTGGTCATGGTGTAGGGGCGGGACGTGTTCATGTCACTCGTAGTTGACACCAATATGCATATCCGTGTCAATGCCTGTTCACACGAATAGCCTGCGGCCACGCGAGCAGACAGCACCCGAGGACGGGCGCACTGCGGCGCGCCGGATGCTCCATGACTCGGGGAGACGGTCGACGATCCGTAGGATGGCTCCGCCGGGTCACTTCCCCGACCGGCGTTGGAGGGTCGACGTGGAGCAAGACACGCGCGCCCACGCGGGCAGCGCCATGCTCGCCGACCCCTTGACCGGGCACGTCCTCGACGGCCGCTACCGGATCGGGCAGCGGATCGCACGCGGCGGGATGGCCGCGGTGTACGAGGCCGTCGACATCCGGCTCGACCGGGTCTGCGCGGTCAAGACCATGCACCGCAGCCTCGGCGACGACGCGGCGTTCGCCGACCGGTTCACACGCGAGGCCCGCGCCGCGGCCCGGCTCTCCCACCCGAACGTCGTCAACGTCTTCGACCAGGGCGAGGACCCGACGGTCGAGGGCGGCACGCTCTACCTGGTGCAATGCGCGTGCCATGGACACGAACACGGCACGGGGTGTAATTGACAAGAGAAAACCGCCGCAGTCGGCGGGCGATTGATGAGAATTTGAGCAACGAGTGCCACATTGGCGGGCACTCCCATTGAGGATTGCTTTACGCCCCCGCCCCCTCGCCCGCCGCCATCCGCGCCGCCAGATCATCCAGCACGCGCGCCAGATCGGTCTCGACCGCCGCGGCCTCGACGTTGACGACACGATAGCCGCGCTGGGCCAGCCACGCGCTGCGGCCTACGCGATCCCGCACAATCGCGTCGCTCTCGTTTGTGTTGACCAGTTCAATCGCGAGGCGCTGCACGAACGACACGAAATCCGGTATCTGCCGTCCCACCGGGGTCTGCCGCTTGAACTGGCCGGCGAAGCGGCGGTCGCGCGTCAGCGATTGCCACAGGATGCGCTCGGCATCGGTGGGATTTCGTCTGAGCAGTCGCGCCAGCCCGCGCAGCGAACTGCTTTCATTTCCGGTCGCAGCACTCCCGGTGCCCTGCTCGGCAAGCAGCGCGCGCAGCCGAGTCGCCTGCGCGCTGTCGAGGACGCCGCCTTTGGCCGGTCCCTTGCGTCCCTCCGCAATCGCCATCACCACGCCGTGCAACGTGTGCATGTCCTGCTTGGTCGGCTCCATGCGGGTGAAGATGTTGCGGAGGTTGACCAGCATGGTCTCGCGCTTCTCGGCCGGGCGCAGGAATTCGACCTTGTCGAGTTCGCCGACGAGATTGTCGAAGAACGCCTGCATCTGGTGCTGGGAGGCCCGCTCCGAGCGCTCCGGCATGGCGAACGGCAGCGCCGCCTGCGTCACCAGCTTGAACCATTCGTAACCCATCAGCAGCACGGCCTGCGCCAGATTGAGCGAGGCAAAGCCCGGATTGACGGGATAGGTGATGATGCGGTCCGCCAGCGCCACCTCCTCGTTGAGCAGGCCGGCGCGCTCGCGGCCGAACAGGATGCCGACATGGCCGCCGGCCGCGATCTGCGCGGTCGCCTCAGTCGCCGCCGCTTCCGGCGCCACCACAGGCTTGGCCTGATCGTGAGCGCGCGCGGTGGTCGCAAACAGCAACGTGCAGTCGGCGACCGCCGCTTCAACGGTTTCGAACAGCTCGACCCGGCTGAGGATATGATCGGCGCCCGCCGCCGCGCGCTGCGCCGCGAGGTTGGGCCAGCCGTCGCGCGGGTTGACGATGCGCAGCCGTGTCAGGCCGAAGTTGCCCATGGCGCGCGCCGCCATGCCGATGTTCTCGCCGAGTTGCGGCTCGACCAGAATGACGGTGGGGCCTATGTGGTCGATGCCGGGTTTTGTCCTGTCGGTGCCGGACATCTCGCTTCACTTTCGATTCAGGGTTCGAAGATTCTGGTTCAACGGCGCAAAGGCCGTACTCTCGTTGCGCCTTTACCCGTTTTTCTCAAGTAAAATAATCAGCTTATGGATTAGCCCTGATACTCCAGCGGAAGGTGAGCGCCTGCCGCCAAACATCCGGAAAATCAGCGCCGTCATGCGGCCTGTTTGGCTTCCGCCTGCACCGTCGCGATGCTATAGCCCGAAATGGCCAGGCTACCCCTCCCGAAGCGCGTTCTCCCGAAAGTTCTCCGATGGCAAAAATCAAGGTGACCAATCCCGTCGTCGAACTCGACGGCGACGAGATGACCCGGATCATCTGGCAATACATCAAGGAGAAGCTCATCCGTCCGTTCCTCGATGTGGACCTGATGTATTTCGATCTGGGGATGGAGTACCGCGACAAGACCGACGATCAGGTCACGATCGACGCGGCGAACGCCATCAAGAAAGTAGGCGTCGGGGTGAAGTGCGCCACCATCACGCCGGACGAGGCCCGGGTGAAGGAATTCGGCCTCAAGCAGATGTGGAAATCGCCGAACGGCACCATCCGCAACATCCTCGGCGGCGTGATCTTCCGCGAGCCGATCATCTGCAAGAATGTGCCCCGCCTCGTCCCCGGCTGGACCAAGCCGATCATCATCGGCCGCCATGCCTACGGCGACCAGTATCGCGCCACCGACATCAAGTTCCCCGGCAAGGGAACGCTGAGCATGAAGTTCGTCGGCGAGGACGGCACGGTGATCGAGCGCGAGGTGTTCAAGGCGCCCGGCCCCGGCGTGGCGATGGAGATGTACAATCTCGACGCGTCCATCATCGATTTTGCGCGCGCCTCGCTCAATTTCGGGCTGCTGCGCGGCTACCCGGTCTATCTGTCGACCAAGAACACCATCCTCAAGGTCTATGACGGACGCTTCAAGGATATCTTCCAGGAGATCTACGACCGGGAGTTCAAGACGCAATTCGAGGCCCGCAAGCTGACCTACGAGCATCGTCTGATCGACGACATGGTGGCTTCGGCGCTGAAATGGTCCGGCGGCTATGTCTGGGCCTGCAAGAACTACGACGGCGACGTGCAGTCGGACACGGTGGCGCAGGGCTACGGCTCGCTCGGCCTGATGACCTCGGTGCTATTGACGCCGGACGGCCAGACCGTCGAGGCGGAAGCCGCCCACGGCACCGTGACCCGGCACTACCGCGAGCACCAGAAGGGCAAGGAGACTTCCACAAATTCGATCGCCTCGATCTTCGCCTGGACCCGCGGCCTGTCGCATCGCGCCAAGCTCGACAATAACGAGGCGCTGGCGACATTCGCGGCGACGCTCGAAAAGGTCTGCGTCGATACCGTCGAGGCCGGCTTCATGACCAAGGACTTGGCGCTTCTTGTCGGCGCCGACCAGCGCTGGCTGTCCACCACCGGCTTCCTCGACAAGGTGGCGGACAACCTCACCACAGCAATGGCGAACTAACGCACCGGATCGGCTCACGCCGCCGATGATGCACTCCCGTCAGCGTCAGCCTGTTTCGGATTGCTGTCAGAGGGCGTCACCGCATCCGCGATGACCCGACCGCATCGCAGCTTCGGCGATCTGCGCCAGCATCGCACGGGCGATTTCCATTTCGCCCATGATGACCGACGTTGCGCCGTGAAACTTAAGGTGCGCGATTTCCTCCTCGGAATGCGCGCGGGCGATGATCGGCAGACTTCCGCTGATGGCGCGCGCCTTGGCGACGATCTGGCCGCCCTCGAAGCCGTCGGGAATCGCGACCAGCAGACCGCGCGCGGCGCTGACATTGGCCGCCTGCAGCATGTCGGGCGCAGCGGCGTTGCCGGTTATGACCTCTACTCCTTCCTGCTTCAGCCGCTCGATGATACCAGGGTTGTCCTCGATCACGAGCAGCGGCGTTCCCGCCTCGCGCAGCGCACGGCTGACGACGCTCCCGACGCGGCCGTGCCCGACCAGCACGATATGATCGGTCAATGCCGACACCGGCAGCGGCCCGTGCGGCGGCTCCTGCGCGAGTCACCTGAAGGCTTATCAGCAGCCTTTTTCTCGGCGCGTGCCATGCACCCGGTCGAGCAGCGCGAACCACAACGGATTGAGCATGATGGTGATGATCGCGCCTGCCAGCACCAGGTCGCGCCCGCGCTCCGTCATCAGCGACAGGCTGACGCCGAGGCTGACGAGGATGAACGAGAATTCGCCGATCTGCGCCAGGCTGGCGGAGATCGTCAGCGCCGTCGAGTTGGAATGCCCGAACACGCGCACGATGGCATAGGCCGCCAACGATTTGCCGAACAGGATGATGAACAGCGTCGCCAGCAGCGGCAGCGGTTCGTTCAGAATGATCGACGGATCGAACAGCATCCCGACCGAAACGAAGAACAGCACCGCGAACGCATCGCGCAGCGGCAGGGTTTCGCTGGCGGCGCGCTGGCTGAGCTCGGACTCGCTGAGGATCATGCCGGCGAAGAATGCGCCGAGCGCAAACGACACGTCGAACAGCATCGCCGCACCAAACGCCACGCCGAGCGAGATGGCGAATACCGCCAGCCTGAACAGTTCGCGCGAGCCGGTATGCGCCACGTAATGCAGGATCCACGGGATCACGCGGCGGCCGACCACCAGCATCAACGCCACGAAAGCGGCGACCTTTCCGAGCGTCAACGCCATCGGCCAGACCAGCGCCGACAACGCCATGGCGGTCGCGGCCTCGCCGTTCATCAAGCCGGCCAGCGGCGGCAACAGCACGAGCGTCAGCACCATGGCGATGTCCTCGACGATCAGCCAGCCGACCGCGATGCGGCCACGCTCGGTCTCGATCAGCCGCCGTTCCTGCATCGCGCGCAGCAGCACGACGGTGGATGCCGTCGAGAGTGCGATCCCGAACATGATGCCTTTGCCGGTGCTCCATCCGAGCACCCAGCCCAATCCCCAGCCCATCACCGTCGCCGCCGTGATCTGCACCACGGCGCCGGGCAAGGCGATCGCTCGCACCGACCACAGATCCTTCAGTGAGAAATGCAGACCCGACGCCGAACATCAGCAGGATGATGCCGATCTCGGCGAGTTCGTTGGCGATGTTCTGGTCGGCGACGAAGCCCGGCGTGAACGGCCCCATCACGACACCCGCCAGCAGATAGCCGACCAACGGCGAAACCCGGACGCGTTGCACCAGCGCGCCAAGGATAAACGCCAGCACGAGGCCGACCACGATGGTGGATATCAAGGGGGTGTTGTGATGCATGGGACATCTTGTTGCATCAGCGCACAGGATGCCAGACGGTGAGAGGCTACCCATCGCCGCACCGACCGTTGCATTCCGCAAGTGGAACCTGGGCTACCCACCCATCGCCGCGGCAATGGCGTCGAGCGCCGCATCCGCCTTGGCACCGTCGGGACCACCCGCCTGCGCCATGTCCGGCTTGCCGCCGCCGCCCTTGCCGCCGAGCACTTCGGACGCCTTGCGCACCAGATCGACCGCCGAGAAGCGCGTCCACCAGATCGGGCGTCACGCCAACCACGACACTTGCCTTGCCGTCCTCACTGGTCGCGACCAGCGCGACCACGCCGGACCCGAGTTGTTTCTTGCCGTCATCGGCGAGGTTCTTGAGATCCTTGATCTCGATGCCTTCGACCGAACGCGCCATCAGCTTGATGCCGCCGACATCGCGCACACCCGCCCCGGCGCCGCGACGATGCGTTCGCAGGCTCCGCCACCGCCCATTGCGAGTTTCTTTCGCGCCTCGGACAGTTCGCGCTCGAGCTTCTTGCGCTCTTCCATCAGCGAGGCGATTCGCGCCGGCATGTCGTCGAGCGTCGTGCGCAACTCGCCGGCAGCGGTTTTCGCGAGCTGGATGGCATCGTTGGCGTGATGGCGCGCATGTGCCCAGTCAGCGCCTCGATCCGGCGCACGCCGGAGGCGACCGCGCTCTCGCCGGTCACCGAGATCAGGCCGATATCGCCGGTGCGTTTCACATGCGTGCCGCCGCAGAGTTCGACCGACCAGCCAAGCGCGTTGCTCGCTGCGCCCTGCCGTCCCGTGCTGCCCATCGACACCACGCGCACCTCGTCGCCGTACTTTTCGCCGAACAGCGCCCGCGCCCCGGCCTCGCGCGCGTCGTCGACAGCCATCAGCCGGGTCGTCACCTCGCCGTTCTCCAGCACGACATCATTGGCGATGTCCTCGATGCGGCGCAGTTCGTCCGCGCTGATCGGCTTGTTGTGAGCGAAGTCGAACCGCAGCCGTTCCGGCGCGACCAGCGAGCCGCGCTGCGCGATGTGATCGCCGAGCACCTGCCGCAGCGCCTCGTGCAGCAAATGGGTTGCGGAATGGTTGGCGCGGATCGCGCCGCGCCGGGCGTGATCGACCTCGAGCGCCAGCGCCATGCCAGGCTTGAGCGTGCCCTGCTCGACGGTGCCGAGATGCACGAACAGATCGCCGGCCTTCTTCTGCGTGTCGGTGATGCGGACGCGCACGCCGTCGCCGGTCAGAACGCCGATGTCGCCGACCTGACCGCCGGATTCGCCGTAGAACGGCGTCTGGTTCAGAACGATCGCGCCGCTCTCGCCGGCCTTGAGGCTGTCGACTTCCTTGCCGTCCTTCACGAGTGAAGCGACGACGCCCTCCGCGATCTCGGTCTCGTAACCGAGAAACTCGGTGGCGCCGAGCTTTTCGCGCAACGGAAACCAGATCGCTTCGGTCGCGACATCGCCCGAGCCCGACCATGACGCGCGCGCCTTGGCCTTCTGCCTGTTCCATGCAGTCGGTGAAGGACGCGATATCGACCCAGATGCCGCGGTTGCGCAGCGCGTCCTGCGTGAGGTCGAGCGGGAAGCCATAGGTGTCGTACAACGTGAACGCGGTCTCGCCGTCGAACATGTCGCCCTTCTTCAGCGACGCACTCTTCTCGTCCAGAATAGAGAGCCCGCGCTCCAGCGTCTTGCGGAAGCGCGTCTCCTCGAGCCGCAGCGTCTCCTCGATCAGCGGCCGCGCGCGCTGCAGCTCGGGATAGGCCTCGCCCATTTCGCGCACCAGCGCACCCACCAGCCGCCACATCAGCGGCTCCTTCGCGCCGAGCAACTGGGCGTGACGCATCGCGCGCCGCATGATCCGGCGCAGCACGTAGCCGCGGCCTTCGTTCGACGGCAGCACGCCGTCGGCGATCAGGAACGACGATGCGCGCAGGTGATCGGCGATCACGCGCAGCGACGCCTTCATCGGGCCTTGCGGGTCCGCGCCGGTCAGATCGGCCACGGCACGGATCAGCGCGACGAACAGGTCGATATCGTAGTTGTCGTGCTTGCCCTGAAGCACGGCGGCAACGCGTTCGAGGCCCGCTCCGGTGTCGATCGACGGCTTCGGCAGGCTGAGGCGACTGCCGTCCGGCAGCTTCTCGTATTGCATGAACACGAGAT
The DNA here is from genome assembly GCA_963764445.1 of uncultured Alphaproteobacteria bacterium. Lineage (GTDB taxonomy): Bacteria > Pseudomonadota > Alphaproteobacteria > Rhizobiales > Xanthobacteraceae > Nitrobacter. The sequence goes on from CAVXSV010000005.1 coordinate 60,176, forward strand.
TCCAGATCTCGATGAAGCGGTCGCCATCCTCGTCCGGCGATCCCGGAGGCCCGCCGGGAATCCTGTCACCATGATCGTAGAAGATTTCCGAGCACGGCCCGCACGGACCGGTATCGCCCATCTGCCAGAAATTGTCCGCGCCGGCGATGCGGATGATGCGCGAGTCCGGCAGGCCTGCGATCTTCTTCCAGAGGCCGAACGCCTCGTCGTCGTCGATGTAGACGGTGGCGGTGAGATTGTCCTTCGGCAGGCCGAATTCCCTGGTCACCAGGTTCCACGCCAGCTCGATGGCGCGGTCCTTGAAGTAGTCGCCGAACGAGAAGTTGCCGAGCATCTCGAAGAAGGTGTGGTGCCGCGCGGTGTAGCCGACATTGTCGAGGTCGTTGTGCTTGCCGCCGGCGCGCACGCATTTCTGCGAGGTGGTAGCGCGCTGATAGGGCCGCTTCTCGACGCCCGTGAAGACGTTCTTGAACTGCACCATGCCCGCGTTGGTGAACATCAGGGTTGGATCGTTGCGCGGAACCAGCGGCGACGAGGGCACGATCTCGTGGTCGTTGGCCGCGAAGTAGTTCAGAAACGCCGACCTGATGTCGTTAACGCCGCTCATTGTGTTCCATCGCGTCAAGAGGGCTCGCGGCCCTGAAGCAGTCGCTTTGTCCAGCGACCGCCTTTTAGACGGGGGTGGCCGGGCTGTCCAGAAAGTGTGCAGGAGGATCAGGGGCTTGGCTGGTTCGAATAACATCCGTTGATAGATGCTGCAGGTTGCGTTGACAGCCTTGTCGAAGCCGTGTTTTCCTCATATCTGTTTGTAAGTCGCGTCGGGAGAGATCGGCCGCTTTTGAATGAAAGCCGGCCGGCGCCGAAGGAGCAACCGCCCCGGAAACTCTCAGGCAAACGGACCGCGCGACTTGTTATCATCTGGAAAGAGACCCTGCGGGCCGATGGCCCGAGAGGGTCCGCCGACGGGATAATACTCTCAGGCACAGCGACAGATGGGGTTTCGACAGGTTTTCAGGGAATGGTCCCTTTTAACCGCGAGGACCCCTGATGGTGACGGACGTTTCCGAAGCGCCGACCCTGCAACGAACACCCCTGCACGCTCTGCACGTGGCGCGCGGCGGCAGGATGGTGCCGTTCGCGGGCTACGACATGCCGGTGCAGTACGCGCCCGGCGTGATGAAGGAACATCTCCACACCCGCGCCAGCGCCGGCCTGTTCGATGTCTCGCATATGGGCCAGATCGCGCTGCGGCCCAAATCCGGCAAGGTCGAGGACGCTGCGCTCGCGCTGGAGCGGCTGGTGCCGCAGGACATCGTGTCGGTCGCGCCGGGACGGCAGCGCTACGCCCAGTTCACCAACGCGGCCGGCGGCCTGCTCGACGACCTGATGGTGGCCAATTTCGGCGACCACCTGTTTCTGGTGGTCAATGGCGCCTGCAAGGCCGACGACGAGGCGCATCTGCGCCAGCATCTCGCCGATACCTGCTCCATCGACGTGCTGGTCGATCGCGCGCTGATCGCGCTGCAGGGCCCGAAGGCGGCATCCGTGCTGGCGAAATTCTGCGCCGAGGCGCCCGCAATGCGCTTCATGGATGCCGGGCCGCACCAGGTTAATGGCGTCGCCTGCTTCGTCTCGCGTTCCGGCTATACCGGCGAGGACGGTTTCGAAATTTCGATTCCCGCGGCACAGGCCGAAGCGCTGGTTACCAGACTGCTCGATGATCCCGACGTGATGCCGATCGGCCTCGGCGCCCGCGACAGCCTGCGGCTCGAGGCGGGACTTTGCCTTTACGGTCATGACATCGACGCCACCACGACGCCGGTCGAGGCCGCGCTGGAATGGTCGGTGCAGAAGAGCCGGCGCAGCGGTGGCGCGCGTGCCGGCGGTTTTCCGGGCGCAGACATCATCCTCGCCCAGTTCGAGCAAGGTGCGTCACGCCGCCGCGTCGGGCTGAAGCCTGAAGGCCGCGCGCCGGTGCGCGAAGGCGCGCCGCTGTTCGCCGATGCAAACTCCGCGGATCCAATCGGAACCGTCACGTCGGGCGGCTTCGGGCCGAGCCTGAATGCCCCGATCGCGATGGGCTATCTGCCGACGTCACACGCCGTCATCGGCGACATGGTCTTTGCTGACGTGCGTGGACAGCGGCTGCCGCTGTCCGTGTCCGAGATGCCGTTCGTTCCCCACAATTACAAGCGCTGAGGATTTGTCATGACCGTTTTGTATACCACCGACCACGAATGGCTCCGCATCGAGGGCGACACCGCCACCATCGGCATCACCGACTATGCGCAGTCGCAGCTCGGCGACGTCGTGTTTCATCGAACTGCCGAAAGTCGGACGCCAGTTGAAGAAAGCCGAAGCCGCAGCGGTGGTCGAGTTGGTCAAGGCGGCCTCCGACGTCTACGCGCCGATTACAGGTGAAGTCCTTGAAGTGAACGGCGCGCTCAGCGCGGAACCGGCGCTGGTCAATTCCGACGCCGACGGCAAGGCCTGGTTTTTCAAGCTCAGAATCGCCGACAAGAGCGAACTCGGCGGCCTGATGGATGAGGCCGCCTACAAGGCGCACACGGCGTGAGCTTTTTTGTCATGCCCGGCACAAGCCAGGGCATGACGCAGCATTTAACTTATGCATCGAGGAGCAATTCGATGACCGTCCGTGAAGAGACCGCCACCACCTTCGCGCGCCGCCATATCGGTCCGTCGTCACGCGATATCGCCGCGATGCTCGGACACTGTCGGCGCAAAGAGCCTCGCGGCGCTGATGGACGAGGCGCTGCCGTCGTCGATCCGGCAGAAAGCGCCGCTCGATCTCGGCCAGGCGCTCGAGCGAAACCGAAGCACTGGCGCATATGCAGTACTCTTGCCGCGCAGAACCAAGCGTTCACCCGCTGATCGGACAAGGCTATTCCGGCACGATCCTGCCGGCGGTGATCCAGCGCAACATCCTGGAAAATCCGGCGTGGTACACGGCCTATACGCCGTATCAGCCGGAAATCAGCCAGGGGCGGCTGGAAGCGCTGTTCAATTTCCAGACCATGATCTGCGACCTCACCGGTCTCGATGTCGCCAACGCCTCGCTGCTCGACGAAGCGACGGCGGCAGCAGAAGCGATGGCGCTCGCCGAGCGCGCATCCTCGGTGAAAACAAAAGCGTTCTTCGTCGATCACGAGGTGCACCCGCAGACGCTGGCGGTGCTGCGCACCCGCGCCGAGCCGCTGGGCTGGACGCTCGTCACCGGCGATCCGCTGCGCGATCTCGACAAGGCCGACGTGTTCGGCGCGCTGCTGCAATATCCGGGCACATCCGGCGTGGTGCGCGACCTCCGTCCGGCCATCGCAGCGCTCAAAGCCAAAGGCGGGCTCGCGGTCGTGGCCGCCGACCTGCTGGCGCTGACGCTGCTGGCGTCGCCCGGCGAACTCGGCGCCGACATCGCAGTCGGCTCGGCGCAACGCTTCGGCGTGCCGATGGGCTATGGCGGCCCGCACGCAGCCTACATGGCGGTGCGCGACGCGCTGAAGCGCTCGCTGCCCGGCCGTATCGTCGGCCTGTCGGTGGATTCGCGCGGGGCACCGGCCTATCGCCTCGCCTTGCAGACCCGCGAGCAACACATCCGCCGCGAGAAAGCGACGTCCAACATCTGCACCGCGCAGGTGCTGCTGGCGGTGATCGCCTCGATGTACGCGGTCTATCACGGCCCCGAGGGGCTGGCGCAGATCGCGCGCATCGTGCATCGTCGCACTGCGTGCTGGCGGCGGGGCTGACGACGCTCGGCTTCGCGCCGCTCAACGGCGCGGCTTTCGATACGCTGACCGTGAAGGCGGCGACCGGCAGAGACGAGATCATCGCCCGCGCGCGCAGCGAAAAGATCAACCTGCGGATCGGCAAACCTGCCGACCGTGAAGGCATGCTCGGCATCGCGCTCGATGAGATCACCACACCGGAGACCGTCGAGGCGGTGTGGCGCACGTTCGGCGGCGCGTTGTCTTATGTCAGACGTCGAAGCGCACGCCCCCGATCTGCTGCCTGCCGATCTCAGGCGCAGGACGGCTTATCTGACCCATCCGGTGTTTCACGCGCATCGCTCCGAAACGGAGCTGCTGCGCTACATGCGAAAGCTCAGCGACCGTGACCTTGCGCTCGACCGCGCGATGATCCCGCTCGGCTCCTGCACGATGAAGCTCAACGCCACCACGGAAATGATTCCGCTGACGTGGTCGGCATTCGCCTACCTGCATCCGTTCGCGCCGCACGAGCAGGCGGCGGGCTATCACGCGCTGTTCGAACAGCTCGAACAATGGCTGCTCGACATCACCGGTTATGATGCGATCTCGCTGCAGCCGAACTCCGGCGCGCAGGGCGAATATGCCGGCCTGCTGGCGATCCGCGGCTATCATGCATCGCGCGGCGACGGCCATCGCACGGTGTGCCTGATCCCCTCCTCCGCGCACGGCACCAATCCGGCCTCCGCCAGCATGGCCGGCATGGAGGTCGTGGTGGTGGCCTGCGACGCGCGCGGCGACGTCGATGTCGACGATCTCAAGGCCAAGGCCGCGCAGCACGCCGACCGTCTCGCGGCCATCATGATCACCTATCCGTCGACGCACGGCGTGTTCGAGGAGCACATCCGCGAGATCTGCGACATCGTGCATGGTCATGGCGGACAGGTCTATCTCGACGGCGCCAACATGAACGCGCAGGTCGGCCTGTCGCGGCCCGGCGACTACGGCGCCGACGTCAGCCACCTCAACCTGCACAAGACCTTCTGCATTCCGCACGGCGGCGGCGGACCGGGCATGGGCCCGATCGGCGTCAAGGCGCATCTCGCGCCGTTCCTGCCCGGCCACCCCGCGATCGACGGCGCAAAACGCTCCGCGGTCGGCCCGGTCTCGGCGGCGCCGTTCGGCTCGGCCTCGATCCTGACCATCTCCTACATCTACATCCTGATGATGGGCGGCGACGGCCTGACGCGGGCCACCGAGGTCGCGATCCTCAACGCCAACTATGTCGCGCAGCGGCTCGATCCGCATTTTCCGGTGCTGTATCGCAACGTGAAGGGGCGCGTCGCGCATGAATGCATCATCGATCCGCGCGCGCTGAAGGCAAAAGCCGGCGTCACCGTCGATGACATCGCCAAGCGGCTGATCGACTACGGCTTCCACGCCCCGACCATGAGTTTTCCGGTGGCGGGCACGCTGATGATCGAGCCGACCGAATCCGAATCGAAGGCCGAGCTGGATCGATTCTGCGACGCCATGATCGCGATCCGGCAGGAGATCGCCGAGATCGAGGCCGGACGCTGGAAAGTCGAGGTGTCGCCGCTGCGCCATGCGCCGCATACGGTGCACGACATCGCCGACGACACCTGGTCAAGGCCCTACAGCCGCGCCGAGGGCTGCTTCCCGGCAGGCACCTCGCGATCGGACAAATACTGGTGCCCGGTCGGACGAGTCGACAATGCCTACGGCGACCGCAACCTCGTCTGCTCCTGCCCGCCGATGGAGAGCTACGCGCAGGCGGCGGAGTAGCAGTTACGGCTCGCACGTGAGAGCGTCTGATGGCATCTGCATCTCGCATGCCGGGCGAGACGATCGAACTCGCTGGGCATCGATCCCCTGAAGCGAGCGATGCCGATCGGGCCGGGTCTTACGACTGCCCGGTTCAATGACGATCCAAAAACAAACCGGGCGCTGGGGATGTCGGCAACTCAACATCCACAACGCCCGTTTGCTTCCGAAAGGTGCGACGTACGCGCCCGAAAAGGATTCCCGTCTTTTCCGGATCGCACCGAACCCGGGCCATACGGGCCCGGCCTCGGAAATAAATCTCAATCGACCGAAGCTCAGTCCTCCGCCGGCTCCTCGCCGTCGGCATCGCGCTCCGGCGAGCCTGCCAGAATCTGCTCCGCGATCAGTCCGGAGTTCTGCCGGATCGACGCTTCGATCTTCGCGGTCATATCGGGATTGGCTTTCAGGAAGGCTTTGGAATTCTCGCGGCCCTGACCGAGGCGCTGGCTGTCATAGGAGAACCAGGCGCCGGACTTCTCGACGATGCCGGCCTTGACGCCGAGGTCGAGGATTTCGCCCATCTTGGAGACGCCCTCACCGTACATGATGTCGAACTCGACCTGCTTGAACGGCGGCGCCAGCTTGTTCTTCACCACCTTGACGCGGGTCTGGTTGCCGACCACCTCGTCGCGCTCCTTGATCGCGCCGATGCGGCGGATGTCGAGGCGCACCGAGGCATAGAACTTCAGCGCATTGCCGCCGGTGGTGGTTTCCGGCGAACCGTACATCACCCCGATCTTCATGCGGATCTGGTTGATGAAGATCACCATGGTGTTGGACTTGTTGATCGAGGCGGTGAGCTTGCGCAGCGCCTGGCTCATCAGCCGTGCCTGCAGGCCGGGCAGCGCGTCGCCCATCTCGCCCTCGAGTTCGGCGCGCGGCACCAGCGCCGCCACCGAATTGATCACCAGCACATCCACCGCACCGGAGCGCACCAGCGTGTCGGCGATTTCAAGCGCCTGCTCGCCGTGATCCGGCTGCGAAATCAGCAGTTCATCGACATTGACGCCGAGCTTGCGGGCATAGACCGGATCGAGCGCGTGTTCGGCGTCGATGAAGGCGCAAATGCCGCCCTTCTTCTGCGCTTCCGCCACGGTATGGAGCGCCAGCGTGGTCTTGCCGGAGGATTCCGGCCCATAGATTTCCACCACCCGGCCCTTCGGCAGACCGCCAACCCCGAGCGCAATGTCGAGCCCCAGCGAGCCCGATGAAATGGTCTCGATATCCATCGACTTGTCGTTCTTGCCGAGCTTCATCACCGAGCCCTTGCCGAACTGGCGCTCGATCTGGGAGAGCGCGGCGGACAGGGCCTTCGACTTATCCATGGAGGATCCTTCGACGATACGCAGGGCAGCTTGGGACATAGGTCGGGCTCCTTATGAACGGGATTCGCCGGGGGGACAACGAATGGCGCCGGGGGTGATCAGATAGAACCAACGTACCCTATTTGTTCTAAGTTCGCAATATGTTCTGGCTCGCCGCCATCCAGGTATATACCCTTTGAACATGTACGCTAGAACAGGTACATATTCGTCTGCCACAACTAGCCCTAGAGGGCGGAGGCAGGCATGTTTTTCAGTCTGGTACGACTACTATTTGCGACGGCGATAGCCGTGACGCTGGGGTTTACATGGACGGTTGGCCAAGGCGGCCTGAAGCAGACAAACTCGAACCTGTGCGATCTGTGGTCCAGTCTTTTACTGCCGCCGTACCCGAATTGCGAATTCCAGTTTGTTCTTCCGGCTCTCTGGATTGTCGCTTTCACGGTAGCGGTCATCTGGGCTCTAGTTGAGTTATACCGACTTTGCAGAAGCCACTGGCGCACGCGGCGCGCTGGACGTTCGCAGATTGAAAACGAGCCACATGTTTCGGAAACGCAACAGTCCGGCGGGCGCCCAATACCGATCACGCCAGCGTCAATATATTCGTTCTTGAATGGCTATCCGATTGTCAGGGAGACGGATCAATCAATATCTCAGAGCTTGGGTTTTAAGGCGGATGAAGAGCCATGCCCTGTCCATGGGCTTGCGAATGCCGCCAAATACTTTCGAATTAGGTCGCTGACAGAGTTGGAAAGCCTGCTGCGCGAGCACCAGGAAACGATCCTTGGTTTGTCGCGTTATTTCAGATTAAAGCGCAGCGGCGGCAAACCAGCGATGATCCCACGCGGTCATAGTGTCCACATGCTATTTGAGACGTTGGCCGCCCGTTCCGGTTCTGTCGATAAGTATATGGAATATGTGAATGCCTTCGGTGCGCATTGCGCGCCAGCTTTCGGTCAGGAAGTTATTGATGCCTATAGAGAGCTAACCGCGTCGAGGTTGTCGCGACCAAATACTAGATATGAATTTGAAGTTGCCCCAGTCAAACTGGAAGGAACGCCGTTGGCTTGGGCCACCGTGCCACATCTTCGCTGGCTTGCGCGAGCCGATGGCGGCCGAGACATAATTGCCATTGCAATAGAAGGGAAAAACGTAGGCGACAAAGAAGTGAGGCTAGAAAGCGCGCACATTGTTTCAGGATTTACCGGCGCACGATTTGAAATGAATATACAGGCGGTGAGCGGACGAAATATTGGTATGGTACCAATTCGAAAAGCTGGACCCGTACCGCCTCATGCAGAGATCAATTTGCTCAGCATAGAGTTGAATGGGCAGGAAGGAATTGAAGAGACGCAGTTTCAGAAATATTGGGGATCAGTCGGTTTTGTCGTCGTATTCGATGGGCAAGAGCATCGCAAAAATTATGATCCTAAAGCAATCCACGACGCGTTAGAGGCAGAGAGAATTGATCCACCCAAGCCCCATGTGACCGTAAAATACGAAGGCTAGTCCATGATAAAATCTCACAAGCGGTTCGACCAACTCTTGCACGCGATGGTCACTCAACCCGCACCTTCGGAAACGCCTGCAACAAAAGCTCGAACATCAGGCCGGGCTGCTTCCGCAAGTTATGGCGATACTCGAACTCGCGCAGGTAAAGCTGCAAGTGCTTCTTCGAAACCCAAACGTAAGTCCCGTTGATCCCGCGTTTCACTTGCGACCAGAATGACTCGATTGAGTTGGTGTGAACGTCGCCGCGAACATATTCCTTCGCAGAGTGATCGACCGCTTCGTGATCGTAGCCATACTTCTCTTTTAGCAACTTGAAGTTTGACGCTTCGTCCGTATGGACGCGCGAGCCTTCTTTCACAAACCGAACGATGTGCGGCAGAATATGAGCCTTGGTGCGAGCCTGCACGACGCGGGTAACGACATCGCCGCCACGCTCAATGATGCCCATGACAATCGCCTTGTCATCCTTGCCCTTCTTGTCTTTGCCACCGACGAAGGTTTCGTCCGCCTCAACCGTCTTGCCGGGACCGCCCATCGGGTAGTCACCATCAACGTAGCCCATGTAGAGCGGATCAGGTGACACATGCGCCATGCGGTCTTGTAGGTCACGCCTAGCTGGCGCTGCACTTCCTTCGCGGCCACGCCGTTCCGCGTCTCACAGAACAGGAACATGACATAGAACCAGTCCCGCAGGCTGGTGCGGGTCTTTTCGAACGGTGTGCCAGCGGTCGGATAGACCTGATAGCCGCAATGCTCGCACTCAAACGAGCGGCGGTTCTTAACCCGGTAATAGGTCGCCTGTTTCTGACACTTGAAACAGGTCAGGCGTTCGCCAAAACGGGTGCGCATCAGGTGCGTCAGGCAGGCGTCTTCATCAGGGAACCGCTTCTGAAACTCGCGAATTTTGCTCGGCTTCTGGGCCATGATCTCTCCCCTCCTAGGAGAATGCCCATTCTATATCACGGTCTGTTCTACATGTCCATAGGGTATATATCCGCCGCCATCGTAGCCGGAGTTGCATGTCTGGTATTCAGCTTTTCGTGAGTTCCAAAGTCGCCTATCGGGCAGACAAAGGACGGCGACAGCTCTAAGCTGTGCTGTAGCCGCCGTACTATCGACGGTGACCGTGAGTTGTGTCGCTCTGATCCATGGGCGAGATCGTGAACTCATATCAAATTTCGTATTGCGGTAATTTTTCTTGGGTCACTGCCGGTCGTTCTGACAATCCTCGTCCTTTTCATAAAGTAAGGCCGCCTCAGTGGGCGGCCTCTTTCATTCTTCATGCCGCGGTGATCGATCGGCGCGAGCCAAGCCCACCGTAATCCCGCCTTCACCTTTATAGACGAGATCAAAAATATTTGCGGCGGTTTGCAGCCATTTCAACCGATCCTTAGCAGGCCAATCCTCATCTGGCGCTGGGAGCTTTCGAAAGAGGCCGAGAATCAGCGGGTCATGGTCGCCGATATCTCCCCCGCCGCCCGTCCCGTTTTTTTTGCCATCACGACTCGTATTCTCTTCATGAGGCGGTGACACAAACGGGTTGTCTTGGCGCACGGCGACGCCGGGCATCACGAGCCGATTTCGGCCATTCTCGAAATACCCGCCTTGCTCTGCGGACCGTTCAAAAACCTGTCGTGCGCGTCCGGTTTGCTTTTCAGCAACCCCCGAGTCCAACGATATCGCGTCTAGAGCTGCTGAGGGCGGGAGAACTCCACCTTTGTATTTTTCATACATCGCGCTGTAGAGCGGGACGCAAACAAAGGAACGTGCCCGCGCTTCGCGCTCGCGCTGAGGATCGACAATCATCCGGCTACCCGCAACCCGCCCTAACAGGCGGGTTTTTCTTTGCCAAAACGGCTGTCCTAATTCCCCTCTGCGGGTGTCCTATTAGGCCAGTACCGACGGGGTGGTACTGTCCGTATTTGATCCCAAGTGTCCTAAGTTGACGGAGTGAGGATGAATGAGACCGAGCGCGTACACGACGAAAAATCACGTCTAGCCCTCGGCGGCGTCCTAGCGGTCTTGTGTTCTTCCTGACAGAGTTGGTCTTTATCGGCCGCTACGACAACGGGTTTCTCTGGGGACTGGTACCGGCAGTTTGTGTTGGCGCGTTAGTCGGCTGGCTTGCCTACCGATCTTTATGGTTCGGCATCGCCCTTGGCATCGTTTTTGAAATACTGTTCTCCCCTATTTAAAAGGCCGCCGTACTGGCCTGTTTCGATCTCTAGTGGCCGTCTTGAACAGTGAACTTCTTGGCTCACAAGCACCCGCATGGACCTTGGGCGGATGACCGCGCGTTTCTCTATGTGACACCTATCACAGCGAGACCAATTGCCGCGTCCCTATCCTGGCATCACAGTGAGGGGATTGTCCCCTCCTTCGAAAACAGGAGGAGAGAGAGAGAGAGAGAGAGAGAGAGAGATGCGTGAACTTACCATTGGAGAGGTGGATCTCGTCAGCGGTGGTGACAGTCGATGCACCGTGGGAATTGGCTCTGTTACGCAGCTCCTCATCCCGCAGAAGGACGGGAGCATGGGAGTCATCAACATAATTTCGAACTCCAACCACGTGCGGCGGGACGACTGTGAACGTCCCCAGTGTGACCTGGGGAACCATGCCGCCCTTCCCGGCTTTGACGCCTCCTCCCAGGGTTCGAAGAGGCCGCCTCAGTGGGCGGCCTTTTTCATTTCACAGGCAACACCGGAACTTCCGCACTTAATTCCCCTCTCCGATTGTCCAAAAGTGAACAGACGGATTGAGGCGGTTTCAGTTCAATGTGTGCATTGCTGCTTATTGGTATTTGCGATCAGCCCGGCCTCGCGCCGGGCTTTTCGTTTTGGTGTCCCCCGCCCGCACCGCTCTTGCAGTGTGACCCAGGTCACGGCAGCCCCGCGGCGGTCCGCATACAACTCGTCTCACAGGGCGGGAATGGTCCCGGCCCCCACCAACGGGAGACGACAATGACCAAGTTCAAGACCAGCGACCTCGCCGACCAGATCCGCGTTCTCGACGACGCCGAAATCACCGCCGTCTCGGGCGGTTACCTCGACAACTGCATCCGCACCCAGACCGTCTCCGGCATTGTGGTGAACTCGGACTGGACCTTCAAGGACGTGTTCGCCAAGCCGACGCTCGGCACCTATCACTAACAACCGCGCAGACTGGAGAACGCCATGACCAATGAAGCTCATGACCGCGGTGTGCGCGAACTGAATTCGCGCGAGATAGAGGACGTTGCCGGTGGCCTGTCGCGGCATGTCGGCAAGGGCCCGCTGTTTCCCTTTCCGCCCTCGACCGGTCCAACGTTCCCCGTCGATCCCAAGCCGGTCGTCGTCTACGTCTGATCGACTATCGCCAGATCGACCCGGAGGCCGCCTCAGTTTGGCGGCCTCTTTTTTATCTTGCGTGAGCAGGACGTCCGAAGACTTCGCGGACCGAACTGAAAGCCGCATCCGCTCTGTTCAGTAGTGGACAGATTTTTTCCGCTGTTCTCGGCATACTTGGACCATCACCGTCCGTGCTGGCCGTTATCGGCGACAGCGAGACGGTTTGCATTCCACCCGCGGAAAAAGAAGGAAAGCGCTGCCGTGAACGATCTGCAAAGCCGCATCGATCAGCTCGAAGCGCGCAGCATTGAGAGCCGGCTGATCGCTGACCTCGCCACCGACCCCGAGGTACGGCTCTACAATACCAGCCTCGCGCGTGAGCTGATGGATCAGGCCGCGAAGCTGCGCCGTCAGCTTCCAGCCACGCACCCGGCGTAACGGCTCTCAAAGCGCCGGGAGAATCGCGGCTTCCGGCCAATCGGACGCGGCCGTCGGAGAGCCCGCGGGACGGTGCTCCTGTGGCGATGTGTTGCCAGAAATCATCAGCGAGGAGCGGAGTCGGACGCGCGACCAGAATCCTTTTGACTGTGCAACGCGATTTTTCTTTGCTCCAGCCGCTGTGGTATCAGGAATGAATACAATGCTGGAAACGATCACCGCCGTCTTTGGAATTATGAGCGCCGGCATTTTCCTGGCTCACGCGCTTGATGGGTATTGGTCGCGGCCGTAACCGAACGTCGCCGCCATAGCCTTTCGGGGCGGCGCGGGGCTTAGCGCATCACACCTCCGCCACGTCAAAATCCTGACGCAACCGCGCCGCCATGTCCCGAACGCGCGCGCGCCACAAGCCTGGATCGGCGATCGGGCCGGCCTCCGGCTTGATCGTCAGCATCGCGTTCCAGGGATTTCCGCCATAGACTGTCACCACGAATCCGCTGGCCGGGGCGCCGTCGAGCGTTTGCAGCGCCTTCAGGATGATAGCCGCCAGTTCGTCCGCGGTTTTGCGCCGGTCATAACTCTCCGCCGGCTGATCTGGTTCGTCCGCGACGACGCTTTCCGCATCCGGGTCTTCAGCCCCCTCCGGCGGTGCTGCGAGTTTCGGCCTGAAGTGACTCCGGTGCAGCGGCCAGATCGCCTTCCGGCAATTCAGGTTGAGAAGGCGCGCTATGGCGCGTCCCCAAAACGCCATGGATCAGGGCCAGCAATCCCTTGTCTACGCCGCTATTGTTACCCACGTCGATCGTTCCAGTCGATTTGAGTTGCGGCGTTCCGGACAAATGTCTCCTGCCCTTCGCCGGGCCGGAGTATCGCGCAAGGCTTCAGGCCAGCGCTACCGCAATCAGCACCGCAACAAGCACGCCGAAACCGGCGAACGCAATGTTGAGGAAATTCCGGGCCAAACCAGGTTCGGTGGTCAGCATGAGAAGCCCTCCGGTACGCAATACACAGTTTGCGTAGAATGAGCGCTGAATCTTAATCAAAACTTTCCGATTGGTTCTGCCTTGGCCCAATTCGGCCACAGAGCGTCAAAGCCCGGAGCAGCGGAGGGCCTACGGCGGCTGTTTTCATGCGGTCCAGCATCACCGAGAGGGACAAGATGATGAGGTGCGCACGGCGGCAGTGTGATCCGGATCACGCCGCAGCAGCACGCGGGCAGTTACACCTGTTCGGAATACAGCGGGAAACTCTCACCGCGGTACCGACAGGAGACCGAAATGACCCGCCCCATCGACGGCATCCGCAACCTGACAATCGATGAAATCGATCTCGTCAGCGGCGGACAAACCTGGGCCTATGAAATCCGCTCTCCCGACGGCGTTCTGGACGTCGGCATGAGGCTCGACAAGACGACCGGCCGGGAAATTCCTTACGCGATCTGGACCGCTGCGCAGTAGTTTTTGTCTGTCTCCGGGCAAAATCCAGTTTGAACCTTCCAGAGACTGAAGACGACAGAAAATGCGCTGGGGAATTGCACTGCCCAGTCAAGGCACAACGTCACCGGGCGATTATATTCCGCTCAGGTGGCGTTGTTGTTTGTTCGGGCCGGCGTGGCGCAATCACACGTTCGCGGACCTACCTCGTTATTCCGGGGTCTCCTCGCCCTGGTGTCCGGTCGGGCCACGACCAAACACTCCGTAGCTGCTGGATTTCATGCCAGTGCCGGCCGCTTCTCCTATTGATGCCAAACCGAGCTTGAGCAATTCGCGAACCGCCGCAGCACGCGTTGGCATCCGATGCGCAAACCTGAAGTCGTCGATTACCTGCAATTCTTCCGGTGACAACATGATCTGCAGGCGTTCCCCGCGAAGATCGTTCATGACCGTCTCCCATCGCTGAAACCAACCAACTTATAGCAAGATGAGTAAATTACTCAACTACCAAAAAAGGTGCTTGTTCCTGGCGAGATATAAAACTCATTATTAGTAAAATACTTTAATAAAATCAATAAGATAAGTGTAGACGCGTGGAGTTTTCGCAGGCAAGATAGCTTGTCCTGATCACGGAGTTTACCGATGCGCTCGAAATCGAAGCCATCACTGCAATCCCAAAACCGACGGAAAGAAAGCCCTCCGAGCCGACCAACAGGGCGATTCCGCCCAGGAGGCGAAGCAATCGTCGAACGCCGAAGGCTGGCTGAACAGCCGGGAGCTTCAGCCGCCAGATTAGGGCTTTTGTTGGTGCATGAGGCCACCACTAGGTGACGCGCGAAAGCCGCTTCAAAACGACCAAAACGCAGCTTTAATTGGCGGAGCCGCTATTCGCGGTTCCTACCTTCGGCCTCGCGGCGCCATTTTTCGCTTGGCTCGTATGGGTGGCGGGCTTGTTTCTGGCGTTGGCTTTGGGTTGACCCTCGTTTCGCACACCGCCCCAGGGATCGTTGGACGTCGCGGCATCGGGAATCTTTCGCAACGTGTCCTTATAGGCCTTTTCGACCGCCTTCTGCTTGTCGATCTCCTCCGGCGTCTTGCCGGGCCCGTCGGTAAGCAGGTTGATATGCGGTGACTGGGCAAACGCCGGCCCCGACAACAAGGCGGCCAGCAGCATGGATGTGCGTAGAACTTTCATCGGAGCTACTCCCTGTCCGCACCCGGCCCGCTCGATCCCGTTAAAGCTCGGACCATCTGCCGTCCAGGCAATCCGGTTTCAAAAGTGTGATCACTTGCAGGATTGTGGCGATTGCATCCAGTCGTCCCAGATCGGCCGCACTTGGTGCAGCCGTTAAGAACGAGGCCGAGAGCGACGATACGAAGGATGATGGATAAACGCCGCTTCATAACCCGCCTCATTGAACTCACCCGTACCATAGACGCTCACCCCTCTCAGTTTCAAGCGGTGACGCAGTGGCCTCGCCGTGCCCGAGGTTGCGGTATGTTTCCGCACCGCGGAGCATCTCGCAGGAGGAACCGCGGGCAGGACGTCGGATGCTATGAGTTTTGAGCGCGCTGAGCGCGAGCCACCATAAGCTGGTGTCGATGGTGTCGGAGCGCTCGAGCCCGGTCGCCCCGCTTCGTAAACCAAATCTGAATCCGCCCCCCCCGCAAACCGTCTGACAGATTTATCGGTCCGCAACATAGCACCGTTAATCTCCGGAGATTATCAACCGGAACGGGCCGAGTGCCATGATCGAGAAACGGACGGTCCCCCGACGCAGGGTCTTCAAAAGCGGCACGATCGCCTTCGGCGACGGCCGCATCGATTGCATCGTGCGAAACTTGTCATCGAGCGGCGCCGGCCCGGACCTCGCAAGTCCGTTCGGCTTGCCGTCATCGTTCATGCTCACGATCGAGACCGATCGACTTAAGCGCCGCTGCCGTCCGGTGTGGTTGTCCGAAAGGCGGATCGGCGTCGCGTTCGAAGAGAGCGCAGTTCGATAGACTTTATGGCCAGATCGCTGGCTGCGGCGCGGCGCGGCGGCAACTTTCTCGACGTGCGAGACCAATGCAAACGACCGATCATTACTTCGGCTTCTTTGTCGCGGATGAAACGCCGAGACTTCCCCAGGGATCGAATTTTTCTTTGGAATTGGGAATTTTTTCGAGCGCTGCGTTGTAAGCCTTCTCGTCCACCTTCGGAGTCTTGGGCGTAGCCTTCTGATCACTGTCGTTACCACCGCCACCACGATTACGACCATCGCCCATCTGGGCATCGGCCGACGTTATCGACATTGCGGTCGTCATCATCGCAAGACAAACTGTGACGGCAAATGCAACGAGCTTCATTGGTCCCTTCCTCTTCCGTCGCCGCCGCGCAACGCCCGTTGCGAAGATCTGGACAGTCTGGGAAAATACGCCGGGTTGTCGTCAACACTAAGACAACTCCGGGTCGCGAACCACCGGCCAAACCAAAAAAAATTGATGGCGGTTGGCCTGCTTCTTGCGCCTGGACCTTCTCCCGTCTCGCAACGCAAAAGAGGTTAAGCGCCTATGAGCCTAGCCATTTTGCAAAGCCGGATCTGGCCACGGTGAATGCGCGATTAACGCCGATGCGAAAATCGAGAGACTGGACCAACGTTCTCTTCGAATATTTCAAATAACGTCTGCCACAAACAAGGTGGAGGAAACGGCGCTGCGCGTTTGTAACCTCGCAATCCGTCGCAAATGGGGATTGGGGACATGGTCGATATTGTCAATTGGGCTCCGGTTCGCCGTTCATCGATGAGCGAGTTCGCCGTGCGCCCGTCCCGGAGTGTACGACGCCGCGGGACGGCAGCTCTCGCATCACTTGACATCAATCAGTGGCGAACGCTCGCCGACAGCACTGTCGAGCCGAACGCCTATTACCTCGCCGACTGGGAGTTGGCTCTCGACGCATCGGCGCGCGATCGGACCAACGCATCCGTGCTGACGGCGCGTGACGACATTCCGTCCTCCGAATGCGGTGCGGGCGCCCTCCTCGGCCTGATCCCCGTGATCTCCGCTTGGCGGGCCTTCCGGATTCCGCTTCCCGTTCTGGTGAGCGCCGATCCTTATGGAACCTTATGCACTCCGCTGCTCGACCACGACCTCGCGAATGACGCCGCGGCGACGCTTCTGCGCGAGGCACGTGCCATCGGTCAGCACGCGCTGATCCTGCGCAACGTCGCGCTGGACGGCGCCGCAATGAAAGCCTTCACAGTAGCACTCGAACGCGACGGCATCCGACCGCATACGCTGCAGGCCCATGCGCGCGCGTGCCTCGACGCGAGACGCGCGACGCGGACGAACTGCTGCGCGACGCGCTCGGCGTCAAGAAGCTCAAGGAGCTGCGCCGCCAGCGCAATCGTCTTGCGGAGCATGGCGACGTTTCGTTTCAGATCGCGCGCACTCCTGGCGATGTCACGCGAGCGCTCGAAACCTTCCTGACGCTGGAAGCCAGTGGCTGGAAGGCACAGCGAGGGACCTGCATTGCTCCAGCACGGCGGCGATGCAGCCTTCATCCGCCGTGCGGCGAAGGCACTTGCCGAGCGAGATCAGTGTGAAATCGTGACCTTGTTTGCCGGCGATACGTCGGTGGCGGCGGCCATCGTGTTGCGTCATCACGACCGCGCTTTCTATTTCAAGCTCGGCGTCGACGAAAATTTCGCGAAGTTTTCACCCGGCGTCCAGTTGACGCTCGATCTCACGCGGCACCTTTGCGCCGACCCGGCGATTGCGATGGTCGATTCGACGGCCGCCCCGGGTCATCCGATGATCGACCCGATCTGGCGCGGGCGACTTGCGATCGGCGATGTGCTGATCCCGCTTCGCCGCCGTGACCCCGTCGTCCCCGTTGTCAGGGTGGCGCTCGCGCTGCGCCGACTGATGCGCGCCCCGGCGCGCCGCGCCGTTCAGTTGATCCGCAAACGTCAAGAGAAAAATACATGAACGCCGTCTCCGAACCGGCGCCGGTCATCACCGCGGCGAACGATGCGCTGAGACGCGACTTCCCGCTCAGGCCGTTCGCGATCCGGCACAAGCTGGCGGGGCATCCACTGCTGACGCTGCCGCGCATCGCGCAGTTGGCCGCCGAGCTGCCGCGCGATCTGATCGAGTACAATTCCGGCAAGGTCGCCATCAGCCAGGACCCCGACGCGATCCCGTCAGTTCGCTCTCGATCCGGTCGAGGTGGTGAAGCGGATCGAGACCGCCGACGCCTGGATGGTGCTGAAGCGCATCGAGAATTCGCCGGAGTATCGCCGCCTGATCGAGGACACGCTGCTGTCGGTCGCACGCGCCCGCGGCTTCACCAGCCTGCGCGATGCCGGCTTCGAGCAGATCGAGGGCTTTCTGTTCGTCTCCTCGCCGAATTCCACCACGCCGTTCCATCTCGACAGCGAGGACAACTTCTTCGTCCAGATCCACGGCGAAAAATTCTTCACGATTTACGACAACAGCGACCGCAGTCTGGCGTCTGAGGACGAGATCGAGCGTTCAATGACGAAACATCGCAATCTGAAATACGAGGAGAGTTTTGCGCCGCGCGGTATCGAATTCCACATGTTCGGCGGCGACGGCTGCTACGTGCCCTACCAGTGGCCACACTGGGTGCGCACCGCCGGGTCACACTCGATCTCGATGGCCATCACCTGGAAGACACGCGAGGTTCGCCGCGTCAACGACTTGCACTTCTTCAATTCGATGCTGCGTGGCATCGGCTGGCCGCAGAAGCCGCCGGGCGTGCAGCCCTCGTTCGACGCGGTCAAGCTAGCGTTCTATCGCACGGTGACGACGGCGGTTCGGCCGCTGCGCGGCTCGATGGCGATGCGGCGAATCCTGCGCCGCATCGCGCTCGGCAAGCGCGCGAACTACTATCTGAAAGACGCGTAGCCGGCCCGGCGTCCGGCACTATGCGCAGGACGGGCCGCAACACTCAAAAAAGGCCGCACCTGAGCCGGCCGGCCACTCCCCCACTCTCCCTCTGTCCGCGCCCCGGCGACTTGTGTTATGGGTCTCGTACCGTCGAACCGCACGAGGCCGCCGATTGCCGAGCATTTCACTCTACACGCTGTCGGTCTGGGTGCTGCCGCTCGTCATCGCGATCACCTTTCATGAAGCCGCACATGGATTTGTCGCACACCGGCTCGGTGACAATACCGCCTGGCAGCTCGGCCGCGTCAGCTTCAATCCGCTCAGACATATCGATCCCTTCGGCACGCTGATATTGCCGGGGATTCTCCTGCTGTCGCACGCGCCGTTCCTGTTCGGTTACGCAAAACCGGTGCCGGTGAATTTCCGCAACCTGAACCACCCCCGCATCGACATGGTCTGGGTGGCGATCGCCGGACCCGCCACCAACATCCTGCTGGCGCTGCTCGCGGCATTTGCATTTCACGGGCTCGGCCTGGTCCCGGACAACACCGCGCAATGGGTCGCCGACAACCTGAAGAACGCGCTGATCATCAATGTGGTTCTAGCGGTTTTCAACATGCTGCCGATCCCGCCACTGGACGGCGGACGGGTTGCGGTCGGTTTGTTGCCGAACGTTCTGGCGGTCCCGCTCTCCCGCCTGGAGCCCTACGGAATGCTGATCCTTATCGGCATCCTCCTGCTGCTTCCGATGCTCGGCAGCCAGCTCGGTCTCAATCTCGACGTTATCTCGACCATCGTCAGAACAGTCACCGGTTATGTCATAAAGCTTCTGCTGCTGGTTACCGGTAATACATAAAACGGCGTTGCAAGGAGACGAAGTCAGTTGATCAAAGCACCGGACAAAATGATTGCAAGACGCGCCGACACCAAGGCACGCGCCGACTTCGCGACTTGGAAAATGATGGCGAAGCTGAATGGCGCATCGTCCCTGCCGGATGAAGCCATGGCTTTCCTTTCGAGCTACAAGGCCTTTCTCGAAACGATGCCGGAGGGTGAGGCGAGTGAGGCCACCATCGGTATGATGTACCAGAACTACTACGCGGACATGGGCGGCGCCGGAACGCCGCCGGACATCAAGTCGGCGCCGAAAGACCGGATCACGGAGACTGATAATATCACCGCCTTCAGGCGACCCGCCCCACAGCAGCCGAAGGTTGTAAATTCCGGGACGAAAGCAAAGCCGCGCCTGCCGGTCGCGGTGATCTTCATCTGCCTCGTCGCGGTTTACGTCAGCGTCCGGTATTATTTTCTGCGATGAAGCGGGCGCCATCGCCCCCTGGCCAGCGGGATAATAACGTCAGCCCTTGCCCTTCACCCGGAAGACCACCGGAAGGGTAAAGCTCAAGGTCTCGTCCGCTATCAGCGGTGGCGGTGGTGGCACCGGATCGGACCTGTGCACCATGGCGAGCGCGGCTTCGTCGAAGGCCGGATCACCCGATCCCTTCACAATGGTCACCGAAGCGACATGGCCGAGGCGATCGAGCACGAAGTTGACGAGGATCTCCGCGCTCTTCTGCGCGCGTTCGCGCGGATAGCGCTTGTGCTTGTCGAGATGCGCGACCAATTCCTTCTGCCAGGTCGCGCGGATGCGGCGGGCGCTTGCGCCGGTGCCCAGCTGCGGCGCGACCGAACGATCCGATTCCTGTGCATGTTCCACGCTCGGCATCGCGGTCGCTTCGGCGGCTGCCGATTCCTGCGAGGCCGACGTCTGCACCGCCGCTTTCTCGGGATCGTCATCCACCGGCTTCTTCGAATCGTTCTCGGTGACGATCCGATCCGGATCGTCGGTCTCGGTCGGCGTATCCTTGGGCAGATCGGTTTCCTTCACGACCGCCTTTTGTTCGGCAAGCGCGGGCGACGCGGCTGACGCGTCGGTGTCCGGTCCGGGCGGAAGATCGGTCGCCTCGCGATGCGGCGAGGACAGCTCGAGTCCGATCTCGATCGCTGGTGCGCCGAGATCGTCATCCGACTCGTCGGTTTGCATGCGAGCCATCGCCAGCGCGATGCAACCGAGATGGATCGCGATCGCCGCGACCGCTGCGAAAACCCAAAGCCGACGGGACGGCGGTGGCTCGGCGATGATCTCAGACATGGTTCATCGCTTCGCGTTATTTGCAGTTGGAACGGAATCGGGGTCGGGAACACCCTCGAGCGCCACCAGCTTGACTTTCGTGTAGCCTCCTGCGCGCAAGATCTCCAGCACGTCCATCAGGTCGCCATAAGGCACCGCGCGATCCGCGCGTAGAAAGATGAAACTCTCCTTGGTCATGTTCGGCGTGGTGTCGAGTGTCCGGACCAGATCGACGCGCTTGACCATGGTTTCGCCGATCGCCACGGCAAGATCGGCCTTGATGCTGACATAGGTCGGCTTGTCCGGCTTCTTTTGCGGTGTCGCGGTCGACGACGGCAGATTGACCGGCAGATCGACGGTCGACAGCGGCGCGGCAATCATGAAGACGATCAGGAGAACCAGCATAACGTCGATGAACGGCGTGACATTGATTTCGTGAGCTTCGGCGAATTCCTCGTCGTCGTCAAAACCGCCTTCTGCAATCGATGCGCCCATTGCCTACTCCGCCGCGCGTGAATGCGCCCCGCCGATGGAACCGACATGGGTGCGGTCGAGATCGCGCGACAGCAGTCGCCCGGCGGATCCGGATGCGCGGCCGACGAGTTCGATGTAGCCCTTCGTCCCGCGCGCGAAGTGATTGTAGATGATGACCGCCGGGATCGCCGCGACGAGGCCGAGCGCGGTCGCGAGCAGGGCTTCGGCGATGCCGGGCGCCACTACGGCGAGATTGGTGGTCTGCGACTTCGAGATTCCGATAAAGCTGTTCATGATGCCCCAGACCGTGCCGAACAGACCGACGAAGGGCGACGTCGCGCCGATGGTCGCAAGCAGACCCATGCCGAGCCGGATGCGGCGCGATTCCGCGCGGACGATTTCGGTGAAACTCGACGCCGCTCTTTCCTTGATGCCGGCGTCGCTGGAAATCCCGGCCGACAGCCGCGCTTCGCGCATCGCCGCTGCCAGCAACGACGTCAGCACGCTGTCCTCGGTTCCGAGCGCCATCTGCGCTTCCGCCAGCGAGCGCGACTCGCTGATCTTCGTCAGCGCGGTCCGCAGCTTGTTTTGCGCGAGCGACAGTTCGATCATTTTCGCAATGAAGATCGTCCAGGTCACCAGCGAGGCAAACGCAAGACCAATCATCACGATCTTGACCAGGACATCCGCCGACAGAAACATCGACCACGGCGACAATTCGTGAAGCACCGTCGGCACTGACTTGGTGGCGACAGCGCTCGAAGCCGGGCGCGGCATCGGTGGCAGGCAGTTGCGGTGCGCTCGGAGGCGCCGCAGGTGTCTGGACCGGCGACGCGACAGGCGCTGACGGCGTCGGCGTCTGCGCGACGGACGCTGGCGGCCGCTGCGGCACGGCGTGCTGTTGCGCGATCGCGGGTGACGCCAGCGACAACATCGTCAGCGTGGTCGCCAGTGAATAGCTTCATTAGAAGAGTTCTAAACATTGCCGCGTTCATACCTCGGCCCAATAGCGAATAAGATTATGATAGATGCCGGTCAATTTGACCGTTTCAGGGTCATCGCGCCCGAGACGTTCGACAAGGCTCTGAATTGCCGTATCGAGATCGAAAATCAAGCTGCGCGCGTGATCATCCCGTACCATGCTCTGAAGCCAGAAAAAAGATGCTACGCGAGCGCCGCGTGTCACCGGTGTCACCAGATGCAAACTAGACGCAGGATAAAGGACCAGATCGCCGGCCGGCAGCTTGATCTCGTGGGAACCGTAGTTGTCTTCGACCACCAGTTCGCCGCCGTCGTAATCCTCCGGTTCGGATAAAAACAACGTGACCGACAGATCGGTGCGAATTCGCATTCCGGTCAGGCGATCACCGCGCACGGCATTGTCGACGTGAACGCCGAAATAATGTCCGTGGGACGCGACGTAGCGATTGAACAGCGGCGGGAAAATCTGCAGCGGGATCGCCGCCGAGATAAACCGCGGATTTGCCGTCAGCGCCGAAATGATCCGGTTGCCGAGCGTTCGTGCCACGTCGCTGTCCGGCGGCAACTGCTCGTTCTTCTTGACGAGGGCTGACTGGGCGCCGGCTGTGGAGCGGCCGTCCTCCCATTCGGTCCCGTCCATGATGCGGCGGAAATCCGCCACATCATCCTTTTTCAAAACGCCGGGGACGCAAATCAACATTCCACATCCCCAACGTGGATCGATCAGTAACGCGCGGACAGCGTCAGATAAGCGGCGCGGCCTGGGCCGACGAATACGAACGGCGTCGCACTCTGATACAAGGCGTCATAGAAGAGCTGATTGGTGATGTTGTTGACGGCGAGCTTCACCTTCCAGTTCGGGTTGATATTCACTTCCGTGAAGGCGTCGAAGCGCCAGTAGCTCGGCAGCGTCGTCCCCTGGTTCGCAGCGAGGAAGGTTCCGCCATATATCTCCGAGCGATAGGTCGCCTGCCCGCCAACTTCCCAGATATCCGTCACCTGATACTTGGAGAGGACGTTGAACGACTGATGCGCGACGTTGGAAAGCGGGAGGCCAACGTTGGTCGGGTAGAGCAGAGGCTGCGGCGACGGGATCAACGACTTCGTCACTTCCGACTGCATCAGCACAACACCGCCAAACAGACTCCACTTGTCGGTGATCTTGCCGGCAGCCTCGATGTCGATACCGCGGATATTATAGGCCGCGCCTGCGGAAATTTGTGAGACGTTTCCAGCAATGCCCGGCACCGTGATGTTCTGCGACTCCCGTGCATTGTCCTTCCAGGTCTCGAACAACGCAGCCGAGACCAGCAAGTGGCGATCGAACAGCTCCCACTTGGTGCCGATTTCGGCGGCGCGGTTCTTTTCCGGTCCGAAAATCTGGTTGGAGTTGCCGTTCAGGACCGGCGCGAGCCCACCGTACTGGGCAGCCGTACCGTCGAACTCGGAGCCGACCGGGTTGGACGACGTCGCATAGGCGGCATAGACGCTCACATTGGGCAGCGGCTTCACCACCGCACCGAGATTGTAATTGGTCAGGCCGGAGTCAAGCGACTGGGCGCCGAACGTGTTTGCACGGCCGTTTACTGTGCCGTAACCGCTGGTGTTGATGCCATAGTCGTCGTAACGGATGCCGCCATTCAGGATGATGAAGTCGTTGTAGTTGGCGGTGTCGAGCAGATAGACGCTCTTGGTGCTAATGTTGATCCTGGTCGGGAACCCCGTTAGCGCCGGCTCGGCGCCGAACGGCAGATTGGTGTATTGCGGATTGAAAATGTTGACTCCCGAAATCGAGCCGCCACCGTTGAAACCGCCGGGCAGCGCCTCGGAGCTCAATCCCGCATACTTGTCGATGCTGGATCTCTCGTTCGAGAGTTCCACACCCGCGAGCGCGGTGTGATGCCATGGGCCGGTGCCGAACTTGTACGTCGCTTCGGTCTGGTTGGCGACCACGTCAGTCGGCTGATAGCGGCTCTGCGGATTGGCGCTCAGCGTCCAATTAGCGGGGTTCGCAGCGGTCACCTGCGGGGCTTCTGGCGCCGTCCCGAGGAAGTCCGAAATCGAGTGCTGCGCACGCGTCTTGTTGGTGACAAGAATATCCGGCGTCACCTGCACTTCGAAGTTTAACGTGCCGATGTCCTGCCTGTAGGACTGGAAGTCGCGGTTGACAAAGCCGTAGAAATTTTTGCGGTTAACGCCGAACTCCGGGAACGGACCGCCGACGGTCGAGATGTACCGCACGGGAGGTCCCGGCAGGGCCGTCGAAGCCGGCCGATAATACGGCACGCCGAGGTCGGGAATGCCATGCAGATCGGTATGGATGTAGTTGGCCTGCACCTTGATCGCATCCACCGGCTTCCACGTCATGGCGATGAAGCCGCCGCCGCGATCGTCGGTGATGTAGTTTCGCCCGGCGACATCGGCGTCCTGGAACAGGCCGCCCGCGCGAATGGCCAGTGTCGGGCTGATGACCTGATTGACATCGAGCACCACGCGCTTTGTCTGGTCGGTGCCGAACGTCGTGTCCATGTTGTAGAAGCTTCTGTCGGTCGACGCCTGCTTGGTCACGATATTGATCGCGCCGCCGGTCGTACCGCGGCCCGCGAACGACGAGCCCGGCCCGCGCAGGATTTCCACCTGCTCGGTGAAGAAGTTCTCGCGGAGGCTGACGCCGAAATCGCGAACGCCGTCAATGAAAACGTCGTTGCGGGCATCAAAGCCACGAATGAAGAAGCGGTCGCCGAAAGCATTGCCGCCCTCGCCCGTTCCGAGGGTGACGCCGGCGGTTGTGCGCGCCACATCCTTGAGCAGAGTCGCGCTCTTGTCCGCGAGCACTTCCTTGCTGAGAACCGTGATCGTCCTCGGCGTATTCAGCATCGGCTCCGGAAACTTGCCGGACGCCTGCACGTGATCGACCTTGTACGGCGCGGCGGGATCCGCATAGGGATTGCGATCCGCCGCAAGGTTGCCGGCGTTGGGAAACGGCACCGGCGCGACCTGCGCCGGCTGGGTACGGCGTGCTGCACGGCGCAAGGCCGTGCGTGCCCTCACCTGATCGGCGGTAGGTCGCGCATGCGCGTGCGGGCGAGCGACCGGGGCATCGATCGTTACCGGCGGGAGGCTGGATTGCTGCGCTTCGGCGGCGGAAGAAAAGGAGGTAGCCGCGATGAAGTCCTGCAACGGCGGAGATTTTTCCGACGGAATTGTTTTCCAACGGTTTATCGATTGGATCGGCCGCTGCGATTGTCCGCAACGACCTCGGCATCTTTGCATTGCTCATAACGGGCCCCATCAAAAAAAGTCAAAAAAACTTCAACACACGCAGTCTGCGCTGAATTGTCTCGCGCTGAATTGTCCTGGCTGAATCGTCTCAGGGCGGAGAGGTATCGATCAGGATTTTGAGGGTCAATGTGATTTGTCGAAATTGTGAACCTGTATTCTTTGAATAGCTCTAAATCATAAGGATTCTAAACTAGTTGATCGCTCCCGCAGACAAGCTTGCGGTCTATTCCCTTGACTGCGCTATTTTTGAAACGATTTTAATTGCCGGAACGCAACGAGCGATCAATCGGCGCTCGGCGGCTTCATCAACGACAGCATTTCGTCGACGGTCCTCTGTGCGACGCTTCGTATGCGATCGGTGTCGTCCGTTCCGGCAATGTTGACCTGCCGCACCACGGCTCTGATCTCGTCGCGGAAATCGGTAAGAAACCGAAGCGGGTCCGGAGAGTTGTTGGCAACCCGTGCGATCAAACCCGTAATCATGATCTGGCAGGCCATCATCCGACCGTTCAACTCGTCCATCGTCGGCTCCCTTCTACGCGCACTCAGCATCCGCGACGTTTTGCGACGGAAGGTGATATGGAAGAAGCGATCTGCGATGACAACCTGATTGTCTGCGAGCTTCGCGTGAGCCACGACGGTTCGCAGGGCAACCGCCCGTAGCTGCTATTTGATCGCAAGGTCGCCCGGATTTTCGGAGACGCTCCTGTTTTCGGAGACGCTCTTGATACGATGCTTGATGTCCCGGAGAGCCTCAAGACTCGTTTCGATCGTGCTCGCTGGCATTCCCTGCAAGACATCCGCGGCGATGGAGTCGCGCAGGCTGTCCAGATCGTCGACGAGTTGACGTCCGGCCTCGGTCAGGAACAAACGGTTGGCCCGGCGATCCCGGGGATCCGGACGGCGCTCCAGAAGGCCGTGGTCGACGAGCCGGTCGAGCAGGCGAACCAGCGAAATCGGCTGCAATTCCAGGACTTCGGCCAGATCGACCTGCGATAAACCTTCCTGCTGGCGGAGCCGGAACAGTACAATCCACTGCGCCCGCGTGGTCCCTCGTCCCTTGGCACGGTGGTCGATGTAGTTGCGCAGCAGACGCGAACTTTCGACCAACTGCGCGATGAACTGGCGTTTGAGATCGAGAGACATCGGCGGCGGCGGTCCCAAAGCTTTCCAATTGTTTAGGATTCTCAAGGGATAGTGTGTTTACACATAAAGTGCACGCATATTACATCTACGACTACCGGGACCATTTTAGAAGTCCCGATTATGTAATTTCCAAAGCTCGAGCCTCATGTCCCGGTTGCGAACTCTCGGTTGGACGTCCCTCATTTCGGTGATTGCCCTCGCGGGCGGTTACGCGTTTTGGCACCACGGTGCGGGAGAGCATCACACCGCCGATCGAACCGACGCTGCAAAGGGCCGGCCGGTTCCGGTCAAGATCGCAACCGTGGAGAAGAGCAATTTCCCGATCTATCTGACGCGGACTCGGGACAGTTCAGGCTTTCAACACGGTCGTGGTGCGGACCCGTGTTGATGGCCAGATCGACCGGATTGCCTTCAAGGAAGGTCAACTGGTCAATACGGGACGATCTGCTGGCCCATATCGATCCGCGGCCGTTCCAGGCCGCGCTCGATCAGGCGAAGGCCAAGAAGGCGCAGGATCAAGCCAATCTGGCCAACGCCAACCTCGACTTGCAGCGTTATACCAAGCTCGGCGAATTCGCGACGCGGCAGCAGACCGACACCCAGCGATCCACGGTGCAGCAGCTCACCGCGCAGATCGCGGCGGACGAAGCCGCGATTTCCAACGCGCAAACCCAGCTCGACTACACCAGCATCCGCGCGCCGATCGCGGGCGTTACCGGCTTCCGTCAGGTCGATCAGGGCAACATCGTCAATGCCTCGACGCAGACCGGCATCGTCACCATCGCGCAGATCGAGCCGATCGCCGTGGTTTTCACTGCGCCGGAAGAACAACTGCCGCAGATCAAGGATGCCATCGCCGCCGGATCGCCAAAGACGATCGCGTACTCCACTGACGGCAAGAGGGTTTTGTCAGAGGGAACGCTGACGCTGATCAACAACCAGGTCGACACCACGAGCGGCACGATCCGCCTCAAGGCGGTCTTCGAGAACAAGGATCACGTCCTTTGGCCCGGGCAGTCGGTCTCGACCCGGCTGCTGGTGTCCACCCTGACGGACGCCGTCGTCGTTCCGGACGAGGCCGTCAAGCATGGAACCGACGGACTCTATGCCTATGCCGTCAATCAGGACAACAAAGCCGAGCTTCGCAAGATCAAGGTCGGCAAATCGATCGACGGCCAAACCGTCATCGAGGACGGGCTGACCCCCGGAGAACATGTTATAGTCGCTGGACAATACCGGGTGCAGCCGGGGTCGGTCGTGACCACGACAGTCGCGGACTCCGCGCCGCCCGACGGCAAGACTGCCGACAAGGCTGACTAGAATGAACGACAGCATTTCTGCGCCGTTTATTCGCTATCCCATCGCAACCTCGTTGCTGATGGCCGGCATCCTGTTTGTCGGCCTGGTGGCATTCCCGCTGCTGCCGGTCGCGCCGCTGCCGCAAGTCGATTTTCCCGACGATCCAGGTCCAGGCGAGCCTGCCCGGCGCCAGCCCTGAAACCATGGCGTCTTCGGTAGCGCAGCCGCTCGAGCGGCAAATGGCACAGATTCCCGGCATCGCGCAGATGACGTCGACCAGTTCGATCGGTTCGACCTCAATCACGATCCAGTTCGACCTCAACCGCAACATCGACGGCGCGGCCAACGACGTTCAGGGCGCCATCAACGCCGCCGGCGGCCAGTTGCCCAAAAACCTTCCGAGTTCCGCCGACCTACCGCAAGGTCAATCCCGCCAACTCGCCCATCATGCTGCTGTCGGCAACATCCGACACCCTGCCCCTGACGACGGTGAGCGACGACACCGACGCGCAGATGGCGCAGCAGATCAGCCAGATCGCCGGCGTCGCGCAGGTGTTTGTCGGTGGCCAGCAGAAGCCTGCGATCCGTATCCAGATCGATCCGGCAAAGCTCGTGGCCAAGGGCCTGTCGCTCGAGGACATCCGCAGCCAGATCGATTATGACGACAGTCGACAGTCCGAAGGGCAGCATCGACGGCGGAACGCGCAGCTACACGATCTACGCCAACGACCAGTTAACCGCGTCGAAGGACTGGAACGACGTCATCATCGCTTATCGCAACGGTGGGCCTCTGCGCATCCGCGACATCGGCCAGGCCGTGTCAGGCCCCGAGGACAACAAGCGGGCGGCATGGGCGGACGGCAAACGCGGCGTGTTCCTCGTCATTTTCAAGCAGCCCGGCGCCAACGTCATCGACACCGTCGATCGCATCAAGGCGGAATTGCCGAAGCTGATCGCCGCGATCCCGCCCGCGATCAAGATCAAGATCATCAGTGACCGCACCGAGACCATCCGGGCGGCGGTCGATGACGTGCAGTTCACCCTGCTCATCACCATCGCCCTCGTCGTCATGGTGATCTTCCTGTTCTTGCGTAGTTTCTGGGCGACTATCATCCCGAGCGTCACCGTTCCACTCGCGCTGCTCGGCGCATGCGCCCTCATGTGGCCGTTCGGCTATTCGCTCGATAATCTTTCGCTGATGGCGCTGACGATTTCGGTCGGCTTTGTCGTCGACGACGCCATCGTCATGCTGGAAAACATCAGCCGCCATATCGAACAGGGCGAAAAGCCGATGGCGGCGGCGCTGAAAGGCGCGCGCGAGATCGGCTTCACCATCATGTCGATCAGCATTTCGCTGGTCGCGGTGCTGATTCCGCTGCTGCTGATGGGCGGCATCATCGGACGTCTGTTCCGCGAATTCGCGGTGACGCTGGCGATGGCGATTTTTGTCTCGCTCGTCGTGTCGCTGACGCTGACGCCGATGATGGCATCGCGTTTCCTGCGAAATCACAAAATGTCCGGCATGGCAGGCTCTATCAGGTCAGCGAACGCGGTTTCGAGGCCATGCTCAACGCCTATCACCGCGGACTCGATCTGGTGCTGCGCTGGCGGCGGACCACGCTTCTCGTGTTCTTCGTGACGCTCGGCTTGTCGGTCTATCTGTTCGTCATCATCCCGAAAGGGTTCTTCCCGCAGCAGGACAACGGCATGATCCTCGGCACCTCCGAGGCGGCGCAGGACATCTCCTTCGACGAGATGAAGAAGAAGCAGGAGGAGCTGGGGCAAATCGTGATGGCCGATCCCGGCGTCGCTAGCATCGCCATGTTCGTCGGCGGCGGCGGCAGCGCTCTCAACAACGGCCGCATGTATGTCACGCTGAAACCCCGCGAGGAGCGCGACGCCTCGGCACAGCAGATTATCGCGCGGCTGCGGCCCAAACTCGACAAGGTCGAAGGTGCGCGGCAGTTTCTTCAGGCGGCGCAGGACGTCCGGCTCGGCGGCCGGGCCACCCGCACGCAGTTCGAATATACGCTTCAGGATGCCGATCTCGACGAATTGAACACCTGGGCGCCGAAGGTCCTGAAGAAGCTGACAGACGCTGCCCGAGTTGCGCGACGTCGCCACCGACCAGCAGACCAGCGGCACCACGCTAACGCTGACGATCGACCGCGACGCCGCGTCCCGTTACGGCATCGCACCGCAGCTCATCGACGACACGCTTTACGACGCGTTCGGCCAGCGGCAGGTCGCGCAGTACTTCACGCAGCTCAACAGCTATCACGTGATCCTGGAGATTCTGCCCGAGCTGCAGGGCAAGGTCGACACGCTGGACAAGATCTACGTCAAGTCGCCGCTCACCGGCGAGCAGGTCCCGCTCTCGGTTTTCGCCAAGTGGACGACGGTACCGGTGCGGCCGCTCTCGATCAGCCATCAGGGCCAGTTTCCGGCCATCACCATCAGTTTCAACCTCGCGCAAGGCGTGGCGCTGGGACAAGCCACCGACGCCATACAGAACGCAATGCGCGAACTCGGCACGCCCGGCACCGTCAACGGCAGCTTCCAGGGCACGGCGCAGGCCTTCCAGCAATCGCTCGGCACCGTGCCGCTGCTGATCCTCGCCGCGCTCGTCGTGGTGTATCTGATCCTCGGCATTCTTTACGAGAGCTACATCCACCCGATCACGATCCTGTCGACGCTGCCGTCGGCGGGCGTCGGTGCGCTCGCGACGCTGATGCTGTTCGGCTACGACTTCAGCCTGATCGCGCTGATCGGCGTCATTCTGCTGATCGGCATCGTCAAGAAGAACGGCATCATGATGGTCGACTTCGCGATCGCGGCCGAGCGCGAGGAGCATCTGTCGCCGGAGGAATCGATCCGCAAGGCCGCCCTGCTCCGCTTCCGGCCGATCATGATGACGACCATGGCGGCGATGCTCGGCGGCGTACCGCTGATGCTGGGCACCGGCACCGGCGCGGAAATCCGTCAGCCGCTCGGCTACGCCATGGTCGGCGGACTGCTGGTCAGCCAGGCGCTGACGCTGTTCACCACGCCGGTGGTCTATCTCTACCTCGACCAGTTTTCCAACTGGCTGTCCGGCTGGGGACGCTCGGGCACCGCCGGTGGCGATCACGACCTGTCAGGCAACGCTTCGGTCAAGGAAGCGGCCGAATAGCGCTAGGCTCGAAGCTGAGCGTTATGTCTCGCGTCGGCACGTCGCGGTCGCGTGCCCATGATACACTTATGATCGGAGAACCCTTCGTTCACGGAGAATATCCAACGGATGCGCCGGATCCGTTGGTTCTTGCTGAAAAGGGAATAGATGACGCGGGTAACTACCGCAAGATGGAGTTTCAATGATTACCGACACGCCCTCCGTCAGTCAGATATCGCAAGTCATTTCGCAGGCAGCAGCACCTGCGTTCTTGCTTGGGGCCCTCGCAGCCTTCATCGCCGTCCTGATTTCGCGCCTTAACCGGATCATTGATCGGACGATTGTCCTAAACGCGATCTCCGACAACGACGCAGTGAAGTTCCGGCTCAAGGCCGCCTGATGCGGCGGGCGGCGATTGTGAACCATGCAATCCTTTGGACCGTCATCAGTAGTATCGCGGTGACGGTTCTCGTGATCGTGGCGTTCGCAAGCGCGTTCTTTGAAGTTCAGCACGAGCGCGGGGTTGCCGTCCTGTTCATGATCTCCCTTGGCGCATTTACGATCTCGCTCATCGATTTTGCCCGGGAAGTCCGAGATGCGGTAAGCGAATTCGATCACCACGGCTGACATCGGACGCAATGGGCAGAGCGATAATCAGGATCGAGAAGCCTTGTACCTCGGGCCAAGTTCCCTTGGCGGTGGAACCTGCTACCAACCGGAGCCGACATATAGAAACAATCGGTCGGGAGTAGCCATCACCATGGACATCACGCGCCGCGTCGCCGCTATTGGCGGACTGAGCTTACTTGCCACAACGGCTGGGATCACAGTGACCCGAGCCGAACTTGGTTCTTTCCTCGGCATTGGGGAAGGTCTCGATGATTTCATCCTTGCCACTGATGCGTACATCTTTGGCTATCCGCTCGTCACGATGGAGATGACGCGCAGCGTCATCACCAATGTCGCAGAACCTATCGGGACGCGCGGGCCGATGGGTCAAATCATCAAGCTGCGCAAATACCCGGACTCGTCGTTCAGGGACGTCACGGCTCCGAATGCCGACACGCTTTATACGACTTCGTTCTTTGATGTCGGCAAAGAGCCATGGGTGCTCAGCATCCCCGACATGAAAGGCCGATATTTTCTGTGTCCGATGCTGGACGGCTGGACCACGGTGTTTCAGGTGCCAGGCAAACGGACCACCGGCACGGGTGCGCAGACCTATGCGATTACCGGGCCCGGATGGAAGGGTACGTTGCCCGCCGGAGTGAAAGAATACAAATCGCAGACGAACATCGTATGGTTGCTCGGTCGCATCTACTGCACTGGCACGCCCGAGGACTATGCCGCAGTCCACAAGTTGCAGGACGAGTTCAAACTGGTTCCGCTGAGTTCATACGGCAAAGCCTATACGCCGCCCGCAGGCATCGTCGATCCGTCCATTGATATGACGACCGCCGTGCGTGAGCAGGTGAACAAGATGGACGCGGTGACGTATTTCACACTGCTTTGCAAGCTCATGAAAGACAATCCGCCGGCAGCAGCGGATGCGCCTGAACTCGCCAAATTTGCAAGGATCGGCATCGTCCCAGGTCAGGACTTCGACGCGAGCAAGTTGAAGGCCGATTTCCTCAAGCGCGTCCCCGAAGTTGCCTTCGACCGGATCATGATTCAGTTCAAGATCAATAAAGCGGTTAAGAATATCAACGGCTTCGTTTTCACGACCAAGACCGGTATTTACGACACCGACTATCTGATGCGGGCGTTCATCACCGCGATTGGGCTGGGCGCTAATCGTCCTCAGGATGCTGTCTACCCGACCTCAACAAAGGATGGCAGCGACAAGATATATAACGGTGCCAACAAATACGTCATGCGATTTGCGAAGGGTCAATTGCCGCCGGCTCAGGGCTTTTGGTCGCTCACGATGTATAACTCCGGCTACTTCTTCGTTGACAATCCGATCAACCGTTATTCGATCAGCGCCCGGGAAAACCTTAAAGCCAACCCGGATGGATCTACGGATCTTTATATTCAGAAAGACTTACCCGGCAAAGACAAGGAGTTCTAACTGGTTGCCGGCGCCTGCCGGAGATTTCATCCTGATGATGCGGACTTTATTGGCCGGAGGAAAAGAGCCCGTCGATCATCAATGGGTCGTGGAAAATTCCTCCGGCACAGAAGGTTTGATCATGCGTGGTGAGTGCGTCGCAGTTCGCTCGCCAGACTGAGCCAGTCTGCTTCCTGTAAAGCCAAGAACAGCCTAGCCGCTGTGGGCGTCTGACTGATCGAGCGGAACTCTTGTCTCACATCGATGTACCGCTCACACGCGGAACGGCCGTGGCGGCACCGGGTAAGTTTCCGGCGATTCGACAAGGGTAGACCGAGACCATCGGTACGGGTATATGACCGTACCGATTTTCCGGAGTCATCGATAAACTCCCGGAAGAAGCGATTTAATATCAATCGCTTAGTGGGGAATGGTGTAACGGTAGCACAACAGACTTCTGACTCTGTTTGTCTAGGTTCGAATCCTAGTTCCCCAGCCAATCTCGAGTACGACCACTTCCGAAACAATCCGAAAAGTGCGACAAAATCCCCGATAAATGGGGTTTTTGCGTCCTACCGCTACCGGCTCGTTCCTACGAAAGCCGACCTTCCTGTGTAGCAAAATGTGTAGTAAAGTTGCCCAGCAAACCGTTTTGCTACACAAAATCGGCATAGTTCCAACCTGGTGCTACACATGGCTGGCAAGCTCACCGAATTGCAGGTCAAGAACGCGAAGCCCGGCGCGGCGAAATACACGAAAGCAGCGGGGCACGGCCTGACCCTCATCGTGATGCCGGATGGATCGAAATACTGGCGACTGCGCTACCGCTTCGGCGGCAAGGCACGGATGATCGCGGTGGGCAGGCCCTATCCTCATACGACGCTGAAACAGGCGCAGGCGACGGCGGCGGAGTTTCGGGCGCTCATAGAGGCCGGTGTCGATCCGGCAGATCGCCGCCGGGCAGAAAAGCTCGTCGAGCGCGAGCGGGTCGCCAGCACGTTCGGCGAGGCGGCCGAAGCGTGGCACCGCTTTCGCAGCCAGGCGTGGGATGAAAAGACGGCCGAGCAGGCGCGCAATTATCTGGACAAGGACATGCTGCCGAAGCTGCGCAGCCGTCCGCTGGATGCGATCACGCCGGCTGAACTGGGCGCGCTCGTCGCCGGGATCGAGAAACGCGGCGCATTCGACGTGGCGAAGAAAACGCGACAATGGCTCAAGGCCATCTTCAGCTATGCCCGTGCCAACGGGTGGACGGCGGCCGACCCGGCGCGCGATCTCGCCGCCATTGCCCAGCGGGGACCGGAGAAGCAGCACTACGCACATCTGCAAGTCGAGGAGTTACCGGGGTTCCTCCGGGCGCTCGATACCTATGACGGCTCCGAACTGGTGAAAGCCTGCGCCCGCCTGTCGCTGTGGACCGCGAACCGCCCCGGTGTGACGCGCACCCTGCGCTGGGACGAATTGGACCTCGATGCCGGACTTTGGACGATCCGCAAGGGTCGCGAGGGCATGAAGCGCGGCTATTTCCACCTAACGCCGCTGCCGAAGCAGGCCATCGCCATGCTGCGCGGGTTGCAGAATGTAACCGGCAACTTCGACTACGTGTTTATCGGCCGCAACGATCCGGGCAAGCCATTGAGCGACGGTGCCATCGCCGGAATGTTCAAGCGGATTGGCTATCACCGGAAACAGACGGCACACGGATTTCGCCATCTGGTGAGCACCGCGCTCAACGATAAGGGTTACCAGGAAGACTGGATCGAACGGCAGTTGGCGCATGGCGATCCGGACAAGATACGCGGCACCTACAACAAGGCGCAGTATCTGGAACCTCGCCGCCAGATGATGCAGGAATGGGCGGACCTGCTGGACGCCATGCGGTCCGGCGAACCCAAGGTGCTGCCGATAAGGCGCGCGGTGGCCTGACGGATGCGTCCTTTCTGATCCGTCGATCCCGTCTCTTCCGACCCCCAAGTTGACCTGCCGTACCATTTTGCGGGAATAAGATTGGTGCGGAACCGTTCGGGGCGATTTGGAAACATGTCCACCATTCACGATATCCTCTCTGAATTTCGCGGAGCTGCGCACTGCAAGCGCGACTGGGAGATAAGTTTGAGCGCCTGTTCGCCAATTTTTTGATGACGGAGCCTTACTACAAGGACCGTTTCTGCAATGTCTGGCTGTGGATGGAATGGCCGGGCCGCGGCAACAAACCCGATACGGGAATTCGACCTTGTAGCCGAGGAACGCATCGGCGCCGGGCTGTGCGCCATCCAGTGCAAGTTTTACGACCCGGACAGCACCATCCAAAAAGCCAACCTCGACAGCTTCTTTGCCACGTCCGGCAAGAAACCCTTTGCGGCTAGCCGGATCGGTCGTTACCACGTCGGATAACTGGTCAAAGAACGCAGAGCTGCTGCTTGACGACGAGCGGGTGCCTTGCATCCGCATCCGCCTGCAAGACCTGGAAGACAGCGCCGTCGATTGGAGCAAGTTCAGCCTGTCGCGCCACAAAGTGAAGCTGCGCGAAAAAAAGAAGCCGCGCGAACATCAGAAAGCAGCCATTAAAGATGTGCTGGCAGGCTTGCAAGAAGCCGAGCGCGGCAAGCTCATCATGGCCTGCGGTACGGGCAAAACCTTTACCGCGCTGAAAATTGCCGAAGCCTACGCCGCAGACGCAAGCAAGCAGGCATGGGACGGGCGGCGCATCCTTTTCTGGTCCCCTCGATCGCGCTCGTGTCGCAATCGCTCAAGGAATGGACTGCCGAATCCAGCTTGCCCATGCACGCGCTGGCCGTGTGTTCGGATACCGCGGTCGGCAAGTCCGCCGTGGAGGACACGGAAGACATCCGCGTTCATGACCTGCCGTTTCTCGCGACGACGGATGCGTCCAAGCTCGCCCGGCAACTGGCCGCGCTGACGGCGCCGGACAGGCCCGGCCGTTAACGGTGGTGTTTTCTACCTACCAGAGCATCGCCACCATCCACGAGGCGCAAAAGAAGCATGGCACGCCTGCCTTCGACCTCATCGTCTGCGACGAGGCCCACCGCACGACCGGTGTCACGCTGGCGGGCGCGGACGAGAGCCATTTCGTCAAGGTGCACGACACCGCGTACATCAAGGCCGCCAAGCGCCTCTACATGACCGCTACGCCGCGCATCTACATCGATGCGACCAAGAGCAAGGCCAAAGAGGCCGACGCCGAGCTGTGCTCGATGGACGACGAAAGCCTTTACGGGCTGGAGCTCCACCGTCTGGGCTTCGGCGAGGCCGTCAGCGCGCGACCTGCTGACCGATTACAAGGTGCATGGTCCTGGCCGTCGACGAAAAATTCGTCAGCAAGACCTTTCAGCAAGAGATGGCGGCAGCCAGCAAGGAAAAGGGCAAGGCCTACGACGACTATTTCACCGACCTCGTGAAAATCACCGGCTGCTGGAACGGCCTCGGCAAGCGCATGGCGCAGGGCGACGCCGACTTGTTGGCTGCCGACAACACTCCTATGCGTCGCGCCGTGGCTTTCAGCCGCAGCATCGCGGCTAGCAAGCAGATCAAGGATTTGTTCGGGGGTATCGCTGGACAAATACATCGAGCAGAGCACCCGAAGACGAACGCGACGCGCGCTGCTGCGCTGCGAGGCCGACCATGTGGACGGCACGATGAATGCGCTGGTGCGCTCCAAACTGCTCGACTGGCTCAAGGCCGATAGCCGAACCTCAAGGACGCGAGAACGACCTGCCGCATCCTCACCAACGCCCGCTGCCTGTCCGAAGGCGTGGACGTGCCCGCGCTGGACGCCGTGCTGTTCCTCAACCCGCGCAATTCGCGTGGTCGACGTCGTGCAGTCCGTCGGCCGCGTGATGCGCCGCGCGCCGAGGCAAGAAATACGGCTACATCATCCTGCCCATCGGCATCCCGGCTGACACCACGCCCGAGGAAGCCCTGAAGGACAACGAGAAGTACAAGGTCGTCTGGCAGATCCTACAGGCGCTGCGCTCCCACGACGAGCGCTTCGACGCCACCATCAACCAGATCGACCTGACGGGCAAGAAGCCCGCCAATATCAGATCATCGGCGTGAGCGGAGGTGCGGGTGATGCAGGTGACGAAACTAGCGACCGCGATGCGGGCAAGCGTGGCGCGCAACTGCAACTCGATTTCCCAATCTCGGCGAGTGGCACGACGCCATCTACGCCCGGATCGTTCTCAAGGTCGGCGACCGCCGCTATTGGGAGACCTGGGCGCGCGACGTGGCGCAGATCGCCGAACAGCAAATCACCCGCATCAAGGCGCTGCTCGAATCCGGCGGCAAGTCCGCGCGCAGCCTTCGACAAGTTCCTCACCGGCCTGCGCGACAATCTCAACCCGGCGGTGTCTGAGATCGACGCCATCGAAATGCTCGCTCAGCACCTCATCACCCAGCCGGTGTTCGACGCGCTGTTCGAGGGCTACGCCTTCACGCAGAACAATCCTGTTTCCAAGTCGATGCAACAGATGCTGGACGTGCTGCGTGACAACGGGTTGGCGAAAGAACCCGCTTCGCTGCAAAAATTCTATGAAAGCGTGCGCCAGAAAGCGGGAATCGACATTGCGGGGCTAGAGCCAGCAAAGGCTGCCGAAGCGCGGCAGCGCATCGTTATCGGGCTCTACGACAAATTTTTTCCGCACCGCCTTTCCACGACTGAAAGAGCGCCTTGGCATCGTCTATACCCCACGTAGAAGTGGTGGACTTCATCCTAAAGAGCGCGGACTACGCGCTGAAACAGGAGTTTGGCGTCGCAATCAGTGACCCCGGCGTGCATGTGCTCGATCCGTTCACCGGCACAGGGACCTTTATCGTGCGCCTGCTGCAAGGCGGTCTCATCAATGCGCCGGACTTGGAGCGCAAGTTCAAGCAGGAACTGCACGCTAACGAAATCGTGCTGCTGGCCTATTATATCGCGGCGGTGAATATCGAATACGCCTACCACCTAGCTCGCGCGCAAGGCAGCGTGCGCGGCGAGGCGTATCAGCCCTTCGAGGGCATCGTGCTCACCGACACCTTTCAGTTGACCGAAGGTAAAGACTCGCTGGAAGAAGCGATGTTTCCAGACAACAACAAACGCGCACGCAAGCAGAAGGCGGTGGACATCCGCGTCATCGTCGGCAATCCACCGTATTCGGTGGGGCAGGACAGCGAGAATGACAATAACAAGAATATGAAATACCAGGATCTAGACGAGCGCATCCGCTCCACCTACGCTGCTCGATCTGAAGCAGGCCTGGTACGGAATCTTTACGACAGCTATATTCGCGCCATTCGCTGGGCCAGCGACCGCATCAAGGAAAAAGGCATCGTCTGCTTTGTCACCAACGGGCGCTTTATTGACGCCGGGTTCGCCGATGGTCTGCGGAAGTGCATTGCTGATGAGTTCACCACTATTTATGTTTTCAATCTGCGCGGTTTTGTCAAAGGTCGGTTAGGCGATGACGCCAAACGCGAGGGCGGAAACATCTTCAATATCCTGACGGGGGTAGGCGTCACTTTATTGGTGAAGAACCCCGATAAGGCTGGCGAAGGTCGCATCCACTACTACAACATCGACGATTACAAGACCGGCGAAGAAAAGTTAAAAATTATCAGCGGCTTTGGCAGCGTACAAAACATCCCTTGGCGCAACGTCATGCCCAACGAACACGGCGACTGGATCAACATGCGCGATCCGGCCTTCGCTAAGTTCATGTCGCTGGGCAACAAAAAGAACGACGAGCCGTTGCGGGTGTTCAAGACTTATTCACTCGGTGTCGTCACAAACCGCGATGCGTGGACCTATAACTTCTCGCGCCAGCGGCTGGCCGACAACATGGGTCGCATGATTGATTTCTACAATACGCAGCGCGCCGCATACGCGATGGCCCTCAAACGCGCGACGGGAGAGTCACTTGCGGTTGAGGACGTGATAGACACCGACGCCAAGAAAATTTCTTGGACGCGCAACCTCAAAGGCGATGTTCGCAAGCAAAAGGTTTACGAATTCGAGGACGAAAACATCGTCACCGGACTGTATCGCCCCTTCACGAAGCAAAAACTGTATTTCAGCCGCCGCTTCAATGAAATGATTTACCAGACGCACAAGCTGTTTCCCCACGCGGGCGCGGAAAATTTAGTTATTTCAACAACGGGGGTTGGTGCTCGCAGGCCATTCTCTGCATTAATGGCCAGGAACGTCACGAATCTCGACCTCCAAGAAAAATGCCAATGCTTCCCGCTCTACTACTACGATGAAGCTCCCCAAGATGATTTACTCGGCAACGGGGGTGTGGAACCTTACATCCGCCGCGACGCCATCACCGACTCCGCGCTCGCTATCTTCCGCGAAACCTACGCTGACGACGGCATTAGCAAAGAAGACTTATTCTATTACACCTATGGTCTGCTGCATTCGCCAGAATACAAGACCCGTTTCGAGGCCGACCTGAAAAAGCAATTGCCGCGCATCCCGTTCGCGGGAAATTTTTGGGCTTTCAGCAAGGCAGGTCGCGAACTGGCCCGCTGGCACCTGAACTACGAAACCGTGGAGCCTTATCCGTTGTCTCATGCCGGGGAATTCGCCATCGGCGAGGCGGCGCTGTACCGAGTGCAGAAAATGGCATGGGAGCGCAAGCGCGTCGATGGCAAGCTGACCGACGACAAAACTACGCTGGTCTACAACAGTCGCATCAGCCTGACCGGCATCCCGCCCGAGGCGCTGGAATACGTGGTCAACGGCAAGCCTGCCATCGAATGGGTGATCGAGCGTTACCAGGTGACGACGGACAAAGACAGCGGCATCGTCAACGATCCGAACGATTGGGCCACCGAGCACGGCGATCCCACCTACATCTTCAACCTGGTCAAGCGCGTGGTGCGCGTGAGCGTTGAAACCGTGCGCATCGTGAAGGCGCTGCCAGCGTTGGAAGAGCGGGTATAAATAACCGTGGCGCGCAAACCGGAGGCTAGCAAACTCTTTAACCTCAAGGAGTGGCTGACCCTTGACGATGCGGCGAAACACCTGTCCATCGTTTTCGGGGAGGAGGTGACACGAGCCGACGTTTTGCGTCTCGCGCTCGACAAGCGGCTTACGCTGTCCGTCAATTTCGTGAATCACGCGTTAGCCAGGAAAGGCAAGGTCACTCCCATCGAGCAGACCGGGCTTTTCCCCCCATCGGTCATAGATAAGATCAACGTTTTACTCGGTCTCCCTCGGAACGTCGCTCCTCGCGCCGACGTGGATAAGCCCGTGCCGGATATTCTGGGAAACACCGACGAATTAGCCTTGCATCTTGCGCATACTCTCTACCGGGGGAACGGGTGCCTGGTTCTCAATGAGGCTGTCGTATGGATTAGCGGTGTTTGGGATTTGCCAATGACCGGAGCGGAGGAGCGTGACGTTGAACACTGTTATCAGATGGAAACCGGCGGCCCATCGGTAACACTATCGGATTTCGTGGGTGCGTTCGTGGAACGCGGCGACGTGGTGTGTCAGCTTCAATCCGACTTCGACGAGGATGGATACTCGGCAGGGTCGCGGGCCAATGGCGAACGCCTCGAGCAGCGCATTCTGGAAGAGAAGATACCGGAAGAACGGGCAGACGAGCTGCGAGCGCACTACAACGCGCGAAGACAGAAGCTTAAAGACCGATGGAAGAGGAATCCCTCAGGTCAATGGCATCCGGCAGCGGGCTTGCCCGCGGATGCCGTTTATGTTGTACGGACGGCGTCCCTGCGCGCATTCGAGCAGTCGGTTCTCGACAATCCCTCGAACGATAAACCGCTTGGTCAGAGAGAAGAAGCGACCTTGCTGAATATCGCGGGAGGTTTGCTCGACCTCATGCTGAGTAAGTCTCCGGGAGGCCAACCGCAGTCGGTGTTCAAGAGCCAGGCAGCGATCATCGATGCCCTGGTCGCCACGTATCCCGGAAAACCTGGAATCTCAAAGCGGACTCTGGAAGAAAAGCTGGCGCTCGCCCGGCGTTTTCTGGAGACCTGACGCCGCAATCGCGGTATCGGCTGCCGCAACTGCGGTGTGAACAGGCAGATCGCGCCATAAACATCGAGTCGGCAACACCAACCGGAGCCGACCGTGACCGCACAATCCCAAGCCGTACCCGCCCCACTGAGCATTCTCCGCCGCCGCGATCTTGAGGCACGACTGAAGCTCAGCCGCAGCACGATCTACGACAAGATCAACCCGGGCTCACCGCGCTACGACGCGACCTTCCCGAAGCCGATCCGCCTCGGCAATGGCTCCGCTGTCGGCTGGATCGAAAGCGAGGTGGAAAGCTGGTTACTCGGCCGCATCGAAGCCAGCCGCAAGCAGGGCTGACGCGCCGTGGCGCAGCGGTTACCCAATCCGCGCCGAGCGAAAATTCACCGTAGCTACACGGTGGAAGAAGCAGCGCAGCTTTATGGCGTCCACCGGAACACGGTGCGGCAGTGGATCAAGCAGGGCCTTCCCATCTGTGACGACCGCCGTCCGGTGCTGATACTGGGCCGTGAACTTGCCACCTTTCTCATCCGCAAGCGCACCCGTAACAAGCGGCCGTGCAAGCCTGGCGAAATCTATTGCGTGCGCTGCCGCGCTCCACAGTCGCCGGCGCTGGGTATGGCGGACTACGAACCGCTGACTGCCACCGGCGGCAACCTCATCGGCCTTTGCCCGAGGTGCAGCGGGACGATGTACCGCCGCGTTAACCGCGCCAAGCTCGCTGCGGTGGCGGGAAATCTTGAGGTTAGGTTCACGCGAGGACTGGAACGCATAGACGAGAGCAACAATCCCTCCGTGAACAGTGACTTCAAGACAGGAACGTGAACCATGGGCAAGCACAATGCCGTAAACGAGCGGATCAAGCGCGAGTATTTCACCTACCTGAAGGAAGCCAAGCGCCAAAGTGAGGCCAGCGTGGACGCCGCAGCGGCGGCGGTCACACGCTTCGAGTCGTTTACCCGATGCCGGGACTTCAAGACCTTCCACCACCAGCAGGCAGTGGCGTTCAAGCAACGGTTGTCAAACCAGCAAAATGAGGCGACCGGCAAGCCGCTGAGCAAGGCAACGTTGCACGCCACCCTGTCGCACCTGAAACGGTTCTTTCAGTGGCTAGCGGGGCGGCCGGGCTACAAGTCCCGCTTCTCCTATTCAGACGCGGAATACTTCAACGTGTCCGAGAAGGATGCCCGGATCGCCACAGCGCGCCGCAGTCGTCCGGTCCCGACCGTCGAGCAGGTGCGCCACGTCATCGCGCACATGCCGGCGAAGGCGGAGATCGAACGCCGCAATCGCGCCCTCGTGGCGTTCATTCTGCTGACTGGTGCGCGGGATAGCGCCGTGGCATCGGCCAAGCTCAAGCATATCGACACGGTGAGCGGCTGCTTCTATCAGGACGCCCGCGAAGTGAAGACCAAATACAGCAAGACATTCACCACCGCCTTCTTCCCGGTCGGGGAGGACATCCGGCAGATCGTGATGGAGTGGGTGGGCTACCTGCGCCATGAGAAGCTGTGGGGCCATGACGACCCGCTGTTCCCCAAGACGCTGACAACCATAGGTCAGACCAGACAGTTTGAGCACGTGCAGTTGTCACGCGAGCATTGGGCGAACGCGACCCCGATCCGCGACATCTTCAAGCAGGCGTTCGAGGCGGCGGGACTGCCCTACTATCAACCGCACAGCCTGCGGCACACATTGGCGCAGATGGGCGAACGGCTTTGCCGGACGCCGGAACAGTTCAAGGCATGGAGCCAGAACCTCGGGCATGAGGGTGTGCTGACGACGCTGTTCGCCTATGGCACCGTCCCGGCAGGCAGGCAGCGCGAAATCATGGCGGACTTCGAGGCGTGCGAAGGATAGTGACGAGTGGAACAGTCGCCGGCGGCCGCAACGATCCGGGCAAGCCATTGAGCGACGGTGCGATCGCCGGAATGTTCAAGCGGATTGGCTATCACCGGAAACAGACTGCACACGGATTTCGCCATCTGGTGAGCACCGCGCTCAACGATAAGGGTTACCAAGAAGACTGGATCGAACGGCAGTTGGCGCATGGCGATCCGGACAAGATACGCGGCACCTACAACAAGGCGCAGTATCTCGAACCCCGCCGCCAGATGATGCAGGAATGGGCGGACCTGTTGGACGCCACGCGATCGGCGAACCCAAGGTGCTGCCGATCAGGCGCGCGGTGGCCTGACGCCTAACCATCTCAACTATGAAGCCAAACAGCCCCAGCGGTGGCAATGAACCTTGTTGGCCGGACCGAATGACCTCTTAGTGGACATCTCACGCAAAAGCACTTGACGCCTCGTTCATCCAACCTAGTATTCAACCAATCTTGATGGGGATGGGGTCCCCCGAAACCGCCGTAAGGCTGATGGCTCCTACCAGACGCAGGGCGTCGGTAGGAGCTTGTTTGCTCCCAGCAGCGCCTGAGAAAGGGCGCATAATGGCTGGACTTCCGCGTCTCCCTATCAATCGCGATTTGGTTCGTGGCCGCACTGTGGATCGTCGGTGCGGTGGCCTACTATTTTGGCTATTCCGCTGAGTTCATTTGGTTGACGCTATTCCTTGGAATGGGCGTCGCCTTAGCAGAATGGCGTCTCGCTGAGTAGCGACGCGCCTGAATGCAGAACCGCAACAAACACTCAGGGTGACCAGTATGCTCAGTGAACCCGTACGTCTTGCGAACGCTCGCGAACACAACTCTTGGTCACGACAGTTTGCACTGTTTTGGCTGAGCCCTGTCTCTAGTTCTCTTCGGTGGCGCTTATGCGCTCGCCGAGGCGAGTGAAATATCGAACACGAATCGCATACTCATGTTCGTCATGCTTGGCACCATTATCCTCACTAATGCCGTTTGGCAGGCTGCTGGATTGGCCCTCACTCGGCTCGAAAACCTGATCCTTCCCCGTTTTGAAAGCACCGGCAAGCCATGACTGAAATCTGGACCCTTGCTGCACTGTGGCTCGGCCTTGCTCTCGTGGCCACGTTGCTGTCGATCTGGCTGCGCGTCGCAACTGCTCTGTCGGAAATCGTCGTTGGTACCATCGCCCAACTGGTGATCGGTGCCATCATTGGCACAGCTATGCTTGGCACCGACCAGACTTGGGTGAAGTTCTTGTCAGGGACAGGCGCAATCCTCCTTACGTTTCTCGCCGGTGCCGAACTCGATCCGGTCGTCTTTCGCGAACGGTGGAAGGAGGCAGGTGCCGTTGGCCTGATTAGCTTCCTCGTTCCATTCTTGGGATGCGCCTTCGCGGCTCGGTACCTGCTCGGTTGGGACCCCATGCCCAGTTGGCTTGCGGGAGTCGCAATGTCTACAACGTCGGTTGCGGTAGTCTATGCGGTGATGCTCGAATTTGGTTTCAACGGCACCGACTACGGCAAGGTAGTACTCGCGGCGTGTTTCGTCACTGATCTTGGTACGGTGCTGATGTTGGGCCTCATCTTTGCACCCTTCACGCTGAAAACTCTCGTCTTTGTTGGCGTGTGCATTGCAGTTCTCGTCCTCCTGCCTTGGATAACTGCGCAGTT
Organism: uncultured Alphaproteobacteria bacterium; assembly: GCA_963764445.1. Classification (GTDB taxonomy): domain Bacteria; phylum Pseudomonadota; class Alphaproteobacteria; order Rhizobiales; family Xanthobacteraceae; genus Nitrobacter. The sequence continues at coordinate 104,720 of CAVXSV010000005.1, forward strand.
TTTCCGCTTGTACGGCAATCGCCCCTCTGAACTCGAAACGAAGTATTTGTTGCTGCTTCTGTTCGCGCTTGGCGGACTTGCTAGTTGGGCCGATAGCGAAGCTGTGCTCCCCGCTTATCTCATCGGGATGATCCTCGCAGGGAGCGTCGGCAAGGATCACATTCTGATCCGAAGGCTACGCACATTGTGCTTCGGATTTCTCACGCCGTTCTATTTCATCCGAGCGGGTTCCTTTGTTTCGGTACCAGACCTGATCGCGGCACCTGCAGCATTTCTTGTGATGCTTGCGGTCAAGCTGGTCACCAAAATAATCGGCGTCTATCCGGTTACTCGCGCATTCGGTTCACCGCATAAGGATGGAATGTACACCACGCTTTTGATGTCCACGGGGCTGACATTCGGTACCATTTCGTCCTTGTTTGGATTGTCACACGGCATCATCAGTCAGGCGCAGTACTCGGGATTGGTTGCAGCCGTGATCGGCAGTGCGGTTGTCCCGACCCTAATAGCCAATGCATTTTACCTTCCGCGCCATTTTCTGAACAATTCCGCGAATGGGATAGAAGCGGAAACCTCGACGCCGTCTGGCGTCCCAGAAGCGCGCAAAGCCTAGCTAGGGAGGACTGGATATGGATGTACCGAAAGACGCGATGCTGTTGCGCATCTTCTTTGGAGAGGATGATCGTTTTGAACATCAGCCGCTTTACGAGGCGATTGTACAGAAGGCCCGTAGCATGCATCTTGCAGGTGCAACGGTTCTTCGGGGTCCAATGGGTTTCGGGCACTCTAGCCGTCTGCACACCGCTAAGGTCCTTCGACTGTCGTTCGATCTTCCCGTCGTTGTCGAAATCGTGGACACCGAAGTGAAGATCAATGCGTTCTTGCCGATACTCGATGGAATGATGACCAGTGGCCTCATAACCCTAGAGAAGGTTCAGGTGCTGCAATATGGCAAAGAAGGTCTAAGAGAGAGAGCAGGTCTTCCCTAAGGTCGAATGCCCTCAATCACGAGCAAGATTATGATGAATTACTTTTTGGTGGCGGTTGGCGGCGCGCTCGGCAGCATGGCACGCTTTTGGTGCTCGGGCTTCGTTGCACGTCAATTCGGCGAATGGTTTCCTTGGGGCACGCTCATCGTCAACGTCTTGGGTTCGTTTGTCATCGGAGCATTCGCTGCGCTGAGCGCAACCGAAGGCCCATTCCTGATCCGGCCCGAGTTGCGCGTCTTTGTCATGGTTGGCGTGTGTGGCGGCTACACGACGTTCTCCTCGTTCAGCCTTCAAACGTTTACTTTATGGCATGAGGGTGAATGGTTGTGGGCTGGTGCGAACTGTGTTTTTTCGTTTGTCTTCTGCCTATTAGCAGTTTGGCTTGGATATGTTTCTGTGGCCGCTGCTTTCCGCTGATCTAATGCGGCCACGGTTGCCGTACCTCCGCTATTGGCTCCCGCCGAAGCTGCCATTTCAGCGAGCAGTGACCTCGATCTCGTAGCGGCCTCGGTCAAAAGGAAGAAGCCCGGCCAGCTTGGCGCTACTGCTCACATCCGCGATTGCGGCATTGCAGTTGATCATCCTTAACCCCGGCATCAATCCTTAGATCAGCGGCCACGTTGTCACCCGCGCGCAGATCGACAAAAGCGTAAAGTTTGAACGTGAGGCCATACCACAAAGGACACTGGGATGGTCGTGCGCGACCTTGAGCAGAATCGATTTGACCTCCCGCGGATCGGAGCCAATCGCAACCTTAACCGGGATCGCGATGCGACGTCTGTTGTCGCGCAATGTCCAGTTCTCGGCCTTCTCCGTAATGAAGTATGAGTTCGGAACCACTACGCTCGCTCGCTCAAACGTCTCGACCTCGATCGAACGAACGCTGATTTTGCGCACATAAACTTCTTCGCCCCTTCAGGTCCTCGGCTAGGCCCTTTTTATCCAAAGGCTCAAACCGTCGTGCGAGGGCAACTATCCCGAGGGCGGAAAGCATCCGAACCCTCGCATTGGGAGGGCGGGCGGATAGTTCGGGACGTCATTTGTCGCAACCTGGCCGCCCAGCGGCGCTCGATCCGGCTCACGATGTGCTGTGGCAACCTCATTTCGTCCATTGTTGTGCTCCTTTCTAAGCCGCCAGGGCCCTTGACGTTGAACGCAGGCGATACGGCTTGCCGCCGGGCGGATGGCGAGGGCCCGGTCGAGTTCGTACAGGGCTTTTAAAATCCGATCGACGGTGACCGGCGCCTTGACGCCGGTCGGCACCCGCAACGCCGGGCATGACGCGATCGCGACACGAGGCAAAAAGGGCGCGTTTCTCCGACAGTGAAAGCGAAGGATCGAACAGGACGTCCGATGTATAATCGAAGGTCGTTCTGCGGTGCCGCAGCGCGTTCATATCGAAAACGTTATCGTGGTAAGCGGTAGTCGGCTGCATAGTCTCCTCCATTCCTCGGCGAATTCTATGCCGCGCCGAGCGACGCGGCTTCCGCGCGATCAATCAGGCTGCCACGACCTCGGTCTGTCGGACAGTGCTGCCGGTCGGTGGGCTATTGATGACCCTCCGGGGTGGCGTCATGGCCTCGGGATTTTCTCGGACAAGCTCGATCTTAATCACGCCGTTGTCAAAGGTTACGCCCTTCACCCGCACATAGTTTGCCAACCTGATTTGCCGTCTGAATTCGTGGCTCGAGATTTCCCCCATAGAGGAACTCGCTTTCGGCCTCTTTGGCCTTGCTGCCTGCGATAGTGACGACGTTCTGCTCAGCGGTGACCGAAACCCGCGAAATCCGGCAATCGCCAAGGAGAACTGGTGCCGGTCCTCTGCGAGCCGTTCAATATTGTAAGGCGGAAAGGGTTCTTCGGCCGCGCATTGGTTTTCGGCGAGGTTCAGCAAGCGATCGAATTCGATGGTCGATCGGAGCGGCAAAAAATCATATGTGCGCATAGTCCAAGTCCTCCAAAGAGAAGTTGGGTATGAGGCACCGGACACAACCGGTGCCCGTCTCAACCGGGGGCAAGGCACCCCGAGCCGCCCGTGGCGGCACGTCAAAAACTAGAAAAACCGGAGCCGGTTTCAAGTCCACGATAAAAAATTTGGCGAGCGAAGCGAGGGAATGGAGCCGAAGCCCCTTCTAAGGTTTACACCTGCGCCAGCCGCGATGCGCCAGGAAATGGCGATGGAACGAATCGATGAGGGGTAGACGCGAAGGCACGACAATAGTTCGGCCGGGACCGGCACCGTCCGCGTTGGTTGCGACCCAGCGCACTTGCTTTACTTTCGAGATGTGATCGGCGTGTTCGCATTGCCAATGCCGATTGCGGTGCAAGTCCGATTATGCCGAAACCGCAGCAGCGGAAATGCAACCCACGGAACAAAATTCCTGAGACGACGTTCGATGCCGCAGAGCCATCGCCTTCACAGGGCCGCCCGTCGGTAGCCAAAGGTCTGCGGTCTCGACGGATACAAAGGCAATGGACCGCATTTCAACGACGACGTATTTCGAATGTGATGGATGATCCATACGACTTAGTGCTGTGCCTGTTTGTTCTGGTGATCGCTGCGGTGATGCTGGTGGCGGTCGAACTCTATCTCGCGACCCGGCCGGATCCACCAGCAGCAAATACGGCACGCCCCGAAGTCATCGGATCATCGATCAAGTAGCAGTAGCTGTGAATTCCGATGCAGCTTCCTTCAAGCATTCTGTCGAGCCTGGTTACGCTCTTCGTTACGATCGGACCGATTGAGACAGCGGTCATATTTGCCGGTCTTACCACGGGCATACACCACAATGAACGACGGAACCTCGCCCTTCGTTCTGTCGCCATCGCGGGTCTGATGCTGCTGCTTTTCGCGATCGGTGGTAACTCGGCGTTGTCCCTGATGCACGTCTCCCTGCCGGCATTCCGGGTTGCGGGCGGCATCCTGCTATTTCTGCAGGCATTGACGCTGACATTTTCGAGCCCCGGACTTTCCTCGATCAATGAAGAGGAACGGCGAGATGCGCAAAAGCCGGGCGACATCGCAGTGTTTCCGCTTGCTTTCCCGCTGATCGCCAGTCCAGGCGCGCTCTCGGCCGTCGTGCTGTTGACCGGTCGTGCGGAAGGTTGGGCTCAGGACGCATCCATCCTTCTCATGATCGGATTGTGTCTAATCCTCACCTACATCGCGATGCGCGCCGCCGACGTGCTGGTCAGTTTTCTGGGACAGACCGGAGCGGATGTCGTCGGAAGGATATCAGGCGTGCTGCTAGCGGGCCTTGCCGTACAGTTCATCTTCGACGGTCTTCAGTTCCGCCCGTTTGCATAACGAATGGACCTGCGTGGATGGCGGGAATCTTGCTGTCGGCTTAGGAAAGCAAACAGCCGGTGCGGTGTCAGACACCACGGGCGCTTCGAAGGGTCAGCGACGGATCCGGGAGCCGCAGGCGGGCCATCCCATCCAATTGTGTAGCAAAATGTGTAGTAATTTGGCGGTAAAAAAATAAACATTGTTAGATATCAATGAAATGTATTATGGGTTCGAATCCTAGTTCCCGCCAGCTAAACCTCTTGAAAATATGATGTTTTTCCATCTAGGAACTCTGAGCGGTGGGGATAAAACCCGGCCAAAATGGACAAAAAGGGTCCATCGCTGGTGAAAAGTTACGGCAGAGTTACGGCAAATGTTCGCACTGCGTTCACGGGCAAGGCCTCGATTCCTCTCGTGCGCTGAGCGCATCTAGGCACGCCAAATAGTGGGGTTTCCCGCAAGCTGACATGTGAATGACGCGACTTATGGCATCGCTTATGTAGAGCGTCCACGAGCTGAGGTGCGATTCACTAGTCGTTCACGGAGAACCTCGTCGAAGGCGTGCCTTTCCGTTGAATGCACCGTGAGGTCGGGAGAGGTAATGTAGAACTGCTCCCATTCGGAGAGCCTTGCTCGAAGGTCCACATCGTCGGCTGTTGTCAGGAGCTGATAGAACTCCATGCTGATCAGTGCTTTATGATGCGCACCTGCCATGCGCGACGGCAGACCTTGCCGTTCAGCTGAGGCGAAGCTGGTTTTTCGATGTAGGCATGGCGAATGCCCATGTCTTCGACATGCCGTGGAATTGGGCCTGGAATTCATGGCCATTGTCCGTTCGCACCTCGCGGATACGGAACGGGAATTTGTTGATGATGGTATTGATGAAGTCGATCGCGTTTGACTGATTGTGCCGATCGTAGATTTTCAAGGCGCGAATGCGCGTGGCATCGTCGATAGCCGTGTACTGGTAGCGCTTCACGGGCTTTCCGTCTTTGCCCTCGAATTTCAAGAACTTGACGTCGACCTGGATCTGGTGACCCGGCACCTGTTTCTGATATCGCTGGGTGTGGATCTTGCGGACACGCGTGCCGCCGGGCAAGCCGGCTGAGGCCATGACGCCTGAGAATGCGATACACGCCTGCATCGGAGATGGTGATGGCGTGCATAGCGCGCCAGATGACCAGACGATGCGTTTGGCCCCAGGCGGTAGGTTTTCCGCAGATACAGCACCTTCTCGACGATCTCTGGAGCCGTTCGGTTGGCGCAGATCTCTCGGAGCTGTCTTGCGGTTTTCGAGGCCCGCCAGGCCATGCTGCCGATAGGCAGTTCGCCAGCGATAGAAGCTGGCCCGCCCAACGCCGAAATATCGGCAAGCCTTGCCGACATCGCCAATCTTGTCAGCGTGTTGGAGCACCCGCAGCTTATGGTCCACATCGCGCCTGAACTTGTGGCATCCCGATCATCCTTCCTGCCTTAGCTCAAGAGAAAGGATGTCTCGCAAGTCCCGTTACATTCCTACAATACGTACCATCGTCGAACTTCCTCCCCTCATCAGAAAACCTTAAGAAGCGGTCCGTCACCATGCACGTTACGGTGCGCTTACCCCTTCTGTTTCGTATCCGTTGAAAGCCGGTAGTTGGAAATCGAACGACATTAGACATTTGCATCTCCTTCGCCTGCTCTTTTGCCGCGAAGGGTTCGGTGTCGCAAATAGTTCCGTCAAGTCCCGCAGTCGCTATTCACAGGTTTCATTCTTCTGATGTTTTGCCTCCATGAGCCTTCTCGCCCTCGCCTCATTGAACTCCCGCCCCAAATCGTCCTCGGCTTCACAAAAGAGTTTAGGAACCACCGTTAGGTGCGAGCGTTTATATCGCGGCCGCCATGCCCCCGCGGCCCATCCCGGCCGGGCGTGCGTTATTTTCCTCGTAGCGCGCGTCCGCTTCCCGGTGCCCCGAACGGCTTCTTAACACTTGCGCAGCACAGTGCCTGCATGGACGACACAGTCTCCATCCGCTGCAAGCGATGCCGGGGAACCTTTCGGGACCGGGCGCGGCGGGTGCAGCCGGGCTATTCCCGCCAGTGTCCGAGCTGCCAAGCCCTTCTGCTCTTTGAGGACTACATAACCGACCCGAGCATCAGAGCTGCTCTGCGGGATGCGCGGAACATTCGACGAGCTATGCGAGAAGCAGACGCCGAAAAAGCTGGCGCTGGCGGTCCGCCCCTCTTGAAGCATTAGTTACGCGGAGCGCCTTCGTTTGGCGGCTTCCTCATTTTGAACCGCAACGATTGCCGCATTCGATAATCGTACAGCGTGCCTGACACCCTTGCGCCATTCTGCCAGTACGGCAGCTGCGGCGATTCTTTGGATGCGGGTGTAATCGTCCGCCTGCCCCGTCGCTTTGAGGTAGTCCATGGCAATTACCAGCGCATTATCAAGCGCCAGATCTGTCTCATTGAGAGGCCATGGGTACATAGCGCGTCATCTAGTGCCGCGACTGCTCCATTCAAGACTACAAATTCGCAACCCAGGTTCCGGGGAACCGGGCGAAGAAAAGGCGCCCGAGAGCGCCTTTTGAATTCCTTACCGGCGATGGCCTACGCTGATCCCGAGCTTCTGTGCCTTTTGTCTGATTGACCCTTCAGTGCGCTTCAGTGCTTTAGCTATTTTCGCTACTGGCGTTCTGGCTCTGGAGTGCGCCCGCAATTCTTTTACATGTTCTTTGGTGTATAGAACGCGTACTTGCTTCTTAGCTGTCTTCGGCACCTAACCACTCCTATTTTTTGAGAGGCGCCCTTCTAGCACAATACGCAAGCATCGCAACATCGTGCTACAATCTAAGCATTACCAGTTAGCAACGTTTGCCATGCAAAAAATCACCGTAACCAACGAAGATAATTCGACGCAGGATTTCTTCCCGCAGTCGTACACTGACGAAGCTGTTCAACAAGCAATCAAAGACCAGGTTCCGGCCAACACAGTCGCGCCTGAAGTGAACGAGGTTGATCTTGTCCTCACGAACGGTTCAACGAAGAAGTTCATCGCTGCTTAGTTTGTTTCCCTGTAGCAAAAAGCACGCTCCATGCTGGAGCGTGCTTTTTTCTTGGGACTGGCTAGAAAAATCGTTGAGGCGCAACATTCCGTGGAGATTCTCAACCGGTGCATTACCGATTTGAGCGATGGCACGGCCAATCTCGACCATGCACTTGGCCAAGCCCCCAATCGTGTGCCAGCCACAACGGCACCGTCGTCTCTTGAGATCCATAACGTACTACCGGCACTACGGGCCCGCCGCATGGATCAACCCGATCATCCTCGGGCCGATAACGATATCGTGGAACAATATTAAAGTCCCAGTAGGGTGCAGGGGTAACCGGCGTGACGATGTAAACTCGTCGCGGTTCGTGTGTCTTCGCGCGGGCTGCAACCACCGAACTACCAAGCGCCAAGGTCGCTCCTAGAGCGAAAGCCACGGTCATTTTCCTCATGCCTCGACCTCCTTGCCTATCCCGCGAGCTTATTCGCCAGTGGTATCATTTGGCAATGGGCGAGTGCGCAAGAATATGACGCTACGTCAATAGCGTAGAGCGTATTGTCCTTCAGTGGATAACTTTGACCTCTTCACCGCCGACTGGGGTGCGATTGGTCGAAGCATGACTAACATCGGCTTTGTCGCTGGTGTGTTGTCGATTGGGCAGTCGCTGATATCGACGAATACCGGAAGCGTCTTGGGTGTTACGCCCGACACCTCGTCGGTTGCTGGCCCAAATTACTAACCCTCGACTATTCGGGGGACTGAGAACAAAATAAAGGCCGCTCTTTGCTGAGCGGCCTTTATCGTTCAAAGGGTCGTTCCGTTAATCGCGGTCCTCATGGATGATAACCTTCCGGTCCGGCTCTTCGTGCTCTTTCTTGATGATGGTGGTGTGCTCGCGCGGTTCTTCTCTCTTGATGATCGTCGTGTGGGTATCGCGGTCACGGTCATAGTCCCGATGATCGGAGCCAACAGACACCCCGGCTCCTACCGGCCCCACGCCAACGCCTACATGCGCATCATCTGCGAAAGCCGGAACGACAAATCCGACGCCAACTCCAACTACAGCAGCGGCAATTAAAGTAACAGCGAGTTTCATGGTTCGATCCTCCTTATGGTTGCCCCAAGAAACTTCCGAACCCCGCTTCCGGTTCCGTACCAGGGGGCCTTCAACAGGCCCGCAAATGCTCAAACCGCCCATAGACGCGTGAAAACCGGCCAAACGGGCCTTTTATCGTTCCCGAATCACATAAGCTCTCAACTTCACTGGAGGGCTTCATGGATACCGATAAGAAACCGGACGATGCCGACAAACCCAAACCAGGCCTTGCGGAAGCAATCGGAAACCTGGTCGTAAGCAGTACGACACTGCTGGCGCATTCAGCTGGGGCGGTTGTGGAAGGGTTTAAAAAACCCCGTAAGAAAAGAGCCGAAGCAGTCTCGAAGGCTAAGAAGAAAGCAAAAAAGACCGCAAAGAAGGTCGCTAAAAATCAAAGTCGAAAAACTCCAAACGTTAAGGGGCAGACAATGGCTAAGAAATCCAAGAAGAAATCATCGGTTAAGAAGCGCGTCGTTAGGGCTGCAAAGAAGGTCGCTAAAAAGGCCAAGAGCGCCGTAAAGAAAGCGAAGCGCGCCGTAAAGAAAGTGGCGACGAAAAAGAAACCTAAGAAGAAAACGAAGGCGAAGCGTGGCTGAACAAGAGTTCGACTTCAATGCTCCCGCAGTATTGCGTAAATGGCCCTCCATGCATAACGAGCGTATCCCCAACGCATGGGGGGCTGTTCCTTACCTTATTTGCGAAGGCACCCTGGCAGATTGCATTCGCAAATTTGCGTCATACCCGGCGCACACCCGCCACCTATATGAAATTCACGTCGCACTGAAGCCAGGTACGGCAGCTGTAGTCCTTCCCCTAGAGCAAATAGCTGAGCTTGCTCGCTTCCGCGACTTCCTTTGAAACACCTTCTCTTGATGTGGTGCTTTTGTAAGCATGACTACTTCCGAATGGATATCAGTTTTAGCACTTTCAATTTCCAGCGCCGGGTTCGCGCTTCAGGCTCGAAACTGGTTCATGAGTGGACCACGCTTAAGTTTGTCCGTCATGGCCGACGCGATTACCATTCCAGATGACGGCGGCGGGGACCGTCTTGCCCTAACTGTTATCAACCGTGGTGGCATTGTAAATGCCCCATCTATCCCGTTTAAGTTGGACACCAACGGCAGGTGGATGAGCATGATGACTTACAATGAGAAGCTCTCAGCTGCCAGAGCCAAAGGACATCTATATGTTGGAGTTGTATCCTCCCATTCAGACGGCCATTTTCTAATAAACGTGCCGCCACCTAAAAAGGCGGACCCAGTGTTGAAGAACAGAATTGCTTCTAGTTCTTAATCCTCAGGTAAAATGCTCAAGAATTTAACGAGCAAATATCTTTTCTGCGGAGTATCCAGACGCTATAAATCGCGCAAGAAACACGCTGTGGATAAGGAGAATTAGATGAGAGCCGATATCACTTATGCGACGGATGATGAGAAATCAAACTTTGTCGCTGAAACGCGCGCCGGAGAGGCATTCCTTCGCGGACCCGAGCTGACCATTCTAAACAATCAAGCTGACGAATGTCTGGCGAAGGCAATCGCGGCCGGACTATCCGTACTTCCGTTCCCTTAAGAGAGAACGAACACCTTTTATCTACGCTCCGATAGCAATTCTATGATGAAAGAAAAGCAAAAAGCCGCCCTGGAGGTTATGACCAGGGCGGCTTTGCTGTAATCCAATTTGATATGACCCGCTGAATGAATTCTCGGGGACATGCCCTGCTCTACTCCTCTGATATTGAAGGTGGCATGAGATGTGGTGGTGGTAACTGCATGTCCGCCTTTGCGCGCGAACCGCGCGCCGGCACACGCGATGCAACCTTTTTAGCCTCGTCCTCGTGAAAGAAAATAGTCTCCGTGATAGCTTCAACGATGTTTAGCGCTGTATTCAGATCGTGCTCTACGGGCTTGTAGCCTCTATGGATTGCCGCATGTCTCGATTCTAGAATGTGCTCAATTGCCGTGAGCTAAATCTTGGCTATGTATCCTTCATCTAGAAACTTTTTCAGGTTAGCATTGAATGACCCTTGGTCGCCCACTTTAGCTATCATCAGTTGCTCAAAAAACGCACGGATGCCCATGAGCGCGAGCCGATGCTGCTTCCCCTGCACTGCCTCGTATATTTCGTGCAACAACTCGCCTAGCGGCGTTTCGTTATTGCCGAAGAGGAAACGCAGCTCCCATAGCCGATTGCACCGCCGGAGCGGTTCTGCTCGAAGAGATGCCACGTTCCGCGATCCTGCACGGCGACAAGGGTTATGACAGCGATGCCATCCGCCGACAGGTCGAGGGAAAGGGTGCGATGCCGAACATCCCGCCCAAGGCGAACCGACGCTGGAAGAATTGCTTCTCGCCCGTCCTCTATCGAAGCCGCAACGCCATCGAGCGCATGTTCTGTCGCCTGAAGGACTTCCGTCGCATCGCCTCCAGATACGACCGTCTCGCAATCAATTTCCTCGCAGCCGTCTGCATCGCTGCGGCGGTCAGTTACTGGTTATAAGTCCAGACCCTAACTCCCCGCGCCCTGAGGGGCTCGAAACGCTTACATTTGAAGACGATTGAAAAGCTAATCTAAAGGATCGCGCCGAATTGAACGGCGATCGTCCCAGCCAAGTCACCAGACTAAGGTCTTAGCGGATTTGCACCGCATTCAGGGAATCGGACTCCTGTTGGCTAGTTGCTTCGGACGATTGATTGAAACTGACGACGTGCCCACCAATCCCTGCGATAATTGTATCGCACTATTTCTTCTTCATCCGAGCTGCATCTTCCTTTTTGATTGCGTCAATGGTGGGTGCCATTTTTGCCTGCTGTATGGCCCAGTCACTTGGGTATTTGTCCGCGATTCTATAGCCCCGCCATTACGCCCGCGTATTGCATTAAGCTCCTTCGTCGCTTGCGCCACCGGAAGCTTATTTAGTCGCTCCAGGCTTTCCAGCTCAACTGCCTGTAGTGCGGTTTCAATGTCGCATTCCATGTGGCTAGGTTGAGTGATTGTAGCCTTCTTTTGCCCTTCTTGGGCCATCACGACCAGAAACGCGTAAGGCAGATACTCCTTGTCACCTTCCGCTGGAACGGGCTTGCCGAGGTAGTCGCCCTGCGCCACCGTGAAAAACTCTGAAATCACACGGCTGTCTCGCGCGTAGCCCGATTCCAATATTTGCAATACTTCGACTGATTGAAAGCGAGTTTTTGTCTGGGTAAACTCTGCCAAGTCGTTTTGGGAGAGCTGCTCGTTGAGTGGTTTGCGCGGATCCTTTGCCCTGCTTCCAACCTCACCCAGTTTGCTTAATAGGACGAGCTGTTGCTTGGCTAACTCTCCGGAGCGAACGAGGGCGGCTTCGTAAACGTGCGCCACAGCCTCGTCTAGCGAACACGCCTGTGCAGGCAAGTTTACCGAGAGCAACGCCAATACTACATAAGTCGATACAATTCGCGCCCCTATTGTTTCCCATCCAACTTGACCGGCCGCACCAACCATTCAGTTCAGTGGCAGCATCAGCTTGTCGACTTCTTCAGCCTCGTACAGCTCGCCCTCGTATTTGATGAAGTACAATCGCTTTTGTAGCGGTCGAAAAGAACGCCAATGCGCGAGTATTCGGGACAGAGTGTCAGACCGGATAAACTTGCCGCCCGGATTTGTGTATAGCTCCGCCCTCTTCTCCTCAGTCATCCCAGCCTCCCCCAAGGTTGTTCAACTTAAGGTGTGCCAGAAATCCGCGCCCGATACTCAACCGAAAAGACACACGAGTACGGAAAACGCCGCCTGTTAGGCGGCGCCATTCCAGCGTCAGAACACGATTACTTGAGCACTCCCTCGCCCACAAGCCAGTCGATATAATTGTCCGGCCCTTCCATTACGGTATCGCGCCATTGCTTGAAGCTTGCCGGCTCTAAAGCTTGTACCGGCGGCGCATAGTTATCTTGCAGCCACGCTACGATGTCTTCGACGAAGCGGTTGAGCACCTCGCGGCCTCGCGTTGACCGGGCCACCTGGTGTGATTCCCCGGCCACCAAAATCGTGCGGCCGTTGAATTCCAACTTGAGCCACTCGCGCACGCTTGCCCGGTCGTCGGCGTTGTGGTGGTCCATACCCTCTTGGTAGTACGTTACCAGAGGGATGAGCGCCCCTTCCAGATAGCGACGCTGTTTATTGCTTTCGGGAAGCACCGGAGTGATCTTGAGCAAAACGCCTGGATGGGCTTTGAGGTACTGCTTAAAGAGCACCCGATTGCGCTCACCGAAATCCATCCCTCCGTCGCGTGAAGCCCGGCAGACGAATTCCATAGTTAGAAGGTGAGCAGCTTTTCGATATCAGCCACTTCCGCCAGTATCAGGCCGAGCATTCTGCTATTAATTTCAAAATCCATACGGTTGATTGTTAGGCGGCTAATGGCTCGACCAGACCTTATTGTACACCCTGCTCGGAAAGCGACAAGGCGACTATCCACAGTTCGACAACGCGACGGCTTGCGGTGTGATACACTGGGTTAATGAGCAAAACAAAGAAGCCAAAGGTTACGAAGCAGATACGCATTTCATTGAAGCATTATGAGCTAATCCGCCCTGTAGCCTTTCGCGCTCACAAGCCGATGACCGCGATATTAGAAGAGCTAATTTCACAACGCGCTATATGAAAACTCCACTCACCTTCTTCTTCGGAGGTGTAGCAGGTATCGCACTAACGATAGCGGTGCTTGCGGTGTACTTCCCCGCTTCGCAATTTCACACCTACTCTAAGCGGTGCATTATCAGCGACGTTGACCCGGCTAACTGGGAGGTGTTCTGCCCGAACTAAAACGTCGCTAACCTGCCCGATGTGAGGGACACCAGGCAGGCTTCGCAGTAGAGCCTCCATGGGGGCACGTGGAAGCTCCGAAATGAAATTGGCGATCGAGCGTTCCTATTTCTAGGCGTGCCTTTTGCATAGCTATTCAAATCTTAGTGCATACAGCTGGCATGGCAGTCCGGTCCGTCTCGAATCAGCTACTCTTCCTATTGCGGCGTCCCACGCCGCGCACGCTCCAACTTTAAACCTGTCTTGCGAAAGGCAGGTTTTCTTTACCTGAAGCGCCGCTCAATCGGGCCGTTGATAGCTTTGTTTGTGCCGGGATATTTTCGGCGTTGCTCGCCTACTAAACGGTCGCGTTCAACCACTAGCTCATCCACTTTGGTCTGCATGCGAGCCAGCAGCTCTTCCGCCGAGACGGTGTTGATTCCGGCGCGTTGGAGCGAACGAATGTCGCTTCGCTGGCGGCTTATATTGCGCCGTCTATGCTCAATTTCGGCTCTGAGGGCTTCGAGGGTCATCGCCCATTTGTTCACTAAACGTTCTCATTTGCAAGTGGCAAATACGTGCGTCTTATGATGCTTCGGGGACCGGCCCGCCGCCTTTCATGAGATCCTCCCGCTCCTCGATACCCTGCAGCTGGCGTTGCGCTTGATTCCAAAACTCTTCCTCGTGACCGACTTTACCGTGATCGTTCCAAAGCTGGCGCGCACGTTGGCGGATGTCGTCATCGGTAGGATTTGGATTTGTCATCGTGCCCCGCAAATATGGAGCAGGTCCCGCTGAATCGCGCGCCGATACCAGCAGGATCATGCTCGGGGTCGCCGTGAATACGACCACCCCGGTAAGCCAACGCTGATCATGTCAGGGTCAAGACCGAGATGCTGCAAGTGCGTCTGATGGAGAAGCGACGCGAGCTTCGGCGTGACGAGGTCAATGCCCTGATCGACGACATTGCCGGTGTCACCCTGACCGCCTTGTCGAGCCTGCCTGCGCGGTGCGCGTCGCGTGGCGACCTTGCGATCCGCCGCTCAATCGAGCGGGTCGTGTTCGAGGTGCGCACCGAGATTGCCAAGGTCTGCCTTGAGATGGCCGACAAGCACGGTGAGCCGCCGCTTAGTGAGCAAGACCGATCGACCTCAAATTCCCTGACCGGCGCGGACACAGGCCGTCACTGCGGGCGATTGACGAGGCGACATGCGCTCAATTGATATTTTCGATGTCGTTGAGCTTCCAGGTCTGGTCGAAAAACGCCTGCTTCGGACCGTAGAGACGGAAGATTGTGAACCAGCCTTTGCCCGGGATCGTAGCCAGCCAGTTCTTGCCTACGCCGGGAGACTTCGGGCCGAAATAGATGTCGATGGTGCCATCCGGGTTCTGCACCGGTTTATCCATCGTATTTAGCGACGGAAATGGCTGGCCGTTATCAAGGCCGGAACCGGTGATCGGATCATACACGGTCACGGACCAGAAGAGGGCAACGGGGACATCCTTCGGTACGTGCAGCTTGTAGTTCTGGTCGCCGCTCAGGTAGTCGCCGTCAGCATCAAAGAAAGTTGCGGGGTATTTCGCGCCGACGTTGTCCATGTTCACCGCCATGCCGGGACTAGTGGAATAGGCGTAGGTGAAAAAGGCGGTGCGCGCGTTGATGTAATCGAACGAGTTCGACGTAAAGGTCGCGTTACCGGGAAAGACATTGATCCAGTGCCGATCGGGATACCAGAGGCCATTCGTCACCAGCGGTGACGGTGTGTAGGCGAGGACGTGGCCCATGCGTGCGGCAGTGCGTGCCGCCTTATCCAGCAGTGCGCGGGCGGGAGCGTCTGGCGCGAAAGGCTTTCCCTTCACGATGCCAAGCTCCGCCGCCATGCCACGCATATACATGTTTGCGGGATCGACGTACTCATGATCGATGAACCGGGACAGCATATCGAACGCAGCACCATCCTGTGGATAGAGCATGTTGGCGGGAACAAGCGAGGCGTCGGGGAATTGCATTGCCTTCGCGGTTTCCCTTTTCCCGAGCGGGTAATCCGCGTTTGCTCCATCACCCGCACAGGTTCTTCGAGCTGCTCCGGGTTATTGAAAAAACCCCGCCAAAAGACGAACACGCCATAAGTGCCGGAATGGTAGGTGAAATAACCCGGTGGAACCTCGCCCGTGTAGTCCGGCGGCAGATATCAGGTATTTTCCGCCCCTGCCCTGATCCGGGCCGGGTAATCCCACATCGCCGCTCCAGCTTCGCCCATCGATCTCACCGACGGAAGGAATTGGGCGCTGCCAAAAATCATCAATGATGCCTTGTAATCCCGGTGGCACTTCGATGACCAGTGGACCATCCTCTTTCAAGTCGAGATAGCCGAGCGCGTAGATCACATCGGAGTTCGGGGTGGTGATCAGCGTTTTAGCATTGAGCCGCTTTTTCCAGATCGGCAGCACGTTATAACCTTTGCCGAAAACCTTCTCCGAGCCTTCCTTCATACCGTACATATTGAGAGCAGGCATTGCCCAGAGGTAGGTCTGCACGGACCGTTGGAAGAACAAATCGTTGAGAAAGTCGGCACATCGCCTTTGGCGATGTAACCCTCTTTGAAAGGCATATCGGCTAGTTCGTCGAAACGTGAATTTTTGAGCCAGAGCTTGCGAGGCATGGCTGGTCATAGCCAATGCGCCAACGACCGCTGAGATGAGGGCAATTGTCTTGTGTTTGGTAGTCATCGCCATTTGGCCCCTGTATTTCATAGTTTTCGCTCAGGTCATGCTCTCTCGACCTTTGGCGGAAGCCATGTACCGTCAAGGATTGCCTTGTCGGCCCAATACGCCCGCATGTAGAGCGAGAACGTGCCGTTCGGAGCAGGCAGCCAGTTGCTTTCCTTATCTTTGCCGGGCGATTTAGCGCCAGCATACAACGTCAGAGAGCCGTCGGAGTTGTACTTGAGTGTCTTGTTCTTGGTGCCCAGCGAATAGCGTCGCAGAGCATTTGGATTGAACAGATGGAGGTCGTTGTACAGGGTGAGTGACCAGAACCCCTTGACCGGAGGAAGTTGTCCCTTGGCAAAGGTAATAGCGTAAGAGTCCTGACCGTGGAGTTGTTTCCCTTGGCTGTCGTCGTCGCGATAGATGTACTTGGTTTCCTCTGGCCGATTGTCGAACATGTTCGACTTGGCGGTCGCGGTACGATTGAGATAGTCCGTTCCCCACTTCGCATTGTTTGCTGGCGAGTTCCAACCGTTCCCAACGGGGCGACCATTATAACGCCACTGAAAGAATGGTTCGATCAGTTCGCGCTCGGACGTGACGGCGGTCTCCTTGAGCGTCTGCTTGATCGCCGGGTTGTAATGACGGCGCACTTATGAGACATCCGCTGGTCGATTATAGTCGTTCACGGAGAACCTCGTAAGGTGCCTTTCCGTTGAATGCACCGTGAGGTCGGGAGAGGTTGTAGAACTGCTCCCATTCGGAGAGCCTTGCTCGAAGGTCCACATCGTCGGTGTATGTCAGGAGCTGATAGAACTCCTGCTGATCAGTGCGATGCGACCGCTCGACCTTGCCGTTCAGCTGAGGCGAAGCTGGTTTGATGTAGGCATGGCGAATGCCCATGTCTTCGACATGCCAGTGGAATTGGGCCTGGAATTCATGGCCATTGTCCGTTCGCACCTCGCGGATACGGAACGGGAATTTGTTGATGATGGTATTGATGAAGTCGATCGCGTTTGACTGATTGTGCCGATCGTAGATTTTCAAGGCGCGAATGCGCGTGGCATCGTCGATAGCCGTGTACTGGTAGCGCTTCACGGGCTTTCCGTCTTTGCCCTCGAATTTCAAGAACTTGACGTCGACCTGGATCTGGTGACCCGGCACCTGTTTCTGATATCGCTGGGTGTGGATCTTGCGGACACGCGTGCCGCCGGGCAACCGGCTGAGGCCATGACGCCTGAGAATGCGATACACGCCTGCATCGGAGATGGTGATGGCGTGATAGCGCGCCAGATACCAGACGATGCGTATTGGCCCCAGGCGGTAGGTTTTCCGCAGATACAGCACCTTCTCGACGATCTCTGGAGCCGTTCGGTTGGCGGATTCTCGGAGCTGTCTTGCGGTTTTCGAGGCCCGCCAGGCCATGCTGCCGATAGGCAGTTCGCCAGCGATAGAAGCTGGCCCGCCCAACGCCGAAATATCGGCAAGCCTTGCCGACATCGCCAATCTTGTCAGCGTGTTGGAGCACCCGCAGCTTATGGTCCACATCGCGCCTGAACTTGTGCATCCCGATCATCCTTCCTGCCTTAGGGTCTGGAATTATAACCAGTAACTGACAGCCGCAGCGATGCAGACGGCTGCGAGGAAATTGATTGCGAGACGGTCGTATCTGGTGGCGATGCGACGGAAGTCCTTCAGGCGACAGAACATGCGCTCGATGGCGTTGCGGCTTCGATAGAGGACGGGCGAGAAGCAATTCTTCCAGCGTCGGTTCGCCTTGGGCGGGATGTTCGGCATCGCAGGCCCTTTCCCTCGACCTGTCGGCGGATGGCATCGCTGTCATGAACCCTTGTCGCCGTGCAGGATCGCGGAACGTGGCATCTCTTCGAGCAGAACCGCTCCGGCGGTGCAATCGGCGATCTGACCCCCGGTCAGCAAGAACGCGACGGACGACACTCGGCGTCGGTCAGAGCATGGATCTTCGTGGTCCGCCCGCCGCGCGATCGGCCGATGGCCTGCTGATGTTCCCCCGCTTCGCCATCCAGACTCGGAAGTCCTTCACGGCCGAGCAAGGATGACCTGGAGGGCCGCCGGCCGTTGTGCGAGCGCGAGCAATGGGCGAACGCAACCCGATCCGCGACATCTTTACGCGGGCGGTCGAGGCGACTGGATTGCCGGACCATCACCCGCACAGCCAGCGGCACACTTGACGCAGGTGGCCGAACGGCTTGCCGGCGCCGGATCAGTTTCGAGGCATGGAGCGAAACTTCGGGCATGAAGGCGTGCTGACGACGTTTTTTGCCGATGGCACCGTCCCGGCAGGCAGACAGCCCGAAATCATCGCGACTTCGAGGCGTGCGAAGGATCGTAACGGATCGGAAAATCGCCAGCAGAGGAAATCCGCTGTATGGGTAGCACAAGAGAAGGGATTTAGCGTCGCAAGGTACATTCCACATATTTCAATAGACTAGAAAGTTAGTTCGAATCCTAGTTCCAGGCAGCTATGCAAACAAAATCAATATATTAGACAACCGCGGTCATCCTTTGCGTGCGTTTGCCAGCGTGTGAAGGTGTCGGCGTTCGGCCGCGCAACGATCGATCCGATCAGCACCGGCGGATCGCGACGGCCGATGCCGGTCGCCGACCCCGCGCAACGGAAGCGCCCCGATCATGGCCCGGCTCGTTCGACGTTAGTAAACGAATCTTTAACCCACCGCGCCGGTGCGACTCCAGCGGGTCTCGCGCCGCCGGAATTTCCTTCAAGGGAAACAGCGAGAAACATATCGTCATGGGAAATGCAGCCGCGCCGCGCAAACGACCATCTATACCCGTGTCCCGATACCGTCCGGCTTAACAGTTTTTGCAGTAACCGCATGCGATAGTCGGAGCGCACAACGCGCACAAGAATTGTGATTTACAAAATGCTTCATTCGACTTCGCCAACTTCCTTCGGACGCGTGATTTCGGTACGCGGATCACTCGCGCGCGTGGGTATTTTCCCCACCGGCCGCATGTCACCCGCAGAGGCCCGCGCCACCGTCGGCCGGTTCGTCAGCCTTCGCAGCGGGACCTCCACCATCGTCGCCATGATCACCGAAGTCTCGTGCGAGCATTTGCCGACGTCGGACCAGTACATCGCGAGCGCGTCGGTCGATCTGCTTGGTGAAATCCTCGACAGCGCGGGCCCACGCCCCCGTTTCCAGCGCGGCGTCACAAACTATCCGGCGATCGGCGATGCGGCAGAGCTGATTACCAATCAGGAACTCCGCACGGTCTATGCACCCAACGGATCGGATCAGATCAATATCGGCACGCTGCAGCAGGATCCGTCCGTCACGGCCTATGTCGACATCGAGGAAATGCTCAGCAAGCACTTCGCGGTGCTGGGCAAGCACCGGCGTCGGCAAGTCGAGCGGCGTTTCGCTGCTTCTCAACGAGATCCTGAAATCGCGCCCCAATCTCCGGATCTTCCTGCTCGACGTGCACAACGAGTACGGCCGGTGCTTCGGCGAGCGCTCGCTCGTGCTCAATCCGCGAAATCTGAAATTGCCGTTCTGGCTGTTCAATTTCGAGGAAATCGTCGACGTCCTGTTTGCGGGCCGGCCCGGCGTGCCGGAAGAACTTGATATCCTCGCCGAAGTGATTCCGATTGCGAAGGGTATCTATACGCAATATCAGCACACCGATCGTGTCGGCCTCAAGCGGATCGACCCCAAGAGCGTCGGCTACACCGCCGACACGCCGGTGCCCTATCGCCTGGTCGACATGATCTCGCTGATCGACGAGCGCATGGGCAAGCTGGAAAACCGCTCGTCGCGCATCGTCTATCACAAGCTGATCTCGCGCATCGAAACCGTGCGGAACGATCCGCGCTACGCCTTCATGTTCGACAATGCAAACGTCGGCGGCGACACCATGGCCGAAGTGATCAGCCTGTTGTTCCGTCTGCCTGCCAACGGCAGGCCGATGACCATCATGCAACTGGCGGGCTTTCCCGCGGAGGTCGTCGACTCCGTGGTGTCGGTTCTCTGCCGCATGGCGTTCGACTTCGGACTGTGGAGCGACGGCGTCTCGCCGCTGCTGTTCGTCTGCGAGGAAGCCCACCGTTATGCGTCGGCAGACCGCAACATCGGCTTCGGCCCGACCCGCAAGGCGATTTCCCGCATCGCCAAGGAAGGCCGCAAGTACGGCGTCTATCTCGGACTGGTGACGCAGCGCCCGGCCGAACTCGACGCCACCATCATTTCCCAGTGCAACACGCTGTTCACGATGCGCCTTGCCAACGATCGCGACCAGGCGCTGCTGCGTTCGGCGGTTTCGGATGCGGCTGCGAACCTGTTGTCGTTCGTGCCATCGCTCGGAACCCGCGAAGTACTGGCCTTCGGCGAAGGCGTCGCGCTTCCCACCCGGCTGCGCTTCAAGGAAGTCCCGGCGCACCAGTTGCCGCGCAGCGAAGCCACGATCTCGACCGTGCCGTCCGCCAGTCGCGGCCACGACATGCACTTCGTCGGCGCCGTGCTCGAGCGCTGGCGCGGCGCGACCTCGCATCGCGACGTACCCAACGATCCCGGGCTTCATGGAAAGACCGGTTGCACGCACGCTGGACACGCCGATGCTGCAGCCGTCGCTGGGTCTCGATCCCGACCGCTTCTCGCTTCTGAAGAAGCCGTTGCGCTAGGTCTTTGCCGCGACGCCGACAAGCTTTGCTTTCAGGCCGACCGGTCATCCTCTATGATCCGCAGTGTGGATTAAACGAGGACAGACCTCATGACGTCGCCGACCGCCGGACGTTTCCCGATACCCGATCTCGCCAGGCTGCCCGAAGACATTCGCGCGCGTATCCTGGCGGTGCAGGAAAAGTCCGGCTTCGTTCCCAACGTTTTCCTGACGCTGGCCTACCGTCCCGACGAATTCCGCGCATTTTTCGCCTACCACGATGCTCTCATGGAAAGGGACGGCGGACTGACGAAAGCCGAACGCGAAATGATCGTGGTCGCGACCAGCATCGCCAACCAGTGCCAGTACTGCGTCGTAGCTCACGGCGCGATCCTTCGTATCCGCGCCAAGAATCCGCAGATCGCCGATCAGATCGCGGCGAACTATCGCAAGGCCGATATCACGCCGCGCCAGAAAGCGATGCTCGATTTCGCGTTGAAGGTCAGCGCCGAGGCTCACAAGGTCAGCGACGCGGACTTCTCGGAACTTGCCGATCACGGTTTCACGAACGATGACATCTGGGACATCGCCGCCATCGCCGCATTTTTCGCACTGTCGAACCGGATGGCGAACGTCACCAACATGCGACCCAACGACGAGTTTTATCTGATGGGACGCCTGCCGAAATAAGAGTTACCGCGCGATACCGCACCCCCGAGACCGCCTTGGACATTTTCATACGCGCGCTATGGATGACTTTCTGTGTGAGGATCGCGCGCAACGTGATAAAAACGTCGGAGTTCGCGGACCGGGTACCGATGAAAACACAGCGGCCCATGATGTCGGAGGAAGAGCACGTCGTGCTCCAGTTCCGGCCGCGTCACCTCGCAAGATTGCCCGAACAGCGGATCCCGGCAAGTACCGCCAAGCCCGACGTGCCTGCACGAAGCCGGCCATCCGTCGCATCATGAACAGCCTCCCGACCAGCCGGACGACTTTCGCCACCGGATGCTCGCAAATGCGGCTGCGTTTGCCTTCACGATTGCATTGACCGCCGTCGGACTGTGGCTGGCCGATGAGCATCGCCAATTTGCGCAACACTCAGGACTGCGCCCTGATGGGGCTCCGGAATTGTGCACATATCTCAGCGCCACAAAGATAAAGAACGCTACAAAGACAAACACCCTGATTCGGCTGCGGAATAACGCCCTGATCCGGTTGCGAAATGCGGTTCTGCGGCGCGCCAGGTGCCATTGAACTCAGGACGGCGCTCCGATATATGGGCATTCGGCCCCGTATCATGGGGCCAGGCGTTGCGGGGCGACGCCGCTGTCGCAGCCGATACGGCACTTATCTTCAATTTATCAAAGGCTTAATGATGTCCTCCACATTCGATCGGGTCGCCACCATTATCGCGGAAACCTGCGACATCCCACGCGATACGATCACGCCCGAGAGCCACGCCATTGATGATTTGGGGATCGACAGTCTGGATTTCCTCGATATTGCTTTCGCGATCGACAAGGCGTTCGGGATCAAGCTGCCGCTGGAGAAGTGGACCCAGGAGGTCAACGACGGCAAGGCGACCACCGAGCAATACTTCGTTCTGAAAAACCTCAGCGCGCGCATCGACGAGCTGGTCGCCGCCAAGGGCGCGTAATCACGCGGCCATGGATCTCGCATACTTTCACCTGATCGACCGCATTACCGACCTCAATATCGGCGAGAAAACGATCGCGGTTGAGGCTCAGGTACCTCAGCAAAACACGATCTTCGAGGGTCACTTCCCCGGCTACCCGCTGATGCCGGGCGTTCTGTTGATCGAAGCGATGGCGCAGACGTCGGGTTGGTTGCTGATCGCGTTGATGAAGTTTGAGCGCATGCCATTTCTCGCCGCGGTCAAGGAAGCCAAGATGCGAACCTTTGTGACTCCCGGCGAACTCCTGAGCATCGAGGCAAGTATCGTTCACGAAGGTTCCGGTTACGCCATCACTCAAGCCAAAGTCAGTGTCGGCGGCAAACTGCGGTGCAACGCAACGATCACGTTTGGCATCGCCTCCTTCCCAAACGCGGATTTACGCGGGCACATGGAAGTCATGGCCAAGCGTATCGGCTTCCCGCAACAAGTGATTGCTCATGGCTGAAAACCCATCGCGTTCAACGCCGATTGAAGCCTGGATCACCGGCATCGGCCTCGCCACATCACTCGGTGAAGGCCTTGATGCGCATTGGGACGCGCTGAACCAGCGGCGTATCAATGCCGATGAGAAGAACTTCGCGCCCTATATCGTTCATCCGCTGGCACCGGTCAGCTTCGACGCGCAAATCCCGAAAAAGGGCGATCAGCGCCAGATGGAAGCCTGGCAGCGCATCGGAACCTACGCCGCAGGACTGGCGCTCGATTCAGCCGGTGTCAAAGGCAACGCGGATATCCTGGGGCGGATGGACATGATCGTCGCCGCCGGTGGTGGCGAACGCGACCTTGTCGTCGACTGCCGGAATTCTGAACGCCGAGGCCAAGGGCAATTCCGCGCCCGGCTTTCTCAACGAACGGCTGATGAACGACCTGCGGCCGACACTCTTCCTGGCGCAGTTATCCAACCTTCTCGCCGGCAATATTGCCATCGTCCACGGCGTCACCGGCTCATCGCGCACTTTCATGGGCGAAGAAGCTGCCGGTGTCGACGCGGCGCGCATCGCGCTCGCACGAATCGCCGCCGGCCAAAGCGACATCGCTCTGGTCGGCGCCGCTCACAACGGCGAGCGTAAGGACATGCTCCTCCTCTACGAATTTGGCGACTTTAACCTGAAAGAAAAATACGCGCCGGTCTGGGCGCGCGAGCAGAGCAGCGGTTTCGCGCTCGGATCCGGCGGCGCTTTTCTGGTGATTGAATCCCGCGCCCATGCAGAGGCCCGCGGCGCGAAGCCGTTTGCGCGCCTGACCAATGTCGTCGCCGATCATGCGCGGCGCAAACGCTCCGGCGAGACCACATCGACGCTGGAATCGTTGTGGTCGAAGCTTGGCAGTCATACGGAGGCCACCGCGATCATCACGGGCGCGACCGGCGCCGAGCCGGTCACGTCGGAGGAACGCGCGTTCCTCCGCGCCCATCCGGACATCCCGGTGCGCGCGACCGGAACAATGTTCGGTCACACCATGGAAGCGCAGTTTCCGCTTGGCCTCGCCGTTGCAGCGTTATCGCTGTCGCGTGGAGCGCTATTCGCACCTGCCGATTCATCAGGCGAGGAGATTGATATGTCCAAGTCTCCGGCCCAGATTGTCGTGATCGGAGCCGGACACTGGCGTGGCGAAGGCATGGCGCTGGTTGAAGCAATCGGCTGAGCTGGACTAGAGCATGAAAAGTGGAAACCGGTTTTCGGATAAGATCATGCTCAATCAAAAGGATAAGACCAGAGACTGATTCAACGCAGTTGAACCAGACTCTAATTCGACGGGGGAACCATGACCGCAATGCGCGACAAATCCGGCAGGCCCGTCGTCGTCGTCACGGGCATGGGCGTCGTGACGTCTCTCGGCTCCGGCAAAACCGACAACTGGGCCAAACTTTGCGCGGGTGAATCCGGCATCAGGACGATCACGCGCTTCCCGACCGATGGCCTGAGAACCACGATGGCCGGAACTATCGATTTCGTCCCGGTCGAGCCGTTCACGTCGACCGATCTCTCGGAGCAGTTAGCGAACATTGCGACCGAGGAAGCCGTCGCGCAGGCTGGAATCGGTCGCGCCGGTGATTTTCCAGGCCCGCTGTTTCTCGCTGTCGCCCCGGTCGAACTCGAATGGCCGCAGCGTCAGGAACTCGGCCGCGCCATCGGCGCGGATACCGACATCGACTATGATCAGATGCTGCGGGTCAGTGGCGGCGGCGGGTTCAAGCAATATCATCGCCGCTTCCTGTTCGGTTCGGTCGCGGATCATCTCGCCGAAACCTTCGGCACCAAGGGTTCGCCCATCTCGCTCTCGACGGCCTGCGCATCGGGAGCCACCGCAATTCAACTCGGCGTCGAAGCGATCCGCCGCGGCGAGGCCGACGCAGCGCTGTGCGTCGCAACTGACGGTTCGGTCAATCCCGAAGCGTTGATCCGGTTTTCGCTGCTGTCGGCGCTGTCGACCCAGAACGACTCCCCGCACGCCGCGGTACGGCCGTTTTCCAAGAACCGCGACGGCTTCGTAATGGCCGAGGGCGCGGGCGCACTGGTCCTCGAAAGCTATGAGGCCGCGGCCGCACGCGGCGCGAAAATCCTGGGAATCCTGGCGGGATGCGGCGAACTGGCGGAACTCCTTCCACCGTACGCGTTCGAGCCCCGACGGCAAGCCGATCATCGGATGCGTTCGCAACGCGCTGGCGGACGCCGGCGTAACCGCAGAGCAGATCGATTACATCAACGCGCACGGCACGGGTACTCCGGAAAACGACAAGATGGAATATCTCGGCATCTCGACGGTGTTTGGCGAGCGCACCAAGCAGATCCCGGTATCGTCAAACAAATCCATGGTCGGCCACACCCTCTCGGCGGCGGGAGCTGTCGAAGCGGTGTTCTCGCTATTGACGCTCGAGCACCAGCGCATTCCGCCGACCATCAACTATGACGTGCCGGATCCAGCGATCCCGTTTGATGTCGTTCCCAACGCAGCCCGCGATGCGCGCGTCACCACGGTCATGTCGAACTCGTTCGGGTTCGGCGGACAGAACGCGTCGCTGATCCTGACGCGCGAACCGGTCTGAAAACGCCAGTGCTGCAGATTCTTGCCCGGCTCGCTGACGTGCTGAAGCGTGCCGAATGCCGGCCGGCCCTGGGCGGGATTTTTGTCCTCTATAGCGTTTTCAAGCGAAGCATGTCCTCAGGCTTGACCCGAGGATGGTACCGGTTCGCGTCAAGAAAACGCGTCAAAACAAAAAGCTGGATTCCGGCTTTGATTCCATCAAAGCCGGAATAGCTCTGATGCATCGCTTCATCCTTCGAACCCGAGCCCGACTACGCGACGTGGTCAAACCCGTGGGCGCAGCCGCCATCGGCGCGTTGACGATCGGGCTATTGCGCACGACGCGCTATTTCGATCCGATCAAGACTGCAAACCTGTTCGGTCGGATCACTCAGAAGATCGGACCGATGCTGCGCGAGCAGAAGATCGGACGCGCCAACCTGACAGCCGCGTTTCCCGAAAAGTCGTCGGATGAGATCGAGACAATTTTGGCGGGGGTATGGGACAATCTCGGGCGCATCGGCGCGGAGTTCGCCCACCTCGATCACATCTGGGATCTTGATCCTGCTCGCCTTGGAAACGGGCGCGTCGAAATCGAGCCAAAGAGCCAGAAGCTATTTGAGCGGCTGCGCGACGACGGCAAGCCGGCGCTGATATTCGCAAGTCATCTCGGCAACTGGGAGCTCCCTGCCGTCGCCGCAGTCGCGCATGGGCTCGATGCCGCAGTGCTGTATCGCCGGCCGAATATCGCATCGGCCGATCGCGCGATCGAGCAATTACGCTCCGTCAATATGGGAACGTTGATCCCGACCGGCCGTGACGCGCCCTTCAAACTGGCGCACGCGCTGCAAAGCGGCCGGCACGTCGCCATGCTGGTCGATCAGTATTTCACCAACGGCGTCGACGTCACGTTCTTCGGCCGCAAGACCAAGGCCAATCCGACGCTGGCGCGTCTGCTGCGGCAGATCGAGTGTCCGATCCATGGCGTGCGGATCATCCGCCTCCCCGGCCATCGCTTCCGCGCCGAACTGTCCGAAGAGATCGCGCCGGTGCGGGATGCGAGCGGACAGATCGACGTGCAAGGCACGATGCAGGTCATCACCTCGGTGATCGAAGGCTGGATACGCGAATACCCGGATCAATGGCTGTGGCTGCACCGCCGCTGGCGGTAGCGCGTTTCACGCTTGGACGGAAACATCTCGATTACCCGTCATTGCCGGGCTTGACCCGGCAATCTATCAATCTTCAAAGAAGATGGATGCGCGGGACATAGGCGAGCGAAAGCGACGCCGTTCTTCGAACGGCTATGCCCGCGCATGACGCCAGAGTACGGATTGATTCCGTGTAACCGAGAACCGCTGTGGTTCTCCTCACCGCCCGATTTTCACGCGAGTCCAGAGCCGATTGATCGTACGTTGTGTCGCGGGATCGCGTGCAGTGATGACGAACAGCCGCTTCATCGTGGCTGGGTCCGGATAGATCGTTTTGTCGTTGACGATTTTCGGATCGATCAGTTTCTGGCTGGCCAGATTGCCGTTGGCATAGGACAGGAAATCGGAATTCTTCGCCGCAACGTGCGGACGGTAGAGATAGTTGATCAGCTCGTGGGCTTCGGCGACGTTCTTGGCATCCGCCGGAATGGCGAGATTGTCGAAGAACATCTGCGCGCCCTCTTTCGGGATCGCATAGCCAATCTCGACGCCATTGGTCTCGGCCGCGCGGCTTCGTGCCTGCTTGATATCGCCCGACCAGCCGACGACAAGACATATCTCGCCGGTGGCGAGGCCGTTCAGATATTCCGAGGAATGAAATTTCCGAACCGATGGCCTGACCCTGCTGACAAGGGTGGCCGCCTTTTCAAGATCCGCCGGTTTTGTGGAGTTCGGATCGAGGCCCAGATAGTTCAGCGCCGCTGGCAGGATATCATCCGCGGAATCGAGCATTTGGACGCCGCAGTCCTTGAACTTCGCGAGCTTGTCCGGATCGAAGATGACATCCCAGCTATCGATCTTGCCATCGGGTCCAAGAAGCTGCTTCATCGTTTTGATGTTATAGCCGATGCCGGTCGTGCCCCACATGTAATTCGCCGCATACTGGTTGCCGGGATCGTACACCGCGAGCTTCGCGGTGACTTCGGGCCAGGCATTGGCCAGGTTCGGCAGCTTCGACTTGTCGAGCTTCTGGAAGATATTCGCAGTGATCTGGCGCTTCAGAAAATACGCTGTGGGCACCACCACGTCGTAGCCCGACTTGCCGGCGAGAAGTCGGGTTTCCAGTGTCTCGTTGGCATCGAAGGTGTCGTAGACCACCTTGATGCCGGTCTCCTTGGTGAAGGCGTCGAGCACATCAGGCGCGATGTAGTTCGACCAGTTGTAGAAATTGACGATCCGCTCGGCCGCCTGTGCCGGCCGTGATGACACACCGCCGAGACCAAGCGCGAATGCGACGCCAACCCAAATCCCCTTGCATCAATTCGGAATCATCGTTTGCAACACCTAGACGCCATGCACGGCATGGGACAAGCGTTCCAGCGCGCTGTCGAGCGTGGCATCGTTCTTGGCGAAACAGAAGCGTACGACCGACGTGACCGCATCCTGTTCATAGAACGCGGAAACCGGAATCGCCGCAACCTTGTAATCCATCACGATGCGCCTGCAGAACGCCTCGTCGGTTTCATTGAGACCAAGCGGAGAAAGGTCGACCGTCAGGAAATATGTTCCCTGTGAGGGCAGCACGGGAAACCCGATCTCTTCCAAGCCGCGAGTCAGACGGTCCCGGCTCCGCGCCAGATCGCGGCGCATCTTGAGAAAGAAATCGTCCGGCTTGGCGAGACCGTAGGCGACGGCCGCCTGAAGATTGGGAGCCGTCGTGAACGTCAGAAACTGGTGCACCTTCGCGGTGACCCGCAGTAGCGGCGGCGCGGCGCAGACAAAGCCGACCTTCCAGCCCGTGAGCGAAAATATCTTCCCAGCCGAACCGATCTTGATGGTGCGGTCGCGCATACCGGGAATGGTGATAAGCGGAATATGCTCGCGGCCATCGAAGACGACATGCTCCCAGACCTCGTCGCATACCGCGACCGCGTCGAACTCCTCACAAAACCGCGCCAGCAGTTCCAGATCCTCGCGCGGATAGACCACCGCAGCCGGATTGAGCGGGTTGTTGAAAAGCACCGCCTTGGTCTTGTACGTGAACACGTGACGTAGCGCGTCTTCCGTCAACCGCCAGTGCGGCGGTTCGAGACGGATCAGGCGCGGAACGCCGCCGGCCTGCCTGATGATCGGAAGATAGGAGTCGTAGACCGGCTGGAAGACGATGACCTCGTCGCCCGGCTCGACGATCGCAAGTATAGCGCTGGTCAGCGCCTCAGTGCCGCCCGAGGTCACCATCACCTCGGTCATCGGGTCGAGCGTCAGGCCGTGCCAATGTCCGTAGTGCGTGGCGATCGCCTGCCGCAACTCCGGAATACCCATCATGGAAGGGTATTGATTGTAGCCGTTCATAACGGCGTCCGCCGCCGCGCGCCGGATGTCTTCCGGACCTGGATCGTCAGGAAACCCCTGCCCGAGGTTGATGGCACTGTTGTCGCGCGCGAGCTGCGACATCGACCTCGAAGATCGTGACCGGAAGGTCGGCAAAGACCTTGTTCATCGACGTCATTCGAAACGTTCAGCCGCCTGGTCGGGTCGGCAGCCCCGCGGCTTTCCACCCCAGAATTCCGCCTGCGAGATGCTTGTCGTAAGCAAGACCGCCGGTCTGCGCCGCCAGCGACGCGGTCACCGAGCGCTTGCCGGAGCGGCAGGCAAATACGACCTGCTTGCCCTGCGGATCGGGAATCTCCTCGGGATCGAAGGTCGACAGCGGAATAACGACCGCGTCCGGATAAGCCTCCGCCGCAACCTCGTTCGGCTCGCGGACGTCAACCAGCAGATAGCGCCCGTCGGCAATGCCCTTCGATACCTCTTCCGGCGTCAAGTCGTGAACGACAAAATTCTGATCCGCCAACGTAACCTCCTTGCGCCCCGCATTCAGGCGCTCGCACCGGTTCGAAGCCGATTTCGCCCCGTTTTCCGCCCGTCAAGGTCGCCTCTCGCGCGGATAAAATCAAGCGCCGACACGATTCTAAATACTGACTTGCCTAAATGCTGACTTGCGTTCCCACCTCGACTACCCGGTCGGTCGGTATCTGGAAATAGTCGGTAGCGTCGTTGGCCGTACGGCCGAGCGCGATGAACAGCAGATCCTGCCAGCGCGGCATTCCGGAATGCGCGGCCGGTTTGAGAGAGCGCCGCGACAGGAAGAACGACGTCGCCATGATATCGAACTGCCAGCCGAGTTTCCGCGCGATGGCGAGCGATTTCGGCACATTGGGACTTTCCATGAAGCCGAAGCGAAGCGTCACGCGCGAAAAGGTGGCGCTGATCTCCTCCAGCCGCACCCGGTCGCAGGGCGCGATCCGCGGCGTCGGCGCGGTCTCGATGGTGAGAATGACGTTCTTCTCGTGAAGCACTCTGTAGTGTTTCAGACTGTGCATCAGCGCGGTCGGAGCACAGCTCGGATCGCTGGTCAGAAACACGGCGGTCCCGGGTACCCGCTGCGGCGGCCGCTTTTCCAGCATCGCCACCAGATCGAGCAACGGAAATTCGAGCTTGCGGGATTTCTCGAACAGGAGCCGGCTGCCGCGGCGCCAAGTATACATCAGCAGCATTACGATCGCGCCAAGCGCCAGCGGCACCCAACCGCCCTCGAGAATTTTCAGCAGGTTCGCCGCCAGAAAGGTCAGATCGAGAAGCAGGAACGGCGCAATCAGGGCGGCGGCTGCGATCGCCGGCCAGCGCCAGACCTTCCAGATGACAACAAATCCCATCATCGCGGTAACGACCATCGTTCCCGTGACGGAAATGCCGTAGGCGGACGCCAGCGCACTTGACGAGCGGAACATCAGCACCAGCAACACGACGCTTATAACGAGCAGCATATTGACGCGAGGCATGTAGATCTGGCCGGAATGCGCCTCCGACGTATGGCGGATTTCAAATCGCGGCAGCAGCCCGAGCTGGATCGCCTGACGCGTCAGCGAATAGGCGCCGGTAATGACGGCCTGGCTTGCGATCACCGAAGCGACGGTTGCCATGACCACGACAGGAACGAGCGACCATGCCGGAAACAGCAGGAAAAACGGATTCTCGATCGCCTCTGGATGAGCGATCAACAGCGCGCCTTGTCCGAGATAGTTCAGCGCAAGCGACGGCAGCACGATCGCGAGCCACGCAGTCTGTATCGGACGCTTGCCGAAGTGACCGAGGTCGGCATAGAGCGCCTCGGCACCCGTCACCGCCAGAAACACGGCGCCAAGCGTGACGAAACCGATGATGCCGTGATAAATCATGAATGTGATTGCGTATAGCGGATTGAAAGCCAGCCAGACTTCCGGATGCTGCACGATCTGCGGAATGGCCGCGGCAGCGATCAATGCGAACCAGACGCACATCACGGGCCCGAAAAAAGTAGCGACCCGCGCCGTCCCACGTGACTGAACCGCAAACAAAGCCAGCAGAATGATCACGGTGACTGGCACGACATAAGGATCGAGCGCCGAGGTGGTCAGCTTGATGCCTTCGATGGCCGAGAGCACGGTAAGCGCCGGAGTAATGACGGCATCACCGTAGAACAGCGCACCGCCGATGATGCCGAGCAGCACGATGAGTGGCCCGCGTCGATTCGCGGCGCGCTGCGCCAGCGCCATCAGCGCCAAGATTCCGCCCTCGCCATGATTGTCCGCCCGCAGCAGGATCAGGACGTACTTCAGCGTTACCACAACGATCAGCGCCCACAGGATCAGCGAAAGGACGCCCAGCACGGCTTGCGGGTCGGCCTGGCTTCCGGTCGCGCCGGAAGCGACGACCGCCTCACGGAGCGCGTAAAGCGGGCTGGTGCCGATGTCACCGTAGACCACCCCAATGCTGCCCAGCGTCAGCGCCTTGAAGCCCGCCGTGGAATGGGTGTCGACAGATCCATTCGCCGGCGGCGTCGCCGCGGCGGGAGCTTCACTATCGCTCGTCATGGATGAGGCCTCGGAATGCTTCACTGCACAATGTGAAGCGACGCGGCTTATACCCCCGCGCCCAACGCATGGCACACCCTGATTTCGGGCCTCAGTTATGCAGAAGGCGCATGACAATTGAGGAGGTCAAATTATGACCTGGGTGCCTACTTCCACGACCCGCCCTGTCGGAATCTGGAAATAATCGGTCGCATCATTGGCCGACCGGCTGAGCGCGATGAACAGGTGATCCTGCCAAAGCGGCATTCCCGACTGCGCGGACGGCTTCAGCGAGCGCCGCGAGACGAAAAACGACGTCGCCATGATGTCGAACTGCCAGCCGAGCTTGCGCGCGATCACGAGGGCCTTCGGGACATTCGGCGATTCCATGAAACCGAAGCGGAGTCTGACCGTCGAGAACTTCTCGCTGATATTTTCCATGCGAACCCGCTCGGTGGGATCGACGCGTGGGGTTTGCGTGGTTTCGATGGTTAGAATGACGTTATGCTCGTGAAGAACCTTGTTGTGCTTGAGATTGTGCAACAGCGCGGTCGGCACGAAGCAGGGATCGCTGGTCAGGAACACCGCGGTGCCCTTGACGATATGCGGGGGCCGCTTTTCCAGACTCTTGATGAGATCGACGAGCGGCACCTCGGTGCGCCTAGTCTTTTGGACCAGGATTGCTACGCCGCGGCGCCACGTCCATATCAGCACGACCACAGTGAGACCGAACAGAAGCGGTACCCATGCGCCCTCAAGCAGCTTGAGGAGATTGGCGCTGAAAAACATCATGTCAACGACGACAAGCGGGACGACCAATGAGGCAGCCGTCGCCGCGCGCCAGTTCCACAGCTTCCAGACAACGACAAAGCCCATGATGCCGTCGGCGACCATCGTGGTGGACACGGCGATTCCGTAGGCCGAGGCTAGCCCGCTGGAGGTGCGGAACAATAGCACCAGTAGCAACACGCCGATCAGCAACAGCATATTGACGCGCGGCAGGTAGATCTGGCCGGCATGGGTCTCGGATGTGTAGCGCACCTCGAAACGCGGCAACAGGCCGAGTTGCACGGCCTGACGGATCAGCGAAAAGGCGCCGGTAATGACCGCCTGGCTGGCGATCACCGTGGCGGCGGTTGCCAGAATGACCAGCGGCAGGATCATCGGCGCCGGCGCGAGACGGTAGAAGGTGTTCTCGATGGCGTCGGGATGGGCGAGGATCAGCGCCCCCTGTCCGAAATAGTTCAGCAGTAGCGCTGGCAGTACCAGACAGAACCACGCCGCCTGAATTGGTTTGCGGCCGAAGTGGCCGAGATCGGCGTACAGCGCCTCGCCGCCCGTGACCGACAGAAAGACCAGCCCCATGATGACAAGGCCGATCAGGCCATGATTAAGCAGGAAGTGAATGGCGTACCATGGATTGACCGCTAGCAGGACGCTCGGGTCCTCGTGGATGTGCAGAACGCCGAGGACCGCGATGGTCCCGAACCACAGTGCCATCACCGGGGCGAACGCCGAAGCGATACGCGCTGTGCCGCGGCTCTGCACCGCGAATAGCATGACCAGGATCAGCAACGTCAGCGGGACGACGTAGGGTTCGAGCGACGGCGCCGCGAGCTTCAATCCTTCGACTGCGGACAGCACCGAGATCGCCGGAGTGATCATGGAATCGCCGATGAACATCGAGGCGCCGACCACGCCGAGCGCCAGAAGAAGCAAGCTTCGCCGCCCCAGCGCCCGCTGCCCGAGCGCCATTAGCGACAGGGTTCCGCCCTCCCCGTTGTTGTCGGCCCGCAGCAGCAGGAGAACGTACTTGGCCGTGACGACGATGAACAGCGACCACAAGATCAGCGACAGCACGCCGAGCACGATCACCGGCGTCACCGCCCCCTGTTGCGCGGCATGATTGACCGCCTCGCGGAACGCATACAAGGGCGATGTTCCGATGTCGCCAAAGACCACACCGATGCTTCCGAGCGTTAACGGCCAAAAACCGGTCGTCGTTGCCGAAGCTTCGCCTGTGGCTTCGGCGGGTGTTTCGCTGACGGCCATGATGCCTTGCAAACGTTCTGATGATTGTTTTGATCCGGGCTATCGCCCACAAGCAAAGGCCCGTCAATCCGCCGAGCATAGCATTGACAGCCGCCATCGACCTACCGGCAGCCAGCCCAGTCCGGTAAAATAGTATTGTGGATAAATCAGGGCTTCAAATTTGGAGGTAAAGGAGGCGCCTCGCGCATCAAGGTGATGGTCACGCGCCGGTTCGCCGCCAGCGACGGATCGTCCGGAAACAGGGGCATGCCGTCCGACTTGCCGGATACCGCGAAGATATGGCTCGACGGTAGCCCTTCCCGCTCGAGAATTTGGCGAACGGCGTTGGCGCGGTCCGCGGACAGATCGAACCCGTCATAATCGCTGTGCGTCGGCATGAAGTTCGAGGCTGTGTGACCGGTGATCGAAATCCGCAAAGGCGTCGCCTTGAGTGGAGCTGCGAGCTTCCTGATCAGCATGCGCGTCCGGTCGTAAGGCACCTTGGAGCCATCCGCGAACATCGACCGGCCATCCTGGTCGACGATCTCCAGGTTGAGACCTTCCTTGGTCTCCTCGAACATGATGTGCTTGGAGAGTTCGGTCAGCTCGGGCATGTCCTGCAGCGCCTGCCGCAGCGACGCCGACGCAAGCGCAAACTCGCGATCTGTCTTGAGGCGAGCACCGGCCGTCTTGGAGCGTTCCTGCTCATCGGGGGTTGGGGTGGTGGAGGTTTCCTGCGGCGGGACGTGCGCGGCGTTCTTCAGTTTGGGCCGTGTTGGCAGGCCATCCGATTCGATGATGCCGGAATATCGCACCTCGGTCTGGGTGCCAAAGGCGTCGCGCATCGAGCCGGCGACGATCTTGAGCTTGTTGTTATCCATGGTGGAGAACGCGACGAGCATCACGAAGAAGCTCATCATCAGGCCCATCAAATCGGCGAACGTGACGAACCAGCCGTGCCCTCCGCCATGCGCATCGCCGCGTTTTTTCTTGGCCATTGCTGGTTTCCCGACTAGCGCGTATTCCGCAAAAGTGGATACCGGTTTTGCGATCAGAATACGCGCAAGTTATTAATTGAGAGCATTTTCTTACGGCTAACCGGATTCCACTTAGCCGGAAAATGCTCTACCGTCAGATCACGCCGGAACCGGCTCACCTTCTTCGTGGCGATGCTTCTCCGGCAGGTAGGCGAGCAACATTTCGCGCACCAGCGTCGGGCTCTTGGAATCCCGTATCATCAGGATGCCGTCGATGATCAGAGTGCGATTGGTTTCCTCGTCCAGCAATTTGCCGTGCAGCTTGTCCGCGATCGGCAGGCAGAACAGGTTGGCGACGAGCGCGCCGTAGAGCGTCGCGAGCAGCGCGGTCGCCATGAACGGACCGAGCTTGGAGGGATCCGTCATGTTGGCGAACATCTGCACCATGCCGATCAGGGTGCCGATCATGCCGAACGCCGGAGCGCAATCGCCGATGGCGCGGTAGATCTTGCTTCCCTCATCGAGGTGCATGAGAAAATTGTCGCGATCGCGTTCGAGGTTATCGCGGATGAATTCAAGGTCGTAGCCGTCCGCAACGAAACGAATTCCCTTGGCCAGAAACGGCTCGTTGGTCTCGACTTTTTCGAGGCCGACCGGCCCCTGCTTGCGGGCGATCTCGGCGATCCGCGCCAGTTCGTCGACAAGGTCGCGCGCCGACAGCCGGCTCATGGTGAATGCAAACTTGGCGCCGAGCGGCAAGCCATGAAGAATCGCGCCGAGCGGGAAGCGGATCATCGTCGCGGCGATTGATCCGCCGAAAATGATGATCATGGCATGTTCGCTGACGAACATGTGGAGATCGCCACCCATGAAGACCATCACGGCGACAACGATCATGCCGAAAGCAAGTCCGGCACCCGTCATGATATCCATGGAGAACTCCAACGCACGCGAACCACCGGCCATCCTGGACGGTGACGCGGTTCATTCTAAGCCGCGCGTTATTACCCTAGCGTTGGCGCCATTAAAGAGGCGTAAAGCTTAAGGGACGCCATGCAAAGGCAAACGCGAAATCGGCATTCTTTTGCTACCGGATTGCTTCCGAAGCGTCCGCCGGACGCGCAGTCGACGCGAGGCCGCGCGCCGCGATTTTAATACTTTACTAATCAATGAAAGAGTGGCGACGGACCCGGGGCGGATCACCGCCGCTCATAATCGACAATCGGCGGCAGATCAGTAAGCGGCTCGTTAGTATATCCCACGAACCGCCGGCGCGACGACAGCCGCATTGGCAAGGTTTCAATGCGGGCGGGAAGGCCGGTTGTCCTGCTCCCGTTTCCGGATCGGAGCGGTTGGCGATGTGGCTTCGGCAGATGGCGCAACCGGCAATGTCTGCTGCACAGCCTTGCGATCCTGATCGCGGTAGGATCTCCATCCAAGCGGAAGGGTCAACAGAAAAATGATCGAACTGAAGGAGAGGACGACCCAGGGATAACTGATCAAGAGCGCGATGAAGAACACCACCGCCACGAACACCGGCAGCACAAGCTCCGGCTCCACGCGCATTCCAACCATCTTGCCGGAGAAAACCGGCAGCCGCGACACCATCAAGATCGCAATCAGCAGCGTGTAAAACCCGTCAGCACCGCGGGCGGCTGCGGGACGCCAAGAA
This sequence comes from uncultured Alphaproteobacteria bacterium, assembly GCA_963764445.1. GTDB lineage: Bacteria > Pseudomonadota > Alphaproteobacteria > Rhizobiales > Xanthobacteraceae > Nitrobacter. Next base: position 140,716 of record CAVXSV010000005.1, read on the forward strand.
ACGACAGATAGATCGGAAGAAGCACCGCGATCGCACCCGCTGGCGCAGGCACGCCGGTAAAGAAATTCGCCGCGAATGCGGGCTTGTTCGGGTCGTCCATTGTCGCATTGAAGCGAGCGAGCCGTAGACCGCCGCTGATCGCGAAAATCATTGCTGCGATCCAACCCACATTGTGGAGGTCGTGCAACTGCCAGAAATAAAGGATCAGACCGGGGGCGACACCGAAATTGACAAAGTCCGCAAGACTGTCGAGTTCAGCGCCGAATTTCGACTGCCCCTTGATCATGCGGGCCACGCGCCCGTCGAGCCCGTCGAGAACGGCGGCGAACACGATCGCTCCCACCGCCAGCTCCATCCGCCCCTCGGTCGAAAGCCGGATCGCCGTCAGGCCCGCGCAAATCGCCAGCAGCGTGATGAAATTGGGCACCAACATCCGCACCGGGATCGGGCGAAACCGGCGGCGGCGCATCTCGGGCGACTTCGGATCGTGTGGCGTCTGCACGCCTTCCATATAGCAAGGCCCGGCCGGCTCCGCCACCGGCGCGGCACCCCGGCAAGCCGCCCGAACGGCTAATTGCTACGATAGGTCCGCCCGTCGTCGCCAAGCTGGAAATCAGCCAGCACCGTCTCGCCAGCGATCGCGGTCTGCCCTTCGGATACCAATGCTGGCGTCCCCGGCGGCAAGTAGACGTCGAGACGCGAGCCGAAGCGGATCAGCCCGAAGCGCTCACCCACTCCCATTGTCTGCCCCTCGTGCACGAACGAGACAATTCGCCGCGCCACCAGCCCAGCAATCTGGATCACCCCGACCTGCCCGTTCGGCGTCGATATCACGAGCGAGTTGCGCTCGTTGTCCTCGCTCGCCTTGTCGAGGTCGGCATTGATGAATATGCCGGGACGGTAGACGATCCGTTCGATCCGCCCCGCGACCGGACTGCGATTGATGTGGCAATCGAACACGCTCAGGAAGATCGAAATGCGCAGCAATGGCTGGTCACCGAGTTCGAGCTCGGCCGGCGGCAGAGCCTGCGTGATCATCGTGATGCGTCCATCAGCCGGCGCGACGACAATACCCTCGCGGATCGGCGTCACACGGACTGGGTTGCGAAAGAAGAACGCACACCACACCGTCAACAGCGTCCCGATCCAGCCCAGCGGAGTCCAGAGCCAGAACAGAAGGAGGCTGACCAGTGCGAAGCCGCCGACGAAGGGATAACCCTTTGGATGAATCGGCGGAATTTGCGCGCGGATGGATTTGGCGACGGATAGCAGGGTCTGTCGATCTATGATGGCCATGAGAACCTAATCTGCGAATGTGAAGATGGGCTTTATGGAAACACGCGTCTCGACCCTCGAGCAGCATCCGTATTGTTCAGAACCCATTGTTCGGAAACCGCATCGCAGAAATCCCGATCTGCAAGCCACGCGGCAAATTCAACCCGATGGCCTGATTCGTGAGGGCCTTAGATTTATTCTACTCTGCCGCGGCGGCCGGCGCCACCAGCGGATTGTCCACAGGCGGAGGGGCGCGATTGGGCGCGTCGTCGTCATCGCCGATCAGCGCCAGTTTTTCCCGCGCCTCCTGCGCCTCACGCTGTCTATTCCACATACTCGCGTAAAGACCTTCGGCTGCCAAGAGCTCGGCATGGGCTCCCCGTTCAGCGATACGGCCCTGATCAAGCACGATAATTTCGTCGGCACCTACGACGGTCGACAACCGGTGCGCGATCACCAGCGAAGTCCGGTTGCGCGAAACCCGTTCAAGAGCCTCCTGGATTTCATGCTCGGTATGGCTGTCGAGCGCCGAGGTTGCCTCGTCCAGCACGAGGATCGGGGGCGCTTTCAGCACCGTGCGGGCGATCGCCACGCGCTGTTTTTCGCCGCCGGACAGCTTTAACCCGCGCTCGCCGACCTCGGTCTCATAGCCCTTCGGCGACATCCTGATGAAGCCGTCGATCTGGGCCGTTTGAGCCGCTGCCTCGACCTCTTCATCGGTCGCATCCCAGCGTCCATAGCGGATGTTGTAACGGATGGTGTCGTTGAACAAGACGGTGTCCTGCGGCACCATCCCGATCGCGGCGCGAAGTGACGTCTGCGTGACGCTACGAATGTCCTGACCATCGATCAGGATGCGGCCGCCCGACACATCATAAAGGCGAAACAAAAGGCGCGAGATCGTCGATTTACCTGCCCCCGAGGGTCCGACGATCGCCACCGTCTTGCCGGCCGGTACATCGAAGCTCAGACCTTTCAGGATCGGACGATCCGGATCGTACGAAAACCGAACGTCGTCGAATCGCACCGACCCACGCTCGACGCGCAGGGGCTGCGCATCGGGGCGATCTTTCACTTCGGGATTGCGCGTCAGCACGCCGAACATTTGCTCGATATCGATGATCGCCTGCTTGATCTCGCGATAGACCATGCCCATCAGATTGAGCGGCTGGTAGAGCTGGATCATCATGGCGTTGACCATGACGAAATCACCCACCGTATGAGTGCCGTTGCGCACGCCGATCGCGCACAACACCATGACTGCCGTCAGCCCGGCCGTGTAGATGACCGCCTGCCCCGCGTTCAACACTGCCAGCGACGTGTAGGTCTGCACGCTCGCGGTTTCGAAATGCTCCATCGACCGGTCGTAGCGCTTCGCTTCACGCAGCTCGGCGCCGAAATACTTTACGGTCTCATAGTTCAGCAGGGAGTCGATCGCCTTGGTATTGGCGTCGGAATCGGAATCGTTCATCCGGCGGCGGATTTCAATCCGCCACTTCGTCGCCTGATAAGTGAAGACCATGTAGACCACGACGGTCGCCAGCGTCACCAGCACGTAGCGCCAGTCGAATTGCCACAACAGAACGGCGGTAAGCAGCCCGACTTCGACCGCCGTCGGAACGAGCTGAAGGATAACGAGCCGGACCATCCCCTCGATGCCGGCGCGGCCTCGTTCGAGTACGCGAGTCAACCCGCCGGTCTTGCGTTCGAGGTGAAACCGCAGCGACAGCTCGTGCATGTGGACGAATGTCTGGTAAGCCAGCCTGCGGACGGCGTGCATCGCAACCATGGCAAAGATACCGTCCCGCCACTGCGTGAGCAGCGCCATCAGTACGCGTATCGAGCCATAAGCGGCGGTCATCGCGAGCGGAGACACGATCAGCCACATCGCCCAGTTGTCGGGCTGCACCGGCGCGCTTCCCGCGCCATTCAGCGCGTCGATCGCCCATTTGAAAGTGAAGGGAACCGTCAGCGTCGCGACCTTCGCCGCAAGCAACAGCAGCATCGACCAGACCACGCGCATCTTCAGGTCGGCGCGATCACCGGGCCACATGTAGGGCCAAAGATGCAGGAGCGCTCTGCCGAGCGTCGCGCGCCGGATCGGGTCGTCGAAAGGCTCCGCCGACGCACCGGCCGCGTGGGGGCTAGCCATTGAGTGCGCCCGAACCGAAATCCGGCGTTTGCCGCCGAGAATGTCGTCTGATCGGTGTCATATATCGGCTGTCATATAGAGTGTTTGGGTGCTGCGTGCACCCCTCACCCCGCGATTCTTTTGCCGCCCGCGGCAGCGCTGGAGGAGACCGGCCTCCCCGCGACACGCACCGAAGGCTTGACGCTGTCATTTTGCGGTGCCAAATCGAGTCCATGAACATCATCAAGACGGTCTGTGTCTATTGCGGCTCAGGCCCCGGTACCAATCCCAAGTTTGTCCAGGCAGCGATCGCGCTCGGTAAATCTCTCGCTGAAAACGGTGTCAGACTGGTCTATGGCGGCGGCTCCGTCGGCCTGATGGGGGCCGTCGCCACGTCGACGCTCGACCATGGCGGCGCCGTGACCGGCATTATTCCTGATTTTCTCACGGCGCGCGAGAACGCGCTGTCACGCGTCCAGGAAATGATCGTCACGCACGATATGCACGAGCGCAAGCGTCTGATGTTCGAGCGTTCGGATGCCTTCATCGCTCTTCCCGGCGGCATCGGTACGCTTGAGGAACTGGTCGAACAGCTCACCTGGCAACAGCTTGGACGCCACAGCAAGCCGATCCTGCTCGCGAATATCGAGGGCTTCTGGGAACCGTTCCTTGAACTCCTGACGCACATGCGCGCAACCGCGTTCATCCGACCGACACTCGCTGTTGAAGTTCTCAAAGCCGAACGCGTCGAGGATATTCTGCCGACGCTTCGTTCCGCCGCAGCCCAGACGCCACAGGATTCCAAGGAACTCGCGCCGGACGTCGCGCAGCGGCTGTAACGATCGATCGCGGGTCAATCCGCCGGTGGCGTGTCGTCGTTTGGAAACGTCACCGCTTCAATCCGGTTGCCATCGAAATCCACGATAAACGCAGCATAATATCGCATGCGGTCATGCGGGCGGAGCGACGGCGGACTCTCCGAATGCGCACCGGCGGCAACAGCAGCGACATGGAACGCATCGATCTCACCTGTCGTTTTCGCGCGAAGACACAGATGGGCTCCGTTGTCAGGCGACAGCGCCGCCATCCCGCTGCGCAAATTGATCCATAACTCCGGATAGGATTTTCCAAACCCGACCATCGCCGGTCGCGCCACCAGCTTCGACATTCCGAGCGGAGCGAGCGCAAGTTCGTAAAACGCAACCGAACGCGCAAGATCGCTGACGGCCAGGGACACGTGATCGATCATGACCCCGTCCCCTCACACCGGAGCGCCGGACTTCACCAGCTTGTAAAATACCGAATCCATCAGGGCCTGAAACGACGCGTCGATGATATTGGGCGACACGCCGATCGTGGTCCAGCGCTCGCCCTGCTCATCCTCACTTTCGATCAGCACGCGCGTCACTGCTTCGGTACCTCCATTGAGGATACGCACGCGGTAATCGATCAGCTTCAGCCCCTCTATGTATTTCTGATATTTGCCGAGATCCTTGCGCAGGGCGACATCGAGTGCATTGACGGGGCCGTTGCCTTCGGCGGCCGAAATCAGTGCCTCGCCGTCAACCTTGACCTTGACCACCGCCATGGCGACGGTGACGCGCCGGCCGTTGGAATTGTAGCGCTGCTCGACGTTGACGTCGAACTGCTCGACATTGAAATACTCCGGCACGCGGCCGAGCGTGCGCCGCGCCAGCAGATCGAACGACGCGTTCGCCGACTCGTAAGCGTAGCCCGCCGCCTCGCGCTCCTTCACCTCCTCGAGCAACCGGCCCAGTTTCGGATCGTTCTTGTCGAATGCGATATTGGCGCGCTCCAGTTCCGCCAGCACGTTGGATCGGCCGGCCTGGTCCGACACCAGCACCTTGCGACGATTGCCGACAGATTCCGGCGCGACGTGCTCGTAGGTTGTGGGATCCTTGAGGATCGCGGAGGCGTGAATGCCGGTCTTGGTGACGAACGCGCTTTCGCCGACGTAGGGCGCATGCCGGTTCGGCGCGCGGTTGAGCATGTTGTCGAGCATGCGCGACGCCTGCATCAACGTCGCGAGCTGTCCCTCGGACACGCCGATTTCGAAGGCATCGGCGAACTCCTTCTTCAGCTTCAGCGTCGGGATCAGCGAACACAAGTTGGCGTTGCCGCAGCGTTCGCCGAGCCCGTTCAGGGTGCCCTGGATTTGCCGCACGCCGGCGCGCACCGCCGCGAGCGAATTGGCGACCGCCTGCTCGGTGTCGTTGTGCGCGTGAATGCCGAGATGGTCGCCGGGGATGTGTCTTGCGACATCGCGAACGATCGCCTCGATCTCGTTCGGCATGGTGCCGCCATTGGTATCGCACAGCACCACCCACCGCGCGCCGGAGTCGTAAGCGGCCCTGGCACAGGCCAGCGCGAACGCCGGATCTTCCCTGTAACCATCGAAGAAATGTTCGCAGTCCACCATGACTTCGCGACCCGCCGCCACGGCGGCCTTCACGCTGTCACGGATCGACGCCAGATTTTCATCGTTCGTGGTCTCGAGCGCGACCCTGACCTGATAGGTGGAGGACTTCGCGACAAAGCAGATCGCATCCGCCTTGGCCTCGATCAGCGCGGCCAGTCCGGGATCGTTGGATGCGGAGCGTCCCGGCCGCCGCGTCATGCCGAACGCGGTGAAACGCGCATGGTGAAGCACCGGCTTTTGCGAAAACAATTCGGTGTCGGTCGGATTGGCGCCGGGATAGCCGCCTTCGACATAGTCGATGCCGAGATCGTCCAGCATCCTCGTGATCACCTGCTTGTCCTGCAATGTGAAGTCGACGCCGTTGGTCTGCGCGCCGTCTCTCAGCGTGGTGTCGAACAAGTAGAGACGTTCGCGGCTCATGCCGCTCCTCCCGCGGCCAGCGTCTTCTTCATCGTGGTATTGGCCAGCCACTCGTCGCCGATCGTCACCGAATTGCGCTGCGTCGCGACGTAACCGCGCTTGGCGAAAAACCGCTCCGCGGTATCGCTGGATTCGACGGTCAGCGCTGTCGCACCGCGCGCGCCGGCGAGCTTTTCGAGCGCATCGCACAACATTGCCGCGACACCCTGCCCGGCCGCGTTCGGATGCACGTAGAGCATGTCGATGTGATCGGCGCCCTTCAGCGAAGCAAAACCCACAGGCGAGCCTCGCAGCGTCGCCACCAGCGTCAACTCGCTCGTGAGCCTCGCGCCAAATTTGTCCTCGTCATCCGCCGCGCTGGCCCATGCCACCTGCTGCGCCTCGCTGTAGTCGTCGCCGGTCAGTTCTTCGATGCTGGCAACAAAGATCGCCGCCAGCACGGGAACGTCGACGGGCAGCATCGGCCGCAGCGCGGGTGCAGGAAGCGCTTGTCCCATCGCGTCAAAACACTCCGAACAGACGGGCGACCAGCACGATGGCTGCGATGATCACCGCCCATTTGATGAAGATGTAGTAGCGCCAGTGTTTTGGAAACGGCGTGTCAGGCTTGGTCATCGCGCGATCTCCCATGTCGTCACCGGCTTGCCATCGGCATCCTTGCCGTCCTTCAGCACGACGCCCATCGCCGCGAGCTCGTCACGGATGCGGTCGGATTCCTTGAAATCTTTTCGCATTCTAGCTTCAAGACGAGCGGCCACCAACACATCGACATTCGAACTTGCTTGATGCTCTTGCGACCGCAACCAACGTGCGTACGACAACACGTCGATGCCAATAGATAATAGTGCATCGTCGAAGGAGTCGTCGTAGCTCAGCTCTCCTATTCTCGAGAGCATCAGCGGAGTATTCAAATCGTCAACGAGCGCCTCCCATATTTCTGGTGGAAGGTTCAATTGATCCGATCGCTTCTTTGTCGGCATCCCGCGACGGGCATATTCAAATTGTTTTATTCGTCCGCAGATACGGCGGAGAATAGTTTCGCTCTCTTCCAAAGCTTTGATCGTCCAGTCTATCGGCTGACGGTAGTGAGTGCGCAACATATTCAACCGCAGCACCTCACCCGGCCATTTCCGTCCGCCGAATTTCTCCGTGGTCAAAAGCTCATTGATCGTCACGAAGTTGCCCAAACTTTTCGACATCTTCTCGCCTTCGACCTGCAGGAAGCCGTTGTGCATCCAGGTGTTCGCCATTGTGGGCGTGCCGTGGGCGCAGCGCGATTGTGCGATTTCGTTTTCGTGGTGCGGGAAGATCAGGTCGAGTCCGCCGCCGTGGATGTCGAAGACGTCGCCCAGATAAGCCGCACTCATGGCGGAACATTCGATATGCCAGCCCGGCCGCCCCCTTCCCCATGGGCTGTCCCAGCCCGGCTCGTGTTCCGATGACAATTTCCACAGCACGAAGTCGGCCGGATTTTTCTTGTGCGCATCGACCGCGACCCGCGCGCCGGCTTTCTGCTCCTCGAGCCTGCGGCCCGACAGCGTGCCGTAGTCCGGCATCGACTGCACATCGAACAGCACCTCACCGCCGGCTTTGTAGGCATGGCCGCTCGCGATCAGTTGCTTGATCAGCGTCACCATGTCGGTCTTGCCGTCGGCGCGCGGAGCCACGAATTCGGTGGCGCGCGGCTGATGGGTCGGCGGCAGGCAGCCGAGCGCTGCGACATCGGCCTGAAACTGGTCGGCGGTTTTTTCCGTGACCTTGCGGATCGCCTCGTTCAGCGGCAGCCCCGGAAAGTCCCGCGCCGCGCGGTCGTTGATCTTGTCGTCGACGTCGGTGATGTTGCGGACGTAGGTGACATGGTCGGCGCCGTAGATATGCCGCAGCAGCCGGAACAACACGTCGAACACGATGACCGGCCGCGCATTGCCGATGTGAGCAAAGTCGTAGACAGTCGGACCACAGACATACATCCGCACATCAGACGGATCGATCGGCGTGAAAACACGCTTCTCCTTGGTCAGGGTATCGTAAAGGCGCAGTTCCATGGAATCCCGTTCTAGCAAGTGTTAGTTACGAGCGGGTTTTCGGATTTGACATTCGTTCATCGAGACCGCTGCCGGCTGGACAGCGAATGTCAATCCGCCCCACTCGCTGGCCGGGCGTCCAATGATCTCATGTGAGAAAAGACGGCCTCAGCCAGCGAATTGCTAGCGCATAATCTCGCGGCAAATGCCACAAATGGCGAGGAGACCGTTCATGCCGATAGCATGGAGCAGCCGGGGGTCCTGCGTCAAGACCCCGCCCCACAAACGCCTCATTTCGCCGCGAAATCCCGCCGGATTGTCGTAGCTCGCAACGGCGACGTTCTCCATTTTCCGGCACACGATGCGTATTATCCCCATATTTCTGGCAGCCATCTTTTTGACAGCCATGGTTCTCTTCGCGGGAGCCATCGCATGGGCCGATAGTCGCGTTTTCATCATCGCCAACCAAGCTGACGGTTACGGCATCGACCAGTGTCTCGCCCGAGGCGAGGCGTGCGGTGCGCACGCCGCTCGCTCCTATTGCCAGTCACGCGATTTTGCACAGGCCACCGCTTACAGGCGCGCCGATCCCGATGAGATAACGGATTCGATTTCGAAGTCCGCACGCCCCTGCACGCACCGCGGCTGCAACGACTACGTTGCGATTACCTGTCAACGCTGACTCATCGATTCGTTGGAACGCAAGTGTTGCGCTGACATCGCCACACTCGCGCCCCGGAAACGACGTGACGCTGCCGCGAGAAGCGGATATGACATAGCGACGCTGGCGAACGGCCGTCACAGCAATGTATCCGGCCTAAACCATCAGCGTCTTGCAACGCGATCAGGCGCGCCGGATTGCGTAACAAGTCACCGCGATGGACGCGTCAGCGTTCGGAAGACAACACCTCTTCGTACGGGCAGGTTTGCAGTATCGCCCCCGGGATCGCTCTGATGGCGGATCATGCCTGACCTTTTGTTTGCCCGCTGCACCATACGGATTTTGGCTTGCGCCATCTTTTTTGGCACCGCGGCCCTTACCGCCGATGTCTTGGCGCAAGGCGTTCCGCAGCCGCAGGGCGCTCCGCCTCCGGGTGCCAATCCGATGTGCCCGCGAACTCGAGGCGCAACTTGCAAGCATCGATCGCGCCGGCGTCGATCCGGCGCGGGCCGACCAGATTCGGCGTTATGAGGATACCGCAGGCCGGCAACAGGCCGAGCTCGAGCGCGTGACCGCGCAAGCCAGGCGCATGGGGTGCGACAGCTCGGGCTTTTTCTCGCTATTCAACGGCCAGTCGGCGCAGTGCGGCCCGGTGAATAACCAGATCCAACGGATGCGCACCAATCTCGAGCAGATCACCACGAACCTGGAGCGGTTACGGTCCGGGAACGGTGCTGGCAGCCCCGACCGCGACAATCAGCGCCACTCGGTATTGCTGGCGCTGGCGCAGAACAATTGCGGCCCGCAATATGCCGCAGCCGCGCGGAACTCGGGCAACTTCTTCGACAACCTGTTCGGCAACAACAACGCCGACAACAACAATCCCATTCCGCCGATCGATTCGGGGGTGCAGTCCGGAACCTATCGGACCGTCTGCGTTCGCTCGTGCGACGGTTTTTACTTTCCGATCTCGTTTGCCACCGTTCCAAGCCGGTTTCCCGACGACGACCGCACCTGTAAGAGCCTTTGCCCCGCCGCCGACGCCTCGCTCTACATGTATCGCAACCCCGGCGAGGATATGAACCAGGCCGTCTCCATCAGCGGACAGCCTTATTCAGCGTTGCCGAACGCGTTTCATTACCGTCAGGAGTTCAATCCGTCGTGTTCCTGCAAGCCTGCTGGCGAAACATGGTCCGAGGCGCTGAAGGGACTCGACGACAAGGCCACGGCCGTACAGCAGGGTGACATCATCGTCACCGAAGAGAATGCGAAGAAGATGGCGCAGCCGCGAGGCGCTGCTCCCGCGAAAACGGGCAATGCGCCCGCGAGCGCCGCAGCCGCTCCCGCTGCTCCGACGCCGGAGAAGGCCAGTCCGCCTGGAACCTCGGACAAGAAGGACGACAACAAGAGCATCCGTACCGTCGGGCCGACGTTCATCCCGGCGCGATAGTCCCGATCGTCAGCGGCTGGCAGAAACAGCGAGAGTGTTTCAACAGCCTGCTATCCCTCAAAGGCTTCCGCCGAAACCGTCCCCGGCCGCGAGACGAGGTCCTCGTCCGGCTTCGGCAACGGTTTGCCGAGATCGCGAAACCGGTTCGTGATCGGATAGCGGCGATCGCGGCCGAAATTCCTGCTCGTGACCTTGACGCCGGGCGCCGCCTGCCGCCGCTTGTACTCGGCGATGTTCAGCAAACGATCGATCCGCGCGACCACGTCGCGGTCGAATCCCTGGGTAACAATCGACGCCAGCGGCTCATCCCGCTCGATCAGCCGCTCGAGGATCGCATCGAGCACATCGTAAGGTGGCAGTGAATCCTGGTCGGTCTGGTTTTCGCGCAGCTCCGCCGTTGGCGGCCGCGTGATGATGTTAACCGGGATCACCTCGCCCGACGGACCGAGTGCGCCGTCCGGCTTCCATGAATTGCGCAGGCTGGACAGTCGGAACACCTCGGTCTTGTAGATATCCTTGATCGGATTGAAGCCGCCGTTCATGTCGCCGTACAGCGTGGCGTAGCCCACCGACATTTCCGACTTGTTGCCGGTGGTCACCACCATTGCGCCGGTCTTGTTGGAGATCGCCATCAAAAGCGTGCCGCGGGCGCGCGCCTGCAAGTTCTCTTCGGTGATATCGCGCGGAAGTCCCGCGAAGGTGCCTGACAGAATCTCCTCGAAACCATTCACCGCAGGCGCGATCGGCAGCACCTCGTAGCGAATGCCAAGGGTCTTTGCGAGTGCCGCCGCATCGTCGAGCGAGACCTGCGCCGTAAAGCGGAACGGCAGCATGACGCCGCGGACGCGCTCCGCCCCGAGCGCATCGACGGCGATGGCTGCACACAACGCCGAAGTCGATCCCGCCGGACACGCCGAGCAAGACGCCGGGAAATCCGTTCTTGAGAACGTAGTCGCGCAAGCCCAGTACGCATGCGGCATAGTCGGCCTTGTCGCCGTCGATTTGGGGCGTGACAGGTCCCGTGCAACGCCAGCCGGCCGCGGACTTCGTCCATTGCAGCGTGACGACACTTTCGCTGAAGGCCGGAAGTTGCGCTGCCAGCGAACGATCGGCATTCAGCACGAAAGACGCGCCGTCGAACACCAATTCGTCCTGGCCGCCGACCTGGTTGAGGTAAACCAGCGGCAGATCGCTCTCGGTCACCCGCGCCACCGAGATCGACAACCGGATATCATTCTTGTTGCTCGCATAGGGCGAGCCGTTGGGCACGATGAGAATTTCCGCCCCGGTTTCAGCCAGGCACTCGACGACGTTCTCGTAGTCCTCGGATTCTTCGACCCAGGTGTCCTCGCAGATCGGCACGCCGATTCGCACGCCGCGAATCGTCAGGGGACCCCCGACCGGGCCTCTCGCAAACACGCGCTTCTCGTCGAACACGCCGTAATTCGGCAGATTGACCTTGAAGCGGATGGCCGCGACCCGCCCGCCATCCAGCAGCGCGCAGGCATTGTAGAGTTTGCCGTTGTCGACCCATGGGCTGCCGATCAACACGGCCGGTCCGCCATCGGCGGTCTCTCGCGCAAGATCCTCGACCGCCGCGCGGCACGTCGCCTGGAACGCGGGTTTCAGGACCAGATCTTCAGGGGGATAGCCGGCAATGAACAATTCCGGAAACACCACCAGCGCGGCGCCGTCGGCCTTGGCCTGCGCGCGCGCGGCGCGAGCCTTGACAGCATTGCCGGCAATGTCTCCGACCGTCGGATTCAACTGGGCGAGCGTGATCTTGAAGGTGGTTTCAGTCATGGATGCATGTGCTCGCAAGCCTCGCCCTTCTGCAATTGTCACGCTTATAGCGGTTTCGCGCGGGGTGGACACCGGTTCGGGTCAAGAAAATCCGCCTTATCGAAATCTAAAGAAGGCCCATTCGTTCAGCGATGGCACTGCCCCAAGTCAGGCCGACGATGAGCAGCACCACACCGACCGCGGCAGAGCCCATATCTTTGATGTGCCCAATCTGAGAATCGTGATCGGTCGTCAATCGGTCGGCCAGTTTTTCGATCGCTGTATTCAAAAGCTCGATCGCCAGAAGCAGCAGAACCACCCCCACGAGTTCGACACGGCGGACCGCTGTTGCTCCGACAAGCCACGCCAGCGGCAACGCCAGCAGAAGCGCGAATAATTCTTCTCGGATGGCGTGCTCGGAGCGGATGGCAAAGATCAATCCGTTCCAGCTATTGATGGTGGCGCGCCACAAGCGCAACACCTCAGAAACCCGCGACTGCCGGAATCGGTTTGACCTTGCCGGCGCGATCCTGCTTGAGCAGTTCGGCGATCAAGAAAGCCATATCGATCGACTGCTCGGCGTTCAGGCGAGGATCGCAGACGGTGTGATAGCGGTCGTTGAGGTCTTCATCGGTGATCGCGCGGGCGCCGCCGATGCATTCGGTAACGTTCTGCCCGGTCATTTCCAAATGAACGCCGCCGGCGTGCGTGCCTTCCGCGGCATGAATGCTGAAGAACGATTTGACCTCCGACAGGATGCGGTCGAACGGGCGGGTCTTATAGCCGCTGCTCGAGGTGATGGTATTGCCGTGCATCGGATCGCACGACCAGACGACGGTACGGCCCTCACGCTTCACAGCGCGGATCAGTTGCGGCAGATAATCGGCGATCTTGTCCGATCCGAAGCGACTGATGAGCGTCAGCCGTCCCGGCTCGTCGTCGGGATTGAGCACGTCGATCAGCTTCAAGAGGTCGTCCGGCTTCAGCGACGGGCCGCACTTGAGCCCGATCGGATTCTTGATGCCGCGGAAATATTCGACGTGACCATGATCGAGCTGACGGGTGCGATCGCCGATCCAGATCATGTGACCCGAAGTCGCGTACCAGTCGCCGGTTGTGGAATCGACCCGCGTGAAGGCCTGCTCATAGCCGAGCAGCAACGCCTCGTGACTGGTATAGATATCGGTCGCCCGCAATTCCGGGTGGCTCTCAAGGTTGAGCCCGCAGGCCCGCATGAAATTGAGCGCGTCGGAGATGCGATCGGCCAGTTCCTTGTAGCGCCGCGACTGCTGGGAATCCTTCAGGAAACCAAGCATCCACTGATGCACGCTGCCGAGATTGGCGAAACCCCCGGTCGCGAAGGCGCGCAGCAGGTTCAACGTCGCCGCCGATTGCCGATAGGCCATGAGCTGACGCTGCGGATCGGGCGTTCGCGACTGCACGGTGAACGCGATATCGTTGACGATGTCGCCGCGATAGCTCGGCAATTCGACGCCATCGACCTTCTCGATCGGTGAGGAGCGCGGCTTGGCGAACTGACCGGCAATGCGGCCGACCTTCACCACCGGCAGCGCGCCGGCATAGGTCAGAACCACTGCCATCTGCAGCAGCACGCGGAAGAAGTCGCGGATGTTGTTGGCGCCGTGTTCGGCGAAGCTCTCGGCGCAGTCGCCGCCCTGCAGCAGGAACGCCTCGCCGTTTGCGACCCGGGCCAAGGCTTTCTTCAGACTGCGCGCCTCACCCGCGAAAACCAGCGGCGGAAACGTTGCGAGCTGCGCCTCGACGGCGCCCAAGGACTTCGCATCCGGATAGGCCGGGATTTGCTGCACCGGCTTGGTGCGCCAGCTATCGGGTGTCCAACGCTCGGACATGAGGTCAACTCCTGAGCAAAAACGGCCACTTAACGGGGTGGTGAAGGGCCGGTTTATACACAGGCTGGCCGTGCTGCGCCAGTTGGAATTAAGTCTTACCGGCCAAGAGCTTGCGGCAACGGCTGATACCGCTCTGGAGAGGCGCTGTCCAATAGCTTGAGGAGGGCCGCAGAGAAATCTCTATTCCGCAGCTTCGCGCACGTGACGCGCGGTCGGAGTTCGCATCGTCACGAGTTCCTCGGCCGCCGTGGGATGCAATGCCATCGTCGCGTCGAAATCGGCTTTGGTCGCCTTCATCCTGATGGCAATGCCGAGAACCTGCACCATCTCGGCCGCGCCATCACCGACGACGTGGCAGCCCAGCACACGATCGGTCGTCGCATCCACGACAAGCTTCATCAGGATGCGGGTATCTCGACCGGAGAGCGTCGCCTTCATCGGCCGGAACGTCGCCTTGTAGATATCGACGCTGGTGAATTGCTCCCGCGCCTGCACCTCCGTCAGCCCTACCGTGCCGACCTCAGGCTGCGAAAACACCGCGGTTGGAATGTCCGCATGATCCACGCGCGTGGGCCTGTTTCCGAACACCGTATCGGCAAAAGCGTGGCCCTCGCGGATTGCAACGGGGGTCAGATTGAAACGATGGGTGACATCGCCGACCGCATAGATGTGAGGCACGTTCGTTTGGCAAAAGCCGTCAACGGCAATGCCGCCGTTCTTCGGATTGATGGCAACGCCCGCCTTCTCAAGACCGAGATTTGCAACATTCGGATGCCGACCGATCGCAAACATCACCTGATCGGCGGCAACGCTCGAACCATTCGATAAATGGGACGTGAATTCGCTGCCATACCGATCGACCTTATCGACGGTGCAGCCCGTCAGGATGGTGATGCCGTCTTTTTCCATCTCGGAGCGAACATGCGCGCGAACATCATCGTCGAAACCGCGCAGGACATTATCGCCGCGATAGATCAGCGTCACATCGCTGCCGAATCCTGCAAAAATGCAGGCGAACTCAAGCGCGATATATCCGCCGCCCTGAATCACAATTCGCTTCGGCAACTTTGCGAGATGAAAGACCTCATTGGAGGAGATTACGTGCTCGATGCCGGGAATGACCCGCCCGTGATTGGGCGCGCCGCCCGTTGCGATCAGAACATACTTTGACCGGATGGTTTCGCCCGTCGCGAGCCGCAGCGTGTGCGTATCTTCGAACACGGCCCTCGTCTTGACGACGCGCGCACCCGCCTTCTCGACATTGGAGGTATAAGCCGCCTCAAGTCGGGCGATTTCCTTGTCCTTATTGGCGATCAGCGTCGGCCAGTCGAACGTCGCAGACGGGATCGACCAGCCGAACCCGGCGGCATCCTCGATGTCGTGGCGGATGTGGGATCCATAGACCAGGAGCTTCTTCGGCACGCAGCCCCGGATGACACAGGTGCCGCCCATCCGGTATTCTTCGGCAATCATGACACGCGCGCCATGTCCGGCGGCGATGCGCGCGGCGCGTACGCCACCCGATCCACCGCCGATGACGAACAGATCGACGTCGAAATCAGTCATGCCCGGGCTCGATCGGACTCAGATTTCCTTGCCGCGCTTGCGCATTTCCGCGCGAAACGTCCCATTGACGACTTCCGAGAACTGCCGCGCCCACTCGTTCATGTATCCCATGCTCGCCTCGATCGCCTTGGGCTCCTGCGCGATCAATTTCTGTCCCAACGGCGACTTATAGAACGTCACCAGATCCTTCAATTCCTGTTCGGTGAACTCACTGGCGTAAATCTTCGCCATGCCGTCGCCGATCTCCTTTTCGCGGCCCGCCAGCGACTTGGCAACGATCAGGGCAACCTCATTGAGATCTTTCTGATAGTTCAGATTTGATTGAAGCAGCGTGGTCTTGGTTCGCTCGACCAGGTTCGGGACGGCGTTCGCATACATCGCCTCAGCCTTCTTCAGCGTCAGAATTTCCTTGGCCGAAGCGATTGCGGCGGGTGTCGGTGGCGCGGGTTGTTGAGCCTGAACGCTGCCTGACAATAACAACCCCACAGCAAAGCAAACCGCCGGCAGAATTCTACAAAACGCATCATCTCGATTCTCCAGATTGCGGCGTTACCGCCGCTCGACAACGCGAATTCCCTGTGCGCCCGCCAGCATCGCTATACTCGCAATGCCAATGAACAGACCGTGCTCGACAACGCCGGGTATCGGATTCAACAACCCGGCCAGACGGGATGCGTCGGGTATTTCCCCGAGGTGGGCGTCGAAAATCCAGTGGCCGCCATCAGTGACGAAAGCATGGCCATCCGGCCCTTTTCTGACGACCATTTGACCCGAAACGCCGGTTTTCGCAAACGCCTCGGCAATGGCGCGTTGCGTCGCTGCGAGCCCGAAGGGAATGACCTCGATCGGCAAGGGAAAGCGGCCGAGTCTCGTCACCCACTTTGTTTCATCTGCAATCACGATCATGCGGTTCGATGCCGCGGCAACGATTTTCTCTCGCAGGAGCGCCCCGCCGCCGCCCTTGATAACATTCAGATCGGGGTCGATTTCGTCGGCACCATCGACCGTCAGATCAAGCCGGTCGAGATCGTCCAGAGTGGTCAGAGGAATACCGCAACGTTGCGCGTCGGCGCGCGTTGTTTCGGATGTCGGCACGGCAATAATCTTCAACCCATCCCGAACGCGTTCACCCAAAAGCTCGACAAAGTGCTTGGCGGTAGATCCCGTTCCGAGACCCAGCTTCATGCCATCCTTGACGTATTCAAGGGCACGCGCCGCAGCCTGTCTTTTCAATGCATCCAACGTCATAACGACCTCGATCTTGCGCAGCTCCGGCTTTACTACCGTCGTTTAGCCGGAAGGAACAGGGCAATCAGGGGTTTTCGCGCCACCGGCAATCCAGCGTCCTGCAGGTCTGTACTTCGCACTTGCATGTCCGGCGGCAGGAAGGTAACCGATCCGCCATGATGTCCTCCCCCCTCCCATGGTCGTGTTCGACCTCGACGGGACGCTGGTCGATACCGCGCCCGATCTCGCCGCCGCGCTCAACTTCGTTTTGCAGCGCGAGGGCCTGCCCGCGTTGTCATTGCCAACGGCCCGATCGATGATCGGCGCAGGGGTTCGCCGCATGATCGAACGCGGCCTCGAACACGAGGATCGCGCCGCGACACCGGATGACGTCACGCGGATGATGGGCGACTTCATCGACTACTATACGGCGCATATCGCGGATACGTCGCGTCCGTTCGAGGGACTTGTCGAGGCGCTCGATGAACTGTCGGCGCGGGGATATCGTTTAGCGGTCTGCACCAACAAGCTGGAAGGGCTTTCCAAGCTGCTGCTCGATCAACTGGGATTGAGCTCGCGGTTTTCTGCAATCTGCGGAGGCGACACCTTTGGCGTGTCCAAACCGGATCCGGCGATTTTACAGCAAACGGTCGCGCGCGGGGGCGGAAATCTAAAGACCACCATTATGGTGGGGGATGCAGGCCCGGACGTAGGGGTGGCGCGTCGGGCCGGGATTCCAGTCATCGGGGTCACGTTCGGCTATACTGACGTCCCGATCGCAGAACTCAAACCCGATCGCATCATTAGCCACATGAGAGAGTTGCCGGAAACCGTCGCAGCGCTGCAAGCCTCGACAATGAAGGTAACTGGTTGATTTGTGTACGAGAATCCTGCTTCGTTGTCACGGATATTAACCATCAGTTAACGAACGGGATCACCGCCATTGCGGCGGCGGCGTCACACTTCTATGGTCCCGCGCGGGGACTGCGGCGGTTCGCCGCAACTGAAGTGACGGATGATCGATCATGCTCCGGTTTATCGTAATTGCCAGGCGTCAGCCTGGCCGGCTGCTCTTCAACTTCGCTCGATGCGTTCAAGCCCTCACCGCCGACAGTAACAGTGGAGTTGGACTCGGTCCCGCCAGGCGCCGACGCCCGGACATCACAAGGACAGTCCTGCAAAACCCCCTGCTCGGTAGCGGTTCCCGCAGCGGACGGCTTCAGCGTCTCCTACACGCTGGCTAACTATCAGCCCTTGACGGTGCCCGTGCAGGTGACGCATCAGCCCGGCGATTTGACGTCTCCTGCGGCGACGACGGTCGATCCTAACCCGGTGGTCGGTGAACTGCAGCCGGTCACGCCGCCGAAGCCTGTCCGGAAAAAGCCACGCAAACCACGCGCGCCCAAGGCGACCGCGGCTCCAGCAACTGCGGCTCCGGCCGCCTCACCCTTCCCTGACCCGGCCGCTACTCCCGAGCCTGCCCCGGCCCATTAATTTCTTACGCACTGCAGCAAACCCAAACCTCACGCATTGCGCATTGTATGGCAGCTACAACGGGCTTACATTACGAGACAGATACGGCGTACGCCGTTGCGACAAGGCAAATTGAATGACCGGTTGTTCTGCCCTCACCGAGGCTTCGAACTCACATAGCATGGTCGATCCGTACGGACGGACCATCAGTTATTTGCGCGTGTCGGTCACAGATCGCTGCGATCTTCGCTGCTTCTATTGCATGTCGGAAGACATGACGTTTTTGCCGAAGGCCGATCTGCTCACGCTGGAAGAGCTTGATCGTCTGTGCTCGGCGTTCATCGCCAAGGGCGTGCGCAAGTTACGGCTGACCGGCGGCGAGCCATTGGTTCGCCGTAACGTGATGTCGCTATTCCGTTCGCTGTCTCGTCACCTCGGGACCGGAGCGTTGAACGAACTGACGCTCACGACAAACGGATCGCAACTGGCCCGTTTCGCGGGCGAACTGGTGGACTGCGGTGTACGGCGGATCAACGTGTCGCTCGATACGCTCGATCCAGCCAAGTTTCGTGAGATTACGCGCTGGGGCGACATGCAGAAGGTCATGGCCGGCATCGACGCGGCACAAGCCGCGGGCCTCGCCGTCAAAATCAATGCGGTCGCGCTCAAAAACCTGAACGACGATGAAATACCATCTCTGATGGAGTGGGCGCACGGGCGAGGCATGGCACTGACCCTCATCGAGGTCATGCCAATGGGCGATATCGGCCAGTCTCGCACCGACCAGTACCTGCCGCTGTCCATGATGCGCGCACGACTCGCGGACAAGTACACCCTCACCGACGTTGATGACAGTACGGGCGGCCCTGCCCGCTACGTTCGGGTCAGCGAGACCGGCGGAAAGCTTGGCTTCATCACGCCGATGACCCACAATTTCTGCAAATCCTGCAACCGCGTCCGCATCACCTGCACGGGTACCCTGCATACCTGCCTCGGCCATGAAGACGCCTCGGACCTGCGCCGGCCGCTCCGCGCCTCTGCCAGCGACGATCTGCTGTACGAAACGATTGATCGCGCCATCGGCCTCAAGCCGAAAGGTCATGACTTTATCATCGACCGTCATAACCGTCCGAGCGTAAGCCGGCACATGAGCGTGACCGGCGGTTAGGCAGGAACGCGTTTTCGCGGCACCCAGCGGTTCAGTTTCAAGATTGTATCCTGTTTCAGCGAGCCGTCTGAAACGTTGCCGCGAATATCAAATCCTCTGCACCGGGGATTGAGCGGTCGACGCCGCTTGGGCTGTGCGCTGAACCGCCTGCTCGACAAAATTGTAGGCGGACGAGGCTTTGACGATTGCCGACGCCGGCAGAAAAATCTGCGTCACTTTCGTTCCATCAGCCATGGTGATCGTGGTGCTTGTCGAGCCGTCGCTGTTGGTCGTTGAATTTCTGCTCGCGCCATCGAGCGCCTGCAACAAGGAATCCTCGCCGGATTTCTTCGCCCCACCGGCATGATGCGCATGACGATGTCCATGACCGTCTGCGCCCTTCAGGGCCGATGACATCTCGTCGAGGCTCACCGAGCCGTCGCCATTGGTAGCCAGCTTGCTGAACACGTCGTCGGCCTGCGCCAGATTGGTGCCACCGGCGCCGAGCGCGCTTTCGAATTCGGATTTGTTGATGGCACCGTCACCGTTGCCATCGATCTGCGAGAACAGATCCTGCAACGCATTGGCGGCGCTGGCGGTCGACGCCGGCGCGTCCGACGACTGTCCCTGTGCTGCCAACAGTGCGCTCATGGTGGCCGGCGAGATACGGGTTCCGGGCCCGGAGCCTGGCGAGACCGTTGATCCGGTTAGGCTAGCCGCCGGATCGAATGATGCCGTTGCGGACTGGCTGAACCCGGTCTTGACCCGCGAGGAGGTCGATGACGCCAGCGATTGAAATGCGTTAATCGCCGACGACACGGCCCCCAGAGCAAACAGCATGGCCACACTCCGATACGTGCCGCGCGCGGCGCAAATCCCACTCGGGACTCTATCCGAGCAAACGTCGTGCCACCACGGAAATGCCGATGGAATATGGAGTTTCGGCACAACGCCCCAACGACGCGGGGGCAGAACGTGCCGCTTGCGGCAGAACTTGCCGTGCCCGCGTTCCGCCACCGGATCAGGGGATGCGCGCGCATTGCCCTCGGCTGCGGCCCATGTTAGGCGAGGCCCTCTCAAGCCCCGCGTAAATTTTGGGAAACATTCATGTCTCAGACTTTCGTGCCGCGTCCTCTCGTCATCGCACCATCGATCCTGGCCTCCGACTTCTCGAAACTGGGCGATGAGGTCCGCGCCGTCGATCAGGCGGGCGCCGACTGGATCCACCTCGACGTGATGGACGGCCATTTCGTGCCGAACATCTCCTATGGCCCCGATGTCATCAAGGCGATGCGGCCGCACACGAAGAAGATTTTCGACGCCCATCTGATGATCGCGCCATGCGATCCCTACCTCGAAGCCTTCGCCAAGGCCGGTTGCGACCACATCACGGTTCACGTCGAAGCAGGTCCGCATCTGCATCGGTCGCTGCAAGCGATCCGTGCGCTGGGCAAGAAAGCCGGCGTCTCGCTCAATCCAGGCACGCCGCTGTCGACGATCGAATACGTCATCGACATGGTCGACCTGATTTTGGTGATGTCGGTCAATCCCGGTTTCGGCGGTCAGAAATTCATTTCCTCCGCGCTCAGCAAGATTCAGGATTTGCGCGCGATGACGGCGGGGCGCCCGATCGATATCGAGGTCGATGGCGGGGTCGCACCTGACGTTGCGGGCCAGCTCGGTGCTGCCGGTGCCAACGCCTTTGTGGCGGGCTCGGCGGTCTTCAAGGGCGGCACGATGGAATCCTACAAGGCGAATATGGACGCGATCCGGAGCGCCGCGGCGTCGGCACGGGGCGAGATGGTCTGATCATCACCCGTCTGGGCTGAGCCGCGCGCCTTCTTAGTCGATCGGCCGTCCGGTCATGGCCACGAGTTCGCGCACGAGGTGATCCGACATCTGTCCGGTCACCGTCATCCGGCGAGTCTGTTCAAATTTCCGGATCGCGGCCTGGGTATCGGTTCCAACGGTTCCTGTCGGCTTCAACTGGCCATAGCCGTATTCCGTCAGCCTCCGCTGGACTGCCGCGATACGGCGCGTCGCGTTGATAAGATCAGCCACGGGATCACTGTTCGCGGACGCCGGAATTGGTGTCGGCGGACGCGGGCTATGCGCGTGCGGCGGAACGGTTGGCCTGATAACACTGGCCACAGAATCGTCGGCCTTTGTCTCTGCCGCCTTCGTCTCGCTCGTGCGCAGTTCTGCCGGTCTGACGTCGTCTGTGTCCGCCTCGACCGGACGGGGCCGCGGTAGCGGATTGGCCGGTAGCGATGCCAGCGGCATCGTGACACTCGATCCGAACATCGGCGACGGATGGTGACCGGCCTGCATGAACATGGCGTTGGCGACGATCGCACCGACTGCGGCAAATGCGAGCGACCCTGCGAGCAGATCTTTCGGGCTGCGCAGCAGGACTCGCATGGCGAAGCCGCGTTCCTCGTCAGCCTTGCCCTTCCCGGCAGCCGACCTGCGGCGGCGGGACGGCATCGCATTCTCGACAACAGCTCTTCTAGGCACTTTTCTTCACCTGACGGCTTTGATCTTGCTTCCCGGGGCGCGGCGCAGGCGTCAGCGTGGCGATATTATCCGATGATGGCTCGACGCTCGATACGAATGTCAACGGCAGCATGACGGTCACGGCGGTCCCCTCATCTACCTTGCTCTGAACATCGATCTCGCCGCCATGCAACGCAACGAGACTCTCTGACGATCGAGAGCCCGAGTCCGGTCCCTTCATGGCGCCGCTGGTAAGTTTTTCCAGCCTGGAAAAAGGGATCGCCGATCCGCTTGAGATCGTCCGGCGCGATACCGACGCCATTGTCCGTCACGCGCAGCGCCATGCGTGATCCCTCGACGCGCGCGGAGATCGTAACACGGCCACCGCGCTCGGTGAACTTGATCGCATTCGATACCAGATTCAACACAATCTGCTTGAACGCACGGGGATCGCCGGTGATCTGCGGCAGATCCTCCGGAACACGCATGACAAGTTCGATACCGTTATCGCGCGCCTTGAGCGCGAGCAGATTGCTGCTGTTGACCAGCACGTCGCGCGGCGCGAACGGCTCGGGCAATATCTCGAAATTTCCGGATTCCATCTTCGACATATCGAGGATGCTGTTGACCACCGACAACAGATGCTGGCCGGAATCGTTGATGAGCTGGGCATACTCCTTGCGGCGCGCTGCATTGATCAGCAGGGCATCCTCCTGAACGATCATTTCCGAGAAACCGATGATGGCATTGAGCGGCGTTCGCAGTTCGTGGCTCATGGTCGCCAGAAAACGGGTCTTGGCAGCGTCGGCGCGTTCGGCTGTGGTACGTGCCAGATCCAGAGCGTGCTCCTGATGCTTTCGGTCGGTGATTTCCCGCATCACCGCGACAACCTCGGGTTCGGAGGATGTTACGGCGTCGGAGGCGTGCTCAAGCGGCCGGCACCGCATTTCCACCCATATGAAATCGGCCGAATGGCGCGGCCGTTCCTGCGGACTTCCCGCGATATCGCGCCTGAGCCTGAATTCGACACTTTGCGCATCTCCGCCGAGCGCAGCAGCCGCGAGCGCGGTGAGATAGGCCGGGCGATCGGCCACGTGGACTCGATCGAACAGTCCATGCCCCTGCAATCCCGACACCGGAACGCCAAGCAGGGTTTCTGCGGCGGGCGAAATGAACTGCACGGCTCCGTTGCGCCTATGGCGCGAGATCACGTCACTCATATTGCGCGCCAGCAGGCGATAGCGGCCTTCCTCGACGTTCAGCAGCGAGGCGCCGGTGCGTGCCAGTGAGTCGGCGCTGAAAGCCAGCCCCGCCGCATAGAGCGTTCCGGATGCAACGCCGAAGGCCATGAAGACGCTGTGCGCTACCGAGTCTGCTTCGGACGGCGGCAAGACACCAAGGTAGCTCATCGCAATCAGCGCAATCACGCACGATACCGCCAGCGCCGATGCAAAACCGACGACGCGGCGGGACGCGGACAGCGCCGCCTCCAGAGGAATCACTACAAGCCAGACGGCCGCGAACGATTCGATCCCGCCGGTCGCAGTCGCGATCATCATGACGAGACCTGCAAGCGCGGTCGACGACAGCAGATGTGCGCTTTCGTAGCGGCCGGTCCGGGACAGGAAATAGGACAGAAGGATCGGCAGAATGAGCCAGGCGAAAGCCGCCACCTCAAGCGCCGTGGGCGCACCGCGGATCGCGAGATAGATCGGAAACGCCGCGAGCGCGACGAGACTTCCCAGGAGACGCGGTCCCATGAACACGCGATGACGCGCCCGCGTCAACGCATCATATCGCGCCGACGGATGCAGCAGGGCGTCGAGGCAGTCTCGAATGATGTTCAATGTAGTCACGTCGCTTGCGCTTCAGCTTACGTCACACCCGACGCGCCGGAACGCCTCCATTTTCGTTGGCCCAACGTGTCAGAGCGAACTTAAGCGAACGCTAAGGCAAGGCCGTCCGCGACGAAACAACACGAGCGGATGCCGTTTTCCCGCCCGTTGTCAGCTTCATTTGGCGCGAATGGTGAATGCAAGGTTTCCATCATCCCGCGCGGGTGGTTTGGAAAAAATCGGATGGAACCGCCAGCGCGACAGTCCGTCGCGGGCGCCGTATCAATCGAAAATTTACGCCGAATCAAATTCCAGCACTTAAAGGGCCCGGAAATACCCGAGGTTTAGGACCGTCTGATACGAAAGGGCAGATTGCGGGATTGCAACGCAACGGGTGAAAAAAGACGCATAGGGACGCGATATGTTTTTCCTGCTTCGCATGGCATTCTGGCTCGGGCTCGTGCTCGTGCTGCTGCCGAGGGATAAGGCGCCGGACGCAGTCAAGGCTCCGCAGATTGGCGCCTCCGAGGCCGTGTCGGCCGCGACAGCGGCCGTGTCGGACATGAGTCAATTCTGCACGCGTCAGCCCGCCGCGTGCGAAGTCGGCGGTCAGGCCGCGGCCGTGATCGGGCAGCGCGCCCAGGATGGCGCGAAAAAGTTGTACCGGATCATCACCGACAAGCGCCCTCCTGACCATACCGGGTCGATCGATGCCACGGCGTCAGCCCAAGGAGCGACCTCGGAGGAAAATGAGCAGCATGACACGCTGACGCCGGGAGATTTGCAGACGGAATGGCATCTCACGGCACCTGAGACTGTCCCGGCCAACTAACGATTCCGAAGTTCCGATATCGATTTTACCCGCTCGTGGTCCTATATAAGGCTGGGACAAGAACAGACGGGACATGCAGGCCAGGATGACGATCGACGAGATCAGGGACAACTTTGCGCTCCTGGACGACTGGGACGACCGTTATCGGTACGTCATCGAGCTCGGGCGCACTCTCGAGCCGATGAGTGACGCCGAACATTCCGCCGTCAACAAGGTACAGGGCTGCACCAGTCAGGTCTGGCTGTCCCTCAGGATCGCCCGCGACGCTGACAGCGCGCCCGTGCTGACCTATGTCGGCGACAGCGATGCGCATATCGTGCGTGGCCTGGTCGCGATCCTGCTGACGCTTTATTCCGGCAGAAAGCCGCAAGCCATTCTCGATACCGACGCGATCGCCATCTTTGACGAACTTGGTTTTCGCGAACATCTCACGCCGCAGCGCTCCAACGGGCTGCGCGCCATGGTCGAGCGCATCCGCAAGGACGCGCGGGAAGCGGTCGCCGACGCGGTCTGACCCATCTACCCATCTACCCATCTACCCATCTACCCATCTACCCATCTACCCATCTACCCATCTACCCATCTACCCATCTACCCATCTACCCATCTACCCATCTACCCATCTACCCGCTCGTAAAGGCTGCGTCGCTCGCGAGCCACGTCCGTACGTGCGCGCTCGCTTCTGCCCGCGCGTCGCTCGCCAAGCCGTAGTGCCTGGCTAGTTTGTCCAGCGCCAGTTGCAGCACGACTTTCGCCGATCGCGGGGGCCAACCGCGTTCTCGTTCAACGTCTTCAAGCCCGCGCAGAAAACAGCAGACATCCATCAACAGGCCGGAAAACTCCGGCCCGCACGCCTGCACCGCCAGCTGTACCCGCTGGCGGGAGGCAACGATCAGATCGGTCATGTCACCGGCGCTTCCTCCGGATCCGCGCGGCCGTCCTCCGGTCGGCGCCGACCAGTTCGAGGTCACGCGCGGCATCGAATTCCCGCGCGTAAAATCCGCGCGCAGCTTTTCGCCGGCGATGAACTGGTCCGGGCTGATCATGGCGCGTCCATCGCGGCCCTTGCGGCGCGCCAGCCAGGCGAGAGGACTCTCGCTGTCGTTGACCATCACGGTCGCGACGCCTGCGTCGGTCATGATCTCGCGCGCCGAAAGCGCGAAATGCTGCGCACGAAACCGATCGACGATTTCGGCCGACTGGCTTTTCGGCCGACGCGATTTGCTGCCGCCGCGATCAGATGCTGACATCGGGCGCTCCATTGAGGCGTTCACCCGAAGCCGCGCACATTGTTTCGAGCGCCGCGAGCCGACGGTCCAACCTCGCGTCATCGCGGCTATCCTCAACGACACGGCAAGCGTGGGCGACGGTCGTACGGTCGCGGTCGAAGGCACGGCCGATCGTCTCAAAACTCAGCGCAAAACCGACATGCGCCAGATACATCGCGGCCTGCCGGGCGTACGCGGCACGCGGAGGACCGCGAGTTCGACGACGTCACCGCCGCGGCATCGAGCCCGAACTCGGCGGCCACCAACCGTGCGATCCCGTGACAAATTTGCTTTGCCAAGGTTCGAGACTGCCGGATTGATGCAGGCGTGGGGGACGGGAAGGACAAGAGCATGGGCGCAGCCTCGCTTATAGGAATATAGTCCCAATGTTATAGATCGCGTACCCACTTCTTTCCTGCTATTGGGGAGGAGTGACCTGTGAGACTGTCGATTTGGCCGGTTAGCGAATTGCGGTCCGCTCTGCCGGGTGGCGACCGAGAGAACATTATCGTGCTCCGAGCCTATCTTGATGCCAGCGGCCAAAAAGTCGATTCAGTCGTTGTCGTTTCGGGGCTTGTTGGGACCGTCAGATGGTGGGCAGAATTCGAGACGAGGTGGCAGGCATTCCTTGATGAATTCAAGCTGGATCACTTTCATGCAACCGAATTCTGGGCGCGCCAGTCTAGGCCATACTGCAATTGGACTGATGCAGAGCACCTAAAAGCAAAAGCCGACATCTGCGAAATTCTCCGTGATCTAAAGACCATCGGAATCAGTGTTGCACTCAAGGTTTCCATATTTAACCAGTGGCGAGCGGGATTAGATCACTATTACCATCCGACCCATATTATTTCTGTCTAGACCGAGTATTGGATTCGCTCATTTATATGATCAAGGAGGGTCCCAGGGATAGCGGGGTTACGATCTATTGTGATCAAGAAAAAGAGCATGAACTGCTAGGAGCGGTTATCGCGAGATGGCATGAAGCCAGATTGAAAAATGATCCGTCACTCGCGTCATTTCCCTTGGAAGGGCCGAGAACTGTAGAGATACACTATGGTCCAAAGCGACGGTTTTTGCCGCTACAAGCTGCAGACATTTTAGCGAATGACACCTACAGGCGCATTTCAGACTATCTCAAGACCGGACTGATGGATGACCCGTATTTCACGAACTGTATGCGGCAAGACACGCCCGAAAAACTGACCAACTATTTCTATTTCGATGTTGGTCTCCTCGATGCCGATTACAAATATAGCTTCCGCAAGCGAGACCCTAACTTGATTGTCGAGACTTCGAAGTTGCGATTTTCTTGAATGTGCTTTCGAATTCTTCACCGCTTTTATCAGCGCCAAGCTCCCGAGCGGTTTTCACAAACCGCTCGAATTGCTTTTCATCCGGCGCTTTCTTTTTCGGGGCGGCTTTTTTCTTAGCGCCGCTAGCTTTGGGCTTCTTATCCATCCGATCTCAGCTTTCACTAGTCGTTTGATAGGTGAGACGCTTGCCAACGACACCCTTCAATGCCAGCTCGGCGCGCGCTTCATCGTTCACCCCAAGCGCAACGCGGTTATTGTAGCGGAAATCATACTCTGACAAATAGCGATGCAGATGGCGTTCACCACAATGCTGATAAACTCCTTTCATGCCGCGCTTGAAGATTGAAAAGAAGCCTTCGACTGAATTGGTAGTCACGTCACCGCGCGCATATTCCTTGGCGCTGTGATTGATGGTTTCGTGCGCCGCGAAGTGTTCGCCCGCACCAAAATAGAGGCGGCTTTCATCGGTATGGAGCCGGATCTCTTTGGCGATGTTGGCGGTAACGATGCCAACGACGGTCGGCTTGTCCGCGTTCTCGACGTGGAATGAGCGAACCTTACCGCCGCGCTCGACAAGCGACACGATAGCGCGGGCAGCGCCCTTATGCTTCCAGCCGCCCTTGGTGTAGGGGCTGACACGCGGTTTGAGCAGCTTCTTTTCCTTGGAACGCCCGAAATAGGTTTCGTCGGCTTCGACGACGCCGCCAGCGCCACCCATAGGGGCTAAGCCGCCGTCGCGCATGGCTTCGCGGACGCGGTGAGAAATAAACCATGCGGTCTTAAGAGTGCAGCCAAGGGTCCGGTGAAGCTGGTTAGAGCTGATGCCCTTCTTCGACGACGAAAGCAGGAAGATCGCCTGTAGCCAAAGATGCATCGGGACGTGGCTGGCTTCGAAGATGGTCCCGACCTTCACGGTGAAGGGCTTGCGGCACTGGTAGCACTTGTAAGCGCCGATCCGGGTGGACTTGCCGCCCATTTTGGAAATGCGCTCCACACCACCGCAATGCGGGCATACAGGGCCGTTTGGCCAGATGCGGGCCTCAACCCAAGCGTAAGCCGCTTCCTCGTTTTGCAGGTGCTTATCGTTCAAAAAAGACTTCATGACTGCTCTCCAATGCAGTCAGAATCTCATGTCTCGTTGGGTACGTCAAGTATAATATTGGGAATATAGTCATATATCCTGGGCGCCTTTTTACCCCCGGGGATAGCATTTTCAAAAGAATCGGGAAGTCAGGCAGGGGCAATCGGTGCGATTGTGGATATTATTCCTAATATCAATCGCCCGAAAGCCTGCGTATTATTTTCGGCGTCGGCGTTGTTGGCCCAGACCCATGTTTTTAGCCAGCTGGGATCGGGCTACCGCGTAATTCGGGGCCACCATGGGATAGTCCGCCGGAAGCTTCCATTTGTCCCGGTATTGCTCGGGGGTCATGTTGTACTGGGCCCGCAGATGGCGCTTGAGTGACTTGAACCGCTTCCCATCCTCCAGACAAATCAGATAGTCGGCCGTCATCGATTTCTTGACGGACACGGCGGGCTTTGTCGGTTCGGCCGGTGTTTCGCCGCGGCCGGACGATACGCGCGTCAGGGCCGCATGGACCTGGCTGATAAGCGCCGGAATTTCCGATGCCGGCGTCGTATTGTGGCTGAGATAGGCCGATACGATCTCCGCGGTGAGATCGAGAAAATTCTTGCCCGCTGTATCGCTCATGATCTCAATCTTCCGGATCGTAAAGCCGCACGATCAGAATTTGCCTCACCTGGCAAGTATGAGCGGATTGTTGCCAGCATGACAAGAACGACACGCAGGCGCGCGGAATTTATTTCGGAGATGACCGATCAGGACTGCTGATCGAGATGCGCGCGCAGTTGATCGATTGACCCGAATCGCATCATGCCCTCTGGCAATTGCGCCTCGATGGAGCCGTCGGAATAGAGCGAATAGGCCATCCCGTCGACAACGCCGGACTTCAGCACTGTCACCGCGGAAGCATTCTGCTCTTGAAGGTCGGAGGGCCGGTTGGTTCTCACCCGGCCAGACGCAGCCACGGAAGACGTGCGGCCAAGCTCCGGGCGCGATCGCCCGGACCGCGGCCATGCGTCGTCAAATGACGCCGGCGGAGACACTTCGGGATCCGGGGCCGTCGTCGCCGGCGGAAATATACCGGCGGCGGCAGGATCGGACGATCCCGCTGCTGCGCGCTCGCGGTCCTTCCGCAAGGACGACGAGAACAGGAGATTGCGGCGCCGTTTCGGCGGTGCCGGCGTATCGGAAAATGAGGATGGCTCCGACACACCGGCGGCTGCACCGGTGTTTGTCGCCGCCTGCTCGCGGGTGAACATTTCCGTTTGCCAAGGTGGCGGCGACGGGGCGGAGGACGTTACTGCCGGATCGGCGCTCGAGCCCCCCGCGCTTTGAACAGGATTTGGCAGCGGTGGCTGGCTCTCCGCGATATCCCTGCCCGGTTCGGGAATCGGCGATCGAAGGTCGTTGTTGAAATCCGCGGTCACCAATCCGGAGCGCAGCCGTTGTGCAATCACTCGCAACTCGCGGACGACCAGCGATAGGCTGATCATGATCAGGCCGGTGCAGGAAATAACTGCGCCGGACACAATCAGGGTATCGCCGAAGCTGAATTCCTTCACCGGAATCCCGAATGCGACCACCACCAGACCGGCCACGAACACACCGATCCCGGCGACCAAAAGCACGCTCATTCGTAAACTCCGCCCCTCCTACGTCCACGCAACACGTCCCCGTCGCTGCTACGATAGTCATAGTATGCGCCTTGCCAGTCGGCAATGCGTCGCCGCGACCGGTAAGGCGACGAAGGTCAACGGCGAATGCCGAGAATTGTTCATTCTGCGAATTAGCCGCGGCTGCGCAAACTCGACCGGCTCGACCCCGGTTACAAGGCTTGAGATTTGGTGTAGGCTTTCGCCATCACCCTCTACACACTGAATCCAAACGTCGCCCAATTCCGGGCGGCGTTTTCATGTGAGCGAATGAGAATCGCTTTAGCGCGGCATCTCCGCGAGCGCCGCGAGAATCCGCGCCCACGACCGGATACCCTTGTGAAAGCTCTTCAGGTCGTACTTCTCGTTCGGCGAATGGATGTTGTCGTCCTCGAGACCGAAGCCGACCAGCACGGTGTCAAGACCCAGCGTCTTCTTGAAATCGGCGACGATCGGAATCGACGCGCCGCAACCGATCAGCAGCGTCTCCCTGTTCCATTCGTCGGTCAACGCCTGCTTCGCGGCCGCCAGCGGCTTCATGTTCCAGTCGAGCGCAATCGCGGGCGCGCCAGCGTGATCGAGAAACTCGACCGAGCAGTCCACCGGCACGCGCTCCTTCACAAAGGCACGGAAGGCGGCGCGGATTTTTTCGGGCTCCTGACCTTCGACGAGGCGGAACGAGACCTTGGCCGACGCCTGAGCCGGGATCACCGTCTTGGAGCCCTCGCCGGTGTAACCGCCGACGATCCCGTTGATATCGCAGGTCGGCCGCGACAATACCTGCTCGATCAGCAGACGATCCTTTTCACCGGCGGGCATGGAGAGTCCGATGGGCTTCAGGAATCTGTCCGGTGTCAGATCGAGCTTCGCCCATTGGGCGCGGATATCGGCCGGCAAATCCTTCACGCCATCGTAGAACCCGGGAAGGGTGATGCGGCCGTTGTCGTCATGGAGGACGCCGAGAATTCGGGTCAGCACGCGGATGGGGTTTTGCGCGCCGCCTCCGAAGATGCCGGAATGCAGGTCGCGGTTCGCGGCCTTGATGACCACTTCCTCATAGACCAATCCGCGAAGCGACGTGGTGATCGCCGGCGTATCGGGATCCCACATGCCGGTATCGCACACCAAAGCGAAGTCCGCGGCGAGGTCCTTCTTGTTCTGTTCGAGGAAAGGCCCGAAGTTTTTCGAGCCGACCTCCTCCTCGCCCTCGATCAGGATCGTCACGTCCAGCGGCAATGAGCCCGTGACGGAAACCCAAGCGCGGCAGGCCTCGACAAACGTCATCAACTGGCCCTTGTCGTCTTCCGCGCCCCTCGCCACGATGATCTTGCGGCCATCGGCATGGGTCGCGACGGCCGGTTCGAACGGCGGCCGAGTCCACAAATTCAGCGGATCGACTGGCTGAACATCGTAGTGGCCATAGAACAGGACATGCGGCCGCGATCCATTATTGCCGTTGCTCTTGGCGACGATCGCGGGATGCCCCGCCGTCGGGCGAACCTCGGTGCTGAATTTCAGCGTCGCGATATCGGTGGCGAGATGATCGGCCGCCGCCTTGCAGTCTCCGGCAAATGCCGGATCGGCGGAGATCGATTTGATACGCAGCAGCGTAAACAGCCGCTCCAGACTGTTGTCGAAATCGGCGTCGATGTGGTCGAGGACCGTTTGCAGTTGCGATGTGCCGGGCATTTGATTTTTCCGTAAGTTGCGGAGTTGGACGAACTCTCAAGTTTACGCTGGTGATGCCGAAACCAGATCGGTCGCTGGTGACGGACGATGGATGTGCCACGCCAATGCGGCGATCAGGACGAAGGTTGCCGCGAGATTGTTTCCGATGGCTTGAAGAAATTTCGGAAATACCGGCAGGGACAGCGCCATCAGGGCAAACGATGCGCCCAGCACCCATCGTGTTATCGCCCGCGCCCTCGGTCGCGGGTCGAAGGCGGCACGCTGAACCAGCACTGTGATCGGAAAGAACAGCCACAGGAAGTAATATTGCCGTGCCAGCGGCGACGCGATCGTCATCAGGCAGAACAGAATTCCGACTTCCTCGGCGGTCGATTTCGGCGTCATTTTCGCCCGCGCCGGAATGATACCGATGAAGCCCAGCCCGATCGCGGCAAAGACGGCCAGCACGATGGCGTTGGCGGTCTTGTAGTCGAGATTGGCGACATTCATGTATTGCGCCGGTTTGGCGGGATCGATCTGGTTGTAATTCACCGGACGCATCAGCCGATGCGTGACGGCGACAATCGACTGATTGACCCAGGACCAGTTCTGCGCGTCGCGCTGTCCGAAGCCCTGCTCCGAGTTCGATCCAACCATGCCTTGATACCATGTGGTCAGCTCCGCGACATTGCGTTCGAAGCCACGGATCGGAGCCGGCGCCAGAAACAGGAAAATGCCCAGAAACGCGACCATGCTCGTCGCGCTGATCCATTGGCGGCGCCACAACAGATAGGGCAGCACGGCGACCGGAAAGACCTTGATGGCTGCCGCGAGTGCAAACATGATTCCCGACAGCCAGTGCCGTCCCTGCCAGAGCCAGTGGAAACCGAACAGCATCATGACGAGAAGAACAAGATTGGGCTGCCCGAGATCGAACATATCGAAGACGAAGGTGATCGTCACAATGGCCGGCAGGGCCTCAAGCCAGGGATCGGGACTCCTGCCCGATCCGGTCATGGCATTGGAGAGTTGTCCCGTCATCCACCATGCAGCGGCATTGAGAAGGCACAAGCCGATATACAACGGAATTTTTCCGAAGTAGCTCGGTATCGCGAGCAGGATGGCGGACAGCGGCGGGTAGATGAAGTCCAAGACCTGGTTCGGCGCCTTCGGATACAGATCGCCGCCATGCAGGACTTGCTGACCGGCCCAGTACCACAGTGGATAATCCTTGGTCTTGCCATGTCCCCAAATCTCAGGGACCAGAACATCGGCGGTCAGCAAAATGCAGGCCACGAGAAAGAGGACATCCAGCGGACGCCGGAACGATGGCCATCTCAACACGAGCATTTTTCCGTTGTCGACGCGGCAGCATCGCCCGCGCGCACTGCGTTATCAGAAGCGGCTCCGGCTGCAAACTGTCCCGGTCAGGACCAATCATGCAGCGCGGGAGCAGACGCGTTATCGCCGCAGCAATCCTCCGAGCGCGCCCCGCACCAGCGCACGACCGACCGAACCGCCGAGTGAGCCGCCGACCGACTTGCCGAGATCGGCGACGATCCCTCCGACCACCTTGTTGGTGACGGTGCGCGTGACACTGCGCGCGACCACCTGTCCCGTCGACATCCGGCCGCGCGGCGTGTTGGTCCCGAACACGGTACCCACGATCGATCCGATCTGGCCGAGAATTCCACCTTCCGCCGGTTCGTCGGCGGTTGCTGCGGTCCCGGCGACCCGTTTCTGAAGCACCTCGTAAGCGGACTCGGCATCGATCGTGGTGTCGTATTTTCCCTTCACCGGACTGCCGTCCATGATGGTCTTGCGCTCCTCGGGAGTGATCGGGCCGATCCGCGCAGACGGTGGTCGCACCATCACACGTTCGACGACGGCCGGCGTACCGTTGCCTTCTAGGAATGACACCAGAGCCTCGCCCTTGCCGAGTTCGGTAATGACCTGCGCCGTATTCAGCTTGGGATTCGGTCGAAACGTCTGCGCCGCGGCCGCGACGGCCTTCTGGTCGCGCGGCGTGAATGCGCGCAGGGCATGCTGCACCCGGTTGCCAAGCTGGGCCAACACCTTGTCCGGCACGTCGATCGGATTCTGGGTGACGAAATAAACTCCGACGCCCTTGGAGCGGATCAGACGCACCACCTGCTCGATCTTGTCCATCAGCGCCTTGGGCGCGTCGTTGAACAGAAGGTGGGCCTCGTCGAAAAAGAACACGAGCTTCGGTTTCGGCGGATCGCCGACCTCGGGCAACTGCTCGAACAGCTCCGACAACATCCACAGCAGGAATGTCGCATAGAGCTGCGGGCTCTGCATCAGCTTGTCGGCGACCAGGATGTTGATCATTCCCCGGCCATCCTTGTCCGTCCGCATAAAATCCTTCAGCAACAGCGCCGGCTCGCCGAAAAACTTGTCGCCGCCCTGGTTTTCGAGCACCAGAAGCTGGCGCTGGATGGTTCCCACGGTCTGTTTCGAAACGTTGCCGTACTGTGTCGTCAGATCGGCGGCATGTTCGGCGATAAAGGAGAGGATCGCCCGAAGATCTTTCATGTCGAGCAACAGCAGTCCCTGTTCGTCCGCCACCCGGAACGCGATGTTGAGCACACCCTCCTGAACATCGTTCAGATCCATCATGCGAGACAACAGCAGCGGACCCATTTCGGAGACGGTCGCGCGTACCGGATGCCCATGCTCGCCGAAAAAATCCCAGAAAATCGTGGAGAACTGATCAGACTGGAAGGTCAAGCCCATATTCTTGGCGCGCTTGAGAATGAAGTCCTTGGCTTCACCAGGTTCCGAGATACCAGACAGGTCGCCCTTGATGTCGGCGGCGAATACCGGCACTCCGGCCCGCGCAAACCCTTCGGCCATCACCTGCAACGAAACCGTTTTTCCGGTTCCCGTGGCACCCGTGACGAGACCGTGCCGGTTGGCCAGACCCAACGTCAACCACGCGGGCTGCTCGTTTTTGCCGATGAATATACTTTCGTCGGTGTCGCCGGTCGGGGTCGCGGTTTCCGCCATGATCGCCTCTTTGTGATCTCGTCGTCGAGCAGCAGCATCCTACTTCATGTTCCGTACCGATTGAAACCAGCGAACAGCCGCGGCCCTCCTCCGTAATGATCGCGCTTAACGACGCGGTCATAGTCGAAGCTGCGTTCCACCCTGCAAACGGACCGCGACTCGCGATATTTTGACCTGAATCAGGCATGCGGTCTTGCATCTCTGCAACACTCGTCCTGCGATTGAAGGTGTGCCTGCGGTCATCGCTTGTATTTCGCATCGCAGGAGTATCATGATGAAATCATAAACAAGGATCCGGCAAGCAACCGGCGGGGCGGGCATCATGGACGAATTAATCGAGCGGCTTGCCGCGAGAACCGGCATCGATTCGGCTTTTGCGGAAAAAACCGTCGGCATGATCGTGGGCTTTCTGCGTAAGAAAGGTCCAGCCGTCAGGACGCCGGGCCTTCGCCAGTTCGCATAAGCACCTTCACATCCCGAGTACCATGACATATCCAATTTCCAAGCTCGAAGGTCTAACCGCCGTCGACGCCAAGAAGCTGAGGTCCGTCGGCATCCGGACCACAGACGCCTACCTCGAAGCGGCCAGCACTCCGAAAGGCCGCAAGGCGCTCGCCGCCAAGACCGGATTTCAGCGAACAGCAACTGCTGGAATGGGCCAACGTCGCTGACTACATGCGTATCCCGGGGATGGGCAACGGCAAGACCAAGCTACTCCGCGCGACCGGTGTCACCACGGTACGAGAATTTACACATCGTAACCCGGCTCGTCTGGCTCAGGCCATGAAGGACGTGAATACCAAGCGCAAGCTTGTCAGCGTTCTGCCGTCGGAGAAGTCGATCGGCGATCTGATCGAGCAGGCTCGCAAGCTCCCGCTCAAGATTACGTATTGAGCCGCGCCATCGAGTGGAGTGGATTTGACATTCGCTATTCACTTTGCCGCAAGTACCGGCCACGAATATCAAATCTAAAACTCCACTAACGGCGCCCGGCGCCTCTGAAGAGGCTTTTTCGCGCCTTGACACCATGTCTGGGACCGCGCAAAGCGACCGCATGACCGCGGCAAGTTCCATATCTGGACATATGACGGATGACGTGCGCCATCCGGTGCTGCATTCGCTGCTATCGCAGCCATATCCGGCGGTCATGGGGGTCTTGAACATTACCC
Organism: uncultured Alphaproteobacteria bacterium; assembly: GCA_963764445.1. Taxonomy (GTDB): domain Bacteria; phylum Pseudomonadota; class Alphaproteobacteria; order Rhizobiales; family Xanthobacteraceae; genus Nitrobacter. Next base: position 176,533 of record CAVXSV010000005.1, read on the forward strand.
CCGACTCGTTCTCCGACGGCGGTCAATTCATCGCCCCGGACCAGGCGCTGGCGCAGGCGCGCCGCATGATCGCGGAAGGGGCCGACATCATCGATATTGGTGCGGAATCCACTCGCCCCTACGGATCGCAGCCGGTCTCGCACGACGACGAGATGCGGCGGCTGAAGCCCGTGCTGGCCGCCGCCGTCGCGCTGGGCATCCCCGTGTCCATCGATAGCATGAAATCCTCGGTTGTTGCCTGGGCGCTCGATACCGGAGTCGCCATCGCCAACGACGTCTGGGGTTTGCAGCGCGACCCGGACATGGCGCATGTGGTCGCTGCGCACAATGCGCCCATCATCGTGATGCATAACCGCGACAAGGCCGACGCTACCCTCGACATCATGCGGGACATCGCTGCATTCTTCGAACGATCGCTGGAGATCGCAGCGAAAGCCGGGATTCCCTCGGGCCATATCGTCCTCGATCCGGGCATCGGCTTCGGCAAAACGCAAGAACAGAGCATGATTGCGCTGGCCCGGCTCGACGAACTGCGGGCGTTTGGCCTGCCGGTTCTGGTGGGCGCGTCGCGCAAGCGCTTCATCAGCACAGTGATGCCGTCGGAGCCGAAAGAGCGGCTTGGCGGCTCCCTCGCCGCGCATCTGATCGCCGCAAGAGGTGGCGCACGCATCATCCGCACGCATGATGTGGCCGACACAATGCAGGCGCTGCGCGTGGCGCAAGCCATCGATTCCAAGACATAGTGGAGTGAATTTGACATTTGCGACCAAGAAGGCGCGCTGAAACAGGATGCAAATGTTAGAATCGGACCAATAGTTCAGGGATCATCGACCATGACCGATGCGATCTTTATCCATGGCCTTGTGATCCATGCGCAGCACGGCGTCATGAAGCACGAGACCGAAGTCGGCCAGCGTTTCGTGATAGATCTCGAACTGTCGGCCGATCTGTCGGAATCCTCCCGAACCGACCACCTCGCCGATACCGTGTCGTATTCCCATGTGGTGGCGACGGCCAGCGCCGCATTCAAGGGCGCCAACTACAAGTTGCTCGAACGAGCGGCAGGCGCCATCGCCGATGCGGTGCTGGCCGCATTTCCGCGCGTTAGCACGATCAAGGTCACGGTGCACAAACCGCATGCGCCGATCGCGGCGATCTTCGACGACGTCGGCATCACCCTGACCCGCGGCAGGCAGTAGCTTTCGCGATGGCCAGGGTTCTGATCGCGCTCGGCGGCAATATCGGCGATGTCCGCAACACCTTTCGCAAGGCGATCAGCAACATCTGCGGCATGGCGCAGGCCGCGCTCATTGCGCGTTCGTCCGACTATGCTACCCCGCCATGGGGCGATGAGAACCAGGACCGTTTCATCAACGCCTGTATCGAGATCGACACCCGCCTTGACCCGCATGCACTGCTGTTCACACTGCACAAGGTCGAGAAAAAATTCGGCCGTGACCGCAGCAAGGAGACACGCTGGGGTCCGCGTACGCTGGACCTCGATCTGATCGCCTATGACGATGTCGTCCTCGACAAGCCTGAGTTGACGTTGCCGCATCCGCGCCTGTTCGAGCGCGCGTTCGTGCTGGTTCCGCTTGCCGAAATCGCGCCGGATCGCGTGATTGCGGGGCGCACGCCGGCCAAAGCGCTGTCCGGAGTATCGACCGCCGGAATCGAGCGCCTGCCCTATCTCGACTGACGGGACTCCTTTCTACGACGAAACCGTTGCCGCGAGCTCCAGGCAGACCGGGGCGGAGTTTTTGCACACCCGTTGGCGGATTCCGGCTGCAAACAACCGTTTGGCTTGTCCGCTGCTCCATGGCATTTTGCAGTGAACAACCCCGGAACGAACGCCCGAATGCCCGCTGCTCCCGACGACGTCATTTCCGATCTGCCGCTGGCCGCTGATTTTGCGCCGGCCACCTCCGACGACTGGCGCAAGCTGGTCGATGGCGTACTGAAAGGCGCGCCGTTCGAGAAACTGGTCGGCAAGACCTACGACGGTCTCAGGATCGAACCGATCTATGCCCGCGTGCAAGGCGCGCGCGCCATCGGCAGCCGCGCTCCCGCTGCGCCCTGGCAGGTGATGCAACGGATCGATCATCCCGATTCCGCGCAGGCCAACGCGCAGGTGCTGCACGATCTTGAGAACGGCGCTACGGGCCTGACGCTGGTGTTCGCGGGCGCCAATGGCGCGCATGGATTTCGGACTTGCGCCGACCGCCGAAGCGGTCAGCAAAATTTTCGATGGCGTTTTTCTCGACGCAGGCATCTCCATCGAGTTGCAGATCGGGCCGCAGTCGCGTGCGGTCGCCTTTCACGTCGCCGACTACATCAGGAGCAAAAGCATCGACCCGGCGGCTTGCGACATCCGCTTCGGTCTCGATCCGCTCGGCGCCTGCGCGGTCTGGGGATCGAGTTCCCTCCTCCTGGGCTGAAATCGTTCCGGTGGTGACCGGCGCCGCCAAGAAGTCTCGCCGCCCTGGGCTTCCAGGGCCTCTTCATCGTTGCCGATGGCCGGGTAATCCACGATGCCGGCGGATCGGAGGCACAGGAACTCGCATTCGTGCTGGCATCGGCGGTTGAATATCTCCGTGCCCTCGAAAGCGCCGGCACCGCGCTTGAGAATGCACACGGCATGATCTACGCGCGGCTCAGCGCCGACGCCGATCAATTCCTGACGCTGGCCAAATTCCGTGCGTTGCGGCTGCTGTGGGCGCGGCTCGAGCAAGCTTGCGGCCTCGCACCAAAGCCGCTGTTCATCGCTGGCGAAACCGCGTGGCGGACGCTGACCCAGCGCGATCCCCACGTGAATATGCTGCGCGCCACCATCGCCACTTTTTCGGCGGGACTGGGCGGCGCCGACAGCCTCACCGTGCTGCCGCATACGCAGGCGCTGGGCTTGCCGGATGCGTTCGCGCGCCGCGCGGCGCGCAACACGCAACTCATCCTGCTGGAGGAATCGCAACCTCGCCAAGGTGTCCGATCCAGCGGCTGGTTCAGGCAGCATCGAGACGCTGACGCGGCAGCTTTGCGAGGCGGCCTGGGCACAATTTCAGGAGATCGAAAAAGCGGGCGGTGCGTTCGCCGCACTGACGCAAAGCCTGATTCAGCACAAGGTTGCCGCGACACGCGCTGCGCGCGAGGCCAATGTCGCAAAACGGCGCGAGGTGCTCACCGGCGCCAGCGAATTTCCTAATCTGCATGAGAAGCCTCCGGAAGTGCTGGATGCGAAGCCGGTCGCACTCGCGCCCTATGGCGAGGCTAAAATCAAATTCGATACGCTGGCGCCGATGCGGCTCACCGTGCCCTTCGAGAAACTGCGCGACCGTTCCGACGATTGGCTCAAGGCCACTGGCGCGCGGCCGAAAGTCTTTCTCGCCAATCTTGGCACGGCCGCGGACTTTACCGCGCGTGCGACCTTCGCCAAGAGCTTCTTCGAGGCCGGCGGTATCGAGGTTGTTGATTTTGTGCCGGCGCTTCCGCCGAAAACGCTCCACCCCGCCCTCGCCGCCGCCTTCAAGGCGTCCGGCGCACAACTCGTCTGCCTGTGCTCCTCGGACGAAATATATGTCGATCAGGCGACTGCCGTCGCGCAGGCCTTTCATGCTGCGGGTGTAAGCCATATCTACCTGACAGGGCGGCCCGGAAAGCAGGAAGCCGCACTCCGACTAGCCGGCGTGCGAGACTTTATCTTCATGGGCGGCGACGCATTGGCGATGCTGAACGACGCCTGGCGGCGACTGGAGCAACGATGACCGATCAGATGAAACAGTCGCTGACCGGCGGCTGCCAGTGCGGCGCGATCCGCTTCGCGCTATCGGCCTCGCCGGCACGGGTCAGCATCTGCCACTGCCGCATGTGCCAGAAGGCCGCGGGCGCACCGTTCGCGTCTTTCGCCGAAATCCCGCGGGAGAACTTTCGCTGGACAAAGGGTACGCCCGCCACGTTTCGTTCGTCTTCGATCGCGGAACGCGCTTTCTGCGCGGCCTGCGGCACGCCATTGAGCTTCGGCCGCATCGGCGGCCAACGCATCGAGATTATGACGGGCGCCTTCGATCGGCCCGACCTGATCGTGCCGACAAGGCAATATGGAACCAAGTTCCCGGCTCGGCTGGGTTGCGACCATCGTCAACCTGCCGAGCCATACCACATCTGAGAATTACGGGCCGGAGAAGATGGCGACCATCATCAGCCACCAGCACCCGGACCATGATTGAATGACGATGGCCCGCATTCCGAATTTTGCCGATGTCGCCTTCGAGCCCGGCGCGGTGCCTGCCGCTGGCGGCAATGCAGCGCCATCCTCGGAATCTTGGCTCACGCCGGAAGGCATTCCGGTCAAGGCCAGCTACGGCGAAGCTGATCTCGACGGCATCGACTTCCTCGACACCTGGCCAGGCATCGCGCCGTACCTGCGCGGCCCCTACCCGACCATGTATGTCAACCAGCCCTGGACCATCCGACAGTATGCCGGCTTCTCCACGGCGGAGGATTCCAACGCGTTCTATCGCCGTAACCTCGCGGCCGGTCAGAAGGGACTTTCGGTCGCGTTCGATCTCGCAACCCATCGCGGCTACGACTCCGATCATCCGCGTGTCTCCGGCGACGTCGGCATGGCAGGCGTCGCGATCGACTCCATCTACGATATGCGAACGCTATTTTCAGGTATTCCGCTCGACCAGATGAGCGTGTCGATGACCATGAACGGCGCAGTGCTGCCGATCCTGGCGCTGTTCGTCGCGGCAGCCGAGGAACAGGGCGTGCCGCCGGAAAAACTCTCGGGCACCATCCAGAACGACATCCTCAAAGAGTTCATGGTACGCAACACCTACATCTATCCGCCCGCGCCCTCAATGCGGATCGTCTCCGACATCTTTGCCTACACCTCGCAAAAAATGCCGAAGTACAATTCGATCTCTGTCTCCGGCTATCACATGCAGGAAGCCGGCGCGACGCAGGATCTCGAACTCGCTTATACGCTCGCGGACGGCGTCGAATATCTCCGCGCCGGACTCGCAGCGGGGCTCGATGTCGACCGCTTCGCCCCGCGGCTGTCGTTCTTCTGGGCGACCGGCATGAACTTCTTCATGGAAGTCGCCAAAATGCGCGCCGCGCGGCTGTTGTGGGCCAAGCTGCTGAAGCCGTTCAATCCGAAGGACCCGCGCTCGCTTAGCTTGCGTACTCATTGCCAGACCTCCGGCTGGTCGCTGACCGCGCAGGATGTGTTCAACAACGTGACGCGCACCACTATCGAGGCGATGGCGGCAACCCAGGGCCACACCCAATCCCTGCACACCAACGCGCTCGACGAGGCGCTGGCCTTACCGACTGACTTCTCGGCACGCATTGCTCGCAACACGCAGCTTTTCCTGCAGCAGGAGAGCGGCACCACGCGCATCATCGATCCCTGGGGCGGCTCGTACTATGTCGAGCGGCTCACGCATGATCTCGCCGTGAAGGCGTGGGGTCACATTCAGGAGGTCGAGGAGCTCGGGGGCATGGCCAAGGCCATCGAGGCCGGCGTGCCGAAGCTCCGCATCGAGGAAGCTTCCGCCAAGACGCAGGCGCGGATCGACGCTGGCAAGCAGGCGGTGATTGGCGTCAACAAGTACAGACCCGAGAACGAGGCGCCAATCGACGTACTAAGAGTCGACAACTCGGCGGTGCGGCGTTTGCAGATCGACAAGCTGAAAAGGTTGCGCAGCGAGCGCAATCAGAAAGACGTCGACGCGGCGCTCGCGGCACTGACGCGTTCGGCCGGCGAAGGCAACGGCAACCTGCTCGCGCTCGCCATCGACGCCGCGCGCGCCAAGGCCACCGTCGGCGAAATCTCCGACGCGATGGAAAAGGTGTTCGGCCGCCATCGTGCCGAGATCAGGTCCATCACCGGCGTCTATAAACGCGAGGCATCCACCATGTCCGACAAGATTTCCAGGGTGCAGGCGCTAATCGACGCGTTCGAGGACGCCGAGGGCCGCCGCCCGCGCATCCTCGTCGCCAAGATTGGCCAGGACGGCCACGACCGTGGTCAGAAGGTGATCGCCTCGGCCTTTGCTGATGTTGGCTTCGACGTCGATATCGGACCGCTGTTCGCCACCGCCGACGAGGCGGCAAGGCAGGCGGTGGAAAACGACGTGCACATTCTTGGCGTGTCGTCGCTGGCCGCCGCGCATCTGACCGCCGTACCGGAATTGAAAGCTGCGCTGAAGAAACAGGGCCGCGATGACATCATGATCATCGTCGGCGGCGTGGTGCCGCCGCAGGATTATGACGCGCTCATCGAGGCGGGCGCCGAAGCGATCTTCCCGCCGGGAACGGTGATCTCGGAAGCTGCGGAAGAGTTGATCCGCAAGCTCAACGCGCGACTCGGCCATAGCGAGGCAGCGGAGTAACAAGCGCGAACCCCGCAAGTGCACCGTTGGGGCTGCTGCCGGTCTTCACGTGACGTTCTGGCTTCGTTCGCGATCGGCGCATTGCGCTCTGGCATCGAGGTGACGACGGCAGCGGCATCGGCTAATTCAGAGGCATGATCGCTTCGACTCAACGCCGATCCGCCGATGTCGGCGCGCTCGCAGCCGACATCCGCGCAGGCCACCGCGCAGCATTGGCGCGCGCCATCACGCTGATCGAGAGCCGCCGCGCCGACCATCAGGCCACCGCGCGCGATCTGGTGCAGGAGTTACTGCCAGCGACCGGCAATGCCATCCGCGTCGGCATCACCGGTTCGCCCGGCGTCGGCAAGTCCACCACCATCGACGCGCTCGGCATGTTCCTGGTCGAGCGCGGCCACAAGATCGCGGTGCTGGCGGTGGACCCGTCGTCTGCGCGCAGCGGCGGTTCGATCCTCGGCGACAAGACGCGGATGGCGCGGCTGTCGGCATCGGAGGTCGCCTACATCCGACCCTCGCCCGCCGCCGGCACACTCGGCGGCGTCGCGGCCAAGACGCGCGAGACGATGCTGCTGTGCGAGGCCGCGGGCTTCGACGTGGTGCTGGTGGAGACCGTCGGCATCGGCCAGTCCGAAACCGCGGTCTGCGACATGACGGATTTCTTCCTCGCGCTGATGCTGCCAGGCGCCGGCGACGAATTGCAGGGCATCAAGAAGGGCCTGGTCGAACTCGCCGACATGATCGCAGTCAACAAGGCGGACGGCGACAACATCAAGCGCGCCAACCGGGCGGCGGCGGAATATCGCAGCGCGTTGCATATTCTCAGCCCCCGCTCCGAGCACTGGCATCCGCCGGTGCTGACCTATTCGGCACTGACCGGCGGAAACATCGACACGCTCTGGCAGAAGGTGCTCGACCATCGCACGGCGATGCAGACATCGGGCGATTTCGCCACGCGGCGACGACAGCAGCAGGTGAAATGGATGTGGTCGATACTGGAAACGCGGACGATGGCGCGGCTGCGCGCCGATCCGGCGATCCGCTGCGAAGGTGAAGGCGACCGAGGCCGCGGTCGCGGACGGCCGCATCACGCCGTCGTTGGCGGCGGAGCAGATCGCGGAGATGCTGGTGTGAGCGACGGCATTCAGTCCAGTGCTGGGCGTCATCGTCCGCGAAGGCGGACGATCCAGTATTCCAATAGCATCCCGGTGTTTACTGGATGCCCGCCTCCGCGGGCATGATGGCCGAGGTTTCGTTGTCACAAGACCTCCGCATCCTCGTCACCGGCTTCGGCCCCTTCCCCGGCGCGCCGTTCAATCCGACCATGCCGCTGGTGAAGCGGCTCGCGGCGCTGCGCCGCCCTGCGCTCGATAAGGTCACGATCACAACGCACATCTTCCACGTCGCCTGCGCGACGGTAGATCGCGAGTTGCCCCAACTCCTCACAACACATCGCCCGCATGCGCTGCTGATGTTCGGCCTCGCCGTGCGTACACCGTTTCTTCGCATCGAGACGCGTGCGCGCAACGCGATCACGACGATCTGGCCGGACGTCGAAGGCACACGGGTGCGCAAGGGATCGATCGCGGGCACGGCGGATGCGCGCGCGTTCGGACCGCACACGCTGAAATTGCTGCGCGCGGCACAAGCGACCGGAATCGACGTCCGCGCCTCGCGCGACGCCGGCAGCTATCTCTGCAACTACCTCTGCTGGCGCGCCATCGAGGCCACCTATCATGAAGCGGGACCGCGTCTCGCGGCCTTCGTTCACGTCCCACCGCTAGCGCATGACGGCAGCGCGATGCGCAAGAATTCCGGCCGCATCACGCTGGACCACCTGGTCGATGCCGGCGAGGCCATGCTGCTGGAGATGGTGAAGGCAGCGCGGCGCGCGCGACCCACACGAGATCTCAAAAACGAATTGTGAACGTCTGCGCAGAACGACGATCGTTTGCCGGGGGCCACTTATGTCCGAAACGGCATTGTGCACCTCAATAACGGCGCCATATTTAAATCAGCTTTCAACCCCGAGACTAATCAATGACCGACACGAGCGCTGACGGGTGGGTTTCACGGACCCATCGGCCGATGGGGTTCCCTGAATTCGTGGCCATCGTGGCCGCGATCATGGCGCTAAACGCGATCGCGACCGACATGATGCTGCCGGCAATGCCGGACATCCGCGCCGCTTTCGGGATCGCCAATCCCAATCATGTGCAGGAAGTTATTTCAGTGTATCTGGCCGGCTTCGGCGCCGGCCAGTTCATCATGGGCCCGCTGTCGGACCGCTTCGGCCGTCGTCCAGTGCTGATCGCCGGGATGCTGGTCTACTGCGCCGCAAGTCTGCTTTCCGTGATCGCGCCCTCGTTTGAAATGATGCTGCTGGCGCGTGTGTTGCAGGGCATCGGCACTTCGGCCGCCCGTGTTATCGCCACTTCGATCGTGCGCGACTGCTACACCGGACGGCGGATGGCGAGCGTGATGTCGCTGGCGATGATGATCTTTATCGCGGTTCCTGTGCTGGCGCCCTCGTTGGGCCAAGCGGTCATGCTGTTCGCCGAATGGCGCGGAATTTTCGTGGTGCTGACGGTTTATGGCCTCATGGCGCTGCTGTGGTGCGCGATCCGGCTGCCGGAAACGCTGCCCGTGGCGGGGCGCAAGCCGCTGACCGCCGCGAACGTCCTGGACGCCTTCCGCCAGACTCTGACCAATCGGCAGACGCTCGGCTATGCGCTCGCCGCCGGCGGCATCCAGAGTGTGTTATTAGCCTACGTGTTTTCGTCGCAGCAGATCTTCACCGAGGTCTACGGCATCGGCCGCTATTTCCCGCTCGCCTTCGCCGCCATCGCGATCGGCATTGCGGCGGCGGGATTTCTGAATTCACGCATTGTCGGCCGCTTCGGCATGCGAGTGATCTCGCACAGTGCGTTGATCGGATCGCTCGTGATCGCGGCAGCGATGCTGGGGGCCGCATGGCAGGGGTGGCTGACGTTCCCGGTCTACATGGTGCTGGCGATCGGCAGCATGTTCGCGTTCGGACTGATGTTCTCGAATTTCACCGCGCTGGCGATGGAGCCCCAGGGCCATATCGCGGGCACCGCCTCGTCGCTGTTCGGTTCGATCACCACGTTGATCGGCAGCGGCGTCGGCGCGCTGATCGGGCAGGATTTCAACGGCACCATGCTGCCGTTCACGACCGGCGCGTTCCTGTGCACGGTGGCGGCGCTCGCCATCGTTCTCGTCGTCGAGCGCGGGCGGCTGTTCACGCCGCATAATTCTGTGGTCCAGACGCCGCCGCGTTAACCCTGTCGCCAACAATCGCGCGCCGGCGCTGTCGCCGCCCCGGCGTCACCGCGGTTTCCGCGTTACATCCTGACGTGAAGCGTTTTGCCTCGCGCACAGGATCCGCGTAACTAATGGATCTCCGCCGCCGTCATATCCTCGGAGTTTCTGCCGCCGGCGTCGCCGGTGCGCTGGCGATGCCGCCAGAGGCCGCGCGCGCGGCACCGCTGACATCGACGCTCGGGCGCGACGTCACCCATTACGGCGTGCGGCCGAATGCACCCGACGACCAGACCCACGCGCTGCAACGGGCGATCGATGAAGCGGCCCGCGTCAACACTCCACTCGCGCTGCCGCCCGGCGTCTACCGCACCGGGTCGCTGCGGCTCGCCAAGGGCTCGCAACTGATCGGAGTGCGCGGCGCGACCATGCTGATGTTCACGGGTGGCGCATCGCTGCTTGTCGGCCGATGGCGCCGACCATGTCGGCCTCAGTAACCTCACGCTTGACGGCGGCGGCATTCCCCTGCCCGACCGGCGCGGCCTGGTTCATTGTCTCGGTGGGCGCGACCTGCGGATTCTGGACTGCGAGATCACCGGCAGCGGCCGCAACGGCATCTGGCTCGAGAATGTTGCGGGCGAGATCAGCGGCAACACCATCGTCAGGACGGCGACCACCGCGATTGTCTCGTTCGACGCGCTCGGGCTGACGGTGGCGCGCAATACCATTGTGGACGCCAGCGACAACGGCATCGAGATCCTGCGCACCGCGATCGGCGACGACGGCTCGATCGTCACCGGCAACCGCATCGAGAATATCAAGGCCGGTCCCGGCGGCTCCGGCCAGCACGGCAACGCCATCAACGCGTTCCGCGCGGGCAACGTCATCGTCAGCGGCAACCGCATCAGCGACTGCGACTATTCCGCCGTGCGCGGCAACTCGGCGTCAAACATCCAGATCACCGGCAACAGCGTCAGCGGCGTACGCGAGGTGGCGCTGTATTCCGAGTTCGCCTTCGAGGGCGCCGTCATCGCCAACAACACCGTGGACGGCGCCGCGGTCGGCGTTTCCGTCTGCAATTTCAACGAAGGCGGCCGGCTCGCGGTCGTGCAGGGCAACATCATCCGCAACCTGTTACCCAAGCGTCCGATCGGCACCGCACCCGACGATGACGCCGGCATCGGCATCTATGTCGAGGCCGACACCTCCGTCACCGGCAACGTGATCGAAAGCGCGCCGTCGTTCGGCATCATGGCCGGCTGGGGCAAGTATCTGCGCGACGTCGCGATATCAGGCAACGTCATCCGCAAAACCTTCATCGGCATCGGCGTGTCGGTTGTGGACGGCGCGGGCACGGCGCTGGTCAACAACAACGTGATCGCGGAAACCCCGCGCGGCGCAGTGGTCGGACTCGATCACGCAAAACCGGTCACGCCAGACCTCACGGCGAATGGTGCAGCGAAAGTACGCGCAGGTCGCAGATCGGCGCCAATGCGGTGCGTTGAAGTGGAGCGCGGCATACGACCCGGCACGACGATTTAACCAAACCTCATCCCGTGCTAGCTGCCGCTACAGCATGTTATGCTGCAGCATCGGATAACGCTCCTGAAGGGTGCGCAGATCGGGCATGATCCCGGTCGTGAATTCGGCGCTTGATGGCGTTTCCTCGCCGGCCGGCGCATGGTCCGCTTCGACCGCCGCGTCCTCCTGCAATGCCACGATCGACGCCAGCGCGGCATGCACCGCCGCAGTTCCCAACAGCCTGGCCGATGATTGCTCGGGCTCATCCTGTATCGCGGGAGGGACTTCCGCAGGCTGATCGAGCCAGGACCAGTCGATCGCCCGATTGTCCGGCGTCGCCTCGCGCCGCGCCAGCACTCGCCAGGTTTCGACAACGGTTTTCGCCTCACGGAGGTTTTCCATGAAGGCGTTTTCGGAATGGTAGCGTCGCCAGCGGCCGCTTTCATAAAGCTCGATGAGATGATCGAGCCGCTGCTCGGCGAGGACACACCAGCGATTGAGGACATCTTGAGCGTGGGCTTGAGCATGCTCTCGGGCGTGCTCGGCGTCGTATCGTTGTGCCATGAAAAAGTCCGCAAGGAGGAAAACGGACGCAGACGCAACGAACGAATCATGCAGTGCTTGCTGGATATTCTGTGGAAAACTTCGGCGAAGTCCAGCACTTTGTGGCACGAATATGACGCTACTCGTAGGTCATTCCACTGATGGTTATCCGGACGGTTCGCAGATGGGAGCCGACAGCCCGGGACCGGATACGTGCGACGCGCCGCTGATGTGCGCGACATGGATCGCTAAAGACATGGATCGCTGAAAATGAGAAGACCCGCCCGGGGGGACAACCGGACGGGTCAAGCCATATAGGCGCTGGGGTGGATGGGCGCTCGCGCCGAATATAGCCGTGGGGAGTTTTCGCTCCCACATTCTTCTGTCGCGGAGCATCCGGGAAACGTTCAAGGCGGCCTTGAATTTTTTTTACGATCTGAAAAGACTGATTATTTCGAAGACGGATCGGCCGCAGGAGGGTCGGTCACCGCCGCGGCGGGCTGCAGTTCGCTCGCGGGCGCTGCCTGGCTGGTTGTTGCAGCGGCGGCATCGGATGCGGCGGCCGCCGGCGCAGGTTCGGATACCGCCATCATCGGCACAGTTCCGGCAGCGGCCGAGACGGCATTGCCCGAGACAGCCTGCACGGCCGCATAAGCGTTCGCCTCGCCGGCGCCGAACAGATCGTCACGGCCGGGTGTGCCGAGATCGCGCGCGCTTGTCGTTAGGATGGCACGGACGTCCGCAGGCTTCAGCGCCGGATTGCGCTCCAGGATCAGGGCCGCGAGACCACTGACATAGGCCGCCGAGAACGAGGTTCCCGACGTCATCTGGTATTTGCCGCCGGGCGCGGGAAGGAAGATGTCGACACCGGGAGCCGCGACCGCGATATGGCCGCCGCGATTGGATGCGGCGAACAGATGGTCGTCGGCATCGGTCGCGCTGACCGCAATCACATCAGCGGCGGCGGCCGGATAGAGCGGCGGCGATGTCGGCCCGGCATTGCCGCTCGCGGCCACCATGACGATGCCCTTCGCGGCCACCGCTGCGAGCCCGCGCGCGAGCAGCGCATCATTCGGACCCGCAAAACTCATGTTGATGATCTGCGCGCCATGCGCCGCCGCATAGTCGAGACTTCTGAGGACTGCGAACGAGGTGCTCTCAGCTGCACCCTGCGAGATGCCGAAGGCGCGGATCGCAAGAATTCTTGCCGACGGCGCGCCACCCATCAGCCGCGCGTGGGCGACGATCGCCCCGGCGATGCCGGTGCCATGCACATGCGGACCATCCTTGCTGTCGAGTGCATCGAAGCTGGCGGCAATCGAACCTGCGAGTTCGGGATGACTGGTGTCAATTCCGAAATCGATCACCGCAATGGTGACGTCGCGGCCGTGCGCCAGCGTATGCGCTTCCGGCAGCCGCAGCTTCGCCAGCGCATATTGCGCCGGGTCGCCTTCGACCACTGCAGCCACCGATTTCTGGTCCTGCAGGACGTAACGGAAATTCGGTTGCGCCGAACGCACGGCGGCATCGGCGCGCAGTTCGGCCTGGACCTGTTCGACCGGCCGGCGGCCGACGATGCGGAACAGGCTGACGGTGCTACCGGTCAGCGGAAAATCCTGCGAAGCGATGCGTTCGATCTGATGCCGCCGCGCCAGTGCGGCGAGGTCGGCATCCGGCATCGCGCGGGTTTCAGCGACGATCTCGCCGGGCAGATAGTTGCGCGTCGCCGCGGTTTGCCCCGAATTGCGGCGAGGTCCGCTGTTCTGTTCCTGCGACGGCGGGCCATTACCTCCGAGGTCGGCAACGAACGGACGGCCATTGCATTCACCGCTCATCGCACCGTCGCCGCGCGCGCAAACCGGATAGGGATTTGGCGCGTAGCGAACATAGGAAATGCCTGACACCGTGACGCCGGGGGCCGGCTTCCGCGGCTGTCGTTCGCGGACAACCGTCTTGCGGCGCGGGGGCCGCGATTGCCGGCTGTCCACCGGGCCGTCGTCGTCGTCGATGACTTCATATGGATATGGGGTAGCGATGACGCCGAGCGGCACGCCATAACCCAGCCCGATGCCGCGATGGCCCCAGCCTGGCCGGTAACCACCATGCATCCCGCCGCGCCCGACCATCCCCGTCATGCCGCCGCGCGGCGCCATGACGGGCGCACGCGCCTGCATGCGCATGGAGCTTTGCGCATGCGCCGAGAAGGCATCGAAGCCGGCGGGCCAGCAAAGACACGTCAAGGCGGCGAGCACGGCGCTCGATTTCGTTATGCGCTGGCGCATCGCGCGATCCTTCATCGTCGGCACTCCTTTGGATCCGGAACGGCCAGCGCCACGCACTGCGTGCATCCGCTACTGAGCAGGAACCGCCAGATTGACGATCTTCTCGCTCTGAAGCCTGCTCATCAGGCTCGCGACCTCCGGGGCCGACGTGGGCTTGCCATCGAAGCGCAACTGGAACAGGCCGCCCCTGGACGCCGAAACAATGGTCGCCCGATAGGTGTCGAGGAATGCGTTGATATCGGACATGCGTGCATCCGGCGCGAACCGCACCAGCGCCTGCGGTCCCGATTCCGCTTCTAGCCCGCGAGTCAACGGCCTATTCGGCGCACGATAAGACGCGGTCTGGAACGAACGGCCGCCTTCGTCCTTCGCGAGCATTGCGGCGATCACGCCAGCCTGAAGCACAACCACCAGCGCGCCGACCGCGCCGGCCGCCGCCAGTGTGCGCGGCGACAGCCCGGCAAAGAATTGCGAAATCCGCGCCGACAAGCTGCGTGACATCGAGACGCTCGGCGCCGGTTCGGCGTCGATCGCGGCGAATAGTTTTTGCATCGCACTCGCGGACGGCGCGCCGAGGTTTTCATTGAGCGAAATGGTTTCGGCGTATTCGTCCCGGATCACTACATACTGCTTCGCGAGTTCCGGATCTCGCGCGAGCGCGTCCTCGACCCGGCGCATATCGCGCGCGGACAGCGTTCCAGCCGCATACCACGGCAGCAGCGCCTCGATATCTCCGGGCGCATCTTCCGCGATCTTGTTGTTCGCCGCCATCATGGCCAACCTCGTTCTATGCCGGCTGCCTTCAGCAGACCGGCCAGTTTCTTGCGCGCATAAAACAGCCGCGTCTTCACCGTGTTCTCGGGAATTCCGACAATCTCGGCGACCTCTTCCACCGACTTCTCGTGGTAATAGACGAGATCAACGATTTCCCGGTGTTCCGCTGAAAGCTGCGTCAGGCACTTTCGCAGCGCGCTACCCGTATCCTTCTTCTGTACCGCCACCTCGGGATCGTCGGATTGATCCTCGACCGTATTGGCGGTCTCATCGTCCAGTTCGGCATCCTTCCTGCGGCGGAGCGCCGACAAGGCCTTGAAACGCGTAATTGCCAGCAGCCAAGTGGAGACGGCGGATCGGCCTTCAAACTTGCCAGCCTGACGCCACACACCGAGAAAAACCTCGCTTATAAGGTCTTCCGCCACCTGTTCGTTACGCACGAGCCTCAGTCCGAAACGAAAGACCCTGACGTGATGCCGCCCGTACAGCACCTGCATGGCGAGGCGGTCGCCTTGAGCGATCCGGGAGATCAGAGCTTCATCCGAAGCCGCCTGTGTCTCGCTCACTGGCCGTCTCGCAGAATTGGTCGGGTTTGGAGGGCTGAAGGTTCGACTGGCAAGGCAAAATCTTCTCAAATTGCAGGCATCGGCCATCAGGCGCTGGCAAGGTTGTGCCTGAAACGGCGAAAAGGGCAAGGCACCCCCGGGATACCCTGAGGATACGAGACCTACCCGCGGCGGGTCGCGAAACTGCGCCCTTGTCCCGACAGGCGGGAATTTCCGTTAAGAAATAACCTATTAACACTGCCGCTGGCGGTACGCTTCGGCCAAAAGATACCAAACCTAAAGGCTTTTCCCGTAGGTTTCGTTGTCAGCAACTTCATTGACGGGCTGCTGCTGATCTACGCTTGTCAGCAGCGTCCCGATTAGATTCGCCCGCGTTTACCGCGGACACAATCGCGGCCGTGGACCAGAATGTCGCGGCTTTCTACGAGAGGACTCCAGGACAGAGCCATGCCTTCCAAATCGGCCGCCTCAGATCATTCACACGCTGGCCTTCGATGATCTAATCGAGGTCGCCGCGCCCGTGCTGTCGCTGTCCGAACGGCTCGGAGATGACGCGCTGGTCGAGAACGCCCGCAGCAAGAGCCAGGCTCATCTGCTGGCGATCTCGACCCGGAGGGTCTTGAGCGGGTCGGTCACCGACGTTCTGGTGGAGTGGGGCAACGACGAGGTCGTCAAAAGCACCATCAACAATCCGGGCGCCGAATTTTCCGAGAAGGGCTTCACGCGGCTGGTAGCGCGCGCAGAAGGCGACGACGACATCGCCACCTGCGTCGGCATGCGGCCATCGATTCCGAGGCATCACTATCTGAAGCTGATCGCGAAGGCCTCCGCCTCGGTGCGGCAGCGTCTCGCGGCGGCCGATCCGCATCGGGCGGGCGATGTGTCGGCCGTCGTCAGCGAGGTGGCGCGGCGGGCGCAGTCGGCGTCCGCGGCCATCAGCAAGGAGACGACCATCGCGCACGGGCTTGTCAGGTCGCTCTACGAAGACGGGCGGCTCGACGAGCATGAGGTCGCTTCGTTTGCCGAAGCCGGAAAATTCGACGAAACCAACGCCGCGATCGCCTGTCTCGCCAATGTCTCGGTCGAGGTCGCCGAGAAAATGATGATCGAATCCCAAACCGAGGGCGTACTCATTCTGGCCAAGGTAGGCGGCCTGTCCTGGTCAACCGTCAAAAACATCATCAACATGCGCAAGGATCTCGCGCACATCGAAGTGATGGATATCGATGCTGCGGAGCAGACCTATGAACGTCTGCGCCCCTCCACCGCGCAGCAAGTACTGCGCTTTCACCGCACGCAACAAGCGGGTGGCGCCGGCTACTCGAGAGAGCGAAGCTTCACGGCAAGCGTGCGTAACGCCCGCTTGCCGCGCCTCAGAACCGCAGCAGCCTCGAGCCGGCCAGCGCGCCGACGGCGGCAACCAGCGTTGCCGCCAGCGAGTACCAGGTGACGACGAAGAGCGGCGAATTGTCGGTGCAGTGCGACGCATAAAGCGTCGCGGCGAGACCGGCCGACAGCAACCCGGCCAATGCACCGGACAGCGCAGGGCGGGCCGGCGCGCCGTGCCGTAGGCCGATCAAGGCCCCAGCGAGCAACGGCAGCGAGAGCGCGGGAATGGCCATCACGCAGACCCGTGAATTGTTGCCGATCAGGCGCACCACCCAGGGCCGCGATTGCGGCATCATCATTTCGCTGATGATGCCGCAGCCAATTAAGACAAGCGGAATCAGCAGCAACCAAATCCACCTGCGCGGCGAGGCATCGGGCCGCGACAGGTGCAGCCCGACGATGACCGCCGTGATTGCCAGCGATAGCGTTACCACGAACTTGAAATCGAAAAACGGATTATGCATTGCGGTTCTGATGTCGGGTCGAACGCCGAGCATCGCAAAGAATATCGCAACGGCGATGGGCAGCGCGCACAGCAGCGCCCTGGCCAGCATCGAGCCGACCGGCCGGGCCCGGTGGTCGTTGTCGGCGGCGAGCGTGCGAATGAGTTGATCGGTTTCCATCGTTAATCTTTCCGCAGCCGGCTTGCGAGGCTCGCCAGCCCGCGGTGCAACGCCACACGCACGGCACCCTCGCTCATGTTGAACTTGGCCGCGGTCGCCTTGATCGATGCACTGTCCACGGCGATCGATTTCACGACGTCGCGTTGCCGGGTCGGCAAGATCTCGAGATGAACGGCCACGTCGCGCGCGGGCACGGTCTCGGCGGGAGGATCGCCGGCCAGCGTCTCCGCGAAATCGTCGATGTTGACGAAAATCCGGCGGCCGCGGCGGCGCAGCGTATCGATTAGCTTGTTGCGCGCGATCGCAAACAGCCATGGCGCGAATGCCACATTCGCGTCCCAGGTATGCCGCTTCAGATGCACCGCGAGCAAAATATCCTGCACGATATCCTCGGCTTGATCGACCGGCTGACCCGCGCGTGCCAGACCACGCCGCGCCGCCGCCCTCAGCACCGGCGTGATGGCCCTGAGCAGACGCTGATACGCGTTTCCGTTCCCGGCATTGGCCGACCGCATCAGGTCGGTCCATTCGTCTTCATATCCGCGCACACGCGCTCCCAAGGGAATTCGGTCAGTTTTTCAAAATTGTTACAGTCGATCACATTAATCACGACGTCGTGATCCAGCGAGGCATCAGACCGGGGCACTTAAACATCGTTATCCTGCCCGGTCCAAAGTCGTTGGGAGTCGGACCCGGCGGGGTCCGAATTTCCGAATATCTCCCAAAGTTATCATCGCATTTTGCGCCTCTTGCGCGACGGACGGTCGGATGCCGCGACCGTCCCAATGCGGCGCGCGGCAGTGTCTCATTTCGGGGAAATGCCCCGGTTTCGCCGCGGTCGTCGAAAGATTCCCTTTTTTTGCCCCGGTGCGGCCATGACCGGCGTTTCTTTAGTTAACCGTGGGCTGACAAACGGGGAGATTGCCATGAACATCAAGGCCAGCGGGCGCTCGGCGTTGATCGTCGCAGCAGGACTTTGGCTGGGACTTGCCGGGCCAATGCGCGCGACCGACAGCGCGGCGGAGCCGGAGCCAGCGGGTCAGGCCGCTCAAACCGAAAAGGCCGGGACACCGGTCAAGCACGGCGAGTATACCAAACACCGGTCGCACAAGAGGCACGTCGCGCACACCCGAAAATCGTCCAAGACCGCGTCGAAAGCCGACGCACAGGCCGACAAGACCGCCTCGGCGGCGCAGGATAGCGACAAACAATTGTCGCTGCCGCCGACGGTTGCTGACGCCAACGCCGAGATGCCCGGTGCCACCGCAGATGCGCCCAAGACCGACGCCGGTGCGTTCGCCAGCAGCGCCGGCAAGATGCTGGCCAGCAATAATCAGGAGGATTACTCCGCTCCGCAAGCCGACACCGCACCCTCCACTGCAGCTGCCACGGAGGTCGTTCCTTCCGACCAGCTCAACGAAGTCGACCGTGCCCTGACCGACAACAAGCAGGCCGCACCTGTACTCGCAATGGCTTCCCTCGACACCCCGGCATCCGCGAGCAGCGCCGACACCACCGCCGGCCAAGCCGCGGCGAGCGAAGACTCCTGGAACCAGGCCTCCCTGATCGGCAAGATCTTCATCGCCTTCGGCGGCCTGCTCACGTTCGCCTCCGCCGCCCGGATGTTCATGGCCTGATTCTCGACTTCGTGCCGAGCCTGGAATCGGCCTGAGCTGTTTCTTCTTCTCCCGCCGCCTGCGGTCCGTCGCCCCACGCCGGACCGGCTTTTTCCCTGGTCCCTGTGCATTTCCGCGCACCACCGCAACCTTGCGGTGCGCCTGGACCGCGGGCACATTACCCGCCGCCGCGCACCCTTCGCGACCGGCGGCAGGCAAGCGGGATTGATCATGAGCACGTTCGAGCACATCATTGTCGAGAGCAAAGGCACGGTCGGCATCATCAGGCTGAATCGTCCGAAGATGCTCAATGCGCTGTCATTCGCGGTATTTCGCGAAATCGCCGCGGCGGTGGACGATCTCGAAGCCGACGACAACGTCGGGTGCATCCTGATTACCGGCAACGAAAAGGCCTTCGCCGCCGGCGCAGATATCAAGGAGATGCAGCCGAAGGGCTTCATCGACATGTTCAACGAGGACTTCAAGACGATCGGCGGCGACCGCGTCGCCACCTGTCGCAAGCCGACCATCGCCGCGGTGAGCGGCTATGCGCTCGGCGGCGGCTGCGAACTCGCCATGATGTGCGACATCATCATCGCCTCCGACACCGCTAAATTCGGCCAGCCGGAGATCACGCTCGGCACCATTCCCGGCATCGGCGGCACGCAGCGCCTGACCCGCGCCATCGGTAAATCCAAGGCGATGGACCTCTGCCTCACCGGGAGGATGATGGACGCCGCCGAGGCCGAACGCTCCGGCCTCGTCAGCCGCATCGTTCCCGTCGACCAGTTGATGGATGAAGCCATCGCGGCGGCAGAGAAGATCGCTTCGATGTCGCGGCCTGCCGCCGAAATGGCCAAGAGCGCCGTCAACCGCGCCTTCGAGACCCCGCTGTCCGAGGGCATGAATGTCGAGCGCGACCTGTTCCACGCCACATTTGCGCTCGACGACCGCTCCGAAGGCATGGCGGCGTTCATCGACAAGCGCAAGCCGAACAACAAGAACCGGTAGTTGGTGAGGAAGTTGGTCGTCCCTGCGAAAGCAGGGACCGATACTATAATTTACATTGACGCTGCCCGTCATTGTGAGGAGCGTCGTTCCTTCTCTTCGAGGAACGGCAGCGACGAAGCACTCCAGTCTTCCCTCGTCGCTGGATTGCTTCGCTACGCTCGAAATGACGGGTTAAATCGTTCAACCTTATTTCATTACGCTTCGGGATGATTCAAACCGATTCCGCTTCAGCGCGCCGTTGACCAGTGCGCGATAGAGCCTGTCTGAAAATGTATTCGGATGATCCAGCCCCATGCGCGCGAGCGCAGGCTGCGCCGACGCATCGCCGGCGCGCAATCCGTCCATCAGCAAACCGACGAGCGCCAATGGCGAGCGCGATGCGTCGCGCAGCGTTTCAAGCGCCGGGATCAGCCGCTGCTCGACGTCGGTGAAGTCGCTGCCGAATGGGAACGGCGGCAGCAGTCCGGCCTCGACGCGTCGGCTTCAGCGCCGCTGCGATCCGGTCCGGAGAATTCGCGCGATGGGCGGTTGGGATCTGATAATCGCGCGGCAGTTTCCCGGCGTCCATGGCCTGTCGCATCAGTTCGGTCTGGAAGCGCGAGTCCGCGACGTTGAGCATCGCCGCGATCACCTCGGCATCGGACTTGCCGCGCAGGTCCGCTACGCCGTATTCGGTAACAACGATATCGCGTAGGTGGCGGGGGATGGTGGTGTGTCCATAAGACCAGCGGATATTGGACACCACGCCGCCCTTCTCGCGCCGGGTCGATTCCAGCGTCAGAATCGAGCGCGCGCCTTCGAGCGCAAAAGCCTGTGCCACAAAATTGTATTGGCCGCCGACGCCAGTTACAACCTGGCCATTGTCGAGGCCGTCGGAGATCGCAGCCCCCAGCAAGGTCGCCATCATGGTGTTGTTGACGAAGCGCGCATCGACGCGGGCGCGGCGCCTGCCAGCCTCATCGCCGTAAAGTTCATTTGTAAAGGACACTGCCGTCATCTGGATGCGGGCGCGCCGCTCGGGCGCCATCTCGCGCAAGGCGCGGTAGAACGATTGCGGCCCGAGAAAGAATGCGCCGTGCAGCACCGCGCCCTCGACCTCGCGCCTGAGCACGCCGGCCTCGATCAGTCCGAGAAACGCCTCGAACACCATTTCGCTGACGCCATAAAGGCCGGTTGCGAACGGCGCGGTTTCCGCCATTGCGCTGCCCGGTGCGAGCCGCGCCGCGATCTCGCGAAACCGCGCGTTGTCTCGGTGACGCAGGATCAGGGTTTGCGCTAGCGCATCGCCGACCTGGCCGATCCCGATCTGTAGAGTGCCGCCGTCCTTGATCAACCCCGCCGCGTGCAGGCCGATGGCATATTTGGTGTCCGAGACCGGCTCGGATGGTGGCGCGAACAGCGGAAAGTCGGTGTCGGGGCTGTCGAGGATAGCGCTGAACTCTCCGGCCGGCAGATCGCCGGCGCCGGGCATGAACGGCAATTCCGAATTGACCTGCCCCACCAGTTTGAACGACGCCCGGCCCGCGGCGCGGGCGCGCAGGAGGTCGAGCGTGGTGTCGGTGTTGCAGCTCAGACTGTAGCGCGTCTCGCCGTTAACGACGCGCTTCGCCACAAGCTGGGTGATGACATTGAGACCGCGATCGAGGATATAGGACGCGGCGTGAGTGTAGTTGGCGGAGACGTAGTGTTGCTGGGCATAGGCGTTGCGCAGCCACTTGCCCGCCAGGAAGAAGAATTCGATGACCTTAATATTCGGTGGCAGCGCGCCCCTGTGCAACGCGGCGGCGTAGTCGAGGTCGGGCCAGTCGCCGAACAGGCGGTCGATCACCGGCGCGATGAATTGCTTCTCCAACTCGTTCGACGGTCGCGGTTTCTCCAGCGTCAGAGCGGAGAAGAAAGTCAGGTCGAGACTGCGATCGGCGGCGGCCCGCTGATAGAGCGCATTGATAATGTGATTGGCCTTGCCGAGCCCCAGCGGCAGTCCCACCACCAGATGAGGTCCGGTATCGCGGATGATGTCATTGGCAATCGCGACGGGATCGGAGAACATTTTCGGCATCAGGATATCGTCCGCAGGTCCATCGAATTCGCCGCGCGCTCCCTGCCTTCCACGTTTTGACGTATGCCGCAACAGCCACCGCACGAGGAAGCAGTTGAACGTCATGGCCGGATCGTTCCGTCTATCCACGCCTTGCGGACTCGCAGCGCCAAGACATGGATGCCCGGCATAGCGCCGGGCATGACGATTGTCAGCTCAATCCCGTGACAGCACGAGCCGGTCCCGGCGGCGCGCTCTCACGCCTTTTGCTTCCAGACCCGCAACGATGGCGCTGCCATGCGCCGTGTCCTGCGCCTCGATCACCAATTCAACCTCGGTCATGTTGGCGGACAGCGCGCTGAACAGACGCTGATGCTGCACCTCGACGATGTTGCCGCGGAGTTCGGCGATAATGCATGCGAGTTCAGCAAGCGCGCCCGGCTTGTCGGAGATCTCCACCACAAGATCGATCAGCCGGCCGTCGCGCACAAGCCCTCGCATCAGCACGTTGGCGAGCGTGCGCGTGTCGATGTTGCCGCCGGACACGATCAGGCCGACCTTGCGTCCGACAAACCGGGCGGGGTCGCTCAGCAGAGCCGCGAGCGCCGCCGCCCCCGCGCCTTCCGTCACGGTCTTCTCGATCTCCAGCATCTGGATGACAGCCTTCTCGATCAAGCGCTCCGCCACCGTCATCACCTCGACGCCATACTCGCGCAGGATCGCCATCGGCAGCGCGCCGACATCGCGTACCGCAATTCCTTCGGCAATGGTCGGGCCGCCGACCGAGATCGGATGTCCCGCGAGATGCTGCGCCGCGGCGGCGTAGGACTCCACCTGGACGCCAATCACCTCGACCGCTGACGCATGGTCCGACGCCGCGATCGCGCAACCCGCTACCAATCCGCCGCCGCCGACGGGCGTAAGGAGACAGTCGAGCGCCGGCTGATCTTCCAGCATCTCCAGTGCCACCGTGCCCTGCCCGGCAATAACGGCCGGATCATTGTAAGGATGGACAAAGACAAGATTTTCGTCCGCGGCCAATTGATGGGCAAAGGCGGCGGATTCCGCCAGCGTCTCGCCCTCGAGCCGCACGCGCGCCCCGAGCTGTCTGGTTCGCGACACCTTCACAAAAGGCGTCGATTTCGGCATCACGATCGTGGCGACGATCCCAAGGTTATGAGCGTGATAGGCCACGCCTTGCGCGTGGTTGCCCGCGGACATGGCGATGACGCCGCGCCGCGCCTCGTCGGTTGACAGCGTGAGCAGCTTGTTGGCGGCGCCGCGCTCCTTAAAGGAGGCGGCGAACTGCTGATTTTCCAGCTTGAGCCAGACCTCGGCCCCGGTGATATCGGACAGCGTACGCGAATAAATCAGGGGCGTACGGATCACCCGGCCGGCGATTCGGGCCGCGGCCGCCCGCAGGTCCGCCGCTCCGATAGATTTGCCGTCCTCTGCATCGCTCATGTTAGTCCCCGTGGTGGCGTCCGAAGGCGGGTTATTTCACCCGCCGTGAAAAATACGAAATCGGACCGGCAGCGCCTTATTTTCCGACGCGAGGCGGACATGATAGGAAATAAGATCGCTGACGGTTATCGCCGCCGACGGCAAGCTTGATTTCTCGCAAAAAGCATACCGGCGCATTAATATTTGCCATCCGCTGACAGCAACCGCCAGCGTCAGAAAAGCAATCAAGTCGCGCGGGCCAGCCACTGCAGCGCGTGACAACGTCTGCCTTGCCCATGATTTTAGCGGGCTGCCATGAAGGAGATGTCATGTCCGCCATTGATCCCTTGACCGCTGCGGGTGTCGTGTTGGCCACCGCGGCGACTGATGCCGTTTATGTGATGTTCACCTCGGCCGTGGTGGCGCGACGACGCGTGCCGGCAGCGACATGGAGCAGCGTCTGGTATCTGCTCTCCTCCTTTGCGGTGATCAGCTATACCGAGAACTGGGTCTATGTGGTTTTCGCCGCGGTCGGCTCCTGGCTCGGTGCGTTCGCGACCATCACTTTCTTGCACCGCCCGCCCGGCGGGCCGCCGGTCGGCGCGTCGGTGGAGTGAAAGGAACGGACCCGCGGAATCGTCGATCGTTCCGTGCCGTCATTCCGGACGCTGCGAAGCAGCGATCCGGAATCCAGCAAGCAGTCAGATGGCCTCATGGATTCCGGGTTCGTCGCTTCACGACGTCCCGGAATGACAGAGAGATCAATCTAATGAAAGTCCCGCGAGCGCGGTAGGATACGCACATTCCGCGGATGACGAATTTTCTGCGCCGGATTGTCGGGATGATCGCGGCGGTCATCGTTGAGCGGTGCGGCCAGCGGCGGCAAGCGGGTGTCTGGAGACGAGCGCGTCGTTCGCCAGATGTATCAGGTCGGCGGAGCGATCGGTCAGCCGGTCCGCCACAAGATGCACGACCTGCTCCGGGCTGCTCTGGATATAACCCTCCACCTCGATCAGCCGCGCGCCCATCACCTCCTTGCGGTAGCGCTCATGATCTTCGGCCACACCACGATATTGGCGATGCCGGTTTCGTCCTCCAGCGTCATGAACACCACGCCCTTGGCGCTGCCCGGCCGCTGCCGCACCAGCACCACGCCAGCGCATTTGACGCGCCGCTTGTCGTTGGCATGACAGACCTCGGCGCAACTCACCACGCGCTCGCGGATGAACATCGCGCGCAAGAATTCCATCGGGTGTCCCTTCAACGACAGCCGCACGGTCTGGTAGTCGGCGACCACCTGCTCCGGCATTGGCATTGTCGGGAGTGGCGCGGCATGTTCGTCGGGCAGCTCGCGCGCGATGGCGCTTTCGAACAATGGCAGCGGCATGTCGTCCGGAAGGCGGCGCACCGCCCACAGCGCCGCGCGGCGGTCAAGCCCGAGCGAAAGGAATGCATCGGCATCGGCCAGCAGGATCAGTGCGCGCTTCGGCAGCTTTGTATCGTGGGCAAAATCCTCGATGGAGGTGAAGGGCTGGCGCTGGCGCGCGGCGATGATCTGCTCGCCCCAGTCGTCGGCGCATAATGCCTCGTCGTCCCCGCGAAGGCGGGGACCCATACTCCGTTCCGCCTGCGATAAAACAAGAAGCTTGCAAGGATCGGAGACATACTTCGGAAATTGATTGACCTCAGGGGTTATGGGTCCCCGCCTTCGCGGGGACGACGCAGATAAAAGACGCTTTGCCTTATCCCGTTTCAGCTTCTCCTCATCCGGATCGGCCCACTTGAATCCATCAATTTGGCGAAAGCCGAGCCGTACCGCGTGATACGCGCCTGTGCGTTCTTCCAGCGTATTCTGCGCAAAACTGTAGGACACATCGATCGGACGCACATCGACGCCGTTCTTGCGGGCATCGCCGACGATCTGCGCCGGCGCGTAAAAACCCATCGGTTGCGAATTCAGCAGGCCGCAGCAAAACGCATCGGGATGAAAATGCTTGAGCCATGATGAGACATAGACGAGCTGCGCAAAACTCGCCGCGTGACTTTCGGGGAAACCGTAGGAGCCGAAGCCCTTGATCTGCTCGAAACAGTTTTTTGCGAAGACGGGGTCATAACCGCGATCAATCATGTTGCCGACCATCTTGACTTCGAATTTTCCGATGGTGCCGACATGGCGGAACGTCGCCATGGCGCGGCGCAAGCCGTTGGCCTCCTCGGGAGTGAACTTCGCAGCTTCGATGGCAATGCGCATCGCCTGCTCTTGAAACAAAGGCACGCCGAGCGTCTTGTGCAGCACGTTGCGCAGCTCATTCCTGTCGCCGCCCTTTGGATAGGGATAGTCGATATCCTCCGGCTTCATGGCTCGCCGCTTCAGATAGGGATGTACCATGTCGCCCTGGATCGGACCCGGCCGCACGATGGCAACCTCGATGACGAGATCGTAGAACGTGCGCGGCTTCAGCCGCGGCAACATGTTCATCTGCGCCCGGCTCTCGACCTGGAATACGCCGAGAGATTTGCCCTTGCACAGCATGTCGTAGACTTCCGCCGCTCGCGCGGAATTGTAGCCAGCTCCCAGCGTTCGTCCTTGTGCTGCGCGATCAGGTCAAAACATTTACGGATGCAGGTCAGCATGCCCAGCGCCAGCACATCGACCTTCATCATCCTGAGCGCATCGACATCGTCCTTGTCCCATTCGATGAAGGTGCGGTCATCCATCGCGGCATTGCCGATCGGCACATAGGTGTCGAGGCGATCCTGCGTCAGCACATAGCCGCCGACATGCTGCGACAGGTGGCGCGGAAAGCCGATCAGCTCGGTGGCCAGTTCGACGGCACGACGCACCATGGGATTATGCGGATCGAACCCCGCCTGCCTGATTTGCATGTCGCTGACATCGTCGCCCCAGCTTCCCCACACCGTATCGGCCAGCGCTGCCGTGACATCCTCGGTCAGGCCGAGCGCCTTACCGACATCACGGATGGCGCTGCGCGGCCGATAGTGACTGACGGTGGCGATGATCGCGGCGCGGTGGCGACCGTAGCGGCGATAGACATACTGCATCACCTCCTCGCGGCGCGAATGCTCGAAATCGACGTCGATATCGGGCGGCTCGCAATCGCTCCCTGGAGATGAAACGCTCGAACAGCAGATCGGTCTCCGCCGGATTGACCGCGGTGATGCCGAGCACGTAGCACACGGCAGAATTCGCCGCCGAGCCGCGCCCCTGACAGAGAATGTTCTGGCTGCGCGCCCATTGCACGATGTCGTGCACGGTGAGGAAGTAATGCGCGTAGTCGAGCTCGGCGATCAGATCGAGCTCCTTGCGTAAAACGGCACGCAATTTGTTATCCGGATGCCTTCGGGGGAAATATTTTGCAACGCCGGCCCACGTCAGATCCTCGAGATGATGCTGCGCGGTCTTGCCCGGCGGCACCGGCTCGTCGGGATACTCGGTATTTGAGCTGGTCGAGAGTGAATGCGATGCGCGATGCGAACGTCATGCGTTTCGACGATCGCTTCCGGGATATCACGAAACAGCCGCGCCATCTCATGTGCCGGTTTCAGATGCCGCTCGGCGTTGGCTTCAAGTTTTCGGCCGATGACATCGATCGTGGCCTTTTCGCGGATGCTGGTCAGCACATCCTGCAAAGGACGGCGCGCCGGATGATGGTACATCACCTCGTTGGTCGCAAGCAGCGGCACACGGGCGATGGCCGCGATCCGCTGCAACCGCATCAGGCGGCGCCGGTCGTCGCCGCGATAGAGCAGACTTGCCGCGAGCCAGATGCCGTCCGCGCAACCTCGCCGCAACCGTTCCAACACTTTCAGTGCCTTCGCAGGTTCGAAGCGATGCGGGAAAGTCAATACGAGAAGCTGTCCTTCCGAAAACTCCAGCAAATCATCCAGCCTCAGATGACATTCGCCTTTTTCCGCCGCGCGCTTGCCGCGCGTCAGCAACTGGCACAGCCGGCCATAAGCATCGCGATCGCAGGGATAGACGATGATGTCCGGCGCCGTCATCGATGAAAGCGAGACGCGAACCGATCAGCAGTCGCGGCTTGTAACGAACCTCGGGGTTTTCCAATTCCTTGTAAGCGCGGACCACGCCGGCGAGCGTGTTGCGATCGGCGATACCGATGATGGGCAGCCGCAGTTCGCTCGCCTGATGCACATACTCCTGCGGATGCGATCCGCCGCGCAGGAACGAGAAATTGGTGGCGATGCCGATTTCGGCATAGGATGGTATGTCGCACGAATGTTTCATGCGAACAGCCCGTGCACGAACCATTTTGGCGGCACGGCGGCGCCGCTCTCATCGGCCACTTCGTCGTAGAGACCGTCGCGATAGAGCCAGAACCGCAATCCGGTTTCGTCCTCGACGCGAAAGTAATCCCGCGTCGGCCTCGCTCTGCGTCCGCCACCATTCCATCGCGATGCGCTCGGGACCTTCGGCTCGCACCACCGTGTGGGTGGCGCGCCGCCAAGTGAAATGATCGCGGCGGCTTGTCGGGCACCTCCGCCATGGCCACCTCGATCGGCTCCGGCCGCGAAAACATGCGCAGCGGCCGCAGCGGCGGCTCGCTCTCAGTGCGCGCAGGCCATGAAGCCAGTCGCCGCAGCCGTGAGATGATGCTGCGCAGGCAATGAGAGCACCGCGCGTTCCGGAATATGGGTATCCTGCGGCAGGTGCATGACGATGCGATGGCTGCCGATGCGCGCGGCAATGCGGTCGATCAGCGCCGCCACCTCGTCATTGTTCTGGACATGCGTGTCGAGGTCACGCTGCTCCTGCACCACAGAACTCAGTGCGGACAGCCGACAGGCGCACCAGATCGAAGCCGAAGCCGGGATCGAGCGGATCGGCCAGCGCGTCGAGCCGCTCGCGGAACAGACGGTCGATAATCTCTGCCTTGCGTGATCGGGCGACCAGCCTCGACAGCAATGATGCGGACCGCGCCGTCGGTACGAAAGAAGCTCGCTTCCAGCCGTCGCGCGCCCTTGCCCTGTTTTTCCATCGCGGAGATGAGTGTGCGCGCCAGGCTCAGCCAGCGTCATCGCGATCACGCCGTCAGTGGCGATCGGTTCGGCGAAACGCTTCTCGACGATAAAATCCGGCAGCGGTTTGCGTGGGTTAATCGGCGCGTCGCGCTGCCCCAGCGCCTGCTCCAGGACCGCGATGAAAGCCGCGCCGAAACGCGCGGCGATCTCGTGACGGCCGCGCGCCGCGACGTCGCCGATAGTTTTCAGCCCGGCGCGGCGCAGCCCGCGCGTAATCGCATCGTCCGCGCCGAGCGCGAACACCGGCAGCGGCGCGACGGCCTCTAGCTCCTCGCCGGGAGCGATAATCCGGCCATGGGCATGGCGCGTCAGCGCCCGCGCGCAGACCGGCGTGCCCGCGATCGCCGCGCTGACAGACATAACCTTGCCGCGTCAGCGCGCCGCACAGCGCGTTCATCAGCGCGGCCTCGCCGCCGAACAGATGCGCGCAGCCGGTGATATCGAGCAGCAGACCGTGCGGCGGATCGAGCGCCACCAGCGGCGTGAAGCGATCGCACCAATCGGCGATGCCGTTCGAATGTCCGCGCGTCCGCCGCATCGCCGGCATCGAATACGTCGAGGTCGGGACAGACAGCGCGGGCATTGGCGAGGGGCAATCCGACGGTCGAGACCGAGGCGCGCGGCCGCGTCATCCAGCGCGGAGATGACCAGCGCGTTGTTTTGTTTGGCGACGACGATGCAGGGCTCGGTCGCTAGCCCGCCCGCCGGAACGGAACGACTTGCGCCGGATGCGGTCGGTCGGCAGGCGCGGCAGCCACAGGCTGAGGATGCGCCGCCGAGCTATGGAACGAGGCGTCACGGAAGAGGCACTCATCACATTTCCATTCCATGATCCACTGGCCGGTCTGGCCATGACGGTTGCGGACAAGTCGGGTCTCGAGCACGGGCGCACCCCACGCCTGCCACGCCGCGCCCGGCGGTGAACGCGCCGCGCGCACGATCCATCGCGTCTCCGCGGTCGAAGGCAACGGCAGCGCCGCCACCCGCAGCAGCAGTCCGGTGACGCCGGAGGCACGCGCCGCCAATGTCAGCTTGCGGCTGGCGACGAGATCAAACAGACGCGTCTCACCCCAGATCTCCATGACGACGGCGCCGAGCGCATCGCAGGCCAGCGCATCGGCCGCTGTCCGCAACGCGCTCTCCACATCGGGCGCGTGCACCGTCACCACCCGGCACGGATCGAGACCGAGCTCGCGCCAGCCGCGCATCGACAGCGCACCGGATTCGCGCGCGGCAAAATCCTGCCGCACCCAGAGCAGCGGCCGATCCTTGCCGACGCGCTGCGCGAGACCTGCGATGAACCCCGTCGCCGCCGCGCTGTGCCGTCCCTCCGCGAACACCTCATGCACGGCGCCACGCGCAAGCCCTCCCTGCAGCACCGCGTCCGCCTCGTCATGCCCGAGCGCCGCCCGGCCCGGCGTGCCGCCGTCGCGACCGGCTTCGATCCGCGCGATGCGATCGCGCAGGCGCGCAAGCGTTCCTGTGCGTGCGCCGGTCATTGCGCCGTTCCTTCGTAAGATTTGTCGCTGCGGGGGAGAACTCGCAGCCAGCCTATTTGTTCATGATATGTTCTATATAACGCCAACAAGCTAGGACAAGTCAACCGGCTTATCGCGCGAGATTTTTTCGTTCACGAATCCAATGACATCGAAGGAACATGCGGCATCATCCGGCATTGATCTCGGGATTTCGCCGGCAAGAACCTGACAACCGGAGACGCCCATGACTACGCGCCCCTCCCTCGCCCGCCTTCGTGAGGAGGCCGCCGATTGCCGCGCCTGTCACCTCTGGAAGGGCGCGACGCAGACCGTGTTCGGCGAAGGTCCAGCCCATGCGCCGATCATGCTGGTCGGCGAGCAGCCGGGCGACAAGGAAGATATCGCCGGAAAACCGTTCGTGGGACCGGCGGGACAGATGCTCGACCGCGCGCTCAAGGAAGCCGGAATCGATCGCGGAAAGGTCTACGTCACCAATGCAGTGAAGCATTTCAAGTTCGTGCCGCGCGGAAAAATTCGCCTCACCAGAAAGCCGAACACGCCGGAAATCAGAGCGTGCCGCCTCTGGTATGCGCGCGAGCTGGCGGCGATTAACCCCGTGCTGGTGGTGGCAATGGGCGCGACCGCCGCGCAAAGCGTTTCGGCAAGATCACACCAATCAACAGTCACGCGGACGGTTGATCGACATGAATGACGGACGCAAGGCGATGGTGACCGTGCATCCGTCCTATCCGCTGCGGCTACCGGACGAGGACGCCAGAGCACGCGAATATGAACGCTTCGTCGACGATCTCAGGCTCGCCGCGGCGCACCTGCGTCACGACAAGGCAGCGTGACGCGTTCGCGCTTCGTGGCAGTTCAGGCAGCCAGCGTGTTCTCGACCAGCTTGATCCAGTACGAGGTGCCGTAGACGATGGCATCGTCGTTGAAGTTGTAGGCGGGATGATGCAGGCCCGCGCTGTCGCCATTGCCGACGAAGATGAAGGCACCTGGTCGGGCTTCCAGCATGTAGGAAAAATCTTCCGCGCCCATCATCGGCGGCGTCTCGTGCACATTGTTGTCGCCGGCGATCTCCTTCGCGATCCTGATCGCGGTGTCGGTCTGCGCGACGTGATTGACCGTGACCGGATAGCCGCGCTCCAAATTGAGGTTGATCCTGGTGCCGGTGGTCTGGGCCACGCCGGCAGCGACCTCGCGAATCCGCTTCTCCAACATATCGCGGACATCCGCCTTCAGGGTACGGACGGTGCCGCGCAGTTCGACCGTCTGCGGGATAACGTTACGCGTTTTGCCGGCATCGAACTCGCACACCGAAATGACCGCCGACTCCAGCGGATCGACGTTGCGCGACACGATCGATTGCAGGGCAATGATTAGCTGGGCGCCGGCCAGCACCGGATCGATGCAGAGGTGCGGCCGCGCGGCGTGGCCGCCGTGGCCCTCGATCTTGAAATCGATGGCGTCGGTCGCCGCCATGATCGGACCCGGCCGGATGGCGAAGGAGCCGAGCGGGATCCCGGGGCCGTTGTGCATGCCGTAGACCTGATCGATCTTGAAACGGTCCATCAGCCCGTCCTTGATCATCGCCGCGGCACCCGCACCGCCCTCTTCCGCCGGCTGGAAGATCACGACCGCGTCGCCGGCGAAATTCCGCGTCTCCGCGAGATAGCGCGCAGCGCCGAGCAGCATCGCGGTGTGGCCGTCATGGCCGCAGGCGTGCATCTTGCCTGGCGTCTTCGAGGCGTAAGGCAGATTGGTTTCCTCGTGGATTGGCAGCGCATCCAGGTCGGCGCGGAGCCCGATCACCTTGACCTCGCCATCGCCGGCGGGCTTCTTGCCCTTGATGACGCCGACGACGCCGGTTCTGCCGAGCCCTGTCGCGACCTCGTCGCAGCCGAACTCCCGCAACCGGTCCGCCACGAACGCTGCCGTGCGGTGCACATCGTACTGCAACTCGGGATGTTCATGGATATTCCGGCGCCAGGCAGCGATATCGGGTTGCAGATCGGCGACACGGTTGACGATTGGCATGGTGGATTCCGGACTGGGCCGAGACGGAACTCTCTCTAGAGTGGTGGTTCAAAAGTTCGCTTCATTTCCCTTGCAAGTTCCTGAAGCGAACTTCGGAACCAGGACACTAGCATGACGCGATGAACGTCCCAATATGCTGATTTTACTGGATATCGCTGTCGGTAACACCAATGCGATGATCGCCGCCAAGGCGGTCAAGGATTCCGATAACGGTTTCGTCATCGCACGCTGGCACACGACGAAAATCCAGACAAACCAAGTCCTTGACGTTCGAAAAAACGCGCGGGAATAAATCCGGCCATCGCCCGATCCAGTCCCCGTAAGCCCAATGGTGGGCCTTGGAGACTACGATGAGCAATCACGACCATAATCATGACGGCGACGGCGTCAGCCGCCGCAAGGTGCTGGAATGCATGACGTGGGCCGGCACCGGCGTGCTCTGGACCATTGCCGGCGGCGTGCCGCGATCCCTCGGCATCGTCGGATCGGCGAAGGCAGCAGAAGCGTCCGCATCTTCACCTTCCTTCAGATCAGCGACAGCCATGTCGGCTTCGACAAGGCCGCCAACCCTCACGCGCTCGCCACGCTCGAGGAAGCGATCGGCAAGATCAAGACGCTGCCGGTGAAGCCATCCTTCATGATCCACACCGGCGACATCACGCACCTGTCGAAAGCGTCCGAATTCGACGACGCGGAGCGGATCATCTCGCAATCGCGGCTCGACGTGCACTACGTGCCGGGCGAACACGACTTCATCGACGAAGAGGTCAGGCTGTATCGCGAGCGCTACGGCCGCGGCACCAAGGGCGCCGGCTGGTATTCCTTCGACGCCAACGGCGTGCACTTCATCGGCCTCGTCAATGTCGTCGATCTCAAGGCCGGCGGCCTCGGCAATCTCGGCGCTGAGCAACTGGCGTGGCTCGCGGACGACCTGAAAGGTCGCTCCAATTCGCAGCCGATCGTGGTGTTCGCGCATATCCCGCTCTGGAGGGTCTATCCGGCGTGGGGCTGGGGCACCGACGACGGCGCGCGGGCGCTCGACCTGCTGAAGGGCTTCGGCTCGGTGACCGTGCTCAACGGCCACATCCACCAGGTGATGCAGAAGGTCGAAGGCAACGTCACCTTCCATACCGCGCGCTCGACCGCCTTCCCGCAGCCAGCGCCGGGCACCGCGCCCTCACCCGGGCCGATGAAGGTCGCCGACGACAAGCTGCGCAGCCTGCTCGGCACCGCCAGCATCATCTTCAAACCCGGCGAAGAACGTCTCGCCATCATCGATACGCCGCTGCAAGGCTAAAGGACCGGAATCATGATGTTTCTGAACTTGCGCACCGGCGCCATCCGGCTTGCCGTGGTTGCGGTGATGACGTCGCAAATGTCCGTTGTCCATTGCGAAGAGGTGTCGGTGAAGATCGACAACTTTACCTTCGAGCCGGCGCAACTGACCGTGAAGGTCGGCACCACCGTGACGTGGACCAACCGTGACGACATTCCGCATACGGTCGTTTCGGCAGGTAAATTCCGCTCCAAGGCGATGGATACGGACGACAGACTACTCGTTCACCTTCACCAGTGCCGGCGACTACAAATATTTTTGCTCGCTGCATTCGCACATGGTGGGGATGATCAAGGTTGAGTAACGGCCAGAAAGCAAGGCA
This sequence comes from uncultured Alphaproteobacteria bacterium, assembly GCA_963764445.1. Lineage (GTDB taxonomy): Bacteria > Pseudomonadota > Alphaproteobacteria > Rhizobiales > Xanthobacteraceae > Nitrobacter. Next base: position 210,259 of record CAVXSV010000005.1, read on the forward strand.
TCACCTTGGGGCCCGGGCAGCGGTGTCAGGCCGCCCGGACCCACCGGCTGCGAACACCACGATGCTGCTTGGTTCATCCAGAGACGATCAGGCAAAGGCGCAGCGCTTTCGCGAGGCCGCGCTGCCCTATCTCGACGACGTCTACACGGTCGCGCGCTATCTCCTGCGCGATCCCGCCGACGCCGAGGATGCCGTTCAGGAATGCTATCTGCGCGCGCTGAAGCATTTCGACAGCTACCGCGGACCGGCGATGAAGCCCTGGCTGCTCGCGATCCTGCGCAACGTCTGCCATGCCGAATTCGCCCGCCGCGCCAGATCGGCCACGACGCCCATCGACGAGCTGCGCGAAAGCGCCGAGGCGACCGCGCCGCTATGGCAGGAGACCCCGGATACGCCGGAAGCGCAGACGCTGCAAAAGCAGCGATGCGAATTCGATCCGGCGGATGATCGCGGCGCTTGCGGAGCCGTTTCGCGAAACCTTCGTGCTGCGCGAAATCCAGAACCTGTCCTATCGCGAGATCGCCGAGACCGTCGGCGCGCCGGTCGGCACCGTCATGTCTCGGCTCGCGCGGGCGCGCGCCATGCTGCGATCGGCGTGGCTTGCGGAAGAGGAGCAGCCCAAATGACCTGCGACGAAGCGGACATCCTTCTGCACGCGCTGATCGACGGCGAGCTCGATGCCGGGCACGCACGCGAGGTCGAAAACCACATGGCCACCTGCGCGCGCTGTGCGGTCGCAGCTCAGCGCCTATCGCGAGATGAAGGCTGCCATGGCGACGGCGGATGTGCGCTTCACTGCGCCCGCGCATTTGCGCCAACGGATCGAAGCGGCAATACCACAATCGCGCGGCACCAGCCGCCGCTCGCTGCTCGCAGGCTTCGCCATGGGCTCGGCGGTCTCTGCGATAGCTGCGACGGGCCTCGTTGCCATCGTGTTGCGCGATGATGACGAGCAGCGCATTGCCTCGGAAGTTGTGTCGGCGCACCTGCGGTCGTTGCAGGCCGGGCATCTGACCGACGTGACTGTCGACCGACCGGCACACGGTAAAACCCTGGTTCAACGGGCGGCTCGATGTATCGCCGCCCGTGATCGACCTGACGGCGCTGGGCTTCACGCTGATCGGCGGGCGGCTCGATTACATCGATGGGCGAGCCATCGGCGCGGTCGTCTACAAGCGGCGCGCGCACGTCATCAATCTCTTCGTCGCGCAGGCGCCGAACGCCACGCATAGCGCCGCCCGTACCGAGGATGTACAGGGCTTCAACATCCGCCGCTGGCGCGACCACGGTCTGAGCTTCTGGGCGGTGAGCGATCTCAATGCCGACGAACTTGCCGAATTCAGCGACAAATTCGAGAAGGCGATGCAGACGAACGGGAACGGTTAAAGATCAGGCCGACTTGCGGACCGCGTTGTCCATCAACGTCTTGCCGAGCGACCAGATCGCGCCGGGGACCTGATGGCTTGCGGCAATGACGCTGTCGAACGAGGTCTCGATCCACTTGCAGTCTTTGTCGTTAATGACGAGTGGCGGCAGCAGCTTAATGGTGTGGCTGCCGTGACCGGAGACCTGGGTGAGGATCTTGTGATCCTTGAACAGCGGTACGGTGATTAGCTGGCAGAACAGGCCCTTGTTGGCGGTCTCCAGCAGATTCCACGACGCCTTCAGACGGAGCGATTTCGGCGGCCCGAACTCGATGCCGATCATCAAGCCCTTGCCGCGCACCTCTTTCAGAAGTTCGTACCCCGGCACCATCCGTGTCAGCGCCAGCCGCAATTCGGCGCCGCGCTTGGCCGCATTCTCGATCAGCTTTTCGGACTTCATCACTTCAAGCGTGGCGATGCCAGCCGCCATGGCGAGATCGTTCTTCGCAAATGTCGAGCCGTGCACCACGGCACGATCCATGCGGTTGAAGATCTTGTCGAAGATGTGCTTGCGGGTCAGCACCGCGCCGACCGGAACGTGGCCGCCGGACAAGGCCTTGGCCAGCAGCACCATGTCCGGTTCGACATTCCAGTGCTCGACCGCGAGGAATCGCCCAGTCCGTCCCATCCCGGTTTGGATCTCGTCGGCGATGAACAGCGTGCCATAGCGCTTGCACAACGCGGCGGCGCCCGGCAGGAATTCATCGGTCGGCATATTGACGCCCTTGCCCTGGATCGGCTCGACGATGAAGGCCGCGACCTGCCGCGACGACAGCGCCTGTTCCAGCGCCGCGAGGTCGTTGAAGGGAACGACGGTGCAACCGGGCAACAGCGGCTCGAAGCCGCCGCGAAAATTCTCGTCGTCTGTTAGCGACAGCGCGCCATACGACAGTCCGTGATAGGCATGGCCGCAGTAAACGATCCCCGGCCGCACCGTGGCGACACGCGCAAACTTGATCGCAGCTTCGACACATTCAGCGCCGGAATTCGCAAAAAAAACTTTGTCGAGATAGGGAACCTGAGCAAGCAGGCGTTCGGCGAGCACGCCGGCGAGCGTCGAAACGTCCATTTGCACGAGATTCGGAAGGTTGCTGTCGAGGACGCTCTTGAGGGCTTCCCGCAACGCCGGGTGGTTCCGCCCAATCGCAAAAACGCCAAAACCGCTTAGTAAATCGAGATAGCGTGCACCATCGCGATCGAACAGATATTGACCACGGCCGCTCTGGAAACCGACGTCGTATCCAATGGTTTTGAGAACCCTGACAAGCTGCTCATTGAGGTGGCGCACATGCATCGCACTCCGCTGCGCCTGCCGATCCACAAACATCTCGGAAACGTCTAGATTTGGATATAACATCAGCCACATACTTCGGTTGATAGCCGTCTCGTCAACTGAAAAGCACGAGCACAGCGATTTGACTTTAGCGGTGATTTCCAGCCCTTCTAATATCTAATAAGCATAGGCTTGAAAATATGTTGCAGCGCCCAAGACATAACATGCGCACTTTAGATTATTGCAGAATTCTTGCTACCACGTCTCTTGTCGCAGCCGCACTGTGTGACGGCGGGTTTCGGGCCGGCCGGTGCGGCTGATCCGACTGGCGACTGGCGCGTTGCCGACGGCGTCGCCGACGTCCGGGTCGCCGAATGCAACGGCGCGATGTGGGGAGTCATCGCCTGGGAGAAAATGGCCGGCGGCGTCGATGGGAACAATCCGGATGCCTCGAAAAAAACCAGACCGACGCTGGGGATGCCGATTCTTCTCAATATGAAGAAGAATGCCGCGAAGGACGAGTGGGACGGCCAAGTCTATAACGCGAAGAACGGCAAACTTTACGACTCGTCGATCAAGCTGGCATCACCTGATAAGCTCGAGATTCAGGGCTGCGTGCTCGGCTTCCTGTGCGGCGGCGAAACCTGGACCCGCGTCGCCGGCCCGATTCCGAGCAGTCCGTCCAACAGTCCTGCCAACAGTGCTGTCAAAGGCGCGCCGAAAGCGAGAATGGCGAAGACCACGCCACCAAAGGCCTCCCCCAAGACCACCGGTCAGAAAACAGCGGCCACCGTCGCCCCCCCGGCTGATCCCGTCGGTGATATCTGTCTACTTCCCGACATCGCGGGGCCGGCCCATTAGCGCAGGCTGAAACAGCAGCACCGCAGCAAGGGTGGTGACGAGCGACAGCGCCAGCAGCTTGCCCATGCTCGCCGTGCCCGGATGGCTCGACAGCCACAGGCTGCCGAACGCGGTTGCGGTGGTCAGCGCGCTGAAGAAGATCGCCCGTGTCAGGCTTGATTGCAGCAGATTCGTTCTGCCGGAACGCCACGCGGTGACATAATAAATCTTGAACGCCACTCCGACGCCGAGCAGCAACGGCAGCGCGACGATATTGGCGAAGTTGAGCGGAAGCCCGATCACTACGCAGATCTCCAGCGTCACCGCGCCCGCGACCAGCAGCGGAACCAGTGTGAGCAGCACGTCGGTGATTCGCCGCAGCGCCAGCCAGAGCAGGATGCTGATCGATATCAGGGCCCACAGACCCGCTTGGATAAAGGCCTTCACGATGGTGTCGCCAGATTTGAGAATCGACACCGGCCCGCCCACCGCGTTGGGCTCGGCGGCGAGGACGGCGCTGGCGAACTCGCGCAGCGTGTCATTGTTGTCCGGATCGCCGCGCGGCAACGCTTCGACGCGCGTGATGCCGTCCTCGGTTTTCCAAAGCTGCACGAAATCCGGCGGCAGCGATTTCAGACTGACAGATTCGGCCTTCAATGAACTGCGAAGCTGTTCAAACATCATCTTGAGCGGTTCGACGAACACGGTCTGAACTTTCTCGCGCGTGGCCTGGTTCGAAATCAGCCAGTCTGGTGAGATCGTCCGCCAGCCGTTTCGAGGTCGCAGCGCCTGGACCCTGATTGTCGCCGGCGGCCTTGCGCAGGCTGTCGGCGGCCTCCTTCAGCGCACCGACATTCTCCTCGTCGGACGGCGGCGCGTCGACCGAATCCGGATTGAGCGCAGGACCGAGAACCTTGGCACCTCGCGCGATCAGCTTTAGCTTCGCCGGCTGGTCAGTGGGGACAAAGCTGTCCGAGCGACATGGTGCGCGCAACTTCTGGCACCTTGGCGAGCCGTGCCTCGACCCGCTTCGCATCCTCCTCGGACTTGACCATCACGTTGATGGCGTTCGCGCCGGTCTCCGGATCTTTCCGCAAATCCAGATACGTCGCGATCGATTCCACTTTCGGGTTTCGCAGGTGGATCGGATTGAAATCGAACCGCAGGAAGTAGAGCGCGGGCGATCCGAGAATCACGACCGCAAGCGTGCTGACGATGATCGCCACGCGATACTTTTCGAGAAAATGGTCGAGCGGCGCCAGAAACGCGTAGCCAACCGGCTCCTTTTCGCCGGCCGGGTTCAGCAGACGCAGCAACGCCGGAAGAACGGTGATGCTCGCGAGAAAGGCGACCAGCATGCCGACGCCGGCGATCTTGCCGAGTTCCGAGACGCCCTTGTAATCGGTCGGCAGGAACGACAGGAAGCCCGCCGCAGTCGCCATCGCCGCCAGCGACAGCGGTATCGCCGAACGCTTTGCCGCCACCAGCAGCGCCTTTTCCAGATCGTTGCTCTTGAAGCGTTCGGAGCGGTAGCGGACGCTGTACTGAATGCCGAAGTCGACGCCCAATCCCACAAACAGAACGGCGAACGCGATCGACAGAAGATTGAGCGAGGTCACCATGACGAGGCCGAGGGCCGTCGTGATCGACAGCCCGATGAACAGTGTTGCGAACACCGCGAAGATGATTTTCGGCGAGCGCAGCGCCAGCCAGAAAATCACCAGCACGACCAGCACCGTGCCGATACCGTTGGTGATGGCGCCCTCCTGCACCGTGGCAAATTCTTCGTTCGCGATTGGAACCGGCCCCGTCAGCCGGACGCGCGCGCCAAACTTGCCGGCAATATCCAGATCGGCGGCGGTTTTCCGGATCGCATCGGTGGCATCCTTGCCTGGCTCGAGCGCGTTGAAATCGAGGTACGGCTTGACCTCGATCAGCGAGCGGCGGTCGGCATCGGTCAGCGGCTTGTCGCTCGCGAGTTGACGCCAGGAAAAGGTGCCGGTCCCCTTGGTCAGGACGTCCTCGACGCTCTGGGCGATCAGCGAGAACGGTCGCGCCGTACTGTCCAGCGTAAACTGCCCTCGCTTCAAACCAACCAGCGCCGTTTCCAGCGCGCCGGTCAGCCCGCGCAAACTCGGATCGCCGGCCATGATTTCAACCAGCGGCGCGGCCTCGCCGAATTGACCGGTGGCCTGCTTGACCTCGGCGGTCGGGAGGAAGAGCAGGCCATTGCGTTCGAAAAACGGCCCGCCGCCGAGTTGCTGAACAGCCTCGAAATGGGCGCGATCGGTGGCGAGCTTCGCCGCCACCATAGCGCCGGCGGCGCCGGCGAACTCCGCCGTGGGGGCCTCCACGACCGCAAGAATCAGCCTCTCCTGATCGAACGCCTTCTCAAAGGCGTTGTCGCGCTGCCGCCAATCCAGATCTGGCGAGATCAACTTATTGATATCAGTGTTGATTTCGAAATTTCTGGCCGTATAGAAGGCCGAACCAGCCGCCAGGACGATTGCAACCAACACAGTAGCCAAAGCAAATCGTGTGCAAGTCTTAACGATTGAAACCACAAGGCCTGTCAGCACATTCTTTCTTTCTATTGCTACCGCTATAAACGCAAAAAATGCATCGAATCCCGGCCGGGATTCCCGCTCGATCTATTGATCTTGTATCCCGTTATCTTCAGGGACACGAAAAGATGGCATAAAATGCGTCATTGCCTCTGATTCGGGGGTGTTGCCAGACGATTCGGAACGACTTGATATAGTCAGCTTTGCCAATGGCAAAGTGACGAACAGGTGAGGCTGATCCGCGGCGGCCATGTTCCTGTATTATAATACCGGATAGCGCATTCCGGCATAAACCGTAACGGCCAAAAGGCCTGCGGAATATTTTGTTCCGACGCGACGGGCCGTGTATGTCATAGCGTTGGGTATCCCGGTATCGCGGCCCAGAGATTGCTACCCTGCGCTTTTCCTGAAGAGACGTGTGATTTTAAGAAGAAACGTTCGGACCTATATGGAGTTAAAGGTGCAAATTGACTGACGGTCGCCCGATTGAAATCCTCCTGGCGCAGCCCCGCGGATTCTGCGCAGGCGTAGTCCGTGCGATCGAGATTGTCGAGCGCGCGCTGGAGAAGTATGGCCCCCCAGTGTACGTCCGTCACGAGATCGTTCACAATAAGCACGTTGTCGAAACCCTGAAAAACAAGGGCGCAATCTTCGTGGAGAACCTGTCCGAGGTTCCCCCAAGGGCAGTCACCGTGTTCAGTGCCCACGGCGTTGCGCGGAGCGTGGAAGAAGAGGCTGCCGCACGCGGTTTGCCCGTGCTCAACGCAACCTGCCCGCTCGTCACCAAGGTTCACAATCAGGGCAAGCGCTACATGTCCAAGGGACGGACCCTGATTCTGATCGGCCATGCCGGCCATCCCGAGGTTGAAGGAACCATGGGACAGGTTCCGGGTCCGGTCCTGTTGGTCCAGGACCTGGACGACGTCGCGGCTCTCACGCTGCCCGCCGACACCCCCGTAGCCTACATCACGCAAACCACACTCAGTGTTGATGACACCAAGGACATCATTCTCGCGCTCCAGCAGCGTTTTACGGATATCCAAGGCCCAGACACACGGGATATCTGCTATGCAACACAAAACCGCCAATCTGCGGTAAAAGACCTGAGCAAGCTGGTGGATGTCATTCTGGTGGTCGGAGCAACCAACAGTTCCAACTCGAACCGGCTGCGCGAAATCGGCACCGAAGTCGGCGTTGACAGTTATCTCATCTCCGACGGCAGCGAACTCAGTGCGGAGTGGCTGAAAGGTGCGAAAACCGTGGGCATCACAGCCGGTGCGTCGGCGCCGGAAGTGCTTGTCGATGATGTCATCGAGGCCTTGAGGCGCATCGGGCCGGTTGCTGTCTCGGTGCTACCGGGGCGGGAAGAAAACATCGAATTCCGGCTTCCGTCTGAACTGACCTCAGCCTGATCCCTTCAAATTTCAGCTGGTAACTCCAGAGAGAACACTTGTGATGGCAATACCGTTTTTTAAAGAACTGAAGATCGGCGGGTATCTGATCAAACAGAAGATGCTGGGTCGCAAGCGCTATCCGCTTGTGCTGATGCTCGAGCCGCTGTTCCGCTGCAATCTCGCTTGCTCTGGGTGCGGCAAGATCGACTATCCCGATGCGATTCTCAACCGCCGCATGTCCGCTCAGGAATGCTGGGACGCCGCCGAAGAGTGCGGCGCGCCGATGGTTGCTATTCCCGGCGGTGAGCCGCTGATCCACAAGGAGATCGGCGAGATCGTGCGCGGCCTCGTCGCGCGCAAGAAGTTCGTCTCGCTCTGCACCAACGCGCTCCTTCTGGAAAAGAAGCTCGATCTGTTCGAGCCCTCGCCCTATCTGTTCTTCTCGATCCATCTCGATGGTCTGAAGGAGCACCATGACCAGTCCGTGTGCCAGAAGGGCGTGTTCGATCGCGCCGTCTCCGCGATCAAGGCGGCAAAGGCACGCGGCTTCACCGTCAACGTCAACGCCACGATCTTCGACAACTATCCCGCCGAAGAGATCGCAAAGTTTCTCGACTTCACGACCGAGCTTGGCGTCGGCGTCTCGATGTCGCCCGGCTACGCCTATGAGCGCGCGCCCGACCAGGAGCACTTCCTGAACCGCACCAAGACCAAGACGCTGTTCCGCGACGTATTCGCGCTCGGCAAGGGCAAGAAGTGGAATTTCATGCACTCCGGTCTGTTTCTCGACTTCCTCGCCGGCAATCAGGAATATCACTGCACGCCATGGGGGATGCCTGCCCGCAACATCTTCGGCTGGCAGAAACCCTGCTACCTGCTCGGCGAGGGCTACACCAAGACCTTCAAGGAATTGATGGAGACTACCGACTGGGACAGCTACGGTACCGGCAAGTACGAAAAATGCGCCAACTGCATGGCGCATTGCGGTTACGAGCCGAGCGCGGCCACTGCGGCGCTGAACAATCCGTTCAAGACGATGTGGGTGGCGCTGCGCGGTGTGCGGACCACTGGGCCGATGGCGCCCGAGATCGACATGTCGAAGCAACGTCCTGCGCAGTACATCTTCGCCCAACAGGTGCAGAAGAAGCTGTCCGAAATTCGGAAGGACGAAACCGAGGCCGCCGCCGCCAAACAGGCGGCAAAAGAGCAAAAGGCTTCCACCGCAGCCTGACGCCAGCGCCTTCTTTCGCATAGCCAAAACACCACCGGCACTGGAGCTCAGTTCTCCAGCGCCGGTGGTGTTTTGAGGACCTGTAGCATCTTCAGACGAAGCATGTCCTCAGGCATGACCCGAGGATGGAAACCGGTTCACGGGAAGAATTGTGACCGGCGGCGCTGTCAGATTTCCGCCGCGGCTAGACCCCCGCCGCCTAACAGAAAGCCTCGGCAGTCCCGGAGGCTGCGCAGCGCGCGATTGAAATCGATGCCGGTGGATACCAGCGCACGCAACGTCAGCGGGTTTCGCGCAAGGCCGCCGAGCACTTTCTTCAGATCGATGTTGCCGTTCGGTTTGATGGCACTGCGTGCAATCGCCGGAAGCCCTCGCGTCGCGGGATCGCTGATCACGCGCAGGGCGGCAAAAGGAAGACCCGCTTCCGTGGCATAGGCGGCCGCGATGTGGCTTTCCATGTCGACGGCGGAGGCGCCGGTCTCGGCGTGGAGTACCGCCTTGCCGGCCTGACCCACGACGACCTGCTCAACACCGGCAAGACCGGCGCGAACCACCTTCTGGCCGCCGAGACCGGAGCCATCGATCAGTTCCTCGCTGAGCGCTAGACCTGCCTGCCATCGCGACTCACCATCCACGACTTCCGTGGCGACCACGACGTCTCCCGACTTCAGGGATGGATCAAGTCCGCCTGCGACCCCGAAGCTGATCACACCCCGCACCGTGGACGCGTCAAACCCCTCCAAAAGCGCGCGAAGCTGCTCAGGATTGCTGCTACTGCAGATGACGGTCATGCCAGGACCCGCGGCGATGCGGGCTTCCTGAACCAGACCGGTCACTATCAGTACTGGCCGGGGGTCAAAGGAATTGCCCACGGACACGTCAATTGCAGCCCCCAAATTCACATTCCGACCCCTACCACCCTGCTGTTGGTGCTTCTCAAATTCCGATACCGCGCCAGCGCCCAGAGCGGGAAGAATTTGGAGTAACCATGATATCGCAGGTAAAACACCCGTGGAAACCCCGTGGCTGTGTAGCGCTGTTCGTCCCACAGCCCTTTTTTCGTCTGTGTGTCTATTAGGTACTTCATCCCCCGGGCTACAGCCGGATTTTCGACCTCGCCCGCAGCCATCAAGGCGAGCAAAGCCCATGCCGTCTGCGAGGCAGTGGTCGGCGCCCCCTCGAACCCCTTGTAGTCGAGTCGGTAGCTGACCGCATCCTCACCCCAGCCGCCATCGGCGTTCTGGATGGACACCAGCCAGTCCACTGCCTTGCGTATCGCGGGATCCTGGTGATCGATGCCGGCAACGTTTAGCGCGCAGAGCACCGACCAGGTGCCGTAGATGTAGTTCAGGCCCCACCGGCCATACCACGACCCCTCCGCGAGCTGGGTCCGGCGCAGATAGTCCACTCCGGCCGCCATCGATGGGCTGCTGCTGGACGGTCTCGCCGAGCTGCGCCAGCATCGAGACGCATCGCGCGGTGACATCCTCGGTCGGCGGATCGAGCAGCGCCGCATGGTCCGAGAACGGGATGTTGTTGAGATAGTATTCAAGATTGTCGGCATCGAACGCCGCAAAGCCGCCGTCGCGGCTCTGCATGCCCTCGATCCACTCGCGGCCGCGCGCGATCGCCTCGTTGTATTTATCGCTGCGATCGTTGCGGCGTACCCGGTCCATCGCCATGACCACGACAGCGGTATCATCGAGATCGGGATAGTAGGCGTTGGCGTACTGGAACGCCCATCCGCCCGGCCGCACGTCCGGACGTTTCACGGCCCAGTCACCCTTGAGAACGAGCTCCTGCTTCGGAAGCAACCAGTCGAGGCCCTTGCCGGCGTCGTTCAGCGCCTCAGGCCCGCCGGCCTCGAGCAGCGCGTGACAGGCCAGCGAGGTATCCCAGATCGGCGATACGCAGGGCTGGCAGTAGGCCTCATTCTCTCGGATCACCAGAAGCCTGTCGAATTCCGCGCCTTGTCACCGCGCGCGGCTGGTGCTCCGGCGGAAACCCCAGCGCTTCGTACATCATCACCGCGTTGGCCATCGGCGGGAAGATCGCGCCGAGGCCGTCCTCGCCGTTGAGGCGCTCCTCGACGAACGCTGATCGCCTTTTTAATCGCGCGTGCACGCAGCCGTTTGGGAAACAGCGGCTCGATTGTCCGCAATATCCGGTCGAGGCCGCTGAACAGCGCGAACCAGGCTGGGCTTTGATGTGGAGCTCTGTTCGGCGTGCCGACGGTGGCGGGATCCTGAAGGAACAGTTCGCGGATGCCGATGCCGCGCGGATTGCGTGCGCGCGGTTTCAACGCCGCCAGCACCATCAGCGGCACCATGGTGGTGCGCGCCCAGTAGGAAATCTTGTTGAGATGGAACGGCGACCACATCGGGAGCAGCATGATCTCGACCGGCAGCACCGGGACGCTGCGCCATGTCAGCACTTCGAAGAACGAGAGCAGGAAGCGCGTGAAGACATTCACATTGGCCGCGCCGCCTCGGGACAGGATTGCCTCGCGCGCGCGCGCCATGTGCGGCGCGTCGACGGAATCGCCGATCATCTTCAGCGCGAAGTAGGCCTTCACGCTGGCACTCATGTCGAACGGGCCGTCATGCACCAGCGGCCAGCCGCCATGCGCGCCCTGGATGCGGCGGAGGTAGACCGCGATCTTGGCTTCCAGCGCCGCGTCGACGGGCTCGCCGAGATAATGCCGCAGCAGGACGTATTCGGACGGGATGGTCGCGTCGGCCTCGAGTTCGAACACAAAATGTCCGTCTGGCTGCTTGAAGGTCCAGAAGCCCGCGCGTAGCGTCGCCGATGCTGCCACCGAGAGCGGCATCGTCGATCGGCACGGCTTGGCATTCACGGACGTCATGGCGGCTGATGTATCAGGTTCAATGGGTTTTCAGTACGTGGTCTGCGGCACGGTTTCCGGAGCGGACCGATCCCTCGATGGTTGCCGGCAACCCCGTATCAGTCCAGTCACCGGCAAGAAACAGGTTTCTCCACTCCGTCAGCGCACCGGGACGCAAGGCATTCTGCTCGGGCGAAGCCTCGAACGTGGCGCGGCGCTCGCGCACGATCTGCCAGGCCGGCATTTCGGCTTCGATTCCGGCGACCGCGCAGATGTCCTTCCAGATCGCCCGCGCCAGTTCCTCGCGCGGCATGTCCACCAACCGGTCGCCGCCGCTGATGGTGATGGAGAGGCGCTCCGGAAATGCGAACAGCCATTCGATCAGGCCATTCACGACCCCGATCATCGGCGGCAGATGCGACGGCGGAACGAAGCGGAAGTGCGCGTTGACGATGGCGCGGAATTTCGTCGGCACGGTCAGACCGGGCAGCAGCGCGGCCGCAGGCCGCGGCGGCACCGCCATCACGACGGCATCGTCGCGGGCCGAGCGCGATGGTCTGGTCGCCGAGCTTGAGCGCCGTGACCCTGCTAGTCGCCATGGTGAGTTGCCGTACTTCGTGGCCGATATCGACGCTGCCGCCTTTGGCGCGAATGTAGTCGATTGCCGGCTCGATCAGCACCGAACTCAGCCCGTCACGCGCAATCAGCGGGCGGCACGCTTGACCACCCGCCAGCAGCGTTTCGCGAATGATCGCACCGGCAAGACCGGCCGATCCGTCGGGCGGATCGATGTTGAGCGCTGCGAGCAAGAGCGGCAGCACCAGCCGCTTGTAAAGCACGCCGTCGCACTTGATGGCGTCGCCAACCCGTGTGCGGGTATTGGCGCAGGTCAGCGGCGCCAGCCCGAAGTAATCGGCGGGCGAGGTGTCGGGCACTCGGCGGTTGCGGTCGAACACCCAGAACGGGACGCGCCCGTCGTTGATCTGCAGCTTCCAGCGCTTGTCGGCGGCGAGATCGATAAACGGGAATTCGGCCTTCGGCGGCCCCTGCAAACCAGCCTCGGTGCCGATGCTTGCGCGCATAGGCCAGCACGCTGTGATTACCGGACAGCACCAGATGGTTGCCGTTATCGATCGTGAGATCGGTCGCGCCGTCGAAATAGGACCGGCAGCGCCCGCCGACCTGTTGCGCCGCTTCGTGCACACGAACCGCACAACCGGCGTCGGCCAGCCGCACGCCCGCGGAAAGACCGGAAATTCCGGCGCCGATAATATGTACGGTCTTTTGCATCAGATGAACGCGTACCGGATGAGAATGGCAATCTTCGACGTCTTGGTCAGGCGAACGGGCGGTCGCGGCGGCTGAAAACCGCGGCTGCTCCAGCAAATCCAGAATGGCGTGATAGTATTTCGACATGATACGAGGCGCGCGCACGGCGCGGCGGGAATTGCGGTTCATGATCTCGTCCGATTTGACGAAATGCACCCGCGCCCGATTCACCAGCGGCGCACAGACGCGCGGCAGCACCGGATTCGATATCACGACGGCCGGATCGAAATCGGCTGATGCCGGCATGGACCAGGCCCTCGCGCGGCAGATACAGTCGGCCGATCGCTGCATCCTCGTCGATATCACGCAGGATATTGGTCAGTTGCAGCGCGCGGCCGAGATGATGCGCGAGCAGGATGCCATCCTGTTCGGGCAATCCGAACACCCGAACCGACAGCCGTCCGACGGCGCTGGCGACGCGATCGCAATACAGATCGAGCGTGGCATCGTCAGGCGCGCGGATATCCGCCGGCACGTCCATTTCCATGCCGTCGATGACTGGCGAGAAAATCCTCGCGGCGCAGGCCAAAGGTGCGAACGGAGGCGTCGTAATCGCGCAACCGTTCCGGCGGGCGTCCCTGATAGAGCGCGTCGATGTCGTTACGCCATTGCTGGAGCGCGGCCAGTCGTTCCGGCCGGGGGCTATCGGAATCGGCGATGTCGTCGACGCAACGACAAAACGTGTAGATCTGGAACATCGCCTCGCGCTGCGCGCGCGGCAGGATGCGCATCGCTGCGTAGAACGAGCTGCCGGACGCGGTCGCTCCGGAACTGGCGTCGGCCGTCGTCTCGATCGTCATGCGTCAGCCGCCGGGTTCGACACCGGCCGCCGCCGCACCGGGCGGCGAAGCATCTCCGCGGTGATGCCGGCAACGCTGTAGCCGAGCAGTTGCAGCGGCTTGAGGTGAACCGTCTCGCTCAAGGGATCGCGTACCTTCAGCAGCGCGACGATCTTGTCGGCGAACGTCTGGATCACGGCTACCTCAAGCCCGAGCCGGAGATCTCTGACCTCGGCCGCGAGCGGCCTGCCCTCGCTCGAGCAGCACTTCGGTTCGCGCGGCGAGGGCGTGCAGGCATTGCAGGAGGGCCGGCGATGCCTTATCGCCGCCGAGCATCTCGACCGAGGCACCGGATGCGGCGAGTGCATCGCGCGGCAGATAAACGCGGTTGAGATCCTTGTAGTCCTTGGCGCAGTCCTGAAGATGGTTGTTGATCTGCAGACCGGCGCATAGCGCGTCGGATGCGGCCCAGGTCGACGTGCTCTCACCGTGAACGTCGAGCATGAAACGTCCGACCGGCATGGCTGAATAACGGCAGTAGTCGATCACGTCGTCCCAGGTCTCGTAGCGCAACTTGGTGACGTCCATCCGGAACGCCTTCAGCACGTCGATGGCGTGGCGCGGCGGCATCGACCGTTGCGCCAGCGCATTTCGGAGGTTGACGGCTTCGGGCTGGCTATTCCCCTGCCCCAGGAGTTCGCCCTCGAAGAGATCGAGCCAGGCGAGTTTGTCCTTTTCGTCGAGTTCGGCGTGATCGGCGATGTCGTCCGCGGTCCGGACAAAGTTGTAGAACGCGAGAATCAGCGCCCGGTGTCGCGGGTGAATGATCCACGACGCGACCGGAAAATTCTCGTCGCGGTGGGTCTTTCCGGATCGCAGTTGGTTCGCGGTAGGCATCAGGACAGGCTACGTTGCTCGGAATTGCAATTGGGTCTCCCGCCAGTTCCGAAATACCGGCAGGCAGGATCGCACGCGCACCCCATATAGGGGAAACTGCAAGCTAAACCAATGCTATCTTTCGCCTTTTAGCCATGGCGACCTGCCACGGCGAAACTGACCGGTGGCGGGTTCGTCTGTCGGCGCGGTGCTTATTGGCCGTGGTTCAGCAGGACCTGATTGCACGCCTTGGTCAGTTTCGGACGGTTCTGCTGCAGACAAGCCAGGATGGTGAAATCACCCTGATCCATTACGCTGCGGCAGAAACGGCTGACGTCCCGTGAGCAGGCGCGCTGTTCCGCTTCAGTGCCGCTGTGCGGCTGCTGCTGGGCCTGCGCCATCGCTATGGTCGAACCGCAAGTCAGGAGCAGAGCGAGCGATATAAAAATTTTCGACATTGTATTCCTTACATTGCACGGCGGAGGATTTGATCCTGCATAAGCCCGGGCCCGGGCAATCAGGATGACTCAATTTCAAAACGGCGGAAGACGGTTACGTCACAGGCCTGCATCGATACCGATACTGGAAAAGATCGCAAGAGCGCCCCGATGACATGCGTCGACACTCCATCCCGTCGGCTGCGCAGCACCAGTCGCGAGTCGACGTAACCAATCCTTAGGCCCATCTTTCAGGTCTGGCATTTCCGCGAAAACCAAAAGCACAGTCAAATGCGGCTAAATTTGCGGCGATAGACGAGTTGACGCCGCTCGCCCGCGGTTTTTCCGAAAAAATACCTAACATACTGATCATATCGACTAATTTCCAGAGAGATAAAGCTACCGCTTGTATCCCTTCAAAGCACCGCTGTGACCTCGGCAGCTTGTCGTAAGTCACTTCAATTTTGATGACCGTTTCGTATCGTCTGTTGATTCAGGTGTGGCGATGTCGGATTCGCCGCAGATGTTCGGCACGGCCCATGCTATTGGCATTGAACCTCGCGCGCAAACAACAAGACTAAGAACTTGATGCGGCACGAGGTGTCATTACTTAAAGTATCATTTTTGATGGGAAACTCGGATATGAAACTGTTTGCCGCCAGGCTGGTTCGAAAGACGACGATTGTAGCCGGTCTTTGTCGCGGGGCTCGTGTTTTCCGCGTCCGCGAGCTACGCCCAGTCGTCTCCGTTTGCAGGCTTCGCAGGAAACTGGTCGGGCAACGGTACGGTCTCGCTGTCCGATGGATCGAAAGAGAATATTCGCTGCAAGGCGTCCTACAGGGTGAACAGCACGGGCAACGCCCTGAAGCAGAGCCTGCGCTGCGCCAGTGATAGCTACAAGTTCGATCTCTCCAGCGACGTGGTCAGCGAGGGCGATGAAATCACTGGCAACTGGAGCGAGACGAGCCGCAACGTGTTCGGCTCCGTGCGAGGCCGCGCCGGGGTGGTGAGATCAATGTGTTCGTGGAAGCTGCGGGCTTCGCCGCCAACCTGACACTGCGCGCGAGCGGCAACAGGCAATCGGTCTCGATCCAGTCGAAGGGCGAAATCAGGGGCGTTTCGATCACGATGGTGCGTAGCTAACGCATCATAGAATATGGTCGAATCGTCATGCCCGGCTTGATGCCGAAGGCATTTTCCGTGTGGAATCGTTTGGCATAAGCCAGCGACGGTCGGCGCGACGAGCCGCCGTCATCTATCCGTCATGGACTTGTAGCGCAGCTGCGCGCGACTCCTATTTTTTCGCAGGGGTCACTTGGCCGCCGCCGCGCAGTCGCTCTCCGAAGGTGATCAGCCACATCGCCGTCGGGCGCAGGATCAGGAAGTCCGCGACCAGGGCGGCAACCATGGCAAAGGCGCTGAGCCAGCCGAACAGGCGCAACGACGGCAGATCCGAGAACACCGTCACCACCAGGCCGCACGCCAGCACGACGGTGGTGAGGATCAGCGCCGGTCCCATCAGCACGGTGGCACGTTCGACCGCCGTCGCCGGCGCTGACACCAGGCTGGCTCTCGGATCGCAGGCGGTTGAGGAAGTGGATGGTCGCACTGAGCCCGAGGCCGAACGAGACGGTGAGCGCCACGACGCTCGCGAATTGCAGCCCTTCCCCCAGCGCCCACAGTACCGTTCCCGACAGCACGACCGGGAAAATCCCAGGCAGGATGCACGCGAACATCACCACGACGGAACGGAATGCCAGTCCGATGAACACCGCGACCAGCGCAAACTCGATCGTGAGACCGTGATTGAGCTTCTCGATCATGCTGGCGCTGTTGCGCGCGGCGATGGCCGATAGCCCTGTAACGGCGATTTGATAACCGGGATGCGCCTGTCCTGACCGCATCCATGACGTGGTCGAGCTTTTCCACGACCGGCAAAATCTGACTCGAAGTCGCGGTCAGGCACGCGACCTGACACCACGACCGCCGTCTGGTCCTCCGAAATGAAGCGATGCACCAGATGCTTGGGAATGACGCTGACGTATTCCTTGAGCGTCGCAACGTCGTTGCTGCCAGCCTTCTCGGCCAGCCAGCGCCGCAACGTTTCAAGCGACCAGACGTTGCCGACTCCGGCCTGCTCCTCGACCAGCTTGTGGACCGCGGCGATGGTGGCAAGCGTCTGCGGCGAATACAGCGTCTCGCCCTTGGGGAATTCGATCAAGACATCGATCGGGTTGGCGCCGGTCAGCTTTGGCATCGAGACGGCCGCTGGCCGCCACCGCCTGCTGCTTGTCCGGGCACCTGATCCGCCAGCCGGTAACGCGGCTCGAGGTTGGCGTAGACGACAGCCAGAGCCGCCGACCACCACCAGGGCAAGCAGGCTGAAGAAACCGGGATGCCCTACCATCCGCACCGCGATCCAGGCGCAGAAGCGACGCAGCGCCTGCACGCCCGAATCCGCCGCTTTTGAATTTTTCCGCGAAACGCTGTTCGTTGACGCACCAGCAGAACGCCGAACACCGGCACCAGCGACAGCACGGCGAGCAGCGCGATGATCGTCGCCAGCCAGGCCGGCCTCGCCGAAACTGCGGATCAGGTCCGAGTTCGAGAACTGCAACGCGATGAAGGAAATTCCCGCGGTCGCATGAGTCAGCACGCAGGCAGGCCCGACCACGAGGACGGCGTTGCGGAACGCGGAATACTTGTCCTCGCCGGCGATCAGGCGGTCACGCGCCGCGAACGTCAACTGCATGGAATCGGAAAAACTGATGACCATGATGAGCGGTGTCATCACGTTGAGGAACATGTTGAGGCTGAAACCGGCCCAGCCAAGCACGCCCAATGCCAACAGGATCGCAAGCAGCGGCGGAAAGGCTGCGACGATCATGAAGGATACCTTGCGGAAGAACAGGATCGCGATCAGACAGCCCGCCAGAATTCCGGCCACATTGTAGATGATCCCGTCGCGTTCCACCGCGTTGCGGATTTCGAGCTGCATCACCGGCACACCGGAAAGCTCTTTGGTCAGGCCGGTGTTGGCGAGATCATCGTTCATGACCTTACGGATCTGCCCGACGGTGGTGCTCAGCCCGCTGTTGCCGACGATCGAGGGCTCCAGCGACAGCACGACCAGTGCGAGCGTGCCGTCCTCGGACAGCAGCTTGCCGCGAATGATCTCGTTGGATTTCACGGTCTCGATGAACTTGTCGTAGTCGGCGCCTTGCGGCAGTTCGGACGGAAAGAGCGCCGCCGGCAGCTTGCCGGACTCCGGCGCCTGACGCGCCGAGAACAACGAGATCAGCCCGCGCACGCCGTCGACCAGTTGCAGGTCGGTGACCATGTCGCGCAACTTTTCAAGGTTGTCGCGCTCGAGCAGCGTCTTGCCCTCGACCACGACCAGCACGTCGAACTCGGTCGACGGGAAGCGCTTGGTCACTTCCTCGTACTGGCGATACTCCCTGGTGTCGGAGCGGAACAACTGGCTGAGCGAATCGTCGATCTTGATGCGATGGATACCGAACACCGCGCCGATGACCATGGCGAGCAGGATGATGCAGGACAGGATCGGCGCGCGCACCGCAATCAGGCCGATCCGCTCAAGTCCGAAGGCGATGCTGAGCGACCGGTTGGCCGGGGTGGTCGAGGCAGCGTCGGGGGTTCGCTCAAGCATGCGCTGTCCTTCTGTCGTGAGACCATCGTCTATGGAGTGAATTGACATTTGCTATCCAATTTGCAGCAAACTCGGCAAACGAATGTCAAATTCAAACTCCACTGGATACCCCAATAGTTGGCTAGTGGTCCTTTGATTCTAACGTTTGCAAGAACTCCTGCCGCAATGGGATGCAGATGTTAGAATCGGACCATTAGCAAATTTCCGGAAGGCCTTGGAGCGAAGCCGGAAGCCGGCAGGCAGCCTGCTTTAGTCATTGAAAACATGTATAAATTTCGGCGCAAGGTGTAGCGGTTTCCCGGATAGACCGCAAGCAAGGGCGAATTATGCCCGATCCGTGCGACTCACGCCGAAATGAGATCCAGCTGCGCGGGGTTCACGCTGCGCGCAGTTTCATCGTACCGCGCTCGCGGCCATCGCCTATTCGGCGGGAATGGAGGCTTCCTGCAACTTCAGCGAATAATAGGAAGCGTTGGTTTTGCCACCCGACGCGTCGCGCGCGAACATGATCAGGTGCTGCGCAACCATGATCGAACTGATGAGATACTCCAGTCTCGCCGCGAGCCAGCCGCCGCAACGCAAATTTCCAGAACACACGCTTGTAGTCACCGCGCACGCCGACCTTCCAGAAGATGTTGCGCAGCATCGTCAGGCCGAGCTTGATATTCCGCCATGACATCTGCTGCGGAGTGGTGGTTGAAGCCGCTTCGGATAGGTTTCGCGGATTTGGTACTCGTAGCGCTCCAGAAGCAGTGTCGCGGCTGGTAGGCAGCTGCCCATGCACTCGCGCCAGGTTCGCACCACCTCGTCGTATGGCAGCTGGAAGTCGACGTTGGAATCGCGGCCCTCGTCATTCTCGATCAGGCGGCCTTCGCGCTTCAGACGATCCCACAGCGGCGTTTTCGGCAACGCCTGCAGGAGATTGATGGTCAGAAGCGGAATTTGCGATTCGGTCGATGAAGGTCGAGCAGATGCTGTCCGGTCTCGGGCTTGTCGGTATCGAGCCCGAGAATAATTCCGGACACCACTTCCATGCCGTAATCGTTCAGCGTCCTGGATCGCCTCCATGATGGGAACCATTATGTTGTGATCCTTCTTCATCGCTTGCAGAGCGACCGGATCCGGCGTCTCGATGCCGCAGAAAATGGTGGCGAAGAACGCCTCGCGCATTTGCGACAGGATCTCCGGACGCTTGGCGATATTCAGCGTCGCTTCGCAGGAGAACCGCAGCACGAAACCGGTCTTCTTCTGCCATTCGATCAGGTGCGGCAAAAGGTCGAGCGCGGCTTTGCGGTTGCCGATGAAATTGTCGTCGACGAAATAGACAGAACCGGTAATCCCGCATTCCAGCAGCTTGTCGAGCTCACGCGTGATCTGTTCTGGCGTTTTGAGACGCGGGTTGCGCCCGTAAAGACCAGGGATATCGCAGAACTCGCACTGATACGGGCAGCCGCTGGAATACTGTATGCTGCCCAGGAAGTAATGCTTGATGTCGGCCAGTTCATAGGCCGGAATCGGGAACCTGGTCATGTCGAGACGGTCGGCGGTTTTCAGCACGATCTGCCGATTCGGCCGCGACGGATCGCGCGCCAGACGTGCGATCAGTTCGTCGGTGGCATCACCTAGTTCGCCGACGTGAAGGTAGTCGAACGATGGATAGTAGTCGGGGCAGGCGCTGACCGACGGACCGCCGAGCGCGACGGACAGATTGAAGCCGTGGGCGCGGCGGCAGATGTCGTTCATCTGCTGGCGCTGGATGTGCATACCGCTGACGAGGACGGCTTCGGCCCATCCGAAATCCTCGTCCGTGGCGGGGCGAATGTTCTCGTCGATGAAACGGACTTGCCAGTCGGCCGGCAGATAGGCCCCGATCACTAGGAGACCCTGCGGCGGCATGAAGGCCAGTACACCAGCGGTCAGGGGATAGGCGTACTCAAACGTGCCAAACGAAGACGTGTAGCGGGGAAAGACGCAAAGGATGCGCCGAATGCCGTACTGACCCACGCCCCTCATCACAGCCTCCGTTGTGCAAATACGCACCGAGCGGAACCCTACAAACGTTTGACACTCGCA
The DNA here is from genome assembly GCA_963764445.1 of uncultured Alphaproteobacteria bacterium. Lineage (GTDB taxonomy): Bacteria > Pseudomonadota > Alphaproteobacteria > Rhizobiales > Xanthobacteraceae > Nitrobacter. The sequence continues at coordinate 230,994 of CAVXSV010000005.1, forward strand.
ATCGTTCCAGATTACGCGAGCCAAAAATGCTTGCTCGAAAAACTGAGCTATAATTTCTTCAACATTGTGGCGAAGCCCGCGAAGCATTACGCCTATCAGGACCTGCCGCCGGACTCCCCGCGGGTCTGATCAACCCACTGCTTCGCCGCAGTTGCCATGATGCCGCTGTCGCTGGCGAGCGTTACCAGCCTGAAGCCCATCCCGATGTTTTTGGTCGCGCCCGCAGGCCCCGAGCAGTGTATCCCGGGATACAGTTTGCGCTTGTCACATTCCTTGATGATCTTCTGGTAGATCTTGAGGATCTCCGGCTCCTCGCGGTCAAGCTTCGGCTCAAGGCCATAGGAGAAACCGAGATCGGACGGTCCGATATAGACGCCATCGATGCCCTCGACATCGAGGATCGCTTCCATATTGCCCACCGCCGTCTTGGTTTCTATCATTGGCAGCAGTACAATCTCGTCGTTCGCTGTTTGCTGATAGGCGCCGGCGGGACCGTACATCCCTGACCGGATCGGACCGTTGGAGCGCGTTCCCTTCGGCGGATATTTCGAATACTGAACCAGACTTTTTGCTTCTTCCGGCGTGTTGATCATCGGGCAGATCAAGCCGTAGGCGCCGCCGTCGAGCACCTTGCCGATGATGCCCGGTTCGTTCCAGGGCACGCGCACCATCGGCGTTACCGGATGCGCGGTCATCGCCTGAAAGCATTCCACCATCGACTGGTAGTCCTGCACGCCGTGCTGCAGGTCCACGGTCACGCTGTCGAAGCCGCACTGCGCGATCACCTCGGCGGAGAAGCCTGACGGGATCGCCAGCCACCCGTTGACCACGGCCTTGCCCGACTTCCAGATGTCCTTGACCTTGTTTGGCATCGACTTGTTCCTCGCTCAAAGCCGTCATTGCCGGACTTGCTGAATCGCGAAGCGGGACGGAATGCGGGCCACCCGGCGCTCGTTTTGTCCGATAGTTGAACGAAAAATTGTAGACGTGTCTACGGTTCCGCAGCCGATAGCGCGGTAACGCGGCATCTCACGTTGCGTCGTGGAAGATCACACCGACCGTACGACGCCGGCCGGATCGCAGGCGGCTGACACCCATGGCGCAGCTTGACGCGATAGACGCCGCGCGTGCCCTGCACCGGCCGATGGTGCACGGCAAACGCAACCGCATCGCCCTGCCGCAGCGGCACCACCTCCGCCCGCGACTGCATCCGCGGCCGCTGCTCAGTCAGCACGAACTCGCCGCCGGTGAAATCGCGGCCCGGCTCCGACAGCAGGATCGCCACCTGCAACGGAAACACATGCTCGCCATAGAGGTCCTGATGCAGGCAATTGTAGTCGCCGGCCTTGTAGCGCAGCAGCAGCGGCGTTGGCCGCGTCTGGCCGGCGTCGTGGCAGCGCTTCAGGAATGCGGCGTGAACATCGGGATAGCGTGTCGCGATACCCATTGCCTCGTTCCAGCGATTGGCGATTTGGCGCAGCGGCGGGTAGAGCGCAGCACGCAACGACGCGATAGGTTCGGGCAGCGGATAGGCGAAGTATTTATATTCGCCGCGCCCAAAGCCATGGCGGCTCATCACGATGCGACTGCGGAATTTGGCGTCGTCTTCATAGAGCGCCGCCAGTGCCCCACATTCGTCGGCCGACAGCAGACCGCTGAGCACCGCGCAACCCTGCGCCTCGAGATCGACGCCGGCCTGATCCCAGTCCATCGTGGCGATACAGGCGGCGATGTCCGCAGAGCATGCAGGACGATCGGTGGTCTTTGCGGCGGATGTCATGCGCCGATCTTCGCAGGTCGCACGGATTCCAGCCACCGGATTTCCGTAGCACCTCACTTTCGCGAAGATGCGCCCTCGACAGTCGCTAACGAGCGCAGCACGACCTCGTCAGCCGCGAACCATTGTTTCGATCCCGGCCGCCAGTTCGAAAATCCGGCGATCCGAGCCAGCCCGCCGCGGCCAGCATCAACCCCACCGGCGCCTCGCCCTCGCGATGGCAGGGCAGCGAGATCGCACAGCCGTCGATGGTGTTGATCAGGGTGCAGTTGCGCAGCGACAGCAGGTTGGCCCTGGTGTAGGCCGCGTCGTCGGCGAGATCGGCGATCGACCGGCGGGGTGATCGCGACCGTCGGCGCGATCAGCGCGTCGTACGGCGCGACACGGCGCTCGAAGCCCGCGATCATCGCGCGGCGCATGGCGAGCAGATCGACATAGTCGGCGGCACTGAGGCTTTCGCCGCGCCAGATCCGGCTGATGACGCGGGGATCGTAGAGGTCGGCCTTCCTTGCGATCAGCGCGCGGTGCCAGGCCCAGCCTTCCGCCGCCGAGAATCCGCCTTTGGCATTGAGCGTGCGGACCTCCGCAAATTCGGGGACAGCGATCCACTCGATCATGGCCCCCGCGCTCGTCAGCCTGTCGAGCGCGCGTTCAAACGTCTGCGTAACGACCGGATCCAGTTCGTCCAGCATCACCGTGGTCGGCACGGCGAACCGTAGACCCTTCACGGGACGCGGCGCGACCGGCGCAATCGGTTCGTCCGCCAACACCGCGTCGATCGTGGCGCAGCAGCGGACCGAGCGCGCGATCGGCCCATAGCTGTCGAGCGTGAACGACAGCGGCACGGCGCCGTCGAGCGGAATGCGGTGCGCGGTCGGCTTGTAGCCGACGATGCCGTTATAGGCCGCCGGAATCCGGCAGGAGCCGCCGGTGTCGGTGCCGAGCGCGCCATGCGCCATGCCGTCGGTGATCGACATCGCCGCACCCGACGACGATCCGCCTGGCACATGGCCGATCGTCGCGCTGCCAGCGATTCTTCGGCGTGCCGTAGTGCGGATTGATGCCCAGTCCCGAATAGGCGAACTCGGTCATGTTGGTGCGCCCGATCACAACGAACCCGGCGCGGCGCAGACGCGCCACAACCGGCGCGTCGCTCGACTGCCGGCGGCGCGTCGTCGAGGGCGCGTGAGCCTGCGCGCGACACCTGTCCCTTGATGTCGAACAGATCCTTGATCGAGACCGGAATGCCGGCGAACGGCGACGGTGCGGCGTTGGCCTTGCGTAGCTTGTCCATGGCCTCGGCGGCGGCGACCGCGCCCTCTGCATCGACATGCATGAAGACGCGTGCGCCCTCGCCCGCTTTGTCGGCGATTTTTGCAAGGCAGTCGTCGACGAGCTTGCGCGCCGTGGTACGGCCCGCCGCGAGGTCGGCGGCGAGCGTGGCCAGGGTTGGGTGAGTTGGACACTGGAAACTCGCAGATCGGCTTAATTTCAGATCCGAAATAGGCGCGCCGCAGCGCTTGCTGCGTTAAAGAAAAATTGGCTTTGCATTTTGTCTGCAAGTCCATCAAGCGAACTTCGGATCTGGTCGACTCTCAGCCGCTGTTGCGCAGGCCAGCGGAAATTCCGTTGATGGTGAGCTGGATACCGCGCAGCACCTGCTCGTCGCCGTCTTGCGCACGATGAGCCTTTAACAGTTCCACCTGCACGTGATTGAGCGGGTCGAGATAGGGGAAGCGGTTGCGGATCGAGCGCTCAAGCAGCGGATTGCCGGCGAGCAGCCGCTCCTGCCCCATAATCGCGAGCAGCGTGTCGATGGTGAGGTACCACTCGCGCCTGATGCGTCCGAAGATGGTCTCGCGAAGCGTCACGTCGGGCACCAAATCGGCATAGCGAGACGCGATTGCGATCGAGCTTTTCGCGAGCACCATATCCATGTTGGAGAGCAGCATGCGGAAGAACGGCCACTTGCCATAGAGTTCCTTAAGGAACGGCATGCCCTTGTCGGGATGATCCGCTATCCAGGATTTCACTGCGCTACCAAATCCGTACCAGCCCGGCAGCATCACGCGACATTGCGCCCAACTGAACACCCACGGAATCGCCCGAAGGTCCTCGATCCGGCGGGTCTTCTTGCGCGACGCCGGCCGGCTGCCGATGTTCAATGTCGAGATTTCGTTGATGACGGTGGAGGCCCAGAAATAATCCTCGAAGCCCGGCGTTTCGTAGACGAGGTCTCGGTAGGCCGTGAAGGCGCGTGACGACAGCGACTCCATGGTGTCGAGATATTCAGGGCTCGGCGCGCTCTGTCGCGGCTGCAACAGGCTCGCCTCCAGCGTTGCGGCGGCGAGGATTTCCAAATTGTTGCGGCCGACTTCGGCGTTGGAGTATTTGCTGGAGATGATTTCGCCCTGTTCGGTGATCCTGATCTGACCGTTCACGGCGCCACCGGGTTGCGCAAGGATGGCGTCGTAGCTCGGGCCGCCGCCACGTCCGACCGAACCGCCGCGGCCGTGAAACAGGCGCAGCCGCACATGATGGCGCTCGAACACCTCGACGAGACCGATCTCGGCCTTGTAAAGCTCCCAATCCGATGTGACGAAGCCGCCGTCCTTGTTGCTGTCGGAATAGCCGAGCATCACCTCCTGCACGCCACCGCGGCTGTCGACCAGCGCCCGATATTCCGGCAGTGACAGCATCTGGTCCATGATGCCGGCGCAGGTCTGCAAATCCTCGATGGTCTCGAACAGCGGCACGATGTTGACGGCGCTGTGGCCTGCGGGGTCGACGAGGTCGGCTTCCTTCAGCAGCAACGCGACCTCGAGCAGGTCGGAAACGCCCTCGCTCATCGAGACGATGCATTGAGGGATCGCGCGGGAGCCGAACGTGCCGTGCAGCCTCCGCCGCGGCATGGAACACCGCGAGTTCGCCCAGGGTCTCGTCGCTGTATGTGATGAACGGCGACGACAGCGGCCGCGCGTTGCGCAGTTCGCGTACCAGCAGCGCGATCCGCGCCTCTTCGCTCAGGGCCAGATAGGACGTGCCAGGCGTGGCGGCATCGATCAGTTCGGCGACGGTACGCTCATGGACGGCGGAATTCTGCCGTAAGTCGAGACAGGCGAGATGGAAACCGAAACAGTCGGCGGCGCGGCGCAGATGGCGCAGCCGTCCGCGCGCGATCACCTCCGAGTGATTTCAGGGTCAACGAGCGGTGGAGAATATCGAGATCAGCACTGAACTCGGCGGCGCTGCCATAGGGCGCGGCCTCGCCGTACGGCGGGCGCAGCGTGTCCACGTTCAGCTTCAGCGCCGTGGCTGAAAGGCGCGCGTAAATGCCGGACACCGCGAGGCGATATGGCTCGCCGCGGCGATGCGGCGAGGTATCGGCCGATCGTTCGGCCAGCCCGCGCAGTTCCGGCGAGACATCGGTGAGATCGGCGGCCAGCGACAGCTCGCGGCCAAGCTCGTGCAGCTCGTCGAGATAATAGCGCAGCACCCGCGCGCCCTGCATCCGCAGCGTGCCGCGCATGACATCCGCCGTCACGAACGGATTGCCGTCGCGATCGCTGCCGATCCAGCTCCCCATCCGCAGGAACGACGCCATCTCCTTCGCGACGTCGTCGGCGGAGGCATCCGGCAAGCGGTCTTCCAGCACGCAGTGCAGCCGCGGCACCTCGCGCAGGAAGGTATAGTCATAGAACGACAGCCCGTTGGCGACTTCGTCGAGCACCGTGAGCTTGGTCCGCCGCAACAGGTTGGTCTGCCACAGCGTCAGCACCGCGCGGCGCAACTGCTCCTCGCTGGCCTCGAACTCGTCGGGGGTGAGATGCATCCGCTCGCGCCGGTCGAGCAGGGCCGCGATCTCCATTTCGCGGTCGATGGTGCTCTTGCGGCGGACTTCGGTCGGGTGCGCGGTTAGGCACCGGGCTGACCAGCGCACTGTCGAAGAAGGCCCGCAGTTCAGCGCCGCTGAACCCGGCCTCGCGTGCGCGGCCGAGCGTGCGCGCCAGCCTGCCCTCGTCCGGCACTCCGCTCCAGCGAGGCTCTGGCTGCGCATCTGACGGATGTTGTTCTGATCCTCGGCGATGTTGGCGAGGTGCGAGAAATAACTGAAGGCGCGGACGACGAGCACGGTCTCGGCCGTCGACATGCCGTCGAGGATGGCTTCCAGCTCACGCCGCGCCGGCTTGTCGTCGTCGCGGTGAAAGCGGATCGAGGTCTGCCGGATGCGTTCGACCAGATCGAACACCCCCGGCCCTTCCTGGTCGCGCACGGTATCGCCGAGAATGCGCCCGAGCAGCCGGATATCGTCGCGCAGCTGCGCATCGAGCTCGGCGGCGTCAGATTCTGGCTGACCTGCACGAGGTGACGGCATCATTTGAAGGGACATCACGCTGCTCCAGAAACGTCCGGTCCTCTCAGTCGCAATTTTCTTGCTGCAACGCAAGAAACTGCGGCCGACGATGCACAAAAGATGAGCGAGCCCAGCCGGACAGCTGTCGACAAGTCTCGATTGTCAGCGTCACGCAAGGTGCAGGAGCCGGACTTCATCCTTCTATTGGTTCGAGGGGCTCACGCGGCGCTTGCGGCAAAGCTTTCCAAGGCAGGTTGAAGCCATCTGCCGGGGGTTACTGCTAGCAATTCGACACACTCGGTGAGATAGTATCACATTCTGTGTGCATAAATGCCGGCATTTGCATGGATCTGGGACAATATCCGCATCTTTCTCAGCGTCGCGCGCGCTGGCCAGTTCTTCGCAGCCGCGCGGCATCTGCACGTCGACCATGGGACGGTCAGCCGGCGGATCAGTGCGCTGGAAACCTCGCTCGGCGTGCGCCTGTTCGATCGCCAGACCACGGGCTGCGTACTCACCGCTGCCGGCGAACGGCTTTATGAATCGGCCGAAGAAGTCGAGGCGCAACTGCTGCGCGCGCAGGGCGACCTCTCCCAGTCCGATGTCGAGGTTTCCGGCACTGTGCGGATCGCCGCGCCCGACGGCTTCACCACGCTGTTTTTGTGTTCGCGCCTCGGCAAGCTAAAAGCCAGGTATCCGTTGCTGACGATCCAGCTCGTGCCGATCTCGCGCACCTTCTCGCTATCGAAACGCGAGGCCGACCTTGCGATCACCATCGAGCGCCCCGAGGAAGGCCGGCTCGCGGTGCGCAAGCTCGTGGACTATTCCCTGCACTTCTACGCCTCGAAAAATTATCTCGCTGACCACGGCACGCCGCAGACGGCTGCCGACCTCGCGAACCATTGTCTGGTGACCTACGTGCAGGATCTGGTGTTCGCCGATCAGCTCAATTTCATGCCCGAATTACATGGTCCCGGCTACAGCCGGCTCGAATGCTCGAGTGCGGTCGGCCAGCTCGAGGCTGTGCGGGGCGGCGTCGGCCTCGCTATCCTGCACGATTATGCCGCGCATCGCGATCCGCAGTTGCGGATGGTGCTGCCGGATGTCGTGTTCGAGCGAAGCTACTGGATCATCACCCATGTCGACCTGCGCAGGCTCAGCCGTGTCAGGGCGATTTCCGATTTCATCACTGAGGAAGTGAGTGCGCAGCGATCGATCTTCCGGTCATAGACGCCCGGTGGGGCGTCATCGCTAGCCCTTGCCGTCCTGCTTTTCGGAAACCGTTTCGGCTTCGCCTTCCTGGCGCCGGCGACACGGACCTGATCGCCGTTGGCAATGCCATCGGGCGGCGCGACGATCACGCGGTCGCTAATCTCAAGCCCCGAGGCCAGTTCGATGTCGCGGCCGAGATCACGCGCGATCCTGACGGTCTTGAACCGGATCTTGTCGTCCGGCCCGACGGTCGCGACACGAATTCCGTCCTGATCGATGACCAGGGCGCTGGCGGGATATGCAGCGGCACCCCATCGCGCGCCAGTGTCATCCTGACATTGGCATAGCCGCCCGGCATCAGTTCGCCGGAGGTGTTATCGAGGGCGAGCTGCATGCGCGTCGTGCCTGACCCGACGTCGACCGATTGCGATGAAGCTTCGACCGTCGCGGTAAAGGTCTTGTTCGGATAGTCCGGCGTCGAGATTGCAGCCTTCGAGGCCATCCGTATCGCGGGGACATAGTTCTGCGGAACGTTGACATACACACGCAGCTTCGCGGTGTCGGAGATCACGAACATGGCAAGTCCGCTGCCGGTTCCGCCATTGATCAGCGCACCGACATCAGTGTTGCGCGCGGTCACGATGCCGTCGAACGGCGCCGTGATCTTCTTGTAGCCGGCCAGCGCCTCGAGCCGCTCGACATTGGCTTGCCCTGAATTGACGGCAGCCTTCTTGTTGGCGAGGTCGGCGGACTTTTCATCGATTTCCTGCATCGACACGAAATTGGATGCGAGCAAGGACTTCCGGCGATTCAACGTCGCCTCAGACAGTTTTGCACTCGCCTGCTGGCTTGCGAGGTCGGCCCGGGCCTGGAGCAACTGCTGATCGAGATCCGGCGCCTCGATTTCCGCCAGAAGCTGGCCGGTTTTCACCTTGGCGCCGATATCGACGTACCAGTTCTTCAGGTATCCGCTGACGCGGGCAAAGATCGGCGCGCGCGAATAGGCCTCCAGACGTCCCGGAACATCGAGCGTGGCGCTGAGTATCTTCGCATCCGGTTGAATGACCGCAACCGTCGGAATGGCCTGTTTGTCGGTCCACGTCCGCAATTCCGCGTTGCCCTGCTCGCGCGCGGCGATACCGACAACGACGATGGCGACGGCCACGCACAACGCCGCGATGCCCGCGACGCCCAGCTTCCGGCGCGACACCGGCGAGCTCTGTTCAGTGGCCATGCGCCATCTCCAGCGTGGTCCCGCTTTTCGCAGGCTGCTTCTTATGAACCATACTGAACACGACTGGAACAAACAGCAGTGTCGCAGCGGTCGCGAAAATCAGGCCTCCGACCACGGCGCGACCTAGCGGCGCGTTTTGTTCGCCGCCCTCGCCCAGACTCAACGCCATCGGCGCCATGCCGATAACCATGGCCAGCGCCGTCATCAAGACGGGTCGAAACCGCACAAACCCGGCCTCCAGCGCCGCCGCAACCGGATCGCCGAGCACCTCATAGCGCTCGCGGGCAAAACTGATGACCAGCACGCTGTTCGCGGTGGCGACGCCCATGCACATGATCGCGCCGGTGAGCGCCGGCACCGAGAGCGTGGTGTGCGTCGTGAACAGCATCCATACGATGCCGGCCAATGCCGCAGGCAGCGCCATGATGATGACGAACGGGTCCGACCAGGACTGGAAATTCACGACGATCAGCAGATAGATCAGCACGATGGCGCCGAGCAGCCCGAACAAAAGTCCCGAGAAGGCACTGTCCATGGTCTGCACCTGCCCCAGCAGCACGACCGAACTCCCCTTCGGGGCATCCTTGGCGGTATCCGCCATGAGCTTTCGCACGTCAGTCGCAACGGCGCCAAGATCGCGGCCTTGCGGGGTTGCGAAAATTTGCACCATCGGCCGGATGTCATACTGGGATACGACAGCGTTGACCGCGGTCCGCTTGATGTCAGCGATACCGCCCAGCAGCGGAGGCGCGCCCGCCCCTGTTGTCGAGACCGGAAGCGTCTCGAGCGCGCCCAACGAATCCATTTTGTATTCCGGCGTTTGCATCACCACCGAATACGACACCCCGTTTTCGGGACTTAAAAAATAGATCGGCGCAACCTGACTGCTGCCCGCGAGATTGACGACCATGCTGTTGGTCACATCGCGCTCCGTGACGCCCACATATTGCGCGCGGGTACGGTCGACATCGACATTGAAACCGGGGCTATTGGGCGACTGCTGGATGCGCGCGTCCGCAATGCCGGGAATCTTCCGGATTCGACGCAGCAACTGGTTGGCATAAGCGAAATTTGCGATGAGATCGTTGCCGCGCACCTGCAGATCGATCGGCGCGGGTGCTCCGAAATTGAGAATTTGGCTGACGATATCCGCCGGCAGGAACGCAAAGGTCACGCCGGGAAACGCACGCGGCAACACCTCGCGCAACTGACGCACATATCCCTCAGTGGGAGGGTGTCCATCCTTCAGCTTGATCTGGACATCGCCGTCCTGGGGACCAATCACGCCCGTATTGTTATAAGTCATGTTGATGCCGCTGATCGGCATTCCGATGTTGTCGGCCAACGTCTCGATCATGTCGGGCGGGATAACTCTCCGGATCGCTTTTTCGATCTCGGCAAACTGCTTGGCGCTTTCCTCGACGCGGGTCCCGACCTGAAGACGCACATGCATCAGGATCTGGCCGGCATCAACCGAGGGAAAGAAGTTCCTGCCGAGGAACGGCACCAGCAGGAACGACGCCGCAACGCACGTCAGGAATCCGACGACGAAAATCCGCCGCCGCTGCAACGCCAGCTCCAACAGCGCATGATATCCTCCTCGCATGCGCTCGAAGCCTGACTCGAATTTCCGCTGCAGCCGCACCAGCGGATTGCGCGAGGGCGCAGGCCCCTCGCCTTCCGCGTGACGCACATGCGGCTTCAGCAGGTACTTCGCCATGGTCGGCACCAGCGTGCGCGACAGGATGAACGACCAGATCATCGCGAACATCACCGCTTCCGCCATCGGCACGAACAGGAAGCGTGCGACACCTTCAAGAAAAAACATCGGCACAAAAACGATGCAGATGCACAGCAGCGAGACGAAGGCCGGAGTCACGATCTGGTTGGCACCATCGAGAATGGATATCTCGACCTCCTTGCCCTGTTCGAGATGCCAGTTGATGTTCTCGATAGTCACGGTGGCGTCGTCGACCAGGATGCCAACCGCCAGCGCCAAGCCGCCCAGGGTCATGATATTCAGGGTCTCGCCCAGCGCTGACAGCATGGTGATCGCGCCGAGAACGGACAAGGGAATCGAGATCGCTATGATCAGCGTCGAGCGCCAGCTTCCGAGAAACAGCAGGATCATCACGCTAGTCAATAACGCCGCGATGATGCCTTCCTTTGCCACGCCGCTGATCGCGCTGCGGACGAACAGCGACTGATCGCCGATAAACCCGATCTTAAGCGCGTCAGGCAGGCTATCCTTGACCTCAACCACCTTCTGCTTGATCCCCGAGATGATATCGAGTGTCGAGATTGCGCCAGCCTTGAGCACCATCATCAGCACGGAACGGTTGCCATCAACATGGACGATATTCGTCTGCGGCGCGCTACCGTCGCGAACATGGGCGACGTCGCGCACGTACACCATAGCGCCGTCGACGGACATGATCGGGAGATCGCCGAGCTCCGTCATCTCGACCGGCGAATTGTTCAACTGAATTGAGTATTCGAACTGGCCGATCTTCTGGGTGCCGACCGGCGTAATCAGATTTTGCGCGGCAAGCGCATTGGCGACATCCGCAGCAGACAGGCCGCGAGCCTGCAATGCGGACGGATCGAGGTCGATCTGGATCTGGCGCTGTTTGCCCCCGTAGGGATACGGGATCGCCGCGCCCGGCACCGTGACCAGTGGCGTGCGGAGCTGGTTGATGCCGAAATCGGCGAGTTGCTGTTCCGTCAGCCCCTCACCGGACAGTGCGAGCTGGAGAATTGGCACCGTTGAGGCGCTGTAGTTGAGGATCAGCGGCGGCGTGGCGCCCGCCGGTAGTTGCTTGATCATCGTCTGCGAGATCGCCGTGACCTGCGCGTTGGCGGTCTCGATGTTGACGTTGGGCTGAAAGAAAATCTTGATGATGCTGACGCCGTTATACGAATTCGCGACGATATGGTCGATGTCGTTGACGGTCGTCGTCAGCGCCCGCTGAAATGGCGTGGTGATGCGCCCCGCCATGCCGTCCGGCGGCAAGCCGGTGTATTTCCAGACCACGCCGATAACGGGGATGCCGATGTTCGGGAAAATATCGGTCGGCGTCCGAAGCGCGGCAAGCGGTCCGATGATGACCAGCAGCAGCGCCAGAACCACGAACGTGTAGGGTCGGGTCAGCGCGATACGAACCAGCGATACCATCTTGAAGACAATCCCAACCCGGCCGACGGACCATGAATGGACACCCGCGAATAGCGACCTCTCTTATCAGACAGGCAAGCTTCGCGCCTCCGGCGCCCCGGCCCATCACGATGAGTTGAGCGGCGTTAAAGCACGAATCGCACACGCGTGCAGACAGAAGTTTGGCTTAAACCCCGATGGATTAAACCGGCTCGCCGTGGCGGATTTGCCGCCCGCACGGCTTCGCTCAGGCACGGGAGCTGCGGAGCCAAATTTGTCGCAAAGTCGCAATGACAGGTAGGTATACCATGGACCTGCATCTGCACGGCGGGGCGGGCTGGAATTATGTCCGGCGCGATCGGCACCAATCCGTCAAGTCGCCAAACCACCGTCGACCGCCGTAAAATTTGCTGGCCAGAGCGCTGGCGGATCATGCGCACGTGGCTATAATCCCGCGCCGTGATCGACCCTATGATCACTGGTAGGCGCGCACGGCGACGAGGGGGTGCATGTCGGGAAGACTCAGAATACGTATAGATCGAGACAAGTGTCAGGGACACGCACGCTGCAATTCTCTGGCGCCCGAACTGTTCGAGCTCGACGAACTCGGCAACGCGCACGAGATCGGCGATGGTACCGTTCCGGCCGGGCTTGAGGACAAGGCGCGGCTCGCGCAAAGCAATTGCCCGGAATTCGCGATCGAGATCAAGGAAGAATAAATCGGATTTTTATTAGTTTTTTTGCGCACGCCGTCCCGGCTTTGATCGCGCGGCAGCGTCCCCCGGAGGAGTTCGATGTCCAGCCCTACCCCCGTCACCGACTGGGTTCACGATTTTGACCATACCGACCCGCGCTGGACGGAAAATCCATACCCGATCTGGGACCAACTGCGCGCAGAATGTCCTGTCGTTCACACTGAGCGCTTTCTCGGCGTCTACCTGCCGACCACCTACGACGCGGTGAAGGAAATTTCCTACGACACCGAGCATTTCTCGTCGCGCCGCGTAGTGGTGCGCAACGTCCGCCCGGAGCCGCCGCCGCCTGCGCCGCCCATCACATCGGACCCGCCCGCGCACAAGCACGCCAAGCAGATCCTGCTGCCACCATTTTTGCCCGACGCCGTGAAGGCGTTGGAGCCGCGCGTGCGCGCGATCTGCAACGATCTGATCGATGGCTTCATCAACGACAAGAGCTGCGACGCGGCCGCGCGCTACACGAAATATATTCCGACCCGAGCTGTTACCAACATGCTCGGCGTCCCGGAAAAGGACGGCGATCTCTTCATCAAGTGGATTCATGAGATTCTTGAAGTCGGCCTTCATGATGACGCCGCGGTGATGCAAGCCATCCGCGAAATGGTCGCCTATTTCGCCGACCAGATCGAAGCGCGAAAGAAGCATCCGACCGACGACCTGATCGCGACATTGATGAATGCGCGGGGCGAGGATGGACAGCCACTGACGGACGCGCATGTGCAGGGGGCGCTGCGATTGCTGCTGGTCGCCAGCATCGACACCACATGGAGCGCGATCGGCTCCTCGCTGTGGCACCTCGCGAGGACGCCGGCGGACCGCGCGCGTCTCATCGCGGAGCCAGAACTTCTGCCGACGGCGATCGAGGAATTTCTGCGCGCCTTTTCGCCGGCGACGTCGGGGCGCGAGGTCATGAAGGAAACCACCGTGAGCGGCTGCCCGATGAAGCCCGGCAACATGGTGCTGCTGTCCTTCGCGGCCGCCAACCGCGACCCGGCGGTCTTCCCCGACGCCGACAAGGTCATCATCGACCGCATGGAAAACCGCCACGTCGCTTTCGGCGTCGGCATTCACCGCTGCGTCGGCGCCCACCTCGCACGCATGGAGATGCTTGTTGCGATCGAGGAATGGCTGAAGCGCATTCCGGATTTCCGGCTCGACCCGTCCGGCGAGATGAGATGGTCCGAAGGCAGCGTGCGCGGCCCGCGCCAGCTCCCGCTGCTGCTTGGCAAGGGTTAAGCTCGCCGGCCGCGCGCGGGTATCGTGCGCCGCGACCCGCATGAACCAGGGAGGCCAGACATGCCGAACGAACGTTTTCAGTTTTCCGGGTCGGATGGTCTCAATCTTGCAGCCGCGCTGGATCTTCCCGACAGTGATCCGGTAGCCTACGCGCTGTTCGCGCATTGCTTCACCTGCGGCAAGGACGTGCTTGCCGCAAAACGCATCGCCGCGGGGCTGACGGCGCGTGGAATAGCGGTTTTGCGGTTCGACTTCACCGGCCTCGGTGCAAGCGAAGGCGAATTCGCCAACAGTACGTTTTCCTCCAATATCGCGGATCTCGTTCTGGCGGCGAATCATCTGCGCCAAACCCACAAGGCGCCCACCCTTCTGATCGGCCACAGCCTCGGCGGCGCGGCCATTCTCGCAGCCGCGGCGCAGATTTCTGAAGCCAGGGCGGTCGTGACCATCGCGGCGCCCTCCGATCCGGCTCATGTCACGCATCTGTTCGCCGATCGCATTGAGGACATCCGCGCGCAGGGCAAGGTCGAGGTCTCCCTCGCCGGCCGCCCATTCCATATCAGGCGGGAATTTCTCGACGATATCGCCGAGCACAACCTGATGGGTCAGGTCACGAAGCTGCAGAAGGCGTTGCTGATCCTGCATTCGCCGACAGACGATACCGTGGGCATCGATAACGCCACCCGCATTTTCGTTGCGGCAAAACATCCGAAAAGTTTCATATCGCTCTCGGGAGCCGACCATCTTCTGAGCCAGAAGCGCGATACCAGCTACGTCGCGGAGGTCATCGCCTCCTGGGCGCAACGCTACCTCGAACCGGCACCCGCCGACCCCGCCGAGGACACAGGTTCGCGCAGCGTCGTCGTTCAGGAAACCCGCCGCAGCAAATTCCAGCAGACGGTGAGCATTGGCCCGCACCGGTTGACCGCCGACGAGCCGGCCTCCGCTGGCGGCGAAGATACAGGGCCCGGACCTTACGATTTCCTGCTTGCCGCACTCGGCGCATGCACCTCAATGACCATGCGAATGTATGCCGACCGAAAAGCGCTGCCGCTTGATCGCGTGACTGTGATGCTGCGGCACGGCAAGATTTATGCGCAGGACTGTGCCGAGTGTGAAACAAAAACCGGCATGCTCGATCAGATTGAGCGCGAGATCGCAATGGAAGGGACGCTCGATCCGGAGCAGCGCCAGAAACTCATGGAAATTGCCGACAAGTGTCCGGTGCATCGGACACTGACGTCGGAGGTTCGCATCGCAACACACGCGGTAGACCGCTGACCGGAGCGATTGCCGCGACACCGCGCGGTCCGAGGCTCAATTGAGGATGACGGACAGGCCGATATCTACCGAATCGAATATCGCAATGCCGTGTCGTCGTTTTTCGTCGCTTCTCTGCGAAACGCGCAGTTATCCCGCACCGGATGTGTGCCGCTGCTGTACAGCAAAAGCGTTTCGCTTATAATAATACCGCTGGGAATGGGTGGTGGGCGTCGGGGATATGAAAAGCAGAGCGAAAGCCGAGGTCAGAAAACGGCCGGGCCGGATACAAAGACGTAAGAATTTACTCGGCGCTGTCTATGCGGTGATATCGGAAAGCGGAATTGAAGGCGCCAGTATGCGTCAGATCGCCGATCGTGCAAACGTCAGCACCGGCACTATCAACTACCACTTCGGCAACAAGCACAAGCTCATCATGGCCGCCTTGCAGACGGCTTGTCTAGCCGCGCAGGATAGCTCCGCCGATTCACCGTTGGCCCAACTCAAGGTCTTCGCCTTCAATCATATCTTTCGATCCTCGACGGACCGCTTCTGGCGCTTCTGGGTCAATTATGCGGCGGCCGGCACGCGCGACACGGAGATGCGCAAGCATCAGAACCGGCGATTCGAAAGGCAACGGGCCGCATGGACCAAGCTGATAGAAGATGCGATCCATGCCGGAGAGCTTCCGTCATTTCAAGATGCCCAGGTTATTTCCGAGCAATTATTGATCTTCGTCCACGGTCTGGTGATGCGGCAGATCTTGCAGCCGGACGCCCGTAACCGTCTGCATTGCGAAAAGCTGCTGGAGAATTATTTCGAGACGCTGGAGCGCCCGCGGCAAACCTGAGCCGGATTATAGCGTTTTCGAGCGAAGTGGATACCGGTTCGCGTGAAGAAAACGCGTCTAATCAAAACCCTAGAGCCCAGTTCTGATTCCATCAGAACTGAAAAGGCTCTAGTGCGCGGGCGAAGCCAAATCCTGCGACGATACCGGCGCGTCGACGCGGAACGGCCCGCGCAAGCCGATCGCGGCGCCCAGAACAATTCCGGTGATTGCAACAAACGACGCCAGCGCCAGCGTCGAAAGACCGGTCAGACCCTGTCCGACCGAGCATCCATAAGCCATCGCACCGCCGGAGCCCATGAACGCCGCGCCGATGACGGAACGCAGCATATGACGCGGCGAGTGGTAGGTCTCAAGACGAAAACGGCGTGTCACCACCGCGGTGACGAGGCTTCCGAGCACCACGCCCGGTACCAGCGCGATGCCGAAATTCATCGTGAGACCGGTCGACAGCATTATGTATTGCACGGTATCGGCGACGGGCGCGACGAACGTGATCGACGTGACAGGCACCGGATTGAAATCATCGGCACCGAGATAGCCGGTCGCATACCATCCTGCCGCTACGAGGAGCCCGACAACGATGCCAGCCGCGATCTGGCCCCAGGAGCGCCGGAATGCCGCGTGTGAAAACGCGAAAACGGTCAAGGCGCCGCTGACGAGGGCCACCGCCAGCGCGCGCGCGAAGGTTTCGCCAAGGCCGAGGACTTCCACCAGCGCCGGCAGCGAGATGACGTTTGGCGTGGATTGGCTGGCTTGCAGAACAGCGATGCGCGCCGGCGCGATCAGGCCCTTCAATGTCATCTGCGCGGCGATGCCAAGAACAATCACCACCACCAGCGAGCGCAGATTGCCCCGCCCGAGCAAAACAAGTGCACGCGACCCGCAGCCGTTCGACAGCACCATGCCGTAACCAAAAAGCAGGCCGCCAGCGAACATCAGAGGCGCGGAGAACGAGGGCTGCAAATAGATCGATTTGCCAAGATCGACGAAGCCCTCGCCGGCAAGCAGTTGCGAGGCTATGACCGCAACTCCGATTGCCAGCGCGTAGGTCCTGACCAAACGGCCGTCTCCCTTGCCCCAATAGCCGCGCAGACTGCTCATCAGGCAGAAGCCACTGAGCAGGCCGACCACGCCGAAGACAACGCCGATCAGGAAGCCTGCATAAACGGTGATATGGGGATCGGGCGGCACGGAAAATTCCTTCTCAGTCCAACATCCATATTATGGAGTGCGTGACCGCCATTCTCAATTGGATTGGACAAATCGCTTTTGCCATAGCGTCTTGTGGGCTTGACGGTCCACGGCCTCGCGGGCGAAGCCGGCGTCGACGGAGCATGGTTTTCGAGATCGGCGGATCTACTTTTTGTCTTTTGTCCGACCGGTCCCGACTCCGGACATGCTGGCGAACATGTCCTGAAAGCGCTCGGCCATCTTCGGATCGAAGGTAAACAAGTTCTGGAGGATAGCTTCCGGCGAGAACTTGTCGATGTTCTCCGCCATCTTCTGCTGGAGCTTGTCCATCATGGCGTTCTGCATCGGCTGGACATCCGGAAGTCCCATAAAGTGGCGCGCCTCAAGGGGCGTACAGTCGATCTCAATATTCACTTTCATCGCGCGCTCCTGAAATCGGCCTCGGTATGCCAGCGGGTCACAACGAGGGAAACGGCAGTATCACCGCGAGGATGCCTACGACGCAAGCAATCGTGGGCGCCATGCGAGTCGCAAACGGAAATTCAGCCAAAGCGTTCCGCAGCAAACGGCCTCGGATCTGCAAACGGCTGCTCGCCCGTCATCATTTCAGCCAGGAGCCGGCCTGTGACTGGACCCAGCGTCAGGCCGTGATGCTGGTGTCCGAAGCCGAACCACAGTCCGGCATGGCGGACTGCCCTGCCGATCACCGGCAGCATATCGGGCATGCATGGACGCCTTCCCATCCACGGCGTCGCATCGATCGCCTCGCCCAGCGGGAACAGTTCGCGCGCGCTCGGCAACGTTCGTTCGATCTGGACCGGCGACGGTGGCGCATCGCGGCGAGCGAATTCCGCCCCGGTCGTCAGACGAATACCGCGATTCATCGGCGCCAGCAGATAGCCGCGATCCGAATCGAGAACCGGATGATGAAGCACCGCATTGCCGCGCGGCGCCAGATGCAGGTGATAACCGCGCTTGATGCCGAGTGGCATGTCGTAGCCGAGCCGACGGAATACATCATCCGACCACGGCCCCAGAGCAATCACGGCTTCGCGCCCGCTCAGCGCTCCGCTCGGACGATCGACACGCCATGCCGTCTGGCTCTGTGTCAGCGTCCGCGCGTCGGCCGCGATAAAACGGCCGCCACGACGCACGAACAACGCCGCATAGGCCTTCGCCAACGCTCCGGGATCTGGAATAAAGCCCGGAGCCGGCCAGTGAATTGCACCGGCGAACGCCCCCGACAAATGGGGCTCGCGGGCGGCGATCGCTTCACTGTCAAGAACATCCCCTTCGACCCCATACCGGCGGGCGCGATCGAGGTCGGCGATGCCCTTGTCCAGCGTCGCATCCGACCGGAACAGCTTGATCCATCCCGTTCGGCGCAGGAGTTGAGGCACACCGGCCTCTGCGATCAGCACTTCATGCTCAACAAGACTGCGCTGGATCAGCGGCAAGGCAGCCATCGCGCTACGAAACGCACGTTCGGGTGAGGATGCGAGAAAATATCGGGCCAACCAAGGCAAAAACGCCGGCAAATCGCGAAAATGATAATGCGCTTCCGCGGAACGGTTCAGTGCATAACGTAGAATCTGGCGCAGATCGTACGGAAATGTGTAAGGGAAAACCGACGCGCATTCGATCAGGCCAGCATTTCCATAGCTCGTCTCCTCTCCGGCCCTTTCATGCTTGTCAATAAGGATGACATCCCGCCCTCGCTTCTGCAGATGGAGCGCGGCGGAAACGCCGACAATTCCCGCACCCAGAACCAGAACATCGGCTTTGACCAGCGCCACTCGGCTCTCCAACCCACGTATCGCACGGCCTCGCCGCGGATGTCGTCATCAGGATTTAAGTATCGCCCTTCGACGATGCAAACTAACCGGTGGTGATGACGATTGAGCCGGGCCACTACGCCCGCCCGCTCGAACCCTTGGCGATATTGAGATCTGCCCGAAAGGACACGCACGGCTCCGCAATCACGATGATACGAGCGACAGGTCTCGGTTGGCGCGATGCTGACGCTGCGATCAAGCGTAGCAGCCAGCGAACAGCGGAGGTCAGGACCGACCCCGATCCACTACCGCGCTGCGGCGAGTTGCGGGGACGTTTGACGTCGTCATTTCGACCCATTGGATCGCGACGCAGGTTCGGTCGCCTGTCGATTGAATGCGCCATCGCCCACGGATTATGTTGGTCGCAGCGTCTTCGAGCCCATGTCAAAATCGGCAATTTGCTTGTTGCGTTGCGAATCGACGCCGGCCCGGTGATCGGTTGCGATCGCCACATAGACAGCCGGAAGAACGAACAGGGTGAACATCGTTCCAATCAACATGCCCGCCACGACGACGATCCCGATCGAAAACCGGCTCGCGGCGCCCGCGCCTGACGCCGTCAGCAAGGGCAGCAGGCCGGTGACCATCGCCGCCGTTGTCATCAGGATCGGACGCAACCTGACCCGCGCCGCCATCTCGATCGCCGAGCGCTTGTCGAGGCCCTCGTTAAGCTGAAGTTCGTTGGCGAACTCGACCATCAGAATGCCGTGCTTGCTGATCAGGCCGACCAGCGTCAGCAATCCCACCTGGGTGTAGATGTTCATCGTCGCCGCGCCGAAGAACAGCGGGATCAACGCGCCGACGATCGCCATGGGCACGCTGACCATGATGACCAGCGGATCACGCAGACTTTCGAACTGCGCGGCCAGCACCAGGAAGATGATGATCAATGCGAAGCCGAATGTGATTGCGAGCTGATTGCCTTCTCGTACGTATTGACGTGAATCCGAGAGATAGTCGTGATTGAAACCAGCAGGCAGTTTCTTGGCCTCGCCTTCCAGGAATTCGACCGCCTGCCCCACCGTTAGGCCCGGCATCGGCACGGCCTGAAAGGTCGCCGAATTCAACTGATTGTAGTGGCTCAGCGCGTTCGGGTCGGTGCCGGTCTCGATCGAGACAATGGTCGAGAGCGGCACGAGCTGTCCCGTCAGCGTCGGCACATAGTAGCCGCCGAGCGATTCCGGCGAAATCCGTATGCTGCGCGGTACCTGCGGAATCACCTGGTAGGATCGTCCTTCCAGATTGAAGCGATTGATGTAGTTTCCACCGAGCAGCACCGCGAGCGTGTTGCCGACTTGCTGCATGTTGATGCCGAGATCGCCGGCTTTCGTGCGATCGATCTTGACCCGCACCACGGGTTGGTTGAAGTCGAGATCGCTGTCGGACACGATGAACAGTCCGCTCTTTCGTGCGGCCTCCTTTAGCTTGTTCATCTGCTCATAGACCTGCTGGAAATCGCTGGTCGAGCTGATCACCATTTGCACCGGCAACCCGCCCGGTCCGCCCGGCAGCGGCGGCAGATTGAAGGCGAACGCCTGGACACCCTCGATCTTGCTGAGTTCGGCCTGAACCAGCGGCTTGAGTTTGATCGACGAACGCTCGCGCTCGTCCCAAGGTTTCAGCAGCATGCCGGCGATGCCGTTCTGCGGCCCGTTGATGCCGTTGAGGACGAAGCGCAGGTCCGTCTCGGGAAAGCTGGCAAAGACCTTGTCGAGCTTCTCGCCGTAAAAATCCGAATAGTCGATATTGGCGTATTTCGGCGCCTTGATCACGGAGAACACGATACCCTGATCTTCCTCGGGTGCGAGCTCCTTGGACGTGTGCATGTAGAGGAAGCCGACGAGGCCGAGAATCGTCAGAGCAAACAACGCCGTGATGGGGCGGTAGTCGAGCGACCGATCGAGCTGGCGGCCGTACCACCGGGTCACTGATCCGAATACGCGATCGACGATCTTCGCAAACCGTCCGTGATCGCCCCCCTTTAGGAAGACCGAGCACATCATCGGCGACAGCGTCAGCGCGATCACGCCCGAAACGATCACCGATCCCGCGAGCGTGAAGGCAAACTCCCGAAACAGCGCACCGGTCAGCCCACCGAGGAAACCGATGGGCGCATAAACCGCCGCAAGCGTAATGGTCATCGAAATAACCGGGCCCACGATTTCGCGTGCGCCCTGCATCGCAGCCTGGACAGGCGGTTTCCCCTCCTCCAGATGGCGATGAATATTTTCCACCACGACGATCGCGTCGTCGACCACGAGTCCGATCGCAAGCACCATCGCCAGCAGCGTCAGAAGATTGATGCTGAATCCCATCATCAGCATCAGGCTGCAAACGCCGACCAGCGAGAGCGGGATCGTGATGACCGGAATGATCACCGAACGGAAGGACGCAAGGAAAAGGAAGATCACCACCACGACGATGCCGACGGCTTCGATCAGTGTCTTTTCGACCTCGTTGATCGAGGACTGGATGAATTTCGTCGAATCGTAGGCGACCTTCATCTTCATCGACGGCGGAAGATTGCGTTCGAGCTCGGGAAACAGCGCGCGCACGCCCTTCACCAGCGTCAACGGGTTGCCTTGTGGCGTCGCCTGAACGCCGATGAAGATCGCGTGCTCGCCATTGAAGGCGACGCTGGCGTCGGTGCTTTGCGCAGCAAGCTCGACGGTTGCGATATCTTCCATGCGGACGAAACCGCCGTCCCTGGACTTGACGATCATCCGCTTGAACTGGTCGATGTTGCGCAGGTCGGTATTGGTCGAGACGTTCGAAACGATGAAGTAGCCTTTCGCCTGACCGGCTGCCGCCTGATAGTTGTTGGCCGTGATCGCTATCGCCACGTCATTAGGCGAGACGCCGCGCCCCGCCATCTTGACGGGATCGAGCCACAGCCGCATTGCAAAGGTCTGACCGCCCAGAATATCGGCGGAAGCGACGCCGTCGACCGTCGAGAGGACGGGCTGGACCACGCGCGTCAGGTAATCGGAGATCGCCGACCCCGAGAGCTTTTCGCTGGAAAAGCCGAGATACATCACGGCTGTGGTCTGGCCCGTCGTCTTGGTGACGATCGGATCGTTGGATTCCTTCGGAATGAGGTATTTGACCGAGTTCACCTTGGCCAGAACCTCGGTCAGCGCCTGGTTCGGATCAAAGTTCAGCTTGATGTAGACCTGGATCGTGCTGGTTCCCAGCACGGACGTCGATGTGACGTAGTCGACGCCCTCGGCAGTGGCGACGGCCTGCTCGATCGGTGTGGTGATGAATCCTTGAATGAGGTTCGCCGACGCGCCCGGATAGACCGTCGTGATGTTCACGACAGTGTTCGACAGCTTCGGATACTGCCGGATCGGGAGGCTGGTGGCTGCCTTGAAGCCGATCAGCAGGATCAGCAGGCTGACCACAACGGACAGCACTGGCCGTTTGATGAAAATATCGGTCCACTTCATCGCGCTTAGACTCCGATATCTCAGTAGAGCGGCGGCTTTGCCGGCACCTGCGGTCCCGGATCCGACGAAATTTCAACGGCTGCGCCAGACTGAAGCTTGAGCTGACCGACGGCAACCAGACGGTCGCCGGCCTTTACGCCGCTCAGGATAGCGGCACGACCCTCGATCCTGTCGCCGGTCTGCACGAAGGTGCGAACGGCGGTCAGGCTTGTCTTGCCGTCGTCCTCCTTCTTCTCCGTGATCACGTAAACCGAGTCTCCGTAGAGCGTATAATCCACCGCCGTCTCCGGGACCGTGACCACGGCCGGTTTGTTCGGCAGCACGACAGTCGTGGTAGCGAACATGCCAGGCTTCAGGATACGATCGGGATTGGCGATCGTCGCCTGCACGCGAATATTGCGGGTGTCGGTGCTGATCTGCGGTTCGATCGTTGTAATCTTCCCTTCGAAAATGCGGCCCGGATAAGCATCGACTGCGACGCGCACGGCCTGGCCAACCTTGAGTTGGCCGCTATCCTTTTCCGTGACCGTGAAGTTCGCATACAGCGTCGACAGATCGGTGAGCGACACGATCTGCGTGCCGGCGGTCAGGAACTGGCCGACTTCGACGTGACGCACGCCGAGTTCACCGTCGAACGGCGCGCGGACCAATTTCTGCGAAATGATCGCTTCAGTCTTGGCGATACCCGCATTGGCCTGGTCGAACGAGGCCTGCGCCTGATCCACTGTCGCCTGCGGACCGAACTGGCGCGACGCGAGCTGCTGGGCGCGTTCCAGCGAAAGTTTTGCAACGGTCGCCTGCGCCTTGTAATTGGCGAGGTCACCTTGATCAGGACCGTCGAATAACTGCACCAGCGGCGCTCCCGCCTTCACGGACGAGCCGGCCTTGAACATGATGTCGGTGACACGGGCATTAACATCCGAGGTGACGTTGACCTGATGGACGGCAGCGAGTTCGCCGACTGCGGTCAACAGGTTCGGAATCACTTCTGACTTGGCCGTGGCAATGGTCACGGTTGCCGGCGGCGGCTTGTTGTTAGCGAAGAACTGCGCGATCATGTGCTCGCGGAATGCATTGAATCCGACCAGTCCGCCGACGAGCACCGCGAGCAGCAAGCCGACGATGATGAACCAGCGCGTCCTGCGCACCGGGCGCGCGTGAGGCTTCTCGCCCAGGTCACGCGCCGAAATGCCGGTCTTGTTGCCGGTACTGCCTTCCCTTGTTTCCGTCATGTCATGCACTTTCTTCTGCCGACGTGTGGGCGGCATGGACTACAGGTTCCCGGTCCCATTCAGGTGCAAGGCAATTGCCGCTGCATTCAGGCCGACTCCGCGAAGAATGAATTCACAGACCTGCCGCTCCAGTCCGGGCGCGGCGCCATAGACCAAGGCCGGAACGGACGGAAGCTGGGTTAGAACCATCATCAGAACCGTGTGATGCGCAAACCAGAACAGATTGAGCGGCTCGCGCCCGACCGGCACGGCATCACCGGCGGCGATCGCGCGCTCAAGCGAAGCCGTGAAGGCCCCGCCAATCAGGTTCTTGATTTTTTCGTACAGCAATCGGGCAAATTCGCCGTCGTCGAGCTGGCTCGAGATCATAAGGCGCAGTCGTTGCGCCTCCTGCTGATCCGGCGAGGCGGAGGCATTCAGGAAGTGCTCGACCATGCCACGGATGAGAACGACCAGTGTTTCCGTCGAAGGCTCGCGATCGAGCAACCGGTGCAGCGCCGGATCCGCCTGGCAGGCTTCTGCCAAAATTTCCGCATAGAGCGCCGACTTGGTTGGAAAGTGTTTGAACAACAACGCTTCGGAGATCGAGGCGGCGGCGGCAACGCTCTTGGTGGTTGTGCCCGCGAATCCATAGCGCGCGAAGCATTGCTTCGCGGCACGCAGGATCAGCTCCCGGCGCAGATCGCTGGTCATCCGCAGGTTGCTCATAGGAACGTGAGTAAGCACTCACTTTCGCGCTGTCAAGAAAGATGCTGCAATGCATCAATCCAATTCGACTAAAGATTGAGATAGATCCGCATGGTCGCCGATACGAAGGACAATGAAGGCCCCGTCGCGGTCTCGGGAACTCGGACAATCAGGGAAAAAGTCCCCGCGTGGTCTTCGCGGCCCGCACCTTCTCAACGCCGAGCGCCATCGCCGCGGTGCGATGCGGGATATTGTCCTTTTTTGCGCGACTGACCATCTGGTCGAACGCCCGATCCAAGATCTGATACTCGCGGCGGGTGACTTCCTCTTCTTCCCAGAACAGTTGCTGCAGGTCCTGCACCCATTCGAAATAGCTGACCACTACGCCACCGGAATTGCACAGGATGTCGGGAATCACGAAAATATCGCCTTGGCGCTTGTTGAGGATCAGATCGGCCTCAGGCGTCGTCGGCCCGTTGGCGCCCTCGGCCAGCACACGACATTTCAGGTTTTCCGCGATATGCGCATCGATCACGCGCTCTATGGCGGCAGGAACGAGCACGTCACACGGCAGCGTCAGGATCGCCGCCGGATCATACTGAAGCTGGTTGGAATAGCCGGCGATATTTCCATGCGCGGCCGCGTGGCGCATCAAGCCCGGAATATCCAGCCCTTTCCTGTCGTAGAGCGCGCCGGTGTGGTCGCTCACCGCAATGACCTTGACACCGCAGTTGTATAGTTCAAACGCGGCATACGAGCCGACGTTGCCAAAGCCCTGAACGACCGCGGTCGCCCCGTCGATCGCGATATCGAGGTCCTTCATCACGCGTCGGGCGAGATGAGCAACGCCCCGGCCGGTGGCCTCGCGGCGACCGAGCGTGCCGCCTGAACTCACCGGCTTGCCGGTGACGATCTCGGTGACGGTGCGGCCCTGATACATCGAGTACGTATCCATGAACCACGCCATCACCTGCTCGTTGGTGCCCATGTCCGGCGCCATCACGTCCGTGTGCGGCCCGACGAAGGGAATCATCTCCTGCATGTAGCGGCGCGACAGTCCTTCCAGTTCTCGCTTCGAAATCGACGAGGGATCGACCCTGATGCCGCCCTTGGCCCCGCCATATGGCAACCCAGCCAGCGCGCATTTCCAGCTCATCCAGATCGCGAGCGCGGCGACCTCGCCGATGTCCACGCTCGGTGCAAACCGCGTTCCGCCCTTCGTTGGTCCCAGCGTCAGATGATGCTGGACGCGGTAGCCCTCGAAAACCGCGATCGATCCGTCGTCGCGATGGATCGGGCAGGAAACCGTGATGGCCCGCTTCGGCATCAGGATACGCTCGCGCTCGTCCATTGGGATCGACAGGTGATTGGCGATCACCCCGAACTGCTGGACCGCCATGTCGAATACCGGACCGGAATAAACCGTCATCGCTCCCTCCTGTCGTGATCCAAATTCAGGAACCTCGGGCGCGTTCAGACGATTGACTGCTGCTGGTGTGTCTCGCCGGCATCGAACAACCGTTGGGGTGCCTTATGGTTGAGAACGCTATACACTTATGCAGCCGTGACATCCGCTGTTAGAGCGCAAGCCCCATAAAGGCGTCGATATCGAAGCCTCCTCGCCTGACTAACACGCTCGATAAACAAAACGGATCATTCAATGGAAGCGCTGTTTATCGGACAAACCTACATCGACGTGACCTTCATCACCGACCACATGCCGAGCGGCGACGAGAAGTATGTGGCGTCCGCTTACGCGGTCTCGTTCGGCGGCAAACGCCGTCACCGCCGCCTTCTGCTGCGCGAAACTTGGAATCGTGCCAGATTTGCTGACGACCGTCGCCGACGACTGGCTCGGCCGGATGTTTCAGGACATGACCACCAGGTACGGCATCTCCGTGCATCCGCGAAAGGTGCAGACGTCCTCGCTGTCCTTCATCATGCCGAAGGACGGCAAGCGCGCCATCGTGCGTTGCCGCGACGACGAGCACATCCATCCGTTCCCGATCCTCAACCTCGGCGGCTGCCGCGCGCTGCACATCGACGGCCATCAGCCAGATTCAGCCATTCACTACGCCAAACTATGCCGCGAGGCTGGGATCCTCACTTCGCTGGACGGCGGCGGTTTGCGCGCCAACACGCACGAGCTACTCGAATTCATCGACATCGCCATCGTCGCCGAACGGCTGTGCGAGCAGATGGAGATGCAACCCGTAGCCATGCTCGACTATCTTAAGGGCCGTGGCTGCCGGGTCGGCGGGGTCACGATGGGCGAGCGCGGTCTGCTCTGGTACGACGAAACGGGTGCGATCCATGCGCTGCCCGCTTTCAGTATCGCGAGCGAGCGCGTCATCGACACCAACGGTGCGGGTGACGTCTTTCACGGCGCCTAGTCTATTCCTACCTGAGCAATCCGGGCCTGAGCTGGGCCGAACATTTCAGCTTCGCGCGCGCGGCATCGGCCCACAAGATTCAGCGGCTCGGCAACGAAGCCGGCCTGCCGACGCTGGCCGACATCGCCAGCGTGCGGCGAGAATTCGACGTGGACGCATAATCAGTTCGAAAATTCAGGCCAGCGCCCGCTTGAGATCGAAAGCAGAATCGGCGGCCTGCTCCGGCGCGATCGAACCGTTCGCGGAGAGAACACGGCGGCCGAAGACGTGATCCGACCCGCGATTGACGGACTCGATTCCAATCAGCCGACCGGCCTTGAAGCAGAACGCCGAGAACGATCCCTGTTCGGCGTCACCCCGCACGACGACCTGATCGTAACCGGTGGTCAGGCCCGCGATCTGCAGCTTGTCCGGGCCTTGATCGCTCCAGAACCACGGCAGGCCGTCATAGCTCTTTGTATCGCCGGTCAACCGCGCCGCCACGCAGCGGGCCTGATCAGTCGCGTTCTGCACGGATTCGAGCCGCAGCGGCGCACCGAAGCGCACGCTCGCAAACAGCGCGCAGTCGCCGATCGCTGAAATGTCCGGGTCGGCGGTGAGCAGGTGCTCATCAACGATAATGCCGGAAGCCACCGGCAGATCCGCCTCGGCTGCGAGTTCGACGCTGGGCAAGACGCCAACGCCGACCACCACAAGGTCAGCCGCGAGTTGCCGGCCATCGCTCAAGGTGACGCCGGTAACGCGGCCCTCGCTGCTCGTGATGCTTGTTGCCTGTACGCCAAAGTGGAGACGAATCCCTGCCTCGGCGTGGCGGCGTTGAAAGAAGGCCGAAATTTCCGGCGTGACTGCGCGCGCCATGACGCGCGGCGCCAACTCAACCACATCGACCTCGAGGCCCTTCGCCCGCGCGGTCGCCGCGAATTCGAGGCCGATGAAGCCCGCGCCGATGACGACCACCCGCCGCCGGGAGCCAAAGCGCTGCCGCAGCACCTCGCTTTCGTCGAGCGTGCGCAGATAGAGGACATCCTCAAGATTGGCGTTGGGGATATCGAGCAGCCGATTCCGTGCACCGGTCGCCAGCACAAGATGCTTGTAAGCTCGGGACGCGCCGGAGGCACAGACCAGTTCGCGGGCGCGGCGGTCGATGGCAACGGCGCGGTCCGCGATCAGGTCGACGTGCTGGTCGTGATAGAATTTCTCCGGCCTGAACATCAGGGAGTCCGGGCCGCCTCCGCCTTTCAGATAGGCTTTCGAGAGCGGCGGCCGCTGATAGGGCAGATGCGCTTCGTCATTGATCAGACCGACGGGTCCGCCGTATCCCGCCTGACGCAGCGACACCGCGAGCTGAAAGCCCGCGTGGCCGGCGCCAACGATCAGAACTGGCCGTTCTTCCATCTCGTCAATCCGATCGGCTCGAAATTGTTTGATCGCCTGCCAGTTTCCAGCTTGCCACCTTCTGCCGCAGGCGCGTTCGCTCCGCAACGCCTTTTGCACGGCTTGGCCCAGGGTTGTCACCCTATTCAGATTTTCGACGCAGATACGCACCGGCTTTCTCGGACCTGTCGTGGCGATTCGAAAACATTGTGGCATTGGAACGCGGAACGCTTTTCGGCTATCAGAAGCGTGGGCCCACCGATCCGGAACGATGCCAGATGCTAGCCCCTGCTCTTGCCTCTCCTGAAACCGTCGGCATGTCGAAGGCCGCATTCGACCGGATCGAAGACCATCTGAAGCGCCGATACCTCGACGCCGGCCGGTTTCCGGGCACGCAACTTGTGGTCTATCGGCGCGGCAACATCGTGCACCGCGCAGTGCAGGGTCTAGCCGACCTTGAACGCAACGTGCCGATGAAGGACGACACCATCTTCCGCATCTATTCCATGACAAAGCCGATTACGTCGGTCGCGTTCATGATGCTGGTGGAGCAAGGCCTCGCTGCGCTCGACGAGCCGGTGCACAAATACATTCCCGAGTGGAAGAATCTCGGCGTGTACCAGGCCGGCACCGCTCCTGCCTTCATGACCCGGCCGCCGACGCGGCCGATGCAGATCGTCGATCTTCTGCGGCATACATCCGGGACTGACCTACGGTTTCCAGCAGCGCAGCAACGTCGACGCCGCCTATCGCGACAAGCAGATCGGCACGATCGAGATGGCCGGCACGCTCGATTCAATGATCGCGGACCTCGCCGATATCCCGCTGGAGTTCTCGCCGGGCGAAGCCTGGAACTACTCGGTATCCACCGACGTGATCGGCTATCTCATTGGCAAGAATCAGCGGCATGCCGTTCGAGCAATTCCTGAAAGAGCGCATCTTCAATCCGCTGGGAATGGCCGATACCGATTTCTTCGTGCCGGCGGACAAGGCGCATCGCCTCGCGGCCTGCTACAATGCAACGGCCGGCGGAATGATGTCGTTTCATTCGCCCGGCGCGAAGGGCCGTCTGACGTTGCAGGACGATCCGGCGACGAGCTCCTTCCTCTCCCCACCCGACTTCATCTCGGGAGGCGGTGGTCTGTGCTCGACGGCCGCCGACTATCTCACCTTCTGCCGGGCGCTGCTCAATGGCGGCGAACTCGGTGGCGTCAGGCTGATCGGACCGAAAACGCTGGCGCTGATGACGACCAATCATCTGCCGGGCAACAGAGACCTGCCGGAAATGTCGCGATCGATGTTTGCAGAAGCGAGCTACAACGGCATCGGCTTCGGCCTCGGCTTCTCCGTCACCATGGACCCTGCAAAGACACTCGTCGCTGGAAGCTCCGGCGAATACGCTTGGGGCGGTGCTGCGACGACCTCGTTCTGGATTGATCCGGCGGAAGAGCTGATCACCATTTTCATGACGCAGGTGATACCCTCGAGCGCTTATCCGATCCGGCGCGAGCTTCGCAGCATGGTGTACGCTGCGATCACCGACAGCAATCTTTGACCCGACGCCATCCCGCCTTCGATGAATTGCCCGTCGCCAACATCAACCACTTGGTTGCCGGCGACTTAAGACTTGACGCTCATCCGTCGATCATCTCGCCAACCGAAGCCAACACTCGCTTCGCCGCGACGAAGTGCGGAATGTCATACATTTTGCCGTCAATGCCGATGGTGCCGACATCAGGCTGGGCTGCGAAGGCCGCAACAACTCGGCGCGCATGCGCGAGGTCGGTCTCCGATGGCGTGAAGCAGGTGTTGATGGTGGCAACCTGATCCGGATGTATCGCGATGCGCCCGACGAACCCGTCGCGGCGCGCAATCCGGCAACTTTCGGCGAGACCGGCCTGATCCCTATAATCACCGTACAGGGTATCGAGCGCGAGAACACCCGCCGCGTTGGCGGCGAAAAGGCATTGGGCACGCGCGACCTGATAAGGGAAGGTCCAGTCACCATTCGGCTCTTTATTGGTCAGCGCGCCGAGCGCGGCACTGAGGTCTTCCGCGCCCCACGTCATGGCCACCAGCCTTGAGCTTGGCCGTGAGTTCGGCATGACATAACTTGCAAAACCGAGCATCGCGGCCGGCGTTTCGGTGGCCACGACCAGCAGTTTCACATGCCCGGCGGGAATGCCCGCGGCGACTTCCAGCACATCAACGTAATGCGAAATCAGTTCGACGTCCTGAATGCCGTTGACCTTCGGAATCAGGATCCCGTCCAGTCCCGGGCGAACGATGGCGACGAGATCATCCAGCGTCAGCCCCGTTCCGAATGGGTTGATCCGCACGAAAAATTGCCAGTTACGCGTCGTCGCGCTGAGCAGGTTCTTCACCGCATCGCGCGCCAACGGCTTGCGGCCAGACGCAACGGAGTCTTCGAGATCGAGGATCAGCGCGTCGGCGCCGCAGGTGTCGGCCTTGGCGAACTTGCGATCGCTATCGGCCGGGACGAAGAGAAGCGAACGCAACTTCATGCCGGCCTCCGCATCATCAGCGCATTACGGCGGCAGAACACCACCTCCTCGTCACGCTGGTTGAAACCACGATGCTCGAGCGTGACGATGCCCTGCGTCGGACGCGACTTGCTGGCGCGAACGGCGACCACTTTCGATTCCGCGCGCAAGGTATCGCCGGCAAAAATCGGGCGCGGATATCTGGTTTCTTCCATGCCGAGGTTTCCGACCGTGGTCCCGAGCGTCGTGTCCTGCACCGAAAGACCGATGACCAGACCCAGCGTAAAAATCGAATTCATCAGCGGTTTGCCGAATTCCGTCGACTTGGCATATTCGTGATCGATATGCACGGCGGCCGGATTGCAGGTGAGCGACGAGAACAGAATGTTGTCCATATCGGTGACTGTTCGCCGGATTTCATGAAAAAACGTTTGGCCGACAGAAAACTGTTCGAAATACAGACCCGCCATCTCTGCCTTCTCTCCGATTCCGCGATGGAATTCGAACGCGCACGACCAAACGGGGCCAGCCAGCATTGCCGTTTGAACCGAGTTTGCCATCTGCCGTCACCGGCTGCAACGAGCCGGGCCAATTGCTTCGCCGTGAGCGACGTCATTGCGCCGGGGTGGCGACGGACTTTTGCGGCAGCGGGGTAATCGAGGCCTGACGCATAGGGCTCGAACCTAGACCCGCCGATAGCAAAATCAGATAGATACCTGTAAACTTGGCCGGTCGCGCCCGATTGGCAGCGCTGTGGCTGCTGGTGCTTCACAAACCGAGTCCACGATCTCTCACGCGGAGACTAAATTGACCCCAAAACAAACTGCCACAGTTGCCTCGCTAGCTGTTTTTGGAGTGGGGCTCGTCGCCATCACTATCCTTGCCAGGGCATTCAAAGGCGAATACTCGGATTTCACGATCACGGCGATTGCCACGCTCATGTTTGTGGTGTTCTACGTTCTTGGCCAGTGGGTAAAGCGCGCAATCGACCCACCGCCCACCGGGGGAAAGTAATCAAAATCTCGCCTTAGCCGTTACGTTCGCGGCCCTCGAACTTACGAGTGTGGGATTTGGAAAAACGATTTGAGGTATTCCCACCCACCTAAACAACGGGATTGTTTGGGACCTGGAGAAGGATCGCGGCGCTGAGGCTGATAGTCTCTCAGAGGACAAAGCTCCGCTCACTGCGAATCCCGCGTTCCGCGTCGAGTGGATCAGGATCGCGCTGCAAACCGGACCACCGTTCCGGTTCTGTCTTTCGCCTACGTCGTTGATTGAATGGTGGGCGCACCAGGGCTCGAACCTGGGACCCGATGATTAAGAGTCGCCTGCTCAAGGTGCCCATAGCGCCCATGGCGGCCAGCTGGCTCTGTAACTGGTTGATATTGCTTGGTTCGATGATACTATAGCGACCTAATCAACCGCTGCAATCCGCCGCTTGGAGCTGTCTAGACAATGCCTAAAATGGCCTTTTCTGACGTGGGCCTTGTAGGAATGTACGGACTTGCGAGACATCCTTTCTCTTGAGCTAAGGCAGGAAGGATGATCGGGATGCACAAGTTCAGGCGCGATGTGGACCATAAGCTGCGGGTGCTCCAACACGCTGACAAGATTGGCGATGTCGGCAAGGCTTGCCGATATTTCGGCGTTGGGCGGGCCAGCTTCTATCGCTGGCGAACTGCCTATCGGCAGCATGGCCTGGCGGGCCTCGAAAACCGCAAGACAGCTCCGAAGAATCCTGCCAACCGAACGGCTCCAGAGATCGTCGAGAAGGTGCTGTATCTGCGGAAAACCTACCGCCTGGGGCCAATACGCATCGTCTGGTATCTGGCGCGCTATCACGCCATCACCATCTCCGATGCAGGCGTGTATCGCATTCTCAGGCGTCATGGCCTCAGCCGGTTGCCCGGCGGCACGCGTGTCCGCAAGATCCACACCCAGCGATATCAGAAACAGGTGCCGGGTCACCAGATCCAGGTCGACGTCAAGTTCTTGAAATTCGAGGGCAAAGACGGAAAGCCCGTGAAGCGCTACCAGTACACGGCTATCGACGATGCCACGCGCATTCGCGCCTTGAAAATCTACGATCGGCACAATCAGTCAAACGCGATCGACTTCATCAATACCATCATCAACAAATTCCCGTTCCGTATCCGCGAGGTGCGAACTGACAATGGCCATGAGTTCCAGGCCCAATTCCACTGGCATGTCGAAGACATGGGCATTCGCCATGCCTACATCAAACCAGCTTCGCCTCAGCTGAACGGCAAGGTCGAGCGGTCGCATCGCACTGATCAGCAGGAGTTTCTATCAGCTCCTGACATACACCGACGATGTGGACCTTCGAGCAAGGCTCTCCGAATGGGAGCAGTTCTACAACCTCTCCCGACCTCACGGTGCATTCAACGGAAAGGCACCTTACGAGGTTCTCCGTGAACGACTATAATCGACCAGCGGATGTCTCATAAGCTCGCCGTTATTAGACATACGACGCGTACCTCAATAGCCTGCCCGACACCGACGATATTGTGTACGAATAGCAACTAGCCCCACTTCGGTGGGGTTTTTCTATGAGACAATGAATAGCGGACTGCACAAAGGAGTTCGCTATGAAACCCGATGACGAACCTTCCGAAGAATTCAAAGAGGCGAAGCGGCAGTTTGAAGAAGAGAAGCACTGGCAGATGAAGAACCCCGCCAGGCAAACGCTCATCGAAGCGATTGAACAAGCCATCGCCTTTCTAGAGGGTTTGAAAAAAGACCTTCGCGATAAGTAACTCAGGCCCTCTTCGGAGGGCCTTTCATTTGCGAGGTATCATGGGAAGCGGACTGCACCTTTTAAAAGGAGTTCGCGATGAACATCACCGCGCTTTATCAGAGCGTGACCCAGCAGATAATAACCGACCTAGAAGCAGGTGTTGCCGCATGGACGCGGCCTTGGAAGAACAGCAAGTAGCGGTTCTCGCATCATGCCCCACAACGGCGCCACCCATCGGAGCTTACAACGGCATTAACGTGGTGGTGCTGTGGGCGCAGCGATATTCTAGAGGCTATTCGACACCAAATTGGATGACGTACCTAGCAAGCGCTTACATTGGGAGCCCAAGTACGCAAGGGCGAGAAGGCCACTACTGTTGTCTTTTCCAAACAGCTGCAGGTCAAAGACAAGGAGACCGAAGAAGAGAAGAAGGTGGGCATGCTGCGCACCTATTTCGTTTTCAATCAGGACCAGATAGACGGCCTACCCGCTATCGAGCCTGAAATACTCCCCCCAGAGCAACGTATAGAAGCGGTAGAGCGGTTTATAGCCGCGACCTGCGCTGACATACGTTTAGGCGGCAATAAAGCCTGCTACATGCCGTCGCTGGACTTCGTGCGTCTGCCTGAAAAGCGCCAATTCAAAAGGGCTGGAGCACTTTTACGCCACCGCCTTGCACGAGTGTGTTCATTGGGCCGGAGCAAAGCATCGCCTGGACCGTGACCTCTCCGGCAGGTTCGGCACCCAAGCGTACGCGGCAGAAGAACTAGTAGCGGAGTTGGGCGCGGCGTTTCTGTGCGCTCACCTTGGTATCACTGGCGAGTTAAAGCACTCGGAGTACATTGCGAACTGGATAACGCTACTGAAGCACGACAACCGCGCCATATTCACGGCCGCATCGCTCGCTTCTAAGGCCGCTGACTACCTACGAGCACATTCGGAGGTGGTCAATGAAGACGATTGAACTTGGAGGCGTAAAATATACCTGGCGACAAATCCTCGAAATCCGCCGCGAACAGCGGAAGAAGGAACGCCAGCCGCAGCCAACACTCTTCCCCTTGAAGGAAGACAAACGGCCGAGCACACAGCAGACGGCAAGCGACAGATACCAAAACCCCTTGCTATTTGACTAGCGCCCTTCGGGGCGTTTTCTTTTTCATGTAGAATTAGGCAGGTGAAATTAACGCTGACCGGCAATCCTGTTTCGGTCAATCAGCTCTACAGCGGCAGACGATTCCTCACCGAGCGCGGCAAGCGCAAAGAGAGGACTACTTCTGGCAGGCTAAGGCACAAGACAACGGCGTTCCGCTTTCCGGCGAGCTCAAAGTCGAGCTAGTCGTCTACTTCCGCTCCAAAGCCACCAGCGACATCGACAATGTCTGCAAAGCGACACTGGATAGTTTGACTGGCCTGCTGTGGGACGACGACCGCCAGATTGTGGAGCTACATATTTACAAAACGGCAGGATAAGGCTAACCCACGCATTGAAATAGAGGTGATACAATAAAGAAAGTGCGATTACTAGCATTGTAGCCGGTGCGTACTCTCTACTTACAATGCGGAGGGTACGCTGACTCTGGCATAGCCAACGTGAAAACAACTACTATCCTCGTCGAAAAAGCTATTGCGTCTATTATCACTGGAACGACAACGAATTATTTTATGTCGGCTCTGGCAAATCATATCGCCCGTTTGTAACTGACCCCCGCGGTGAGTACGTTCGCATACATCAACTTGACGAGTTTCAGGTCGAAATAGTTTGCTGGTTTGATACCCAAGTAGAAGCCCGGCAGTTTGAACTGCAGGAAATTTCCCGGCTTGCTCCCGACCGCAAACATTGTCAACAATTGGAAACGCTTTTTGCTTTGTCAAAACGGCTCAACCACAACGTAGAAATCGTCGCGGATTTCGACTGAACCCAAAAAGGGGATAACCTTGCTGGACACATTTTATCTTAGCGGTAAGATGAGTAGGTAAGGCATTACTAACAACCCTTATTCAGTCACATGAAAACCGAAGAACTACTCGCAGCCATTGACAAAATTGTTGCAGGCATCGAGACCGACCGTTTCACCATCGAGAACCTAGAAGAATTGAGGCTCGCATAATCGCTAACGACAAATAATATGGCTACGATCGACCAAGAATTTTTGTTTTCCGGTTTCGAGGATAAGATTTTACCTCATCGACAATCGCGACGAGTTCACCCGCAGCGACCTGCAAGGCATGGTCATGTCCCTGGTACGCAAGATTTACAATGCAGGCGCTGATAGCCAACTCGTTTAATGAAGGCCAAGAACCCCGCAGCCGTCGCACTTGGCTCACTCGGTGGTAAGGCTTCAGCGAAGAAGCTGACACCGAAACAGCGGAACGTGCGGGCAAAGAAAGCAGTGGCCGCCAGAGAAGCGAAGAAGAAGAAATACATTGGCGCGAGGAGCCCGGACGCAGGGCCTTCCGCACTATCCACAAACTAAAACTATCTATGAACCCAAAAACTAAAGTGTACGAAAACGGCGTCCTATCAACCCGCTTTCAGAAGCGCAGCAAAAAGTCAGGCCGCTTCGACAGCCTCAAAGCAAAACTCCGCCGCGCAGGTCTCTACACCGTCCGCGCAGTAGTCATCGTTACCCTCGCCTACGCCACGTTTGTATTAGGCGCATCGGTCTACTGGACTGACACCATTACCGTAGCCAATGCAGAGACTAAGATTGTCCAGGTTGAAACACCTACTCCAATAATGGACCGCATCATGGACTGTGAGAGTGGCATCGGTGGCAAGGTGGGTACGCGCACCCAGACCAAGAACGGCCAGACCCTCATACACATCAACGACAATGGAACGTATGATATCGGCATCGCACAGGTGAACTCTATCTGGGCAAAACAGGCTACCGAGCTGGGCTATGACCTCTCGGTGGAAGCCGACAACATCGCTTTTGCAAAGTGGCTTGATGCCAACAAAGGAACCGGCCCTCTGGTGAAAGCTTCTGAACAAGTGCTGGTGTACTAAGCAGCTAACAACAAACGATATGAAATTAGGAGACCGTGTAAATGTAAACTAAAGGGAAGCTCATGGCA
>CAVXSV010000006.1:0-132299 GCA_963764445.1 uncultured Alphaproteobacteria bacterium
GGGCCGGCGTGAGGCGCGGATCATCCATAGCGTTCGCTCAGCAATCGGTAGATCGCGCGCGCGGCCTGGCATTCGCCGCCTTCGGGACGCGCAGGCTTCGCCGACGGCGTCCAGCCGTAGATGTCGACATGAAGCCAGCTCTTTGCCGTCTCGACGAAACGCTGCAGGAACAGCGCGCAGATGATCGAGCCGGCAAAGCCGCCGGACGGCGCGTTGTTGATATCTGCGACCTTCGAATCGAGCCACGCATCGTAAGCAGGCCAGAGCGGCATCCGCCACAACGGATCGTTCTCGGCCTGCGCACATCGCGCGACATCAAGCGCCAGTCTGTCGTCGCTGGTATAGAAGGGCGGCAGATCCGGGCCCAGCGCCACGCGTGCCGCACCGGTGAGAGTGCCCAGGTCGATCAGCAGATCCGGCGTCTCTTCGTCGGCCAGCGTCAGCGCGTCGGCGAGGACCAGACGGCCCTCGGCGTCGGTGTTGCCGATTTCCACCGTCGGTCCCTTGCGCGACGGAAAGACGTCGAGCGGTCGAAACGCGTTGCCGGCCACGGCATTTTCGACCGCCGGGATCAGCACGCGCAGCCGGATCTTCAGCTTCGCATCCATGACCATCAGAGCCAAAGCCAGTACGTTGGCCGCACCGCCCATGTCCTTCTTCATGATCTGCATGCCGCTGGCGGGTTTGAGATCGACGCCGCCGGTGTCGAAGCAGACGCCCTTGCCGACCAGCGTGACCTTTGGGTGCGCGGGATCACCCCAGGTGATATCGATCAGGCGCGGCGCACGCGGCGAGGCCATGCCGACGGCATGGATCAGCGGAAAATTCTGGTGCCTCAGATCGTCGCCGACGATGCAACTGAATTTTGCGCTGAAACGCTGCGCAAGACTCTCGGCTGCTGCCGCAAGCTCTTCGGGTCCCATATCGTTGGCGGGGGTATTGATTAGGTCGCGGGCAAGCGTTGCGGCTTCCGCCATCCGTGAGATTTCCGAAATGTTGACACCATCGGGCGGTACCAGCCGGGCTTTTGGTGCATCGGCCCTGCGGTAGCGGTCGAAACGATAGCTGCCGAGTGCAAACGCCAGCGCTGCCAGATGCATGTCGTGCGGCGCATTGGCAAAGCGAAATGTACCGGTGGGCAGTAGCGCCGGCAGCTTGCCGGTGAGAAAGGGATCGCGCGACCGGTCCGAAGCGTCGCCAGTCCGAAGAGAACGTGGGAGATGTCGCCGTCTGCCGCGGGCAGCGCGAGATACTGCCCCGACTTCGCAGCGAAGCCATTCGCCTCGGCATAGCGGCGGGCTGAACCATTGAGCGCCGCACCGATCAATTCCCACGTCGCCTTGGTGACGAAGGTGATCGGAATGGCCTCCTCGGCCGCCTGCGCGGTCGCAAACGCGGAATGCATGGTGTCTCGATCTCTCGGTTCGTTGAGGGGAGTTTAACGGGAGCGGGCGTAGGTGTCAGTCAGGAGTAGTTAACCAGACGTTAGGGTTAACAGTCTATTGCTGAAACCATCCAGCCTCCCGATCGGCCTGCAATTGCGAGTGAAAGTGCCATGCGTCAGCAGTCGTGTCTTGCCAGGCTTCTCGCATCCGCAGCCTTGACGGCGGTTCTGGCGACCGGACTGGCGGCTGTCAAACCTCGGGTATGCCTGACATTACCGGCTCGCTGGGCGCGAAGGCGGAGGCGACTCCCGAGGCCGATCCTCATCGCACCGCGGAAGTCTATGGCGAACGATTTCGCGCCAACCCCAAGGATCCCGATGCGGCCCTGAAGTACGGACAGGCATTGCGCGCCATCGGGCAGCGCGCCCAGGCCGTCGCGGTGCTCGAACGCGCCGCGATCCTGAATCCGGGCAACCGGGCGGTGCTGGCCGGCTGGGGTCGGGCGCTGGCGGACAATGGGCAGTCTCAGCAGGCATTTGATGTTCTCGGCCGGGCTCATACGCCGGCAAACCCGGACTGGCGGCTTCTCTCGGTGCAGGGAACCGTGCTCGACAGGCTCGGCCGTCACGACGAAGCGCAGCGCTACTATGCGAGCGCGCTCAGGATCATGCCCGACGAGCCCTCGGTGCTGTCCAATCTGGGCATGTCGTATGTCCTGACCAAGGACCTTCCAAAAGCCGAAGAAGTGCTGCGCCGCGCTTATGCCAGCGCTCGGGCCGACAGCAGGATCCGGCAGAACCTGGCGTTGGTCGTCGGCTTGCAGGGCCGCTTCGACGAAGCCGAGAGCATCGTGAAAGCCGATCTGCCCGCCGACGAAGCGGAGGCGAACGTCGCCTATCTGAAGCAGATGCTCGGCCGCAACGGCAACGCGCGGGCCGGGGCGGGAGATGGTGCCAGTTCGAAGTCCCGTCGTTCCTGATACCTGACATCTGATAACGGCCCGCGACGGAAGACTAAGGCTCGCCGGTCTCGCTCGGACCGCCGATTGCGAGCCTCAATGCATTTGGGCCGCGATCTTGATGCCCGACGGCCCGAGAATGACCACGAACAGCACAGGCAGGAAGAACACGATCATCGGGACCGTCAGCTTGGGTGGCAGGGCGGCTGCCTTCTTCTCGGCTTCGTTCATGCGCATGTCGCGATTTTCCTGGGCCATCACGCGAAGGCTTTGCGCGAGCGGAGTGCCGTATCGTTCCGACTGCTGGAGAGCGAGACATACTGACTTCACGCCCTCGACCCCGGTGCGTTTCGCAAGATTTTGATACGCGACCTTGCGATCCTGAAGATAGGACAGCTCGGCCGTCGTCAGCGTGAACTCCTCGGCCAGCGCGACCGACTGGCTGCCGATTTCCGTGCTGACCTTGCGGAATGCGACTTCGATGGACATGCCGGATTCGATGCAGATCAGCAACAGATCGAGCGCGTCGGGGAAAGCTCGTTTGAGCGAGATCTGACGCTTGGCGATGGCGTTCTTCAGGAACAGCATGGGTGCCTGCAAGCCGAGAAACGCGGCGCCGATGCACATGCCGATCTTGATCGGGGTCGACTGCTGCATGTGAGACAGCAGGAAAACGTAGATGACCGCTCCGACCAGCATCACGATCGGGGTGACCATGCGGAAGAACAGGAACGTGACGTAGGGGGCCTGACCGCGATAACCTGCCATGACGAGCTTCTCGCGCGCAGCTTCCTGTGCCACCCACTTGCCGAGATTGAGGTCTTCCACGATCTTCGAGACGATCTGCTTCGGAGCCTGACGGAGCGAGACCTTCTCGGATTTTGAGAGCCGCTCGCGCTCGCGCTGCCGGATGCGCTCCCGTTCGCTGGCGACGGCCTTCATTCGCTTGGTGAGACCCTCCGCCGCGAAGAACGGCGTGATCAGCGTATAGACGGTCGCGCTGGCGGCGATGGCGGCGAGGACCATCGTCATGAACCGCGGGTCGTGGAATCTCTGGATCAGGAGTTCGAGCATGCTGCACCGTCAGAAGTCGAAATTGATCATTTTCTTCATCACGAAGATGCCGGCCGACATCCACAGCACGCAGCCGGCCAGCATCAGCCTGCCGGTGGGATGGGTCCACAGCAGCGCGATGTAGTCCGGCGTGGACAGATAGACCAGCAGCATGACGATCGGAGGCAGCGAGCCGATGATCGCCGCGGACGCCTTGGCTTCCATCGACATGGCCTGTATTTTTTCTGCCATCTTCTTGCGGTCGCGGAGCACCTTGGACAGGTTGCCGAGAGCTTCCGACAGGTTGCCGCCGGATTTCTGCTGGATCGAGATCACGATGCCGAAGAAGTTCGCTTCCGGAACCGGCATCCGCTCGAACAGGCGCGCACAGGCGTCGCCGAGCGGCATGCCGATCGCCTGCGTCTCGATGATCGCCGCGAATTCGCTTTTCACCGGCTCCGGCGAGTCGGCCGCGACGACCTTGAGGGATTCGAACAGCGGCAAGCCGGCCTTGATACCGCGGACGATCACGTCGACCGCATCGGGAAGTTCGCGGAGAAACGTCTTTTCGCGGCGCGTCTTCAGGAAGCCCAGCAGCCAGCGCGGAAAGCCGAAGCCCGCCGCGAAAGCGAGCCCGACCGCGGCGATCGGCCCGGCTCCCAAAAATATCGGAACGACAAAACAGACCGCGCCGAGAATACCGGAGACGATCAGAAATTTCTTCTTCGACCAGGACAGGCCTGCCTGTGCGATGCGGGTGGAGAGCGCGATCTTCCTGTCCCGCTTCAGGCGTTGCTCGATTTCCCGCAGCGATCCTTCGACCTGCTCGCGGCGCGAACGCTGGGCTCTGTCGACCTGCCGGACAGCCGGCACCGTACGCGCGAATGCCGCACGGCGCTTCTCCGCCTTCGCCTCGCCCGACAGCGACGGATACAGGAACACCCATGCGACGCCGCCCACCGCGGTTGCAGCCATGAATACCAGTGCGAGGGTCTGCAAGTTCATGGGCCCGCGTCCTCAGATCTCGACCTTGACTTCCGCCGCATCGAGCGCCGCTGCGAGCCGCTTCTCTTCGCCATAATACCGCGCACGGTCCCAGAACCGCGGCCGGCCAATTCCCGTCGAACGGTGCCGGCCGATAATATTTCCGTTGGCGTCCTCGCCAAGCAGATCGTAGACAAAGATGTCCTGGGTGATGATCGGTGTCGCCTTCCATTCCCATCAACTCGGTGATGTGCGTGATGCGCCGCGAGCCGTCGCGAAGGCGGGCAGCCTGGACGATGATGTCGATCGAGGCGCAGATCATCTCGCGGATCGTGCGCGAGGGCAGCGCGAAGCCGCCCATCGTGATCATCAACTCGCAACGCGACAGCGCCTCGCGCGGGTTGTTCGCGTGCAGCGTGCCCATCGAGCCGTCATGGCCGGTGTTCATGGCCTGCAGCAGGTCGAACGCTTCGGGTCCGCGAACCTCGCCGACGATGATGCGTTCCGGGCGCATACGAAGGCAGTTGCGGACCAGTTCGCGCATCGTGATCTGGCCCTCGCCCTCGATATTGGGCGGCCGGGTTTCGAGCCGCACCACGTGCGGCTGCTGCAACTGAAGTTCGGCGGCGTCTTCGCAGGTGATGATACGCTCGTCGTCGTCGATGTAGTTCGTGAGACAATTGAGCAGCGTGGTCTTGCCGGAGCCG
Organism: uncultured Alphaproteobacteria bacterium; assembly: GCA_963764445.1. Lineage (GTDB taxonomy): Bacteria > Pseudomonadota > Alphaproteobacteria > Rhizobiales > Xanthobacteraceae > Nitrobacter. The sequence goes on from CAVXSV010000006.1 coordinate 5,088, forward strand.
GTGCCGCCCGAGATCAGCACATTGGCGCGGCACCGTCCGATGATCTGGAGGATCGTGCCGCCTTCCGGCGTAATGGCGCCGAACTTCACCAGCTGATCGAGCGTCAGCTTGTCCTTTCTGAATTTACGGATTGTCAGCGCGGGCCCGTCGATCGCGAGCGGAGGAACGATCGCGTTGACGCGGGATCCGTCGGCGAGACGCGCATCGCATATCGGCGAGGATTCATCGACTCGGCGGCCGACCTGGCTGACGATACGCTGGCAGATGTTCAGCAGTTGCTGGTTGTCGCGGAACCGGATTCCGGTCCGCTGGATCTTGCCGCCGACTTCGATGAAGACGGTGCCGGCGCCGTTGACCATGATGTCCGCGATATCGTCGCGGGACAGCAACGGCTCAAGCGGACCGTAACCGAGAACGTCGTTGCAGATGTCGTCGAGCAGTTCTTCCTGCTCGGCGATCGACATCACGATATTCTTGATCGCGATGATCTCGTTGACGATGTCGCGGATTTCCTCGCGCGCTGAACTCGCCGTCGAGCTTGGCAAGCTGGGCGAGATCGATCGCCTCGATCAGGGCGCCGAAAATCGTCGCCTTGACCTGATAATAGGTGTCGGAGCGGCGGGCATCGATCGTCGGTGCTTGCGGTGCCGGGCGCGCCGGCGCCATCGGCGGTGAGGCGACCGTCGGCGAAGCAATCTCGGCGGGCGTTGCATGCCGCGGCGGCCGGAGAAGCCTCCAGCGTCAGGCCTCCCGGCTTCCGGGCCTCGTTCTCTGATCCGCTACGCTTACCAAACACGATGGTACTCCACGCAATGACTTATTTTGCCCGCAACTTCTCGATGAATGGAGGTAGAAACGATTTCCGCGGCTTCTTCGCCTCGCCACGGCCGGTCAGGCGCTGCGCGATCTGCAAGAACATTTCCGTGGTGCGATGGTTCGCCGCGACTTCAGCGATCATCTGACCGTTGTTGGCGGCAGATCCGAACATCTGCGGGTCGAACGGGATGCTAACGATCGGCTGGGTTTCAATGGCCTTGGCGAATTCATTGGCATTGATTTCGGGCCGCTTCGGAATGCCGACCTGGTTGAGGCAATAGAGCGGAGGCCGGTCGTTCGGCCGTGCCGTCTTGAGCAGATCGAACAGGTTTTTCGTGTTGCGAAGGTTGGCGAGGTCGGGCGCCGCGACGATGAGGATGTCGTCCGCGGCGATCAGGGCCCGCTTGGTCCAACCGGACCATTGATGCGGGATATCGAGCACGATACAGGGCATCGTTGTCCGCAAGGTATCGAGAATTGAATTCGAACGCTTCCGTTCCGAAGTCATAGACCCGATCCAGCGTCGCCGGCGCCGCGAGCAGGCTCAGATGGTCGGTGCATTTGGACAGCAGGCGATCGACGAACGCCGTGTCGACGTCGGTCCGGCGAAAAGACGGCGTCGGCGATGCCTTGCGCTGGATCCTGATTGTAGTCCAGGCCGGCGGTACCGAAGGCGAGGTCGAGATCGGCGACGACCGTATCGAGCGACAGATCGCGTGCAATCGCCCAGGCGACGTTGTGGGCGATCGTCGACGCGCCAACACCGCCCTTGGCGCCGGCAATGGCGATGACCCGGCCTACCGCCTTGGCTTCCGGAGCTGAAAACAGGCCGCAAACCGAGCGTACCATGTCGAGGGGTTTGACCGGCGCGATGACATAATCGCTGACGCCACGCTTGACCAGATCGCGATACAGAGTGACGTCGTTGATGCGGCCGATCACGATGACGCGCGTGCCTGCGTCGCACACGGTAGCAAGCTGGTCGAGCCCGGCCAGAATGTCGCCGCGTTCTTCGGCTTCGAGAATAATGACGTTCGGCGTCGGTGCCGAGCGATAGGCTTCCGCGGCAGCGGCCATGCCGCCCATCTGGATCTTGAGATGAGCCTTGGCTAGCCGGCGATCCTCGCCGGCCGCTTGCACGGCCGTGGCTGTTTCCATGATCTCGCAAAAGGCCTGCACCGACACGCGCGGCGCCGGCGCGATATGATCGTGGGCCTCCGGCGAAGGGCCGGTGGATGGGTCGTCTGCGTCCTGGCGAGCGTATCTGATCATCTGCCTGTATCGCTGAGTTTGGCCTTGTCGGCTTCGGGATAGTTGGTGGTTGTGGCGGTACCCTTGCGATATTTCTCGAAAGCCTCGGTGCGGCGAGCGGTGTAGGGCGGTGTTTCCGGCCGCGGCTGCACGAGGTCCGACGGGTTGTCGATCATCGACGCAAGGTTGCGCTGGGTGGCGCACCCGAAATTCCAGTACGGCTTGTTGTCGAGATAACCCCTGTTTTTGATCGAAGGACCGAGGTCTTCCGGCCAGACGACCGCAGGGGCCTGCGACGGCCGCGATCCGCGGATAGGTCAGGCGAATGGTCGCGAACAGACGCGGGTCGGTGGATGGTAACGCCGGACGATAATCCCGCTCGGCGGTACGCCGGCCGTCGTCAACAGCGAGCGCACCTCCCTGAATGAATTCGCGGCGGCTCGGGCATTGCTGGTGCCGGCCGGCACTTCGGCGACGATGGCGCCGGTTCCCTCGCGGAGCCAGACGCTCGCAAGCCCGATCACATCGCCGCGCTGCGATGCCGACAGGCCGCCGCGCGTGTTGCCGACGAAGATATTTACGGTCCGATTGGCTTCCTGGATCGCGATGGGATGCCGCAAGCGATAATCGTTCGGAATGCTCGCGGTGGCATACTCCTCACTCGTATGAGTGCAGGCGCTCAGTCCCGCGGCGAGGCCGGCGACGAGGACAGCCACGCGAAGGCTGCGGTAGAGTTCGGCGGAATCTGCGGATGTCATCGTTTCGTTCCTTGCTCCGCCTTAATCGGTAATGAAGCCGTAGGTGCCGCGATAAAGGCGCGCGGGTTCGGCGCGGCCCGCGACGCCGTAGATACGATTGATGCTGCCCAGCAGATCGGCCTGCGGGTCCGATGCATCGGCGAAGCCGTCGTCAGGCCGCGAGAGATCCTTCTGCGCGACCGCGCGCACGACGTAGGGTGTCACTAGGACCATCAGCTCGGTCTGCCCGTTGACATAGTCGCGGCTGCGGAACAGCGATCCGAGGACCGGCAATTGCGCGAGACCCGGCAATCCGTTGATGGCCTGCTTGGTCTGTTCCTGGATCAGGCCGGCCATGGCCATCGAGCCGCCCGAGGGAATTTCCAGCGTCGTTTCCGCCCGCCGGGTCTTGATCGAAGGCACCGTCAGCGAGTTGCCGACCGACTGAGTCAGCGTAATGGCGTTTTCGTTCGACAACTCGGACACCTCGGTCATAACCCGTAGGCTGATGCGGCCTTCGGTCAATACCACCGGCGTGAAGTTCAGCGAGATGCCGAACTTCTTGTAGCTGATCTGGGTCGTGCAAACGTGAGTGGTCGGATCGCAGGAATAGCCTGCTGGCACCGGAAATTCGCCGCCCGAAATGAATGTCGCCGATTCACCCGATATGGCGGTCAGGTTCGGCTCCGCCAGCGTCCGGACCACGCCCGCGCTTTCCATGGCGCGGATAGTCGCGTTAACCGCGGGCAAGAAGTTGGTGCCCCCGAACCTCGTCGAAAGACCACTGCTCGTCAGCGGCTGGCCGTAGGCGGTGAACGGGTTTGCGTTGTTGAAATTCACCACCGCTGTGCCGTAGTTCAGATTGGCGCTGAGGTCGACGCCCAGCTGCTTGATGATGGTTCGCGCCACTTCGGCGACCGTGACCTTGAGCATGACCTGGTCGCGGCCGCGCACGGTGATATTGTTGACAACTTTTTGCGGGCCGTCGGCGAGGCGTGCAGCCAGGTCGCCCGCCTGCTGCCCTTCAATCGGGCTCGACACCCAGCCGGAAAGCATGACCCCGTCGCCCAAGCCATCGACCTTGATGTCGGCATTTGGCATAAGCTGCTTGAGCGCGGCGCGCATGCCGTTGAGATCGCGCGTGACCGCGATATCGTAGGCCGAGATCTGCTGGCCATCGCTATCGAAGAATATAATGTTGGTTTGACCGACTGCGGCGCCGATGATGTAGGCGCGCTGCGCCGATCTCACCACTGCGTTAGCGATCTTCGGGTCAGCGACCAGCACGTCCTTGACGTCACGGGGCAAATCCACCACGACGGACTTGCCGATGCCAAGCGACAGAGATCGCGCATTCATCCTTGCGCCGGCTGTTGCGTTCGAGACGCGATAATCGCTCGCGAACACCGGCGCCAGCGCCGGGTTCAGCGTGAAGGCGGCAATTGCCGCGAACGAGAGAGACCGCGTCACAAAGGCCTGCAACGGTGTCGGATTTGTCGTGAACTTCATGACACGCGTTACCTCTGAACGGTGGTCTGGGTCGGAACGCCGTAACGGACGACATTGACGCTGTCGCGCCTCTGATCGTCGGTGCGGTTTTCCGGGGCATTGGCGTCGGCGAGGCTGCGCAGCGCCAGGGACAGCGTTCCCATCTGGCGCGACCGCGCCAGCGCCTCCGCCTGCTCCGGTTTCAATTCGAGCGTCGCGGTCTTGCCGACAACGACTTTCTGTCCGTTTTTCTCCTCGATGGTCTGGTCGACCGCGAGCACGCGCACGTTACCGAGAATGGTCTCCGAGTTGACGGAGTCTCCGTGTTGAATGGCCCGCGTTTTTTTCCCGTTTTGAAAGGATCACGTCGACGCGGTCATTCGGGAGAATAAAGCCGCCGGCGCCGGTCTCGGGCGAAATCTCGGTCGAGATCGCCCTCATGCCGGTTGGCAGGATCGCGGCCATAAAGCCGGATCCTGTCGCGCTGACCAGCTTGGGTTCGCGAATGGGTTCTCCCGCGATGAAGGGGGAGCGGGCGATCGAGCCCGCCAGTTGCGTGGTAGCGTCAGGACGCTGATCGCGGCGAATGAAGCTGCTGCTGGCGGTACTCTGCGGGCCATGCCTGCCAAGCCACCTCGTTCGCGGTCACCGCTTGTCCGAGCTGAATGTCCGACTTCGCAACCAGAACATCGACTGTCTGGAGCTGCGCGGTCTGAACGGATGGTGGCTTCTTGTCGGACCCACTCGCGAGATAGGCGGCAATGCCGCCGGCACCGACAGCGATGGTCAGGACGACAATGCGTGCGGTATTCATACGCTTCACTTTCCACGTTACGCCCCGGCGCTTGCGCCGCTGTAACGGGAGTTGAACAGTAATTCGTCAAAGCATGGTTAATGACGCGTATCTAAAGCGCGTTAATGAGAAGTTTCTTGTCCGCGATCAGTGAAGCGCAAAGTGCGTCAGGTCGACCGCCTGGATCCAGTCGGTCTCCGGATAGATCAGGAGAGCGGCAAGCGCGAGCGCGATGCCATAGGGAATTCCTGTATTCCGGCCGTGCAGACGGATGAGCCAGTCTTGACTGTAAAACAGCGCTGGCAGTGGCCATTGCCGGAACTGGAGCAGCAGCAGTGTCAGCGCTCCGCCGAAGAGGGAGGCACAGATCAGGTAATCCAGCAGATGTGCGAAGCCGAACCAGAGGGCGGCTGCGGCCGCCACCTTTGCGTCGCCGCCGCCAACCCAACCCATCGCAAAACAGGTAAAAGCGACAAGGAGGACGGCGAGACCCGCGCCAGCATGGGTCAGCATGTCGTGAAGGCCCATGCCGCTCAGGGGGGCCACCATGAGGAAGCCAGCCACCAAAAGCAGCGAGACGCGATTGGAGATCGTCATGGTGAGCAGATCGCTAGCGGCCGCGAATGCCATCAAGGCCGGAAACAACAGCAATCGTGCGACATCGAGTGCCATGAAGATACTGCCTCTGTAGCGCCATCCGTTACGAAGTATGATCGTAGCCGGTCAAAGTGAACATTCGGAAAACGGAAAGGTCGAGAATCAGGTGCTGATGAGTGCGGGCTGTGACGGCAATCATGGCGAGCATCAGTGCCATGCAGACAGTTTGGATGGACCTGTTCGTTGGCTCATCATTAGGCGGAGAATGCGTCTTGGGCATGGAAGGCTTCAATATGAGTCATGACGACCAACTCAGCTGTCTGCAGACGGATCAGAAGGAAGCAGGAACAGAAAAGGTCCCGGCATACCGGGACCTTTTCGATCAGCGAAACGAAGAACTTGCGTATTAGCTGCTCGGTTGTTCACTTCGCCAGTTCGGTGCTGACCTGCCGAACTTGCTGATCAGGTTGGTGCCGACGAGGTTTACGGCAGTGATGATCGCGACGGCGATGCCGGCGGCGATCAGGCCGTATTCGATCGCGGTGGCGCCGGACTCGTCCTTCACGAAACGCGCGACAAGATTCTTCATAGGCTAACTCCCTGTGTTCACGTGGCTGTCGAACTACACCTGGTCGCAACGGCGTTCTCAGCACCGTGACCATGACACCACCGTAGGATGGGAGAAATTGCAGCGCAGTTAATTCGATTGCAGAAACGCGGCCGTAACGGGCTCTTCTTTCTCACAGTAAATTTAGATTTAAGAGAGATTGATAAAAATGCATTTTTTTAGATGCTCATGGATCGTTTCCGAAGCGACAAATCCAGGAACAATCCAAGTTGAGTTCAGGTTGGGTTCACGACGTTCACTCGGCCTTCGTGCATGCCAATCTCAACTGGTCGCTTGGTCCCTTCAAAGTCGCTTGGTCCCTTCAAATACGTCATCGCAACTCCCGTCCTTCATCGCTGGCACCACACGTCGACCGATGAAGGCGGGGAGACCAATTTTGCCGGGACCTTTCCGCTTTGGGACATCCTGTTCGGCACCTTCCGGATGCCGCAGGGGGAATTGCCCGTCAGCTACGGGATCGACGATCCGGAGTTTCCCAACCAAATCGCGGGCCAACTGGTCTATCCGTTCCAAAAATAGGGCGCCGGACGGCGCCTCTGGGATTCACGTTTGCAGTTCGTTCATCAATTAACGGCAGATTTGCCATGTCGGGCGCCGGCACCGTTGCGTATCGCTTTTGTCGGCTGATAAGCGTCCCGGAGTGGAATATGTGGTTCAAGTCTCTGCGCGGCCGTTCTCGCGCTTCCGTTATCGGGCTGTCGCTTGCAACGGCGGTTTTGCTTTGTCCGGCGGCCGCTCTCGCCGAAGTGACGAGCGACCCGATCTCGGGCAATAGCGACCCGATCTCGGTCAATGTGGACCAGGCGAAACTTGTCAAGCTGCCGGCGCATATCGCGACGATTGTGGTGGGCAACCCGCTGATTGCCGATGTAACCCTGCAACCGGGCGGCCTCGTGGTCGTGACTGGTAAGGGCTACGGCGCAACCAACGTGATTGCGATGGACCGCGCCGGCGGCATTCTGGTGGATCGCATCATTCAGGTCGAAGGGCCGAGTGATCAGGTGGTGACTGTTTATCGCGGCGTGGAGCGCGAGTCGTATAGCTGTATGCCGGTTTGCCAGAAGCGGATCACCCTCGGGGACAGCGCTGCCTACTTCACTGCCACGATGGGCCAGGCCAACAATCTGAGTTCGCAGGCCAGTAGCGGCGGATCGGCCGCAAAACAGTAAAGTCGGCCGCCCGCCCGGCACCCGGTATCGTAAGTCACGGCGCGTGCGTTCCGCGGCTACGCCGTCCAACCAACCCGAACATGATTAATACCGGGTTAATGGCGAGGGGCATTCTGCTTCTATCGGACGAAACACTTCAACAATGAGTTTCGGCTAGTCCTTGACGGTAGATAAATCCCGCCGTGCCAAGGATTTTACGATGCCGAGGCTTCCTCGTTTCAAAACCGCAGCCGCAAGGGCGGCTACCCGTTTTCGTGGCAATCAGCGCGGGTCTGCCGCCGTTGAATTCGCTCTCGTTGCGCCGCTGTTTTTCGCGCTTCTGTTTGCGATCATCGAGACAGGACTGGTCTTCTTTGCGAGCCAGAGCCTGGAGACAGCATTGCAGGACTTGGCGCGCATGATCCTGACTGGCCAGGCGCAGACTGCCAAATACGACAAGCAAGGTTTCAAGACCAGCGTCGTCTGCACCCACGTCAACTCTCTGTTCGATTGCGCGAATGGCATCTATGTCGACGTCCAGAGCTACCCGTCCAGTTCCGGATTCGGGAGCGTTGTGATCTCCGATCCGATGACGGGCGGAAATTTCGTCGATAACACGCAATACAGTCCTGGCGGCCCGGGAGACATCGTTGTCGTGCGGCTGTTCTATCAGTGGCCGCTATTCGTCACGGGACTTGGCTACAACATCGCGAACCTGAGCGGCAGCAAACGGCTGCTGTCGGCGACGGCCGCCTTCAAGAACGAACCCTATAGTTGAGGACGTGAAGTCGATGTTCAGCATCTGGTCTTGCGTCAGGGGTTCGGCGGCAGCGTTGCGTCACGACTCGCACGGCGTCGCGGCGACGGAATTTGCGATGATCGTGCCGCTGATGCTCGTGATGCTGTTCGGGACCATTGATGTGTCGTCAGGCGTGGCGGTCAAGCGCAAAGTCACGCTGGTTGCGCGGACGCTGTCCGACCTGACGTCGCAGTCAAAGGCGGTGGGCGACGCTGATATGACGAATTTCTTCGCCGCCAGCTATGGTATCATGTGGCCTTATTCGACCACGGACATCAAGGCCACGATTTCAGAGTTGTACATCGATCCGACGACGTCGGTGACGCGGGTGCAGTGGAGCAAGGGATCGGAGATCCGGGCCGACGGATCGACAGTCACCATTCCGTCGGGCCTTATCGGCAAAGATTCGTCGGGCAACACGCTTCCCAATCAGTATTTGATCTTCAGCGAAGTCAGTTACGTCTACAAGCCGATCGTTGGCTATGTCATGTCGAAAATCGGCGTGACGCTGAGCGACACCGCCTATACGCGGGCGCGTCAGTCGACCTGTGTGTTTTACGGCAGCGAGGCTGCCTGTCCAACAAAGTGAAGCGTTTCACGCTTGAACTGAAATCTCCCGATTATCCGTCATTGGCAGGCATAGCTCTGCGAATGGCTCTCCGCGCAAACCACGCCGGACCTCGGATTGTTCCGTGGAATCGAGAACCGCTCGAAGCAGGCTGTCTCGGATGGAAACTGCAGCGCCAAAGAAAAAAGCCGCGCTGAGAGCGCGGCCTTTTCCCGATACGATCTTTTCGATCTCGAGATGTAGCGGAAGCCTAGCCCGCGGCACGCAGATTGTCGGCTGACGATTTTCCAGAGCGGCGATCAGCGACGATCTCGTAGCTGATCTTCTGGCCTTCACGCAGCGTTCCAAGTCCAGCGCGTTCAACTGCGCTGACGTGAACAAATACGTCGTTGCCGCCATCGTCCGGTTGAATGAAGCCGTAGCCCTTGGTCGCGTTAAACCACTTCACGGTTCCCATGCTCACGGGGTAGTCCCTTTTCAAATACATATATCGAAGCCCGCTTTCGGCGGGCTGGTGAGATCGGATTTTTGGAAGGGTCGTCAGCGTCTAAACCGGCTGTACCGGTGGATAGCTAATGTCGTCCGGCCGAAAATCGATGAAGGCCATATTATTCGAAGGCAAGTCCCAAAACAATCCTGACACGTACGATTTTTTGAGGTGCTGCGAAGCGGCGCTCCTGAGCGGCTGCGCCCCTGGCATCGGTGCGCGGTCTCCCGTTATCGGACGACGTCGGCTATCTGCGGCGGAACTGGCCCCCGCGCGCTGGTCCGCCACGCGGTGCGCCGCTGGGGCGTTCGTCCTTGTGCCGGAAGATCAGCCGTCCCTTCTCGAGATCGTAGGGGGACATCTCGATCGTGACCCGATCGCCGGCCAGCGTCTTGATCCGGTTCTTCTTCATCTTGCCGGCGGTATAGGCCACGATTTCGTGCCCGGCATCGAGTTGAACCCGATAACGGGCGTCGGGCAGGATTTCGGTGACAAGTCCTTCGAACTGGATCAGTTCTTCTTTCGCCATTGGGTTCTCCGGAGCGATTGGCGCTTCACGAGTAGTCCGATTCTAACATTTGCATTCCGTTGCGGCAGGAGTTTTTGCAAATGTTAGAATCAAAGGACCACTGGCAACTATTAGGTTTCTAGTGGAGCTTTGGCTCCACTAGCGTTGAGGACGTTGGTTGGGCTTCGAGCGCGCGGGCCGGCTTTGGCGGTGCAGGAAGGCAACACCCTGCATCCCCTCGGCCTTGGCGCCCGGCGATGGGCGGGAGGGTTCATGCCGGCCGGCTTCCGGCCGCTTCGTTTGCGGCACGCCGTTGCCATGACGGCTGCGGCGGCGCGGACCTTTCGCGCCGGGCGCGGCGTCGCCCGCTCTGGTCGCGTGACCGTGAGGTGCCGGACGTCCGGCGCGATGCTGCTGGTGGGCCGGCGCCGCGTCGCGCTGACCCGGCGTACGGCGATCTTCTCTCGGCAGCACCACGCGGATCAGCTTTTCGATATCGCGGAGATAGGCCATTTCTTCGGCTCCGGCGACCAGCGAGATCGCTGCGCCATCAGCGCCCGCGCGTGCGGTGCGGCCGATGCGATGGACGTACGTCTCGGGGACGTTCGGAAGGTCGAAGTTGACGACGTGGCTGATCCCGTCGACATCGATGCCGCGTGCCGCGATGTCGGTCGCAACCAGCGTACGGATCTCTCCGGTCCGGAAGGCCGCCAGCACGCGCTCGCGGTGGTTCTGCGATTTGTTGCCGTGGATCGCATCGGATCTGATGCCGGCCCTGGCGAGACTCTTCACGACCTTGTCGGCACCATGCTTGGTCCGCGTGAAAATCAACGCGCGGTTGACCGGTTCCTGCTTCAGAAGCTGAGCCAGAAACGCGGGCTTGTTGGCATGATCGACCTGAATGATGCGCTGGGCGATCCGTTCCACGGTCGAGGCGACTGGCGTCACCGCGACGCGGGCAGGATCGCGCAACATCTGCTCGGCGAGTTCCGCGATGTCCTTCGGCATGGTGGCCGAGAAAAACAGCGTCTGCCGCTTGACCGGCAGCTTGCCGACGACTTTGCGGATATCATTGATGAAGCCCATGTCGAGCATGCGATCGGCTTCGTCCAGCACGAGAAATTCGACCTGGCCGAGCTTGAGCCCGTTGCTTTGAACGAGATCGAGCAGGCGGCCCGGTGTGGCGACCATGACTTCGACGCCTTGCATGACCGAGCGGACCTGACGCCCCATCGGAACGCCGCCGATCGCGAGAGCCGACGTCAGGCGCAGGTGACGGCCGTAGGCGTTGAAGCTCTCGAGGATCTGGCTCGAAAGTTCGCGCGTGGGACTGAGCACCAGCACCCGGCAGCTCTTGGGCTGCGGCTTGATGCGGTTCTGCAACAGGCGATGCAGGATCGGGAGAGCGAAGGCCGCGGTCTTTCCGGTGCCGGTCTGGGCAATTCCGACGATGTCGCGTCCGGCAAGAGCAAGAGGAATGGTTTGAGCCTGGATGGGCGTGGGCGTCAGATAGTTTTCTTCTGCAAGCGCACGCGAGATGGGATCGGCAAGGCCGAAATCCTGAAAGGAGGTCAAAAGGTTGTTTCTTTCCATTATGCGACGGGGCGCCCGGCCACATCGGCCGGAGCGTGCCAGGGTGTCTGTGGACACCCGCGTGTTTGGGGGCGTCGATTGAGGTTAGCTGAAGGGGCAAGCCAGAAACCGTTGGACGGGCTCAGAACACGCGGCTCGCAGTGACCCGATGATTCTCAGGGTCGCGCCAGTCATATGGAACACGAACGCGGCGGATTCAAGGTGAATTGTTGGGATGCCGGCCCGGCGAAAGGCGAAAACACGTCCTCGCCGCGCTCCGGAAGGCCATTCCGGTGCAATAACCCTGACGAATCAACCGAAAATGCTCAAAAGAACTGGGTTGACCGCGGTGGCGTCACCGTCCTTTCTCCGCGAGGTAAGATGAGAGATTACGCCCCATTCCACCCGCACGCCTTGAGTCGCTCGTGCAAATGCACGGGCACGGGTGCGGTGACGACAACAGGCGGTTTGTTCTTCGACAGGGGAATCGCGATCTCGCGCGCATGCAGGTGCAGGCCGGGTTCGCCGAAACGCGGGATGTATTGGTTCATTGCGCAGGCGGCGCAAACTTGCCTCCGTCCCGTAGATATTGTCGCCGACGATCGGCCAGCCCTCGCGCGCAATGCACGCGCAGTTGATGGGTGCGTCCGGTGACCGGTTCCAGCGCCAGCCAGGTCAGCCTTTCTGTGACCTCTCTCCTGTCTCAGGGTTTGTCTGCCCTCCTCCCTTGCGGGCGAGAGTTCGCCGGTGACGCCGGGGGGGAGGAAGCGATCGCCGGCCGCAGTGAAAACACCGCGTCCCAGCACGTTCCACTTCGTCACCGACGGTAGCCCGTTCGGGTCCGGCTTCTGCCACCAGCCGCGCTCTTGGTTCAGCCGTCCGAGCGGAATGTCGATGGTGCCCTCGTCCTCAGTGGGGCCGCCCTCGACCACGGCCCAGTAGGTCTTTGAAATTTTGCCGTGCTTGAACAGCAGGCCCAGCGATGCCGTCGCCTTGCGATGACGTCCGAGCACCAGGCAGCCCGAGGTGTCGCGGTCGAGCCGATGAGCGAGCACGGGCGGCCGCGGTAGGCCGAACCGCAGCGCCTCGAACGACGCCTCAAGATTGGCGCCGCCCTTGGGTCCGCGATGCACGGGGATGCCGGCCGGCTTGTCGATCACCAACATCAGCCCGTCGCGGTGGAGCACGCGGGCCTGGATTTCCTCCGGCGTCAGCTGGGTCGTTTCCATGACTCGCTTAAATTCCGGCTGCGGCATGATCTTATCCGAAAACCGGTCTCCACTTTTCGGGATCATGCCGTTCAAGTCTTTCGCTCACAGGTCGAAACGGCTAACACACCTCCACAATGAGCGACAGCATCGACGAAAAAACGAAATTGAGCTGGTGGCGCAGGCTGTCCGGCGGACTCAAGCGGACCTCGAGCTCGCTTGGCACGGCGGTGGCCGACCTCGTCACCAAGCGCAAGCTCGACCGCGCCATGCTCGACGACATCGAGGATGTGCTACTGCGCGCCGATCTTGGAACCGCGGTGGCGGCGCGAATCGCAGCCGCCGTCGGCGAGGGACGCTACGACAAAGCGATTTCCGCCGATGAGGTGAAGACTGTCGTTGCGACCGAAGTTGAAAAAGTTCTCGCGGCAGTGGCGCAGCCGCTGGTCATTGATGAGACGCATAAACCGTTTGTCATCCTGGTGGTCGGCGTCAACGGCTCCGGCAAGACCACAACCATCGGCAAGCTTGCGGCGAAATTGTCCGCCGAGGGGCGCAAGGTGATGTTCGCCGCCGGCGACACGTTTCGCGCCGCGGCGATCGAGCAATTGAAGGTGTGGGGCGAGCGAACCGGATCGCCCGTCATCGCGGGCGCGCAAGGATCGGATTCCGCGAGCCTTGCGTTCAACGCGCTTACTGCGGCGCGGGATGACAGGCGCGACGTGCTGCTGATCGACACGGCCGGCCGGTTGCAGAACAAGGCGGAACTGATGAACGAACTCGAAAAGGTGGTTCGCGTCATCAAGAGGGTCGACGCGTCGGCACCGCATGCGGTGCTGCTGGTGCTCGATGCCACCGTCGGACAGAATGCGCTGTCGCAAGTCGAGGCGTTTCATCGCATCGCCGGTGTCACCGGCCTCGTGATGACCAAGCTGGACGGCACCGCGCGCGGCGGCATTCTGGTGGCGCTGGCGGAGAAACATAAGCTGCCGGTGCATTTCATCGGCGTCGGCGAGGGGGTCGACGATCTCGCGCCCTTTGCTGCGAAAGATTTTGCAAAAGCGATTGCGGGGATCGAGCCGTGAAGAAGTTGGTTGCAACAATGGGGTCATTGCCGGGCTTGACCCGGCAATCCATCCGTCTGTTGAAGATCGAGATGGATACCGGGCCAAGCCCGTTCGCTGACTAGTACCCGAGGCAAGCCGGTAGTCGACGATGAACAAGTTACAACCGCACCCGCTGTTCAAGCTCGCGACCGAACTCGGGCCGCTGCTGGTGTTCTTCGCTGCCAACGCGAAGTTTCAACTGTTCGTCGCGACCGGCGCGTTCATGGTGGCGATCGTCATGGCGATGATCGCCTCCTATGTGGTGACACGCCATATCCCGCTGATGGCGCTTGTCACCGGCGTCGTCGTCATCGTGTTCGGCACGCTGACGCTGGTGTTGCACGACGAGACCTTCATCAAGGTGAAGCCGACTATCATCTACAGCCTGTTCGCGGCGGTGCTGGGCGGCGGATTGCTGTTCGGCCGCTCCTTCATCGCCATCATGTTCGATCAGGTGTTCAACCTGACGCCGGAAGGCTGGCGCAAGCTGACGCTGCGCTGGGCGCTGTTCTTCGTCGGCATGGCGATTCTGAACGAGGTCATCTGGCGTACGCAGACCACGGACTTCTGGGTCGCCTTCAAGGCGTTCGGCGTGATTCCGCTGACGATGATTTTTGCGGTTGCCCAGATGCCGCTGACCAAACGCTACCATCTCGAGCCCGCCACGCTCGAGGCCAGTGACGCCAGCGAGGGTGACGTCAGAGAGTAACGGTCAAGCCGACCTCGCGATGAGTCGTTTCCGAAATCTGTTTTTCGTCCAATGAGAAAGCAGCCAGCACGGTGGCCAGTGCTTTCTCATTCCGTATGACCGCGCTTACTTCGGCTGCGATGCGATGATCTGGCCAGCGATCTTCTTGTAGGTTGCCTCGGGCAGGATGTCCTTCGAGACGAGCTGGTCCTTCTTGGCATAGGGACGGCCGGCAATGATCTTGTCGGAATACTTGTCACCGATGCCCTTGAAGGCCATCAACTCTTCCTTGGTCGCGGTGTTGATGTCGAGTTTAGCCGCTTCGGACTTCGGCGGGCGCCATTTTCCCGGCCGGCGCCATCTTGTCGGACTTGACCGCGGAGTTGGCGGCGGGCTGGGTCGACTGGGCCATCGACGGTGTGGAAGCGAGCAGACCGAGCGCAAGCGCTGCGGCGGTGATCGAGGCGAGCGTGAAATGACGCATGAAAATGTCCTCCAGAGCCTGTTGCTAACGATGCAAGGCTAGCTGCGAATTTGAGGCGGCGCCATGGCCGTCAAATGAACGGCAGATAAACGACGCAAATATTTGATAGGCCGTCCGGGACACCAGCAGATGTCAGGAGCCCGCCTTCAGCGCCTTGTCGATTTCCGGCTTCAGCACTGCGTCGATGTTTTCGGGCGTGATCGCTCCGACCAGCTTGTATGCGATGGTACCGTCGCGGCCGACCACGAACGTCTCGGGCACGCCGTAGACGCCCCACTCGATCGAGGCGCGGCCATTGACGTCGACACCGACGATGTCGAACGGGTTGCCGTAGCGGCCGAGGAAACGGCGGGCGTTGTCCGGCGCGTCCTTGTAGTTGATGCCGACGAACTGCAGCCGCCGGTCCTTGGCGAGTTCGTTCAGGAGCGGCGCTTCCCCATGGCAGGGGACGCACCAGGACGCCCAGACGTTGACCACGCTGACCTTGCCCTTGAACGTCGCGGGGTCGAGGCCCGGCACTGGCGTGCCGTCGGCGACGAGGCCGGACAGCGGAGGCAGCGTGGTTTCGGGCGCGGCATGGCCGATCAGCGCCGAGGGAATTCGCGAGACGTCGGTGTCACCGAGCCGGAACCAGAACAGTAGCGCCAGCGCGGAAAAGAGCAGCAGCGGAAGCGCCATCAGCCAGCGCCGTTTTGGCGTAGCGGCGGGAATTGCGGGATCGGTCATTTGACCTCCGCCGCGCTGCGTCCGGATCGCCTGATGGCGCCGGCGGCTTCGAGATCGCGCAGTCGCGCCTTCTGGCGGCGGTAATCGGCGATCACCCAGATAATGAGCGCCGCGACCACGGTTGCGACCATCGCATAGGACATGACGATGAAGGAGGCATAGGGACCGAGCGCCGCCATGATCGTCACGCCGCGGACTTGCTGGCTTGCAGCATCTGCAAGGTGCGGACGCGGCGGCGCAGGATTTCATTCCGCATCGCCGCGATATGCAGTGTCAGGAACAGCAGCGTGAATCCGATTGCCATCACCAGCAGCGGAATCAGGAACGCGCGGTCGAGCGTCGAGCCGCCCATGCGGATAACCGAGGCCGGCTGATGCAGTGTGTTCCACCAGTCCACCGAGAACTTGATGATCGGAATGTTGATCGCGCCGACCAGCGTCAGCACAGCGGCGGCGCGCGCGGCGCGCGAAGGATCTTCGACCGCGCGCCACAGCGCCATCAGGCCGAGATACATCAGGAAGAGGATCAGCACCGAGGTCAGCCGCGCATCCCACTCCCAGTAGGTGCCCCACATCGGCCGGCCCCACAGCGATCCCGTCACCAGTGCGAGGAATGTGAACGCGGCGCCGATCGGGGCGGCGGTCTTGGCCGCGACGTCGGCCAGCGGGTGCCGCCACACCAGCGTGCCCAGCGCTGCGACGCTCATCATGCCCCACACGAACATCGCCAGCCACGCATTCGGAACGTGGATGAACATGATTTTTACGGTCGCACCCTGCTGGTAGTCGTCGGGCGCGATCGCGGACTGGTACAGGCCGAGCGCAAGCACAAGCACGGTCGCGGCCATGAGCCACGGCAGAATGCGGCCGGTGAGCGCGAGAAACCGGGAGGGATTGGCGAGATCGATTAGCGTCATGGCACCACTGATAGTCGCCGAAGCCACGGCAGGCAATGCGGATTCGGACGTGGCTTCTTGTCTCGGCAAAAGTTGATCGGCCGCATCGGGCGCCTCAATCCAGCCCATGCCGCAGGCTCGCCGCGGCGGCGAACGGACCGATCACCAGGCTTGCCAGCGACAGCGCACACAGAATCGAGAACGGCGTGCCGAACGACGAAGACCCGGATAGCGCTGCGTTGGACGCGGCGACGCCAAAAATCAGCACCGGAATTGACAGTGGCAGCACCAGCACCGCGAGCAGCAGACCGCCGCGGTGCAGGACGACGGCGAGCGCGGCGCCGATCATGCCGGTGAAAGTGAGCGCCGGCGTTCCCGCCAGCAGGGTCAGCGCCACGGCGCCGGTCGCGGTGGCGTCGAGGTTGAGCAGTAGGCCCAGCACTGGCGTCGCGACGATCAGCGGCAGTCCCGCCGCCAGCCAGTGCGCCAGCGCCTTGGCCGCGCAGGCCAGTTCGAGCGGGGTGCGGCTCATGACAATCAGATCGAGGCGAGCCGTCGTCGTGATCGGCGGTGAACAGGCGATCGAGCGTCAGCAGGCTCGCAAGCAGCGCGCCGATCCAGAGAATCGCGGGGCCGAGTTTTTTCAAAAGCGCGAGATCGGGGCCGACCGCGAACGGCATCAGCACCACGACGGTGAGGAAAAACAGCACGCCGATCAGCGCACCACCGCCGACGCGCAGCGCAACGCTAACATCCCGACGAATCAGCGCGGCGAGGGCGGTCATGCTGAGCGCCTTCCCTTTTCCTGAGGAATTGTCAGGACGGCGGGCCGCGATCGAGCATGCGCGGGGAGACGATCGCGCACGGCTGCTCATGAAAACAATTGCTGCTCACCGTGCCACCCCGATCCGCAGTTCCCGCGCGGCGATGCCGAGCGGCGTGTGTGTCGCGGCCAGAAGGATGCCGCCGCCCGCGAGATGGCCGGTCATGATGGCGGTGAAGGCGCTTTGGCCGGCGCTGTCGAGGGCCGAGGTTGGTTCGTCCAGCAGCCAGACCGGGCGTTTCACCGCCAGCAGCCGCGCGATCGACAGCCGCCGCCGCTGCCCGGCCGAGAGATAAGCCGCCGGCAGATGCGCGACATGATCGAGACCAACCGCCGCGAGCGATTGCGCGGCATCGGCATCCGATCCGGGCGACGCTCCGCCGTCGAGAAACTGGCGCCAGAATGACAGGTTTTCGCTGACGCTGAGCGCGGGTTTCAGGGCGTCGCGATGGCCGAGATAATGCGCCTGTTCGGGCAGCGTCAGGTCGGCATCGCCACCCACAAGGCCGATTGACCCGCCCGCCATCGCCAGCAGCCCCGCCAAGAGCCGCAGCAGAGAGGTTTTCCCGGCGCCGTTGGGTCCGGTGATCGCCACCGCCTGGCCGGAAACCGCCGTCACATCGAGGCCGGAAAATACCTCCCGTCCGCCTCGTACGCACCGCAAGCCGAGCCCTGAAAGCTTCATAATGGTCCTGTTTGCGGAACCGTCGCGCCGTTGCTGTGCATAGCCGAAAGGGGCGGCGCAAGCATTGTTGGCGTGGCGGACGGTCTGGAAAGACTTTATAAAACCGGAACTTGATGCAGCACAAAATGCCCCGCAACGAAACCCCGCAAGTCCAGCTCTCCTACGGTGTTTTAGTACCTTTAGGGTTCGCCCGGCCGGGTACCCCCAAACTCTTTGGATCGGGATTCCTCACATGGCTTCGCTCGACAGCTTCAAATGTCTGAAAACCCTCAAGGTCGGCGACAAGACCTACGCCTACTACAGTCTGCCCGCCGCGGAGAAAAACGGTCTCAAGGGCATTTCCAGGCTGCCTTACTCCATGAAGGTGCTGTTGGAAAATCTGCTGCGCAACGAGGACGGCCGCTCGGTGAAGAAGGAGGACATTGTCGCGTTCTCCAAATGGTTGAAGAAGCGCAGGCTCGAGCATGAAATCTCGTTCCGCCCGGCGCGGGTGCTGATGCAGGATTTCACGGGCGTGCCCGCCGTGGTCGATCTCGCGGCGATGCGCAACGCGATGCAGTCGCTTGGCGGCGAAGCCAAAAAGATCAATCCGCTGGTGCCGGTCGATCTCGTCATCGACCACAGCGTGATCGTCAACTTCTTCGGCGACAACAAGGCGTTCGGCAAGAACGTGGTCGAGGAATACAGGCAGAACCAGGAGCGCTACGAATTCCTGAAGTGGGGCCAGAAGGCGTTTTCGAACTTCTCCGTTGTGCCGCCCGGCACCGGCATCTGCCATCAGGTCAATCTCGAATATCTCGCGCAGACGGTGTGGACGAGGAAGGAGAAACTGACCATCAGCAAGAAGACCCGCACCTTCGAGGTCGCCTATCCCGACACGCTGGTCGGCACCGACTCGCACACGACAATGGTCAACGGTCTCGCCGTGCTCGGCTGGGGCGTCGGCGGCATCGAGGCGGAAGCCGCGATGCTCGGCCAGCCGCAGTCGATGCTGTTGCCCGACGTGGTCGGCTTCAAGCTCAAGGGCGCGCTGAAGGAAGGCGTCACCGCCACCGACCTCGTGCTCACCGTCACGCAGATGCTGCGCAAACAGGGTGTCGTCGGCAAGTTCGTCGAGTTCTATGGTCCCGGCCTCGATCACCTGTCGGTCGCGGACAAGGCGACCATCGGCAACATGGCGCCGGAATACGGCGCGACCTGCGGCTTCTTCCCGGTCGATGCCGCGACCATCGATTATCTCAAGACATCAGGCCGCGCGGCTGCGCGCGTCGCGCTGGTCGCGAAATACGCCAAGGCGCAGGGACTGTTCCGCACCACTGCTTCGCCCGATCCGGTATTCACGGAAACACTGACGCTCGATCTCGGCACCGTCGTCCCGTCACTGGCCGGGCCGAAGCGGCCCGAGGGCCGGCAGGCGTTGCCGGCCATCGCCGAGGGCTTCGCAACTGCGCTGATGAACGAATACAGGAAATCAGACGCGGCCGCGCGTTTCCCGGTCGAAGGCCGAAACTTCGATCTCGGTCACGGCGACGTCGTGATCGCGGCAATTACCTCCTGCACCAATACGTCCAACCCGAGCGTGCTGATCGCCGCCGGGCTGCTCGGCGCGCAAGGCGGCTGCGAAGGGGCTGACCGCGAAACCGTGGGTCAAGACTTCGCTGGCGCCGGGCAGTCAGGTGGTCGCGGAATATCTTGCGAATTCGGGACTGCAAGTCGATCTCGACAAGGTCGGCTTCAATCTGGTCGGGTTCGGCTGCACCACCTGCATCGGCAACTCCGGCCCGCTGCCGGAGGAGATTTCAAAATCAGTCAACGACAACGGCATCGTCGCCGCAGCCGTGCTCTCCGGCAACCGCAACTTCGAAGGCCGCGTTTCGCCGGACGTGCAGGCTAACTATCTCGCCTCGCCGCCGCTGGTCGTCGCCTATGCGCTGGCCGGCTCGGTGACCATGAACCTCGTGACCGAGCCGCTCGGCACCGGCAAGGACGGCAAGCCGGTGTACCTGAAGGACATCTGGCCGAGTTCGAAGGAGATCAACGCTTTCATCAAGAAGTTTGTGACCTCGAGGATCTTCAAGAAGAAATACGCGGACGTGTTCAAGGGCGATGCCAACTGGCGCAAGATCAAGACGGTGGAGAGCGAGACCTATCGCTGGAACATGGGCTCGACCTACGTGCAGAACCCGCCCTACTTCGAAGGTATGAAGAAGGAGCCGGAGCCGATCGCCGATGTCGTCGATGCCCGCATTCTCGCGATGTTCGGCGACAAGATCACCACCGATCACATCTCGCCGGCGGGTTCGATCAAGCTGACGTCGCCGGCCGGCAAGTATCTCAGCGAACATCAGGTGCGTCCGGCGGATTTCAACCAGTATGGCACGCGGCGCGGCAATCACGAGGTGATGATGCGCGGCACCTTCGCCAATATCCGCATCAAGAACTTCATGCTGAAGGGCGCCGACGGCAACATTCCGGAAGGCGGATTGACGAAGCACTGGCCGGACGGCGAGCAGATGCCGATCTACGATGCCGCGATGAAGTACCAGCAGGAGAATGTGCCGCTGGTCGTGTTCGCCGGGGCCGAATACGGCAACGGCTCGTCGCGCGACTGGGCGGCCAAGGGCACCCGCCTGCTCGGCGTGCGCGCGGTGATCTGCGAGAGCTTCGAGCGCATCCACCGCTCCAACCTCGTCGGCATGGGCGTGCTGCCGCTGACCTTCGAGGACGGCGCGTCATGGCAATCAATTGGGCTCAAGGGCGACGAGACGGTGACGATTTGCGGCTTGCAGGGCAATCTGAAACCGCGCCAGAAGCTGACGGCGGATATCGTCTCCCGCGACGGCTCGTTGCGGCGCGTCTCGCTGCTCTGCCGCATCGATACGCTCGACGAGCTCGATTATTACCGCAACGGCGGTATTTTGCATTATGTGCTGCGCAAGCTCGCGGCATAGTTTTACATTCGCATCGGATTCGCGATCAAGGGGAATAGCGATGTAATCCGCGATGGCCTCACTGCGAATTGAGTGGCAGGTGAACGGAAGGCGGCCTATGAAAGGCCGCCTTCTCAAGCTCGGAGGCTTGTTCCTCTTCGTGGCGCCGTCACGGCGTGTCGCGGTTTCGGTGTGGCCCTGATGATGTCTCATGATGGTTTGTCGCGACTGTCAGGCGCGCTCGGCGTTTGTGCGTTCGTCGCGGTCGTTCTTCCCGCGCAGGCGGATCCGCGCGCCGTGGTCGAACTGTTCACGTCGCAGGGCTGCTCGTCGTGCCCGGCGGCCGACAAGATTCTCGGCGACCTTTCCAGGGATCCATCGATCGTGGCACTGAGCCTGCCGATCGATTACTGGGACTATCTCGGCTGGAAGGATACGCTGGCCGACAACCGCTTCACCGCGCGCCAGAAGGCCTATTCGCAGATGCGCGGCGACCGCGACGTCTACACGCCGCAGGTGATCGTCAATGGATCGGCCCATGTGATCGGCAACGATCGCGCGGCCATCGATGGAGCAGTCCGCGATACGCGGAAGAACGACGACGTGATGTCGGTGCCGGTTTCGATGTCGGTGTCGGGGAGGCAACTCAATGTGTCGGTCGCATCGGCCAACGCAAATCATCCGTCCGATCACGGCGAAGTCTGGATCTGTGCGATCTCGAAGGCGGTGCCGATTGCGATTGGGCGCGGCGAGAATGTCGGCCGCGAAGTGACCTACCACAACGTCGTTCGAAACTGGCTCAAGGTCGGTGACTGGACCGGCAAGGCCGGCACCTGGACTGTGCCGATGGAAAATATCGCGCGTGACGGTGTCGACGCCGCGGTCGTCTACGTTCAGGACGGCAATCGCGACAAGCCCGGTCCGATGCTCGGTGCGGCCTACACGTCGCTGCACTGATTGAATTTTCAGCATCGTCATTACAGGATGCGCTGCGCGACGAACACAACGCGTTCGCGCGAATGGCGCCGACGTGCATTGACCAAATGTGCTGACTGAATCGCGTCAGCTCGCAGGCCCAAATCCGCACTTGCGCGCCGGAAAGACTTCCCAAAAGAAAAAGGACCAGCTTTCGCCGGTCCCGCGCAATCTGGAGATTTAGCCGTTGCGAATAGGCCCGATCCTGACGGCCCCGGGGGGCTGGGGGCTGAGGATCCGGTACCGAAAGGATCGGGCCATCGCAGTGGCTACCTGTCTCGCGATCCAGCAGGGCGGTTGCTTGACGGAAATTGGGCTGCATTATGATTTTGACTGACGTTCTCGTGACGGCAGCTTCTGATCGCGGCATTCTGACGCGGCTGGCGCAGATACCGGATCGGGCCGCTGCAGCGCCTCTCGCGGGCGTGCTCAAGGCCTCTTGCGGCGGAGCGCGTCCGGCGCGATCATGCGGTTGAACTTGACAGGAGGCGCCGATGAATTCGCTATCGGGCGACGTTGATCCAAGCGAAAGCCGCGCGGCGGAACGCAGTCCCGCCGCGCTTCCCGTTCCAGGCCGGGTGACATTCAATCGTCTCGAACTCAATCGTATCCTCAATCTTTATGGACGCATGGTCGCCGACGGCGAGTGGCGGGATTATGCCATCGATTTTCTCAAGGACCGGGCGGTGTTCTCAATCTTCCGCCGCGCCTCCGAAGTTCCGATCTACCGTATCGAGAAAGATCCGCGGTTGGCGCGCAAGCAGGGCGCTTATAGCGTGATTTCGGCAAGCGGCCTGGTCCTGCGGCGCGGCCACGAACTCGACCGCGTTCTGCTTGTCATCGACCGCAAGCTGGCGCTGGTCTGACCAGCGTTGCTCTGACCTCGCCGCCCGCCGAAACCAAAAGGCGGGATAAGCCTCAATCCGAGGGTGACAAGGCAGCGATATTTTCCGAGAATCGGGCGATCCGAGGAGTGGTGGAAGAGGTCGTTGGCGGTGGCTGGCACGAGAAGTCTTCTATCCGGTTTGGCGATTGCTGGCGGCATGGTGCTGGTCTCTGCGCAAGCGGGCGCGGGATGGTGGTCGCGCGCTCCGGCCGACTTCGAGGATTGCGCTGCGAGCGTCGGAAAAGAACGCCACGTCCGCGGAGGACAAGGACAAGCGGCTCACGGCGTGCGAGGCCAAATTTGCCGGCCGGCGCAAGCCCGGCGGTGGCTATACCTATTACGACTTCATGCAGAACCGGCATTTCGACATCGCGGGTCCGAACCCGACGGCGCAAGAGCAGAAACGCATCGATGAGCAATATGCTGCCTACCTCAAGGACCAGCGGCGTAGCATCATCGCGGCGGCGTTTTTTCAGAAACAGCAGCAGGTCGAGCAGGCCACCATGGAATCACGATTGGCGCCAAGACCGGCTCCGGGGACATCCGGCTGACGACACCGCCGAAAGCGGCTGCAAAGCACGTGACCCTGCTTCCGCGCCCGCGCCCGAAGACGACCGGGCACTGCAAGGACGAATTTTTATCGTCGTGCAACTGGCCGCGATTGTCGTCCGGCGTACGCGATCTCAAGAAAAACCTGTTCGGCTCGTCCTCTCGCAAGGATGCGCGCAGCTAGCGCATGATAAACGTCAATTGTTCCAGGTTTTACGGCGAAATGTTGCAGGAACGGTTGCTGCGCCGGCTCGTTGACTTCGCGGTATTCAACAATGCGAGGTTGGCCCGGTCGGCGTAACTGTCGGGTCCGGACACGGCGACTGGGATCGTCACCACGACCATGATCGCACCACGGTCATTAGGGAACATGAACCCCGCGACAAGACCGTGATTATCAAGAAGCATCACGATCGGGACTATGACCGGGATCGCAAGGTGATCATTGATCACGACGACTGAAAGCGATGAGCAAACGGCCTCCCAAATGGGAGGCCGTTTTCGTTCAAAAGCCGTCATTGACAGTTGTCAGAGTCTTTACCGGTAACGCCCTTGTTCGCGGAATGCGACACGTGGATTGATGTCGCAATAGGCGTATGTGCCGGATGCCGTCGTCATGCATTGCTGGTAGGTTGAGAACTGGCAGTTTCCGGGGTAACCCCACTCCCTGCCTTGCAAGCAGTATCTGTCCTCGCGAGCCGATGCCGGCGAAGCCGCCGCGGCGATCGTCAGGACGAAAGCGGCGGATAACGCCGCACCAATCAGTTTGCGCATATCGCATCTCCTTTAGGAAATGAACGAATTGGAAACCAAGGCGTTCCCTCGCTCTCGCCAATATCGGCGCGGGAAGCGGTCTTGAAACAGAAGGCAATTGCCGAAAGATTCGCACCAGGGGCCGGCTCAAGCAAGCACGTTGTCAGAGCCTCAACCGACATTGTTGCACTGCGGTCGTCAACACGCGGAGCTTGGTACCGACACGACCAACGCGCTACTGGCCTGGTCGATACCGCATTTTTGCAGGCAGAACGAAACGACCTATCATTCGGCGCTTCTGACCAGTTTGATTTTGGGCGCGGCCGCCTCGATCAGGTCGCGATAGGCATCGAGGTAATCCAGAGCCATCCGCCGCGCGGTGAAGCGCGCCTCGAATTCCTGTCGGACGATTGCGCGATCGAGCGACGCCAGGCGGTCGACTGCGCCGACGGCACTGGTCTCGTCCTCGACGATAAAGCCGGTTCGGCCGTCCTCAACAATTTCGGCAACCGAGCCGCGATTGTAGGCGATGACGGGCGTCCCACACGCCAATGCCTCGATCATGACAAGGCCGAACGGTTCGGGCCAGTCGATCGGCAGCAGCAGGCCGATGGCGCCGCTGAGGAAGTCCGGCTTCTCGCGGTCACTGATCTCGCCGATATATTCCACGAGCGGATGGTCCATCATCGGGCGAATGAATTCGTCGTAATAGTCCTGATCGGCGCGGTCGATCTTTGCCGCGATCTTGATCGGAATACCGCATCGAACGGCGATTTTGATCGCGCGGTCGACGCCTTTTTCCGGTGCGATGCGGCCGAGCACCGCAAGATATTCAGGCTTGATGGGTCGGGGTGTCAGCAGCTTCTCTGGGAGGCCGTGGTAAATGGTGCGCAGCCAGCGGGCCTGCGGGACCGGGCGGCGTTGTGCATTCGAGATTGAAATCACCGGAATTGACGAAAATGCGTTGAATACCGGCTGATGCTCAGGAAGGTCGAGCCGTCCATGAAGCGTCGTGAGAAACGGCGTCGGTTGCCGCGAAAACA
The DNA here is from genome assembly GCA_963764445.1 of uncultured Alphaproteobacteria bacterium. Lineage (GTDB taxonomy): Bacteria > Pseudomonadota > Alphaproteobacteria > Rhizobiales > Xanthobacteraceae > Nitrobacter. Next base: position 30,231 of record CAVXSV010000006.1, read on the forward strand.
GCGAGAACGGATAGTAGTCGAGGTGGAAATGGAGGAAGTCGAATTCCTCGTCGTCGCATTTCCGGCGGACCCTTTCCAGCATCACCATGTGCAGGGCGTTCGGGTCGCGCACGGCGCCATCGAGCCGCAGGGCTTTTGGCCATGTCGCATCGAGCCGGGCTGAGGTCTGAGAATCGCCGCTGGCGAAAAGCGTCACGTCGTGACCCAGCGCGACGAGTTCCTCCGTCAACCAGTGAACTACGCGTTCAGTGCCGCCATACAGTTTCGGCGGGACAGCCTCCGTCAACGGAGCAACCTGCGCGATGCGCATCCAACAGTCTCCTGTCACTTTGTCTCGGTAAAGTTTTCGTCATGTTTTCGAAGGCCGATAGAAAGCCGACGGAAGGCACCGGCTCGGGAGCGGGAACGTTTTCGCCTTTGCGAGGTTCCCCTGATGTCCGAACTTCTTCCACATTGTCGTCTTGGTGATGCCATGACACCCCTGCAGACAACCTAGGCGGTCTTTGCAACGAACTTGCTGCGCATTGGGGGCTTTTCTGTGGGTCTTGTGCGGCGTTGCCGAACGCGATCGAGGAGAAGTCACGTTCCGGTGAACTTTTCTTTTCTTCAAAGGCCGGTGGGACGCATGGACAATTTCTCGGGATACGCCAATCGACCTTTCGCATTCGTGATGCGCTATTTCCGCCAGCGATCGGCTTCGCATGTGCAATTCTGGTGTGTGTCGTCGCAGCGGTGGCTTGTTCGGTAGGAACGCAATACGGCGTCAAATCGCTGGTCGATGCACTGGCCTACGGACCGACGCATAGCGGCGCGGTATGGCTGGCGTTCATCTTTCTCCTGTCGCTGATCGCCGCCGACAACTTTCTGTGGCGGATCGCGAGCTGGGTCGCGAGCTTTACCTTCGTCGGTGTGACCGGTGATCTGCGCCGCGACATTTTCCGACATCTGACCGGCCATGCGCCGAGTTACTTCGCCGACCGCATGCCGGGGATGCTGACGAGCCGGATCACGGCGACTTCGAACGCCGTATACACCGTCGAGAACATGCTCGTCTGGAATGTGTTGCCGCCCTGCATTGCGACCATTGCCGCGATCACCTTGATTGGAACCGTCAGTTTGCCAATGGCAGCGGAGCTAACGCTGGTGGCCGGTATCATGGTCGCCGCGATGTTCAGAATGGCGGCGGCGGGCAAGCCCTTGCACGACGATTTCGCCGACAAGGCGGCGGCGGTCGATGGCGAAATGGTCGATGTCGTCAACAACATGCCGCTGGTCAGGGCTTTCTGCGGAATCGATCACGAGCTTGACCGTTTCGACGCGACTGTCGGTCGCGAGCTGAGTGCGCGCGGACGAAGTCTTCGTTATCTCGAGAAGCTCAGGGTCACCCATGCCGTTATCACGGTCGTGCTGACCATTTCGCTGTTGGTATGGGCCATCACACTCTGGCAGCGCGGCGGTGCCACCACCGGCGATGTCGTGCTGGTCTGCACGCTCGGCCTGTCGATTCTGCACGCAACGCGCGATCTGGCGGTCGCCCTCGTCGATATCACCCAACATGTCGCGCGCCTGTCTGAAGCGGTCGCGACGCTGCTGATCCCGCACGAATTGACCGATCACCCGGAAGCGGAGCCGTTGCGGAAAAATGGTGCTGCCATCGCGTTCAACAATGTTTCGTTTTCGCTATCCCGGAGGTCAGCCGGTGTTCGAGCGGTTCAATCTCCGGCTTCAGCCCGGCCAGCGCGTCGGGCTGGTCGGCGAATCCGGCGGCGGCAAGTCAACGCTGTTCGTCCTGTTGCAGCGCTTCTACGATGCAGAGCGCGGAAGCGTCACGATCGACGGCCAGGATGTCTCGCGGGTCACACAGCAGAGTCTGCGCGCCGCCATATCTGTGGTGCCGCAGGACATTTCCCTGTTTCATCGATCCATTCTCGAGAACATCCGTTATGGCCGCCCGACGGCGACTGACAACGAGGTGCTGCGCGCAGCGATCGCGGCGCGCTGCGATTTCGTCGAGAGCCTGCCCGAAGGACTGGCGACCATGGTCGGTGATCGTGGTGTAAAACTTTCCGGCGGCCAGCGTCAGCGCATTGCCATCGCGCGTGCATTCCTCAAGGATGCGCCGATTCTACTGCTTGACGAGGCGACCGCGGCGCTGGACAGTGAATCCGAAGAAGCCATCCGTGAGGCGCTCGGCCGCCTGATGCGCGGCCGCACCGTGATAGCGATTGCGCACCGGCTTGCGACCCTGCGCAGCTTCGATCGGGTTGTCGTTCTCAAAAGCGGCCGAATCATCGATGATGGGCAACCCGACCGCCTGATGAGGGGGGAGGGACCTTATCGACAGCTTGTCGCCAAGGAAATGGGCCGTCTCTCTTCGATTCATGCGGCCTGAGATTGAAGTGACGCCGGGGCGGCATCAGACGCGCGCCAAATCGGACGGCGGGGAATTGGCAGAGGTCAGATGATGGCAACGGAAGGCGTCGCCCGGATTACGATCACGCAGACCGCCGAAGTCATCTCGGAATTGCCATTCTACATTCCGATGACTGGCCCTTCGGCACGCCCGCGCCGCACACTCAAACACGACGACACGTTTGTTGTCCTTGACAGTCACGGCGACATCGGTGCGTCCGCCGGAGGGCCGGACGGACTGTTCAATGCCGACACGCGCTATCTGGCGCGACTGGAACTCGTTCTCAACGACATGCAGCCCCTGCTGCTTGGCTCCAATCTGCGCAACGACAATTCCGGTCTGACCGTCGATCTCACCAACCCCGATATCTACGATGGCGATCGACTCGTCTTCCGCAAGGATACGATCCATATCGTGCGCACGATTTTTCTCTGGCGCGGGTCCGCGTATCAGAGGATCGGCATCCAAAACCACGGCGAGCGGACCGCGAGCTTCGATCTCTCTCTGCTGTTCGACAACGATTTCGCCGATTTGTTCGAGGTGCGCGGCGAGCGGCGTGCCCGCCGCGGCGTCGGCGCCGCCGAATTGTCGGTCCCGCCACCGTCGTCTGTCCTACTCGGTCTTGATGACATTGTTGCGGACCTCGCGCCTGCATTTCGACCCGCGGCCGACGCGTCTGACCGTCAACCGCGCGACCTATCACATCGATCTGCCGCCGCAGCAGAGCACTGCCATCTTCCTTGCGGTGTCCTGCAATAAGCCGGCGGCGAGAAGATGCCAGTTCCGTTCTTTCGAGGCTTGCTGGCGCATCGCCGCGAAATGCGGCGCGCCTGGTCCGGTGCGACCAACATTGAAACCTCGAACAACATCTTCAACGAGGTGCTGTGCCAGTCGATGGCCGATCTGAACATTCTGATGACGGAGACGCCACACGGCCGCTACCCCTATGCCGGAATTCCCTGGTACTCGACGACGTTCGGGCGGGATGGGCTGATCACCGCGCTTCAGATGCTGTGGATTGATCCGGGAATCGCACGCGGCGTTCTCAAACGGCTTGCTGCATTTCAGGCGACAAGTGTTGATCCGCTTGCGGACGCGGAGCCGGGAAAGATTCTTCACGAGATGCGTGGCGGTGAGATGGCGAGGCTGCGCGAGGTGCCGTTCGCGCGAGTATTACGGCAGCGTCGATTCGACGCCGCTGTTCGTGCTGCTCGCAGGACTTTATGTCGAGCGCACCGGGGACGATGCCGCTCTGAGTAGAGCTGTGGCCCGCGCTCGAGGCTGCTCTTGGTTGGATCGATGGTCCCGGCGATCCGGATGGCGATGGATTCGTCGAGTACCGCCGCGCGTCGGAACAGGGATTGGCCAATCAGGGATGGAAGAACTCATTCGATGCGATCTTTCATGCCGACGGTGAGCTGGCCGAAGGCAACATCGCGCTGGCTGAGGTCCAGGGTTATGTGTTTGCCGGCAAGCAACTGGCCGCGCGATGCGCACGCCGGCTCGGTTTGATAGAGAAGGCGCGTCAGCTGGAGCGTGCGGCCGAGAAGTCTGGCCGCCCGGTTCGAGCGCGCATTCTGGTTGCCTGAGCTTACGCACCTACGCGCTGGCGCTCGACGGAATGAAGCGACCTTGCAAAGTGCGGACGTCGAATGCCGGACAATTGCTGTTCACCGGGATCGCTTCGCGAGGATCGGGCGCGGATGGTCGCCGCCGATCTCATGCAGCCGTCGTTCTTCACGGGGTGGGGCATTCGCACCGTGGCGACCGGCGAAACGCGCTACAATCCGATGTCCTATCACAACGGTTCGATCTGGCCGCATGACAACGCGCTGATTGCGCTCGGGCTCGCGCGATACGGTCTCAAGCATTCGGTCGAGCATGTCTTCAAGGGACTGTTCGACGCGGCTGCCTACATGGATTTGCGGCGGCTGCCGGAACTGTTTTGCGGCTTTCGGCGCGAACCGCGACGCGGGCCGACGCTCTATCCCGTCGCGTGTTCGCCGCAGGCCTGGGCGAGCGCGACACCATTCACGCTGCTGGAAGCGGCACTGGGATTGGAGTTCGACGTCGCCACGAGCGAAATCAGGCTGCGCAATCCGCGGCTTCCTGCGTTTCTCAACGAGGTGATCCTGCGCGATCTGTGTCTCGGCGAATCCAGTGTCGACCTGCGTCTTCGCCGTCACGACAATGGCGTGTCGCTCGAGGTGTTGCGTACGCGCGGCCGCATTCAGGTGTCGATTGTGCTGACGCGTTAGGAAGGGCATTCGCGGTGCTGGCATGCGAGTGCTGAACCGAGTCGGCGTGTTGCTCCGTTCGAGACGGAGAAGTGTTCGTGGATCTGGCTACGTCGCGTGAGCGTCGCGGCCATTTGCGAGCGAGGATTCATGTCTCGAAAAGGCTCGATGAGCGCCGTTCTTTCGATGGCAGCCCTGATTTTCGTCGCCACACATGTGATGGCCGACGACACCGGTTCGCCGCAGGCAAATCCCGCCCCGGCCAACACGCCGGTGGTCGCCAAGCCCTCGGACGAGACGACAGCTCCGCCGCCTTCGGTCACGGTGATCGGTCCCGGCGATGCGACACGGCGTGCTCGGCCGCGACGTGCGAAGCACGACCGGTCAGAACATGGGACGGATCGTCGATGTGATCGTGGACCGGGCGGGCTCGGTTCGCGCCGCCGTGATTGATTTCGGCGGCTTCCTTGGGGTCGGTAGCCGGAAGATCGTGGTCGACTGGAATGCGCTCCGCTTTGGAGGGGTCAAGGGCACGACCGACAGCATCAGCCTCGAACTGACGCAGGACCAGGTGAAGGCGGCGCCGGAATACAAGGAAGGCGCGTCGATCGTGGTGCTGGGCGCGTCGGGAACCTTGCAGCCTCTCGGCTTCAGCCCTTGAGTCACGAAGGAGATCTGATCTGTTTGTGCGTCTGGCCCGACGATCGTCCGATCCGGACAGCGCGCGCCATCAGCGAGCGGGCGCGGAGGATGTGAATCTGCCATCGCCGGTGGCAGGCGCGCGGAGGAACGGCATCCCTCGACGCAAAGCCAGCGCGGCCTCGACTGGTTCATTTTCTTCCTCGCCGACGTGCAGACCGGATTCGGTCCCTTCGTCGCGGTCTATCTCACCACGCAGAAGTGGACGCAATCCGAGATCGGACTGATCCTGTCGATCGGCGGGATCGTTGGCCTGATCGGTCAGATGCCGGGCGGCGCCGTTATCGATGCGGTGCGCTCGGAACGTCTGGTCGCGGGGCTTGCCGTCGCCACGATCGGCGCTCAGCGCACTCGGCTACGCGTCGTGGCCGATCTTCCCGGTTATCGCGCTGGCGGCGATCCTGCATGCCGCGGCGAGTTGTGTGCTCGGACCTGCGATCGCCGCCATCAGCCTCGGTCTTGTGGGACCGCGACGCGATCGGCGAGAGACTAGGACGCAACGCGCGCTATGCATCGCTTGGCAATGGCGTTGCGGCAGCGGTGATGGGTGCTCGTCGGATACTTGCTGTCGAGCCGTGCCGTGTTCGTGGTGAGTTTTGCGTTTGTCAGTCGCGACATTGCTTTCGTTGGCGCGAATCCACGACCGGGAAATCGATCCGGAACAGGCCCATGGTGCGATTGCGCGCAGCGGAGCCGGATCCCGATGCGACCAGCATCTTCCATCTTCTGCATCAGCGGCCGCTTGATCGTTTTTGCCTGTGCGGTTTTCCTGCTCCAGTTTGCCAATGCGGCCATGTTGCCGTTGATGGCGGGTATCGTGACCGCGCGCTCAAGCGAGTGGGCGCCGGTGCTGATCGCGCTCTGCATCATCGTCCCGCAGGCGATCGTCGCGCTGATGTCGCCGTCGGTCGGCCGCAAGGCGCGGGTTTGGGGACGCCGCCCACTGCTCATGATCGCCTTCGCCGCGCTGGCGCTTCGGGGAGTGTTGTTCGCGACGTCGACGATCCGTCGCTGCTGGTCGCCGTGCAGGTGCTGGACGGCATCACGGCTGCGGTCTTTGGCGTCATGATTCCCCTCATTGTCGCCGACGTCGCTTTCGGCTCCGGTCGTTTCAATCTCGCGCAGGGCGTCATTGGTACGGCCACCGGCATAGGCGCGTCGCTCAGCACTGTGGTTGCCGGCTACGTGAGCGATCATTATGGACATGGCATCGCGTTCCTGGAATTGGCCGCCGCCGCATTATTGGGCCTGATTGTGGTCTGGGACCCTCATGCCGGAAACCCGCCTCGCTGAGGGAACCGGGACGAAAGTCCTTCGCTGAACCGTCCAGAGGACGGCGGAGACGCCGTCGATGTTGTGTAATATCCGCGGGTCCAGCGGCGTATGGACCTGCAAACTGTCGCGGGATGCGATACCAATCCCGGACGAGCCATCGTCCAGTCGGCTCGCAGCAGATTTGTCGGCAAGGGTTCACTTCAGCGAGGATCCATGGAAACGTTGATGCTTCCCTTTTCGCCGCGCTTCATCGTCCTGACGATCTGCGGGGTCGTCACGGCCCTGCTGGTCGGTCTTGGGATCGCGGACCACGAGATCCTCAAGGTGGTCGTGATCCCAATCCTGATCTGTCGGCGCGCTGACCGCGCTCGGCATCCGCGACCTCCTGCAAAAGAGCCACGCCGTCCTGCGCAACTATCCGATCTCGGCGCACATCCGTTTCCTGCTCGAGGAAATCCGCCCCGAAATGCGGCAGTATTTCTTCGAGAGCGAAAAAGGACGGTATGCCGTTCAGCCGCGACACCCGCGCCGTGATCTACCAGCGCGCGAAAATGGTGCTCGACAAGCGGCCGTTCGGCACCCAGGAAAACGTCTATGCCGAAGGCTACGAGTGGATGCACCATTCGATGGCGCCGAAGCCGCACGCCGAGGAGAAATTCCGCATCATCATCGGCGGCCCGGATTGCAAGAAGCCGTATTCGGCCTCGATTTTCAACATCTCGGCGATGAGTTTTGGCGCGCTCAGCCCCAACGCGGTGCGCGCGCTGAATGCGGTGCAAAGGGCACTTCGCCCATGACACCGGGGAGGGCGGCGTCAGCCCATATCACCGCGAGAATGGCGGCGACCTGATTTGGGAAATCGGGTCCGGCTATTTCGGCTGCCGCAACCGCGACGGTTCGTTCAATGCCCATGAGTTCGCCCGCGTCGTAGCCGACGACCAGGTCAAGATGGTCGAACTCAAGATCAGCCAGGGCGCCAAGCCCGGTCATGGCGGAGTGCTGCCGGTCGCCAAGGTCTCCGAGGAAATTTCCAGGATTCGCGGCGTCGGCATGGGCGAGGACTGCATTTCACCGCCCTACCACAAGGCGTTCTCGACGCCGGTCGGGATGATGAAGTTCATTGCCGAGATGCGGCGGCTGTCGGGCGGCAAGCCGGTCGGGTTCAAGCTCTGTGTCGGCCACAAATGGGAATTTCTCGCCATCTGCAAGGCGATGCTGCAAACCGGCATCTATCCCGATTTCATTGTCATCGACGGCAACGAGGGCGGCACCGGCGCGGCGCCGCTGGAATTCATGGATCATCTCGGCATGCCGATGCGCGAGGGCGTCAACTTCGTGCACAATGCGCTGATCGGCATCAATGCGCGCGACCGCATCAGGATCGGCGCGTCGGGCAAGGTCGCGACCGCCTTCGATATCGCGCGCGCCATGGCGCTCGGCGCCGACTGGTGCAATTCGGCGCGCGGCTTCATGTTCGCGCTCGGCTGCATCCAGTCGCTGAACTGCCACACCGATCGCTGCCCGACCGGGGTCACCACGCAGGATCCGTCGCGCAATCGCGCTCTGGTGGTGCCGCACAAGCTCGATCGGGTTTACAACTATCACCAGGCCACGCTGCAGGCGTTGACCGAACTGATCGCGGCGGCGGGGCTGGATCATCCGCAGGAGATTCGCCCGGTCCATTTCTCGCAGCGCGTGTCGACCACCGAGGTGGCGTCGTTCGACAAGCTCTATCCGACGCTGCGGCCCGGCGAACTGCTCGCCGGCACCGCCGATCCACGCTTCCGCGACGCCTGGGAACAGGCGCAGGCGGAGTCATTCGCGCCGGTGGGATGATGATGAAGTTTCGACCCGGACGCGGTGCAATGCGAAGCATTGCTTCGCTGAGCCGGGGCCGTGCCGATGGAAATGCATGTGATGGTCCCGGTACTGCGCGGAACGAAGGATGCCGGGCCGCGCTCGGGACACGTTCACCACGTGTGTCAAAACTCCCCGTGCAGCCGTCCCGAGAACACGTGCACCGGACCGCGGTCGGCGTTATAGGCGGGATTGGTGATGAGCTGATAGTCCGCGGTCAGCGTGAACTGCTTGTCCAGCGCATAGGCATAATACGCTTCCAGCACACGCTCGCGCCGATAGTTGAGCTGACCGTCGCCGATGAGAACGCCGAGACCGCCGGCGGCGATGAAGTCGCGATGATCCCGTGACAGCGCGTTGACCGCGCCGCCGACGCCGATCACGTCGTCCGGCCGGCCCCAGCGCGTGCCCTTGATCGAGGCGCCGAGCGAGAGGCTGGCATCGATGTCGGTGAACGCCATGATCTCGTTCCTGCCGTCGTTCCAGCTCCAGCGGCCGAACAGTCCGATGTCGTCGGTGACGGCCTGTTCGACATTGACGACGTAGCCGTACTTGATCGCGGCCGGCACGGGTTTGCGCGATGTCGAGATTGAGTCGCCGGGTTATTGAGCGTATCGCGATAGCTTCCGGCAAAGGCGCTGTTGAGCCAGCCGATGGTGCGGAGCTTACCGGGCCGGCCCAGCAGCGTGTAGCGCGTCTCCAGTTCCAGCACGTACTCGCCGCGCTGGAATAGCCGGGTGTCGAAACTGTTCGCGTTCGATTCCGAGACCATCAGGAAGTAGCCGCCGCGCAGCGCCCAGTGTCTTCTGATTGAACTCGGCGGTCGCACCGTAAGTCAGGCCGACCTTGTCGGCGGAATAGTCGAAAGCACCCGGCGCCCATAGCGACCAGTTCATGAAATCCTTGCGGGTGTCCTTGGCGTAGGCGTTGCCGTCGAACACGTCGGTCACGGCGAACTTGCCGATCTGTACCGTCAGCCGCGAGATGTCGGCCTTGCCCGCGAGTTGCGTCGATCCGCTCGCCAGCTCTTCCTGCTCGCCGCCGAAGCCGAAGGTCTGGCGCACAAACAGCCGCGATGTGTTGTAATGCGGGTAGGGGAAGTTGGATTTCTGTGCCTCACCGCTCGGGAAGCCCGCGGCGCCGACGGTGTCGCTCAGGCCAAAACCCTGAAGCAGTTCGGGATTGTAGTAGACCTCGCCGCCGTCCCATAGCCGCGCGTTCAGAAACAGGCTGTTGCTCCAGGTCGCCTGATATTGCGCCGCAGGGCGACAGGCTGTTGACGCCACTGTAGGGCGCGCGGAACGACGGATAGCCTTGTCCGAGATAGGTGGTCTGGCCATGGATTTCCCAGCGGTCGGATTCCGGATTGGTCAGCGACGTCAACGACAGATCGGCGACGCCGGCAGATCCGTCGAGCTTGCGGTTGAGGCCAATGCGGATCGATTGAAAATCCATTGTCCCGATGCGTATTGCGTAGCGGAAGGAAACTGAACCTGAGTGCTGTCGAACTGGTAGTAGAGATATTCCAGCCGGGCGCTCCAGTGCGGCGCGAAGGCGTATTCCAGACCCGCGCCGGCGGCCCAGCCGAGGCGGACGTTCAGCGCCTTCTCCTGTCGCCTGAGGTAGGGCGTTGAGATAGCGCTCGCCGGCCCAGGCAGGACCGCCGGTGGCGTAGCCGAGCCACGGTCCTGCGGCATAGCCGACCGGCCGCGCGTCGTTCCGACAAAATCCCATTGATGCGTGACATCGGAGCGTGCGGTTGCAAGCGACGAGACAATCGAATTGGACTCGATGTAGCTCGGAAATGAGATGTCGGCTTCGACGCCGAGCAGCAGTCCCGAGAGAAGCTGGATGTTGTAGCCACCCTGAACGCCGCCGATGATGCCGCCGAAATCGTTGCCGCCAGCAGTCGTAGCCGGGATCGAGCAGCGTCGCGATGGATCGGCCGCCGCCGAACCCGGCATGGCCGCCAAAATAGAGGCCGGTCCAGTCGATCGTCTGGGGCACGGCTTTGACCGGCACCGATGCGCTGATATCGGCGGCGATGGCCGATCCATCCAGCGCGAGCGCGCCCAGAACCACGCCGGCCAGCACGTACGCTTCATGCGCCGCAGCCGGAATAATGGCCGGATCACATTCATCGGACCCCTGCTCGGACCGGCAACGCACCGTACTGGTCATTGTCGCCCCATTCGACCGCAACGCGTCACAAATCCCTTCGGATTCGACGGGCTACTGCCGCTTCACCGATATCTGACCTGTTTGATTACCGCCATTCCCCCGCCGGCAGTTTCGAGATCGGCTTTCGGCAAGCTTACTTCCGAATTGATCGGAGTTGCAACTAGGTATCGGCAATCCAACGGACGTTCGCAGGAAGCAAGGCATCGCGATGCATCCCATCTCCTGATGACACCGGTACGACCCGGTACCTTGCAATGGCGGGGGCCGTCAGCCGCGATGATGCGACCGAGATTGTTCGTCAAGCGCGGACAATTCACGTCGTGATCGCGCGGGCCGTTCGTGAACAGCGCCGGATCGAACCGCGTTCATGTCGGCCAGCAATTCGCAGAACGCACGGGCCCCATGTTCGAGCAGCCGTTCGCCCTTCTCGACGGAGGCCTGCGTCGCATCGCCCACGGCGCCGCTCGGATGAAGGTCCTGCGTTTGCCACGCAAACGGCGCCGGTCGCTGCGTGCCGAGCCAGCGGTAGCTCTTTTCGATCGCGATGCCCGCAGAGCGGAAGTCGGCGATCTGTCGCGGCGCACCTCGGCGGGATGGCGCGCCAGCATGATCGAGGTTTCGACCGCGCCGCCGTGAATGCCGTGGCGCAATTCCTCTGCAGTAAACAAGCCATCCGGTACGCCGAAGCGCGACCACGCGGTGGTGACCGCGAGCATGCGATGCCGCGCGCGCAAATCCTGCGCCACCATCGTCATCGCGGCGCTGTTGCCGCCGTGACTGGACACCATCACGATCTTTCTGATTCCGGTCCGCGCCACGTCTTCGCCGAGCGCGGTCCAGGCCTTAAGCGCTGTCTCGTTGCTTAGCGTCTGTCGTGCCCGGAAAATCCGTGTGCTCGGTGGAAATGCCGATCGGCTGCACCGGCAGAAAAATCGCGGGGATGTCCTGCGGCAGCAACTCGCGAACCCGCGCGAGATAGGCCTTCGCGATCAGCACGTCGGTGGTGAGCGGCAGATGCGGCCCGTGCTGCTCGGTCGCCGCCAGCGGCAGCACCGCGATCCAGTTCGCCGCGGCCGCCGCAGGAATATCGGACCAGCGGATGGCGGACCAGTCGAAAGGGGGCGTCCGGATCATCGTGCGCAGCGTTTCATCGAGCCGAAATGCGGGTTAGGTTGTCGTGTCCGATTGACCGCGTGCCGAATCCAGCAGGATTCGTGCTGATCCGGTCGCTTCCTATCATGGGCCAGAACGATCGAGGGAGTCCAATGATGCGCCTTGTCCTTTTGCTGCGAACGTTAACGGCTGGACTGGTGCTGACGCTCGGCCTTGTCCGACCGGCCGCGGCGGAACCGGCGCTGGACAAGGTCTCCTTTGGCACAAATTGGATCGCCGAAGGCGAACACGGCGGCTTCTTTCAAGCGCTGGCCGACGGCACTTACAAAAAATATGGCCTGGACGTAACTATCGTGCCTGGCGGCCCCAATGTAAACAACCGGGTTCTCCTGATCTCCGGCAAGCTCGATTTCTTCATGACGGCAAACACCCTGCAATCGTTTGACGCGGTCGCCAACAATGTGCCGGTTGTGGCGGTGGCGGCGATGTTTCAGAAGGATCCGCAGGTGTTTCTGGCGCACCCGGAATCGAAGGTGACAAAAATCGAGGACCTGAAGCCACTCACCTTGTTCGTGTCAAAGGAAGGGATCGCGAGCTATTTCCAGTGGCTCAAATCCGAGTATGGATTCAGCGAGGAGAAGGTCAAACCTTACACCTTCAATGCCCAACCGTTTCTCTCCGACAAGATGAGCGCGATGCAGGGCTATGTCACCTCGGAACCGTTCGCTGTGGAGAAGCAGGCTGATTTTAAGCCCACCGTAATCCTGCTCGCCGATGCCGGATTCAACCCCTATTCCACCTTGATCGAAACCCGCCGCGATCTGGTCGAGAAGAAGCAGGATCTGGTGCAGCGCTTCGTCGACGCCTCGATCGTCGGCTGGTATACCTACCTGTACGGCGACAACACGGCCGGCAACGCCATGATCAAGAAGCTCAACCCCGAAATGACCGACGACCTGCTGGCCTATTCCGTGGCGAAGATGAAGGCGTACGGCATCGTCGATTCCGGCGACTCCTTGCGTGATGGCATCGGCGCGATGAACGACGCGCGCTATGCAAGCTTCTTCGACACGATGGTGCGGGCCGGCGTGGTCCGCCGGGACATCGATTTCCGCAAGGCCTACACGCTGCAGTTCGTCAACAAGGGCGTCGGCCTCGACCTGCAGCCCAAGAATTTGCAGCCCGAGAATCTGCGGCCCAAGAACTTGCGGCCCAAGCAATCGAAGCAATAGAGCCTCGCGGCGATGACCGAATCCGCTTTAGCATTGTCGGAAGCCGGCACGGATCCACGCGCGGGTTTCGCCGTGAGCCTGAAAAATGTCACCAAAGTCTATGACCGCGGCGTCGCGGCGCTGGGACCGCTCGATTTCAAGGTACGCAACGGTGATTTCGTCGCGCTGCTCGGGCCGTCCGGCTGCGGGAAATCGACCGCGCTGCGGATCATCGCCGGGCTGAGTACGCCGACGTCCGGCACGGTTCGCGTTGCCGGCGGCGGGCGATCCGTCGGCTTCGTGTTTCAGGAACCGACGCTGATGCCATGGGCGAGCGTTCGTGACAACGTGGCGCTGCCGCTGAAACTCGCGCATCACCCGCGCGCGGACGATGGACATGTCGAAGCAGCACTGGCACGGGTGGGGCTCGCCGAGTTCGCCGCCGCCTATCCGCGTGAACTGTCCGGCGGCATGAACATGCGGGTCTCGCTGGCGCGCGCGCTCGTTACCGATCCGGATATTCTTTTGATGGACGAGCCGTTCGCGGCGCTCGACGAGATCACCCGCTTCCGGCTCAACAACGATCTGCTCGCGCTATGGCGAGATCTGCGCAAGACCGTCATCTTTGTTACGCATTCGGTATTCGAGTCCGTCTATCTCGCGCGCCGCGTCGTGGTGATGACGCCGCGTCCCGGCCGCATCAGCGCCGAGTACCGCATCGACACGGCCGAGCCGCGGGGCGAGGATTTCAGAACCTCGGCGGAATACGCTGCGTATTGCCGTGAGGTGTCGATCGGGCTGTCGCTGGCGACGGGCGAAGGAGCGCTTCGCCGATGACGGTATCCGATCTATCGGTGCCGCCGACCGGCAGCGAGGCATCAGAGCGCGATCCGCGGTTACCGGCGGCCCGCGTGCTGTTGCCGGTCGCGGTGCTGGCGGCCGGCGTTCTGGTGTGGGATCTGGTGGTGCGGATCAACGGAATTCCGCCCTATGTGCTGCCGGGTCCGGGGCTAGTGGCGGTGACGCTGGTGCAGGACTGGCCGATCCTGTGGCAATCGCTGCTGACGACCTTGCTGACAACGTTGGAGGGCTTTGCTGCCGCGGCCATCGGCGGTGTCGCGCTGGCGCTGCTGTTCAATCAGTCGAAATGGCTCGAACATGCGCTGCTGCCCTATGCGATCATCCTGCAGGTCACGCCGGTGATCGCGATTGCGCCGCTGCTTTTGATTTACCTGCCTCAGCAAACCGCGGTGATCGTCTGCGCCTGGATCGTCGCGTTCTTTCCGGTGCTGTCGAATACCACGCTGAGCCTCAATTCGGTGGACCGCGATCTCGCGGGACTGTTCCAACTCTATGGCGCGTCGCGGACGCAGACGCTGCGTTATCTGAAGCTGCCGGCGGCATTGCCCTACATTCTCGGCGGATTGCGCATCGCCGGGGGCCTATCGCTGATCGGCGCAGTGGTTGCGGAAATCGCGGCGGGTTCGGCCGGCGCGGGTTCTGGTCTCGCTTACAGAATTGCGGAATCCGGTTACCGGCTCAACATTCCGCGCATGTTCGCGGCGTTAGTGTTGCTCTCGGTGACGGGGATTGTCATTTATATGTGTCTCGCGGCGGTGTCGCACCTGATGTTGCGGCGCTGGCACGAAAGCGCGCTTGGGAAGGAAAACTGATGGCTGCGGATGCTTTCTTCCGAAAAGATCGATCTGCTGGTGTATGGGCCGCACAGGCCGATCGTCGATAACGGCTTTACCGATCAGTTCGTGCTGCATCATTTCGAGAAACAAGCTGATCTGGAGCGGCTGGCGCCCGCCATTGCCGACAAAATCCGCGGCATGGCGATCACCGATTCGATTCCTTCCGGCAGTGCGGTGCAGGCACGCTTTCCAAAACTCGAAATCATGTCCAGCTTTGGCGTTGGTTACGACCACATCGACACGAGCCACGCACGCGAGCACAACATCGTCGTCACCAACACACCCGACGTCCTGACCGAGGAGGTCGCGGACGTCGCACTCGGCCTCCTGATCGCGACGCTGCGCGAATTCGTCAGGGCGGATCGTTATGTTCGGGCGGGATTGTGGACCACGCAGAATTTTCCCTTGAGCGTCGGCTCGCTGCGCGACCGCAAGGTCGGCATGGTCGGCATGGGCCGAATCGGTCAGGCGATCGCGCGACGCCTTGATGCGGCGCGGGTTCCGGTCGTCTATCATTCGCGCAATCCGGCCGCGGGCGTTTCGTATCAGCACTATCCGAATCTGATCGAGATGGCGAAGGTGGTCGATACGCTGGTCGTCATCACGCCCGGGGGTGCATCGACGCTGAAGCTGATCAATGCCGATGTCTTGGCAGCGCTCGGGCCGCGCGGCGTCATCGTCAACCTGGCGCGGGGATCGGTGATCGACGAACCAGCGCTGATCCATGCGCTGAAATCCGGTGTCATTCTCGCCGCCGGTCTCGACGTGTTCGCCAGTGAGCCGAACGTGCCGGACGAGTTGCGTGCGTTGCAGAACGTCGTGTTGTTGCCGCACATCGGTTCGGCGTCGGTGGTGACACGCAATGCGATGGATCAACTCGTCGTCGACAACATCAAGGCCTGGTTCGCCGGCAAGCTGCCGCTGACGCCAGTTCCGGAGACGCCGGTGGAGGGACGTTAGCATGAGTTGTCCGGACCACGGCACGACGGCATGGCGGAGGCGGCGGCTTGCCCTCGCCACTGTGGTGATGCTGATGACCGACGGATCGGTCGCATCGGCGCAGGACGCGTCGACCTTGAAGCAAAGCATGATCGGACAGTGGGAGCTGTCGACAACCGAACGCAGCAAGACCTGTGTCGTGACGCTCAAAGGCGATACGTCGCCGCAGGGTCTCAAGCTCGATCTTGAGCCGGGTTGCGCGGCGTCGCTACCGTTCACGAAGGACATCACGGCCTGGACCGTTGCCGGTCTGGACATCGTGCGCTTGCAGACCGCCACCGGTCAGCCGGTGATCGATTTCACCGAAGTCGAAAGCGGCATTCTCGAAGGCCGGCGGGAGAACGAGGGCATCTACATCCTGCAAAATCTCGCAGCCGCCCGCTCGCTCGCCAAATCGATGGATCAGATGATCGGCGACTGGGCTTTCGTCCGCGGCAATGGTCAGGCGATCTGCGGCATAACGTTGACCAACACCGAAGTCCCGCCGGACAATTTTCAGGCTTTTCTTAAACCCAAATGCGATCCGGCGATCGCGAACTTCAAGCCCCAGGTCTGGCGGCTCGAGCACGGCGAAATCTTGCTGATGTCGGCGAGCGGCGAAACCTGGCACTTCCAGGCGGACGACAACGCGCAATGGCGGCTCGTTCCCGAGAGTGCCAATCCGCTGATTCTGGTGAGACAGTGAGAATCGCTGCCCGGCCGTGACTTAATCACGACCTACATCAGCCGCAGCCCTTTCAGGCTGGCATGGCCATTCTTGCCGACGATGATGTGGTCGTGCACGGATATCCCAAGCGGGGCCGAGATGTCGACGATCGATTTGGTCATCTGGATGTCCGCCTGCGACGGCGTCGGATCGCCGGAAGGGTGGTTGTGCACCAGGATGATCGCGGTGGCAGATAATTCGAGCGCGCGCTTGACGACCTCGCGCGGATAGACCGTCGTGTGATCGACGGTGCCGACCTGCTGCAATTCGTCCGCGATGAGCTGGTTGCGTTTATCAAGAAACAGGATGCGGAACTGCTCCTTGTCGGCGAACGCCATCGAGGCCCGGCAATAGTCGATCACTGCAGTCCATGACGACAGCATCGTCCGCTGCTTCACTTGTCCCTTGGCAACACGGCTGGCGGTCGCCGCGATCAGCTTGAGCTCGATGATCGCGGCCTCGCCGAGCCCGCTAGTCTCGCGGAGCCGGGCGTCGGGCGCGTGAACAACCTCCGCGAACGATCCGAATGGCCGATCAGGGATTTGGCCAGAGGTTTGACGTCGCGGCGGGGCAGCGCGCGAAACAGCACCATTTCGAGCAGTTCGTAATCGCTGAGCGCGTCCGGTCCGGCGTCGCGGAAGCGCTCGCGCAACCTCTCGCGATGGCCGTGATAATGCGGCGCTTCGGCAAATCCTGGGGTCGTCCGTCTGCGGGCATTGGATGCAGCGGGTTTCGGTTTCCGCAACCATGCCGTGGCCGGCGGTATTTGCAACCCCTCAATTGAGGAAGGAGTTCCGAAAGGACGTACGATCCGGCGTGACCTTTTCCGGGCTCGAGATCAGCCGCCGTAGGGCTTCTCCAGTTTGCTCGCGAAAGCGTGAATATCTCGACCCCGGTCTCGGTCACGCCGACCGAATGCTCGAACTGCGCCGACAGTGAGCGATCACGCGTCACGGCGGTCCAGCCGTCCGACAGGATCTTCACATGCGGCTTGCCGAGATTGATCATCGGCTCGATGGTGAAGAACATCCCCGGCTTGAGCGGCACGCCTTCGCCGGGCCGGCCGATATGGATGATGTTTGGTTCGTCGTGAAACATACGGCCGAGCCCGTGGCCGCAGAAATCGCGCACCACGCTCATGCCATGCGGTTCGACGAAACTCTGGATGGCGTGGCCGATATCGCCGGTCGTCGCGCCTGGCTTGACTGCGGCGATGCCGCGCATCATCGCCTCATAGGTCACCTCGATGAGCCGTTCGGCCTTGCGCGCGATCGGGCCGACCGCGTACATCCGGCTGGAGTCGCCGTACCAGCCATCGACGATAAAGGTCACGTCGACATTGACGATATCGCCCTCTTTCACGGCGCGATCGCCGGGCATCCCGTGACAGACCACGTGATTGATCGACGTGCAGGTCGAGTACCGATAGCCGCGATACATCAGCGTTGCCGGATAGGCGTCATTGCTGAAGGCGAATTCGCGCACGAAATCGTCGATTTGTGACGTTGGCAGGCCGGGTTTCACCAAATCGGCGAGTTCGTCGAGACAGCGCGCCGCCAGGGCGCCGGCCTTGCGCATGCCGGCGAATCCGCTCGGGCCATGCAGCTTGATCTGCCCGGTCTTGCGCAGGGAGGTTTCGGAGGCTTCGACGTAGCTCATCAGACGATCTTGACTGGGAAAAAAGGAATGATTCAGACTCCAATCTAGTGGATAGGGCGGTCAGCGCAAGCTGGAGCACGTAGGCCGTGCTCTCAGGGCGGAATGGAAACCGGTCCTGCGAGGAGATGGCAGTTCAGAGGATAAATTTCCACGCGCAGTGCGGGACGTCGCCCTCTTTATTCGGCAATAGCGCGTGGGGGTGAGACAGGGCGCGGCGACGCCGTCGGGGTGCGGCGTGTTGACGCGTCCAGCTCCATGAACGCGGATACGGCTAGCTTGCGCGTTGCGCTGGCGATCTGGAGAGCAAACCAACAATGCTGGTGGGAGAAATGGGTTGGCGTGACGCGCCGGCGACGATAAGGATGCAAATGCAGGTATTTACCGCTTCGGACCTCTGATGGCATCTCTGGATTCGGTCAGTCTAGCGATCCTGCTCGGCGCGATTCTGGTCATGGCCGGTATTCTGTCGAGCCTGCTGGCGCTGCGTTTCGGCGCCCCCTTGCTGCTGGTCTTCCTGTTCATCGGCATGCTGGCGGGTGATTCCGGACCGGGCAGCCTACACTTCGACGATGTGCGAACCACCTATCTGGTCGGATCGGCGGCGCTGGCCCTGATTCTGTTCGATGGCGGCCTGAAAACACGGTTTCAGAGCATCCGCGCGGTCCTGGCGCCCTCAATGATTCTCGCCACTCTCGGCGTGCTGCTGACCGCGCTGGTCACCGCTCCGGTCGCGAAATATGCGCTCGACCTCAACTGGACCGAGGCGCTGCTGGTCGGCGCCGTGGTCGCCTCCACCGATGCGGCCGCAGTGTTTCTGCTGGTGCATGCGCAGGGGCTGCGGTTGCGTCCGAGGGTCGGCGCGACCCTAGAGGTCGAATCCGGCACCAATGATCCTTTCGCCGTGTTTCTCACGCTGATGCTGGTGGAGTTGATTTCGAGCGGAGAAAGCTCGGTCTGGCATGTCATTCTCGAATTCGGTCGCGAGGCGGTGCTCGGCGCCATCGTCGGTGTGATCGGCGGGCGGCTCGTGGTGACGGCGCTGAACCGGGTGGCGCTGCCCCAGGGGCTGCATGCACCGTTCGTTACGACCGCGGCACTCGTGATCTTCGGCGTGGCGCAGATATTCCACGCATCGGGATTTCTCGCGGTCTATCTCGCGGGGATCATCGTCGGCAACCGTCCGACCCGCGCCCACAACTCCGTGGTGACGTTCCTCGATGCCGCCACCTGGCTGGCGCAGATCGTGATGTTCGTGCTGCTCGGTCTGCTGGTTTCGCCGCACCGCCTGCTGGACAGTGTCGTGCCGGCGGTGGTCATTTCGCTGGTGCTGATGCTGGTGGCGCGGCCGCTCGCGGTGTTCCTCTGCCTCGCGCCATTTCCCTTCAACTGGCGGGAAAAACTGTTCATCGCCTGGACCGGGCTGCGGGGTGCGGTCGCGATCTTCCTCGCTTCGATTCCGATGCTGGTCGGATTGTCGAAGGCCTATCTGTATTTCGACGTCGCTTTCGTCGTGGTGATCATCTCGCTTTTGCTGCAGGGCTGGACGCTCGCCGCGGCGGCCCGGCGGCTGCATGTGGCGCTGCCGCGCGCTGAACGGGGCCCGCGCCGCGTCGAACTCGATCTCCCGGGGCAGCTCGAACAGCAGTTGGTCGGCTATGCGGTGCGACCGAAGAGCCTGTTCCTCCGGCGTGGGCTGATACCGTCATGGTCGAAGCCGACGCTGGTAATCCGTAACGAGAAAATTCTGACGCCAGCCGAAGCGGAGCCCATCGCGGCGGGAGACTATATCTATCTGTTGGCGCCGCCGGAAAAAGCCGAGTCGCTCGATCGCTTCTTTGTCGATATGCAACCGATGGCGACGCCCGATCCGCATCTGCTTGGCGACTTCGTGGTCTCAGGCGAAATCGCCGTCGGCGATATCGCGCAAATCTACGGTATCTCCGTCGAACCGACCGACGCGGGGCTGACGCTGGCGGATTACTTCGACGTCCATCTCGACCGTGCGCCGAAGGCCGGTGCGACCCTGCCGCTCGATACCATCGTTCTCGTCGCACGCAATATCAGCGAAGGCCGTGTCAACGCGGTCGGACTTCGGTTGCCTGAAGATGAAGAGAAGCCGCCGCCCCGCACCCGGACAGGCGCGCTCAGGCATAAAATATCGAAAGCGTGGTCGTCGATTGCACGGATTTGACTTCTAAATTAGGCAGGCAGGATCTCGATCCCGCCGAATGCGGCGATACGTCCGTGTCTCAGCATCACGATTTGTGAAGCGAGCTGACGCAATTCATCCGGATCGTGGCTGACATAGACCATCGGCACGTTTTCCTCATCGCGGAGACGTTCGAGATAGGGCAGGATTTCGGTCTTGCGATCCTGATCGAGCGCGCCGAGCGGCTCGTCCATGAGCAACAAGCGGGGTTTTGACAACAGCGCGCGTCCGAGCGCCACCCGCTGCCGCTCGCCGCCGGATAATTGTCCGGGGCGACGATCCTGGAGAGGGCCGATGTCGAGAAGTTTGAGAATGTGCTGAAGATGGGTTGCGTCCGGCGCGAGCTTGTTCATTCGTCGACCGTAGTCAAGATTTTGCGCGACGCTGCGATGGGGAA
Source organism: uncultured Alphaproteobacteria bacterium (assembly GCA_963764445.1). Lineage (GTDB taxonomy): Bacteria > Pseudomonadota > Alphaproteobacteria > Rhizobiales > Xanthobacteraceae > Nitrobacter. Next base: position 50,884 of record CAVXSV010000006.1, read on the forward strand.
ACAGCCGCGCGTCCTGAAACACGTAGCCGATCCGGCGCCGGTAAGGCGGCACATGCAAGCGGGCGGCGGTGTCGTCCATCTTCTCGCCGGCGATGGCGATGGTGCCTTCATCGGGCTTCGACAGCCCGGCGATCATGTTGATGATCGAACTCTTTCCAGAGCCGGAAGCGCCGAACAGACCGATGATCCGACTGTTGCTCTCGAATGCGGCCTCGAGCCTGAACTCGCCAAGTTGCTTGGTAACGTTGACGCTCAGCATGTCAGAGCCCGTGAACGCGTCGCAACGCATGGCGCGCGAACAATTCCGATGCCACCAGCGCGCCGATGGCCAAGGCGGCCGAAATGATGACGAGCCGCAGCGCGGCGGTGTCGCCGAAAGGGGTTTGGATCAGCGAGTAGATCGCCGATGAGATGGTCTGCGTTTCGCCGGGAATATTCGACACGAAGGTGATGGTCGCGCCGAACTCGCCGAGCGCCTTGGCGAATCCCATGATCATGCCGGCGAGAATGCCGGGCAACGCCAGCGGCAGGGTGATGGTGACAAAGACTTGCCATGGGGCTGCGCCGAGCGTTCCCGCGGCCTGTTCCAGCCTGCGGTCGATCGCCTCGATCGACAACCGCATCGGCCGCACCAGGAGCGGAAACGACATCACGCCGCAGGCAAGCGCCGCGCCGGTCCAGCGGAATGAAAACACTAGGCCGAAATATTTATCGAGGAACTCGCCGATCGGCCCGCGACGGCCGAAATTCAGCAGCAGAAGATAGCCGGTAACGACCGGCGGCAAGACCAGCGGCAAATGGATCACCGCATCGAGCAGCGCCTTGCCCCAGAAATCGCGCCGCGCCAGCAGCCACGCCACGGCGATGCCGAGGGGCGTGGATACCAGCGTGGCGACGACGGCGATCCGAAGTGAAAGCTCGATCGCCGTCCATTCGTCGGGAGTGATATCAAACACTTAGGACTTGGGGCCCGCCAGAACCGTGAATCCGTATTTCTCGAAGATGGTCTTGGCCGCGGACGAGGTCAGGAATGCGAGATAACCGGCGGTGTCGCTTTTGGCAGTGGTGGTTGCCGCCGCCGGGTAAATGATCGGCGGATGGGAATCGTCCGGGAACGTGCCGACGATCTTTACACCGGGGTCAACCTTGGCGTCGGTGGAATAGACAATGCCGAGCGCCGCTTCGTTCCGCGCCACCAGCGCCAGCGCGGCGCGAACGTTTTCCGCCATCGCCATTTTCGGTTCAACCGCCGTCCATGCGCCGAGCTTTTCCAGCGCCGCCTTGGCGTATTTGCCGACGGGCACGGACTTGACGTCGCCGGTCGCGACCTTGCCGTCGCCGGCGAGCTTGGCGAGATCAAATCCCTGGCCGATCGTGACGTGGTCGGTCTTCGAATTCTTCGGTGCGATCAGCACGATGCTGTTGCCGAGCAGATTGATGCGGGTGGAACTCGTTGATCGTTTTCTTCTCGATGGCGTAGTCCATCCATGCCGTATCGGCTGATATGAACACGTCGGCGGGCGCGGCCTGTTCGATCTGTTTGGCGAGCGCGGAACTCGCCGCATAGCTCGCAGTGATTTTGACACCGGTCTTGGCGGTATAGGCGTTGTCGACATCGTCGAGCGCGTTCTTCATCGAAGCCGCGGCGAACACGGTCAGCGTCTTGTCGTGTGCGGCGGCGGGTGCCGTGGCAGAGGGCCGGGCGTCCTGCGCAGAGGCCGGCACAGCGAGGGCGGCACCGACCAGCAATGCCGAGAGCAACGAACGATTGAATATCTTCATGAGGGCGCTCCAAATCAATCCGCGCGAACAATCGCGCAGACGATGCAAGGGATTGACAGGACGATCAATGGAAGCGCCGTTCCATGGATTTCCAACTGACTTACGGCCGGCCGGAAAGATCGCTGAGCTTCGATCATATCAGCCATAGCCCACAGGTAAAGGCCTGCGACAATTGGTCTTTAGGGTGTGGCGGGCGTAAAGGCGATGTTGATGGCATCTTTGGCGACGCCGCTGACCTGTATGGTCACCGGCCCGGCCGAAAGATCGAACCGGACACTTTTCCTGGCCCCGTTGCAGCCGGTGACGCCGCTGAACCCTTCGGCTTGAGATAGGCATCGTTCTGGACGACGTCGATCCAGGCGTAGTCCGAGACTGTCACCGTGTAGAGTCCTGCGGACCCCACCGAGGTGCGAACGAAGCCTGCGTAGCTGTCGGGCTTCTGGGCTGCGCTCCGGCGGTTTGGGCAGAGCTGCGTCAGCAATCGGGCGCAGCGTCACGGTGACGGCGGTCGGAGACGGAGGCGTTTCCGCGCCCGGTGCCAGCTTCGGCAAGGAAGGCGTGGTGAGCGCCGCCAGTTCCTTGTCCATCGGCCATTTGAACTTGTCGCATCCGACGGGATCGGCAGCGAAAGCCGGCGTCGCAAGGAGCAGCGATGGGCAGGGATAATCGCATCATCGGTTCACTGCGATCGGCGATGGGGTTGCGCCTTCGTCATTTCGACGAGGGGACCCTTGATCTGGTTGCGTGCACTGATGCGCATGATAAATCCTTCGCAAATGAAATCGCTGCGTGACAACGATGCGCGGCGGCAAAGGGGGGACGGAGGATCAATCGCTCTGATCCGAAGCCTCGCCAGCGCTTACGGCGCGGCGACGGCCGAGGTTAGCAGGTCTTCTGACCAGGCGGAACGGACTTCGGTAGGCGCCTGCCGCCCCTTTGCTATGGCCTGGCATCCGGTGCGGCCAGGACCTGCCGGCAATCGGCCGGCAGCTCCGCCAGCGTGATCGGCGGCTTCGGCTTCGGCGGCACCTTCGGCGGCTTCGGATGCAGCACGGCGTCGCTGAACCAATAGGCGAGATCGTCGGCGCTGCACCCCTCGGTCTCCTGTGGCGCTGGCTGTGACTCGCACTGAGGATTGCCTGGTGGACACTTGATGCGGATATGGAAGTGATAGTCGTGGCCGTACATGGGACGGATCTTCCAGAGCCAGCTACGGTCGCCCTTGGCCTCGCGGCACAGCGCCTTCTTGATCGCGGCATTGACGAAAATGCGCTCGACCGCCGGTTCGCTGGCGGCGGCGCGGATGACGTTGAGATGCCTCGGCGTCCAGGCTTGGGGATCGATATCGAGACGATCATGGCGCACCATCATGACCGCCGACGTCTCCTCGCGCTCGTTGCGCGACAGTGGTCGGTTCGGCATCGACGTCAGCCAGACGTCGGCGTCGAGCCCGATCTGGTGGCTGGCGTGACCGGTGATCATCGGGCCGCCGCGCGGCTGGGCCATGTCGCCGATCAGAAGCCCCGGCCAGCCGGCTTCTTTGTGCACCTTGGCCGACAGCCGCTCCAGCAGCGCCACCATCGCCGGATGCGCCCAGTTGCGGTTGCGCGACAGCCGCATCACCTGCCAGGTCGGCCCGGTGATCGGCAGCGCTTCAGCCCCGGCGATGCAGCCCTTGGCGTAGAAGCCGATGACATGCGGCGCACCTCCCGTGGGCAGCATCTTGCGTCCGAACAGTTGCTTGGCCGCGAGCGTGGGGTCGTTGGGATTGGCCAACGGCGGCAGCGGCTTCGGATTGAGCGTGCCCTTGTCCTGCGCGAACGCGTCCGGTGCGGGACCGATCAAGACGACAATGGCGGACACCAGAAGCAGGAGGAGAATCGCGCGCATGAGTGACGATTGTAGCGGAATCCTGCCTTGAAATCAGCCCCGCCAGGCGAACGCAGCAACAATGAATTGAATGAACGCGCCGGCGCCACGGTCGCCCAGCCCGTCGGCCGTTCCTGCATGGATGAGACAGGCAGGGGACCGGTGTGTGCCCGTGCTGCTATCGCTTGCGCGCGGCTTTCTTCGCGGCCGTCGAGCGCTTTGTTGCCGCACGCTTGCGCGTCGCCGCGGCCTTCTTGGCTGAGCGCGACCGCTCGGCTGCCGGACGTGCAGCCGAAGCCTTGCCGCCGCGAGGTCCACCGATCTGGCCGCCGCGTTTCGACGAGACCTTCGTGGTCTTGCGGCCGCGGCCCGAGCCGCTCTTCTCGCCGCCGCCGCTTTCCTTGTTGACGGTCGCCCACGCCCGACGTTCCGCCTCCTCCTTCTTCACGCCGCGCTTCTCGTAGCCTTCCTCGATATGCTCGGCCTTGCGTTTCTGCTTGCCTGTATAGGCTGACTTGTCGCCGCGTGGCATGACGCCTCTCCCGATTACGTTTCGCTCAAGTCGAAACGTCTGCCGGTTGCGAAGGTTCCTTTTGCAGACAAGTTGGGGTGTTCAGCTATCCACCTTCAGCGCGGCGATAAAAGCTTCCTGCGGGATGTCGACCTTGCCGAACTGCCGCATCTTCTTCTTGCCTTCCTTCTGCTTCTCCAGAAGTTTGCGCTTGCGGCTGATGTCGCCGCCGTAGCATTTCGCGGTGACGTCCTTGCGCAGCGCACGCACCGTTTCGCGCGCGATCACCTTGCCGCCGATCGCCGCCTGGATCGGAATCTGGAACATGTGCGGCGGGATCAGTTCCTTCATCTTCTCGACCATGGCGCGGCCGCGGCCTTCGGCGCGGGTGCGATGCACCAGCATCGACAGCGCGTCGACCGGCTCGTTGTTGACGAGGATCTGCATTTTCACGAGATCGGCCGCCTTGTAGTCGGTCAGGTGATAGTCGAACGAGGCGTAGCCCTTGGAGACGGACTTCAGCCGGTCGTAGAAATCGAACACCACTTCGTTGAGCGGCAGATCGTATTTCACCATCGCGCGCGCACCGACGTAGGTGAGCTCCTTCTGCGAGCCGCGCCGGTCCTGGCACAGCTTCAGCACGCTGCCGAGATAGTCGTCGGGCGTCAGGATGGTGGCCTCGATCCACGGTTCCTCGATCTCGGCGATCTTCACCACGTCGGGCATGTCGATCGGGTTGTGAATCTCGATCTCGCTGCCGTCGGTCAGATGCATCTTGTAGATGACCGATGGCGCCGTCGCGATCAGGTTGAGATCGAACTCGCGGCGCAGGCGCTCCTGAATGATCTCGAGATGCAACAGGCCGAGGAAGCCGCAGCGGAAGCCGAAGCCGAGCGCGGCGGAGGTTTCCATCTCGAACGAGAAACTCGCGTCGTTCAGCCGCAGCTTGCCCATCGCCGCGCGCAGCGTCTCGAAATCGTCGGCATCGACCGGAAACAGGCCGCAGAACACCACCGGGATGGCCGGCTTGAAGCCCGGCAGCATGTCCGTCACCGGCTTGCGGTCGTCGGTGATGGTGTCGCCGACGCGGGTGTCCGCCACCTCCTTGATCGCGGCGGTGATGAAGCCGATCTCGCCGGGGCCGAGTTCGTCCACCTGCGTCATCTTCGGCGTGAAGAAGCCGACGCGCTCGACGTCGTAGGCCGCTCCGGTGCCCATCATGCGGATGCGCTGAGCCCTTCTTCAGCACGCCGTCGACGATGCGGACGAGCACGACGACGCCGAGATAGACGTCGTACCAGCTATCGACCAGCAGCGCCTTCAGCGTGGCGTCGCGGTCGCCTTTCGGCGGCGGCAGCCGCGTGACGACGGCTTCCAGCACATCGGGCACGCCGAGGCCGGTCTTGGCCGAGATCATCACCGCGTCCGAGGCGTCGATGCCGATGACGTCCTCGATCTGCTGCTTGACCTTGTCCGGCTCGGCGGCGGGCAGGTCGACCTTGTTGAGGATCGGCACGATCTCGTGGCCGGCGTCGAGTGCATGATAGACGTTGGCGAGCGTCTGCGCCTCGACGCCCTGGCTGGCGTCGACCACCAGCAGCGAGCCTTCGCAGGCGGCAAGCGAGCGCGAGACCTCGTAGGCGAAGTCGACATGGCCCGGCGTGTCCATCAGGTTGAAGACGTAGTCCTTGCCGTCCTTGGCACGGTAGTTCAGGCGCACGGTCTGCGCCTTGATGGTGATGCCGCGCTCGCGCTCGATGTCCATGGAGTCGAGCACCTGCTCCTTGCCCGCCATCTCGCGATCGGTCAGTCCGCCGGTCATCTGGATCAGGCGGTCGGCCAGCGTCGATTTGCCATGGTCGATATGGGCGACGATGGAAAAGTTGCGGATGTTGGAAATGGAGGTCGTCATGAGGCGCGGGATAGCACCCGCCCGAACTGCGGGCAAGCAACGGTCAACTGCGGGAAGCGCTTTCTGGACGTTTCCGTGCTACAGGCCGAGGCGACTGATGCCGCTCACTCTTCCTCGTTGAATTTGTTGCCGACGAGCTCAGCGATCGCGGCGACCGCGGCTTCGGCCGCGGGGCCGGTTGCGGAAACGGTGATCGTTGTTCCAATCCCCGCAGACAGCATCATCAAGCCCATGATCGAATTGCCGCCGACCGTCTCGCCATTGCGCGTCACGCTGACGTCGGCGTTGAAGCGCTCGACCATCTGCACGAATTTCGCTGACGCCCGAGCATGAAGGCCGCGTTTGTTGACGATCGAAATTTCGCGGGAGACCGCGCCCGCGGCGGATACGCTCTTCGACGCCGATGGGTCGCTCGAGGAGGCCGCGTCGTCCGGCTTTCCGGTCATTTTCCGGCAAGCACCCGACTGGCGATCGTTACGTATTTGCGTCCGGCCTCCTGCGCCGCCGCGATGGCTTCGGGCAACGGCAGTTCGCCGCGCACCTTGGCAAGTTTCACCAGCATTGGAAGATTGATGCCCGCGAGCACTTCGACCTTGGGCCGGCTCATGCAGGAGATCGCGAGGTTTGAAGGGCGTACCGCCGAACATGTCGGTCAGAATAGCGACACCGTTGCCGCTGTCGACGCGGTTGACGGCTTCGATGATATCGCCGCGGCACAGATCGGCATCGTCCTCGGCGCCGATGGTGATGGCTTCGATTTGCTTTTGCGGACCCATTACATGTTCGAGCGCTGCCTTGAATTCGTCGGCAAGGCGCCCATGGGTCACAAGTACCAGACCAATCATCGAAAACTCCTCGCGGGTGCTTTTGGTGCACCGCACGAACGGGCCACTTTGACCATCCAGAGCCCTCACGCAAGGGGAGTGGTGCGTTTTTCCCTGAAAAGCGGGGTCTACCCGGGAAGCCGCGCTGGTCTATTCCGTGGCGATAGTGGGACTTATATGGTTATCAAATTCCTTCCAGCAATCACCAGCGGAGCCTGTCTCGCTGCAACCCGGACATGGTCGTCAGTGCGGCGATGACCAGCGGAAGTGGCGAAAAACCCGCCGCGACCGGGATTCGGGCTAGTTCGACCCCCAAAATGGTGGTCCGCAACGCTTCCGCTTGGGGCAGGCGCTCGGCATCAGACGCGCAGAGATCGATGACAACGCCGATCGGAGCCTCCGCGACAAAAGCGCACCGCCGAATGCCGAGCCCCCGAATCTCAATCAGTCCTTCAAGTTGAGGGGGTGGCCTGACGAGGAGTTCGATCGCGAACCGGCTCCAGGCAAAGGCGATCATCGCCGACCAGCGTCGCGGCAGAGATCTGGCCGCTTCGGCCGGCAAGGATGAGATCGAAGGCGAGGCGCGACTTGCCGGCGCCGGAGGGCCCGCGGATCAGGACGGCGCGATCCCCCACCAGCACCGCGGAGCCGTGGATCGTCGGACCGGATGACGCCGTCATGTCGCGGGCAGCCGGACCACGAAGCGCGCGCCCGCGATCCGGGTGTCGCCAAGGGCGTCGGTCGGGCCGGGACGGTTCTCCGCCCAGATGCGTCCGCGATGTGCTTCGATGATCTGCTTGGAGATCGACAGACCGAGACCGGAATTCTGGCCGAACCCCTGATGCGGCCGGTCGGTGTAAAAGCGTTCGAACACCCGTTCCAGCGCATCGGGACGAATGCCGGGCCCGTCGTCGTCCACCACGATCTCGATTTCGGATTTCAGGCGCCGGCACAGGATGCGCACGCGGCCGCCGGAATTCGAAAACGACTGCGCATTGGTCAGGAGGTTGGAGATCACCTGGCCGAGCCGCAAGTCGTGCCCCGGCACCGAGAAGTTGTCCGGACGACTCGTTTCGAACCTCACGTCGACGCCGACGTCGTGGCCCAGTTTCGTTTCGTTCGCGACCGATGTCAGCGTGGTCAGCAGGCGCCGGATATCGACCGGCGCGACGTCCTGGCGTTGCAACTCGGCGTCGAGACGGCTTGCGTCGGAAATGTCGGAGATCAGGCGATCGAGCCGGCGGACGTCGTGTCCGATCACCTCGAGCAGGCGGCGGCGGCTGTTCTCGTTCTTCGCAAGCGGCAGGGTTTCCACCGCGGAGCGCAAGCGAGGTCAGGGGATTCTTCAGTTCGTGCGAGACGTCGGCCGCGAAGGTCTCGATCGCCTCGATGCGGTTGTAGAGCGCGTCGGTCATGTCGCGCAGCGCACCGGACAGGTGGCCGATTTCATCGCGGCGGCGGGTAAAATCGGGAATCTCAACGCGCGTTCTGATGCGGCGGCGAACACGCTCCGCGCTGTCGGCGAGACGCCGCACCGGCCCCGCGATGGTGCTGGCCAGCAGCAGCGACAGCACGATCATGACGACCACAGCGACACCGAACACTTTCAGAATCGCCAGCCGCTCAGCCGTCACCATCTGGTCGATGTCGTCGCCCTGCGTGGACAGCATCAACGCGCCGAAAATGGTGGCGCGCGGCCGCTCCACCGGAACAGCGACCGAGACGATGATTTCGCCGCGGTCGTTGATGCGCACCATGCTGGACTTCTCACCTGTGAGAGACTGCGCGACCTCTTGGTAACCGTTGCCATTCTCAGGGCCGAGTTCGCGGTAAAGCGGAAGATCGCCGCGATTGAGCCAGGTACGGATCGCGATAGTGGTGCGCTCCACGAAGCCAGGCTTGACGTCGGTCGGAGGTGGCAGTTCGAAGCGTATGACATCGCCGCGACGAAAAAGGCTGCGGCTGTCGAGGATCAGTACGCCATCACGGTCATAGATGCGCGCACGGGTGTTGGTCGGCGAGATCAGCCGCCGCAGCACGGGAGCGACGCGCTCCGGATTGATTGGAAAATCCAGTCCTGAAAATTCGTCCGGCGCGCCATAGCTCTCGCCGGGCTTGAGATCGAGCAGACGGTCGGGGTCGATAGTGATGGTGTTGGTTTCGACCGTCGCCGAAGCGGCAATGGCGCTTGCGATGATCTCGCCCTGCACCAGCAGGCTCTGCGCGCGTGCGTCGATCAGGCCGGCGCGGAATTGCGAGAGATACAGAATGCTGGCGGCCAGCGCGATCAGGCCCGCCAGGTTCAGCGACACGATGCGGCGGGTCAGGCTCGAAAAGCTGAGCGTGAAAAGAAACTGACCGGCGCGGTGCAGCCAGCCCAGCGGACGCTGCCAGCGCGGCGTCGGCGCGACATGATCGGCAGGAGTCTCCGGCGCGAGGAGCTGTGAGGCATCCTCAGCGTCCGGATTAAGATCAGGCTGCGTTCGATCAAGCAATGACTGAAACTGCCCGGTTATCGGTCCCACAACTCACTATTGCCATTCCCCGCGATCACCATTCCCCGCGCAAACGCTTCGCGTTTGTCGCCGAAGATGTGCCCAGGCGACGAACCTTTCCCGTTCGCGCCAAGGACGCAGGCCCAGATGGTGCAATTGCACATCGGGGAATCCATACTCTCGGGTTATGGATTCGGCTCGCCGACTGCGCGCACCGCCGAATGCCAGTTTATCAGGTTTCCTTGAAGCGGTAACCCACCCCGTAGAGGGTTTCGATCATTTCAAAGTCGTCGTCGACGACCTTGAACTTCTTGCGCAGCCGCTTGATGTGACTATCGATGGTGCGGTCATCGACATAGACCTGATCGTCATAGGCGGCATCCATCAGCGCATTGCGGCTCTTGACGACGCCGGGACGCGTCGCCAGCGCCTGCAGAATCAAGAACTCCGTGACGGTCAGGGTGACGGGTTCGTTCTTCCAGGTGCAGGTGTGACGCTCCGGATCCATGCGCAAAAGGCCGCGGTCGAGCGCCTTGGCGTCGCTCTCTTTGGGCGCTGCTGTCGGGTCTTTCGGGCAAGCGCGGCGCAACACCGCCTTGACGCGCTCTACCAGCAACCGTTGCGAGAACGGCTTGCGGATGAAATCGTCAGCTCCCATCTTGAGACCGAACAGTTCATCGATCTCCTCGTCTTTGGAGGTAAGGAAAATAACGGGCAAGTCGGATTTCTGACGCAGCCGCCGCAGCGTCTCCATTCCGTCCATGCGCGGCATCTTGATGTCGAGGATCGCAAGGTCGGGCTGGCTGGTGCGGAAGCCGTCGAGGGCTGACGCGCCATCGGTATAGGTCATGATGCGGTAGCCTTCGGCTTCGAGCGCGATCGAGACCGATGTGAGAATGTTGCGGTCGTCATCGACCAGGGCGATTGTGGGCATGTGCCTGCTTTCCGAAGCGGATGGCGAGACGCGAACAATTTCGACAGTCTGCCGTTGGAGTGGCTTTAAGAGCGCAGTCAACGAGCAATGCAAGCTGGGCTGAAGTGTGACCGAGTTCCCGGAAACGCGCGAAGACGCCGACCGTTCCGTGCCTGTTCGACTGAACTGTAGCCTGAGAGAGCGTTTTTTTCAATTGAAATTGAGGACTTAGCTATGCAGCCGACAGCCAATTTCCAGTCCGCGAAACTTACCCGATCGTTGCTGCGCCGGAGCCGGCAGGGCGCGCTGGCAACCCTCATGGCCGGCACCGGCGATCCCTATTGTTCCCTCGTCAATGTCGCAAGTCATTACGATGGCTCACCAATTCTTCTCATTTCGCGCCTTGCCGTCCATACCAAAAACGTGATCGGCGATTCCAGGGTGTCCCTAATGCTGGACGAGCGCGCGGAAGGCGATCCACTGGAAGGCTCACGAATCATGGTCGCGGGAACAGCCGAGGAAGCTGGCGGCGAACTCAAGGCGACGCTGCGCCACCGCTACCTGAACGTTCACCCGTCGGCGGAATCCTTTGCAGATTTCGGCGATTTCTCGTTCTTTCGGATTCAACCGACGGGCGTGCATCTGGTGGCCGGCTTCGGGCGAATCGTCGATCTCAAGCCGGAAAAGATTCTGACCAGCCTCGAGGGCGCGGAGGCGTTGATCGAGGCCGAACAGAGTGCGATCGATCACATGAATGCCGATCATCGCGACGCCCTGAATCTTTATGCAACGCAATTGCTCGGCGCGGAGGCCGCGGACTGGCGCTGCACTGGCTGCGATCCTGATGGCCTGGACATCGGCGCCGACAAACATGACGCGCTGCGGCTGGACTTTCCGCGGCGGATTGTCACTCCGGGCGAGCTTCGCGTCGTTTTGAAGGAACTGGTGGAAAAGGCCCGGGCTGCAACGTAACATTGGCTGACCGGATTCAAGCTGCTCTGGAATAACCGAACTGTCCGGGATCGTCTTCGTAGGCCCGGCGTTGATCAGTACAGGTCGCCGGGTCGAGGCCGGATAGCTATATTGTGACCATTGCGGCCGAGCGCGTTTGGGTATGATCGCGGTCGGCGATACGCGGGTTCGAGGAGAAATTTTCCGTGCAGGAGAAGGGCGTGCGTAACGGCGCCTTCGGCGCCGACAAATTCGGCCTAAAAAATCTCAAGGCGGTGTACTGGAATTTCGGCGCGCCGCAGCTCTACGAGCACGCGCTAGGCAACCGCGAAGCGATGGTGAATGCGGACGGTGCGCTGTGCGCGGAAACCGGCGTGTTCACCGGCCGCAGCCCGAAGGACAAGTTCACTGTCCGCGACATCACCACCGACAAGAATATGTGGTGGACCGGTAACCAGTCGATCACGTCGGAGCAATTCGCAGCACTGCATGCCGACTTCCTCAAGCACGCCGAAGGCATGAAGCTGTTCGCGCAGGACCTCTATGGCGGCGCCGATCCGAATTTCCGCATCGCGACCCGCGTCTTCACCGAACTGGCCTGGCATTCGCTGTTCATCCGCACGCTGCTGCGTCGGCCTGACACATCAGAGCTCGCGGGCTTCATCCCCGAACTGACCGTCATCGACCTGCCAAGCTTCCGCGCCGATCCGAAACGTCACGGCGTCCGCTCGGAGAACGTTGTGGCCATCGATTTCGCCCGCAAGATCATTCTGATCGGCGGGTCTCATTATGCCGGCGAGATGAAGAAGAGCATCTTCACCACGCTGAACTATTATCTGCCCGACAAGGGCGTGCTGCCGATGCACTGCTCGGCCAATGTCGGCCCCGACGGCGACAGCGCGATCTTCTTCGGCCTCTCGGGAACGGGAAAAACCACGCTGTCCGCCGATCCCAAACGTACGCTGATCGGCGACGACGAGCATGGCTGGAGCAAGGATGGCATCTTCAATTTCGAGGGTGGCTGCTACGCGAAATGTATCAAGCTGTCGCGGGAGGCGGAGCCCGAGATTTATTCCGCCTCGAAACGCTTCGGCGCGGTGCTTGAGAATGTCGTGCACAACAAATCCACCAGCGTGCCCGATTTCGATGACGGGTCGAAGACCGAGAACACCCGTTCGGCCTATCCGCTCGAATTCATTCCGAACGCTTCTCGGACCGGCCGGGCTGGTCAGCCGAAGAATCTGGTCATGCTGGCCGCCGACGCCTTCGGCGTGCTGCCGCCGATCGCCAAGCTGACGCCGGCGCAGGCGATGTACCATTTCCTGTCCGGCTATACCGCGAAGGTGGCCGGCACCGAGCGCGGGCTCGGCGACGAGCCGCAGCCGGAATTCTCCGCCTGTTTCGGTTCACCGTTCCTGCCACGCGATCCCAGCGTTTACGGCAACATGCTGCGTGACCTGATCGCGAAGCACAACGTCGACTGCTGGCTGGTCAACACCGGCTGGACCGGCGGCAAATATGGCACCGGCCGTCGCATGCCGATCAACGTGACGCGTGCGCTGCTTGGCGCGGCCCTCGACGGCTCGCTGCGCGACGTTGAATTCCGCACCGACAAGTGTTTCGGGTTCGCGGTGCCGACATCGGTGCCTGGCGTCGAGCCGCATATCCTCAATCCGATCAAGACCTGGGCCGATAAGGCCGAGTTCGACAAGACCGCGCGCGCCCTGGTCGGCATGTTCCAGAAGAACTTCGCCAGATTCGAAAAGGACGTCGATGCCGAGGTCAGGGCCGCGGCGCCCCAGGCGAAGATGGCCGCGGCGTAAACCCGCATATATCAATTTTGTGAGATCACGAGGGCGGCTCGATGAGCGGCCCTTTTTAATGCCCGGATCTTCTTAATGCCAGGTCTTCAGGCTACGGGTGTTTTGATGCTGCATCTCGGAGAGCCGCAATGCAGCCAAATATGAGGACGCTTAGACATGATCGGAAGACGGCGATTGTTGCGCGCGGCAGGCGCGGCTCTTGCCGGGTTTGGCGTGATGGGCCGCGCAGGCTTGGTCCGGGCCGCCGCAGTATCGCAGGACAGGTTTGTCGCCGAGTTGAAACGGCTGGAGAGCGAAAGCGGCGGACGGTTAGGTGTCGCGCTGCTCGATGCCAACAACGGCCAGCGCGTCGGCCATCGAATGGATGAGCGGTTCCCGATGTGCAGCACCTTCAAGGTGCTGGCGTCGGGCGCTGTTCTTCACGGCGTCGATGCCGGCAAGGAAAGTCTCGCGCGGCGGATTTATTTCAGCGAAGCCGATCTCGTGACCTATTCGCCGGAAACGAAAAAGCATGTCGGCCCGGACGGCATGACCGTCGCCGAACTGTGTCAGGCGGCGATGACGCTCAGCGACAACACCGCGGGCAATCTGCTGCTTGCGAGTATCGGCGGCCCGCAGGGTCTGACCGTTTTCGCGCGCTCGCTGGGCGACGATGTGACGCGCCTCGACCGCATCGAGACCGAACTCAACGAGGCGCTTCCGGGCGATCCGCGCGACACCACTACGCCGAACGCGATGGCGTCCGATCTTCGCGCGCTGGTGTTGGGCGATGAGTTGTCGGCCAAATCGCGCGAGCAACTGACGGGGTGGCTCTTGCCAGCAAGACCGGCGGCAAGCGCCTGCGGGCGGGGCTGCCGGCAGGTTGGCGCGTCGGCGACAAGACCGGCACGGGCGAACGGGGAACGGCGAATGACGTGGCGGTGATCTGGCCGCCGGAGCGGGCGCCGGTTATCGTGACGGTCTACCTCACTGGCGCCACCGTTTCGGCGGATCGGCAGAATGCCGTCATCGCGGACGTCGGGCGCGCGGTCACGACTGCACTCGCATGATTGCCGACGACGCGCGCGCCGAGTTCAGCTTCCGTTCGGCCTCAGCGTATTGCTCGGGGTCGGACGATCGGTGATCTGCTGCCCGAACAGGCTTGCGATCAGTTCGACCGCGACCCGTGCAGTTCGTCCGCGTTCGTCGAGAAACGGATTGAGTTCGACGATATCGACCGAATGGACCAGTCCGGAATCGTGCAGCAGTTCCATGATGAGATGCGCCTCGCGATAGGTCGCGCCGCCGGGAACGGTGGTGCCGACACCGGGTGCAACGCCGGGATCCAGCACATCAAGATCGAAGCTGAGGTGCAGCACACCGTTGCGCGCCCTGACCCGCTCGATGACGCGGTGCATCAGCACCGCCACGCCGAACTCGTCGATCGCGCGCATGTCGGCAATGGCGATGCGCCGTTCATGCACCAGCTTCTTCTCGAGAGGGTCGATCGAATGAACGCCGAACAGGTCGAGATGCGCTGATGTGATCGATGCGCGTGGCTCTTCGCCGAGCAGACCGTCGAGTCCGGGCTCGCCGCACAGAAAAGCAGCGGACATGCCGTGCATGTTCGCGGTCATCGTCGTCAGCGGCGTATTGTAGTCGGCGTGGGCGTCGAGCCAGAGCACGAACAACTCACGTCCCTGTTCACGCCAATGCCGTGCGACGCCATTGATCGAACCCATCGACAGGCTGTGATCGCCGCCGAGAAAGATCGGTATGGCGCCGGATTTCGCCAGATCATAGGCGCGCGGGCTGAGGGTCGCGGATCCACGCCTGGATGTCGCGATAGTGGTTGGCGTTTGCGGGAATGGGATCGATTGCCGCCGCGACGCCGGCGATGGAAATGTCGCCGTGGTCCCGGACTTCAATGCCCAGGTTTTCCAGCACCGGCTTAATGCCCGCAGTACGTAGCGCCGCCGGCCCCATCAGGGTTCCGCGCTGCGACGCGCCCATGTCAATGGGCACGCCGAGCAACGCAACCTCTCCGGACCGGCCGCCCGTCATCGGACAAGCTTTCCGACCGCGGCTTTGAGTGAGCGCGCGGCCTTGTCGTAGCCCGACCACGCTTTGCTCTTTTTCAAGAGGCCCGACGCGGTGCGGACCGTGAAGCGCTTCGGGTCGAGCCCCGCTTTCACCTGCGGCCAGTTCAGCGGCATCGACACGGTGGCGCCGGGGCGCGCGCGGGACGATAGCGGCGCGACCGCGGTCGATTTGGTATCGTTGCGGAGATAGTCGAGAAAGATTTTACCCTCACGCTGCTTCTTCGACATGTTGAGAAGATAAAGCTCGGGGGCGTCTTCCGCCATCTGCTGGCAGACGATTTGCGCGAACGTTTTGGCCTCTTTCCAAGTGACGATATCTTTCTTGTTTGTTGCAAGCGGCGTGACCAGGTGCAGGCCCTTGCCGCCCGTGGTCTTGCAGAACGTTTCGAGCCCAAGCGCCTCAAGGCATTGCTTCATCTCCTTCGCCGCCGCGATGACATCCGAAAATTCGACATCCGGCGCCGGATCGAGGTCGAACACCAGCCGTCCCGGCACGTCATACTGCTCGGGCGCGCAATTCCACGGATGCAATTCCAACCCACCGATCTGCGCCATGGCGATCAGGCCTTCGACGCGATCGATCTGCAGATAAGGCTTCTTGTCGCCGGAGACCTTTGCAGTTTCGACGAGATCGGAGAGGCCAGGCATGGCGTGACGCTGGAAGAAGGTTTCGCCGCCAATGCCGTCGGGTGCGCGTACGATCGAGCAAGGCCGTCCGCGCAGATGCCCGATCATCCAGTCGCCGATCGCTTCCATGTAGTCGGCGAGATCGCGCTTGGTGATGGGTGTGTCGTCACCGGCGTCGGGCCACAGCGCCTTGTCCGGGTGCGAGATCGTAACGCCCATGACGATGGCACGATCGCGCGACGGGGAAGGTTGACGCTTCGCAGGCGCTGCCGTTTTCTTGGGCGTGCGTGACGTTGCCGCGGCTTGCCTCCCGAGCTTTGGGACCGCCGCACGGACGGGCTGCTCCGCTTTGACCTCGCGAGCCGGCTTGTCCGCGCGCAATCCCTTGAAGGCCGCCTGCCGAACCATGCCGTCGGCGGTCCAGCCGGCGAATTCGATTTCGGCGACGAATTCCGGTTTCAGCCAATGCACGTCGCGGCCGCCGGGCGGCGCGTTGTTACCGGAGAACGGGCTTTTCGACGCGGCGACCGCCTTCAGCGCTGGCATGATGCGCTTCACTGTGTCGCGGCCGTAGCCGGTGCCGACGATGCCGGTATAGACAAGATGGTCGCCCTTATAGACGCCGGCCATCAGCGAGCGGAATTTTCCGTCCGTGGTTTTCCAGCCGCCGATCACGACCTCATGGCCGGGGCGGCTTTTGATCTTGAGCCAGCTTCCGCCACGGCCGGCACGATAGGGCGCATCGGCCTGTTTCGAGATGATGCCCTCAAGCCCCGCCTTACGCGCCGAGTCCAGCACTTGCTCGCCGTCGGCGTCGAAATGCTCGACATAGCGGATTGGCGCGCGGGTTGATTTTGCTGAGCGCCCCAGCAACTTGCGAAGCCGTTCCTTGCGGTCGAGCAGCGGCAGCGGGCGCAGATCCTCGCCCTCGGCGAACAGCAGGTCGAACGCAAAGAATACCAACTCATCGGTCTTGCCATCGGACAGCGCGGCCTGCATGGCGGAAAAATCCGGATCGCCGTTTTTGTTCAGTGCGACGATCTCACCGTCGATGATGGCGTCGGGCAACTTGGCGGCGGCCTTGGCGATGGACGGAAACTTGTCGGTCCAGTCGAGCCCCTTGCGGGTCTTCAGCGTGACCTCGCCGTTCTCGATCCGCATCTGAATGCGGTAGCCGTCGAACTTGATCTCATGCACCCAGCCGTCCGCCGACGGCGGGCGCGCTGACGTCTCGCACAGCTGAATCCCCGCGAAGTCCGGCATGTCGTCCTTGATCGCGCGGGCCTTGCCGGCGTGTGTCTTGGCTTTCTTCGGCGCTCGCTTGCGGGCTGAAGCAGGCTTGGCGCTCGTCTTTGCTGTCGGACGCTTCGATTTCCTGGCGCGTGCCTCGGCGGCAACGCCTTTGTTCGAATTCCACACCGCATCCGAGCCGGCGATCCGCTTGGTCATCATGAAAGGCTTCGGCGCCTT
The DNA here is from genome assembly GCA_963764445.1 of uncultured Alphaproteobacteria bacterium. Classification (GTDB taxonomy): domain Bacteria; phylum Pseudomonadota; class Alphaproteobacteria; order Rhizobiales; family Xanthobacteraceae; genus Nitrobacter. Next base: position 68,142 of record CAVXSV010000006.1, read on the forward strand.
GCCCTTGCCCTCCGCGATCTGTTTGAGCGTGCGGCCCGACGCGACGGAGCGGTCGTGCTTCAGGACGTCCTCGCCGCTGCCGGGCTTCGGCGTAGTCGTCGCGGTGCTTGATCAGGAGCCAGTTGGTGCGCTTGCCGCCGCTGCGGTCATGCTTCATCCGCACCAGCACCCATTCGCCCTTGAGCTTCTCGCCCATCAGCGCGAATTTGAGGTCGCCTTTGGCGAGACCCTTCGCCGGATCGTCGGCGTACCAGTAGCCGCGGTCCCAGATTTCCACGGTGCCGCCACCATACTGGCCCTTCGGGATCGTGCCCTCGAAGTCGCCGTAATCGAGCGGGTGGTCCTCGACCTCGACCGCCAGCCGCTTCTCGCCAGGATCGAGCGAGGGGCCGCGCGTCACCGCCCAGGATTTGAACACGCCGTCGTATTCGAGACGGAAGTCATAATGCAGCCGCGTGGCGTCGTGCTTCTGGATCACGAACCGACGCTGCTTCGAGGCCGCGACCCGCGCCTTGCCGCTCGGCTCGGCGGTTTTCGTAAAGTCGCGCTTCTTGCGGTAGGTGCTGAGTTTTCGGGAGGGCACGGCGTTGGTTCCAATGTGGGATCAGACGTGCAACGCCCGGACAGGCGCGCGGGTGCCCTGAGGTCACGATTTTTTCTTTTTGACGCCCGCGCTCTTGCGCAGGGCGTCCTTGAGGTCGATCGGCACGCCGTGCTTCTTCAAAAGATCGGCGAAAGCCTCGTCGGCCAGATCCTGAATCGTCGCCATGCGGTCGCGGCCGAGTTGCGTCAGCGCGGCCATGGTCTCGTCGTCGAAGGCGATCAGCTTGCGCATCGGCGCGACCGGTTAGCCGGCCTTGCGTTTCGCCGCGGATGCCTTGCTCGCAGTGGTCGTCTCTGGCCGGACGCTTGGCAGGCTCGCGCTTGGGTTCCTTCGCGGCCTTCTTGCCCTCGATCGGAAACAGCATCTCGCGCTGGCCTTCGACGCGCTTCCTCGATTTCTTGACCTTCGCGGGTGGCTGTTGCCTTGGCCGCGGCCGGCGCCGCCTTGCCGCCCTTCAGGCTCTGCCGCAAGGCATCCATCAGGTTGATGACGTTGCCTTCGGTCTTGACCTTGGCCTTCGCGATCGGGTGGCCGGCCTTCTTCTGCTCGATCAGGTCGAGCAGCGCCGCCTCATAGTGATCCTCGAAAGCGGTCGGCTCGAAGTGACCGGACTTCTGCTCGACGATATGCCTGGCGAGGTCGAGCATGTCCTTGGTGATCTTGACGTCCTTGATGTCGTCGAAATAATCGGCCGCGTCGCGCACCTCGTAGGGATAGCGCAGCAGCAGTCCGACCAGCCCGTTGTCGCGCGCTTCAAGCGCAATGATGTGCTCGCGATTGGTCAGCACCACGCGCGCCAGCGCGACCTTGCCGGTCGCCTTGATGGTGTCGCGGATCACGGCATAGGCGTCGTGGCCGACCTTGCCGTCCGGCACCAGATAATACGGCCTGACGATATAGAGATCGTCGATCTCGGCGCGCGGCACGAACTGATCGATCTCGATGGTGTGGGTCGAGTCCAGCGCGATGTTGTCGAGTTCGTCCTTGGTCACTTCGAGATAGCTGTCGGTGTCGATCTTGTAGCCCTTGACGATGTCCTCGTTGTCGACGTCCTCGCCGGTTTCGGCATCGACCCGCTGATACTTGATGCGGTGTCCGGTCTTGCGGTTGATCTGGTTGAAGCTGACCTTCTCGGACTTCGAGGTCGCCGGAAACAGGGCGACCGGACAGGTCACGAGCGAAAGGCGCAAAAAGCCTTTCCAGTTCGCACGCGGGGCCATCGGACAACTCCATACGCAACAGGCCGGGAACGACAGATATGGATTCAATATCACGAACGACGAAACGTTCCGAGTTGTGAACGTGGTAAACGCGCGGCGCCAAGCGTCGCAGGCGGCCGGTTCTGGTTGTGTTCCAGTTTGAATCGCGGGCTTTCCGGCGAGAGAATTCGTTGCACGCGGATCGGAAAAAAAGGCCGTCCACAACTGGGCGGCCTTTTTCGCAGGAGTGATACTAACGAGTTACTTGCTCATTCCGTCCTTCTTCATGTGGTCTTTCGACATACCGTCCTTCGACATCGTGCCGTTCGACATTCCGTCCCCGGACATTCCTGTCGAGCCCGAGGTCATGTTGCCCTTGGTCTCGGTGGCTGAGCGGGGTTCTTGCTTGCGTCGTGCACACTGGGTTGGCTGCTTCCCGTTTGCGGCGTCGTTGTCGGCGTCTGCGCCAAGGCGGCCGTCATCGCAAACGCTGTGATGGCCGCTGCGGTGCTACCGATCAAAATGCCTGTTCTCATGATTGCATCCTCTGTATCTGTTGACTGTGTCAACGCAATAGCGAGCGCGGGTGCAATGTTCCGAACTTCGGCATGAATGGTCTGGATTTATTTTTCTGCCGAATTTGAAACGGATGCGCTGTGTCGTCGTAGGTGACCCAAGCGAGGATCGCGAGGCGCACGAAGGGAGGTTCTGCGCAGAAAATACTTCGCGCAGAACAAATTAAGAACACTTTAGCAAGTATTTGATATATCATTGTGATTCGGCGTATTGCCGACACAATATCTATGGTCTGTCAGGGATTTCGAGGACTACATGTCCACCATTGCCTTCGATCAGTTCGCACTCACCCGCATTGCCGACTTCGCGCGGTCGCTGTCGCGGCTGCATCGCATCTCGCGCCGCCAGCGCGTCGACGACGATCAGTTCGACCGCGAGTTCAACGCGGTTTGCATGTCGGTCTGGGGCTACACTATCGACGACATCAGCGACGGTCTGTTTTCCGTCCCTGATCACGCCTTCCTCGATTCGCTCGACGAAGCCCATGCGCGGATTTTTGCCGCCGAACAGGGTTACGACCTCGTCGATGACGCGGGGATGCTCACGGACTGGTGGGGCTATTGCTGGATGATTCTGGCCGAGAAGCGCGGCCTGCTGACGCCGGAAAACAGGGCGGCGGCGCGCGCCGCGATCGAGGAAAAATACCTGTCGGCGCCGAACGTCATTGGCGTCATCGTCGGGCGCTAGGACGAGAACTGCAAATCGGCTGGCAGGCATTACGGCTTGAGGAATTCGCTCGCTTTGTATAGTGCCCGGAACGGCACGCCGGCCTGCGCGAACGTTTCCGCCGCGCCTTCCTCGCGATCCACCATGGTGAAGACCAGCACGATCTCGCCGCCGGCCTCGCGTACGGAATCCACGGCCTTGATGGCCGAGCCGCCGGTGGTGGTAACGTCTTCGACGATGACGATGCGCTTGCCCTTCAGGCTCTCGCCCTTGGCGAGACCTTCCACCGCCAGCCGCGCGCCGTGTTCCTTCGGCTTCTTGCGCACGAAGAACGCGGCGATCGGCTGATTTTTCAGCCACGACAACTGCGCGATGGCGCCGGCGAGTGGCACCGCACCCATTTCGAGGCCGCCGATATAGTCGAGCTTGTCGTCCTTGAGCGCCTCGAAGCTCAGTTCCGCGAGCAGCGCCGCGCCCTCGGGATCGAGCATGGTCGGCTTCAGGTTGAAGTAGAAATCGCTCTTGCGTCCCGAGGCGAGGGTGATTTCGCCGCGTCCGAACGAGCGCGTGCGGATGATCTCGGCAAGGCGGGCGCGGGAGGCTGACTTCGGCACGGACGATGATCTCTCTGATGAACCGCCGCGCAATCTATCGGGCGGACCGGCGGGATTCCAGTGCCGATGTGGGATCGTTATGTAATTTCGGTCGTTATGGCCTGGCGCTCGTGGATGCGAGTACCTTTCAATGCGCCTCGTCCCAGTTGTCGGCGGCGCGGGCGTCAACCTGCAGCGGCACCGACAGCAGCACCGCCGGGAACGGCGCGTCCTGCATCACATGCTGGACCACCGGCAGTGTCGCGGCCACTTCGTCGTCGGGCACTTCGAAGATCAGTTCGTCGTGGACCTGCAGCAGCATGCGCGCGGACAGTTTCTTCGCCGCCAGCGCATCGTCCATCCGCGCCATGGCGCGGCGGATGATGTCGGCAGCCGAGCCCTGCAGGCGCGCATTGATCGCGGCGCGTTCGTTGAAGGCACGATGCGACGGGTTCGGCGACTTGATGTCCGGGTAGTGGCATTTGCGGCCGAACAGCGTTTCGACGTAACCGTGCTCGCGGCAGAAGTCGCGGGTCGCGTCCATGTAGGCGCGGATGCCGGGAAAGCGCTCGAAGTATTTCTTGATGTAGGCGCCGGCTTCCTCGCGCGGGATGCCGAGCTGGTTGGCGAGGCCGAACGCCGAGATGCCGTAGATGATGCCGAAGTTGATGGCCTTGGCGCGGCGGCGGATTTCGCCCGGCATGCCCTTCACCGGCACGCCGAACATTTCCGACGCGGTCATGGCGTGAATGTCGAGCCCGTCGCGGAACGCCTGTTTCAGCACGGGGATGTCGGCGATTTCCGCGAGCAGCCGCAACTCGATCTGGGAGTAGTCGGCCGAGACCAGCTTGTGGCCGGGCGTAGCGATGAAGGCGCGGCGGATTTTCCGTCCCTCTTCGTTGCGCACCGGGATGTTCTGCAGGTTCGGTTCGTTCGACGACAGCCGTCCGGTGGTGGTGGCGGCGAGCGCATAGGTCGTGTGCACGCGGTTGGTCTGCGGGTTGACGTATTCCGGCAGCGCGTCGGTATAGGTCGATTTCAGTTTGGAGACCTGACGCCAGTCCAGGATCTTGCGCGGGAAATCGTGGCCCTGCTCGGCGAGTTCGTCGAGAATCTGCGCCGAGGTCGACCACGCGCCGGTCTTGGTCTTGCTGCCGCCCGGCAAGCCCATCTTGCCGAACATGATGTCACCGATCTGCTTCGGGCTGCCGACATTGATTGGCTCTCCGGCAAGCTGCTGGATTTCGGCTTCCAGCCGCGCCGCAGTGTGCGCGAATTCGCCCGACAAGCCGCGACAGCACCTGACGATCGATGGTGATGCCGCGCCGCTCCATCCGCGCTAACGTCGCGATCATCGGCCGTTCCAGCGTCTCATAGACCGCATTCATGCGCTCGGCGACCAGCCGCGGCTTTAGCACCTGCCACAGCCGCAAGGTCAGGTCGGCGTACTCCGCCGCGTAGGCGGTGGCACGGTCGATCGCCGACCTGATCGAAGGCAAGCTTGCTTCTTGCCGCTGCCGATCAATTCGCCGTAGCTCAAGGCCGGGTGGCCGAGCCAGCGCTGCGCCAGCGATTCGAGATCGTGCGAACCGCGTCCGGCATCGAGCGCATAGGAGATCAGTTCGACGTCGTCGTGGTTCTGCATGACGATGCCGTGCTGCGCCAGCAGCACGGCGGTGAACTTGACGTTGAAGCCGATCTTCAGATGGCCGTTGGATTCGAGTATCGGCTTTAGCAGCTTCAGCGCGTCGCGCATCGCGATCTGATCCGGCGCAATGCCGGCGGCGAACAGGCCAGAGCCTGTCGCCTGCTTGCTTGTGATTGAGCGGAATGTAGCAGGCATCGTTTGGCGCAATCGCGATGGCGATGCCGGACAATGTCCGCCTGCATCGGATCGATCGACGGCGCCAGCGCCTCGATGACGAAACTTCCGTTGTTCTCGAGGCGAGCGACCCAGTCCTGCAGCCGGTCGAGCGTGCGGATGGTTTCGTATTTGTCTCTCTGGACCGGCAGCTTGCGCACCGCTTCGAGACGAGCCGCAGCAAGCGCCGCCGGAGTTTTGATCTCCGCGTCGCCCGTCGCCTTTGCCCTGCTCACCGGAGCCGCTTTCACGCTGCTATCGTTGCCGAACAGGTCGCCGGTCGTTGCCGCCGGCGGATGGCCTGGCCGTTGCAGAGAAGCACTGCTGGCGTTTTTCCGGTCCGGCTCGATCTCGGCGGCGTTGACCTCGGAATAGTCCGCGACGCGCTTAGTCAGCGTGGTGAATTCCATGGCCTTCAGGAAGGCGATCAGCTTGCGGGCGTCGGGTTCGTGCACGGCGAGGTCGTCCAGCGGCACGTCGAGCGCGACCTTGTCGTCGAGCAGCACCAGCTGCCGCGAGATGCGCGCTTTCTCCGCGTTCTCGATCAGCGCCTCGCGACGCTTCGGCTGCTTGATCTCGCCGGCGCGTGCCAGCAGCGTTTCGAGGTCGCCATATTCGGTGATGAGCTGCGCGGCGGTCTTGACGCCGATGCCGGGCACGCCCGGCACGTTGTCGACGCTGTCGCCGGCTAGCGCCTGCACCTCGACCACCTTCTCGGGCGGCACGCCGAATTTCTCGATCACCTCGGGGATGCCGAGGCGGCGGTCCTTCATGGTGTCGTACATGGTGACGCAGTCGGTGACGAGCTGCATCAGATCCTTATCCGAGGACACGATGGTCGCGGTCGCGCCGCGCTGCGCAGGCCTCGCGCACATAGGTCGCGATCAGATCGTCTGCTTCAAATCCGCTCTGCTCGAGGCAGGGCAGATCGAACGCGCGTCACGGCTTCGCGGATCAGCGCGAATTGCGGGATCAGGTCGTCGGGCGCCGGCGGCCGATGCGCCTTGTAGTCGGGATAGAGCTTGTTGCGGAACGTCACCTCGGACTTGTCGAAGATGATCGCGAGGTGGGTCGGCTTGTCGTCCTTCGGCATGTCGCGCAGCAGCTTCCACAGCATGTTGCAGAAGCCGAGCACGGCGTTGACCTGCAAGCCGTCGGATTTGCGGTTCAGCGGCGGCAGCGCGTGATAGGCGCGGAAGATGTAGGAGGAACCGTCGACCAGAAAGACGTGCTGGCCCTGCATGCCGGCTCCGCTGCCGCTTTCGCGGCAGGGGCCTTTGCAGGGGTGGCTTTGGCTGTGACCGCGTCGGGTTTTGCGGCGGGCTTCGCGGCAGGGGCGGGCTTTTTCGGCATGGCCGCAACTTAAGGATTTTTCCCGCCAATGGCACCCCCCGAGGAGCACCACCGCCAGCAAAATCGCCGCGTTCCGGGCTTGAGCGGCGCGCTGGGATGGAGCCGATTACTCGGCCGCCTGAAGCGCGGCGGCGCGCTTCTTCGGCGCGATCCAGAAGGCGTCGGGACGCTCGAACAGGAAGTTCAGCCGCGTGTTGCGGCAGGCCCACCAGATCAGCACCGCGCCGATCACGCCGACGATGGTGACGATCAATGACACCAGGCCGATATCGTGGATGATGCCGGCTTTCAGCAGAACCGTGCGAGAGGCGGCCATCGGCAGGAAGAAGGCGAGATAGATAACGATGGAATGCTCGCCGCAATAGCGTACGAAGCCAAGCCAGTGCATTTTGGCCAGCAGCGTGCCGATAGTGATGATGGCGCCGGCGCCGGCGAGGCCGAGCGCGAGCGAGACGATGGGCCATTCGCTGGCGCCGGTATAGACGAGGCCGGCATTCGTGACCGCCCAGAGCACGAGCGCCGCCAACGTCAGCACCGGATAGGCGCGGGCGCGGTTCGACAGCCCGAACACATAATTTGCGAACAGATAGCCGGAATAGATGTAGACGAAACGGGAGGCGAATTCGTCGATCAGCGTCCAGCCGGTGGAGATGTGTGCCATCTCGAGGGCGGCCGCGGCGCCCCAGAGCGCCCACGGTGAAATCCGGCGCGTGGCCTTGATGACGACGAAGAACACCGGCAGCAGATAGATGAACCACAGCGTGCCGAACGGATCGATGAACGACATCAGATAGAGGTGGAGCGACGCCCGACCAGCCCACCTCGGCGGCAAATGACGGTGCCTTGAAGCCGAACTGGATCGTCACCCACAGCACGTAGAAAGTACGCGAAGTGCACCACCTTGCGGTCGAGATAGGTGCGCCAGTCGCGGTTAATGACGAGCGGCAGGAACAGTCCGGAAATCAGGAAGAAATCCGGCATCCGGAACGGTTTTGCGAATGCGACCACGAGATGCATGAAGCCGGTCTGTCCGGCGGCGGCCTCGACACCCAGCACCGAATGCATCATCACAACCATGATGATGCAGATGCCCTTGGCGTAGTCGACCCAGTCGACCCGTTCATTTTTCAGCGTGGCTGTGCCGTTTCCGGTCATCGGTGTCTCTTTTCGGCGCGATAGGACGCGTTTACAGGAGGATCGGTTTCATTCTCCTTTCCCCAATCAAATAATGTGCCGGGTTTTCCGGAGATATGTATCACGGTGGCATAGGCATCGCGGTTTGCCCGAGTGCGGGCCGTGCGGCTGTAACCGCGAAGGCGGGGTATCCGGCCCACCCCGTTAAACCATGCCGAGATGCACGGATCAGCTTCGCGGAAGCTGACGGACCCGAGACGGTGACCCGAAAATTTGCCACACCTCTTCCCATCGACGCCGTGCTCGACGATCTCGCGCGCACGCTCGCGCGGGCATAACACGGCGGTGCTGGTGGCGCCGCCGGGCGCCGGCAAGACGACGCGCGTGCCGCTGGCGCTGCTCGATGCGCCCTGGGCCGCCGGCAAGAAGATCATCGTGCTGGAGCCGCGCCGGATCGCGGCGCGCGCCAGCGCGGAGCGGATGGCGAAGACGCTGGGCGAGCGCGCCGGCGAGATCGTCGGCTATCGCGTGCGCTTCGGCTCGAAAGTCTCGCGTGCGACCCGCATCGAGGTCGTTACCGAAGGAATTTTCTCGCGGCAGATTCTCGACGATCCCGAGCTGACCGGCATCGCCGCAGTGCTGTTCGACGAGTTTCACGAACGCTCGCTCGATGCCGACCTGGGCCTCGCGCTGGCGCGCGACGTGCAGACCGGCTTACGCGAGGATTTGCGTATCCTCGTGATGTCCGCGACCATTGACGGCGCACGGATTGCAAAACGTCTCGGCGATGCGCCGGTGATCGAAAGCGAGGGCCGTGCCTTCCCGGTCGAAACGCGCTATCTCGGCCGCAGGCCGGATGCGCCGCTGGAGCGGCAGATGGCTGACGCGATCGCGACGGCGCTGCGCGCCGATGTCGGTTCGGTGCTGGCGTTCCTGCCGGGCGCGGCCGAAATCCGGCGCACCCAGACGTTCCTCGGCGAGCGTGTGCATGATGCGAGTATCGAGATCGTGCCGCTGTTCGGCGCGCTTGACGCCACGGTGCAGGATCGCGCCATCGCGCCGGCCCCGAAAGGCCATCGCAAGGTGGTGCTGGCGACGTCCATCGCCGAGACCTCGCTGACCATCGAAGGCGTGCGCATCGTGGTGGATTCCGGCATGGCGCGGGTGCCGCGCTACGAGCCCGACATCGGTCTGACGCGGCTTGAGACGATCCGCGCCTCGCGCGCCGCGGTGGACCAGCGCCGCGGCCGCGCCGGCCGCACCGAGCCCGGCGTCTGCTATCGGCTGTGGGACGAGCCGCAGACGGCCTCGCTCGCCGCCTACACGCAGCCGGAAATTCTCAGCGCCGATCTGTCGACGCTGGTGCTCGATCTCGCGCAATGGGGCGTCAGCGATCCCGGTGACGCTGACGTTTCTCGATTCCCCGCCCGCGCCGGCGCTGAACGAGGCGCGGAGTCTGCTGCGCGAACTCGGCGCACTCGACGCCGATGGCCGCATCACCGACGAAGGCAAAAGCTTGCGCGCGCTGGCGTTGCCGCCGCGGCTCGCGCGCATGATCGTGGATTCGCATCGTCTCGGCGCGGGCCGCGAGGCCGCCGATATCGCGGCGGTTCTGACCGAGCGCGGGCTCGGCGGCGACAGCGTCGATCTCGATAGCGCGGCTCGACAATTTCCGCCGCGACCGCTCGCCGCGCGCCGCCAGCGCAAGGCAGCTCGCGGAGCGGTGGACGTCGCAGGTGGCGGCTTCTTCTATTTCTCACCCCACTGGCCCCACAAGGGCGGAGGGAGAAGTCACTCCATCCACCGGCGTGATGCTGGCGTTCGCGTTTCCCGATCGCGTGGCGCGCAATCGCGGCAACGGGTCGTTCGTGCTCGCCAACGGCCGCGGCGCGTCGGTCGATCAGGCATCGGCACTGGCGCGGGTGCCCTATATCGCGGTTGCCGAACTGACCGGCACCGCTGCCAACGGCCGCATTCTGCTGGCAGCGCCGATCACGCAGGCCGAAATCGAGCAACGTTTCGCAGATCAGATCGAAGCCGACGATGAGATCACATTCGACCGCGCGGCGATGGCGTTGCGGGCGCGGCGCCGTAAGCGGCTGCATGCGATCACGCTCTCCGAGGCGCCGCTGACAGTCGTCCCCTCGATAGAGACCGCGCGAATCTTCGCCGAAGGCCTGACGGGTGCGGGACTGGATCGCCTGCCGTGGTCGAAATCGCTGAAGCAGTGGCGCGACCGGGTGATGTTCCTGCGCGCGGCGGAGGGCGACGAGTGGCCCGATCTCTCTGATGCAGGACTTGTAGCCGAAATCGACACCTGGCTGGTGCCCGCGCTGTCCGACAAGACGTCGTTGAAGGATATCTCAGCGGGCAATCTGTCGGACGCACTGATGGCGCTGCTGCCGTGGAATTTACGCGCGCGGCTGGAGCGCGAGGCGCCGACGCATTTCGAGGCACCGACCGGCACGATGCTGGCGATCGACTATGAAGCCGAGCAGGGGCCGACCGTCGCTGTCCGGTTGCAGGAATTGTTCGGCCTGACGGCGCATCCCTCGATCGCGCAAGGCAAGGTGCCGCTGGTTCTGGAATTGCTGTCGCCGGCGCATCGCCCGGTGCAGGTGACGCGCGACCTGCCGGGATTCTGGCGCGGCAGCTATGCTGCCGTGCGCTCGGATCTGCGCGGGCGTTATCCCAGGCACCCCTGGCCGGACGATCCGGCGAATGCGCTGCCGACACGGCGGGTCAAGCCGCGCGGAAGCTGAATGCCGGAGCGTTAACGCTTCGCTCATCCTTTTCGTCAAAATAGCAGTCTTCGCGGATCCCGCTTATCGTAGTGTGGCTTGCGCCTGTGGTGAGATCGCGGCCGTCGTCGTGGTCTGTCAGTGAGTATGCGTATGCGTAATCTGATGATTTTTGCCGCGCTTCTGATCGGTGCCGGCACCTATATGTCGCAAGTGGCCGACAAGATGACCGTGGCCGCGGCGGCGCGGGCTACCGGACCAGCGCAGCAGACGGCGTTCGCCGCGATTCAGGATAACACCCGGGCGGGCAGCCGCAGCATCAGCATCGCGCGCGACGGCCGTGGCCACTTCCAGACCGATGGGCGGATCGACGGACAGCGCGTCGGATTCATGGTCGACACCGGCGCGTCGGTGATCGCACTCAACGAAACCTCAGCGGCGCGGATCGGCGTGCGTCCCGCGCAAAACGACTACAATGCCACAGTGACCACGGCCAACGGCAAGATCAAGGCCGCGCGTACCCGGCTCGCGATGGTCGACGTCGGTGGACTCGTTGTGCGTGACGTCGACGCGATGATACTGCCCGATGAGGCATTGTCGGAAAATCTGCTTGGCCTGTCCTTCCTGTCGAAACTCAAGCGCTTCGAATACGCCAGCGGCAAGTTGATGCTGGAACAATAGACCGCCGCTGATTGTTATTGTCGGCTCAAATCACTCCGTTGTCGGCAATTGCGAAATAAGCCGTAATTGCCGCGCAAGGATTGGCTCCCGCCTTTCCAGCAGCCATGGCATTCTCTATGGCTGCGCTTTCTTGCGTTCATGCCCTTTCCTTGCGAGGCCATCTGCATGTTTCCGAAGCCGAAACCCGTTCTGGCGCCGAATACCTATGCCTACGAATCCGAGCCGATGGTGAAGGCGACTGGCTTTCGCGAATACGACGCCCGCTGGCTGTTCGGCAAGGAAATCAACCTGATGGGCATTCAGGCGCTGGGCATGGGATTGGGCACGCTGATTGCCGAACTCGGCCAGAAGCAGGAGATCGTTACGGGTCATGATTTCCGTGGCTATTCGTCGTCCATCAAATACGCGCTGATCTCGGGTCTGCTCGCATCCGGCTGCAAGGTCCACGATATCGGATTGTGCATGACGCCGATGGCGTATTTTGCGCAGTTCGAGCTCGACGTGCCCTGCGTCGCGATGGTGACGGCGTCGCATAACGACAACGGCTGGACCGGTGTCAAGATGGGCGCCAACCGGCCGTTGACCTTCGGTCCTGACGAAATGACCCGGCTGAAGGAGATCGTGCTCAACGCCGCCTTCACCAACAAGGTCGGCGGCTCCTATCAATTCCACGAGAATTTTCCGGCACGCTACATCGCCGACCTGACCAAGCGTCCGAAGCTGAAGCGGAAGCTCCGGGCAGTCGTGGCATGTGGCAACGGCACAGCGGGCGCCTTCGCGCCGGCCGTGATGGAGGCGATCGGCTGCGAAGTGATTCCGCTCGACACCGAACTCGATTACACTTTCCCGAAGTACAATCCGAATCCCGAAGACATGAAGATGCTGCACGCGATCCGCGACGCGGTGCTCGAACACAAGGCCGATGTCGGTCTTGGGTTCGACGGCGACGGCGACCGTTGCGGCGTGGTCGACAATACGGGCGAGGAGATTTTCGCCGACAAGGTCGGCGTGATGCTGGCGCGGGACATGTCGGCGATCCACAAGGATGCGCACTTCGTGGTCGATGTGAAGTCGACCGGCCTGTTTGTCACTGATCCGGTGTTGCAGAAGCAGGGCGCCAAGACGACTTACTGGAAAACGGGCCACTCCTACATGAAACGCCGCACCAATGAACTTGGCGCGCTCGCCGGCTTCGAGAAATCGGGCCACTTCTTCTTCAACGCACCGCTCGGCCGCGGCTATGACGACGGTCTGATCTCCGCGATCGCCGTGTGCGAGATGCTCGATCGCGCGCCGGGAAAATCGATGGCCGACCTGAAAGACGCGCTGCCCAAAACCTGGTCGTCGCCGACCATGTCGCCGCATTGCGCGGACGAAGCCAAATACGGCATCGTCGATGATGTTGTGAAGCATTTCGAGGCGGCGCAGGCGAAGGGCGAAAAAGTGGCCGGCCAGCCGATCCGCGATCTCGTAACTGTCAACGGCGTGCGGGTGACGGCCGAGGACGGGAGCTGGGGGCTGGTACGGGCGTCGTCGAACAAGCCGGAGCTCGTGGTCGTGGTCGAAAGTCCGGTCTCCGAGCAGCGGATGCGCGACATGTTCGAGGCGATGGACAGCGTGCTGCGCACCCATCCTGAGGTCGGCGAATACAATCAGAAGATCTGAGGCCCTCCGTCATTGCGAGCGAAGCGAAGCAATCCAGGCGGCAAAAAAAGAACTGGATTGCTTGGTCGCCAACGCTCCTCGCAATGACGTGGCGGAGCATTTCCGACGAAGGCCGTCCCGCTACACCGCGCTCGCTGCAGGTACCGGCAGCGCCGTCACCGACTTGATCTTCTCCATCGCGAACCGCGAAGTGACGTTTTTCAGCGCCACAGCGCTGATCAATTTTTTGTAGAAGACGTCGTAGCTCGCCATGTCGGCGACCACGACACGCAGCATGTAATCGACGTCGCCCGCCATGCGGTAGAATTCCATCACCTCGGGCATCGCGCTGACCGCATCGGCGAACGTCTTCAGCCATGCGTCGGAGTGGTCGCCGCTTTCCACCGATACGAACACCGAAATGCCGAGCCCGATCTTGTTCTGATCGACCAGCGCCACGCGGCGCAGGATGATGCCGTCCGCTTCCAACCGCTGGATGCGTTTCCAGCAGGGCGTTGAGGACAACCCGACCCGGTCGCCGATCTCGGCCACGGACAGGGACGCGTCCTCCTGAAGCACGGTCAGGATTTTGCGGTCGATGGCGTCGAGGCGACGGCCGGTCTCACTGGGCTGGAGGGCGAGATCGCTCATGATTTAGAACTTTGTTCCAATATTGTGATTTTCAACGTCATATATAGAAAATTATTCCAATGCAAGGCCAATGAGCGAGGGACTACGCCGGGCTTGGGGTCGCCTCCTGCAAAAATGCTTCCACTTCAGGGCGTTGCGGGCAGGCAAAGGCTCCGCCGAAGCGGGTGCATTTGAGAGCGGCCGCGGCGGAGGCGAACCTGAGCGCCCCCTGGATGTCCTGCTTTTCGGTGATGGCGAGAACGAACGCGCCATGGAACACGTCCCCGGCGCCCAGCGTATCCACGGTGCGGACCGGAAAGGCCGCAGTCTGCCGCAGTGCGCCGTTCGGATCGAGCCACACCGTGCCCTGTGGTCCGCGCGTCCCGGCAAGGAATGATGATGTGACCTTGGCAAGCTTCTGCAGCGCCGCCGCATCGTCGGCGACATCGGCCGTTGCCTGGAGGGCTTCGCTCGAGAAAATCAGATGTGACGATGCGGTCAGCAGACCCTCTCGCATCGACATGGCGGAATCGACATCGACCACGACGGGGATGCCGCGTCGGCGCGCTTCGGCACAGAGACCTGTGCAGAATGCGGCGCAACGATTTTCCGTCAGGATTGCGTCGCAGTCCTCAAGCAGCTTGTCGTTGTTGGGCAGTTGCACCTTCCACAATTCAGGATCGCGGAAGGTGATGATGGTGCGCTCGCCGCTTGGGTCGATCATGATGGCGGAGATCGGTGCCACAAGGCCCGGCATGTGGACGATGTCCTGCATCTCGATGCCTAGCTCCGCCATCTTGTCGAAGATGTAGCGGCTGGAAGTTTCGTCAGCATCGCCCATGGGACCGCAGATCGCCGCACGGCCGCCGAGCTTGGAAATGGCGATGGCCGCGTTGAGCGCATTGCCGCCGGCGATTTCCTCGAAATGCTCGGCGCCGATCTTGAACCCGCGCGCCGGCAGACCCTGCACGCGAAAGGTCAGGTCGCGCACCGGCATGCCGATACACAGGATGCGGGGCTTTTTCATCATGGGGAATCCTTGCCGAAACGGAACGTCGGGACAACGGTTAATCGGCAAGTTTCGCTCCGGTTCCGCCGGGCCGCGATCGGATTGGGGGCGGGCGTCTGATCGGAAGCCGGGGGCACCGATCAATGCGCCTGAGCCTCTGCCGCATCGTGTTCGAGCGCGGGCACAGCGCCCCACACCGGGCGAGGCCATGCGGCGTCGGTCTTGCGGCGCGCGATGATGTGAATGTGGAGCTGCGGCACCTGATTGCCGAGCGCGGCTACGTTGAGCTTGTCGCAACCGGTGACGTCCTTGAGCGCTTCCGAGACCTGGCCGATCTCCGTCATCAGACGCGCGCGGTCGGCGTGATCGAGGTCGATGATCTCGACCGCGTCGGTCTGCCGCGGGACCAGGATGAGCCAGGGATAGTTGGCATCCTTGCTGAGCAGGAGCCGGCTGAGCGGCAGATCGCCGATGGCGATCGTGTCCTTGTCGAGTTGCGGATGAAGCGACCAGACTGCGGGCATCGTTGCGGACACTTAATGAGGAGTGCGGTCCAAACTGGCCCGGCGATCTGTACACGTCAATGGTCGGAACCGGGGACCCGAACCGCTGTGGCCGCTTGCTTTCCGGTCCTTTTGGCCCCAAATAGGGACCGGGAGATTGGCGGTGGACGAGCCACTCGCCAACCGGGTCAGGTCCGGAAGGAAGCAGCCCTAACGAGGTCCGGGTCGGGTCGCTCGTCAGTCTCCTACCTTATTTTTGGGCGAGCCATGCCAGCGCCAGATTCGGCCTGGCCCGAAAGACCGCTTCAGTTGTTCCGCAAACCGGCTTCGAGAGACAAGAATTGCGGATCGCTCAATGACCGATGCTGGCAATCCTTCAACATTCACCGATGATGCCGCCAGCCAGACCGGCTTCGAGCTCGGCGCGGCGGCGTCCTCCGAAGTCGGCGCCGCCTATCGCGTGCTGGCGCGTAAATATCGTCCTACCAGCTTTGACGATCTCATTGGACAGGAGGCGCTGGTGCGCACCGTGTCCAATGCTTTTGAGACCGGGCGGATCCCGCAGGCCTGGATCCTGACCGGCGTCCGTGGCGTTGGGAAAACCACCACCGCGCGTATTCTCGCCCGCGCGCTGAACTATGACTTGCCAGATGGCTCGGTGAAGGGACCGACCATCCGGATGCCGCAGCTCGGCGTTCACTGTCAGGCCATCATGGAAAGCCGGCATATCGACGTGCTGGAAATGGACGCTGCCTCCCATACCGGCGTCGACGATGTCAGACAGATCAACGACAGCGTGCGCTATGCGCCTTCAAGCGCGCGCTACAAGGTCTACATCATCGACGAAGTTCATATGCTCTCGACGGCGGCCTTCAACGCGTTCCTGAAGACGCTGGAGGAGCCGCCGGAGCACGCCAAATTCGTGTTCGCGACCACCGAGATCCGGAAAGTTCCGGTGACGGTGCTGTCGCGCTGCCAGCGCTTCGATCTCCGGAGGGTCGGTGCGGATGTCCTGATGACGCATCTCGCCACTATCGCGGCGAAAGAGAACGTCGAGGTCGAGCCGGAAGCGCTCGGCATCGTGGCGCGGGCGGCCGAAGGCTCGGTGCGCGATTCGCTGTCGTTGTTCGACCAGGCCATCGCCCACGCCGCTGGCGTGGTTCGCGCCGACGCGGTGCGGCAAATGCTTGGTCTCGCGGATCGTACGCGGGTCATCGATCTTTTCGAATCGCTGGCGCGCGGCGACATCGCCAGCGCGTTCAAGGAATTTCGCGATCAGTACGATACCGGCGCCGATCCCATCGTGGTGCTCAGTGATCTGGCGGAATTCGTCAACTTCGTGACCCGCGTCAAGATCGTTCCGGCGACCGCCGACAACGTCGCATTCGGCGAAACGGAACGCCTGCGCGCGCGCGATTTTGCTGCAAAACTGTCGATGCGTGTGCTGTCGCGGATGTGGCAGATGTTGCTCAAGGGGATCACAGAGGTCCAGGGCGCGACGCGGCCGGCGGCCGCGGCCGAGATGGTGCTGGTGCGTATCGCCTATGTTGCGGACCTTCCGACGCCCGATGAGGCGATCCGGATGCTGGATCACAACGGCGGCGGATCGGCGGTCGTCCCGAACAATGCCGCGCCACGTGGCGCGCCATCCGGCGCCATGTCGGCTGCCCCATCGCCCACCGCGCGCACCATGTCAGCGTCACGCACCGGCGCGGAGCCGGCGTCCCGCCCCCAAATGATCGCGCCGATGGCCGATTCGCCGGCCGCGATACCGGCGGTCCGACTTGAAAACTTCACCGCGCTTGTGGCGCTTGCCGGCGAAAAGCGCGATCTGATTATCAAGGCCGCGCTTGAGGCCGACATGCGCCTTGTCCGCATGGAAGACGGCCGGCTTGAGGTCGCACTTGAGCGCAGCGCGGCGCGCACCCTGGTGAATGACCTTTCGCGCAAGCTGGAGCAGTGGACAGGCCGGCGCTGGACCGTGATCGTTTCCAACGAAGCGGGCCAGCCGACATTGCGCTCGCAGGCACTGCTGCAACAGAACGAGCGGGAGCGCGCAGCCGAAGCCGATCCGCGCGTGAAGGACGTGCTGGCGCGGTTTCCCGGCGCCAAGGTAGTCGAGGTGCGAAAGCTTGCCCCATCGCTGCCGGACTCCGAAGCCATACCTGACGAGCTGGCCGATGGCTTCGACGGCGAGGACGAGTGAAAAAAGGAGCGGTCGATGGCTGATTTTCTCGGGATGATGAAGCAGGCGGCCCAGCTGCAGTCCAAGATGAAGGCGATGCAGGATGAGCTCGACCACGTCGAGGTCGAGGGCGTTTCGGGAGGCGGCCTCGTGACCGTACGCATGACTGCGAAGATGGATGTGAAGGCTGTGACGATCGATCCGTCGCTGATCAAGGTGGACGAGCGCGAAATCCTTGAGGATTTGCTTGTGTCTGCGCACAACGACGCGCGCCGCAAGGCAGAGGCCGCGATGCAGGAGAAGATGCAGGCGTTGACCGGGGGACTTGGCCTGCCGCCGGGGCTGGGTCTCGGCTAGTTCCTCATCAGATACGGCAAGCCCGCTGGATTTCTTCGCCAGGCAAAGGGCGATCGACGACATGCGCAGAGTGTAACGACCGATGGCCTCCGTTGCCGGTCCCGAGATCGAACGTCTGATCCAGTTGCTTGCGCGGCTGCCGGGGCTTGGTCCGCGCTCGGCGCGGCGGGCGGCGTTGCATCTGATCAAGAAGCGCGAGGCGCTGATGACGCCGTTGGCGGGCGCGCTTCAGGTTGCGATCGACAAGATTCAGATTTGCAGGACCTGCGGCAATATCGACACGCAGAATCCATGCACGGTGTGCACGGACACGCGGCGCGATCCCTCCATCATCGTCGTGGTTGCGGACGTGGCCGACCTCTGGGCGCTGGAGCGCGCCAGCGCTACCAACGGATTCTATCACGTACTCGGCGCAACGCTGTCGCCGCTCGACGGCGTTGGCCCGCAGGAATTGACCATCGATGCGCTGGTGTCGCGGGCGCACGATCCGCGTGTCACGGAAATCATCCTGGCGCTGAATGCGACCGTCGACGGTCAGACCACGGCGCATTACATCACTGACATGCTTGGCGACGCCAACGTGAAGGTGACGCGACTCGCCCACGGTGTTCCGGTCGGTGGAGAACTCGACTATCTCGATGAAGGGACGCTGTCGGCTGCGATGCGTCAGCGCACGCTGTTCTAGGGCGTTTCATCTTTTTGATGGGACGCTTGTCGGGCGACTATGAGCATGGCGGCGGCGGTTTCAGGTTTGGACCTGGTCCGAAACCGGAAGCCCACTTTTCGGGACCGTGCGCTCAGGACTTGTTCTTGCGTTCGCGCAACTCGGCAAAAACGTCCGCGCCACTGGCGCCCTTCATATGCACTCCGGCCGCAACCGCCGGATCGTCGGCGCGCAGGAACACGTTGGCTTTCTTCTCTTCGCCCATCAGGGTCGGTACCGTCGGCTTGCCCTCGGCGCGCAACCGCGTGACCTCATCGGCGCGAGCCTTCAGGACGGCGTTGTTGGGCTCGATGGTCAGCGCGAATTTCACGTTCGATGCGGTGTATTCGTGGCCGCAATAGAGTCGGAAATCGTCCGGCAGCGCACGCAGTTTCAGCAGCGAGTCCCACATCATCGGATAGGTGCCCTCGATCACCCGGCCGCAGCCGATCGAGAACAGGGTGTCGGCAGCAAACACCACCTTCTCGTCGTCGAAAACGTAGCTGACGTGGTCCAGCGTGTGGCCCGGTGTTTCCAGCACGCGTCCCAGCAGCGTTCCGACCTTGACGATATCGCCCTGGCCGACCCGCTGATCGACGTTCGCGATCCCGGCCCCCGCGTCGTGTGGTGCGACCACACGGCAATTATATTTCTGCTTCAGTTCCGCGATGCCGCCGACATGATCGCCGTGGTGATGGGTGACCAGAATATCGGTCAGCGTCCAACGCTCACGCTCCAGCGCCTCGATGATCGGCGCGGCCTCCGGCGCATCAATTGCCGCCGTCGTTTTGGTCGCGGGGTCGTGAATCAGGGCGCCGAAATTATCGGTGAGGCAGGTGAACAGGCGAATTTCGGCGGTCATGTCGTCTCCGTGAGCCCGAGAGATTGACGCTAGTGGAGTGGATTTGACATTCGCTATCACCTGACCGCGAATTCCGGACGCGAAGGTCAAATCCAAAACTCCACTAGCAGCTTATACCGGCTAGTGTCCTTTGATTCTAACATTCGCAAGAATGCTCGCTGAAAAGGGATGCGAATGTTAGAACCGGACCACTAGCACAGGCATGTATGCGTTAAAACATGCCGTTAACGCTGGTTCACGATTGCGGAAATCAGGGCGGGCAGGGGTGCCTGGCCCGCCCGCGGCATGGTAGATTTGCACCATGACGATCGATGTTATCGACCTCCGCGATTTCTATTCGCAACGCCTCGGCATCGTGGCGCGGCGGCTGATCAATCGCGGCATTCATGCGCATTGGCCGAGCATGGAAGGTCAGTGCGTGGTTGGCTTCGGCTACCCGACGCCTTATCTCGGTCTGTTCCGCGAGGACAGCGAACGCTGTATCGCTTTCATGCCGGCGGCGCAGGGCGTTTTGAAATGGCCGACGGCGCGGCCGACGCTGGCGACCCTGGTCGATCAGTTTTCGTTGCCGCTGCCGGATGCGGTGGTGGATCGCGTCCTGCTGGTGCATGCGCTGGAAATGTCGGACGATCCGGAAAGTCTGCTGCGTGAGGTGTGGCGCGTCCTCTCGCCGTCAGGCCGCATGATGGCGATCGTTCCCAATCGCCGCGGGATCTGGACCCGCACCGACACGACGCCGTTCGGTCACGGCCGGCCGTATTCGCGCACGCAGATTACCCAACTGCTGCGGCAGACATGGTTCACGCCGTCGGCCTGGGGCGAGGCATTGTTCGTGCCGCCGATCAAAAGCGGCTGGTTCCTGCGCTCGGCCGCGGCGTGGGAACGCGCCGGCGCGGCGCTGTCGCTGCCATTTGCCGGCGTTCATATCGTGGAGGCGACCAAGCAGGTCTATCGCGCCCTTCCTGCAAAGCGCGAGCGCACCCGGCTGATCCCGGCCTTGCCACCCGTGCTCGTGCCGTCATCGATGGAGCGCTGAGGGGCGTTTCATCGTCATTGCCGGGCTTGACCCGGCAATCATCATTTCTGAAGAAGATGGATGCGCGGGTCATAGGCGGGCGGAAGCGACGTCTTCGAACGGCTATGCCCGCGCATGACGCGGGGCTGATTGCGGGTAACCGAGAACGGCTTTGTCGATCGCGGCAGTCGGTCGCTATTCGTTGCCGGGATTGAAGTCCTCGCCGGGGACGGACGGCTGCGCCATCCCGTCCGGACGCGGGCCATGCGGGCGCCGGCGGCGGCGCGGCGGGAAGCGGTCGTTGCGCTCGCCGCCCTGATGGCCGTTGCCTTCGAAGCCGCTACCGCTCACCTGCGGCTGAGATCCTGTGATGAACGACGGCAGGCGGTCGACGCCGCCGTTGTCGACGGGCTGTATCGCGGGCTGCGGCTGATATTGTGGCTGCGGCTGATGACGCTGTTCGCGATTATGCTCGCGGGGCGGCTGCTGGTCGCGCTGATAGGGTTGCTGGTCGCGCTGATGATTGTCGCGCGGCTGCTGAAAGGGCGGTTGCTGAGCCGGAACGAAGCCCGGCTCCGCCCCGAAATTCGAATAGCTTTCGCTGTCGTCATCGCCGCCCGCATCATCCGGCGTGTCACTGTCGATCCGGGGCTGTTGCTGCGGCTGGCTCTGGCGAAACTGTTCCTGCGCCGCGGCGATCAGGCGGAAATAATGCTCGGCATGCTGATAGTAGTTTTCGGCAGCTACGGGGTCGCCGGAGGAGCGTGCGTCGCGGGCGAGCTGGACATATTTCTCGGCGACGTGAGAGGCAGTGCCGCGGATTTTGATGTCTGGGCCGTTCGATTCGAAAACCCGTGTCATCGGGTTCTGGCCGCGCCGGTTGTTGTTGTTATTGTTATTATTATTATTATTGTTGCTGTTCCGGTTGCGCATCCGCTTGTTGTTGTTCTGACCGTTTCTCATGTCTCGCCTTCTATCAGCCTTGAAATTTTCAGCCTTGGGCATTGCCGTGTCGCTTCGTCGTGATTGCCGTCGGCGCACCATGTGCTGCGCACAGCGCGCACCGGCCAACTTATCTTCAGATCGGTTTCGTCGATCGTCGCGTTCAGCAAGGACGCGTTTCCCCGGTCGCCGGCGGGCGCATCGCGCCAGCTCGGCAGATCATTCAGCCAGCCACATCAAACTCAGGTTTTCTCGCGTGAGTCTTTAAGCGCAATATCAGGCTTTCGTTCGCTTTGCGGTCGCAAGCAGCGCAGCTATTCAGCCATCGCGCTTGATAGGACCTGCCTTCAGGAACCTTTCACTCGGGCCGGTTCTCGATGTGAGAACTCTGGTCTCCACCCGCAGCATACCTCGCGGGGCCAGCAACCCTGGACCGATGTTGTGCCCGGAACGTAGTCGCTCCCGAGGGATATTCCAAGTGGTTTTTTATGGTGCATTCGGGCTTTACGGAGGCATTTTTCGCCCAACGACGGCGCGGCCGGTACCCGCCAGGTCGGTTCTTGCGGGCCCCGTGACCGTTAACCCTGCTGCGGTCACCAACCGGGCGACGTCGTCGTCCTGATCCTGCCCGACTTCCAGTACGAGGAGGCCGCGAGGCGATAGCAGCATCGCCGCTTGCGGCGCGATCCGGCGATAGGCTTCAAGACCGTCATGGCCGCCATCCAGCGCGAGATGCGGATCGTAGCCGCGGACTTCCGGCGCCAACGCCGCGATATCGTCCGAGCGGATATAGGGCGGGTTCGAGACGATGACGTCGAACTGATCGGACAGGCCGACCGCATAGTCGCTGACGATGAAGTCCGCGCGTGATGCGAGGCCAAGGTCGCGCGCATTGGCTTTCGCAGTATCGAGCGCTGCGGCACTCAGGTCGGTGCCGATGCCCAGGGCATCCGGCAGCTCGGTCAGCAGCGCGAGCAGGATCGCACCGCTGCCGGTGCCGAGATCTGCGATGCGGAGCGGAGTCTGGGTTCGGCCTTCGGCACGGAGAATTTCGAGCACAGCCTCGACGACGGTTTCGGTATCCGGCCGCGGCACCAGCGTGTCCGCCGACAACTTGAGCGGCAGCCCCCAGAATTCCTTCGTTCCGAGAATGCGTGCCACCGGCTCGCCTGCGAGGCGACGTTGCGCGAAAGCCTCAAGGCGCGCCGCGTCATCCATGGTGAGCTGGTGCTGACCTTGCGCGATCAGCCCGGTGAGGTCGAGATGCAAGACAGCGCCGGTCAGCAGTCGTGCGTCGAGCGCGGCACTGTCGATCCCGGCGGCTTCGAAGCGCGCCGTCAGCATGCGCCGTGCGACTTCGATCGTTTGTTCGGCGAGCAAGCCGTTGTTGCTCACGCGCCGCCGCCTTCGGTGGCGAGCTGCGCGGCCTGATGTTCCGTGGTCAGCGCATCGATCAGTTCATGCAGCGCGTCGCCTGTGATCACCTGCGGCAGCTTGTAGAGCGTCAGGTTGATGCGGTGATCGGTGACACGGCCTTGCGGGAAATTATAGGTGCGGATGCGTTCGGATCGATCGCCCGATCCGACCTGATCTTTGCGGTCGGCCGAGCGCGCGGCGTTGATGCGTTGGCGCTCGGCGTCATAGATGCGCGAGCGCAGGATGTTCATTGCCGAAGCGCGGTTCTTGTGCTGTGAGCGGCTGTCCTGCATGTTGACGACGATGCCGGTCGGAATATGCGTGATGCGGATCGCGGATTCCGTCTTGTTGACGTGCTGGCCACCCGCACCCTGCGCGCGCATGGTTTCGATGCGGAGATCATCGGTCTTGATGTCGACGTCGACTTCTTCAGCCTCCGGCAGCACCGCCACCGTCGCCGCAGACGTATGGATGCGTCCTTGTGTTTCGGTATCGGGCACACGCTGCACCCGGTGCGCGCCGGATTCGAACTTCAGTTTGGCGTAGGCGCCGCGGCCCTGCACCTCGGCGACGATTTCCTTGTAGCCGCCCATGGTGCCTTCGCTGGCGGACACCACATCCACCTTCCAGCCCTGCAAGCTTGCGAAGCGCTCGTACATCCGGAACAGGTCGCCCGCGAACAGCGAGGCTTCGTCGCCGCCGGTGCCGGCGCGGATTTCGAGCATCACGTTGCGCTCGTCCATCGCATCTTTCGGCAGCAGCGCCACGCGGATCTTCTGCGCGAGTTCGTCGCCGCGCGCCACCAGCGCCGGACGTTCGGCTTCCGCCATCGCGCGCATCTCGGCGTCGGTGGCGGGATCGGCGATCATCGCGTCGATGCCGGCGATCTCGGCATTGGCGGCGCGCCAATTCTTCACGGCCTCCACGACAGGATTGAGCTCGGCCAGCTCGCGCGTCATCTGCACGTACTTGTCGGCGCTGACCTGACCTAGCAACTCGTTTTCGAGCGCGGCGTGGCGGGTCAGCAGGAGATCGAGTTTGGCTTCGGGTAGTGAGGACATGGCTGAAATTCCGGGATGCAAAAGGGATGGCGCGCGGCAAGAGCCTCGCTACAACGCCAGCCCCTCGGCTTCGGCGAATTTCGTGAGCTTGTCCCGGATCGAAACGCTGCCGGAGGGCGAGTCGAGCAGCGGCTTGATCGTCGCTTCCGCCTTACGTGCGTCGAGGTCGAGAATCATGGCCTTGACGGGACCGTGCGCGGTGGCCGACAGCGAGAGCGAGCGGTAGCCGAGCGCGATCAGCACCAGCGCGCCCAGCGGCTGCGACGCCATTTCCCCGCAGAGCGAGGCGCTTTTTCCCGCGGCTTTGGTCTTGGTCACGATGTCGCGCAGCGCCCGCAGGATCGGTGCGGACAGCGTATCGAAGCGGTTCGACACCTTGCTGTTGC
The DNA here is from genome assembly GCA_963764445.1 of uncultured Alphaproteobacteria bacterium. GTDB lineage: Bacteria > Pseudomonadota > Alphaproteobacteria > Rhizobiales > Xanthobacteraceae > Nitrobacter. The sequence goes on from CAVXSV010000006.1 coordinate 92,263, forward strand.
CGCGATCGACCGCGAACATGAACTGGAACAGGTCGTTCGACCCGACCGAGACGAAATCAACCTTCCTGAGCAATTCATCGAGCTGGTACAACAGTGCCGGCACCTCGACCATGGTGCCGACGTCCACGCGTTCCGGCAGCGCGTGGCCGTGCTGGCGCAGATAAGTGAGTTCGCGCTCGATGATGGCCTTGGCCTGGTCGAATTCGGCGACTTCCGAGATCATCGGGAACATGATGCGCAGCGCGCGTCCGCCGCCGGCGCGCAGCAGCGCGCGTATCTGGCCGCGCAGCAGGCCGGGACGGTCGAGGCCGAGCCGAATCGCGCGCCAGCCCAGCGCTGGATTTTCCTCGGCCACGGTTTCCATGTAGGGCAGCGCCTTGTCGCCGCCGATGTCGAGGGTGCGGAAGGTCACCGGCTTGTTGCCGGCGGCGTCCAGCACAGCGCGGTACAGCGCAAGCTGCTCACTCGTGCGCGGCAGGTTCTGCCCGAGCATGAATTGCAGTTCGGTCCGGAACAGGCCGATGCCCGAGCAATTGGTGTCCTCGAGATGCGGCAGGTCAATCATGAGGCCGGCATTGATCATCAGTTCGACAGGCTGGCCGTCCTTGGTGACGCAGGGCCTGTCGCGCAACGCGATGTACTGCGCCTGTCGCCGGGCGCGGAACCGCACGCGCTCGGCGTAAGCCGATTCGATCTCGGCGGACGGCCGCACGTAGATCGAGCCCGAGGTGCCGTCGACAATGATGGCGTCGCCGGGGTCGGCAATTCCAGGCGCGTTCGGCACCCCGCCGACGGCCGGGATGCCCAGCGCACGCGCGACGATGGAGACGTGAGAATTCGCGGTACCTTCCTCAAGCACCAGGCCGCGCAGCCGTTTGCGGTCGTAGTCCAGCAAGGCCGCCGGTCCCATGGCGCGTGCGATCAGGATCGCATTTTCCGGCAGTTGCTCGCGTGACGGCGCGTGGTCCTGCCCGACCAGTTGCCGCATCAGGCGGTAGCCAAGATCCTCGAGGTCATGCAGGCGGTCGCGCAGATAGGGGTCGGTGGAGCGCAACATCCGCGCGCGGGTGTCCGATTGCACGCGCTCGACGGCGGCCTCGGCGGTGAGGCCCGTTGCGGCCGCCTCATGCAGCTTGTGCGACCAGCCGTGGTCGTTGGCAAACATGCGATAGGCTTCAAGCACATCGCGATGGTCGCCGCCGTCGGCGACATCGCCGCGCTCCAGCATGCGGTCAAGGTCGGCGCGCAGCTTGGCGAGCGCCGCTTCCAACCGCCTGGTTTCCTTCGGCAGATCCTCGGCGATGTAGTTGGTGATGACGACGCGCGGTTCGTGCAGCACGACATGGCCGAGCGCAATGCCGTCGGACAGGATCGCACCGGATTGATGGATCGAGTGGCGCGCGGCAGGCCCGAGACCGGGCTGGGCGAGGGCGGCCAGTTCGCCCGAGGCGATCATCTCGGCGAGCACCATCGCCGTGGTCTGCAGTGCCTCGATTTCCTCCTCGACATAGGTGCGCTTGGCGCGGTTCTGCACCACCAGCACGCCGAGCGTGTTGCCCGCGCGCAGAATCGGCACGCCGAGGAACGAATTGTAGATTTCTTCGCCGGTTTCCGGGTGGAACGAGAACGCCGGGTGACTCTGCGCGTCCGGCAGGTTGAGTGGCGTCGCTTCGCTTGCAACGAGGCCGACAAGGCCCTCGTGCGCGGTCAGCACAGTGCGATGCACGGCGTCGCGGTTGAGACCTTCGGTCGCGTAGAGTTCCAGTGTGTTATCGACGCGGAGCACGTAGGTCGAGCATACCTCCGCCACCATGTTGGCGGCGATCAGCACCACGATCTTGTCGAGGCGTTCCTGCGCGCTGACCTGCTCCGCCATGACTTCGCGGAGCCGTCTCAACAAGATGCGGGGGCCGCCCGACGCGCTCCGCATGTCCCGGTATCCTCCCCTGCGAGGCCTTCTTTTAGGCAAGCCTCAGAAAACAATACTTTTCCGCGCCCAAGCGCAACGGTGCGGTGAACGACCGAATCAGATTGTCCGAAACCGTGGCGCCAGCCGCAACGGCCACGTCATGAGGCCGTATAGCCAATCGACGTCTGTTTTGCCAAGCAAAACGCCTGCCGCGGAGAGGCGCATGGTCTGGAAAAAGGCGGACCGGCTGGATGCGCCGCGGTGGGTCGTTCGGAGTAGGCCGTCGTCAGCGAGGATACCCGTGTCGTCCGGCGTCCGTCAGGTCTGGTCGAGTCCATACAGCGTGTGCAGGGTGCGCACCGCGAGTTCGGTATAGGCGGTGTCGATCAGCAGCGAGAACTTGATCTCGGAGGTGGTGATGGCGCGGATGTTGATGCTCTTCTCCGACAATGCCTTGAACGCCTGCGCTGCGACGCCGGCGTGGCTGCGCATACCCGATCCGATCACCGATATCTTCGCGACATCGGTGGCGCTGTCGAGGCGCGCATAGCCGATCGTGTCCCTGGCGCGGGTGATGGTCTCCTTGGCGCGGGCATAGTCGACGGCCGGCACGGTGAACGTCAGGTCGGTGGTCTTGCCGTCTTCGGAGACGTTCTGCACGATCATGTCGACGTTGATATTGGCCTCGGCGAGCGGGACGAAGATCGAAGCGGCGACGCCGGGCTTGTCCTCGATCTGGCGTACCGAGATCTGGGCCTCGTCCTTGGTGAAGGCGATGCCGGTGACGACGTGGCTTTCCATGATTTCCTCCTCGCTGCAAATCAGCGTACCCGGCGGCGTGCCATGGGGGTCGATATCCTCGGGCTTGTCGAAACTGGAACGGACGAAAATCGGCATGTTCTGGGTCATGCCGAGTTCCACAGACCGAACCTGCAGCACCTTGGCGCCCTGCGACGCTAGCTCGAGCATGTCCTCGAATGCGATCTTGTCGAGTCGGCGGGCTTTTGGAACCACGCGCGGATCGGTGGTGTAGACGCCGTCGACGTCGGTATAGATGTCGCAGCGGTCGGCATGGACGGCCGCGGCGATCGCTACCGCCGACGTATCGGAGCCGCCGCGGCCGAGCGTGGTGATCCGGCCGGTCGGCGGATTGATGCCCTGGAAGCCGGCGATCACGGCGACCTCCTTCCGCTCCTTGAAGCGGCTGATGAGTTCACTGCCGTCGATCTCGAGGATGCGCGCCGAGGCATGGGCGTCGCTGGTCCGAATCGGGATCTGCCAGCCCTGCCAGGAGCGTGCCTGAATGCCGAGCGCCTGCAGCGCGATGGCCAGCAGCCCCGAGGTGATCTGTTCGCCGGAGGCCACCACGGCGTCGTATTCGCGCGCGTCATGCATCGGCGAGGCATCGCTGCACCAGGACACCAGCTCATTGGTCTTGCCCGACATCGCCGATACCACCACCGCGACATCGTGGCCGGCATCGACCTCGCGTTTGACATGCCGCGCGACGTTGCGGATGCGGTCGAGATTGGCGACGGACGTGCCGCCGAATTTCATCACAAGCCGGCTCATGACGGATAGTGCATTCCCCAGGAGTATTAGAGAGTAACGAGATAGAAGGAGTAACTCAGATAGAATACCGTGCGAAAAGCGGGGCGCGCGGGCCAAAAGGCGCGTATACATACCGGCGCGGTTGCGGGCAGGCAACCCGGCTTTCGGCCATTTCCGGTGGTGGCCGGATATCCAGGAAAGGCGCGAGAAGGCAGGCCGATGGGGCGTTATATCGACGATATTCTGCAACCGGGCGAAAAGGTGTTGTATTCAACCAACGTGCACTGGATTTTCTATCTGCCGGCCATCGGCGCCTGGATCACGTCGGTCGCCTTTCTTCTGGTATCGCGGATGTTCGTGACCGAGACGCCGATGCTGTTGTGCCTGTCGCTGGCCGGTCATTTCGGCGCTCGTGGCATTGTACTGGATGCTGGGGGCGTGGTTTTACCGCTGGACCACCGAGACCGATGTGACCAATTTGCGGGTTGTCCACAAGACCGGCTTCATCAAGCGACGGACATTCGAGATGAGCCTGGACAAGGTCGAGAGCGTGGACGTCAATCAGAGCATTCTCGGTCGCCTTCTCAACTACGGCGACGTTACGGTGCGCGGGGTCGGCGAAGGGGCTGAGAAGATCAGAACCATCGCCGCGCCGCTGGCGTTCCGCAGTCACATCACGGCGCGATAGGAGCCGCGCACAGCCATGGCCATGCAAGTCAATCCTTCCGCGAATTTTTCACCCGCTTCGGGATCGACGGTCGATCCGGCCGAGATCGCGAAGTTCTCGAAACTGTCGCAGGAGTGGTGGGATCCCAACGGCAAGATGGCGCCGCTGCACAAGATCAACCCGCTGCGGCTGCGTTCATCCGCGATGCCGCCTGCCGCAAGTTCGAGCGCAGCGTCCGCAGCCTGAACTGCCTGTCGGACCTGAGGCTGCTCGATATCGGCTGCGGCGCGGGCCTGTCTGTGCGAGCCGTTCACGCGGCTCGGCGCCCAGGTGATCGGGGTCGATCCTTCCGCGACCAATATCGCGGCGGCGAAGCTGCACGCCGAGAAAGCCCATCTGTCGATCGACTATCGCTGCACCACTGTGGAAGACATGGATGTGCGCGAGCGCTTCGACATCATCCTGGCGATGGAGGTGGTGGAGCATGTCGCCGACGTCGGCCTGTTTCTCGACCGCTGCGCTGCGATGCTGAAGCCGGGCGGCATGATGGTGGCCTCGACGCTGAACCGCAACTGGAAGAGCTTTGCGCTCGGCATTGTCGCGGCGGAATACGTGCTGCGCTGGCTGCCGCGCGGCACCCATCAGTGGGACAAGTTCGTCACTCCCGACGAGCTCGCGCGTCACCTCGAGCGCAACAAGCTCGGCATCACCGAGCAGTCCGGCGTGATCTACAGTCCGTTCGCGGACAAGTGGAGCCTGTCGTCCGACATGGACGTCAACTACATGGTGGTGGCGGAAGCGGTGGGGTGAGGCGGCTCCACTTCGCGTTACGCGTCATTGCCGGGCTTGACCCGGCAATCCATCGCTCTTTTTGAAGATGGATACGCGGGTCAAGCCCGCGTATGACGACTTTTAGCAGACCGCTGCATTCCTGCCATGACGCCGCTCCGGTTGACCACGATGACGGGGGCCGGCACGGTGTGCGGCCTTCAGTGGCTCGAACTCCCGTCATCTTCATGTTCACCATCGCCTCGCTCTGGATACCTTTTACCGTCACGGCAGCATTCGGACAGCTGGCGCGCAACGCGATGCAGCGGTCGCTGACCGGTCCGCTGGGCACGTGGGGCGCGACCAACATCCGCTTCCTGTTCGGCTTCCCGTTTGCGCTGATTTTTTTCGCTCTGACGATCGCGTTCACCGGCGACCCGGTCCCGTGGCCGATCGCCGCGTTCTGGCCGTGGCTGCTGCTCGGCGCACTCAGCCAGATCGTCGCCACCGGCTTGATGCTGCTCGCGATGAACGACAGCTCGTTCGTGGTGACGACGGCGTACCTGAAGACCGAAGCGATCCAGACCGCGATCTTCGGATTTATTTTTCTCGGCGACCACCTCACCTTGTCTGAAAGTGGTCGCGATTCTGATCGCCACCGTCGGCGTCATCGTCACCGCGCTCCGGCCCGGCGGCGCCAAAGGCTTTGCCGATCTCAAGCCGACGGTGCTGGGACTGGTCGCGGCCGCCGCTTCGCCCTGTCCGCGGTCGGCTTTCGCGGCGCCATCATCGTCGTGCCCGGCGTATCGTTCGTCACCGCGGCGTCCTACACTCTGGTGTTCGGACTGTTCGTGCAGACGGCGGTGCTGACGGCGTATCTGCTGCTGCGCGCGCCGGACGTCACGAAAAAGATTCTCGGCCTGTGGCGACCGTCGATGTTCGCGGGCTTCCTCGGCGCGTTCGCGTCGCAGTTCTGGTTCCTGGCGTTCGCGCTGACCGCCGTCGCCAACGTCCGCACGCTGGCGCTGGTCGAGGTGGTGTTCGCGCAGGCGGTGTCGTATTATTCGTTCAAGCAGCCGCTCTCGTTACGCGAGTTCGGCGGCATCGTGCTGATCCTGATCGGTGTCGGGCTGTTCGTGGCGGTGTAGCCAAATTCTGTCATTGCCGGACTTGATCCGGCAATCCATCTTTCAGAAATGAAGGATGCGCGGGTCGTTTGCACGAACACGCGCTTCGCGCTTAGGTCTGCGCATGACGATCGGATTGCGTTGACGCGTTCAGTTCCGGTTGTCCCGCAGCACCGGCAGCGACCCGACCTCGACGCCTTCATCGATCAGCGATTTCGCTTCCTCCTGCGATGCCTCGCCGTAGATCGGGCGATGCTCGATGTCGCCGTAATGCATCTTGCGGGCTTCGTTGGGAAACTCTCCGCCGACATTGTCGGCGTTCTTGACGAGATGGTCGTGCAATTCCCTGAGCTCGGCGCGCATCTCGCGCTCCTGCTGCCATCATCGCCGGCATGGATGTGGGAAAGTCCTCGGATACCGGCGTGCCGCGTTTTTTGCTGCCGGCGATCTGCGGCGCCATGATCGCCTTCTCGACCTTCGCCGAGCCGCAGACCGCGCAGTTCACGAGCTTGCGTTTGACCTGCGAGTCATAGGCGGTCGAGCTTTGGAACCAGCTTTCGAAACTGTGGCCGCGCTCGCAGCGAAGGTTGTAGCGGATCATGCCGAGCCTCGATCCGGAATGTCAGGAACGAAGGCGTGACCGACCGCGAGCCTCGGCTTGCGCTCCTTTGAGCCGCCGAGTTGCGGCGCCATGATCGCCTTCTCGACCTTCGCCGTACCGCAGACCGCGCAGGTCACGAGCTTCCGTTTGACCTGCGAGTCATAGGACGACGAGCTTTGGAACCAGCTCTCGAAGGTGTGGCCGCGCTCGCAGCGTAGGTTGTAGCGGATCATGCCGAGCCTCGCACGAGATGCAGATGATCGGTCGCCGTCTTGTCGGCGAAGGAGAAGCGCCGCCCGTGCTGCAACGAGGGTACGGTCTTGCGCGCGGTCGCGACCCGGGCGGGGTCGATTGTCGCCAGCACGATGCCCGGTTCAGTGCCGCCGCCTTCGGCCAGCACCGTGCCCCAGGGATCGACGATCAGCGAATGGCCGAACGTTTCGCGGTTGTTCTCGTGCAGCCCGGCCTGCGCCGCCGCGAACACGAAACAGCCGGTTCTCGATGGCGCGGGCGCGCAGCAGCGTGTGCCAATGCGCCTCGCCGGTCTTTTTGGTGAAGGCCGAGGGCACGGTGAGGAACGATGCGCCGGCTTCCGCCAGTGCGCGATACAGCGCCGGAAAGCGGACGTCATAGCAGATCGTCATGCCGAGCGTGCCCCAAGGGCAGGTCCGGCGATCACGGCGCTCTCGCCCGGCTGATAGTTGGCGGACTCGCGATAGCTCTCGCCGCCTCCGAGATCGATATCGAACATGTGGATCTTGTCATAGCGCGCGAGGATGTCGCCGGACGGCCCGATCAGGAACGAGCGGTTGACGGCTTTCTCGGGCGTGACCTGCAGCGCCAGCGAGCCGACGTTGAGATGGATTCTCAGTTCGCGCGCCAGATCGCGATAGGCAGCGAGCGAGCGGTCGTCATCCTCGCTCCGGAGGTGCTCGAACAGCGCGATGCGATTGGTCTGCATGATGTTGCTGACTTCGGGGGTCTGCACGAAGCTTGCGCCCTGCGCTGCCGCCTCGCGGATCAGCCTTGCGCCCTGATCGAGATTTGGCTCCGGCAGGAGACCGGCCCGCATCTGGATCATCGCCGCGATGAACGTGGTCTCGGTGTTCATGTCGTTGCCTTTCGCCCGCAAGCAGAAACAAGCTTCGGGTTCGAAGCTCAATTATATGGGAGGTTTCATGGTGTCCACAACCCGGGCGAACACCAGCACGTCCACCTGTGCGGCTTTGGCGCGCAAGTAGGACGCGCGCGCAGGCGTCCACTGTCGCGCCCGACGTCAGAACATCGTCGATCAGGACGACTCGACGGCCCTGGATCTGGCTGGTGCGGTCGGCCGCAACCTTGAACGCGCCTTGAACGTTGCGGGCGCGTTCGGTCCGCGACAATCCGACCTGCTGCTGGGTCGGACGGATGCGCCGCAGCGTGTCCGGCCCGACCGGAACGCCGGTTTCTCTGGCGATGATGCGCGCCAGCGCACCGGACTGGTTGTAGCGGCGACTCCAGCCGCGCGCTCCAGTGCAGCGGCACCGGGATCAGAATATCGGCGCCGTCGAGCAATTCGGTGCCCGCGCGCGCCATCCAGCGGCCCATCGCAGGTGCGAGGTCCGAGCGGTCCTGATATTTCAGCGCATGGACGAGCACCTTGGCGACATCGTCGTAGCGTACCGCAGCGCGGGCGCGCTGATAGGCCGGGGGATTGGCGATCGCCTCCATCGACAGCATGTTGGGACCAGGGTCATAAACAAAGGGGGTGCCGAGACGGGGGCAATAAGGACGTTCGATGAACGACAGTCTCGTCCAGCAATCCGGGCAGACGCCTTCGCCTGCGACCGGTTCGCGGCAGGCCGACGCACAGCGTCGGCAGCGCGATATCGAGCGCCACTCGCGTGGCGTGGGACCACACGCCGTAGCAGCCCAGCCATGCGCTGCGCAGGCGTCGGATGACGGAGCGTGACGGTACGGCCTCTGCGTCCATGGCGAGAGGCTAGCGCCGCGCTCGCCAGACTTCAAGTCGCGGGACGGACAAACCATGCTAGCCCCGGACGCGGTGGAATACACAGGGTTGCTTTCGCTGAGCGGGCCCGCTGCACCTCTCCCGGGACAAGATAGCGTTGCAGCGGATTGCCAGTGACGGGACGATCGGCGTACCAAGCCGCATGGCTCCGAACCCGTCATCGCCGCCCGTTCTGTTCGATCGCGCCTTGCTGCGCGTGCGGCAGAGCCGTGCGGTCAAAATGGGAGCGGTGCCGTTTCTGCTCGATCGCGTCGCGGAGGATATGGCGGAGCGTCTGCAGGCCATGCTGCGCATGTTTCAACACGCGGCAGATATCGGCACATCAGGCGATCAGGTGCGTGTCGCGCTCGCGCGCGCGCCTCGCCGAACTTGCGCGCGTCGATCTTCCCGTCGACGAGAGCGATGCCTTGGGGTTGTCGCCGGAATCGCTCGATCTCGCCGTCTCCGGACTCGCATTCCAGTTCGTCAACGATCTGCCAGGCGTGCTGGCGCAGATTCGCCGCGCGCTGAAGCCGGACGGATTGCTGCTCGCAGCCACCATCGGCGGCGAGACGCTGACGGAATTGCGTCAGGCGTTTGCCGTCGCCGAGTCCGAACTTGAAGGAGGTATCTCGCCGCGCGTCGCGCCGTTCGCAGACCTCCGTGACGCCGGCGCGCTGCTGCAACGTGCCGGCTTCGCGCTGCCGGTGACGGACGTCGATCGCGTCGTGGTGCGCTATCGCGATGCCTTCGCGCTGATGCACGATCTGCGCCGGATGGGCGCGACCAATGACGCTGACCGAGCGTCGCCGTACGCCTTTGCGCCGCGCGACGCTGCTGCGGATGGCGCAAATCTATCACGAGCGCTTCGCCGATTCCGACGGCCGCATCCGCGCCACCTTCGATATCGTCTGGCTGTCGGGCTGGGCGCCGCATGAGAGTCAGCAAAAGCCGTTGCGGCCGGGTTCGGCGAAGGCGAGCCTGGCAGAGGCGGTGAAGGGGCGAAAGTTGTGAGTTTCCTGTCATTGCGAGGAGCGGAACGACGAAGCAATCCAGCTCTTGCTTTCAGCTTCTGGATTGCTTCGCTTCACTCGCAATGACGGTTTACATCAGCAGATCGATCAGCGGCGGGATCAGCGGGATGTCCGCCGGCGGCATCGGATAGTCGCGCAGCTTGTTGGCGCGAACCCACTTCAGCGCCTGGCCCTCGCGTGCGATCACGTTGCCCTCCCAACGCCGGCAGATGTAGAGCGGCATCAACAAATGAAAACTGTCATAGGCGTGGCTGGCGAAGGTCAGCGGCGCGAGACAGGCCTCCTTGACATCGATGCCGAGCTCTTCGTGCAGTTCGCGGATCAGCGCCTGCTCGGGACGCTCGCCCGGCTCAAATTTGCCGCCGGGAAATTCCCAGAGGCCGGCAAGCTGCTTGCCTTCGGGCCGCTGTGCGATCAGGACGCGATTGTCGACGTCGATCAAAGCGCAGGCGACGACGAGAGTGAGTTTGAGTGAGGCCGTCATTCCGGGACGCGCCCAGGCGGCGAGCGCAGAGCGTTCGCGCCGATGGCGCGGACCCGGGAATCCAGTACTTGCAGGGGTCATGGATTCCGGGTTTGCGGACGTCGCCCGCGCCCCGGAATGACGCTGCGGCGTGATGCATGCCTCTCACGACCGGTAGTCGCCGTTGATTGCGACATACTCCTTGGTGAGGTCGCAGGTCAGCACGCGGTCGCGGCCTTTGCCGAGACCGAGCGCGACCTTGATCTGGATGGTCGGGTTCTTCATCGCCACTGAGACCTCCGCCTCGTCGTAGGACGGATCGCGCGCGCCGCGGGTCGCGACGCGGATGCCGTTGAAGGCGATCGAGAGCTTGTCGCGATCGGCCGGCTCGCCGGCCTTGCCCACCGCCATCACCACGCGGCCCCAGTTGGCGTCCTCGCCGGCGATCGCGGTCTTCACCAGCGGCGAATTGGCGATCGACATGGCGATTTTTCGTGCCGACGGTTTTGAGGTTGCGCCCTTCGACAATGATCTCGACCAGCTTGCGCGCGCCTTCGCCGTCGCGCGCCACCTGCTCGGCGAGATTGGCCAGTACGCCGTGGAAGGCTTTCGTAAAGGCCTTGAGGCGCGGATCGCTGGCGCGCGAAATTTTTGGCGCACCGTGGGCGCTCGCGGCCCCGGTTGCGAAGGCCAGCAGCGTGTCGGAGGTGGAGGTATCGCTGTCGATCGTGACCGCGTTGAAGGTGTCCTCGACGCCGCTCTTCAACAGCGATTGCAATGCCGTCGCCGAAATCGGCGCGTCGGTGAACACGAACGACAGCATCGTCGCCATGTCCGGCGCGATCATGCCGGCACCCTTGGCCATGCCGTTGATGGTGACGGTCGCCTTGCCGAGTTTCACTTTTGCAGTCGCGACCTTCGGGAAAGTGTCGGTGGTCATGATGGCGCGCGCCGCATCCATCCAGCGATCCGGCGCGGCGTCGCGCGCCAGCGTCTCCAGCACGCCGTTGAATTTCGTGGCGTCGAGCGGTTCGCCGATCACGCCGGTCGAAGCGAGATAGATATCGGTTGCCTTGCACCCGGCGGCTTTGGCGGCGATGTCGGCGGTCAGTTTGGCAGCCTGGCGGCCGGTCTTGCCGGTGAAGGCGTTGGCGTTGCCGGAATTCACCACCAGGGCGCGTGCGCTCCCACCTTTCAGCCGCGCGCGGCACCACTCGACCGGCGCCGACGGACACTTCGACTTGGTGAACACGCCGGCCACCGTGGTGTCCTTGTCCATCAGCGCCAGCAGCACGTCGGTGCGGCCCTTGTAGCGGATGCCGGCGGCGGCCGTCGCCAATCGAACGCCAGCGATCGCGGGCATGTCCGGGACATCGGTCGGGGCGAGGGGTGAGATGGCGGTGGACATGCGAGCGCCTCTGGCAACGAAGTAATTCAGCCGTCATGGCCGGATTTATTCCGGCCATCCACGTCTTTCAGCTCATTGATAAGGTCTAAAGACGTGGATGCCCGGAACAAGCCCGGGCATGACGCCAAACTACTGAAGTCTGATCGCGAAGTCGATTTACTTCTTCTTCGCCGGCGCCATCTTGCTGTCGGCGGGTTTGGCAGGGCTCGCCTTGTCAGCGCCAGAAGCCGCAGCATCGGCCGGCTTGTCCATGCGCTCGACCTTGGCTTCCTCGCCGCAGCTTGGCGACGTAGTCGGCCTGCGCCTTGCGCGTCACAAACTGCTCGATTTGCGGCTTCACCTGATCGAAGCCCGGAGCCTTGCGGGCGCGCTTTTCCTCGACCTTGATGATGTGCCAGCCGAACTGGGTCTTGACCGGATCGGAAATCTTGCCGGGTTCCAGCTCGAAGGCGACCTTGGAGAATTCTGGCACCATCTGCTCCTTGGTGAAGAAGCCGAGGTCGCCGCCGTCGGAGGCGCCGGGATCCTTGGACTCCTTCTTGGCGAGTTCGGCGAAGTCCGCGCCCTTCTTCAGTTCGTCCTCGACCTTCTTGGCCTCTTCCTCGGTCGGCACCAGGATGTGGCGGGCATGCACCTCCTGTTCGCTGGTGATCTGCTTGGAGGCGTCCTCATAGACCTTCTTCATGGCGTCGTCGGTGATCGCCGCCTTGCCTTCGGATGCCAGCAGGTTGTCCATCAGCAGACGATCGCGGACGAATGCGAGCCGCTTCTTGAAGTCCTCGTTGTTCTCGATCTTCTTGCCTTCGGCGGCCTTGGACACGATCTTCATGTCGATCAGGAACGACAGCACGTTCTCCTGCTTGGCCGCCGGGTCCATCTGCGCGAGACTCGGACCCAATTCCTCTTCGGCGAGGTTGACGTCGCTCTGATGGATCTCGGAGCCGTTGACCTTTGCCAGCACGGGGTTGGAATCCTGCGCGCGTACCGGCGTGCCGACGAGCAGGGCCACGGCCAGGCAGCCGCCAAGGGCAGACGAGGCCAGGCGAATGCGCAGGCCATGTGTCGTTGCGGGCAATGAGACGGTCATGGAAAGTCCTTCATCTCCAAGGGAGGGTTTTGGCCGCGGACACTCGCCCAATCATGCGGACTTGGCAACGCGAAAACTCTGTCAAAATCATGAATTCCCTGACAGGTGGGCACCCGCAGCTTCGAGCAGCCTGCGCGTCGGATCAGCGCTCCGGCAACCGTTGACAACCCTCCAGGTGGGCCATATCTCTGCCGGACCGGGCCGACAGCAACGCCGGGTTTTGGCTGTGCTTTTGCCGTTGAACCCTGGGCCGCCGAATCTCAACTTATGACGCGGATGCTCGGCTTCCGGGACTTCAGCCCTGATGCGTCACGATGAGTTGAGTTGATAGGGGGCAGTGTGGTGGTTCCGAAGTTTGCTTCATGGGTCTCGGCGAATCTGTAAGCGAACTTCTGAGCCAAACCACACTAGAACCATAAATTTGCTAGTGTCCCACATGGCTGCAACGCCGAACCGCGAAGACAGGAATTTGGCATGATCGGCGCGCTTGCCCGCAAGTTTTTCGGTTCCGCCAACGATCGGCGGGTCAAGGGATACCAGTCCCGCGTCAATGCCATCAATGCACTCGAACCCGACGTCGCCGCGCTGTCCGACGAGGCCTTGAGGGCTCGTACCGCGGAATTCAAGCAACAACTCGCCGACGGCAAGACACTCGACGACATCCTGGTGCCGGCCTTCGCCACCGTGCGCGAGGCGGCCAAGCGGACCCTCGGCCAGCGGCATTTCGACGTGCAGTTGATCGGCGGCATGGTGCTGCATGAGGGCGACATCGCCGAGATGAAGACCGGCGAAGGCAAGACGCTGGTCGCCACCCTTGCGGTCTATCTCAACGCGCTCGCTGGCAACGGCGTCCACGTTGTCACCGTCAACGACTATCTCGCCAAGCGCGACTCCGGCTGGATGGGCCAGATCTACGGTTTTCTCGGTCTCACGACCGGCGTGATCGTTCACGGCCTCGACGATGTCGAGCGCAAGGCGGCGTACGCCTGCGACATCACCTACGGCACCAACAACGAATACGGCTTCGACTATCTGCGCGACAACATGAAGTACCGGCTGGAGGACATGGTCCAGCGCGCGCACTTCTTCGCCATCGTCGACGAGGTCGACTCGATCCTGATCGACGAGGCGCGCACGCCGCTGATCATTTCCGGCCCGCTCGACGACCGTTCGGAATTCTACAACACCATCGACACCTTCATGCCGAAGCTGGAAAAGCTGGCCGATTACGAGGTCGACGAGAAGCAGCGCACGGTTGCGCTGACCGAAGCCGGCATGGAGAAGATCGAGACGCTGCTGCGCGACGCCGGCCAGCTCAAGGGCGACTCGCTGTACGACATCGAAAACGTCTCGGTGGTGCACCACATCAATCAGGCGCTGCGCGCACATTCGCTGTTCACGCGCGACAAGGATTACATCGTCCGCGACGACGAGGTCATCATCATCGACGAATTCACCGGCCGCATGATGCAGGGCCGGCGCTATTCGGAAGGCCTGCATCAGGCGCTGGAAGCCAAGGAGCACGTCTCGGTCCAGCCGGAAAACCAGACGCTGGCCTCGATCACCTTCCAGAACTACTTCCGGATGTACAAGAAGCTCTCCGGCATGACCGGCACGGCGCTGACCGAAGCCGACGAACTGTTCGACATCTACAAGCTCGAGGTCGTCGAAATCCCGACCAACCTGCCGATCGCGCGCCTCGACGAGGACGACGAGGTTTATCGGACCCAGAACGAAAAATACGCGGCGATCCTGGCCGAAGTCGAGCGTGCCAACGCGCGGATGCAGCCGGTGCTGGTCGGCACCGCCTCGATCGAGAAATCGGAAGTGCTCGCCGACTATCTGCTGAAGCACGGCTACAAGCAGATCGACTTCGGCAATCCAAAGTCCATGCAGAAGTTGTATGCGGCGGCGCGCGCAGGCAAGCCGGCCAAGCTGTTCGCGGTGCTGAATGCCCGTTTCCACGAGCAGGAAGCCTACATCGTCGCCGAAGCCGGCGTGCCCGGCGCGATCACCATCGCGACCAACATGGCCGGCCGCGGCACCGACATCAAGCTCGGCGGCTCGCTGGAGATGCGCGCCCAGCACGAGACCGCCGATATCGCCGACGAGGCCGAGAAGGTCGCAAAGATCGCGGAAATCAAGGCCGATATCGAGCGCTTCCGCGACATGGTGCTCAAGGCCGAGGACGTCATCGAGATCGAGCCGGCCAAGGGCAGCAAGCCGGCCAAGACCGTGACCCGGCCCGGTGGGCTCTACATCATCGGGTCCGAACGCCACGAGTCGCGCCGCATCGACAACCAGCTGCGCGGCCGTTCCGGCCGCCAGGGCGATCCCGGCCGCTCGAAATTCTTCCTGTCGCTGGAAGATGACCTGATGCGGATTTTCGGATCCGACCGGCTCGACACCATGCTGCAGCGGCTCGGCCTCAAGGAAGGCGAGGCGATCATCCATCCCTGGATCAACAAGGCGCTGGAAAAGGCGCAGCAGAAGGTCGAGGCGCGCAACTTCGACATCCGCAAGAACCTGCTGAAATACGACGACGTGCAGAACGACCAGCGCAAGGTGATCTTCGATCAGCGCGTCGATCTGATGCAGAACGAGAGCGTCGCGGAAACCATCGCCGACATGCGTCATGCGTTCGTCGAGGACGTTGTCACCAAACACGTGCCGGAGAATCAGTATGCCGAGCAGTGGGACGTCGCCGGCCTGAAAGAAGAGTTGAAGCGCGTGCTCGATATCGATCTGCCGGTCGACGAATGGGCCGCGGAAGAGGGTATCGCCGACGAGGAATTGCTGTCGCGTATCGAGCAGCCGCGTCGACGAGCATATGGCGGCGAAGGCCGGGCAATGGGGCCCCGACGTCATGCGCTACGTCGAGAAGACCATCCTGCTGCAGACCCTCGATCATCTCTGGCGCGAGCACCTGGTGATGCTCGATCATCTGCGACAGGTGATTGGCCTGCGCGGTTACGGCCAGCGCGATCCGCTGCAGGAGTACAAGTCGGAAGCCTTCACTCTGTTCGAGGCGCTGATCGCGCATTTGCGCGAGGCGGTGACAGCGCAACTGATGCGCGTCGAGATCGTGCCGCCGGAAGAAGAACAGCCGGTGCTGCCCGCGATGGAAGCCCACAAGCTCGATCCCAATACCGGCGAGGACGAGATGGCGGTTGCGCGCGCCAATTCTGCCCAGGCTTCGCTGGCGCCGGCCGCGAACGCGGACAGTTCCCACCGCGATCCGGGCAACCCTGCGAGTTGGGGCAAGGTCGGCCGCAACGAGGATTGTCCTTGCGGCTCAGGCAAGAAGTACAAGCACTGCCACGGTCGCTACGCTTGAGAGCCAGGGTGGTCGGGCGCTCACGGCTTTCTAGTCCCGTGATATATCTTGCGTCGTCCCTGCGAATGCGGGACCAGTAATCGCCGACGCCTGTTATGATCGTGCGGCGGTCCAGTGCGAAACACATCCTTCACCAGTGACGGCACGGCGTACGGCTTCCCTGCGTTCGCAAGGATGACGTCAAGGCAAGTGAGGAGCCGCTAAACTAGCGGAATGCCGTGAAGCGGCTGTCGAACGAGTTCGACGACACCACCGGCGCCGCTCCCGGAACGGAGGCCGGCGGGGTGCGGCGCATCCGTGGCGGCCGCGGGCTTGAGCGGTGGACGGGCGGTTGCGATCTGCTTCGGCTCGACCGGTCTGTCCTTTGCCTTGTCGTTCGTCTTGGGCGCTGCGGGCTTTGCGGCTGCGGCGTGATGCGGGGCCGTGTGCTGTGCAGCGGCTGCCTTGGGTTTCACGGGCGCGGCGGGCTTCGCCGAAGCGGTCGTATCGCTGTTTCCGAAGCCGATCTTGCGGGCGAGATTGCTGAAGATGTTGTCCGACGCGGCGTTCGGTGCGGTGGTCGCCAGCAACGCCGATGACGGCCTCGTCGCGTCGACAACCGGTTCGGATGATGCGTTTGATGCGGCGGCGCTCGCCGACGGATCGCGCGGCGGGTTGACGGTCGCTGGGATGGTGCCGGGTGCGGACGAAAACGTCGCCATCTTGAGGCTCGCCTCGACAGGATCGGACAATCCCGTTTGACCGTCAGGAAGCTTGGCGGCGAACACGCGGTTCATGCCGCCGTCGATCCCGGTGTTGAGCTTGGCCACCGGCGTTCCCTTCGAGATCAGTTTCGCGATCTCGGCATTGTCCTGCTGCTGCTTCTCGCGCACGGCGCTTGCGATGTCGTCAGGGGTCACATAGGCCGGGCAGGTCGCAGACGCATTGAACACCAGAGGCTTGGTCGAACCTGGAGAGGCTGCGGGATCGAACACGTACTTATGCTCGCAGAACTCGACCTTCGGTTCCTGGTGCGTCACCTCGAAATGATCGTTGCCTTCCTTGATCATTTTCCAGAACGGCATGTTCGGGTTGTTGCGGTGCTTCGCAAAGTTCACCGGCGTCATGCGGAACGGATATGCCTGAAACTGGAAGCTGCGCTGGCCACCAAAGAACGACTCGCGGCCGAGCGAATAGATTTCTGCGATCTGCTCGTCGGTCATGGCGTAACAGCCGCGCGAGGAGCAGTCGCCGTGCACCATCAGTTCGGAACCGGTACGGCCCAGCGACTTGTCGAACGCATTGGGATAGCCGGTATTGAACGAGAGGTAGTAAGCCGACTTCGGATTCATCTGCGCGGGGGAAATGTTGTAGAATCCTTCCGGCGCCTGGCGGTCGCCTTCGCGCGTCTTCGGGCCGAGGTCGCCGGACCAGCGGCAGATCGGATAGGTTTTCAGTAGCGCGAACTTGCCGGAGCGGTCCTGCTTCCAGACCTCGAGTTCGGCTTCCTGTTTGAACAACCGCACCAGGATCGGCGACTGCAACTCCATGTCCTTTTCGGTCATGGCGGCGACGAGCTTTGGCGGAACGGGTTGATTGGCTTTGGCGTTGCTCGCAAGCGAGACATCGTCGCTGTTGCAGCCGCTCAGAAGCGCGCCGGCCGCAAGCACAGCCGACACCATCACCGCGCGAACAATCATGCGATGGATCAAAGCAAAGCTCCGCAAGCGGTGGGCAAATCTACACCCCAAATTCATGGCTCCGTGCCCCAAGCCATTGAATAAAATATTATCCTTAAGCGTTCGGGCCCGCAAGCTGGACGGGCGGCGGCAACAGGTCCCGTGGCGGCGATGGTGAATAGAGGTTAAATATTCGGGACAGGGCTGAATTGGGGCCGTTCGCGCCAATGCCCCGAAAAAGCCTAGATTCGCGGCGGTCGCGAAAATCGCGGTCTCGCGCGATTCGAGGTCCGGCCAAGGCATTCGCGTCGCGACATCTTGGCGGCCTTTGGAAGTGCTCAGCCCAGTTTGCGCCCGATATCCAGGAATTTCTGGCGGCGCTGCTTGCGGAGCGCGTCCGGGTCGAGATTGCGCAGGTCGTTGAAGGCTTCGGCGATGGCATCGCCGGCGAGCGCGACGATCGCGGCCCCGTCGCGATGGGCGCCCCCCGGCGGCTCCTTGAGTATGGCATCGATCACGCCGAACCGTAACAGATCCTGCGCGGTGATTTTCATATTGGTCGCGGCTTCCTGCGCCTTGCTCCCGTCCCGCCAGAGAATCGAGGACGCCGCTTCGGGCGAGATCACGCTGTAGATCGCATGTTCGAGCATCAGCACGCGGTTGGCGGTCGCAATCGCGATGGCGCCGCCGGAGCCGCCCTCGCCGATGATGACGGCGACATTGGCAACGCCGAGCGACAGGCAGGCGTCGGTCGAGCGCGCTATCGCTTCGGCCTGACCGCGCTCCTCGGCGCCGATTCCGGGATAGGCTCCGGCGGAATCGACCAGCGACAGCACGGGAATGCCGAAGCGGTTGGCCATTTCCATCAGCCGAACCGCCTTGCGGTAACCTTCCGGCCGCGCCATCCCGAAATTGTGCTTCAGCCGGCTTTCGGTGGACGCGCCTTTTTCCTGGCCGATGACGCAGATGCTTTCGCCGCGAAAACGGCCGAAGCCGCCGATCATCGCCTCGTCCTCACCGAATTTGCGATCGCCGGCCAGCGGCGTGAACTCGGTGATCAAGCCCTTGATGAAATCGGAGAAGTGCGGCCGCTGTGGGTGCCGCGCCACCTGGGTTTTCTGCCACGGTGTCAGATTGTCGTAGAGGTCCTTCAGCGCCTGCGCGGCCTTGTCCTCGATGCTCGAAATCTCATCGCCGATGTCGCTGCCGGTGGCCGCGAGCGCACGGAGTTCGTCGATCTTGGAATCGAGTTCGGCAACGGGCTTTTCGAAATCGAGGTAACTGCGCATGGGGTCCGGCATTCCAGCACTATAGGGACGAACTGCCCGGGGGCGAAAGCTATCGGCGGAGAATAAGGAAAAAAACTTTTTAACTCAATGGCTTATAAGGTGTGGCGACATGCACTTGAGTCAGTCGTGGGTGGCAAGGCAGAGCGCTCTTTCGCGGCTGATCGCGCCGGTGTCAAGACGGTAGTGGACGAGGTTAATCCCCTGTCTTGCCGCGCGGTGTCGGGACCGGGGCGTATGGGTTGGCCAAGGCGGACTGGAGGAGGAATTGGGCTTGCTACACCGTCTCATGTCTCCGCCAGTGGATGCAGGTCACGCACCAGGCTTTTCAGCCGTTCTTCTACGACATGCGTGTAGATTTGCGTGGTCGAGATGTCGGTGTGACCGAGCAGCGTCTGCACGATCCGCAGGTCGGCACCGTTATGTAGCAGGTGGCTGGCGAAAGCATGACGCAGCACGTGCGGTGAAACCAGCCGGGGCGCGAGACCAGCCGCCGCCGCCAGCTCCTTCAGGTCGCGCGCAAAATGCTGCCGAGTCAGGTGGCCGCTTTCGCCGAACGACGGAAACAGCCACTTCGACGGCGCCGCGGCGGCCTTTCCCGCACCGCGCTGATCACCCATCGCGGTGAGATAATCGGCCATCGCCTGCCGCGACGCATTGTTGAGCGGCACCAGCCGTTCCTTGTTGCCCTTGCCGCGCACCACGATCATGCGGGCATCGCGCCGCGCGGCCGACAGTGGCAGCGAGACCAGTTCGGACACGCGCAGGCCGGTGGCGTAGAGCACTTCGAGCAGGCAATACAGCCGCGCGGAACGCAGCCGCTGCGCGGATGAGGTGTCCGGCGTATCGATCGCGGCTTTTGCGTGCCCAAGCAGGCGATCGACATCTGATATCGACAGCACTTTCGGCAGGCTCCGTCCGCGTTTTGGACCCGACAGGATGGCCGCGGGATCGTCGCTCCTGATGCGTTCGCTCAGCAGAAAGCGAAATAGATGCCGCATTGCGGACAGACGGCGTGCGGCGCTCGATGACTTGAAGCCCCTGATATCGAGATCGCCGAGATAGTCCCGCAGCGGCTGAGTGCCGGCAGTGACAAAGTTCTGCCCCGCACGCGTGAGGAACGCCGAAAAATCCTCAAGGTCGCGGCGGTAGGCGTCGAGCGTGTTCTTGCCGGCGCCCTGCTCGGCAGCCAGCATGTCGAGAAACAGGTCCGTCAGATGTTTATCGGAGGCTTTGTCAGATCTCATGCCGCAAGCGTAGCAGCTATTTCTTGAGAAATTTGTCCGGGTGGATGGTCGCCGTCATTTCCCGTGGTGTCGGGTTGACGAAGTTTGCGAGCGCGAAAATCACACCATAGCCGATCGCGCCGAGCGCTGCGACGACAGTCAGAAAGCGGAACAGGCTGGGCATTTGCGGTCCCGTGCGCGATATTAACCTCTGAGGCGAATGCTCCGAGTACCAACATGTTCGCGGGTCCGGTGCAAGAGTCTCTGGCAACCCCCTCGACCAGAGTAGTATAGCTGGCCGGGAAGGAGCCAACCGCGTTCCGATAGGTGACTTTTGACGTCCGAGACCGTTTCACCGGCCAATATCGGCACACCGGAGGCCGCGATCGTCGCGGGGCTCGGTGGACGCTCGCTGGTGCTCGTCGGCATGATGGGGGCCGGCAAGTCCACCATCGGGCGGCGTCTCGCAGCGCGCCTTGCGATGCCCTTCGTCGACGCCGACGCCGAGATTGAACTCGCCGCCGGAATGTCGATTTCCGAAATTTTCGAAGCCCACGGCGAGCCGCATTTCCGCGACGGCGAGGCGCGGGTGATCGCGCGGCTGTTGAGTGGAACGCCGATTGTGCTCGCGACCGGCGGCGGCGCCGTGCTGCGCGAGGAGACGCGCGCGCGTATCCGCGAGCGGGCGATCTCCATCTGGCTCAAGGCGGATGCCGAGGTGATCCTGCGCCGGGTCAGGCGCCGCGCCGATCGGCCGCTGCTGCAGACCGCAGATCCGTCCGCGACAATCGGGCGTCTTATCGCCGAGCGCGAGCCCGTCTACCAACTCGCAGACATCACGATTGCCTCGCGCGACGTGCCGCACGAAAAGATCGTCGATGAGTGTATCGACCTCCTTCACCGCAGGATAGGGCACGGTGAGGCGCCGGACCTGCAACGGTCCGACCCACACAACCAAGGACGCGGCGAAGGATTTGGCACCAAAGGATTTGGCACCACACGATGACCGCACCGCTGAAGAATCCCGGCCCGATCACGGTCGATGTCGCGCTTGGCGACCGTTCCTATGACATCGTCATCGGCCGGGATATTCTGTCGTCGCTCGGCGAGCGGATCGCCGCGCTGCGTCCCGGCGCGCGTGTGGCCATTGTCACCGACGAATACGTTGCGACCCATTGGCTGCGCAAGACTGAGGCGTCGCTGCAAGGCGCCGGCATCGCAACGTCGGATATTGTCGTCGACGAAGGAGAGGCCTCGAAGAGTTACGAAGGCATCGAATTTGTCTGCGAGGAGCTGATCAAGGCCAAGATCGAGCGCAACGATCTCGTGGTCGCGCTCGGCGGCGGCGTGGTCGGCGACCTCGCCGGTTTTGCTGCCGCGATCGTCCGACGCGGCCTCGATTTCGTGCAGGTGCCGACCTCGCTGCTGGCGCAGGTGGATTCGTCGGTGGGCGGTAAAACGGGAATCAACTCGCCACAGGGCAAGAACCTGATCGGCGCCTTTCATCAGCCGATCCTGGTGGTCGCCGATACCGCGGTGCTGGATACGCTGTCAACGCGCCAGTTCCGCGCCGGCTATGCCGAGGTCGCCAAGTATGGGCTGCTTGGCGACGAGGTGTTCTTCGCGTGGCTGGAAACCAACCATGCGGATATCGTCAAGGGCGGTGCGGCGCGCGAGCACGCGATCGCTACCAGTTGCCGCGCAAAGGCGGCCATCGTCGCCCGCGACGAACGCGAGACCGGCGAGCGCGCGCTGCTCAATCTCGGCCACACCTTCGGCCACGCGCTGGAAACGGCGACTAAATTTTCCGACCGGCTCTATCACGGCGAAGGCGTTTCGATCGGCATGGTGCTGGCCGCGGAACTCTCAGCGCAACTCGGAATGATCGCGGATGCCGACGTGGCGCGCATCCAGCGGCATCTGGCGGCGGCGGGTCTGCCCACGCGACTGCAGGACATCGCCGGTTTCAGGCAGGAGGGCCTGGCCGACGCGGACGGGCTGATGGCCCTGATGGCGCAGGACAAAAAGGTAAAGCGCGGCCGGCTCACTTTCATCCTGCTCAAGGCGATCGGCCAAGCGGTCGTGTCATCCGATGTCGACCCATCGGCGGTTCGCGATTTTCTCGCCCGCAAGCTTGCCGACGCACCGGCCTAATCTGGCATGGGACCGCAATGAGTTCGACGTTCTTCCAGATACTGCTCGCATTTCTGCTGCTTGCCGCTAATGCGTTCTTCGTTGCGGCTGAATTCGCGCTGGTGAAAAGCCGCGGTTTTCGCGTCAAAGCCATGGTTGAGCGCCGTGCGTTCGGCGCACGGCTGGTGCAAGACATCGTGCGCAACATCGAGGCCTATCTCGCTTGCTGCCAGCTCGGCATCACTATGGCGTCTCTCGGTCTTGGCTGGGTCGGCGAGCCGACGGTGGCGGCCTTGCTTGAACCCTTGCTGCTGCGGCTCGATATGCCGGCATCGGCGCTGCATTTCATTTCGTTCCTTACGGGATTCCTTGTGTTTTCCTCGCTGCACATCGTGCTCGGCGAGCAGGTGCCGAAGACGCTTGCGATCCGCCAGCCGGAGCCGGTGTCGCAATGGATCGCGTATCCGCTCTATGCGTCCTATATACTTTTCTATCCGCTGAACTGGCTGCTCAATTCTGCTTCGCGCGCCATCCTGCGCGCGCTTCGCGTCAAGGAAGTCTCGCAGCATGACGTGTTGACTGGCGCAGAGATCGAAGGACTGGTCGGCGAATCAGCCGAGCACGGCGGAATCGAAAGCGGCGAGGCCGAATACATCCAGAATGTGATTCGCTTCGGCGATCTTGCGGTGTCAGATGTGATGGTTCACCGCACGGCGATGGTAACGGTCAACGCCGACCTGCCGCCGGAGGAGCTGGTACACGAGGTGCTTGCCAGCGAGTACACCCGCATCCCGTTGTGGCGCGACAAGCCCGAGAACATTACCGGCGTGCTGCATGCCAAGGATCTGTTGCGGGCAATCCGCGCCTCGGACGGCGACATGGCAAGCATCGACGCCAGCGCGATCGCGCTGCCGCCGTGGTTCGTGCCGGAAATGCGCCCGGTCTCCGAACAGCTCAAGGCGTTCCGCCGCCGCAAGACCCACTTCGCGCTGGTGGTCGACGAGTACGGCGAAGTCGAGGGCATGGTGACGCTGGAAGATATTCTGGAGGAAATTGTCGGCGACATCTCCGACGAGCACGACGTGGTGGTCGCCGGCGTCCGCCAGCAGCCCGACGGGTCGGTGGTGGTAGACGGATCAGTGCCGATCCGCGATCTCAACCGCGCCATGGACTGGCATCTGCCCGACGAAGAGGCGACCACGATCGCAGGCCTCGTCATCCACGAGGCACGCTCGATCCCAGAGCGCGGCCAAAGTTTTACATTTCACGGGTTTCGTTTCCGGGTTTTGCGGCGCGAGCGCAACCGCATCACCGCGCTTCGCATCCAGCCGGTGCCGCGCGAAGCGGAGGCGATGGAGAACCGGCCGAAGCGGGCGGGAACGGCGTTCTAGCGCGCGGATTGCGGATCGCGCGCTGGCCTCATGCCGGATCGGCTCGGGCGACCGAGCGGCCCTTTTTCTTGCCCAGATCCCTGTCCTCGACGAATTTCACTCCGATCTCGTCACCGTTGACCCGGATGAGTTCGCAACGGCGAAAAGCCAGTCCGGTCGACGACAGCAGCAGGAAGAATTCCTTGAGGTTCAGTCCCTCGATCGAATCCTTCACCTGAAGCCGCGCGCCGGTGCTCGAGATGTCCAGCATGGTGCATGGCCGCTGCCAGGTTCCGTCGATTCCCATCATCAAAACGGAATAACCGGTGGCGAACGTCACCCGATCCGCTTTTCGGTTACCCCAGCCCATGGCTCAGATGTCCGAGACGGCGACCGCCGTGTCCGGAGCATCGGCTTTCCTCGCCGAGCCACGTGCAGACCAGAACCGGATCGTGCGTTGCGCTGATGACAGCGAGAGTGCTTCGAACACCTCCCGGCCGTCCTCGAGTTCCTGCCTGGTCAGCGGACGACAATGCGGGCGATTGCGCAGGATCATATTAGTCGTCGACCAGTTCAGCCGGGAGGCCTTGCAGGCGACGATCAATCCGTCGGGGCGGGGATTTGCGATCAGCGGCTCGATCGCTTCGGTTTTCACCGAGGTCAAAAGCGAGAGCGCAGCAACGATGTTGACATACTCGCCCTGGGTCGCAAATCGATTGATGGTCTGATCGCCCAGCTTTCCCGCCCGGTTCAGGGCAAGGACCATCGACTCCGATTCCGTGTAATCGGTGGGCGCGAGGGCCGGTGAGGCGATCTGGTCGACGACCGACTGGATGGCCTCCTGGATCTTCGCTCGCATTTCGGGTGGGGCGGCCTTGAGCAAGCGGTCGCGAACCGCAGCGCCAGCTCTGGAAAGAAGCTCACGCAGCACCTTGAGCGGAATGTCCAGTCGCAGCCCGAGCTTCTCGGCGAGCGCGTCGTCCTTTTCGGAGTTTTCGACCAGGGTGGCGTAGCCGAATTCAGAAAAGCGGGCACCTGTATTCTTGGCCAGCGCGTGGGAGACCTGGGAATCGCCGCGCTTGAGCAGGACGTCGGTCACGCCCTCGGTCAGGGTGTCCCGGTGCGAGATGGCCAGCAGGTGCTGCGGTCCGCGCAGACTGGCGATCTCGATCAGGTCGCCTTCGGACAGCCTGCCGGACTTTGCCAGAACCGGGGCCGCGACGGACACTTCCAAATGATACGCAAGCTGCCGGACGGTCTCCTTCGGAGCGAGACTTGAGTTCGAAAGCGTGGTGCTGAGTTGCGCCAGCGCGCGCGCCTCCATCTGCTCTGTGAGCCGGACGAGGACGTCATCGAAGACTTCGATCTGGTTTTCGTTTAGCCGGTCGGCGTCGGACAGGAACAGGTCGGTGACCCGGCGAAGCATCTGGACCCGCCGCTCGGGTGAGCCGCCCTTTACCGCGCTTTCCAGTTCCGCGATGAGCACCGTTGAGGCTGCTTCGGACATGATGATCCCGTAAGTGACATCCGAGCGCCGCGTAACGTTGCGTTCGCGTTTTGCCGTAACGGCAGAGGTATTTCTGCTCCCGATGTTCTTAGGCGCAGGTTAATATCCGATAAAAGCGACATCGGAATTCTGCAATTGCCGCGGAGGTCCAGCCGTGGATTGGAGGGGGCAGGAGCAAAGCCCGCGGCAGTTCCCGGTATGCGCTGGACGCAAACCTCCGTCTTCAACGAGACGTCCGGCCGCCTCGCTTTGAATGACGCGCAGGTGAGTTGATCCAGCTCCGTTGGCTTAACGGGTCCCAGCGATCCACGCCTCGATGTTTGTGGGGGCGACGGATGGCTGGGGCTGGTGCGGGCTGATCGTTCGGGCCTCGCGTTCAGCGCGCCGGTTCACCGGGCGCCAGCACCTTCATCGCGAGTGCGTGAACGCTGCCGGCTAGTTCCGCCGCCAGCAGTGTATTGATCATGCGATGACGATCGATCCGGCTCTTCCCTTCGAACGCCTGCGACACAATATGAATCCGGAAATGCGTTTCGCCTCCCGGCCGATGGCCCGCGTGACCCTCGTGAAGATGGGATTCATCGGCGACGTCGAGACTTTCCGGAGTGAAAGCTTCGCTTAGCTTCTGTGTGATGCTATCCTTGACGCTCATGGTGAGCGACTTAACGCCGATCACGAGCGTCCGTCAATGGCGCGAAAACGCAACGGAATAAATGCGATGTCAAGACTTGAAGCGGGGAGCATTGCGTAGTCAAACATGGTCATGCCCATCGATACATCGAAATTCTTCGACAGTATCCGCATCAAGCCCACGCGGGCCGGTGCGAAGCAACCGCGCGTGCGCGAGGAAGCGGTCGCCTGCGAGTGGCCGGACTGTCAGAACAAGGGATCGCACCGCGCGCCGAAAGGCCGGGGCAACGAGCGCGAGTATTTCAATTTCTGCCTCAACCATGTCCGCGCATATAACCAGTCCTACAATTTCTTTCAGGGCATGAATGCGGACGCGGTCGCGCGCTATCAGAAGGATGCGCTGACCGGCCATCGCCCAACCTGGAAGATGGGCGCCAACGGCACCAAGGGCAAAGGCAAGGCCGGCGACATCGATCTCGAGGGCATGGCCGATCCCTTCAGCGTGATCGGCGAACTCAACGGCCGCGGAAAATGGCGTCCCGGTCCGGGGTCGGGCTCCGAAGCCAAACCCGAGACGCGCAAGATCTTCAATGCCGAGCGTAAAGCGCTGCAGGTGATGGGGCTCGGCGCTGACGCCACGCTCGAAACCGTCAAGGCGAAATACAAGCTCCTGGTGAAGCAGCATCACCCCGATGCCAACGGCGGCGACCGCTCGACGGAAGATCGCCTGATCGAGATCATCAAGGCGTACAATTACCTGAAGACGGTGGTGCGCGGCGCCTGAAATGCCAGTCTACGATGCAAGGCGCTGCGCTGGTTGCTAACGAGCTTGGGTGCAACCTGCCGGCATTCGTCCTGTCATCATTCGTCCGCGCGGCTAGATCGCGATGATTTTGGATCGAATCGATCCAAAATCATAAACGTGATCGATTCCAATGTTTAGAGCGGGATGCGGACGGAAAACCGCTACACACTTTTCCTCATCCCGCTCTATCTACTTCTTCTCCAGCATCAGCGTGCCCTTTTTCTGGATAACGCTCTGGATTCCGTGGGCGAGGCGGCTGAGCAGCCACGGCAATGTCACTTCGAGGCGAACGTGGTCCTCGAACACGTCCATGATCCCCGACACCTGCTGTTTCATGGCCGTGACGGAAAACGCCAGACGATCGCCGCTCCACACTTCTTCATTGACGTGGATTAACTGGGCGTATTGCGTTCGGGCGCTGCCGAGTCCGGCTTTCATCCGGCGCAGCGCTTCATCTTTGCCGAGGCGATGTGGAATGGAAACCACGAGAGGTTTGGTCATGATCGCTCCAAATGGCTAACGGGTTCGTTCAGTTTCGACTTTGGTGGACACATTGATGCCGCGCCGACGGTGCCGCAACCATGTCGCGGCGCCGACAATCGCGGCAATGATAATCACCGTGGGAATCCAGATGAGTTTGCCGACGTGAGTGTGGTGGGGCAGCCCGCCATATTCATGCAGCGCCGATATCGCCAGCACGCCGGGGAAGACGTGCGCGGGAGCCCAGAGCAGGATCGCCGGAATGTTCACCGCATAAAATCTCAGCGGCGGCATCGCCAGCGCGCCGGCCGTGATCGGCACAAAAGCGCGGACCGGGGCCACAAAACGCGCGAAGAACACCGCAAGCGTGCCCCAGCGATAAAAGAATGTTTCGCTCTGCGCGATCACCCCGGGATACCGAGACATCGGCCATGCACTGAGGATTTCGCGTTTGGACCGATGCCCGATCCAGAACGCGGTTCCGTCGCCAATCACGGCACCGATTATGGCGGCGGCCAGCACCGGCATCAGTTGCAGTTCGCCACCGGGAATCAGTCCGCTCAGCGCGAGAATGAGGGTCGAGCCGGGCACGATCGAACCCAGCACCGGCGCCGCCTCGAGCAACGCCGCGAAAAATATCGCAAGATAGGCAAGCCAGGCGTGGGCCGACACGAACGCAATCAAGGGGTCAATCAATGAACTCACGAAAATCCTGCTTCTGGCATCCCGCCTGGGTGGATTTATGCCCGATTAACACACACTCTGTGGCGGCAACGCCGCCGACGGTTGATGGTTCGGTTCGCGCGGCTTTCCCTCAGCGTCGTTGATTCGCAGGGCAGCCTTCCAAAAACTGCGGTAGGTGCCTATCTTGATGATATCTAAACGGAACTTTGATTGTGTGGCGGGCTTCTGCCGGCCGCCGCTCTCTGCTAGATTTCGCGGGAGCCCCTCATCCGCAGCCATGCGTAGTTCTGGTTTCGGGAAGCGCGCCCCGAACCTCGGAGGATTGATGACGACCGCCGCCATGACCAAGACTGAAACCTCCGCCGGTTTGCCAGACATGAAGGTGTCGGTCCGGCAGGTTTTCGGGATCGACAGCGATCTCGAGGTCCCCGCCTATTCCGAAGCCGATCCGCACGTGCCTGATGTCGATCCGGACTATCGCTTCGATCGTGCGACGACGCTCGCAATTCTCGCCGGCTTCGCCAGGAACCGCCGCGTCATGGTCACCGGCTATCACGGCACCGGCAAATCGACCCATATCGAGCAGGTGGCGGCGCGGTTGAACTGGCCCTGCGTGCGCGTCAATCTCGACAGTCACATCAGCCGTATCGATCTCGTCGGCAAGGATGCGATCGTGATCAAGGACGGCAAGCAGGTCACCGAATTCCGCGATGGTATCCTGCCGTGGGCCTACCAGAACAACGTCGCGCTGTGCTTCGACGAATACGATGCCGGCCGTCCGGACGTGATGTTCGTGATCCAGCGCGTGCTGGAATCCTCGGGCCGGCTGACGCTGCTCGACCAGAGCCGGGTCATCAAGCCGCATCCGGCGTTCCGCCTGTTCTCGACCGCGAACACCATCGGTCTCGGCGATACTTCGGGCCTCTATCACGGCACCCAGCAGATCAATCAGGCGCAGATGGACCGCTGGAACATCGTCACCACGCTGAACTATCTGCCGCACGACAACGAGGTCGAGATCGTGCTGGCCAAGGCCAAGCACTACCGCACGCCGGAAGGCCGCGACACCGTCGGCAAGATGGTGCGGCTTGCGGATCTCACGCGCAATGCCTTCGCCAACGGCGATCTCTCCACGGTGATGAGCCCGCGCACGGTCATCACCTGGGCGGAGAACACCGAGATCTTCGGCGACCTGGGTTTTGCCTTCCGCGTCACCTTCCTCAACAAGTGCGACGAACTCGAGCGGCCGCTGGTCGCCGAGTTCTATCAGCGCTGCTTCAACGCCGAGCTGCCGGAATCGGCGGTCAACGTGGCGCTGAGCTGAGTCTCTTTTCCCTCTCCCGCACAAGAGGGCGAAGAGGGAAGATAAGGATGTTCCGCCTTCGCGGATGAGCGATTCACGACACAACACTGAGCAACAAGTTCCGTATCGGGCCGAAGGAAGCGCCGACCGAGCCGTTCAAGCGCGCGGTCACGTCCTGCCTGCGCGCGATCGCCCGGAAACCCGAACTTGAGGTGACATTTGCCGCCGAGCGGCCCGGCCTGTCGCCGGGCAAGGCGCGGCTGCCGGAGCCCGCGCGCAAGATGAGCAAGCGCGACGCGGCCGTCGTGCGCGGGCATGCGGATTCCATCGCGCTGAAGATCGCCTGCCACGATCCGAAGGTGCACCGCAAGCTGATGCCCGGCAATCCGCAGGCGCGCGGCGTGTTCGATGCGGTCGAGCAGGCGCGTGTCGAGGCGATCGGGTCGCGCCGGATGACAGGCGTCGCAAAGAATCTGACCGCGATGCTCGACGACCACTTCCATCGCGGCAAGTACGACGAGATCACCGACCGCGCCGACGCGCCGCTGTCGGATGCGCTGGCGATGCTGGTGCGCGAGCGGCTGACCGATCTGCCGCCGCCCGCCGCCGCGCGCAAGATGGTCGATCTGTGGCGCCCGATTCTCGAGGACAAGATCGGCACGCGGCTGGATCAGCTCAGCCGCGTGACCGAAGACCAGACGAAATTCGGCGACCTGGTGCATGATCTGCTGTCGGCGCTCGACCTCGGCGACGATACCAACGCCGAGGTCGATGACGACGAGAATCAGGACGACAACCGCGAGGGCGAGAATGATCAGTCGGGTGCGGACGGATCACCCGACAGCGACGCGGCGCAGGAGATGAGCGCGGATCAGGCGCAGGAGACCACCGACGAGATGTCGGACAGCGCCATGGAAAGCGCGCAGGCCGTCCGCCAGCGATACCTTCGACGACGGCGAACTCGGCGACGACGAGACGCCGGGCGAGGCGCACGCGACCCAACGCCAGGGGCGGCCAACGAGCCGCGCGGTCCGGAATATCACGCTTTCGCGCCGAGGTTCGACGAGGTGATCGCCGCGGAAGACCTCTGCGATCATGACGAGCTGGAACGGTTGCGCAGCTATCTCGACAAGCAGCTCGCGCACCTGCAGGGCATCGTGGCGCGGCTGGCCAACCGCCTGCAGCGCCGCCTGATGGCGCAGCAGAACCGCGCCTGGGAGTTCGATCTCGAGGAAGGCATTCTCGATCCGGCACGGCTGTCGCGCATCGTGATCGATCCCTATCAGCCGCTGTCGTTCAAGCACGAGAAGGAAGCGACCTTCCGCGACACCGTGGTGACGCTGTTGCTCGACAATTCCGGCTCGATGCGCGGGCGGCCGATCACGGTGGCTGCGACCTGCGCCGACATTCTGGCGCGCACGCTGGAGCGCTGCGGCGTCAAGGTGGAAATTCTCGGCTTCACGACGCGGGCGTGGAAGGGCGGGCAGTCGCGCGAGGCGTGGCTCGCCGCCGGCAAGCCGGCCACGCCGGGACGTCTCAACGATCTCCGCCACATCATCTACAAGTCGGCGGATGCGCCGTGGCGCCGGGCGCGGAAAAACCTCGGGCTGATGATGCGCGAGGGCCTGCTCAAGGAGAACATCGACGGCGAGGCGCTGGACTGGGCGCACAAGCGGCTGCTCGGCCGCTCCGAACAGCGCAAGATTTTGATGATGATCTCGGACGGCGCGCCGGTCGACGATTCCACGCTGTCGGTCAATGCCGGCAACTATCTCGAGCGCCATCTGCGCTTCATCATCGAGGAGATCGAGACGCGCTCGCCGGTCGAACTGATCGCGATCGGCATCGGCCATGACGTGACGCGCTACTATCGCCGCGCGGTGACCATCGTGGATGCGGAAGAACTCGGCGGCGCCATTACCGAAAAGCTCGCCGAATTGTTTAGCGAGACGCAGGATGCGCCGGCCGCCCCGGCGCGGCGGCCGCGCAAGCTGCATTCGTTAACGGCTGTGGTCATGGTACGCGTCCATAGGCGGCGATCGTCAACGCGACGAGCGCGTTACCGGCGTCGTCATCAAGGTGCTATGGCCTTGCTTCGCAAGGAGCGATGACCGGAGTTATCGCAGACGACCTTCGCAGCGGTCCCCCTGCAAGGAGAGGGATTGGTGGGGGCACTTCCGTACTGCGATATGGGACACCATCGCCGATAGATGGTCGTCTCCGCCGATGGGTAAGGTTGAAGGAAGCGTCGCCGCCGCTCACGCCTCGCGCCGGCCGGCCTTTCGCTCGCGTTAGTTCCCGCGCCCGCCCGTGCGCAATTCGCCACGCATCCGCCGAAGCAGCCGTCGCCGGACGAATTGACGCCCGCGGCGCCGGTGTCGATCACCGTCAACGCGCGTCCGATCGGCTCGTTCGATCTGCGCGACCGCTCGCGCACCCGCTTCGGATCGCTCGCCTTTCGCAGCGGCCTGATCCTGACCTCGTCGTTTCGCGGCTTCGGAGGACTGTCGAGCCTTGCGGCTCGATCCGAAAGGGCAACAATTTATTTCCGCCAGCGACAAGGGCACCTGGTTCACCGGCCGCATCGTCTATGGCGCCAAGGAGATGACCGCGCTCGCCGATGTCGAGGCCGCGCCGATGCTCGGTGCCATGACGGCAAGCCGATCACGGCGCGCGGCTGGTTCGACACCGAGTCGATCGCGCTCGACGGATCGCTGGTCTATGTCGGCATCGAGCGCGTCAACCGGATCATGCGGTTCGATTTCAGCAAGGAGTTTACCCGTGCGCGCGGTGAGGAGGTCGAGGTGCCGCCGGCTATTCGCAGGCTGCCGTTCAACCGGGGGCTGGAGGCGATGGTGGTCGTTCCCCAGCGACAGGCCGCTCGGCGGCACGCTAGTCGCGATCTCCGAGCGCGGCCTCGACGCCGGCCGCAATATCATGGCGTTCCTGATCGGCGGGCCGTCGCCCGGCCGGTTCGCCATTCGCCGGACCGACAATTTCGACATCAGCGATGCCTGCCTGCTGCCCACGGGCGACTCTCTTGATCCTCGAGCGCAAATTCTCGCTGACCGGCGGCATCGGCATCCGCATCCGGCGCATTGCGATGAAAGCGATCGCGCCGGGCGCGCTGGTCGACGGCCCCTCGATCTTCGATGCCGACCTCGGACAGGAGATCGACAATTTCGAAGGCATCGATGCGTTCGCGAACGATACACGGCGAAATCATCCTGACGCTGGTGTCCGACGATAATTTCTCGCTGATCCAGCGCACGCTGATAATGCAGTTCACGCTGGTCGACTAGTCAAGCCAGCAGCGACGGCAGCGCCTACACCGCCGCGACCTTGGTCGACAACAGCTCGATCGCCGCGGTTTCGTTCAATGGGCGCGAGAAGAAATAGCCCTGCGCATAACCACATCCCATCTGATGAAGAATATCGACATGCTCCTGGGATTCGGTTCCTTCGGCGACGACGTCGAGATTGAGGTTCTTTGCGAGGTCGAGGATGGTCTGAATGATCTGTCCGCCGTCGCTGCTCGATTGCAGCGCCGAGAACTTCAGCGAGGAGTAGCCGGTGCCGAAGTCGTCGATGCTGACGCGCACGCCGAACCGGCGCAGGCGTTGCAAAATTCCGATGGCGTGCTGGGCGTTCTCAATGGTAACGCTTTCGGTGATTTCCAGTCGCAGCGTGTGTGGCGGGACGTCGCTGGCGGTCACCGCATCGATCACCTGCTCAACGAAGTCGGTCTGGTGAAACTGGCGCGGCGAGACGTTGACGCTCATGGTCAACGGTTTAGCCCGCGGGAAATCCCGCTGCCACCTCGCTAGTGTTTCGAGCGATTGTTCCAGTACCCAACTGCCGATGAAGACGATAAGACCGGTTTCCTCGGCGAGCGGAATGAAATCCGACGGCGGAATGATTTCCCCGTCACTTTTTTGCCAGCGCACCAGCGCCTCGAAGCCGGTCACTTCGCGCGAACTAAGGGCGATGATCGGCTGATAGTGCAGCACGAATTCTTTCTTCTTCAGCGCATTGCGCAGGTCGCTCTCGAGCGTTAGGCGCCACTTGGCGTCGACGTGCAGGCTTTGATTGAAGGTTTCGACGCGGGCACGGCCTTCGGTCTTGGCGCGGTACATCGCCAGATCGGCATCGCGCAAGATGTCCGCCGCGCAGGAATATCCGGCCTCGCTGGAGGCGACACCGATGCTGGCCGACGAATACAGCTCCTGGCCGTCGATGAACAGCGGGTTGCGCAGCGAATCCTGCAACGATTGCGCGACATCGACAGCGATGGAGCTCCTCTCGATATCTTCCAGCAGAATGGTGAATTCGTCGCCGCCGAGCCGGGCGAGCGTCACCGCCTCGCCGGCGGCGAGCTTATAGCCGGATTCGATCAGCGCCTGGCTGAAACGGTGGGCGATTTCCTGCAGCAATACGTCGCTGGCGGCATGCCCAAGGCTGTCGTTGACCAGCTTGAAGCGGTCGAGGTCGATGAAGATCACCGCGAAGCCGATGTCCGGACGGCGCAGATGCGTCGCAACCGCCCGCTCTAGCCGGTCGGAGAACAGCAGGCGATTCGGCAGTCCGGTCAGCGGATCGTGTGTCGCATCGTGCATCAGTTGCAGTTCGGCGCGGCGGCGTTCGACGACGCGGCCGAGCTGGGTACCGATTTGCGCCAGCACGCCAAGGAACTGATCGGCGGGGCTGACCGTACTGTGATGAAAAAATTCCAGTACGCCGAGCACATCGTTGCCGACCAGCACCGGAAATGCGAACGCGGCGCGGCAGCCGCACCGCGCGGCAACCGCGGCGCGCGGAAAATTGCGATCCGCGGTCAGGTCGGCGATCCAGGCCGGCTTGGCAGATTGGTAGACGCGGCCCGGCAATCCGTCGCCGATGCCGAAGCCGGTTTCTAACGTCAACGAAATGAAAGCATCGAGATGCGCCGGGTCGGCGGCATGCCAAACGCCCGCCGGCGCAAGATAGTCGGGGATGGTTGCCGAGGGCAGGTAGACATTGCCGAAGCCCCAGCCGGTGTGCTGGCACATGGCTTCGAGCGCAAAACGCATGGTTTCGTCGATCGAACTGCTCTGGTTTGCCGCCGTCGCGATTGTCTCGAGCAGCGCAAGCTGTTGCTGCTTCTCTACAGATCTCTCAACCCGTTTTCCGCGATCTCTTCCGCCTTTAGCCGCGCTACGCGCTCGCGCTGCAGGCGATTTTCGAGCTTCGAAAATCCTAAGATTAAGCTGATCGAATAGGTCGGCGGACTGAGCTGCTAAAGGGGTCAGGGCGCCCATTTGATTTCCATCAAGCATTTGTCCGCACCATCGTTCATGCAGGCATGGTGCTTAATATCGACTTCCTCGCAAAAAATGCCCGCGGCGCCTTTGATGAAGCCATGCGCCAGGTCGCACATCCGTCGCGACGATTCGTAGCCCATCGTCACGCTGCCTTCCGGAGTTTCGCGGAAGTGGAAGAACGGGCACTTGGCGCCGGAGTAGAGCTTGCGGACTCCGGGTGGATGATGTTGTTGACGCTCAGAACGAAGGTGCGCGACGAACTATGGGGCGCGAAAAAGTTTGGGTATCGCTGCTTGAGCAGCGGCATCGCTTGTTCGCCGAACCATCGCAGGACATCGCCGCTGGTCATATCCAGCTTGGCGGCCGCGGCGTTGACCAGTGCGATGATCTCATCATCGGTGTAATTGCCGAGCGAGGTATAGGCGCCGGCTACTCCGGCATCGTCGAGCAGGTCGTCCCAGATATCGGCGCCAAATTTCTCGACAACGGCCTCTTCGAGCAGATTGTAAACGACGCCTTTCACGGGGAAACTCCACGAATTCGATGGTTGAGAAATCGCGAACCAAGGGTCGGACCGATTTTCAGACCTTAAAGGATAGGTAAAATCACAGAAGCGCATCGGAGTGGCGGTTACCGAATCGCTAATTGGAACC
This sequence comes from uncultured Alphaproteobacteria bacterium, assembly GCA_963764445.1. GTDB lineage: Bacteria > Pseudomonadota > Alphaproteobacteria > Rhizobiales > Xanthobacteraceae > Nitrobacter. Next base: position 127,243 of record CAVXSV010000006.1, read on the forward strand.
GGGGATTGATAGCGCTGGACACCGCAGGCGCTCGACAATGCCGGCCTCGTTCGCATTCGCAATGTGTCGGTAGCGATCTTCACTGCGGCCGGTTCGGGGCCGATCCGGATTGCGCCGACTTCGGCGGCGCCGATATGCAGCGCCAGGCCGTGCACAGCATGACGCTGCGGTGATAGTGGAGTGAATTTGTCCATTCGCTATTGCGCCGAACTCGGAAAGCGAACGTCAAATCCAACTCCACTGCTCACTTATATTTGCTAGTGGTCCTTTGATTCTAACATTTGCAATGACGTCTGCTGACATGGGATGCAAGTGTTAGAATCGGACCACTAGCGGAAGCCGCAGGGATCGTTGTCAGCCTCAATGCCATCGTCCGGAAATTCATCCCGCAAAACCGCCTTCGTATTCGCGGGCGGCGGGAGTTTCGGCGCTATCCAGGTCGGCATGATGCACGCGCTCGCCGCGCACGGCGTGGTCGCGGACATGGTGGTGGGATCGAGCGTCGGGGCCTTGAACGGTGCCTATTACGCCGGAGTCCCAACTCTCGACGGTGTGAAGCAGCTTGCGGAGATCTGGCGCGGCCTGCGCCGTCAGGACGTATTTCCGGTATCAATCCGGACTCTGCTCGGATTTCTCTGGCGGCGGGATTTTCTGATCTCGCATGACGGCGTGCGCAAGCTGATCGACGATCACCTGCCTTACAAAAATCTTCAGGATGCGAAGCTGCCGGTGCATATCGTCACGACCAATATCGTGACCGGCGGCAGCGTTGTGCTGTCGGAAGGCTCGGCCGCCAAGGCGATCATGGCGAGCACATCAATCCCAGGCGTATTCGCGCCGGTCCGCTACAGGAACATGTTTCTTTCCGACGGCGCGATCTCGAGCAATACGCCGATCTACGTGGCGATCGAGAAGGGCGCGCGGCGGCTCATTATCCTGCCGACCGGATTTGCCTGTTCCGGGGAGGCGCCACCGAAAGGCGCGGTGGCCAACGTGCTTCACGCGGTGACGCTGCTGATCTCGCGGCAGATGATCGACGACCTCCTATATATCGACCCGGCCGTTGAGTACCATGTCGTGCCGCCGCTCTGTCCGCTGGTTGGTTCGCCCTATGATTTTTCCCGGACCGACGAGCACATCGAGCGGGCGATCAAAAAAACCGGGCAATGGATCGCCGAGGGCGGGCTCGAGCAGCGCAGCATCCCCGGCGAATTGCGGCCTCACGAGCACTGAGACTTCACAAGCTGTCGCGTGAGGATCGATCACGCTCGGCTGCAATACAAAGGGAGGGCCGGAGTCGGGTCGTCCGATCCGGCCTTCGTATTCTCGGTGGCGGCGATGAGTTCGAGCGAACGACAAGCTCGCCGAGATCAGCTCGCTTTGGCGACCTGCTTCTTTTCGAGCTGGCGCTTGATCTCGATCGCTTTCGGCGACAGCTCCGCGTCCTTCGCCTTCAGCAGGAAGGCATCGAAGCCACCGCGATGGTCGACGCTCTTCAGCGCATTGGTCGACACCCGCAGCCGCACCGGGCGGGCCAACGTGTCGGACAGGAACGTGACCTTCACCAGGTTCGGCAGGAAGCGCCGCTTGGTCTTGATGTTGGAGTGGCTGACCTTGTGACCCACCTGGGGGCCCTTGGCCGTCAGTTCGCAGCGCCGGGACATGGCGAAAATCCTCTGTCGTCCCCGGCACCGGCCTTCAAGGCAGGCTCGGGGGTTCGAAATCGCGTCCATTTCAGGAACCGCGGACGTATAGGGGGAGAGCGGCGGGGCGTCAAGGCACGGAGCGCCGAAGTCGCATCATCTGCGGCATAAAATGAGCGCTAACTGCTTCATTTTGGTCCGTTTCAGGCGAACCGTCATCCGGCGCTCCATCATACAAAGGGCGCAATCCCAAGGCGACCATTGGTTTTCACGCGTCGGGGCCGCGGCGATTTCTGGTCTATCGGTCGCCACAACAGACGACAAAGATCCGCACGGCTGATGGGAAGCCGCGTGAGCCCAAACCGTGATGTGCAGGACCAGCCCTTAAGTGAGTATTTCCCGTATGACGTCGCCCCGGTCGATGCCTGCTTCGGTCCGGACAACGGCCGGCGCATCGCTCGTACTCTTTGCCGCGACGTTGGCGCTGACCGGCCCGGCGGCCGCGCAGGGCAAGCTCGAGGCTCACTATGACGTCACTCTGGCCGGGATTCTGGTCGGAACCGGCGCCTGGACGATCGAGGTTTTCGACGACCAGTATTCGGCCGCGGCAAACGGCGGCACCACCGGACTTCTCAAGGCGCTTGCCCATGGCACCGGCACCGGCACCTCGCAGGGCCGCGTCGTCAACGGCGCGCTGGTTCCCACGAACTATACCGCGACCATCTCGTCGTCGAAGAAGTCGGAGACCATCCGCATGTCGCTGGCCGGCGGCAATGTAAAGGATTTCGTCATCGAGCCGACCCCGCCGGTCGACACCAAGCGCATTCCGGTCACCGATGCACACAAGCGGGGCGTGTTCGATCCGATGAGCGCAACGCTGCAGCGGGTGCCCGGTAACGCCGATCCGCTCGGTCCGGAAGCCTGTCATGCCACGACCGGAATTTTCGACGGCCGCATGCGCTACGACCTGCGCCTCGACTTCAAGCGTATAGAAACGGTGAAGTCGGAAAAGGGTTATCATGGCCCGGTGGTGGTCTGCTCGATCTACTTCTCGCCAATCTCAGGCTACGTCCCCGACCGCTTCGCGATCAAATATCTCGCCGCCCAGCGCACCATGGAGGTCTGGCTGGCACCGATCGCCGGCACGCGCGTGTTGGCACCCTATCGCCTGACGATTCCGACACCGCTCGGCACCGGCAAGCTGGAAGCGACCCAGTTCATCACGACGGCCGTGCCGCCACGCACCGCTGCCAAGACGCAATAGCGGCGGGTTTCGGCGCGCGACGGTTGGCTTCGGGGGCCTTGGGTTTGCCGCGACGATTCGCAAGGCTGTCCGGCGAAAATCGAGGTGTCCGACGCTACGGAATCCTGTGGACTCTGGCCGCGGGATCCATGCGGCGGAAGGATTTCATAATTTGGATGAAATAACCGCTCTTGTTGAGTCACCGCAGAACTTGATCTAGTGCCGCTCGTCACTCTGAACGCGAGATGTTGCGGTGAACGAAGGCGGGGATATCGGAAGTCAGCGATTCGGGCGCGATTCGTTCCGGACTCGTTCCAAAGCTTAAGCCGCGGCCCTGCAAGCGTCGCATTGTGAAACACATTTGATCGCCAGCGCCGCGAAAACCCTCGGAAAATATGGTCTTTTCGTCTTTGAAATCTCCGCCCGGCAATGGCCACACGCCCGGCGCCGGCGTGACGGCGGTGCTCGGTCCGACCAACACGGGCAAGACCCATCTCGCGATCGAGCGGATGCTAGCCCATTCCTCCGGCATCATCGGCTTGCCGCTGCGGCTGCTCGCCCGCGAAGTCTACAACAAGATTGCCGACCGCGTCGGGGCGGATTCCGTCGCGCTGATCACCGGCGAGGAGAAGATCAAGCCGCCGCGGCCGCGCTTCTGGGTCTCGACCGTGGAGGCGATGCCGCGCGATCTCGACGTGTCGTTTCTCGCCGTCGACGAAATCCAGATAGCCGCCGATCTCGAACGCGGCCACGTTTTTACTGATCGCATTTTGCACCGGCGAGGCCGCGACGAGACGCTGCTGCTCGGCGCCGCCACCATGCGCCCGATCATCGAGCGGCTGTTGCCTGGCGCCAGCATCGTCACCCGCCCGCGGCTCTCGCAACTTGAATTCGCCGGCGACCGCAAGATCACCCGGCAGCCGCGGCGCACAGCGATCGTCGCATTCTCGGCGGACGAGGTTTATGCCATCGCCGAACTGATCCGCCGCCAGCACGGCGGCGCGGCGGTGGTGCTGGGATCGCTGTCGCCGCGCACCCGCAACGCGCAGGTCGCGATGTTTCAGTCCGGCGACGTCGATTATCTCATCGCCACCGACGCGGTCGGTATGGGCCTCAATCTCGACGTCGATCATGTCGCCTTCGCCTCAGACCGCAAATACGACGGCTATCAGTTTCGCAGGCTGACGCCGTCCGAATTCGCGCAGATCGCCGGTCGCGCCGGCCGCGCCACCCGCAACGGCACCTTCGGTACGACCGGACGCTGCGCGCCGTTCGAGCCTGAACTCGTGAACGCGCTGCAGAACCATACCTTCGACAGCGTCAGAACGTTGCAATGGCGCAACTCCGATCTCGACTTCTCCTCGCTCGGGGCGTTGCAGGTGTCGCTGGCGCTGACGCCCTCGCACGAGGCGCTGACCCGCGCGCCGATTGCCGAGGACCTGCGCGTGCTCGATCACGCCGCGCGCGACGTCGACGTGCGCGCCATGGCGCATGGCGCGGCGGCGGTGGAGCGGCTGTGGGACACCTGCCAGATTCCGGACTATCGCAAGATCGCGCCGGCCGCCCATGCCGAACTGGTGACGACGCTGTTCGGCTTCCTGATGCGCACGGGCCGGGTTCCTGACGACTGGTTTGCGGCCCAGGTCGCCCAGGCCGACCGGATCGACGGTGGTATCGACACTTTGTCGGGGCGGATTGCGCAAATCCGGACCTGGACGTTCGTTGCCAATCGTCCGGACTGGCTCGCCGACCCCGATCACTGGCAGGGAATTTCCCGGGAGGTCGAAAATAAATTGTCCGATGCGCTGCACCAAAAGCTCACGGAGCGTTTCGTTGACCGCCGGACCAGTGTATTGATGCGCCGCCTGCGGGAAAACACGATGTTGAATACGGAAATCGGCAAGACCGGCGAAGTGATCGTAGAGGGCCATGTGATCGGCCGTCTCGACGGATTTACATTCGCGCCGGATGCGGCAGAGGCCGGCTCCGAGGCCAAGGCCTTGCAGGCGATCGCGCAAAAGGCACTGGCTGGCGAAATCGAGGCGCGGGCCGAAAAACTGTCCAGCGCACCGGACGATCAGTTCGTGCTGACCTCGGACGGCACCATCCGCTGGACCGGCGATGCCGTGGCGCGACTGGAGCAATACGCTGAACGAGTAGACGACATAACA
>CAVXSV010000007.1:0-45811 GCA_963764445.1 uncultured Alphaproteobacteria bacterium
CGATGTATTGCTTCGATTTCAGCCAGGACGAGACGACCGCGGAGACGCCACGGATCGTCAAGCCCGATGGTCCGGAGCTGTTTCCACCGCACCTTGCCCGCAAAATCCAGGCGGCGAGTAGCCTTCTCGCCACTCTCTTTTACAAGAAGGAGGGGAAAGAAGCCGATCTGCCAGCACTGCGGCATGACCGCCCCGGATGCCGCCTCTCCGCCGAACGCTCCCGCCGCGCGGCCCCGCGCGTCATGGCGCGAGAGCATCGCGGTCTATCTACAACCACGCGTCCTCATTGTCGATGCTGCTTCGGACTTCGTCCGGCTTGCCGCTGGCGCTGTCAGGCTCGACGCTGCAGATATGGATGAAGGATCCGGCATCGACCTGCGCGCCATCGGGCTGTTCGTCCTCGTCGGCACACCCTACACGCTGAAGTTTCTGTGGGCGCCGCTCGTCGATGCCCTGCACATTCCGCTGCTAACGCGGCGGTGTCGGCCGCCGCCGCGGCTGGCTGGTATTCTCGCAACTGTGCTGATCGCAGCGATTTTGCTGCTGGCATCGACCGATCCGGTCAAGGCGCCGTGGTTCGTCGCGCTCGGCGCGGTACTCGTGGCGACGACATCGGCCACACAGGACATCGTTGTCGATGCCTTTCGCGTCGAGAGCCTGTCGGAAAGCGAGCAGGCTGCCGGCATGGCGGGCTATGTCGCCGCCTATCGCATCGGCATGCTGGTCTCGACCGCTGGCGCTCTCTTCTTGTCAGCGCGTTCGAAGGGACAGGCCTCGTCCGCGCCTCTGCGTGGGCGTGGGGCTATGTCAGCATGGCGGTGATGGTCCTGATCGGAACCGTCACGGCGCTGGCGGCCACCGAGCCCGAACAATCCGTGCGGGCCGAGGAAGCAACGCGGGCCGAGGGCGGTTTTGCACGCGTCATGCACGCGGCGACCAGGCGCATTCTCCGAGTTTCTCGTAAGGAGGTATGCCCTTGCGGCGCTGGCCTTCATCGTACTGTTCAAGTTCACCGATGCGTTCTCCGGCACCATGACCGCGCCATTCGTCATCGATCTCGGCTTCACCCGCAACGACTACGCCGCCATCGTCAAGGGCGTGGCGTCTCGCCGCCACCCTGATTGGCGGCTTCGCAGGCGGACTTGTGGCGCGGCGCTATTCGCTGGCGGCGAGCCTGTGGATCGGCGGTATTTTACAGGCGGTGGCCAACCTGTCGTTCTCCTGGCTGGCGCTGGTCGGCGTCAATCAATGGGCGCTGGCATTCGCGATCACGGCGAGAATTTCACCAGCGCCATCGGCACGGTGATCTTCGTCGCCTATCTCTCGGCGCTGTGCCGCAATCCGCTGCACACCGCCACCCAATATGCCCTTCTCACGGCGCTGGCCGCAGTCGGCCGAACCTGATCTGTCCGCCAGTGCCGGTTTCGTCGCCGAGGCGACCGGATGGCCGTTGTTCTTCATGATCTGCATGCTGGTGGCGGTGCCAAGTCTGTTCCTGTTGGCCTGGCTGCAGCGGCGCGAGCACTTTGCTGCGCTGCAGACGTGAGCGGCGAAGGACATAGGAATATCCAGCTTTGATGAAATCGAAACCGGCTCCAGGTTTTCGTTTTGATGCGTTTTCTTTACGCGAACTGGTACCCACTTCGCTCGAAAACGCTGTTTCCAGATCATGTCCTTTGCCGCGATCAATCCACCGCCGGCGATCAGCACTGCCGCGCCGGCAAGCGCCACGGTCGGCTTTGCAAAGCCCGCCAATATCAGGACCGCGGTCGAGAGCAGCGGCGTCGCATAGGCGGCCGCGCCGAGCACGCGAATGTCGCCGCGCTTCATGCCGATATCCGACATAGAAGGCGAGACCGACCGGACCAATGCCGAGCGCGGCGATCGCGAGCCACTGCCCCGCGCTGTCCGGCCACACAGTCGGTTCCACCAGCACGTGGACAACCGCCGCCAGCACGGCCGTCGCCAGGCAGAAGCCCGCGACTGCGTCGGTCGGAACCGAGACCAGCCGCCGCGACAGCACCGAATACGCCGCCCAGACAAACGCCGCGATGAACGCGGCCGCGAGGCCCGAAATCTGGGCATGTTCGAACTGGATCGAGGTGCTACCCGCGACCAGCAGCACCGTTCCGGCGAGCCCCAGGATGGCGCCGACCAGATGATGCGGCGCCAGCCGTTCGCCCGGCAACAACGACGAGAACAGCACGATCAACAGCGGCCAGAGATAATTCAGCAGGCCGGCTTCGGCGGGCGGCGCTAGCCGCAGCGCCAGAAAATACAGCGCGTGATAGCCGAACAGCCCGCCGACCCCGACGAGCCACGCGATTGGCGGTTGGCGCAACGCGCGGGCGCCTTCGGGGCAAAACAGCCAGCTGGCACAGCCGGCGAGGCCACCGATCGCAAATGTCATTGCCGCCAGTTGAAACGCCGGAATGCGCCCGGTCGCCACAGTCATGACCGCGAGCAGCGACCACATCAGGATGGCGGTGAAACCGATAAGCGTGGCGCTGCGGGAGGTCATTTCGATTTGTCATTCCCCGATGCGCAATTGCGCATCTGAGGGCGCGAGTGCTACGAGCGAACCGGAATCTGATCGTATCGGGCACGAGATTCCGCCTTCGTGCTCACGTTGGCAGAGCCGGCGACGCGCACCACCCCGCAGAATGACCGCGAATCACGCTTGATACTGCCGCCGTTGATGCTCAGCGTCGATCCCGTGATGAAGCCGGCGTCGTCGGAGGCAAGGAATAACACCGCGCGCGCGATCTCCTCGGGCTCGCCGAGACGGTTCGCCGGAATTTGCGGCAGGATGTTCTTCTCGATGACGTCCTTCGGCACCGCCTGCACCATCTCGGTGTTGATGTAACCCGGACAAATCGCGTTCACGGTGATGCCGCCCTTGGCGTTCTCCAGCGCGAGCGCCTTGGTGAAGCCGATGTCGCCGGCTTTCGCCGCCGAATAGTTCACCTGGCCGAACTGCCCTTTCTGGCCGTTGACCGAGGAGATGTTGATGACGCGGCCGAACTTGCGCGCGCGCATGCCTTCGATCACCGGGCGGGTCATATTAAACAGCGAGCCGAGATTGATGTTAATCACCGAATTCCACTGTTCGAGCGTCATCTTGTGGAAGGCGGCGTCCCTGGTGATGCCGGCATTATTCACCAGCACATCGATCGGACCCAAGTCTGCCTCGACCTTCTTGGCGCCGGCGGCGCAGGCATCGAACGAGGCGACGTCCCACTTGTAGACGGGGATACCGGTTTCCGCCTTGAATTTCTCCGCCGCGGCATGGTTGCCGGCGTAGCTCGCGGCGACCTTGTATCCGGCCGCTTTCAGCGCCTTGCTGATCGCGCCGCCGATGCCCCGCGTCCCCCCCGTTACCAGTGCCACCCGTGCCATCGCGTTATCCCCTTGGTAAGAAGCCGGAATTATCCCGGTCGTTGAAACAAAAGCTTGCAGATAAAAATGCCCGGCAAGAGACCGGGCATTTCGTTGTCGGCGTGAACTGCGGTTACTCGATGTCCATTCAACGCCGTTGCCCCGCCTTCATCCGCTCAGCCGCGCTCGATGCACATGGCGATGCCCATGCCGCCGCCGATGCACAGCGTGGCGAGGCCCTTTTTGGCATCGCGCTTCTGCATTTCGTGCAGCAGCGTCACCAGCACGCGCCCACCTGAGGCGCCGACCGGGTGCCCGATGGCGATGGCGCCGCCATTGACGTTGACCTTGGAGGTGTCCCAGCCGAGATCCTTGTTGACGGCGCAGGCCTGGGCGGCGAAGGCCTCGTTGGCCTCGATCAGGTCGAGATCGCCGATATTCCAGCCCGCTTTCTTGAGCGCGGCGCGCGACGCCGGGATCGGGCCGGTGCCCATGATCTTCGGATCGACGCCGGCATGGGCCCACGAGACGATGCGGCCGAGCGGGGTCTTGCCCTCTTTCGCCGCCTGCCTGGCCGACATCAGCACCAGGGCGGCGGCGCCGTCATTGATTCCCGACGCGTTGGCCGCGGTAACCGTTCCGTCCTTCTCGAAGGCAGGGCGCAGTTTGGCGATGGCCTCGACCGTCACACCGGCCTTCGGATACTCGTCGGCGTCCACGACGATATCGCCCTTGCGGCTCTTGATCGTGACCGGCACGATCTCATCCTTGAACCGGCCCGCCTTCTGCGCGGTTTCGGCCTTGTTCTGCGAGCCCGCGGCGAATTCGTCCTGCTGCTGGCGGGTGATCTGGTACTGACGGGCGACGTTCTCGGCGGTGTTGCCCATGTGATAGCCGTTGAACGCATCCCATAGGCCGTCCCTGATCATGGTATCGATCAGTTCGAGGTTGCCCATCTTCACGCCGCCGCGCAGGTATTGCGCGTGCGGCGCCATGCTCATGGATTCCTGTCCGCCGGCGACGACGATGTCCGAGTCGCCGTTGAGGATGGCCTGATAGCCGAGCGCAACCGTGCGCAGACCCGAGCCGCAGAGCTGGTTGACGCCCCAGGCCGGGCTTTCCACCGGAATGCCGGCGGCGATCGACGCCTGGCGCGCCGGGTTCTGGCCCTGCGCCGCGGTCAAAATCTGGCCCATGATGACCTCGGAGACCCGGCCCGGCTCGACACCCGCCCGCTCCAGCGCGGCCTTGATGGCGACGGCGCCGAGATCGTGGGCCGGCGTGGTGGCGAACGCGCCGTTGAAACTTCCCACCGGGGTGCGGGCGGCGCTGACGATCACGACATCGTCTAACATGGATACCTCCTGAAGCTTGAGTGGCTTGAAATTTGGACCATGGCCGCCGCTGGCGACCCCGTGTCTGGGCTCTATCCTGTTAACGTCACGAGGGTGTGTCAATCACCAAACGTTAAAAGTCGCGCCTGGCATATTCCTCAGTAATATCTATGCTTTGGAATTAACTGTCCTATACAAAACGGTAGCCGAAGCCTGCCGAAAGTGCTTACTTTGTTGCAATGCGCTGCTTGATAACCCCATCGTGGACGCCGGCGGGGTTTCCTGTCCTCGGTATGCACGTGTGTGGGATCTATGGCGAAATCAGAGACACCAACGACAATCAAGAAATATGCAAACCGGAGGCTCTATAACACCGGCACCAGCACCTATGTGACGCTCGAAGATCTTGCGAAGATGGTCAAGCAGGGCGAGGATTTCCTCGTATTCGATGCAAAGACCGGCGACGACATCACCCGCTCGGTACTGGCGCAGATCATTTTCGAGCAGGAAAACAAGGCCGGACAAAACCTGCTGCCGACCACGTTTTTGCGACAGTTGATCCGCTTCTACGGCGACAGCATGCAGATGGTGGTGCCGAAATATCTCGAACAGTCGATCGACATGCTGACCCGCGAGCAGGAGAAATTCCGCAAGCAGATGGCCAACACCTTCAGCGGCACGCCCTTCGCTCCGCTCGAAGAGCATGTCCGCCGCAACATGGAGATGTTCGAGCGCACCTTCTCGATGTTCAAACCGTTCGTGCCGCCGCGCAGTGGAGTCACCACGCCCGAGCCGGAGAAAACGCCTGACACCTCCAAGGCCGGCGGCAACATTGACGATCTTCGCCGTCAGATGAAAGAGATGCAGGAGCGCCTCGAACGGATGTCGAAAGAGCCGAAGAAGGAGTAGGCTTGCAGCGCCCTCGCCTGTTTCTCGCCTGGCGTCGCTTGAGCCGTGGTTTCGCCGATCAATCTCCTGCCGTAATACGTCTCGACCCGATACGGTCTGCTCTCGCGCATCTTGAGCGCCACCCCCCTTTCAGGGAAGACGCTGCGGCGACTTCATCGATAGCCATGCTTCACGGATTGGTGCGTTCGAACTGGCGCAGCAGTTTGTTGCCGCGCTCAACCGCCGAATCCATCGCGACCTGCGCGCTCTTCTTGCCGCTGAAAGCCTGTTCGAGTTCGTCCTCGATGACAGCGCGGATCAGAACGAACGATCCGAGCCGCAATCCCCTTGAATTTTCGGTTGGCGGCTTCACCGTCATCTGTTCGATCGCGATCGCGGATCCCGGATTGCGATCGTAAAAGCCCTGCGCGCGGGTGAGATCGAATGCCGCGCGGGTAATCGGCAAGTAGCCGGTGTTCTGATGCCAGGCTGCCTGCACCTCGGGCTTCGACAGGTAGGCAAAGAATTTTGTGACCCCCTTGTATTCCTCGCGCGGGCGATCGCGCAGCACCCACAACGTAGCGCCGCCGATGATGGTGTTCTGCGGCGCACCTTCGGCATCCGGCCAATATGGCAGCATGCCATAACCAATGGCGAATTTAGCATTGGCGACGATGTCCGCGCGCGTCGCCGATGAGCCCATGAAGATGCCGCATTCGCCATGCTGGAAACGGGGTTCGGCGGCCGTCGCCCGGCCGCTGTAGTCGAAAATTTTGGTCTTCTGCCATTCGGCCAGCTGGGCAACGTGACGGACCATCAGCGAATTGTTGAAAATGAGCTCGGCGTCGAGCCCGCCAAACCCGTTGGTGCGCGTTGCAATCGGCAGATTGTGCAAGGCAAGAAAGCTCTCGACATTCACCCATGACGGCCAGGCCGTGGTGAAGCCGCAGGGAACGCCGGCATCGCGCAGCTTCTTCGCGGCCTCGCCGAGTTCCAGCCATGTCTTCGGCGGCTTCTCGGGATCGAGACCGGCGGCCCGGAACAGGTCCTTGTTGTAATAGAGAATGGGGGTCGAGACATTGAACGGAAACGACAGCAGGTTGCCCGCGACATCGACATAGTAGCCGGTGATGGCCGGAAGATAGGCCGCCGGGGAAAACGCCTCGTCCTCATCGCGCATCAGTTCGAACACCGGATAGGTCGCGCCCTGCGCCGCCATCATGGTGGCGGTGGCGATTTCGTTGACCTGCACAATCGCCGGCTGGCTCCGCGAGCGGAACGCAAAGATCGCCGCGGTCACCGTCTCGGTGTAGTTGCCCTTGTAGGCCGGCACGATCCGATACTCGGATTGCGACCCATTGAATTCGGTGGCGAGTTGTCCGAGCCGCTGGCCGAGCGCGCCGGACATCGCGTGCCACCACATGATCTCGGTTACGGCTTGCGCCGGTGCCGGCAATGCGGCGACGAATTGCACCGCACAGAACAGCAGCGCCAATTTCCATGCCGATGTCCGCATCGTGCCATGTCCTCCGCCCGCGGCGAGGCCGGACTGCCGGGCCGCCATGCCCCCTGATAAGACCATGTCGCGACCGCTGCAAATCATGATCGGAGTGGCGGATGGCCGCCATCAAGCGGACACGTTAATTGCCTCATCATGTTGAACCTTTTCTCCGGACCGATGACTCCCTCAAAGGGGACAAGCGCCGGTCTCCCGGTCTATGAAGGCTCACCTCTATGAAGGATAAGGCGGATTGCAGACGACAAGCCACATCGCACGAGTCCGCAAGGTAAAGTAACGTGGTCTCAGTGGAATCCCAGAACGGCATGGGTGCAGCGCAGCAGGAAAGTCTGGCGGCGCAGGGCCGTTCGGGTATCGTCGGGCTGGTTCGCGCGATTCCGATCCGCTGGCGCATCCTCTCGATCGCGGCATTGAATTCCGCGGTCGTACTGGCGCTGGCGCTGCTGATCTGGAGCGGGGCCAAGACCCTGGGATCCGCGTGGGACGACGTGCGTCAGGTCAGGAAATCCGACAGGATCCTCGCGCTTCTCGAAAGCGAGACCGGTCGGCTGCAAAACCTGATCCATCGCTACATCAACCAGCCAAGTCCCGATCTGTTCGCGGAAATCCTGCTGCTGCGCGAGGCCGTACTTGGCACCTTGAGCACGCGTGCCTCAACCGACCCGATGCTGTCGGGCTCGGTCGACGAACTGGAGCGCGTCACCGAACACTTCCTCAGCGGTTTCGGAGAACTGCGCGCATTGCAGACGACGATCACTAGAACCTACGAGGACCAGATCCTGGCGCCCGCCAAGGACATGGCGGGTCTCTACTCGATCATCGAGGGCGCAACCGGCCGCCGCGAGGCCCAGATCTGGCCGGCCCTCGGGAAATCCCGCGACACATTCACCGCGACGCTGGTGGCCGCGAACGCCTACTATCTGGCGCCGGCATCGACCAGCGCCGATGAGGTCCGCAAGAATACCGATGCGATCGAGCGCACCATCCCAGTGATGATCGACTTTTCGGACAACGATCTCCAGCGCGAAGCGCTGCATCGGCTAAAAACCCGGACATCCGCGCTGCACGACGGCATTGGAAATCTCTCCGAATTGCTCGCCAAGCGGACGGATCTGCTGCGCAACTCCATCGACGCAAGCCAGGCGGCGACCATCGCTGCGATCGACGGTCTGTCGATCAAGATGCGGCTGCGCGAGCAGAACGCGCAAATGACTTTCGACCACACGCTCGGAGACATCTCCCGCAAGATGCTGACGATCGCCGCGATCTTCCTCACGATCATCATCGTCGCGGGCGTCGTCATCGCGCTCAGCATCCGCCTGCCATTGCGGCAGATCATGACCTCGATCCACGCGATCATGTCCGGCGACTACAATCGCACGGTCGCCGGCACCGATGCGCGGGACGAAATCGGCGCCATGGCGCGCGCCGTCGAGGTGTTCCGCAAGAACGCCATCGCCAAGCGCGATGCCGAGGACGAATTGCGGGCATCGAAGGAACGGGCCGAAATCGCCTTGGTGGAATTGAACTCCGCGCAGCGGAATCTGATCGACGCCGAGCGACTTGCCGCGCTCGGCGGTCTGGTCGCGGGCGTTGCGCACGAGGTGAACAATCCGATCGGAATCAGCCTAACCGTCGCATCGAGTTTTGCGCGGCGCGCCGACATGTTCGACGCTGCGTTGCGATCGGCGGCGCCGCTAAAGAGGTCGCAGCTCGCGGAGTTCGTACGGACCTCTCGCGACGCCGCCGAGCAACTGGTGGCGAACCTGCACCGCGCCGGCGAATTGATCCAGTCCTTCAAGCAGGTCGCCGTCGACCGGTCCCATGCCGAACGCCGCCAGTTCAGCCTCGGCGAATCCACCGACCAGATCGTCGCCAGCCTGCGTCCGATTCTCAAGCGGGCGCCGATCAGCCTAGCCGTCGATGTGCCGGAAGGGCTGACCATCGACGGCTATCCTGGCTCATACGGGCAGATTTTGACCAATCTCTTTCTCAACGCGGCCAATCATGCGTTTCCCGATGGCCGGTCCGGTGCGATTTCCATCACGGCAAGATTGCGTGCCAATGATTGCATCGAGATCATTTTTGCGGACGATGGCGCTGGCATGACGCCGGAAGTCCAGCGGCAGGCCTTCGACCCCTTCTTCACCACACGCCGCAACGAGGGCGGCACCGGCCTTGGGCTTCATATTGTCTACAATCTCGTCACCCAGCAGTTCGGCGGCCGGCTGATGCTGAAGTCAAGGTTGGGACAAGGCACAACCTTTCGCATTATCATACCGCGAGCTGCCGCCGGCGCCGCGGACAAGGGTGAAACAGACAGCGGGACCACGCAATGGCCGACCAGGATGATGTCCTCCACCTGATCGACGATTCCGGAGCCGATTGCACGGAAGCCTCGACGGCGCGCAAATGGAAGATCGCCGTGATCGACGACGATCGGGCCGTGCACGAGGGCACGCGCTTCGCGCTGAGCGACTACAGCCTCAACGGCCAGACCCTGGACATCCTATCGGCCTATTCCGCCGCCGAGGGGCGCGACCTGATGCGCGCGCATCCCGACATCGCCGCGGTGCTGCTCGACGTCATCATGGAGACCGATGCCGCCGGCCTCGACCTCGTCGAGTTCATCCGCGACGACCTCAAGAACGAGACCGTGCGCATCATCCTACGCACCGGACAGCCCGGACAGGCGCCGGAGCGCCGCGTCATCGTCGACTACGACATCAACGACTACAAGGCGAAAACCGAACTCACCGCCGACAAGCTATTCACCTCCCTGACCGCGGCGCTGCGCAGCTATCAGCAGCTCGAGCGCATGGTGCAGACCCGCCGCGGCCTCGAGATCATCATCGACGCTGCGTCGACACTTTACGATTTCAAATCGATGCAGCGTCTCGCCGAAGGGGTCCTGACGCAGATCGCGTCGCTCTTGAACGTCGATTGCGCCGGCATTCTGGTGCTGCGCGACGGCGGCACCGTCAGCGACGATTTTTCGGTGCTGGCGGGTTCCGGCTGCTACAGCCGCTTCATCGGAACCGTGGGGCAGAAATCGCTCGATTCCGATCTCAATCAGACGGTCGAAGCGGCCTTCAGGCGGCGCAAGCACGAATTCGTCGACCACCGCTCGGCCCTCTATATCCGCACCGGCAGCGGCCGCGAGGTCGTGGTGCTGGTGCAGGCCGAGCGCGATCTGTCGGATACCGACCGGTCGCTGGTCGAAATCTTCGGCAGCCGGCTGTCGATTGCGTTCGACAACGTGATCCTCTACCAACAATTGCAGGATGCCAACACGCAACTCGAAGACCGCGTCGCGCAGCGCACGCGCGCGTTGATGCAAGCCAATCGCAGGCTTTCCGCGCAATGGCTGCGGCTGCAGCGCGCCAACGGCTTCAAGAACGAGATTCTCGGCACCGTCGCGCACGACCTGAAAAACCCTCTCGGCGTCATCCTGGGCCGCACCGAAATGCTGTCCGAGCTGATCAGCACGGGCTCACCCGGGGATACCATCACCTCGCAGGTCGATCATATTCGCGACGCCACCAAGCGTCTGACGACGATGGTCGACCATCTGATTTCCGACGCCATGGCCGATGCCTTCGACATCACCATCCGGCGCGAGCCGGTCGATGTCGCGGCACTGGTCGCCGAGGTCTCCGAAGCCAACCAGCCGTCCGCAGTCAACAAGCAGCAGACCATCGCCGTCTCGGCGCCCACCGGTCGCATCACGATGTGCGACCAGGACCGGATGCGCGAGGCGATCGACAATCTCGTCAGCAACGCCATCAAATACAGCCCGATCGGCGGAAGGATCACGCTGCTGGTGGACCACGACGCGGACAACACCGTCATTCGCGTCACCGACGAGGGTGCAGGGCTGTCGCCTGAAGACCTTGGGCGGCTGTTCGGCCGTTTCCAGCGGCTATCTGCGAAGCCGACCGCCGGGGAAAGCTCCACCGGCCTCGGCCTGTCGATCGTGAAGCGGATCGTCGACATGCATGACGGACAGGTCAATGCCGACAGCCGCGGCCCCGGACAGGGATCGACGTTCACCATCATCCTGCCCACGATGGTCTGACATGAGCCGAAGCCCGCATATCGTCATTGTCGACGACGAGGCGCCCGCCCGCGAAATGGTCGGCGACTATCTCAAGATGCACGGCTTTACCATCACGCTGTGCGACGGCGGCAAAAGCTTGCGCGAGGCCATCGGCGCCGGAACACCCGATCTAGTCGTGCTCGATCTGAACATGCCGGAGGAGGACGGCCTTTCGATCATTCGCGACCTCAAGAGCCGCATCAACGTACCGGTGATCATGCTGACGGCGACGGCCAGCCCGATCGATCGCGTCGTCGGACTCGAACTCGGCGCCGACGACTATGTCGCAAAACCCTGCGAGCTGCGCGAATTGATGGCGCGCATCCGTTCGGTGCTGCGGCGGAGCGCTCCGAAAACGGAGGCCGCGCCGCCAGACGTCGCCGCTGCCAAACCCGCGACCCGCCAGCTCGTCCGCTTCGGCACCAAATTGCTCGATCTCGAGGCCCAGTCCTTGCGTGACGACGAAGGCAATGAACATCCCCTTACGGCGTCGGAATTCAGCTTGTTGAAAGTCTTCGCCAACAATCCGAAGCGGGTTCTGTCGCGCGAGCGGCTGCTGGAACTGGCCAATGCCCGCGACAGCGAAGCCTTCGATCGCGCGGTCGATCTGCGAATCATGCGGATTCGGCGCAAAATCGAGCCTGACCCCACGAAACCGGCGGTAATCCGGACCATCCGGGGCGGCGGCTATCTGTTTTCGCCTTCTGGCGACAAGGCCTGAGCCCGCCCGCCACGACGGATGGCATTATGGCCCGCGAGTTTCAACAGGACGCCTGGAACGTTTCAAAACCGGTCTCTACTGCTAAAGTCTAACGACATTCAAATGACTGGGATTTTGCCGCCGATTGTTTCGTCGTCGCCGAGGGACGAAACAATTCCCCTGCCGCGAAACCATTTTCCGCATTTCGTGCAGACTCAATGAAACCTTGGCTGGCTAACAATCTGCCTAACGAAAAACGGGGAGCCAGTCATGCAAAACGTCATTGCGATCAACGCAGCCGCGCGCCAGGGCATTATCGTCGCCCAGGCGACCACAGATGAGATGTTGCTTGAACGGATTGCCGACGGCGACCGGACGGCGATGCATACCCTCTATTCGCGCCACAACGTGCGGGTCTATCGTTTCGTGCTGCGCAGCCTGCGCGACGCGACAGCGGCGGAAGACATCGTCAGCCAGGTATTCCTCGACGTCTGGCGTACCGCAAACCAGTTCGAAGGTCGCTGCCAGGTGTCGACCTGGCTGCTCTCGATCGCCCGATTCAAGGCGCTTACCGCGCTGCGCCAGCGCCGCCACGAGGACATCGACCAGGAGAATGTCCGCGAAATCGCCGACGGTGCCGATACGCCGGAGGCGTCGCTCGACCGCAGCGACGTCAACGCCATTCTGCGCGCCTGCATCGCCAAGCTGTCGCCGGCGCATCGCGAAATCATTCACCTAGTCTACTATCACGAGAAAACGGTCGAAGAGGCCGGCGAGATCATCGGCATTCCGCAAAGCACCGTGAAGACCCGCATGTTCTATGCCCGAAAGCAGCTCGCTGAACTCCTGAAAGGAGCAGGCGTCGCAACGCTCGCAGCCTGACCGGCCTACCCTCTCGGCTTTTCAAGCCAAACCTCCAGCGGCCCGGACGGGATGCCCCCTTCCGGGGGCCGACCTGCGTTCCGTGAGCGACAACGACCGCGGCCATCGGAACGAGATCAGCGCCGCGCGGCGCTGATCTCGTTCGGCTTGCGGCTCTGGACCGCGCCGGAAGTGAGGGTTTACCCACGTCGGGTGCTGTTTCCTGAGAACTTTAAGCTTCCCGGCCGGTGCCGCAGTCACTTGCCATCGCGCCGCCGGTGCGATTTCATGCTGAACGTGATAGACGGGGCTCGGTGGCGGCGAGCATCTGCCGCTATCCCAGCGAGGAGACCAGCGATGATCGCGTTTCGGCACCTGATCCTGGCGGCGGTCGCCACGGCCAGCCTGATGCTTTCGGCAACACACAGCTTCGCGCAGCAGCGACAGCCCGACGCCGGCGATGAGCCCGGACTGATTGCCGATGACAGCGTCCAGCTCGATCCTGAATTCCGGAAGCAGATCGTGCTCTACCGCACCACTGAGCCGCCGGGCACCATCATCATCCAGACTTCGGAACGCCACCTTTACCTTATCCAGGGCAATGGCCGCGCCATCCGCTACGGCATCGGCGTCGGCCGTGACGGCTTCCAGTGGCAGGGCTTGCTGAACATCACACGCAAGGCAGAGTGGCCGGATTGGACTCCGCCGCCGGAGATGATCGCGCGCCAGCCATATCTGCCGCGCTTCATGGCCGGAGGCCCGGGCAATCCACTCGGCGCCCGCGCGATGTATCTCGGCACGACCGTGTATCGCATTCACGGCACCAACCGCCCGGATACCATCGGCACGGCCATTTCGTCCGGTTGCTTCCGGCTGGTCAACGCCGACGTTGCCGACCTCTATGGTCGCGTTGCGGTCGGCACTAAGGTGGTCGTACGGCAAAAACCTCAGCTTTAGCTCTCTGCTGGGCGTCGTTCCATCAAATCGATATTTTCCCGATACTGCGAGAGAGGCTATCCATGCGTTCATTTCGAAGCGGTCTCCTGATTGGCCTTGCCATCGCTGCTGCTGTCGCGACGGCCGCGATCACCTACGAACGCTATGACACCAAGACGCTGAAACGCACGGTCCGGCGCGACGCCGTGCTGTGCGGCGTCAACTCCGGGCTGCCCGGCTTCTCAATTCCG
Organism: uncultured Alphaproteobacteria bacterium; assembly: GCA_963764445.1. Taxonomy (GTDB): domain Bacteria; phylum Pseudomonadota; class Alphaproteobacteria; order Rhizobiales; family Xanthobacteraceae; genus Nitrobacter. The sequence continues at coordinate 13,967 of CAVXSV010000007.1, forward strand.
GATGACAAGGGCAACTGGTCCGGTTTCGACGTGGATTTCTGCCGCGCCGTCGCCGCCGCGATCTTCGACGATCCGACAAAGGTGAAGTTCGTCCCGCTCGACGCCAACGAACGCTTCAAAGAACTGCAAAGCCGCAAGGTCGACATCCTCGCGCGCAACTCGACCTGGAGCATGTCGCGCGAGACCAACTACGACCTCTATTTCCCGGCGGTCGCCTATTATGACGGCGAGGGCTTCTTGGTCCGCACCTCGCGCAAGGCCGACTCGGCGCTCGACCTCGGCGATACCAAAATCTGCGTGCAGGATGGCACGACCACGAAACTCAACCTCGCCGACTATTTCAAGAGCAACAACTTGAAGTACGAGGAGATCAAGTTCGGAAGTCTGGACGACATGCTGAAGGCCTATGACGAGGCCAGATGCGATGTGGTGACCGCCGACGTTTCCCAGCTCTATGCCCTGCGGCTACGGCTGACCAAGCCGAACGAGAGCTTCATCCTGCCCGACGTGATCTCGAAGGAGCCGCTGGCACCGGTTGTCCGCCAGCGCGACGACGACTGGATGATGATCGTCAAGTGGACGCTCTATGCGATGATCAACGCCGAAGAGCTCGGCGTCACCTCGAAGAACATCGACGAGGCGATGAAGTCGAAGAAGCCCGACGTGATGCGCCTTGTCGGCACCGAAGGTGAATACGGCGAGGACCTCGGCCTTTCCAAAGACTGGGCGGCGCGCATTATCCGCCACATCGGCAGCTACGGCGAGGTTTACGACCGCAACGTCGGCGCCGATTCGAAACTGAAAATTCCACGCGGTCTCAACCAGCTCTGGAATGCCGGCGGCATCATGTACGCTCCGCCGCTACGGTAGTGTAAAGGCCTCGGGTCGACTCCGACGATATCGTCATGCGCGGTGCGCCATATCGTTGAACATGAAACCGTCACCCTGAGTGTGGTGACGGTGCGAAGCGCGGCCCTCGGTGGGCGACGTCCGTCCATCCATCGAGGCTCACCGCAACAGCGGCTCGCACCGCTGGATGACGGCCCGCGGGAGTCGCCATGCCCGACACACCTACTCCCATCGTCGCCGGCGTCCGGATCGGGCACGTGCATCTCAAGGTCGCCGACCTCGAACGCGCGCTCGGTTTCTATTGCGGCGTGCTCGGCTTCGAGTTGACGCAACGCTACGACGATCAGGCCGCGTTCATTTCCGCTGGCGGCTACCATCACCACATTGGACTCAATACTTGGGAAAGCAAGGGCGGCTCGCCGCTCGCGCCGGGCACCACGGGGCTGTTCCACACCGCAATCCTGTATCTGACACGTGCCGCGCTAGCGGACGCGCTGCATCGGGTGCGCGAGGCTGGCATTCACCTCGATGGCGCCAGCGATCACGGCGTCAGCCAGGCGCTATACCTGCGCGATCCCGATCAGAACGGCGTCGAGCTCTACTGGGACCGTCCGCAGGACAAATGGCCACGTGATGCCAATGGCGGTCTCGCGATGTTCACTCGCCGCCTCGATCTCGATGATCTGATGCGCCAGCGCGAGGCATAGACCATCCGCCCGTCACGCGGCGCCCCGTTCAAACGCGAGGATCAGATTGTTGGCGGGCATGCCGATAATCTCCGTGAGCGTCAAGCCGTAGCGCTGTGCCAGCACCGTCATTTCTTGGACATCGCGCACGCCCCATTCTGGATCGTTGTCGCGCAGGCTGGCGTCGAACACCGCGTTGCTGAGCGCGGTGTGCTTGCCGTCACGCTTGAACGGCCCATAGAGAAACAGCCGCCCGTCAGGCCGCAGATAGCGCGCCGCGCCCGCGATCAGGCCCTCGGCTACGCGCCACGGCGCGATATGCACGACATTGGCGCAAAATACTGCCAACAGCGCGCCGGGACCGCGCCCATCCTGCATCTCCGCGCACCACTCCGGATCCGACAAATCGATCCGCAGCGGCGGACGGACATTGCCGAGATTTTCGTGAGCAATCCACGCCGCGATGCTCCGGAGATGATTGTCGTTGAGATCGCTCGGCCACCAAGTGACATCCGGCGCCTGCCGCGCAAAGCAAACGACATGCTGCCCGGTGCCGCTGCCGGCCTCGGCCACGTCGCCGGTCTTGCCGCGCAGGAATTTTTCGAGCACCGCCCAGATCGCGGCATGGTTGCGATGAAACGCAGCGGCGTCGAGACGCCCGTCGGTTTCCACGCGCCGGCCGTCCTTGCCGAATTCAACGGTGTAGTCGGTCATAAGAAGGCGTCCTTCGTCATGCCAGTCACTCGGGTCCCGGTTTCGCCGGCCGAGCACAGGCTCGTTGTTCCCGACATCCTCGTCTTATCGGCCGCGATCCGACCTACTGTCATGAGCGCTTGTGCAACGGCTGAGGATGTGAAAATTACGTCCACGGCGGACGGCAAAGCCTTTACCCCGCACACGAGGGTCCGCTGGATACGGTGCAACGAAGATAGCAGATGCGGGAACCGCCTTTGACGATGATCCCTTTGATGAAGTCCGTCCTGGTACCGGCGCTGGCGGCCACATCGCTGCTCGCCGTCGCCGTCACGCCTTGTCCGGCGCACGCGCAGTCCGCCGCCGCCGAGGGACAGAAAATCGCGTTCGATCGCAGCAAGGGCAATTGCCTGACCTGTCATGAGATCAAGGGCGGTAACCTGGCCGGCAACATCGGCCCGGCCCTCACCGGCATCAAGAGCAAATATCCGAACCGCGCCGACCTCGTCGCGATCGTCACCGACGAGACCAAGCGAAATCCCCTTACGGTGATGCCGCCGTTCGGGATGAACCACATTCTCACCGAGAAGGAAATCGACGCGGTCGTCGACTTCCTGCAAACGCTGTGACCCCTGCCGCACCCAAAGGAGAAACTGCATGATCCATCCATCACCCGGCAGCGTTGACGGGACGCGGCGGCTGATCCTGAAAGGCGCGGTGGTCGTTGCGCTGGCAGGCCTCGGCGGCGTCCGCTTCGGGCTTGTACCTGCGCTCGCCGCTGCCAACGACAAGTATCCCGACGCAGCTTTTAAGCTGAAGGAAGCCGATGGCGCGATCAAGGCGCTCTACGGCAAGACCGCGGAGAAATCCGACAAGGTCAGGATGGACGCGCCGGAGATCGCCGAAAACGGCGCGGTCGTGCCCATTTCGGTCACCACGAGCCTGCCTGATGTAACGTCGATCTCGATCCTGGTCGCGGAAAATCCGAATGCGCTGGCTGCGTCGTATCTCATCCCGGTCGGGACGATGACGAGCGTCGCCAACCGCCTGAAGATGGCGAAGACGAGCAACGTCATCGCGATCGTGGAGGCCGGCGGCAAGCTCTATAGCGCAAGCAAGGAAGTCAAGGTCACCGTCGGCGGCTGCGGCGGCTGAGCGAAATATTCGGAGAAGATATTCATGGCATCGACAATCCGCGTTCGCGCAACGTCGAGCGGCGATACGACTGAAGTCCAGGCGCTGATCCAGCACCCGATGGATTTCGGGCTTCGTCAAGAATTCCGCCGGCGAGTTGATCCCGCCGCACTTCATTCAGCAACTGACATTCGAATATGGCGGCAAGCCCGTTTTCATCGCTGACTGGGGACCGGCCGTCTCGAAGGATCCGTATGTGAAGTTCAGCTTCAAGGGCGCCAAGAAGGGCGACGACCTCAATATCAGTTGGGTCGACAACAAGGGCGCCTCCGATTCCTCCACGGCAAAAATACAGTAATGGCGGCGCGCGGCAGTCGGAGAACAGACATGCGATTGACCTTCCGCTCGGCAGCAATCGGATTTGTCCTGGCGACGCTGACGTTCGCCGCGGCGCAGGTGTCTCACGCCGCCGACAGTCCGAATCCGCCGGCCGATCTCAAGGCGTTTCAGAAGTTCTTCACCGACAAGTTTCCCAAGGTGAAACTGGAGGACTTCGTCAACGGGCCTTACTCGATGGACGAAGGCCTGTACCGGCAGTGGAAGGAGAAGGAGGAATTCCCTCCTTACGAATTCGCGCTCGACGCCGGCAAGGAGCTGTTCAACAAACCGTTCAAGAACGGCCAGACCTTCGCGGACTGTTTCCCCGACAAGGGCATCGGCGTCCGTCAGAACTACCCCTATTTCGACGAGAAGCAGGGCAAGGTCATCACGCTCGAACTCGCAGTCAACCAGTGCCTCGAGACCAACGACGAAAAGCCGTTCTCCTATACCAAGGACGAGATGGCGTCGGTGACGGCCTACATGGCCTTCACCTCGCGCGGCAAACCGTTCAATATTAAAATTCCGGACGATCCCCGCGCGCTCGAAGCCTATCAAAACGGCAAGCGCTACTTCTATACGCGCCGCGGTCAGCTCAACTTCTCCTGCGCAACCTGCCATGTGCAGAGTCCCGGCGGCCGTATCAGGGCCGAGGTTCTCGCGCCCGCGCTCGGCATTCTCAACGCGATGCCGATCTACCGCTCCGAATGGGGCGGCATGGGCACGACTAGCCGCCGCTTTACCTCATGCAACAGTCAGGTGCGTGGGGTGCCGCTGAAGCCGCAGGACGATGAATATCGCGATCTCGAATATTATCTGTCCTACGTCAGCAACGGTCTGCCGATTTCCGGTCCGGGAGCACGGCCATGAGGAACAGCATGATGTTTCTGTCCGCTCTGGTGGCGCTCTCGATGGGACTGACCGCCGTGGCGACCTCCATCCGGGCAGCAAGCACTGAATCCGATTACAAGACGGCCTTTGCCGCAGCCGAATCGGCCAACAACGAAGCCGGCAAGTTGCGCAACCAATGGACCACAGCGGTGACGGCGCTGAGCGATGCCAAGAAAGCCGCCGACGCCGGCGATTTCGACAAGGCAGTTGCAGGAGCTCGAAAACATCTGAAATGCTGTCGAAGGCGGCGGTCTTTCAGGCCAACGAGCAAAAGGACGCATGGAAAGCGTTGGAGATCCGCTAAACGGGAATTTCCCCACGTAGATGCCCGCGACATCTGTGTTGAAGACCCGCTTCGCGCTTTGGCGCGGGAATGACGTCCTGTCTGAGATGAACCCGTTTCATATCTGCGAAAGCTCTTCATGACCCTCCGCCGCCGCGACCTTCTGATAGCCACCGGCGCCGCTGTCCTCTCCGGCGCGATGCAGCGCATCGCACGCGCGGCCGGTGATCCCGCAGTGTACCAACTCGCAGGCTTCGGCAACGCCCGCATTTTGCACATGACGGACACTCACGCACAGTTGCTGCCGGTGTTCTTCCGCGAGCCGAGCGTCAATCTCGGCATCGGCGCGATGCAAGGACAGCCACCGCACCTGGTCGGCCGGGCGTTCCTCGATCGTTTCCAGATTCGGCCCGACAGCGCCGACGCCTGTGCCTTCACCTGCCTTGATTTCGAGAAATCGGCCGCACGCTTCGGCAAGCTCGGCGGCTTTGCCCACCTCAAGACGCTGATCGACCGGCTCCGCAGCGAGTCCGGCACCGAAGCAAGGCGCTGCTGCTCGATGGCGGCGATCTCTGGCAGGGCTCCGGCCTCGCCAACACCATGCGCGGCGCCGACATGGTGGACGCCGCCAACCTGCTCGGCATCGAGGCGATGACCGGCCACTGGGAATTCACCTACGGCGAAAAAACGCTGCGCGACAACCTTTCTCGCTTCAAGGGCGAATTCCTGGCGCAGAATGTCTTTCTCACCGAGGAGGCCGCGTTCAATGACGCTCGGGCTTTCGATCCCGCCTCGGGCCGCGTGTTCAAGCCGGCGACGATCAAGGAGATCGGCGGCCATCGCGTCGCCGTGATCGGCCAGGCGTTTCCCTATGTGCCGATCGCGCATCCGAAACGCTTCACGCCGGACTGGACTTTCGGCATCCGGGACGACGACTTGCAGAAGCTCGTCAACTCGCTGCGCGAGACCGAGAGGGTTGATGCCGTCGTTCTGCTGTCGCACAACGGCATGGATGTCGATCTCAAGCTCGCGAGCCGGGTCAGCGGCATCGACGTCATCCTTGGCGGCCATACCCACGATGCCGTGCCGCAGCCGGTGTCCGTCAGCAATCCCGGCGGAATGACGCTGGTCACCAATGCCGGATCGAACGGAAAATTCCTCGCCGTGCTCGACCTTGATCTCGCCAAGGGCAAGGTGCGCGATGTCCGCTACCGGCTGCTACCGGTATTCTCCGAACTGCTCAAGCCAGATCCTGCGATGCAGGCCCTGATCAAGAGAGTGCGCGCGCCGCACGCGGCGGCCTATGCCGAAAAGATTGCGACCGCGGATCACCTTCTGTATCGCCGCGGCAACTTCAACGGCACCATGGACACGCTGATCTGCGACGCGCTGCGCGGCGCATTCGACGCCGAGATCGCACTGTCGCCGGGATTCCGCTGGGGTACCACCGTGCTGCCAGGACAGCCCGTGACGATGGAAGACGTGCTGGCGGAAACCGCCTGCACCTATCCCGAGACCTACGTCCGGAGCATGACCGGCGGCCAGATCAAGGACATCCTTGAAGATGTTTGCGACAACCTGTTCAACCCCGATCCTTACCACCAGCAGGGCGGCGACATGGTACGCGTCGGCGGCCTGTCGTATACTTGTGCGCCCGCGAAGACCGTCGGCCACCGTATCTCGGACCTGAAGCTGGATAGTGGACGCTCGCTGGACCCCCGCAAAAGCTACAAAGTCGCTGGCTGGGCCTCGGTCAACGAACAGAAGGGCGCGCCGGTGTGGGATGTCTTCGCCAAGCATCTGCGTACCGGCAAAACAAGCGGTTCCCGCCGCGATAACGTGACGCTGAAAGGCGTCGACGGCAATCCGGGCCTGGCAGGATGACCGACATGCTGACACGCAGAGGCGCGATGGCAGCGGCGGTCACGCTGGCGCTGCTGCCGCTCGCCCTGCGGGCCCAGCCCGCGCCGCTGCCGGACAAGCCGTTCGCCGAGCATCGCATCGTCCTGCAACTCTCCGACAACGATCCGAAGAAAGAGGGCCTCGTCCTCAGCGTCGCCAACAACCTGATCAAGGCCTACGATCCCGACAAGATCGCCGTCGAGGTGGTCGCCTTCGGCCCCGGCATCGATTTGCTGCGGACGGAGAACGCCAACCGGGCCCGCGTCGAGAGCCTGATCGCGCAGGGCGTCAAGTTCGACGTCTGCGTGAATACGCTCGACACCATCGAGCGCGAGACCGGCAAGCGGCCGGCCATCATTCCGTCCGCGACACCGGTTCAGGTCGGCGTCGGACAAATCCTGTCACTCACGGAAAACGGTTATACTCTGGTCGACCATAGGAGTTTTTATGAACGGATTTCTTCGCCATCTCGTCGTCGCTGCGGGCCTGTTGCTCGCATTCACCTCGATCGGTTCCGCCGCCGAGCCGAAGCATCGCGTTGTGATCCAGGTCGATCAGAACGATCCGCATACCATGGACCTCGCGTTGAACAACGCCACCGACGTGATCGAATACTATCGCAGCACGAACCAGGCGGTGGCCGTCGAGATCATGGCATGCGGACCGGGCCTCCACATGCTGCGCGACGACACCTCGCCGGTGAAGGACCGCGTCAAGCACGCTCCAGGAGATCGCGTCCCCCGGCAAGATCCAGTTCTCGGCCTGCAACAACACCAAGCAGGGCATGGAGAAGAAGGAAGGCCGTCCGATCGAGATGCTGCCCGGAACGACGATCGTGCCCCTGGGCGTGGTGCGGCTGATGGAGTTGCAGGAACAGGGCTGGAGCTATGTGCGGCCGTAGGACGTCGCGCACCGTCAACAGCCATGTCTCGGATCTATACTAATGTCGTCCCCACGAAAGGGGGGACCCATACGCAGAGGGGTTTCGGCTTAGCAACGCGTCTGATACTTCGGGTCCACAACGGCGCCGGTGGTTATGCGTCCCTGCGTTCGCAGGGACGGCCAAGCATCGGGATAGCCGCTGATGACGGCGATAGCGTTCGCAGGCGTTGTGCTCTGACTATTTCTGTCCAGGCCGGTGACGACGCGCTGGTGACCTACAAATCGCTGACGCCCGGAAGTCGCGCTCGAAGCGGCGCAAGACCGCCATGACAAAATGCCGCGACGACGGCTTTCAGGTTGCCGTGGTGGTGATCGATCGTTTCGGCCAACCGCAGGTGCTGCTGCGCGACCGCTATGCTGGCTTGCCCGCCGCCGACATCGCCACCGCCAAGGCCTATACCGCGCTGAGTTTTCGCCGCAACATCTCAGAACTGGCAAAAATGGTGCGCGACGGTCAGATGGACGCCAATCTGGCGCGGATGCCGCACATCGCGATGCTGGCCGGCGCGCTGGTGCACCGGGCTCGGCGGCATCGCTGCGGCGGCCGGGATCGGACGTGCCCGGCGGCCGGGCGCGCGACAAGCTGAGATTTCTGACCGGGTTGCAACCGCGCCTCATTCGCACATACATCCGAATATGCATAGCCGCCGCAGTCAAGGAGTGTCTGCGGCCACGGGAAACAGCGCCGGACGACTCATGATCTTTCGCCAGTTGTTCGACAGCGTCTCCGGAACCTACAGCTACCTGCTGGCGAGCCGCGCCGGCGGCGAGGCGCTGATCCTCGATCCGGTGCTGGAAAAGGTCGACCGTTACTGCCAGTTGCTGCGCGAACTCGACCTCAAGCTCGTGAAGGCCATCGACACGCATCTTCATGCGGATCACGTCACCGGGCTCGGCGAACTGCGCGACCGTACCCATTGCGTCACCGTGATGGGCGAGCAGACCAAGGCCGACGTGGTCTCGATGCGCGTCGGCGACGGCGACAAGGTCAAGATCGAGGGCATCGGCCTCGACGTGATGTACACGCCGGGCCACACCGACGATTCCTATAGTTACCTGATGGGCGACCGCGTCTTCACCGGCGATACGCTGCTTGATCCGCGGCACCGGCCGCACCGATTTCCAGAACGGCAGCGCCCGCGCCCAGTATGAGTTCGATCTTCAACCGCCTCTTGAGGCTGCCTGACGAGACCATGGTATTTCCCGGCGCACGACTACAAGGGCGACACGGTCTCCACCATCGGCGAGGAGAAGCGCTACAACCCGCGGCTTCAGGTGCGCTCGGTGGATGAATACATCGAGTTGATGAACAACCTGAAATTGCCGAACCCGAAGCTGATGGATGTGGTGATCCCGGCCAACATGCATGTCGGCCTCAGGCAGGACGATCTGGCGAAGCAGGGTTTGGCGCTGACGCCGCGCGAGGCGATCACCCGGCTCGGCCAACCCGACATCCTGCTGGTCGATCTCCGCGAAGCCCACGAACGCGCCAAGCACGGCACGCTGACCGGCGCGCTGCATGCGCCCTATCCCGATATCGCCGACAATCTGAAGCCCGGCGGCATGCTGCGCGAGGTCGCTGCCGCAACCGGGCGCCGCATCGTGTTCTTCTGCGCCTTCGGAGAGCGCTCGGCCATGGCCGTCACCGCGGCAAAGGACGCCGGGCTGACCAATGCCGCGCATATCGAGGGCGGTATCGATGCCTGGAAGAAGTGCCGGAGGACCGGTGGTTGCAGGCTGACCGAGCTGACGTCGCACCGGCAATCGCCGAGACGATGATCCATGTCAGTCCGCTGAACGGGTTGCGCGACGTCGCGGCACGCCTTGGATCCTTCGACATGCTGACCATGCTGTCGCCGGGGTCGGCTGTCGGCGCGACCGATGGATTGACCCCGCCCGACACTTACATTTGGCCTTCCACGACATTGTCGAAGCGCAGCCCGACCTCGTGATGCCCGGACCGCGCGGCCGTCGAGGCCATTCTCGATTTCGAACGAAGCTGGACCGGCGTCCGCCCGATGCTGATTCATTGCTGGGCGGGAATCAGCCGCTCCAGCGCGGCGGCGTATATCATGGCCTGCGACCGCAACCCCGGCTGCGAACACGATCTGGCCGGTGAGTTGCGGCGGCGTGCGCCGTTCGCAACGCCGAACCGGCTGATGGTCGCGCTGGCCGACGTCTCCTGGGACGCAACGGCGCCATGATCGATGCGATCGTGCGGATCGGCCGTGGCGCCGATGCATTCGATGGCACTTCCTATCAACTGCCCTTGAGATGGTCCGCCCGGGTTAAAGCGCTCCGGCCGCAACCGGCGCCGGAATTCCGGCGTTAAGGATGTGACGCGCCGGCCGGCATGGCGGCACGTCCGGCAAGCCGAAAGCGTGCTACCCTTTGGCCTCTCCGTGGCTCGCAATCGGCCATGATTGTGGTTCTGAACCGGCGGTCACATGTCTGCAACGAACGATACCGGTGACACGCCGCTGCCTTCCTCGCGCCGCCGCAAACACTCGGCGCTGCTGGTTCTGCTTGCGGGCCTGCTGATTTTCTGCGCAGCCACATCCGCGGCATACTTTGCGTTGCGGCCGGTGACGCTGCGGATTGCGGTCGGGCCACCGGGAAGCGACGATCAAAAGCTAATCGAGACGCTGGCGAAGACATTCGAACGGGATCGAAGTGCGGTTCGACTCTCGGTGGTGACGACCGGCGGGACGGCCGAGAGCGTTGCGCTGCTCGGCTCGGCCAAATCCGATCTCGCCGTCGCGCGCGGCGATCTGGACATGCCTGCGGATGCCGAATCCGTCGCCATCCTGCGCAAGAACGTCGTGGTCCTATGGTCGTCTCCGGGCGTAAAGACAAAAAACGCCAAGAAGGAGCCGCCGCCAAAGATCAAGGAAATTGGCGATCTCGCCGGTCATCGCATCGGCGTTGTCGGCCGCAGTCAGACCAACGTCACGTTGCTTCGGGTCATTCTCACCGAATCCGGCGTCAATCCCGACAAGGTCACGATGAGCCGATATCGATGTCGCTCACATCATGGACATGATCCGCGATCCGTCACTCGATGCGTTCATGACGGTCGGCCCGCTCGACAGCAAGATCACCGCCGAAGCGATCGCCTTGACGGCGAAGCTCAGGGGTGAGCCCAAATTTCTTCCGATTGATGTTTCGGAGGCCATTGCCGAACGGCATTCGCGTTACGAGTTCGGAAGAAATTCCGGGCAGTTCCTTCAGTTCATCACCGGCAAGACCCGAGCGACAAGATTGACACGGTCGGCGTCAACCACCTGATCGTCGCGCCGAAAGGCTTGTCCGAAACCACCGTCGGCACGCTGACCCGACAGTTGCTGGCGGCGCGCCGGTCGCTCGCGCGAGGAATTGCCGGCCGCGGCGCGGATCGCCAAGCCGGATACCGACAAGGACGCGGCATTGCCGGCACATCCCGGCGCCGCCGCCTACATCGACGGCACCGAGCGCACCTTCCTTGAGAAATACAGCGACTATCTCTGGGCGGCAGTTTTGCTTCTGTCCGGTTGGGCTCAGGCGCCGCCGGATTGCGTCACTATCTCAGACGCGACGAGCAGGAACGAAACACGCAGCATCGCGACCAGCTTCTGGAAAAAATCGCCAAGGTGCGCGAGCTCAATTCGCTGGACGAGCTGGCGGCCATGCAGCGCGAGGCCGACGACCTGCTGCGCGAGACGCTCGATTGCTATGACAACGGGGTCATCGAGGAAGGCGGCCTGTCCGCGTTCAGCCTTGTGCTTGAGCAATTCCACCATGCGGTTGTGGAACGGCGCGTTGCGCTCGGTGCCGCTTCCAACACGACCGAAGTGCCACGCATGCGAGCGCTGTAGGCTCGCAATCCCGCCAGGTCACATCATATCAACAAGTTTCGCGGCGATGCCAGCCTGTTCGATTCCGGGCTCGCCACGATCGCGCGCATGACCGGGTGGCCGTCGCTCGGCGTGGTGCCGTGGCTGCCGCAGGCGGCATGGCTGCCGGCAGAAGACGCGCTCGATCTCGAACGTGACGCAGGAATTCCTCGTCATCATGCGCCTCATCGCCGTGCCAATGCTCTCGCGCATCGCCAATTTCGACGACCTCGATCCGCTTGGCATGGAGCCGGGTGTGAAGCTGATATTCGTGCGGCCGGGCGAACCGATCCCCGCGAACGCGGACGTCGTCATCCTGCCAGGCACCAAATCCACCATCGGCGATCTCGCGTTCCTGCGCGCGCAAGGCTGGGACATCGACATCAAGGCGCATGTCCGCCACGGCGGCCATGTGCTCGGGCTCTGCGGCGGCTACCAGATGCTCGGGCGCACGGTCAGCGATCCAGACGGCATCGATGGCCCGGCCGGAACAGTCGAAGGCCTCGGCCTGCTCGACGTCACCACCACCATGCGCGGCGACAAATCCACGACGCTGGTATCAGGCATTCATTGCGCGACCGGCACGTCGGTCGCGGGTTACGAAATTCATCTCGGCCGCACCGATGGCAACGACTGTGCGCGGCCGGTGTTGATGATCGACGAACGGCCCGACGGCGCGCAGTCCCGCGGCGGCTGCGTGCAAGGCACCTATGTCCACGGCCTGTTTACCGGCGATGCCTTGCGGCGCGCATGGCTCGCAAACCTTGGGGTCGCGTCGTCATTGGCCTATGAGGCGCGGATCGAAACCGCGCTGGACGCGCTCGCCGATCATCTCGAAGCTCATCTCGATATCGATCAGCTTCTTAGCATCGCCCGCAGCCGTCAGAGCAGCAACGCCGCATAGACAGCGAATTCCAGCGCACACGCCGCAACCAGTATTTTCAGGGCACGGCGGATGTCACCGGGCATCGCATCCTTGCGGCCTTCCGCGTTGAGGAAGGGATCGTCGACGATCGTTTCGCCGTAGCGGCGCGGACCTGCCAGCGCAATCCCGAGCGCGCCAGCCATCGCGCTTTCCGGCCATCCGGCATTGGGGGAGCGATGTTGTCGTGCATCGCGCCGCATCGTCTTGAGTGAGGTGACAATCGAACCGCCGCCGACCGGCGCAACCAGCGCAATCAGAACACCGGCCAGTCGCGCCGGCACGAGGTTGAGACAATCGTCGAGCCGCGCCGCCGCCCAGCCGAAGTCCCTATGTCGCGGGGTTCGATGCCCGATCATGGAGTCGGCGGTATTGATCGCCTTGTAGACGATCAGTCCTGGTAATCCAAAAAGCGCCAGCCAGAAGATCGGTGCGACCACGCCATCGGAAAAATTTTCGGCGCAGGATTCGATCGCCGCGCGCACGACGCCACTTTCGTCGAGACTTCTCGGGATCGCGTCCGACGATCCGGCTCACCGCCTCGCGAGCGGTATCAATTCCACCGTCGCGAAATGCGTCTCGCACCCGCGCGACGTGCTGATAGAGGCTCTTCTGCGCGATGAGCGTCGACGCCAACAGGCCGAGCGCGATGTCGCCACCAATGCCGCGCGGGATCATTCGTTCAAAGACACACGCGAGCAATGCCGACGCCGCAATCAGCAGCAGGATCGTCGCGATGCCCGCAAGCCTGCGCTGCGCTGGCGACCACGTTTCGCGATTGAGCGCGCGATCGAGGCCGCGATGGCGCGGCCCATTATCGCCACCGGATGCGCGAGCCGTCGCCACAGCCAATCCGGGTCACCGATCACCGCATCGACGACGAGCGCCACGAGCGTCACCGTGAGCGTGTCGCTCCATGACAGCATGTCAGCGCGTGCTGCCGCTGTGTCAGCCGCGCGTTCGGCGCGCATGATCTCGCTGACGATGCGGTCCAGCGCTTCGGCCACCATCGGCCCGCCGCACACCGTCAGCCGTTCCGGCACGACGAGCCGCTTCGACGACGGATAGAAATGCTCCAGCGCCGGATGCAGCAGAAAAGCGCGGCCTTCGTCCTCGGCAAAATCGCTGTCATTTGACACCAGGATGAAATCCGGCCGCAAGCTAATGATGGCTTCGAGCGACGCGAAACCGCCGGACTTCAGGCCGAGATCGCCGGCGGCGTTGGAGAGGCCGACTTCCGCGACCAGCGAACTCATCAGACTGCGGCTGCCGGACACCCAGCCGCGCCGCGAGATCGACAGCACGCGATAGCGCTTCTTCGCCACGAACCGACGGGTACGCGCGATGGCGGCATCGATGCGCGCGACGTCAGCCTCGGCGCGGTCGGGGTGTCGCGTCACTTCGCCCATCTTGCGGATTTGCGCCTTCACCTCGTCGAGCGACTGCGCGACGTCGAAGGTGACGAGTTTCTGGCCCTGTTCCTTCAGGAGTTCGCGCGTGGCGCGTTTGGTGAAGCTGCCAGCCACCACGACGTCCGGGTTTCAGCACCAGCACGTCCTCGGCTTCGCCGGACAAGCGCGGATAACGATGCGCGACGGCGGCGCTCCACGAGCGGGTGGCGTCGCGCGAATAGGGGCCGAGGCCGAGAATCTGTTCGGGGTCGGCGAGCGCCACTAGCAATTGATCGGTGCAGGCATTGATCGAGGCGATGCGCGGCAATTCCGCCGCGCGCGCCGACGCTGTGACCGCAACGACGATCATCGCGATAAAACCCGCGTAGACGGGTCGCAAGCCTCTCGCGCGAGGCGCGCATCGTGGCATGAGAAGCCGGCATGAAGCACGGCGGCGATCTTTTTGAGGCAATCGCGCACTATGGCGGCGAGCCGGAGGAGTGGCTCGACCTTTCGACCGGCATCAATCCGTTTCCCTGGCCCATTCCCGCCCTGCTCGATCGATGCGTGGCCGCGGCTGCCGTCTCGCGCCGATGAGGAAGCGCTGAACGACACCGCGCGCCGCGCCTACGGCGTGCCGATGATGGCGCGTCGATCTTCCCGCCGCCCGGCACGCAGGCCCTGATCCAGTGGCTGCCGCGGCTGGCGAACCGGGGCTGCCGCCATTCTCGGGCCGACCTACAGCGAGCACGCCGGGTCGTGGCGGACGGCCGGGCAGGCGGTTGACGATCCTCAGGGCCCGTCCGACGTTCTGGCGCACACCTCGCCACGTCGTCGTCGTCAATCCCAACAATCCGGATGGCCGCGATGCTCGATCCGCGCGGCGCTCGACGCTCTCGCGGAAGCCTGCACGCGGCGCGACGGCTGGCTGGTCATCGACGAAGCGTTCGCAGATCTCGATCCGGCGATCAGCGTCGTTGCACTTGCCGAATCGGCCGATTGTGGTCCTGCGCTCGTTCGGCAAGTTTTTTGGGCTCGCCGGCGTCCGACTCGGGTTTGCGGTCGCCCAGCCGCGATTGCGGCTCGGATCGCCGAGCTCTCGGCCCGTGGCCGGTCTCCGGACCGGCGGTGGCGATCGGCCGTCTGGCGCTGGGCGATGCCGCCTGGGCGCAACGGCGACGCGCGCAAGCTTGCGCAGCGAGGCGGAAGCGCTCGACGCGATCCTCACCGGGGCTGGTCTCGCCGTCGTCGGCGGCACGTCCCTGTACCGGCTCGTGCGCGCACCCCGGCGCGCCTCGCCTCCACGACGGTCTCGCGTCGGCCCATATCTGGGTACGCCGGTTCGATGGGGCCGACGATCTCCTGCGCTTCGGCCTGCCGCCAGACGAGCCGGGCCGCGATCGCCTCGCGCGGCGGTGTCGGTCGCGAAACATCGCTGATCGCAGCCCACACTCCGCCCACGGTACGATCGACGGTCTTCGTCTCGTGCTCGGCCCGAAACACTACACGGAACACGTCGGCGATGACCTCGTCGGAGAGCGCACGTCGGGCGGTCCTGCGGCTACGAGGCGGCCCTCGGACACCACAAGCACCAGGTCGGCGATAGCGCGCGGCGAGGCCGAGGTCGTGTGTGACGACGATCGCGAGCATGCCGTCGTTGGCGCGCGGCGCGCAGATTCTCATGACATCGAGTTGATAATGCGGGTCGAGCGCGGCCGTCGGCTCGTCGGCCAGGATGACGGGCGCTTCGACCGCCAGCACCCGCGCCAGCGCCACCCGGCCCGTTCGCCGCCGGACAGTGCGGTCGCGGGCCGGCCGTCGAACGCCAGGATATCGGTCGCCCGCATCGCCCGCTTCACCGCCGCTGCATCGGTCGGCGGGAGGCGCGCCGGATCGACCGCGCCGTGCGGATAGCGGCCGAGCGCCACGATGTCGCGCGCCGGCAGCGGCCAATGCACGAGGTGGCCTTGCGGCAGATACGCGAAACGCGAGCGCACGCTCGCGCGCCGACAAGCGACGCACAGTCGCGTCGCCGCTGAGTCGGATCGTCCCGGCCGACGGCAGCAGACCGGCCAGCGCCCGCAACAGCGTGGTCTTGCCGGCCCCGTTCGGGCCCGACGAGCGCCGACGAGGTGCCGGCGCGGCAGCGCCGCGACATGTCGTGCACGACCGTGCGCCCGGCGAGGTCGACGCTCACGCCGTCGAGCGACGAGAAAGGCGTCTCCGCTCATGCCGACACCCCCGCCCAGCGAGCGACGCTCGCGGACGATCAGGTACAGGAAGAACGGCACGCCGATGAGCGCGGTGAGCACGCCGACCTTGATGTCGCGTGGTCGACGGAATGATTCGCACCGCGACGTCGGCGGCGAGCAGCAGCCCTGCGCCGGCGAGCGCGCTCGGCACAAGAGCCGCGCCGGGTCGTGGCCGACGAGCGGACGCATGAGGTGCGGGCCACCAGGCCGATGAAGCCGATCGTGCCGGCAACCGCGACCGACGCCGCCGACCCCAAGCGCGACGCCGACGATGACGAGGAGCCGCAGGCGGCCGACATCCACCCCAAGGCTCTGCGCCGTCTCTTCGCCAAGGTCAGCGCCCGGAAGGCGTGGCGCTGGATGAGCAGGATCGCCGCCGCGCAACGATGAAAGGCAGCGCCAGCATCGACATGGCGCAGGCTGCGGTCCTCCAACGAGCCGAGGAGCCAGAATGCGATTTCGAGCGCCGCGAACGGATTGGGCGACAGATTCAAGGCGAGCGCCGTGGCGGCACCGGCCAGGGACGAAAGGGCGAGCCCCGCGAGGATCAGGATCAGCAGGCTGGCGTTGCGGCCTGCGACCGCGAGCAGCACGAACACCGAAGCGAACGCGCCGACGATGGCGGCGACCGGCAGGGCGAAGGAGAGCATGTCGGCGAGCCCGAGCGAGATCGTCGGCACCGCGCCGAACGCCGCGGCCTGCGGCGCGCCGAAGAGCGAGGGCGAGGCGAGCGGGTTGCGCAGCAAGCCTTGCAAAGCGGCGCCCGACAGACCGAGGATCGCGCCGATCGCCAGCGCGAGAATCGCGCGCGGCAGGCGGATTTCCTGCACGATGACTCGCTGGACTTCGCTACCACCGCCGAACAAGGCATCGAGAACCGCCACCGGCGACAACGTCACCGGACCCACTCCGAGCGACACAAGCGTCAGCACCGCGACGCACGCACACAGCACGATAACCACGATCGTTCGCTGGCGGACCGCGGTGCCCGGCGTCACCATGTGGCGTTAAAACCACCGTAAACCGCGGGACCGGTGGTGCCGTAGTTCAGCACTTCCTGATAATACGCGTTGAAGATGTTTTCGTCGCGCGCGAACACCTTCCAGCTCTTGTCGATCTTGTATTCGGTATAGAGATCGACGCGCGTATAGGCGGCCAGCAGACCGCGTTCGCCTGAGGTGCTGAAGCGATCCGATACCATCAGGATGCGCGGCTCGATCAACCACTCCGGCGTCGGATTGTAGCTGAGCGCGATCCGCGCCAGATGCTCCGGGCGACGCGCCAAGGTCAGCCCGGTCGAGAGATCCTTGGCGTGCAGGTAGGTATAGGCGGTCGTCAGCCGCAGCATTCCCGTCACGATATTGACGTCAGCGCCGACCTCGAGGCCGGATGTCTCGGCGCGGGCGACGTTGACATAGTGCCCATTGGATTGGTGGCGTCGAAAACGAAGTCGATCAGGTTGCTGAAGTCGTTGGCAAAGCCGGTGAGCGACAGCGTCATGCGGCCGTCGAACAGACTCTGATCGATGCCGGCGTCGTAGCCGAAGCTCTCCTCCGGCTTGAGGTTCGCATTGCCGTAGGGCGTTGCATAGAGCTGGTACAGCGTCGGCGCCTTGGCACCGGTGCCGGCGCTGGCGCGCAGCTTGGTGCCCGTCTCGGTGATGTTGTAGGCCGCGGTGGTGCGCCAGGTGGTGAATGTGCTGACGTCGACCACGTCATCGACGCGGCCGCCCGTGGTGACGGTCAGCCGGTCGCCGATCGGCAGCTTCCACAGCGCAAACACCGAATTGGTGTCCTGCGTGGCGCTCAGCGTCGGCAGGCGCGGTGTCGGCACCGGCAGCAAGGTCGATCCGAAGGTATCCGCGGTTTCATGCTGCGTGCGAGCGCAATAGACGAGCGAGCCGGCGGGGCCCATCCGCAGATCGCCCTGATACTCCGCGCCAAAACTGTTGCCGCGGAAGTCGGTCGAGGTGGCAAAGCTGTTGGCCGGCAGCACGTTGATGCCGTAGGACGAATAATCGTTGAAGGTGCGGTCGATCTGGTTGGCGAAGGTGGTGATGCTTTGCGTCAGCATGCCGCCAGCGAATTGACGGCAGCCTTGGCCCAGATCTGCTGCTGCAACTGGTTGGAATTCGACGGCGTATCCGGCGTCGCGCCGAACGAGGCGTCATAGGCGCCGCGCGTGAAGGTTGAACATCACGCCGGCGTCGAAGCGGAAGCCTTCGCCGGAATCGTAGCCGACGCGGGCGGAGCCGCCGACACGATCCATGCTGTCCTTTTCGAGGTTCGGATACTTCGCCTCGATCGAGGGAATGCGATAGCCGTAGCTGGAGAAGCCGTTGCTGTGCTGACCGCTGCCGGTCACGGCGTAATTCCAAGGTCCGCTCGAACCGCTCATGGAGGCTGTCGTCGCGGCGGTACCATAGCTGCCGCCTTCGGTGCGGACGCTGTATTGCGCCGGTCCGCCGCCCTTCTTGGTGATGATGTTGATGACGCCGCCCATGGCGTCGGAGCCGTACAGCGCGCTTTGCGGTCCGCGCAGCACCTCAACGTGGTCGATAGTGCCCGGCGCAATCAGCGCGAAGTTGAAATCGCCGGCCGCGCCGCTGGGGTCGTTGACGCGGATGCCGTCGATCAGCACCAGCGTCTGGCCGGTATTGGCGCCGCGCACCATCACGCCGGTGGTGCCGGCGGGGCCGCCGGCCTGCGTCACCGTCAGGCCGGGCACCGAACGTAGCGCATCGACCACCGAAGTGGGATTGCTGGTTGCCAGCGTCTCGCCGCTGATCACGCTGATGGCGCTGCCGGTCGAGCCGATCGGTTCCGGCGCGCGATCCGCCGTCACTACGATATCGGGGAGTTGCTCGATGCGAGATTGAGCATTCGCGCCTCCGCAGATCGGAGACAACGCAAGACAGGCTGCCGTACCGGCAGCATATATCCGGGGTTTCATCATAGCCCTTTCCGCCGACCCACCGTCGGACGCGTTAAAATGCGTCACCGGCCGGTCTCCTGGCTCGCGGTCGTTATCCGGATCCGCCTTCCCGGATCTACGTGTGAGGCCCAGTGGCATCGTGGATCGGATGACCGCTTACAGTTGCGGGGGCAGCCACGGAATTGGGGATAAATCAATCCCCGCACCGCATTCCCGTTTCACCTCTCTTGCGGGAGGCACCGATGACGGCGCCTAACAAGCACAACGGAACACCCCGCGCAACCGCCAACACCGCTCGTTTCCGGGAGGTCAGGCCAAAATGACTCGCGGCGCGGGTCGTGCAAAAATCGGCTTGACGGCAGCGGAGCCGCTGTGCGACCGCCCGCGAACAACTGCAACGCCGCGAAACAGGTTCAGGACACCGTCGCATATGGCCGGCCCGCCCACATTTGACACTGATTTTCGGACGCGCTTTCGCGATCTTCTCGGCTGGTCGGCGCGACGTGAGAAAATTCCGACGCGACCGGCTCCCCGATGGCACGCTGGAGCGGTTCTTGCAACTCGCCTGTCTTGCTCCGTCGGTTGGCTTGAGCGAACCGTGACGCTTTGTTGTTGTCCGTGAAGCCGCGCGCAGGGACAGGATCAAATCGCGCGAGGCGTGCAACGCCGCAGCCTTGAGCGGCCAGGCAAGCGACCGCGCGTCACTCTGACGATGCGCCCTGCCATGTCGCTGTCTTTGCACACCGCGCAGGGTCACCGCCTCGGGCGGGTGACAATGCCGGAAATGATGGAATACTCCGCGGTTCTTGCGATCCATACGCTGTGGCTGGCCGCGCGGACCGAAGGCATCGGCGTCGGATGGCTCTCAATTCTCGAACCGTCTGAAGTCGCAACTATCCACGATACGCCGCCCGGCTGGACTTTGATCGGGTATTTCTGCATCGGCTACCCGGTCGAGGAGTGTGAGACGCCGGCGCTCGAACAGGAGGGTTGGGAATTGCGGCGGCCTTCGTCGGAAACCGTTTTCTAAAAATAGATGAAGCGGCCTCGGAATTGAGTTAGACTGTCACCGGACAGCCAAAATGACTATTTGAGCAGAGATGCACCATGAGCCGTGTCGGCATGAAGACTGAACAAACCAAAACCGGCAAAACCACCGGCAAGCCGAAGAAGCCACCGCCCAAGGTGAACTAGGGCGATGATGAGGAGGACGGCGATTTCGCCACCCCGAAGCGCGACCGCGACGATGAACAGCAGGGCTTTGAGCTTCGGGATTTCCGCAGCGCCGGCTTTCTCAGCAGGCGCGCTCGGTCCACGGCTGCGCGAAGATATACGAAGACACAGACGTGTGTTTTGACTGTGTGTCCCGACAATCTCAAAAGCACTAATGCTGGATGTCCAGAACCTGACCAAGACCTATCATTCTGCGCAGGAACGGATCACCGTTCTTCGCGGTGCCTGTCTGCGCGTTGACGCCGGCGAGAGTGTCGCGCTGACCGGCGAGTCAGGAAGCGGCAAAAGCACGTTGCTGCATCTGATCGCGGGACTCGATCAGGCGGACGACGGCTCCATCCGGCTCGACGACACGGAGGTGACAACACTGGCGGACCGGGGCCGTGCCGCACTGCGCCGGGACCGGTTGGGACTGGTTTTTCAGCAATTCAATCTGATCCCTTCTCTGACCGTCGCCGACAACCTGGCTTTTCAGTCGCGGCTCGCCGGGCGTCACGATCGCCAGTGGCAAGGCGAACTTGTCGATCGGCTGGGGCTCGGCGAATTGCTGAAACGATATCCCGAGCAACTCTCGGGCGGCCAACAGCAGCGGGTTGCGATCGGGCGCGCGCTCGCGGTCAGGCCGCCTCTGCTCCTTGCCGACGAACCGACCGGCAACCTCGATGAGACGACGGCCGACGAGGTCATGGATCTCGCGCGCGATCTCATCAAGCGAACCGGATGCGGTTTCCTGATGGTCACGCACAGCGCGCGGCTTGCTGCGACGCTGGACCGGCAAGTTCTGCTCAGCGGCGGGACGATCTCGTGAAGACAGGCGCTCTGGATCCTGGCCGTTCTGCTCAGCCATTGGCGCCGGCATCCGATGCAATTGACAACCCTCGTGGTCGGCCTGATCTCGGCGACTGCATTGTGGAGCGGAGTGCAGGCGCTGAACCAGCAGGCGCGCAGCAGCTACGACCGGGCCGCAGCGATCTTCGGCGGCGCCCGCGTCGCGATGCTGGTCGGTCAGCAGGACGCCACACTTCCCTCAGCAACTCTTCATCGACCTGCGCCGGGCAGGATGGCCGGTCTCACCTGTGCTCGAAGGCCGCGTTCGTATTCACGGGAAGACATTCCGCCTGTTGGGAGATCGAGCCGGTGACGTTTCCAGCGAAGGCAGTATCCATCCCAACGATCGGAAAATCGGACCTGCAAACATTCATCGCGCCGCCGGGCCAGGCACTGGTCGCGCCGGAGACGTTGACCGAGCTGCGAGACGGAAGGCACGGCTCTTCGAACGGACGATGGCAAGTCGTTGCCGCCCCTCAAGATTCAACCGCAGCTCGCGCCGGGCGTTGTGATTGTCGATGTCGGACGGGCGCAAAGCCTTCTGCGCTCTACCGGACCAGCTCTCGCGTCTGTTGATCGGCAGAAACGCGAGGCGCGCACGCGCCGCTGGAGGCTGTCACTGGTGACAAGCTCAGGTATGTTGCACCGGACGCCGAAACCGATCTCGAGCGTCTGACCGACAGCTTCCATCTCAATCTGTCGGCCTTCGGGCTGCTGTCGTTTCTCGTCGGGCTTTTCATCGTCAATTCGGCGATCGGCCTCGCTTTCGAGCAGCGCATGCCGATGCTCCGTACCCTGCGTGCTTGCGGCGTATCGTCCCGATGTTGAACGGTGTGTTGCTGATCGAACTGCTGGTGCTGGCGCTCGCAGCCGGTCTGATCGGATTGGTCTGCGGATACCTGATCGCCGCGGCGTTGCTGCCCGATGTCGCCGCGAGTCTGCAAGGGTTGTATGGCGCCCGGATTCCCGGCCAATTGACGCTTAGACCGGAATGGTGGGCCGCGGGACTTGCGATGAGCATCGCGGGTACGCTGGCAGCGGCAACGACGAGCCTGTTGAAGGGTGGTCCGTCTTCCTGTTCTCGCGATGGCGCAACCTTATGCCTGGCAGCAAGCCCAGCGGCGATGGCTGAACTGGCAAGGTCTATGTGCCGGTCGCGATGCTTGTCACGGCGGCCGCTGTGCTGACGATCGGCGATTCGCTGATGTCGGGTTTCGCGGTTCTGGCGGCGCTGCTGCTGGGCGCCGCACTGGCATTGCCCGTTCTGCTCGGATTCGTGCTTCACGCCGGCGAACGCACAGCACGCGCCGGCCGCTTGTGATGTGGTTCTGGGCCGACAGCCGCCAGCAACTTCCGGGACTGTCGCTGGCACTGATGGCGTTGCTGCTCGCGCTCGCGGTCAATGTCGGCGTCGGAACCATGGTCGAGAGTTTCAGCAAGACGTTCGCCACGTGGCTGGACGGCCGGCTCGCCGCAGACGTGTATGTGAACGCGCGCGACGACACACAGGCGCGCGACATCGAAACAAATCTCCGCGCACGGCCCGAGATCACCGCGATCCTGCCGAGCGGCCGCGCTGAGATCGAAATGGGCGGCTGGCCGGTGGAGGTTCTTGGCCTCGCCGATCACGCCACCTATCGCGACCGCTGGCCATTGCTGGCAGTCCGAACCGAATGCGTGGGATGACCTCAAGTCAGGCCGAGGCGCAATGGTCAGCGAGCAACTGGCGCGGAAACTGAAATTGAAACTCGGCGATCAGCTGAATGTCAGCACCGCCGGCGGAAACTGGCCCGTGGATATCGCGGCGATCTATGCCGATTACGGCAATCCCAAAGGGCAGATCGCCGTCAATATCGACGCATTCAGAAGCCGGTTTCCAGATCTGCCGCGAACCCGGTTCGGCCTGCGCGTGACTTCCGGCAAGATCGCGCCGCTGATCGATGACCTGCGTAAGACATTTCACCTCGACGAGCGCCATCTCTCGGATCAGTCCACGCTGAAAGCGGAATCGACGCGGATTTTCAACCGCACCTTCGCCGTGACGGCTGCACTGAATACGTTTACGCTCGGTGTCGCCGGCATTGCGCTGCTCACCAGCCTGCTGACCCTGAGCAATTCCCGCCTTCCGCATCTGGCCCCGCTGTGGGCGCTCGGCCTGACCCGGCGGCAGTTGGCCGGCATCGAGCTTCTCAAGACGATGTCCGTCGCGTTCATCACCGCGCTGCTGGCGCTGCCGCTCGGCTTACTGGTGGCGTGGTGCCTTATCGCAGTGGTCAACGTAAGGGCATTCGGATGGCGTCTCCCGTTGCATATTTTTCCGCTGCATCTGATCGAACTTCTCGGCGTCGCGATGCTGGCGTCGCTGCTGGCGATGCTGGTGCCGGTCGTCAGACTGATCCGTATGCCTCCGGCGGCGCTGATCAAGGTCTTCGCCGATGAGCGCTAGCGCAAAGCTCTCACGCCGGGCGTTCGCAACAGGGCTCGCTGTACTCGGCCTCGACCGGCGGTTGTCGCTGGCACAGGGTTTCGCCGGCCTTGGTAACGAGGGTTCCGGATTTGCCGCGGTCACGCCGGGCCGCAGTTTCGTGTTTCCGGTGGATCACGGTCCACATCCGGATTATCGCATCGAATGGTGGTATCTCACTGCCAATCTCAGAGACACCGACGGACAACGCGCTCGGCGTGCAGTGGACGCTGTTTCGTCAGGCGATGCAGCCGGAGCCGCAACGGGAAGGCTGGGCGAACCAGCAGATCTGGATGGGGCATGCCGCCGTCACACGCGCCGATACCCATCGCTACAGCGAAACCTTTGCGCGCGGCGGCGTCGGCCAGGCCGGCGCGGAAGCAGACCCGTTTCGTCGCGTGGATCAATTCATGGCAGATGCGCGGGCTCGACGGTATGTCCGCAATCAATGTCTCGCCGCTTCAGATCAATGCATCCGGCGCGGATTTCAGCTACGCCCTGAAGCTCGATGCGATCAAGCCGCTCGTGCTCGAAGGCGACGCCGGCTACAGCCGGAAATCCGAGCGCGGACAGGCGTCGTACTATTACAGCCAGCCGTATTTCACGGTGGACGGGACCGTCACGATCGACGGCAAACCAGTCGAGCGTCACCGGACTGGCCTGGATGGATCGCGAATGGAGCAGTCAGCCGCTGGCGTCGGATCAGACCGGATGGGATTGGTTCTCCCTGCACCTTGGAACCGGCGAAAAACTGATGCTGTTTCGCTTGCGGCAAACCCAAGGCAAGCCTCTCTTTTGCAGGCAATTGGATCGGACTGGATGGGCGATCGGTTGCGCTCTCTCCAAAGTCCATTGATATGACTCCGATGGCGATGACCGAAGTCGCGGATCGCAAGCTGCCGACGAGCTGGCGCATCGCGATTCGCGATCGGGGACTGACGATCGAAACCGTTCCGCTGAATCCAGCGAAGCTGGATGGGGACGAGCTTTGCCTATTGGGAAGGTCCCGTCAGCTTCACCGGCACCCACCAGGGTGTGGGCTATCTCGAAATGACCGGTTACTGATCGAGATTGGCCAGCCAATTCGGTCACGACGCCTGAAACACAGACGGCGCGATGCCAATCGGGAATCGCGCCCGCTCATATTGTAGGGTGAAGTGATTTATTTGGTGAACGGACAGCCGCTGTTGGCCGCGGTGGGATATGCGGTGTCGCCGGGAATGGTGGCGATCAGCTTGTAGTAATCCCAATCGCGCTTGCTTTCCTCGGGCTTCTTGACCTCGAACAGATAGAGGTCGGATACCATGCGGCCGTTGGCGAGCACCTTGCCGTTCGACGTAAAGGAATCGCTGACCGGCAATTCCTTCAGCTTCTTCACCACGGCATCGCTGTCCTTGGAGCCGGCGGCTTTCGCCGCCTTGAGATAGGACAATGTGGCCGAATAGGTGCCGGCCTGGATCATGCTCGGCATCCGCCCGGTGCGCTTGTAGAATTCCTCGGCGAACTTGCGGGTCTTGTCGTTCAGATCCCAGTAGAAGCTTTCCGTAAGCACCAGACCTTGCGCGGCCTTGAGGCCAAGACCATGAACCTCGGACGCTGTCAGCAGAAGACCTGCGATCTTCTGGCCACCGGCAACGATGCCGAATTCCGCCGCCTGCTTGACCGAGTTGATGGTGTCGGCGCCGGCGTTAGCCAGACCGATGACCTTGGCTTTCGAGCTCTGCGCTTGCAGCAGGAAGGAAGAATAGTCCGATGTGTTCAGCGGATGACGCACCGCGCCTAGAACCTTGCCGCCGTTCGCCTTGACGACGTCGCCGGTATCCTTTTCCAGCGCGTGACCGAACGCGTAGTCCGCGGTCAGGAAAAACCAGCTGTCGCCGCCGGCCTTCACCAACGCGCCGCCGGTGCCGACCGCGAGCGCATGGGTATCGAACGCCCAGTGGAAACCGTACGGCGAGCAGGATGCACCCGTAATTGCGGAAGAGGCGGCGCCGACCACGATGTCGATCTTCTTCTTTTCCTTGGTAACCTCCTGAACCGCGAGCGCCACCGACGACGTCGTCAGCTCGGTGATCATGTCGACACCTTCGGTGTCGTACCAGCGCCGCGCAATGTTGGAGGCGAGATCGGCCTTGTTCTGGTGATCGGCCGAAACGATCTCGATTTTGTGGCCAAGAACTTCGCCGCCGAACTCTTCGACAGCCATCCTCGCGGCTTCGATCGACGTCTTGCCGCCGTAGTCGGCATAGACGCCGGACTGGTCGTTGAGGATGCCGATCTTGACACCTTGTGCCGATGCCGGCGTCATCATCACCAGGCCGCAAATGCCGGCAGCTACGGATAAAAATGCTGTTTTCATCAGGTTCTCCCGAGGTTTCTGAGCCAACATTATTTTATAACCCTGCCGCATGCCGAATATTCTTTCGTCTAGGGCGGTGCATCCCATGATGCCGCAGGCCGGCTTCGCGTGCCGATCCGCTTGTCGGAATGGACGCGCGGCGGGCCGACAAGCCTCTTGTATGGCGAGTCCCTCACCGATACGGTTCCAGAACAACGGAGTAGCTGGAGCCGAAGGAAATGCTGGCGGACACCAAGAAGCAGATACTTTCCCTCGTGAACCTCAGGGTAATGGCGGTGATGTTGCCGGCGTTGGTCCTGTCGAGTACTGGCAGGATGGTGATGTACGTGCTGGGATACCCGATGATGGTGCTCGTGGAAATGCGTCTCATTGTGGAGACGCTGATGCACTTGGTGCTGGGAGCCTGGTCGGCGCTGAAGGCGATCGTCTACGGGATCGTGGTCTTCGGACTTCTTCTCGCTCTTCTTCTGCCGGTCTTGATAGCTCAACGGCTTATGCAGAAGAAACGGGACCTGCCCTCAGCCGCCTCAAATCCGACAACGACACCTTAATCACCGTCGTCGGGCGTGAGCGGCAATAGACGCGGGCTTCGTGTCTAATCCCTTGGCAGAAGCTTCAGACTACGGAGCATGCATAAATGTGGATGGACCACTCCATCCGCGACCAAATCGGACTACATCAGCGCGCGCCGTGGTGGTGACGCTCGGGTGTCATGTCCGATTCTGACATGGCGTCCAAGCTCGCTAACCGCGCCAAGGCGTGGAGGCCGGCGTCCGACCCGTCAACGCGCGACGTGATAGTCACGTAGGACGTTCGTCTCAAGCTCCAGGTCCTCCAGTCGGTGCTTGACGACATCGCCGATGCTGACGATACCGACTAGCTTGCCGCCGCGGAGTACCGGCATGTGGCGCACGCGATGGTGCGTCATCAGGTTCATCACGCGATTGACGCTCTCGTCGGGAGACACGGTGGTCACACCGCATTGCATGATTTCCTTCACAAGCATCGAGCTGGCTGTCTCGCCATAGCGAGAAAATGCGTGAACGATTTCACGTTCGGAAATGAGACCAAGAACTGTGTTCTCACTCGTCACCACGAGAGCACCAATATTCTTTGCGCGGAGCCAGTCTGCCGCCCTTTTGATGCTGGCTTCCGGGGCTATTGTGGTGACGTCGGTGCCCTTCCTCCTGAGAATGCTTTCGATGGTCATAGCCGCCTCCTATCGTGTGGCCTAACGCTCATTTCATCTCGCCCCCGCAATGTGTGGCATTGTTCTCCTCTACCAGGAGCGTTAGCATATCATAGCTGCAGGCAGCAGTCAGCGAGCATCGGAGACCGGCAACCGATCAGTCGTGGGTGCGAGGCCCATTTCGCGTCATTCGCGACTGGTCACTTGCGGGTCGACGTGCGGGCGGGCTCGGTCGCGAAGGAGGTCGAAGCGCTCTCGTCCGCGTATCGCGGCGACACCGGTTCGCGGGCGGCGCGCTCGCCGGCGCAGGTGGCGGCGTATCTCGCCTACCGCGCGCCGGCGACGTTCGCGGCGTGCCGCGGCCGTCTTCCGCCAGATCGCCCTGCAGCGGCCCGAGTGGCGGCCCGTGTCGCTGCTCGACGTCGGCGCGGGGCCGGGCGTCGCCGCCTGGGCGGCGGCGGAGTCCTGGCCTTCGCTGCGCGAGCTGACCCTCGTCGAGGTCGAGCCCGAGATGCTCGCCGCCGGCCGCGAGCTGCTGCCCGACGCGAACTGGGTCGCCGGCGACGTCTCGCAGGCACAGGGTCCAGCCGATCTCGTCGTCGCGTCGTACGTGCTCGGCGAGCTGCACGACCCGACGGACGCCGCGGCGCACCTATGGCGGCAGAGCACGGACACGCTGGCGCTGATCGAGCCCGGGACGCCGACGGGCTACCGTCGTGTCGTCGCCGTCCGCGCTGCCGTGATCGACGCAGGCGGCCAGACCGTCGGTCCGTGCCCGCACGACCTCGCGTGCCCGTTGGGGTCGGACGACTGGTGCCATTTCGCGGTCCGACTAGCCCGCTCGAGGCTGCACCGGCAGGCGAAGGGCGTCGAGCTCGGCTACGAGGACGAGAAGTTCTCCTACGCGGCCCTCTCACGTGGGATCGCGCCGCAGGCCGGTGCGCGGATCATCCGCCAGCCGCAGATCCGCTCCGGCCACGTCAACCTCGTCACGTGTGAGCGGGACGGCATCCACGAGCGCACGATCAGCCGCAAGCAGGGCGCCCGCTTCAAGGAGGCAAAGGGGGCCGCCTGGGGCGACGCTATCGCTGACCCACCCGCGCCACCGCCCTGATCCCGTCCGCGGCGCGGAAGCCGGCCAACAGCTCCGCTCCTGCGCTCGACGCGACCAGCTCGATCGCGTCGTCGAGGTCGATCGGCTCGCGGTAGTCGAGCTCGGCGACGAGCGGACGCCCGGGTCGATGCCGGCCGACGGGAGCACGTGCTCGACGGCCTGCCAGTAGACGGCGTTGTTGACGTGGCCGTGGAGGTCGATGTCGCTCACACGCAACGGCCACGAGACGCCGGCTTCGTCGCCGGGCGGATCGGGCAGCTCCAGCTTCGTCGAGACCCGCCGGCCGCCGCGGCGTCACCGTAGATGGCGAAGTCCTCGATCTTGGCCGGCCGCTGATCCCGGTCGAGATGGATCCAGACGCTGTCGACCTCTGCGCGGCCGCCGCGGTCGCCCCGGAGCGACCAGCGCCGACCGGCCGCGATCGCCGCCTGACCGCTGGACCAGGTGACGAGGTCGACCTCGTGGTCCGCGAGAAACGGCTCGATGACGTCGATCCGGATGCGGCGCAGGAACCAGAGGTGCTCCGGCAAGCCCCAACCGGTCTCCTCGACGTCCTCGATCGCCACGTCCTGAAGGAACCGAGCCAGCGCGTCGAGCCGCACGCGGCCGTGGCGATCGACGTCAGCGAGCCGTGCGCGGCACGTCGCCGAGAACGTCCGTCCAGTGGTGGGGACGGGAATGCCTGGGTCGAGCACCGCTCAGTAGGGCTGTGCGTCCGCCATGCGGCGACGTTACAGGCCACAGCTCGGCCGGATCGGCGGCTACGACTCCACGCGGAAGATCTGCCAGGCATCGGGAACGCCTTTCAGCTCATGCGTTCCGTAGTGCTCGAACGTGAGCCCCGACCCGGCGACGAGGTCCTTCACGGTGTGGGAGACGAGGACCTCGTCACCGTCAGCGAGCGCCATCACCCGCGCAGCGATGTGGACGCCGAGACCTGCGATGCCCCCGCCGCGCCTCTCGATCTCACCCGTGTGGAGACCCGAGCGGATCGCGATCCCGAGAGCGTGAACGCGATCCCGTAGAGCGAGCGCCGCGCGGACGGCACGCGCGGGGCCGTCGAACGTCGCCACGACGCCGTCTCCTGTGAAATCGGCGACCAGACCGCCGTGGGTCTGTACCTCCGTGCGTGCGATCTCCTCGTGCGAATCGAGGAGTGCACGCCAACCACGATCGCCGAGCTCGACCGCCCGCGCCGTCGAATCGACGATGTCCGTGAAGAGGACCGTTGCGAGAACGCGATCGACGTCGTGCGTGGGCCGGGTCCCCGTGACGAACGCCTCGACTTCGTCGATCACCGGGTCGACGTCACCGACCGCCAGACCGTAGTCGACGCCAGGCACCTCGACGAACTCGGCGCCAGGGATGAGATCGGCGACGGCACGCCCGCTCGCGGCAGCGAACAGAGCGTCCCGCCTCGACACGACGAGAGTCGGTACGCGAATGGTGGGCAGAACGGGCCGCACGTCCAATTCGAAGATCATCCGAATCACGGCGGCGGCGACAGCAGGGCTTGCCGCCCAGCCTGAGAAAGCGGCCCCAGGCCTGCACGGCCCGGTCATCTCCCGCGATGCTCGGATTGACGGCGGCCATGGTCAGGCCCTCGCCCCAGGCCTGATCGACGCTGTTGACGACAGCTTCGATGACCTCCGGACGAACCCCCGAAGGGTTGTCCGGCGCCCAGGCGGGTCGGGCGGTCGCGTTCGCAAGGACGAGAGAACTCACCCGGTCCGGGTACGTCGCGGCGAACAGCGCAGCCATCATCGATCCCTCGTTGGCACCCAACAGCACGGCGCGATCGACCCCGACGGCATCCATGACCGCGCGCACGTCGGTCATCCACTCCTCGAGGAGCGGCAGTCGGTCGACGGGAACAGGATCGACAGACCGATCCCACGCTTGTCGAACGAGATCACGCGACTGAACGACGCGAGCCGGCGGAGGTAATACGCAAAGCCCGGAAAATCCCAGCGCGCCTCGACATGGCTGAACCAGGTCGACAAGCAATACCGGCGGCCCTTCACCCACGACCTGATACGCGACGTGAACATCACCCGCCTTCGCATATCTCGTCTGCGGCGACGCCATGCAAGACACAGAATGTCCACCCTCGCCGAGCCTGCGCAAGCTCGATTGGCCGGCCCATGGGTACGGCACGTACCGAAAACGGCCGATTCGGCTATGCGATGAGAGGACTTGAACCTCCACGGGGTTCGTGGAGGGGTGGCGGCGTTTGGCGGGATGTGGCGGGAACGGGTTAGCTAAGCGGCTCCGGGCGTGAGGTGCCGCATGACACGTCGGATGCTTTCTACGCGTTTGGGCGCAGAGTGGGTGCACGCTACCGCTAGCCTCGCCGCGATGATGCTCGCCAGCGTCCCAGTGCTCGCCGACGCCGTCGCGCCTTGAGAGTTTTAGCCTTCGGCGCGCTTTGCCACGACGCAGTCAAACGATTCCTCGGCGCCGTCCGAATAGATCGACAACTTCGGTTCGTCCGGCTCCCCTCGCCGTAGACGCGTCAGCCCAATCCGAGATCCCGGCCCGCTCGTTGACGGCCCAGATCATCGCCTCCGCGTCCAGCCGATCGGCCCACCAGATGCCGACGCCGGTCCGGTCTGGCCAGACGCCGTCATCGTCGTGGAAATACGCGGAAACGAAGTAGCCGTCCTCGAACCCGTGGACATTGACGGCTTGACCGTCAGAGAGCGGGATCGGGCCGGTCGATTCAGGACTGATGATGAGTCTGAGAAACGAGTCGTCGACGTCAAGGCAGCGCGCGCTACGAACCACGGTCGAGCGGGTTGGTGTCCCGGCCGAGGACGGGTCGCTGCTTTTAGCGCCTTGATCGGTTCCGCACCCGGCGAGAGCAACTGCCCAAACCAGTACTACGACAGCTGCGACGTTTGCCTTCAGCATGGCGCCAGACTCACTCCTGCCCCTCACACCGCTCTCATCTCCCGGTCCGTCGCTCTGCAGCACGATTCACCCTACGCCTGTGTACGAGCACCTCCCTAACTGGAACGCCAGCGCCGGCGGTCAATTGTGGTTCTCGAACCGCGTGCGTTGAGCCCGGACCGAAGCGGCGGGCGCATGCCCGCCCGCATGATGCTCGCACGTGTACCCGTGCTCGCCGAAGCTCGCGACAACGAGCTAGTTGCGCAGGTAGAACGCCAGCGGCTCGCCATGTCGCTGGGGCTTACTGGTCGGCTCGCCCTCGGCCTCCACCAACGGCCCAACTCGCTCCATGAAGAACTCGGCAATGGCCCGTGGCGTCTCCCAGACATTGACGCCTGTGACCTCTCCGTCAGCCGATTCCCAGGCGATCGAGGCGACCAGCCTCGGGTGGATCGTCCAAGAGTCGCAGGCGTTCGTGCCAGCGTTCCCACTCCGCGCGTGGCAGAACGATCGATTCGATGAACGAGTGAGTCTGGGAAGGGTCATGCTCGCGGGCCTTTGCCGTGTCTGCTCCCTCGACTGCCGAGCTCGCCAGCCTCGTACGTTTCGGCCGGCGCCGACGAGCTCGCCCACAGGC
>CAVXSV010000008.1:0-120563 GCA_963764445.1 uncultured Alphaproteobacteria bacterium
AGCCAGTGAGCGACCTCCTTGTTCACCCACTCATACGCTGCTGCCCGTGGTGGATACGACGATCAGGTAGCGGGTAAGCGATCCATCGCGTCGGTGACTTTGCCCCACAGGTCAGTGTTGGCGGCCATCTCGGTGGTATCGCGAAACACGCGCAGGGCATTCGATCGGCCCATTCGGGCTACTGATCCGGTGTAAGCCCTTGTGGATTTCGGTGGCGACCGCCTCATCTTGATGGTTGTAGGACAGAAACAACATCAGGTAACGACGCCACTTGAGCAGGCGTCGGCGGGTCGGCAGCTAGCGCGGTGTCCGATGACAGATGAGTCCCGAGTAATACTCATGTCGCGAGGTGCGTGACGCGTTGTCGTGCTATCGACAGGAAGCGTTCGTTATGCTCCGCCGCTGGGGATGAGTAATTGGGTACTCGTTTCGGTTACGTCCAGCAGAGTGGGTACGAGTCGGACCTGATCAGCCGTACCGGCGCGTCGTAGCCGAGTGATTGAAGGTCATCACGTGATCTTTGAGTACCCGCCATAAAGCGACTCGGAGCAAAGGCATCAACGCGATGACCATGCCCACGATATCGACCCGCCCAGCGTGCTGGCCGAACTACTCACCACCTGCCACCCCGACGTGTTACGCGAGTCGCTGGCCACGTTCATCCACACCCTGATGGGTACGGAAGCCGACGCCCTGTGCGGTGCGGACTATGGATTCCCCGAACTCGAAACGAATTTTCCGGATCACGATCCGGCGGCAAGGACGGGCCCGGCGATCGCTAGATCCTATATAGGGTCTCTTAGCAAATTATCAGGATGGTCTCAGGCTCCCGACATGTGTGCCATGCTCCGACCCCATGAGTTATCGATCTTTGCTGAAACAGTTGCGACGTGCACAATATTCCAATAAGTGGGTTGCTGTCCGGTTGGCCACCCATGGATACAAAGAGCGCCCTGCTGCTTATTAGCAAACAATTCACGTGCCGTGGATGGTCGCGGAGAACACATTGCTTCTCCTGGATTTTATTGATTACGCAATTTCTTCGCTGACTGCCATTGGCGCGATAGCGGTTGCTGCCAGTTACTGAGCGATCGCCCAAGCTCGTCCAAAGACTGGGCCGTTGCGGCTGTTCTGCCCTACCACCAGCATGTTCTCGAGGATGTCGGCTGCTGCTGGTGGAGCACTCTGCGGCCTGTCAATTCCGTGTTCAGTTTCGCCGGGGTCACAGGAATTGACCGCTGGGCAACGGGACCTTGTCCCGAGCGCAAATTTATTTGGGAACATCTGTCAATTGCTTGCGCGTCGCCCAGCGAAAATCTAGATTGATATAGCGTCGTTTCTCAGCAAACGCTGAGCAAGACCTGCCAACGGGGCAGGCATGTTACAGGAGGGGTTGTCACTCGTGTCCAAACAAAGCAAAAGCACGTCGCGTGCATCCAAAGACGGGGTGCGCCAATATTTGAGCGCGGGGTAACCGGCCAGCTATGGTCGCGGGCGCCCTGCTGATCGCTGCTCCGGGCGCGCCGGCACTACTACTGTCCAGGTGAAGCTGGCATCCACCGGGTTCTTGCGCTGCCGCAGGCCCCGACCGACTGCGTTCTGAACCCGGCGAGTTGCGGTGGTCTGGGTGATCCTGATCGGGAATGCAGGCTTGGTCACAGCCGCCGCTGCGGTGACGCCCTTCGCAACCCCCGGGACCAACGCGATCTTTTTTCGCGTAGCGTTCGCGTTCGGGTGGGTCGGCTGGTCGGCGACGGCCTCTCTGCCCTCGAACTCAACCCGGGATTGCGTCTCCTGCAAGGGTGGCAACGGCGGGCTTCTGGGCGGCTCCGGCGGCGACGGCGCCTTCGGCGGCGCCGGCGGCAGCGCCGGTTTCCTCTGGGTAGCGGCGGCGACGGCGGCGCCGGCCGAGACGCCGTCGACACCCAGAGACGGCGGAACGGATGAGCGCGGCGACCGCCGGCGGTACAACGGCGGGCAGCGACGGGCTCGCCGGCAACGGCGGTCCCGGCGGCGCCGGCTGGGACATTAACCCCTCCTTGGAGGGTGGGGATGTTGACGCTGTGGCCGCAGGCGGCGGTATCGGCGGCAAAGGCGGTTTTCTCTGGGGCGACGGCGGCTCCGGCGGCGACGGCGGCTCCGGCAACCACCGACGTGGGCAACGCCTTCGCTGGTAACGGCGGCCTCGGTGGCGACCTCCTGAAGCTTCGGCCTCGGTAACGGCGGTGAAGGCGCCCAGGGTGGCGTGGCCAACTCCTTCGAACCCAGACCCCACGTCGTTCGCCGCGGGCGGTAACGGCGGTGGCGGTGGCGATGGCGCCACTATCATCGGCGACGGCGCCAGGGGCGGCGCCGGCGGCTACGCAAATTCACCCGAGCGGGTCGGCCACCGGCGGCAAGGGTGGCCTCGGCGGAGACGCGAACGTCGGCGACAGCGGCAACGGCGGCGACGGCGGCTTCGGCTACACCCAAACGGGGAGTAGCCCCCGGCGCCACCGGCGGCGCTGGCGGTGACGGCGGTAACACATTGATCGCCGCTATGGCGGCGACGGCGGAGTCGGCCAGCGGCGTCGTGGATAGTAACAACGGGAACGGTATGGCATCGGCGGCACCGGCGGCGAAGGTGGTTTCAGTGGCGTCTTTATGACGGCGGCACTGGGTGGTGCCGGCGGCGGGGCCTTCAGCAGTGCTGGCGTCGGGGAGATAGGCAGACGGATCCGGGACGGGAACATTCACCGGCGGCAAAGGTGGCTTGGGCGGCAGTGGCGGATTCCTCGGTAACGGCAGCACCGGCGGCGCTGGCGGCAACGCTACCACCAAGGGCAGCAAGCCAGCCGTATCCAAGGGCGGTAACGGCGGCGATGGCGGCGTTGCGGACGTCCCCCGGTGGCGGCGGCACGGGCGGCCCTGGCGGCAGCGACACCACCGCCGGCGGCACCACAGCCTTGCGGGGCTCCCAGCCGGCGGCACGGGCGGCACCGGCGGCACCTCCACTGCCCCCTAGGCGTCCAGCCTAGGTAGGGCTCGTCAGATAGTGAGTGCGGGTGTCTACTGCATGGCAGTCGGCGCCCGTGTCCGCTTGCGAGCCGTTTTGCGGCCCTGCGATGTGCTCTTCCAGCAACGGAACAGTTGACCCGTATCCGGATCCGCCGCGGCAGGCCGCGCCGACAGGGCACCTGTGCCGGTTGGCATTCCTGGCGCCACGGCAGCGCATATCCGTTCGGGCGCATGGCATTTCCGGCAATTCACCGCAACAGCCGCCGCGCGCCTTCACCGGGCCGGGTTGGGGGCGGCGGTCTCAGATGTCTCCTTGCTCACCTTCAACGCAAAATCAAATCCCTTGCAGCGCAATGCATTTTCACAGCTCTCCGGAGGTGACCATCGGCCACCGGCGACCCATTCGACGAGAAACTGTTGCTGGCGGTTGTCCACTGGCGCACAGCGGCGGGGCGGTGGCTCAGCAGCCCGAACGTGCCGCTACCATGGCCCCATGACCGTTGAAGAGCCAGATGTGCAGGTGGGTGAGCGAACCCACGACTTCCCAGCCGAACCCACCAGCGCAGCCGGGCTGGGTCGCACCGGCCGCCCTGGCGCTTGTGGTGATCGCCATCGCCGTCGCCATCGGTGGTGCCCTCTGGGCGTCCACGCGCACAACTGCAATGCCCGCCACCTGCAGCAACCCGACGGCACCGCCCAGCAACCCGACTACACCGCCCGCGCCCCCGACGCCGCCCATAGTGTGCGTGCGCGGCTTTCGACATGGTCCGCAAGGCGGTGTCGGTGCAAACCAACATCAACCTGGGCCCCGATGCCGTTGCCAAGGTAGCGGTCAGCCAACGCCCGATTCGGCGACACTTGGCGCGGCCAATATCTACTTTCCCGCCTGGACCCGGCAACCCCAGCTGACTTGGCGGATGCGGCCCGCTTGTTCGCGAACAAACTCCAGGACCTCGCAATGCATCAACTCGTTCGGGCATGCCGAACACCGATGCCGAGTCGGCCACCCTGTTGTCTGACGCACAGGCAGCCAGCCAGAATATAGCAACCATCTGCAAGTAGATGCCCGGTCCGCCAGCGCCCGCAAGAGTGGTACGTCTTGGCACCTCGCCCAGGTGATCGCGCAGGCCCTCGTACTGGAAACTGCCAAAGCGGCACTTGCAGAGCACTTTCCGATGCGCCAAGGTGAACGTCCCGTCGCGGGCCTTGGGTCGAACGACTGATGTCCCAACCCAGCATGTGGGATCGAAACCATTTTGGCGACTTCGTGGTGGAATCAGAAGCGAGGCGACTCGGGCGACCACTCCCACCGTTGACCATGGCGAGGTCGACCTGCCCTCCGCAACGGCTCAGCGGGATGGGGACTACCCGAGTCGCCCAAGATTGGCACGGCTGTGTTTGAGTGCGTTTCATGCGGCGCGACACTCAGCGCCGACTATCTGCGCGGGCAAGGAAAGCGCGGAGCATTGGGCTTAAGGACCTACAGAGCGCTGATCTCTTTCGAGTTGAAGGGCAAGCGCTCCAGACTCCCCGACGCTTCTGAATATCAAGCTGTTCAACAGATCGACGCCAGCGACCGTCCTATCGGCTCTGCTGCTGTGGGCAGGCCACCACTAACCTTGGTCTGTACGGGTTTACCTCCTGGCATCGTCATCTTGCCAGCAACACTGATGCTGGCAAACGTTCGGCGATCTGGGCGCTGGCGTGTACGAAATCGTGCGAAATGATGGTGGGGACTGAAAGAGTGGGCCACCGCTATCACTGCGCTCCTGGGGGCTCGCGGTTGGACAGCTGGCTCGAGCGAGCTTGAGCCAGAGCCTGTGGCGGATGAGGCCGACGGCGCACGCGAAGGCTGAGGCCGCCTTCTGGCTGAAACGATCTGCCGATGTATGTGGTACTTTGCGGAGACGTACTTTGATGGCGGTTCGGTCGGTGACTGGACCAAGACGGTTGCCTCAACTCCAGCGCGCTGTCCTACGTCTCGACTGGGAACTGGCACGGTCGAACGACTCGATGCTCGTCAGCGCCGCGGTCGCGTAATTCCCCAGGGGTAGCCGTCACGGAATTCCCCAGGTTTGGCGGCGCTGCTGTGGTGAGAGTAGCGAAGCTTCTGAAGGGGTGCGGACGCCCCGCGGTCCGACTTTTGGGATCGGTAGGACGGGCCGTCCATTAGGACTTGGTGGCTGGTATTCATCAGGCGGTCGAGCAGCGATTCGGCGACGACCGGGTTCGGGAACAGCGGATACCAGTCCTTGGGTGCGCGGTTGCTGGTCAAGATCAATGGTTTCAGGCGGCGATGGCCCGGTCGGAGACCAGGTCATAGAGGTCGTCGCTTTCGGTCGGGGTGTGCTCGCGCATCGCGAAGTCGTCGACGATGAGGACCAGGGGGCGGGTGTATTCGCGCATGCGTTGCCCGATGGTGCGATCAGCGTGGCCGCCGGCTAGGTCGGCGAGCATGCGGAAGCATTTGACGAACCGGATGTCGCCGCTGCGTCGGGCGACTTGGTGTCCGAGAGCGCTTGTGCGACATGGGTTTTCCCGACTCCGGAGGCGTTGCTCGTGAAGTCGTTGCGATGTAACGCCGTACCGTCGACTCCGACACCTCGACGCCGTGCTGTCACGCAACCGCTGCGCGATCGTGGCTGACCGTCACCGGCACCTTTAGCTGATCGTCGATCCACTGGTGATGGGTCGCGATCAGCGACCAGGTCAGCGCCCTCGCGCTGCTGGATTCCAGCCGCAGCCCGGGGGAAACCATCGGCCGATCCGCGCCCGCCAGCTTCTCGTCGAAGGACTCGAGGAACCGGTTCGAGCCCTTCGTCATCGCCGGGGCCAGATACTTGCGGATCGTCTTGCGGTCGATGTTCAGTGCCTCATTGATCTGCAGCTGCGATGTCGCGTTCGAGTGCGACATCTCCACGAAGTCAGTCACGTTCCACGATCTCCTCGCCACTCAAGGCCCCTTCCAGGTCCCCCTGGTGGGGCACCTGAACGAAGCGAACCTGAGCAGCACTCCAACCCCTGCCGGACACGCCCCAAGGGGTGGGGAATTACGTGACCGCTGACAGGCCTTGGTCACCTCGACGGTTGCGGCGTAAGAGCTCCGCCTCGCGCTTGGTCTTGAAGCCGCGCTTTCTCCGGCGTCGATCGATGGTCCGGCGTGCGATACCGAAGCGGTAGCGCCTTCCCTGCGCTGTGGTGTAGCTACTTACCGTCACCATGCTTCGCCGCCTCCGTCGCAGCCTTCAGCTCCGCCCGCACGCCCCGGCGGGGCGCTTGTCCGCGCTTCCGGGCGTTCACCCCTTCGCCAACTCGCCGGTCGTGTTCCCGAGAAAAGTTGCGTCCCCACAGCGAGACCGACACGTCCGCGCCACCGTGCGCAGGCCTTTATCCACCCCGGCTTTGGAGTGGTAACGGGACTCGGCCGCTGCGCCGGGCATCAGGGGCGCATCGGAGTGAATCTGTCGCCGCCACGCGTCGCGCAATGTTGGCAGATGTCCGGAAACTCCGCGGACAGTGCCGGCTGGTGAGCAACGATCGAGCCGAGCCACCATCTCTATGTGGCACTGTCGCGTTCGCTATTCGCGCCGGGGCGCTTTAGGATATGGCAAACTGCGCCACAGTTGCAGGACGCTGTGCGACGCTTGGGAGGCGTCGGCGTTGACGGGTGGGGTCAGAGGCACTTTTGAAGGCTCGTTGGCTGAGTGGGGGTTCAGGGTGCAAGTCGTTGTGATCGGTGCGGGGGTATTTGGGAACGACCCGGGCATGCAGCGTGTATGGCGCAGATCGGTCACAGCGTGTTGGGCATCGACATCTCCGAGGAAAAGGTCGCGAAGCTCCAGTCGGGAGAAGTTCCGTTCTTCGAACCGGGACTCGAAGCTCTTTTGAGAGAGCACGTCGCCCTCAGGACGCCTGCGTTTCAGCACCTCGTTCGAAGAGGCTGCAGCGTTTGGGGACGTTCACTTTCTTGCAGTCGGCACCCGCAAAGTACACGTGGTCGGGCGGGCGACGTGTCGTGCGTAAACGCTGCGATCGACAGCTTAAGTCCTCCACCTGGCGCGGCCGACTGTAATAGCCGGAAAATCGACGGTACCCGTTGGCACTGCACGCCGTCTCGCGGAGCGCGTGCAAGCTGCCGCTCCCGCTCGCGAGGCGGTAGAGGTGGCCTGGAACCCGAGAGTTCCTTCGTGAGGGATTTGCTGTAGAAGGCACGTTGCGTCCAGATCGCATCGTCGTCGGTGCCGGTGACAGGCCGGAAGGCCGTGCTATCGAACTACTGCGCGAGTTTATAGTTGTTTCTGGCGGAGGGCGTGCCATTCTTGGTCACAGACCTGGAAACTGCCGCGGCTAGTAAAGGTCGCTGCTGATGCCGGTCCTCGCTACGAAAGTTGTTCCATCCAGATCGCGATCGCTGAACTGTGCGAGGCCGCGGGCGCCGATGTAGCCATGCTGGCCGGCCACGCTGATCGGCCGCGACGAGCGCATTGGCCGGCAGTATCTCAATGCAGGCTTGGGTTTCGGTGGCGGCTGTCTGCCGAAAGACATTCGGGCGCTCGTCGCTCGCGCCGAAGAGCTGGGCGTTGGCGACGCGTTCGCGTTCCTCCGTGAAGTGGACAATGGCAATATGCGGCAGAGGAGCCGCGTTGTGGACATATCAAAGAGATTTGCGGATCACTGATCGGGACCAACGTGGCCATCTTGGTGTAGCTTTTCAGCCTGACACTGACGACGTCCGTGATTCGACCGCGCTCAGCGTGGCTGGTCAATTACAATGGCAAGTGGCAAATGTGAGCATCTATGACCCGAAAGCAATGGACAACGCCCGCAAGACAATGCCCACCCTTGATTACGCTGTGAGCAATCTTGATGCCTGCCGAGGCGCAGACATCGTTTCGGTATTGACCGAATGGAAGGAATTCCAGAACATCGAACCGGGCGGAATCTGCGCCGTCGACTCAAACGAAGAACATCGTCGATGCTCGGAATTGTCTTTATATCGCGGCAATGGCGGGCGGCGGGCTGGACCTACCGCGGCCTCGGTCGGTCGTGACGAGGCGCATCTGCGGTAGGAGGGACAGCGCGTGAGGATCCGGTTACGGGTGGAGCGGGATTCATCGGCTCGCATCTGTGCGAATTCTGTACTTGGCCGAGGTGACACCGTGGTTTGTCTGGATGACTTGTCGTCGGGCAGGCGAGAAGAAAACATCGAACTCTTCGAGACGGTGGCCGGCTTCAGGTACATCGAGGCTTCCGTCCTGAGTGCAATCGATATCGATGGCCACTTCCAAGTCCCTGAAACGTGTTCAAGCAAGCGCTAATCCGCTCGCATAAAGATCGCACTATGCCTTAACGGCTTTTGAGCGAATTCTGGTGCAAATCTAAATCCAGTTTGCAGATAAGTTTCGTGATGCTTGGGCATGTTTCGCTCACCAAGGTGGATGAGCGCGTCGCCGATTGGAGGGCCGGATGGCCAAGACCGTCCTGATCGTCGAAGACAACGAGCTCAATATGAAGCTCTTTCGCGATCTGTTGGAGGCTCATGGTTACCAGACGTCGGGGACCAGCAACGGCTTCGAAGCGCTCGACCTTGTCCGCAAGCTTCGCCCCGATCTGATTCTCATGGATATACAATTACCGCAGGTGTCCGGTCTCGATGTCACGCGCTGGATCAAGGATGACCCAGAGCTGCGCGCAATTCCGGTGGTTGCGGTCACGGCATTTGCGATGAAGGGCGATGAAGAGCGCATCCGCGAGGGCGGTTGCGAGGCCTATCTGTCCAAGCCGATTTCGGTCGGAAAGTTCATCGAAACCGTCCGGCGGTTTGTGGGTTGAGGAGACAACGGTGTCCGCGCGTGTCCTAGTCGTCGATGATGTCCCCGCCAACGTCAAGCTGCTGGAAGCGCGGCTGTCGGCGGAATACTTCGATGTCATGACGGCGTCCAACGGCGCGCAGGCGCTGGATATCTGCGCGCGTGCCGAGTGCGACATCATCCTGCTCGACGTCATGATGCCGGACATGGACGGTTTTGAGGTCTGCCGCCGGCTGAAGGCGAACCCGGCGACCCATTTTATTCCTGTGGTGATGGTGACGGCGCTGGATAGCCCGTCCGACCGCGTGCGCGGGCTCGAAGCCGGCGCCGACGATTTCCTGACCAAACCGGTATCGGACGTGGTGCTGATCGCGCGGGTCCGCTCGCTGACGCGTCTGAAGATGATGACCGACGAGTTGCGCATGCGCGCCGTCACCTCACTCGAAATCGGCGTACAGGCGCCGGAGCGCGACGCGGTTGCCGACGCCGGGAAGGGCGGACGCATCCTGCTGGTCGACGACCGCGCCTCGTCCTATGAGCGGCTGGGGCCGGTGCTGAGCGCCGAACATCACGTCGATGTCGAAACCAATCCGTCCGAGGCGCTGTTTCACGCCGCCGAAGGCAATTACGATCTT
Organism: uncultured Alphaproteobacteria bacterium; assembly: GCA_963764445.1. Classification (GTDB taxonomy): domain Bacteria; phylum Pseudomonadota; class Alphaproteobacteria; order Rhizobiales; family Xanthobacteraceae; genus Nitrobacter. The sequence goes on from CAVXSV010000008.1 coordinate 9,443, forward strand.
CTCATCGTGTCGCTCGGGCTGGAAAATTTCGACGGCTTGCGTTTGTGCAGCCAGGCGCGCTCGCTGGAGCGGACACGGCACGTTCCGATCCTTGCCATCGCCGATGCCGACAGCAATGCGCGATTGCTGCGTGGTCTCGAGATCGGCGTCAACGATTATCTGCTTCGACCGGTCGACAAGAACGAGTTGCTCGCGCGCGCCCGCACGCAAATCCGCCGCCACCGCTATACCGATCACCTGCGTGACAACGTGCAGAATTCGATCGAAATGGCGATCACCGACGGGCTGACCGGTCTGCACAATCGCCGCTATATGGAAAGCCATCTGACCACGCTGGCCGAGCAGGCCTCGCTGCGCGGCAAGCCGCTGGCGCTGATGATGCTCGACATCGACTACTTCAAGTCGATCAACGACGGCTACGGCCACGATGCTGGCGACGACGTCCTGCGCGAATTCGCGGTTCGGATTCGCAAGTCCATCCGCGGTATCGATCTCGCCTGCCGGTATGGCGGCGAGGAGTTCGTGATCGTGATGCCGGAGACCGATCTGCACGTCGCCGGCATGGTGGCCGAGCGGCTGCGCCGCTCGATCGCGGGCGAACCGTTCGCGGTCCACAAGGGTGTGAAGCGGATCGATGTGACCATCTCGATCGGACTGTCGATCCTGGAGCGGAAGGGGGAACCGGTCGCCGACGTTCTCAAGCGGGCCGATACCGCGCTCTACCGCGCCAAGCACGACGGCCGGAACCGCGTCGTGGCGGCTGCGGCCTGATCCTTCGTCAAAAGAAAAACGGGATCCGAAGCCTCGCTCGACGCAGTCGCGAAAATCCGATCAACGCAAAACGGAGCCTCAAGGGCTCCGTTTGACATCCGTATCGTATGGCAGGGGAGGTTACTTGATCTTCGAATTCGTTAAATTCGACGTGCTTGCGCGCCACCGGATCGTACTTCTTCTTGACCAGCTTGTCGGTCATGGTGCGGGAGTTCTTCTTGGCGACGTAATAGAAGCCGGTGTCGGCGCTGGAAACCAGCTTGACCTTGATGGTGACCGCTTTGGCCATGGACGAACCTCTGATGTCTGGAATCGGGAAAGCTGGCCCAGCATCAGGCCCGCATTTGGCCGGCAACCTAGCTTCCACCCGCCCAAAGTCAAGGTTTTCGAGGGAAATGATGACCTAAATCGCAGCGTTACCGGGCAAAGAGGCGGTTTTCGGCCGCGGCAGCCGATTCGGGCCGGCGTGATCGCCGCATCCCCGGAATGACGTTCAGGCCACGCCCGGCAAAACATCCCTGTGCATCCTGCCGCCGTAGAAATGGAAGAACGGCACGTCAGCATTATGACGCAGCGGACCGGCGGCAAGACGTTTTTCAAGTTCGCCGAGCACGTTCCTGGTCATGGAATGCAGGTCGGCGAGAGGGCTTTGAGCCGATCTCGACCCAGACCAGTTCCACAAGCTCGGCGTCGGGATGGATCACGCCGTCGACGCGATGGGCGACGGCCGATGCATCGGCGGTGAAGAAGCGGGTGTCGAAGCGCCGCACCCGGCCGGGCGGGGTGATGGCGCGGGCGATCAGGTACAGGCCCGAAGGGTCGGGTAGCAATCCGGCATCGCTGAACGGTTGCCAGGCGCCGGTCAGTTTTACGACGACGTCCTCGGTCTTGCGTCCGAGGCAAAGCCCGGTTTCCTCGCAGGTCTCGCGGATCGCGGCGATCGCTAGCGAGCGAGCGCGGGACGATGCGGTCTTCGGACGGCCCTTGAGCAGGTTGGCCTCGAGCTCTTTCGGGATCGGTGCAGCGACAGGCACCTTGTTGTCGGTCTTGTCGACACTGCCGCCGGGGAAGACGAACTTACCCGGCATGAAGACCACCTTGTCGTGGCGTCTTGCCGATCAGGACCTTGGGCGTGGCCGCGCTGCGGTCGATCAGGATCAGCGTGGCGGCATCTTTCGGACGGCGATAGGGGTGATGGCTGGCCCCTTGCGGGGTGTGTTGCGCCATCGCGCTCATGTCCCTGCCGTGAGTTCTTATTGGCTGTGTCGAACAGCGTATCAGGTCTCTTCGACAAATTTCTCGTCGAAACCGTGCATACGGAAAGCCCACTGGAGGCCGACCACCGCGCCCTTGACGGGCTGAAGCAGCAGCAGCGACATGAGCAGCGTCATCGGCAGATAGACTGCCAATTGAACGGCGACCGGCGGCGAATAGTTGGTCTCGATCATCAGCGCCAGCGGAACCACGATGTGGCCGACAATGACGATGACGAGATAGGCGGGCAGGTCATCAGCGCGGTGCGGGGAAAAATCGAGTCCGCATTCCGAACAATTGTTGGCGGTTTTCAGATAAGCACGAAAGAGCTTGCCTTCGCCGCATTTCGGGCAGCGGCAGAACAAGCCGCGCTTTATCGCGGTCCAGGCGTGGCGCTTCTCGCCCTGCGCGGTGTCCCGGGTCCAGATCTCGGTTGCTGTGGTCGCGGTATCGGGAGGCGCCGTCATGATTTGCCCTTCCTTGGTTTGCCGGCCTTGCTCTTGCCCGGCTTGCGCGATGTCTTGCGCGGTGTGCGGCCCGGATGGGCCTTCGAATGGACCTTGGGCCGCGTGCCCTGTTGACCGCGCGGCGCCTTCACATCTTGCTTGTGGGCGGGGCGGCCACGAGCCTTCCCAATATGACCTCCAGATAGGAGTTCGAAGCGCAGCGCGCCAGCCACTGGTACAGCTTCTACCAGACGAACCTCCACCACGTCACCCAGCTTGTGCATGGCACCGCTGCGCGAGCCGACCAGCGCATGGCGGGTTTCGTCGTAGTTGAAATATTCCGTGCCCAGGGTCCGGATCGGAATCAGCCCGTCGGCGCCGGTATCGGTCAGTTTCACGAACAGCCCCGCGCGGGTCACTCCTGAAATCCGGCCCTCGAAGATATTGCCGATGCGGTCGGCGAGGAAATGCGCAATCAGGCGGTCGGCGGTCTCGCGTTCGGCCTTCATGGCGCGGCGCTCGGTGACGGAAATCTGCGCGGCGACCTCGGCCAGCGTCTCGGCGGTCTCGGTGTCCGACAGCGCGCCGTCGCCGAGGCCGAGCGCCCGGATCAGGGCGCGATGCACGATCAGGTCCGCGTATCGCCTGATAGGAGATGTGAAGTGCGCGTAGCGCCGCAGGTTAAGGCCGAAGTGTCCATAGTTCTCCGCGGAATATTCAGCCTGCGCCTGCGACCGAAGCACCACCTCGTTCACCAGCGACTCGGAGTCGTGGCCCTTGACCTTGATCGAGCACGCGATTGAACAGCTCCGGCCTCAGCGCGCCGCTTTTGGCGAAGGACATGTCGAGAGTCTTCAGGAATTCCTGGAGGTTGTGGACCTTCTCCACCGTCGGCTCATCGTGAACCCGGTAGATCAGCGGCAGGGCTTTCTTTTCCAGTGTCTCGGCGGCGGCGACGTTGGCAAGGATCATGAACTCCTCGATCAGCCGATGAGCGTCGAGACGCGCCGGCACGATGACCCGATCCACCGTGCCGTCCGTTTTCAGAAGTATCTTGCGTTCTGGCAGATCAAGATCGAGCGGATCGCGCTCGTCGCGCGCGCGCTTCACCAGCGTATAGGCCGCATAAAGCGGCTTCAGGATCGGGTCGAGCAGCGGGCCGGTGGTATCATCGGGGTTGCCGTCTATCGCGGCCTGTGCCTGTGCGTAGTTCAGCTTCGCGGCCGAGCGCATCAGGATGCGATGAAACGTATGCGAGCGCTTGCGTCCGTCCGGGCCGATCACCATGCGCACCGCGAGCGCGCCCGCGGGCTTGCGCCCGGCACCAGCGAACACAGATCGTTGGAGATGCGCTCCGGCAGCATCGGCACCACGCGATCGGGGAAATAAACCGAATTGCCGCGCTTCAGCGCATCGTGATCGAGCGCAGATCCAGGCCGCACGTAATAGGCGACGTCGGCGATGGCAACGGTGACGATGGCGCCGCCCCTGTTGTTCGGATCGTCGTCGGACGTGGCGTGAACCGCGTCGTCGTGATCCTTGGCATCGGGCGGATCGATGGTGACGAGCGGAAGCGCGCGCCAGTCCTCGCGGCCCTGCAGGGTCACGGGCTTTGCATCATCGGCCTCGCGCAAGGCGGCCGGCGCAAACGCCTGCGGAATGTCATGGGCGTGGATCGCGATCAGGCTGACGGCCTTTTCGGTCGCGAGCGAGCCGAGCCGCTCCTTCACCTTGCCCGAAGCAAGACCGAAACTGCGGGTGCGCACGAGATCGACGCTGACGAGATCGCCGTCTTCTGCACCGGCGCTGTCGGCTTTCGCGATGTTCAGCTCGCGCCCGGCCTGTTTCTTGTCGACCGGCACCAGCCGGCCGCCACCCTGCGGCAGCGCGCGGTAGATGCCGAGGATACGCGCGCGGGTACGGTCCATGACCTTGATGACGCGCGCGCGATAGGTGCCCGGCTTCGGCGGGCTCCATCGCCTCGATCCGAAGCAGCGCGCGGTCGCCGACGCCAGCCGCGGTGCCGGGCTTCGCGCGGCGAGGCATATGGATGCGGATTTTCGGCGGGGTGCCTGCCTCTTCATCCCATTCGGTGGGCGTAGCGAGCAATTCACCGTCGCTGTCGCGTCCGGTGATATCGGCCATCAGCGTCGGCGGCAGCGTTTCCGCCTGATGCACCTTGCGGCCGCGTTTGACGATCGTGCCGTCCTCCGCGAGGTCGCGCAGGATTTGCTTCAGTTCGACGCGATCGGAGTTCTTCAAGCCGAACTCGCGGGCGATCTCGTGTGTCCCGGCTTGTCCCGGATGCGCACGGATGAAGGCGACGATGGTCTCGCGGTCTGGAAAATGTCTGTCGCGCGGTTTGCTCACGTCAGCCGTTCTTGCCAGCACTCTTCTTTGTAGGCGCAACCTGGGCCGACGTTTTTGCCGCGGCAACCGTCCCGCGCGCCTTGCTCACCGCTTCCGCTTTCGGCTTGGCGGCAGCCTTTTTCGTGGCAGTCGTCTTGGCGGGCTTTGCGGCCTGCAGCGCCTCGTCCTTTTTGGTCTTGGCTGGCTTCGTCTTCTTCGCCACACGCTTCGGCTTGCCGCCGCCCTTGGCGGCACGCTCGTCGATCAGCGCGATGGCCTCGGGCAGGGTGATGGTCTCCTGCGTCTTGTCGCTGGGAATGGTGGCATTGATGCCGCCCGCGGAGACATAGGCGCCATAGCGGCCGCTCTTGGCCACCACGGCACCGAGAGTGGGATGCTCGCCGAGCGGCTTGCCTGGATCGGCGCCAAAACGCCGGCTCGGCCCCTTTGCGATTTTTTCCGCGATCAGCGTCACCGCGCGGTTGAGGCCGACGTCGAACACCTCGTCACCGGCTTCAAGACTTCGCATAGGTTTTTTCATGCCGTACGAACGGACCGAAGCGACCGATGCCGGCGGTGATCGGCTCGCCGGTCTCCGGATGCTTGCCGATCTCACGTGGCAGTGACAGCAGTTTCAACGCGAGCTCGAATTCCATGTCGGCGGGCGACGTGTTCTTCGGAATACCCGCGCGCTTCGGCTTTTCGCCCTCGCCATAATCGTTGGGCTCGCCGAGCTGGATGTAAGGTCCGAAGCGTCCGGATTTCACGACGACGTCGAGACTCGAGACAGGATCCTTGCCGAGAACGCGGTCGCCGCCGGCCTCGCCGTCGGCGGCGAGGGGACGGGTATAACGGCACTCCGGATAATTGGAGCAGCCGACGAAGGCGCCGAATTTTCCGGCCTTGAGGTTGAGTTTTCCGGTTCCGCAGGTGGGGCACTGGCGCGGATCGCCGCCATCCTCGCGCGGCGCATAGATGTGCGGGCCGAGCATATTGTCGAGCACGTCGAGCACTTCGGAAACGCGGACGTCCTTGATCTCGTTCACCGCGCCGATGAAGTCGTTCCAGAAATCTTTCAGAACCTGCTGCCACGATATCTCGTTATTCGAGATGCGATCGAGCTGCTCTTCGAGGTTGGCGGTGAAGTCGTATTCGACATAGCGCGCGAAGAAATTCTCCAGGAAGGCCACGACGACGCGGCCCTTGTCTTCGCCGTAGAGCCGCTTCTTCTCGAGCTTTACGTAGCCGCGATCCTTGAGCACCTGCAGGATCGAGGCGTAGGTCGAGGGGCGCCCAATGCCGAGCTCTTCCATGCGCTTGACCAGCGAGGCTTCAGAGAAGCGCGGCGGTGGTTCGGTAAAATGCTGGGTGACGCTGAGGTTCTCGCGTTTCAGCGCCTCGCCTTCGTTCACAGCAGGAAGGCGACGGCTGTCCTCGTCTTCCTCATCGTCGCGGCCTTCCTGATACAGAGCCAGGAAGCCGTCGAACTTGATAACCTGGCCGGTGGCGCGCAGCTCCAGCGTGCGCGCGCCGGCCTTGGCCGCGATGTCGACGGTGGTGCGTTCGAGTTCCGCCGATTCCATCTGGCTTGCGATGGTGCGAATCCAGATCAATTCGTAGAGGCGCGCTTGATCGTTATCTAACCGCCGCCGCATATCAGCGGGACGCCGCGACAGATCGGTCGGGCGGATCGCTTCGTGAGCTTCCTGCGCGTTCTTGGCCTTGGCGACGTACTGGCGCGGCGCATCCGGCACGTAGGCGTTGCCGTAATCTTCGCCGATCACCTTGCGGGCCTGAGTTATCGCCGAGCCGTCGATCTGCACGCCGTCGGTTCGCATGTAAGTGATGAGGCCGGTGGTCTCGCCACCGATGTCGATGCCTTCATAGAGCCGCTGCGCGATCCGCATGGTGTGCGCGGGCGCGAAGCCGAGCTTGCGGCTGGCTTCCTGCTGAAGCGTCGAGGTGGTGAAGGGCGCCTGCGGATTCCGGCGCGCCGGTTTGGCCTCAACGGTCGACACCGTGAAATTTGCGGCTTCGATCGCCTTCCTGAAATCCTCGGCCTCCGCGCCACTGCCGATGTCGAGCCGCTGGATCTTCTTGCCATCGGCGCCAACGAGACGGGCTTCAAAAGTTTCGCCGCGCGGCGTCGCCATGGTTGCGATCAGCGACCAGTATTCGCGCGGAACGAATTTTTCGATCTCGAGTTCGCGATCACAGACGAGCCGTAGGGCGACTGATTGCACCCGGCCGGCCGAGCGCGCGCCGGGAAGCTTTCGCCACAGCACCGGGGAGAGGGTGAAGCCGACCAGATAGTCCAGCGCGCGGCGCGCCATGTAGGCGTCGACCAGCGCGCCGTCGATCTGGCGCGGATTTTTCATCGCGTCGGTAACGGCCTGCTTGGTGATGGCGTTGAAGACCACCCGCTCGATCTTATGATCCTTCAGCGCGCGCTTCTGCTTCAGCACTTCGAGCACATGCCAGGAGATCGCCTCGCCCTCGCGATCGGGGTCGGTGGCGAGGATTAGCTTGTCGGCGCCCTTGAGCGATTTGGCGATGTCATTGAGTTGGCCGGCGGCCTTCGGATCAATTTCCCAGATCATCTGGAAGTTGGCCTCCGGATCGACCGATCCGTTCTTGGCCGGAAGGTCGCGGACATGGCCGAACGAGGCCAGCACCTCGTAGGAGGCGCCCAGATACTTGTTGATCGTCTTAGCCTTGGCAGGCGACTCGACAATGACGATATTCATTTTATTCCAATAGCTTATGGGGATAATTCGACGCCGGTTCCGCGAAAGACGCGTCGGCCATTTCGGGGCGAACATGGGTGCAGCGCGCCCTTAAGTCAAATGGACTTGTTTGAAAACCGCGGATTGGTTGCTTCTTAAAGATTGTATTTTTAATAAAATTTACTTATAGTTGCACTCTCATAGAGAGCAATCATGTCAAATGCATCTTGTAGGATATGCTTTGATCGTGATGAGAGGATGTCCGGGGTGATGGGGCGACCAGACCGGAACGATGAATCTTGCGGCCACAAGTCCAACGCCGACGAATCCGCTGGTGACGGCGGTCCGGACGAGGCTGCACGCTATCTGGTGACGGCGGTCGCCGATCTCGGAGTGATTGCCCGGCGTCACGGACTTGATACCCTCGGTTTCCTGCTCGATATGGCGCAGATGGAAGCCGAGGACATCGTTCGGCCCCGCGCGACGCGTGACGGACTTTGATCAGAGTGCCTAAGTGCGGGGCCGAAATCTCGGTTCTCCGTATGTGGGCACGGGCCTGTCCTGTTCTGCGGGATCGGGCTTTCATTATATGGTTTAGTGAAATCCGGATCGCGTCACCGGCGCGCTTCCCGGGATCGTACGCTTCGCGGCGCTCGCGTCGATCGAAATCAGATGCGCAATTTCATCGACGCCTCGATTTGGCTCGACGATTTGCTCAGCCTGATGCGGCAGCGGAATGGCGGATTTTTCCTGGACCGCGAATACAGTTTGTGCGGGCACAGGAAACGTGTTGCTAGCATTGCTGGCAGCCACCGGCGATTGGCGAGGCCAAGGCGATTCTTCCGGCTGCGGTACGCCGCCGCGCACGAAATGCCGTGCGCGGTCGAAGGCCTCGGGCAAGAGCATCAGCTTACCGTCGTGCAGATCCGAATCCGAGATCGCCGGGGCGGGGAGGGCATCGGTACTTGCAAAGCTGAAGCTCGGTACTCTCGGCCAATGGGAGATCGCGACCGTTTCCAACGTCGGATGCAACTGCCAGTCCTGCGGCTCGGTCGGTGTTTTCGGTAAGTCGGGCGCCGCCGGAACCACGTGGACGATACGATAGCCGCGTTCCTTCAGCGTGCGGAGAATCCTGGGCAGCGCGGCCACCGTCCGCGCCTGGATATCGTGCAACAGCAAAATGCCTTTGCCCTTGGCCTCGATCCGGCTGATCGCGAGCTGATAGACGCGATCGGCCGAGATGTGCCGCCAGTCATCCGCCGGAAAATCAGCGCTCCAGACCTGAACCCCTTTCGACGCAAGGTAGTCCTCAACGTCCTTCGCCCGCAGCAGACCGGGAATACGCATGAATGGCGAAAGAGCCGCGGGATCACCCAACGCTGCGGTCGCGGAACCGATGCCGTCGTCGATTTCCTGTCTCGCACGTTCGATCGGCATCCGGTTCATGCTGAGCGGATGGTTCTCGGAGTGGGTGCCGATGGAATGACCGGCCGCCAGCACACGGCGGAGGTCTTGCGGATAGTCATGTGCCATCCGGCCGATCGTGAAGAAGGTCGCCTTCACGCATTCCCGAGCTAGGATATCCAAGACCTGGAGGCTGTGTGGCGGGAGCGGGCCGTCGTCGAAGGTCAGCACCACCTCGTGATCCCGAAGCGGCAACGTTTCCGGATATTGCATGGTACCGATCCGAGGATGCTCGCGAGGATCCACAACTAGCGTCCGGGAGGTTCCAAGCGCATCGGGATTGCCGGGACAGTCGCTGGCCCAGGCAGGGAATGTTGCGAGTTGCACGCCGGCTGCGAGCAGGCCAAGGCAAAGAATTCGCTGTGACCACAGCCAAGTCCCGTTGAACACCTTAGCCATTCAGAAATACCTTCGTGCCGCCGATTTGGCCGCGAAATTACCGGCCAGGCGATGAACGCCGCCTTAATCATCGCTGATGGGTCGTCGGGTTGGCGCCGATACGGCTGTCCGTGTCCTTCGGCTTCGGAACAACATGAACCACGCGATAGCCGTTGACGCGGAGATATTTCAGGAAGTCGGGCATCATCGCGGCGGTTTGAGCGCGCGGATCGTGGAACAGGATGATTCCTTTCCGGGCAACCGCGAGCCGGCCGGTAATCAGTTCGAATTCCTGGTGTGGGGTCATCGGCAGCCAGTCGCTGGCCCACAGGTCGGCACCGAATACAACGATCCCCCGGGATTGCAGCATATCGAGCAGTTCGGGCGTCGATTCGAAAAAAGGAAACCGGAAAAACGGCGTGCTGGGGACGCTTGTCGTAAAACCGTGGAGAGCGGCTTCGTCCGCAGCGATTCCGCGGTCGATTTCGTCCTTGGCCGACGCAAAGCTCATTGCGTTAAGGTGCTGGTGCGACCATGTGTGATGTCCCAGCGTATGGCCGCCTGCCGCGATTTTCTTGACCATGCCGGGCAACACCTGTGAGCCCTTGCCGACCTGAAAAAAGGTCGCAAGGACGCATTCGCGGGCGAGCGCGTTCAGAATCCGCGGCGTCGTTGCCGCCGGGCCGTCGTCGAAGGTGAGGACCACTTCCTTTTCGTCGAGCGGAAGCATTTGGGGAAAGCTCTTCAGCCCGACCCGGGGATACGTGGCTGCATCGACTTCGAGGATGCGAGAAGTGCCCAGCGTGCCCTTGCGCGGGCAATCGCTGGCCCTTGCAGCGGTAATGCAGGTCAGGACGACAACGAAGGCAAATCTCAGCGTGGCCATTTCCTTCGAGTTCTTGTCGAGGTCCGATAGCTTTCCCGTCGATATTACACCTTTATCGTTGCGTTGGTATCGGCCGTCGCTCCGTGGTGATGTCGCCAATCAGGCTGACTGTCGCGTTGTTCACCGGGCCTTAACGCGCATCACCGACCATCCTCCGAATCGGAGGTGGGTATGCAGCGCTTGCGCCTGAAAGCAGACGGACGGATCGTTGAAATCCGGGACGGGCGAGAGTTTCCGCTCGTGCCGTCTACCTCCGCTGCGGGTCCTGCCTTAAGCCCTGTTGCAGGGGTCGCACCGGTCACAGTACCCGAGGTCAGAAGTTTGCGTCGGCGGGCGCGGCTGACCCAGATCGAGTTCGCGGCGCGACTGGGCGTCCCCGTTGAAACGATCCGGAACTGGGAGCAGGGCAAGCGGATGCCGCGCGGACCCGCACGCGCGCTTCTTGCGGTGATCGCGCATGCGCCCGAGACCGTGTTCACTGCCCTCGGCGGACGTATCGCTGGCTGAACGCGTTCGACGGTGCCTGGATTGCTTGGCATCGGTTACCCCAAACGACATAATGTCCGCACAAGGTTCAGCTTACCCTCGGCTCGATGGTCGGAGGAGGTTGCGATGCAGTTCATTGAGGCCAATGGCGCGCGCATTCCGGCCGTCGGACTTGGCACATGGGAGCTCCGCGGCCGGAGCTGTGCGCGTCTCGTCGAACAGGCGCTTAAGTTCGGTTATCGCCATATCGACACCGCGCAGATGTATGAGAACGAACGCGAAGTCGGAGAGGGCCTGCGCGCGTCCGGCATCGGTCGTGACGACGTTTTCGTCACGACCAAGGTCTGGACCACGCATTTTGCGCCCAACGATCTTGAGCGGTCCGTCAAGGAAAGTCTCAAGCAACTGCGCCTCGCGCAGATCGATCTGGTGCTGCTGCACTGGCCCAATCCGCGAATTCCGCTGGCTGAGACCTTGAGCGCGCTTGCGAACGTCAGGCGGCTAGGCATGGCGCGTCATATCGGCGTGTCGAATTTCACCGTCGCGTTGATTGAGGAAGCAGTTGCGCTCTGTCCGGAGCCTCTGGTTTGCGATCAGGTCGAATATCATCCGTATCTCGACCAGGCCAAGGTTCTAGATGCGTGCCGGCGCAACGACCTGGGACTCGTTGCCTATAGCCCCGTCGCCAAGGGTCGCATCAAGAACGATGAGGCGCTGGTCCGGATTGGGGCCGCTCACGGCAAGACCGCGGCGCAAGTCTGTCTGCGCTGGCTGATCCAGCAAAACGTGGCAGCAATTCCGCGGACATCACGAATTGAATGGCTGTCGGAGAATATCGAAATTTTCGACTTCGTGCTGACCGATGACGAAATGGCCCGAATCTCGGCTATGGGCAGCGCCAAAGGACGCCTGACCGATTTCGGATTTGCCCCGAAGTGGGATTAGTCCTTAGAGCGCGCCATGAACCGACCTTGACTGATCCTGCCATTGATCTTGGTTCGGAGATAACGCATGCAGGGTGAGGCGTCTGTCGCGGGCCGATTGCATGTTTTTCCTGCTGTCCAAAATCCTGGGCTTCGTAGCATTTCCATCGAACGCGATCGCGCTCATGTGCGGTCTTGGCCTTTGCCTGTTGACTGTGAGATGGCGGCGCGCCGGCGCGGCCTTGTTGACAGCGGGAATCGCCATGTTGCTGATCTTTGGTTATTCACCACTCAGCAAGGTGCTCTTGCTGACGCTGTCGGAACGTTTTCCGGCATGGCACTTCGATGGGCGAGACCCCGACGGGATCATCATCCTCGGCGGCTCGATCCAGCCCGGTCTCTCCGCCGCGCGACAAGCCGTCGAGATGGACGACGCCGCGGAGCGGGTCGTCGGCGGACTCGAACTGGCGCGGCGCTTCCCCAGGGCACGGGTCGTCTACAGCGGTGGAAGCGGATACCTGAGGGAGGGTGTTCGTGAAGCACGCATCGCCGGTCCCTTGTTCGAGCGCTTCGGTATCGCCCCCGAGCGCATCGTGCTGGAAAACAAGTCGCGAACTACCGACGAGAACGCGCAATACACCTACCGGCTCGTCGCTCCGAAACCCGGAGAGCGCTGGCTGTTGGTGACATCCGCCCATCATATGCCGAGATCGATCGGCGTTTTCCGCAAGGCCGGCTTTGACGTCGAACCCTATCCCGTTGACTGGCGTACAAGAGGCTGGATCGATATGTGGACGCCGTTCGACAGGCTGGCGACAGGTCTTGATTGCGCCGATACCGCCGTCCACGAATGGATTGGTCTGCTGGCTTACTGGTCGACGGGACGGAGCGACACGCTGTTCCCGGCTCCCCGGCCGCGATGTCTAGTCCTGCCGCGGCAGGCCTAACCGGTACACGCCGCGGAAGTCCAGCGGGTCGGCCGGCTTCCCTTTGCGATAGATCACGAGGCGTCCGGACTGGGCCAGTGCCACAGCCGCCCTTCGGATCGGCATCAGCAGGCTATGCCAGTCGGCTTCAACGGCAATCGCCTGTGCGACTTCCGGCGCACTTAGCGTCTTGGCGCCATCACGCGTCAGTATCTTGAGAATGTTCTCTTCGAGGGAGAGCGCAGGCTGCGAATCTTGTGTGGTCATGGGCTGATGCCATGACGGAATGATAGTTGCTCTGCAAGAGGAACGGTCCAATACGCGCCCCTCAATTCAGATTAGCTGCATACGGGACGTTCGCCGCCCGTTATGATGGAGTGCACGGGTAGCGCGGAAGAGCCGGCACAGATGGAATCTCGGGTGTTCATGCATTCGGCCGCTGCGTCGTTGGTGGGTCACATGGTTTTGGCGGTAGGCCTGTTCTTTGCCGACGCGCATCCATTCGACTATGTACCGCCGGAATCGATTGCGGTCGATATCGTATCTTCGAAGGAGATTTCTTCTCTCGAGAAGGAGGCTGAACCACCACAAACATCCTCAGTGGACGCGCTCGATATTCCGGACGACAAGCCGCAGGCAGATACGAAGGAGGCGCCAGCTCCGGCGCAATCTACGCCGCCCCAATCTTCGCCAGCAACGGCACTGTCTTCGGGCACTCCCACCCCGCCCGCCTCGAAGCAAGCGGCGCTCCAACCGTCGCCAGCAGCCGCAGCCCGCACCGGCGCCATCGTACAATGCGCCGGAGCCCGATATCAGCGTCAAGTATGGGGTTCTGCTCGGTCTACCGGCGAGTGGCATTGGCGGCGGCAACGCCGCTGCCGAGGCAACTAGGGCCGATATCCCGGCGATGGATACCGCGCAGTTCCGGCGTCATCTCAAGAGCTGTTCGAAAATGCCGGCATCCGTCTCGTCTGGCGACAACATTCGTATCGTGCTGCGCGTGCCGTTCACTACCGATGGGAAAATCGCCGCGCCGCCTGCCTTGATCGAGGCCAGCGCGTCCGCGAAGGGCCCTGCCTTGATGAAGGGCGCGATCGAGGCGCTGCTGGCGTGTCAGCCCTACGCGATGCTGCCGCCGGACAAATACGACGAGTGGAAAGTTCTCGATCTTAGTTTCACACCGCGCGATTTCGTGGGCGGATGACTGAGAACGGCCGGTGCTTTTGGTAGTTTTCCTTGCCTCGCATTGTAGCCAGTGAGCCGAAGCAGGAGTGATACCGGGATGACGCTGACGCTCGTGATTGGGAACAAGAATTATTCGTCCTGGTCGATGCGGCCGTGGCTGGCGCTCAAGGCAAGCGGCATCGCATTCGAGGAGAAATTCATTCCGCTCTATACCGGCGCCGCTGACAAACAGCGCATTCTGGATGTGACCCGTTCCGGCAAGGTTCCCGGCGCTGATCGATGGTGACGTGACGGTCTGGGATTCGCTGGCGATTATCGAATACCTCGCCGAACGTTTTCCGAAGGCACGTCTGTGGCCGGCGGACCCGGCCAGCCGCGCGCACGCGCGGTCGGCCTCGGCGGAAATGCATTCAGGCTTTGCGGCCCTGCGGAACGAGTGCGGGATGAACCTGCATCGGCCCATCGGTGCGAAGGCGCTGTCCGACAATGCCCGCGCCGACGTCGCCCGTATTCAGGAGCTTTGGACGGATTGCCGTCAGCGGTACGGAAAGGCGGGATCGTTTCTGTTCGGGGCCTTCACCGGCACGGATGCCATGTATGCGCCGGTCATCCATCGTTTCCGGACCTATGCGATCGACGTGACGTCACCGGTGCGAGCGTACATGGACACCATGATGTCGCTGCCGGAATTTCGGCAATGGACCGATGAGGCACTTGCGGAAACCATCGTGATCGAGAAATTCGAGACCGATTGAACGCCGCAGCCGCAAGCCTCCCGCTCAGGCGGGCCTTGGCCGCACCTGCTTGGGGCCGCGCGAGCGGTATCGCCGTTCCGGAGATCGTGCCGGTTCCCTTACCCAGGAGGCGTCCGTTGTCACGGCTCAGGGAGTTCCAGCCGCCGCAATTCAGAATGCGTTTATATCACTGAAAACCCTGCAAAATTGGCATTTCCGCCATGCGTCTTTTGATTGTCTAAAAGGCTCGGCAGCATGCTATACCCGGCAAGGATTTTGGGGGCAGTGCCACTGCGGGGAGCGCGGGCGCGGATCGGTGTCGTTTGCGTGATGGAGAAGGCGTTGAAGCACAAATATCTCGTTGGAGAAGCCGTCTATTTCACCGCGAGCAACGTGGCCCGGCCTGCCGCGAGCGGCGCCTACGAGGTCATTCGGCTGCTTCCCACCGATGGCGACGATTGTCAGTACCGGATCAAGAATTCGGCCGAGGCTTTCGAACGCGTCGCGAAGGAAAGTCAGCTCGTCGCTGGCTAGGACAGAACCCGGCACCGTCGAAATTCAAAGGATCTTGCACTGAAACCTCCAGCGGCGGATAGGTTCGGACTGATTTTGCCGCATTCCCGGGTCATTGAAGAGCCGGAAAATCTGCATTCACATTCGCCGAATGCGTTCTATGCTGGCCCCACCGTTCGGCATGAGGGACATCGCGCATGAACCTGGGCAACATCGCTCGATGAATGCTGGCGTTCGCCGACATTCCCGATGTGGCTGACGCTGGCCGCGGCGGGATTCTTCGCGATCATCCTGCTTTTGATAGTGGTCCGCGCCGAGAAGTCGGTGGCGAACGGCGCCTTGACAGTCATCACGCTGCTCGCGATCGGAGTCGCGGGCGCGGCCACCTTTCGCGGAGTCGGTCCGGAGGGCGGTCAGACGTTCGAGTCCAAGAACCTGTTTGCCCCGGTCAACCTCGCGATGCCGGCGTTGTCCTGCATCGACGATCTTGCCGGCGACGCGGTCGAGGACGCCTGCGAGAAGGCGTTGTTCGGTACACCGGATGCCACGGCCGCGGCCGTCTCCTACGCCGCTTCTGAAATAAGTCGATTGAGGTCGTTCGGCGACGTGGCCGCCGCCAACAGTGTCATGTCGCCGGAATTGCAGGCGCTGCGGCGGGCGGTCGAGCGCGATCGCTATGGCCTGGTCGCCCATGTGCTGGTTGCCCGCGACAGCTGCCAGCCATCGAACTGTGCCGCCTTTCAATCCCTGACCGATCACAATCAGGTCGCTGCCAACATGGAGGAGCGGATCTACGAGGGGCTGGTGTCGCGTTATGCGTCGTCGTGGAACACGCCGGCGTCAACGACGGATGCCGCAATGCGCGCGCTGATGCCGGCGCTCGCGTCGGTGCCGACGGGCAAGCCGACAAATGCGGAGTTTCCGACGTCTGCATCCATTCCGCCGGTCAACATCATGACGCCAGAGCCGCCGGCGGGCGCCGCGCCGTCGCCACCGCCGGCTCCGCCTTCAGCGACCGCGCAGGCAGTTCCGAAGCCGCGGCCGGCTCCGGCAAGAAGCCGGCAGCATCCAAGGCTGCGCCTAAGGCCACACTGTGCGCACGGCAGCCCGTCCGCCTTACGCCGGAACCATCTTCAGCGAGCACGCAGGAATAGTTGACTTTTTCGAGAGCTCCCGCTGACATGCACCTCAATCTGGTCAAGCTTGCCGTCGGCTGCGACTCCGTGAAGGAACTCAAGAGCTGGATCGCCGAGCGCATGAAACAGGCAAAGCGAAAGGGTCTGCCGCGCCATCATATCCACATCACCCGGATGACGCCGAAGCGCGATCAGGAATTGCTCGCGGGCGGCTCCCTTTATTGGGTGATCAGAGGGGAAATCGCCGCTCGGGAGAAGCTGATCGGCATTGAGCCGTTCCGCGACCGCGACGGGATCGGCCGATGCCGCCTGGTCATGCAGCCGAAGGTGATTGCTGTCAGGCCGCGTCCGATGCGCCCGTTTCAGGGATGGCGCTACCTGTCTGCAGCCGATGCGCCGCCCGACCTTGGCAGCAATGCCGCGAGCGTTGCCGCGATGCCCGAGCCGCTGCGGCGCGAGTTGCGCGATCTGGGGCTGCTGTAGGGATTACGGGCAGGGCGGAGCTGTCTTCGGGACCGCTAAACGCCGATATTGTCGATCAGCCGGGTCGTTCCGATTTTTGCCGCCAGCAGGAGCCGGACTGGCTCGTCCTTGATCGAGCGGATCGGAGCCAGCGTTTCGGCATGGCGCGCCTCGAAATAATCCAGCGTGAAGCCCGCGTCCTCGATCGTTCTCGTCGCCATCGGCCATGACGGTTTCGAGATCGTCACCGTTACGCAGCCGTTTGGCCGCGTCTTTCATGGTGCGGTGGAGTATCGGCGCGACGGCGCGCTGCTCGGGCGTCAGGTAGACGTTGCGCGATGACATCGCGAGCCCGTCGCGTTCGCGCACAATCGGAGCGCCGATGACCTTGACGCCGAGATCGAGATCGGCAGCCATCCGGGTCACGACCTTGAGCTGCTGATAGTCCTTCTGGCCGAACACGGCGATATCCGGCCGGCACTGCGTGAACAGCTTGCCGACGACGGTGGCGACGCCGCCGAAGAAGTGCGGCCGGAAACGATCTTCAAGACCCGATGTCGCGGGTCCTTCGGGCAAGATCGTGGGTCGCGAAGCCCGGCGGATACATCGTGTTGACGTCCGGAATTCCAGACCAACTCGACGCGCTCCTCGGCGAGTTTGGCCATATCGGCCTTCCAGGTCCGCGGGTACGATCCGAAATCCTCATGCGGCGCAAACTGGGTTGGATTGACGAAGATCGAGACAACGACCTTTGACGCGCGCCGCTTGGCCTGCCGCACCAGCGATATGTGCCCGTCGTGAAGGGCACCCATCGTCGGCACCAGGGCGACGGTGGCCCGCCGCGTTCGCAAATCGTCCAGAGCGCGGCGAAGTGAGGGTAGGGTGCGGGCAACGGCGGGAGAGGGTGACATTGATGCTCAGTCAATAGGCCGAAGGGCGGGTTTCGGCGTTGCGGCCGGATGCGGACCTTAGCAAAGTCGCAACCTCCGTCGCCAACCCGCTGCGCAGGACTTAAAATGGTCTTAGTGTCACGCGTCCTGCTGTGGAACAGGTGCCGGTTTCGCGAATTAGCTAAAAGTCTTATTTGTTGTTGTATCAATATCTTAACTGCGAAGCGGACGAACCCGATTCCAGGGGCCGTGAGCGAGTGATCGTTAGGGCCGTTGTTCTATCGATAGGATCAATAAGGCTGGGCCGACCTTTATGTCACACTTGCGTGACCTATATTCTAAACAAGGGATCGGACAGAGTCCCGAAAGCTGAACTGGCGGATATCAGTTCCAGGGGCGTGCAGGGAAGGACGATGAAACGAGGAATCAAGCGTGGTGTGACGATCTTCGCGTCGATTTGCGTTCTCGCAGTCGCCGCGTACTTCACTGCGAGTAAATGGGCAATCCGTCACGAGACGATGACATTCTATGACGCGGCGCGTGGCCGTCCAGTGGCCGTCGATATTGCCGTTCGTCGTGACAAGGAAATGCAGGCGAATGCTGGCATGCTGACCTTGCCTGTTGCGATTCTCAATCACGGCAACACTGTCAAATATACCGAATATTCGTTCCTCGCGAACACATTCGCCGCGCGCGGCTATGTTACGATCAGCATCCAGCACGATCTCGTCACGGACGCGCCGCTCGTGATCAAGGTCGGCGAACCTTATGTGGGTCGTCTGCCAATCTATGAACGCGGCGTTGCCAACATCATGTATGCCGTCAGCAAGATGAAGTCGGTGCAGCCGCACGCCGATTATGATCACCTGACCCTGGTTGGTCACTCCAATGGCGGCGACATCGCGATGTATTTTGCCAAATTGCATCCAGATGAAGTGAAAAAGGTCGTCACGCTGGACAATCTGCGTATGCCATTCATTACCGACGGGCGCTTCAAGATTCTGTCCTTCCGCTCCAAGGATCCGCGCTTCAAAGCTGATCCCGGCGTGGTGCCCGATGAACAGCAGTGCGAGAAGTCCGACATCACGGTCGTGCAAACAAAATATCAGCACACCGAAATGAGCGATCGCGGTCCGGAGGACGTCAAGCTGGACATTCAGGAACAGCTCGACAAATTCCTAGATGATAAGAGCAAGCTGGCGCCGCTGAAATTGAAAATTCCGAACCTGACGGAGCCCGGTCCTGTTGCGCAATATGCGCCGAACAGGAACTGACGGCTGCTTCGATTTGGCCGATAATAGAACTTCTTCTGCGAGTGCGCGGATTGAATCATCGGCGGCCCGCGCCACATTGCATCTATAACCCTTGCGAGTCTCGATGTCCCGCGATCCGATGCCGCCGAAATTTCCTGCCAAACCGTCTGCCGGTCAGAGCCCATCCGGCGGGAACGCCGACACAAAGCCGTCGGCCTCGTCCGATATCGCCGCGTTCGTCGCCAAAGCGCGGGCGATGTCGCCGCACGCTGCAGGCGGCAACGGCAGGCTGGTGTTCGCGCTCGACGCAACCATGAGCCGGCAGCCCACCTGGGATATGGCCTGCACCCTCCAGGCGGACATGTTCCGCGAAGCCGCCGGTATTGGCAGCCTCGATATCCGTCTCGTCTACTATCGTGGACTCAACGAATGCCGTGCCAGTGGCTGGATATCCGACAGCGCAAAACTCGCAACGCTAATGAGCAAGATCGATTGTCAGGGCGGTCACACCCAAATCGGTCGCGTTCTGTCGGACGCGCGCCGCGAGGCGGTCGCGTCGGGTATCAAGGCGATCGTGTTCGTCGGCGATGCGATGGAAGAGTTGGTCGACGATCTCTGCGCGAGAGCCGGCGAGTTGGGGTTGCTGAAGATCCCTGTGTTCATGTTCCAGGAGGGACATGACACGGATGCCGAACAGGCCTTTCGCGAGATCGCGCGGTTGACCGGCGGCGCGTGGTGCCGGTTCGATCCGGGCGCTGCGGCCCAGTTGCGTGAATTGCTTCGCGCCGCCGCGGCCTATGCGGCGGGCGGCCGGGAGGCTTTACAGCGGCTGTCGAAGACCGCGGCCGGTGCGACCCAGCTTTTGGGGCAAATGAAATAGCACCACGCCGCGCCGGAGTTTGCCCTCGCGCTCCGTATGTTGGCGCGACCGGCGCAACAACCGCTTTCGCCGGTTGCGCCAACATACTATCTATCCGCCATGATTACCCTGGTCGCAGGCTTTGTCGCCGTCGTTGTTCTGTATTTGCTGCTTCAGATGTTCCGGGCGGCAAACCCGGCCGTGCTGGCGCAAGCCTTCAAAATCGCCGGCGGTATTGTGGCGCTCGCGGTGGCCGCGTTTACCGGCATCAAGGGAGAACTGGCGATCGCGGTGCCACTCGGAGTTTTCGGCGCCGGACTTTTGGGCTGGTCACCGCTCGGCGCGTCAGCCTTCGGGAACCTTGCCGGACTTTTCGGCGCGGGGACACAGCGCTCGGCGGGACAAACATCCCGGGTGCGCTCACAGTTTCTCGACATGAGCCTGGATCACGACAGCGGCATTCTCAGCGGACAGATCGTGGCCGGTCCCCACGCGGGCCGCTCGCTCGAGGATTTCGACCTGCCGCAACTGACCACAATGATGACAGGCTTCGATGCCGAGAGCTGCGCGTTACTTGAAAGCTATCTGGACCGCAGGTTTCCCGCTTGGCGTCACAACGCGCAAGGCGATACGGCAGGGAGGCAAAGCCACGCGGCGTCGGGTGGCAAAATGACGAACGAGGAGGCCTACCAGATCCTTGGCCTGAAGCCGGGGGCGAGCAGGGACGAAATCGGGCGCGCGCACCGCGGGCTCATGAAGAAACTGCATCCCGACCAGGGGGGGTCGACGTACCTGGCGGCCCGTGTAAACGAGGCCAAGGACACTTTGCTTCGCACTCATCACTAACTCCAGCAACGCTACCAAACGCTACGCTGCGAGTTGCTTCTGCGTGTCTCCGCTCGACGCCCCGTTTCGCCCGCCGTTGTCCGGCGTGGTCGATTACTGTCCTCAGTTGTATCCGCCAATTCTTGACGAGTGGTTTGCGCGGCGTGGTTTTTTTGGCTGCCGAGATGACGCGCGCTAGGTCCTGGCGCCGGCGCCATCGCTTAGTCCATGACGACGCCGCCAAAACGAAATGGCCGGTAGAGCATTTTCCGGCTAAGTGACTCCGCTGGGCCTCGAGAAAATGCTCTCAATCAATAATTTGCGCTATTCTGATCGCAGAATCCGCATCTACTTTTGCGGAATACGCGCAAGGTCCAGCCACTTGAAAGTGCAAAGCGAGCAGTTCGCGATCAGTTTCTGATCGTGATGCAGGACATGTCTGAACGCTTCAGGGTGCGGCACACGGCTTCAGCCTGATCGCGGTCGAGGCCGGCGAAGCGGGCGCGGTACAGCTTCTTGTTGCCCCTGGCGACAGACTCGGTGAAGGGATCGGCCTTGCCCAACATGCCGTGGGCTCGGCCGCGCGCCGCTTCGAGACGCTCGTGCGCTTCGCTCTCGGTTTCCAGCGCGCCGACCTGAATGATCCAGCCCGAATGCGACACGACCGGCTTGATCGCGCCATTCTGCTGGACCGCCTGCGGCTGAGCCTTGGGGGTCGGATCGGCGGAGGCCATCGCCTGTGAGTTCGACGAGCGGCCGCCCGAGGCTGGCAGCACGCCGAGGATACCGTGACCGGTGCCGAAGTTGGCGGGCTGGGGTGGCATGGTTGCCCGCGCCACGACGGAACCGGATGTTTCCGGGGCGTCTTCACGAACGGACGTGTTGCCGGCAACAGGCGACACCGATTGGACCGGCCCGGCCGAGGCCAATTTTGTCGATCCGGCCTTGACCAACACCGTTTTCACCCGCACCGGCTTCATCGGTTCCGAGGAGCCTGGAATGGCGGCGATCGGCTGAGTGTCGATGACGCCACTGGTCAAAGGCGCAGGCTCCGGCTTGGCCTGTTTCGGCGGCAGCGCGGCGGTCGAGGCCGTTATCAGTGAGCGAGCCAGACGAGCGGGGCGCTCGGGCGGCAGCGCGACCGACTTCGTCGGGGCGGATGCGACCTGAACGGCGCCGTCGACCTGAACCATTTGTTCCGGCTGCGAGCGCGCCTGGTCTTCTGCCACCTGTGCATTGGCGTCAGACGTGCTGCGCTCGGTGATCGCAGCCACCGTCCGCCGCGTCGCGGCCTTGTCGAGATTTTCAGCCAGCAGGCTGCGCATGGTGGCATCGCGCGAACCGCTGCTGCGGCCTCCCAGGACGACGCCGACCAGATGGCGATTGCCGCGCTTCAGATTGGTGACGAGGTTGAAGCCGGACGCCCGGATATATCCGGTCTTGATGCCGTCGACGCCATCGACGCTGCCGAGCAGGTGGTTATGGCCGCGAATCGTGCGGCCGCGGAAGGTGAACGAGGTCGTCGCGAAGTAACGATAGTAGCGTGGAAACTGGTCCTGCAACGCGCGGCCGAGCGTTGCCTGGTCCCGCGCGGTGGTGACTTGATCGTCGTCAGGAAGGCCTGAGGCGTTGCGATAGACCGTCCGGGTCATGCCGAGAGCTCGCGCCTTCCGCGTCATCATCCTGGCAAAATCATCCTCGTCGCCGCCGATCGCCTCGGCGATCACGACCGCCGCATCGTTCGCGGATTTCGTTACCAGCCCCTTGATGGCGTCTTCGGCGCGGATGGTCTGACCCGGCCGCAAACCTAGCTTGGTCGGATCCTGTTCAGCCGCGTGCTCCGAGACCCGCATCTCAGTGTCGAGACTCATCTTGCCTGCATCCAGACGCTCGAACAACAAATAGAGCGTCATCATCTTGGTCAGCGATGCCGGATGACGAATACTGTCAGGACTGTTGGACGCGAGCGTCGCGCCAGAATTGGCGTCTACGACAATCGAGGCGAATGGCGGATTGTAACTGTGCCGCGCTTCGTGATGGTGATGACGATGGTGGTGACGATAACGGCGCGCGTCGGCGTGATCTGTCGAGAAAACCACGGCAGCAACTGTTGCCAGTCCGAAAGCGCCCGCTCGCATCACGCGCGAGGAAGCCAAGGTTATGCGAAGCATGAACTTCCCCGTCCCCATTTTTCGCTTTAGTCACCGGTTCGTGAGGCAAAATTGTGCCCAACGGCCGCTGAAGTTCCCTGATCGGGGCGTTCAGCACGAACCGGTCTCCAGGCGAGGTGGCAGGTCAGGTTGCCATTCTGGCTAAGAGACTGGTTCCACGGTGTTTTTTGAATTATCCACCGGAACGCTTACGATGCAGAAATCAGCGTAGGTGGCCTGAGTTTCCAAAAGGTTAAGCAACTCTTGCTGACACCTATTGGATTTGCGTCGAATTGGCGATTTGTGCGTCGCACAAAATAGTTGCCTTTTATTGTGCGGTGCACTATATGTTCAGGACGGAGCCGGAAGACCCGGCTGATCACACCAACTCGGGAACAAGGAATCCATCATGATCAAGGTTGAAGAGATCCAGCAGCACGGAAAAGAACAGTTCGATGCCGCGGTCGCAACGGCGGGCAGCCTCCAGAAGGGCGTTCAGGCGATCGCGATGGCCTTCGGCGACTACACCCGGAAGTCGTTTGAAGACGGCAACGCATTCACCGAGAAGCTCGCCGGCGTGAAATCGCTCGACAAGGCCATCGAGGTGCAGACCGAGTACGCCAAGACGGTCTACGAGACGTTCGTTGCGGAGTCGCAGAAGATCGGCGAACTCTACGCCGATCTCGCCAAGCAGGCCGTACAAGCCGTTCGAGGATTTCGCGGCGAAGTTCGTTCCGGCCGCTCGCTGATATCGCAAGAATATCCTCAAATGAAAAAGCCCGGCCGTGAGGCCGGGCTTTTTTGTCTAGACCGCGTAGTGCGTTATTTCGCGATGCGAAGTTGCGAGATTTGCGTAAGAATATTCTTGAATGCGCTCGCGGTCTGATTGGATTGACGTGATCATTTGAAAATTGCCGTTGCTGGCGCAATCTTGCAGCACTTTCGACGTCGGATCCTTGCTGCCGATGTTGACCTGAATCGTGAAGACGGTGACCTGGTTGCTGCCGTTCTTGCTAGGGTCCTTGACGTTCTTGCACAGCAATTCCTGCCGCGCATCGATATGCGGAGGCGTTGCGTGTACCAGCGGTCCTGCGTGTTCAGGCCGTCAGACAGCAGCACGACATAGTCCTGATAGATGTGGGTCGTATCTTTCGCCGGGGCCATGATCGGGCCATTTGTGGTGCTGAGCGACTGCCAGCCCCAGGCAAGGCCGACGCCTGGTTGGTGTTGCCGCTAGGCGTCATCCCGTCGATCTGGGTTTTCAGGTCGCTCCACTGGTAGCTCATGGGCGTGATCGTGGCCGGGAGACAGTCCGTCCATTGCTCGGCGTAGAACTTCGTGGAGGGCGTTGTGTCGACGCCCACCACTGTGGAGGGCGCCACATTTGAAATGTCGTAATCCTGGTCGCGATCGATGATGCAGCCTTTCCAGCCGCCATTGGCTGCCGTGGCAGATGGCTTCGGGGCCGCAGCCACGGTCGCAGCACTGCCATCGCCGCGCCAAAGGTGCGAATAGGTCGGCGATGTGCTGCAAACCTTGTTCTTGCCGCTTCCCGAGCACGTGCAGTTGCTGGTTGATCCGCAGCTTGCGCCCGAGCCGGTGGCGATAGTTGTTCCTGGTGTCGTAATGGTCGTGTAACATCCGTTGTAGAAAATGCCCGTTTTGCCGGCGATTTTGTTTCCGCTATCGATGCTGGGGCAGATGTATCCAGCATAGGTTCCGCTCGAAGGAATGGTGTTGGCGTTCTGAGCCCCGCTCAAAGTCGCCGGGCGGTCCATGCAAGTGAAGCCATGGCTGTTCTTCGTGAAGGGGCAGTTCGAGCCACCGATGGTGCTATTCCAGTTGCTCGGCTTGGAGCCCGTTTTTGTGGTGTCGAGAATCGGGGGTTCACCGAGCCAATCAGCCCAGTTGATCCAGGCCGCATTGACGTTGGATGTTCCGACGTTAACGTCCTTGGAGAACGGAATGATCGAAATATAGACGTCACCGGTTGTTTTGGAGAAAGCGGACAGCGAATCGATCATGCTCTTCGCCGCGGTTTGGAGCGCGGACATTTTGCCGTTGTCCGCCATTGATCCAGTGTTGTCCAACACCATCGCAACGCGCATGCGTGAATTGCCCCACGTGGATGTGGAGCTTGTTCCGAAATCAAGCTGCGGAAAGCCAGCCACCTTCATGAAGTCGGTTTTGATGGAGCCGCTTCCGGAGGCGAGGATTGTTGCTGCCGCCGACGATGTGCTCGGCGTGTAAGTAGCGCTTACCGTGACGGCGAATGCGTCGGCGTCATGATAGAGTGACGAAAAATATCGCTGCACGGCATCCGTGATCTGCTGCGACGTCATGGTTGGGTTAGCTGCAGCGTCCTTTGAGACCATCAGCACCGCCGAATCCATCGCGGCCTGCATCGAAGAACGTGCCGCATTCGCTCGCGTATAGTCGACGGCGCACCGACGAAGCCGAGCATCGGCAGGAGTGCGATCGCAAAAATCGGTGCGATATTACCCCGCCGGTCCCGGCCGAAGCGCGCGACCGAACTTTGAATGCATTTGCTAATTGAAGTACCAGGCATGGCTGTCACCAATCCGTTGGTTTCAGCCTTCATTTCGAGCCGCAGGGCTAAACAGGTGGTAAAGCTGTCCTGAGAAAGCAGGTAAATAGCCGCATAAATTGAGGGGACTGGCCGAAAGGCTGTCGCCGTCGTCAACAGAGCTTAAATGGGCTTATGGGGCATTCTTTGGAACCGGAAGGGCCTGATTAACCATCGGCTCGATGGTCGGCCGCGGCGGGTGGCTGATTCGGTAAAATTTACGATCTTGCGGTCAGCCGAATACGGACCCATACTCAAGCATCCGGACCAGCCGACGGCCGACAGGACAGGCGGCTCTGAAAACTTGCCTGGATTGACACGACTGTGTGGCGAATTGGCCCGTCCGCCGTCGTTGATCCTGCGGAGATAATCGAACGCTTGTGCCATGTTAAAACTGCCTGCCATTCAGAGATCTGGAACGTCCGTGCTGCTTGTGACGGATATCCGTTCATCTCCTGCACCGAGAATGAGTAACGACGAAGGGCGTGCCGATGGTCGGGACGATCCGTCGGCTTCGGTCATCACCAAAGTCAAACCGAAGACGAAACGTCCCAATCTCTACCGCGTACTCATATTGAACGACGATTACACCCCGATGGAGTTCGTCGTTCTCGTCCTTGAGAAGTTTTTTCAGAAGGATGCGGAGGCCGCCACCCAGATCATGCTGCATGTTCACCATCACGGTATAGGCGAGTGCGGCGTGTTCACTTATGAGATCGCCGAGACCAAGGTGACGCAGGTGATGGATTTTGCGCGCAAACACCAGCATCCCCTGCAATGTGTGATGGAAAAAAAGTAGCTGCACCAGCGCGGCGAAACCAAAACGGATCTTGCCTCAGCGGGTCTTGCTGGCTTTCAGATTTCGAATCCATGCGTCGTTCGCCGAGCCTCTGCGCGATTTGGGGTGGCTTGACGTGATTTGTGCGCAGGAACCAACCCCCTTCCGCCGGAATTGTGTGTTACTATATATTGTGACGAAGGTTGTTGTTGCCTGACGGGGCAACGGCGATCATGATGGTCAAGAAAACGGCCAACGGACCCCAGAGGACGCGGAATGCCAACCTTTTCTCAAAGTCTGGAACAATCCCTGCACCGAGCGCTCGCAATTGCGAATGAGCGGCATCATCAATATGCCACGCTCGAGCATCTTTTGTTGTCGCTGGTCGACGATTCGGATGCGGCGGCGGTGATGCGGGCTTGCAGCGTCGATCTGGACAAGCTGCGCGCCAGTCTGATGAATTATCTCGAAACCGAATTCGAGAATTTGGTGACGGACGGCGCCGACGACGCCAAGCCGACGGCAGGTTTCCAGCGCGTGATCCAGCGTGCGGTGATCCACGTGCAGTCATCCGGCCGCGAGGAGGTGACCGGCGCCAATGTGCTGATCGCGATCTTCGCAGAGCGGGAAAGCCATGCCGCCTACTTCCTGCAGGAGCAGGACATGACGCGCTACGACGCGGTGAATTATATCAGTCATGGTATTGCCAAACGT
This sequence comes from uncultured Alphaproteobacteria bacterium, assembly GCA_963764445.1. GTDB lineage: Bacteria > Pseudomonadota > Alphaproteobacteria > Rhizobiales > Xanthobacteraceae > Nitrobacter. Next base: position 36,138 of record CAVXSV010000008.1, read on the forward strand.
CCCGGCGTCTCCGAAGCGCGTCCGGTGCGCGGCGTCGACGAAGAGACCGAATCGAAGAACGGCGAGGATACCAAGAAGAAGGGCGACGCGCTCGACACCTACTGCGTCAACCTGAACAAGAAGGCGCGGGACGGCAAGATCGACCCGGTGATCGGGCGAAACGCCGAGATCAGCAGAGCGATTCAAGTGCTGTGCCGCCGGCAGAAGAATAATCCGCTTTTTGTCGGCGATGCCGGCGTCGGCAAGACCGCGATCGCGGAAGGGCTGGCGAAACGGATCGTCGACAGCGAAGTCCCCGAGGTGCTTGCGGCGGCGACTGTATTCTCCCTCGACATGGGGACACTGCTGGCCGGCACGCGTTATCGCGGCGATTTCGAGGAGCGGCTGAAGCAGGTACTCAAGGAACTCGAAGCACATCCAAATGCAATTTTGTTCATCGATGAAATTCATACGGTGATCGGTGCTGGCGCGACCTCCGGCGGCGCCATGGACGCGTCCAATCTGCTCAAGCCGGCACTGGCCTCGGGAACGATCCGCTGCATGGGCTCGACCACTTATAAGGAATACCGGCAGCACTTCGAGAAGGATCGCGCGCTGGTGCGTCGGTTCCAGAAGATCGACGTCAACGAGCCGACGGTCGAAGATGCCATCGCCATCCTGAAGGGCCTCAAGCCGTATTTCGAGGAATACCACAAGCTGAAATACACCAACGATGCGATCGAGGCGGCGGTTCAGTTGTCATCGCGCTATATTCACGACCGCAAGCTGCCCGACAAGGCGATCGACGTGATCGACGAGTTCGGCGCGGCGCAGATGCTGGTTGCCGAGAACAAACGCAAGAAGACCATCGGTATCAAGGAAATCGAAACCACGGTCGCGACCATGGCTCGGATTCCGCCCAAGAGCATGTCGAAGGACGATGCCGAGGTCCTCAAGCATCTCGAGCAGACGCTCAAGCGCGTCGTGTTCGGCCAGGACCGCGCGATCGAAGCCCTGACGGCGTCGATCAAGCTGGCGCGTGCCGGCTTGCGCGAGCCGGAAAAGCCGATCGGTTCCTACCTGTTCTCCGGTCCCACCGGCGTCGGCAAGACCGAGGTCGCGAAACAGCTTGCGGCGTCGATGGGCGTCGAGCTGCTGCGCTTTGACATGTCCGAATACATGGAGCGGCACACCGTTTCACGGCTGATCGGCGCGCCTCCGGGTTATGTCGGTTTCGATCAGGGGGGCTTGCTGACCGATGGCGTCGATCAGCATCCGCATTGTGTGGTGCTGCTCGACGAAATCGAGAAGGCGCATCCCGATGTCTACAACGTGCTGTTGCAGATCATGGATCACGGCCGGCTCACCGATCACCACGGCAAGCAGGTCAACTTCCGCAACGTGATTCTGATCATGACCACCAATGCGGGTGCTTCCGACATGGCCAAGGCCGCGTTCGGCTTCACGCGCAGCAAGCGGGAAGGGGACGATCATGAAGCGATCAACCGTCAGTTCGCGCCCGAATTCCGCAACCGGCTCGATGCCACAGTCTCGTTCGGCCATCTCAGCACCGAGGTGATCGGCATGGTGGTCGAGAAGTTCGTGCTTCAGCTCGAAGCCCAGCTTGCCGATCGTTTTGTGACGATCGAGCTGTCTGAGCCTGCCAAGGTCTGGCTGGTTCAGCATGGCTATGACGAGCAGATGGGCGCCCGGCCGATGGCGCGGGTGATCCAGGAGCACATCAAGAAGCCGCTGGCGGACGAAGTGCTGTTCGGCAAGCTCAAGGGCGGCGGCCATGTCCGTGTCGTTCTGGTCAAGGACGAAGCGGTCGCGGGCGTCGATCTCGAAAAGATCGGTTTCGAGTACCTCGATGGGCCAGTCACGCCCAAGCCGGAGAAGCTTCCGGGTGCTCGCAGGCGGAAGCCGCCGTCGCGGCCGAAGCCCGAAGGGTATCGTCTCGAAGGAACCGCTCCTCAAGGTCTGAGAGGAACCGCACAAAATCAAACGGCCGACACCTCAGGTGTCGGCCGTTTTGTCTTTGTGGAAGGATGCGCCGCCGCTGAAGCGGGACGCGAAGGTCGGAATCGGACCGCCACCGCGTTTTCAAGCGAAGCATGTCTTCGGGCTTGACCCGAGGATGGTACCGGTTCGCGAAGAAAACGAATCAAATCCAGCTTCTGATTCCATCAGAAACGGAAGGCTCGAGCGCCGTTCGCGAAGCCGGATTTACTTCTCCTCGGCGGCTTCCTCGGCTCTGGCCTCGGCGTCGTCGTCGTGCTGTGCTTCCGGATCGAAGAATTCGCCGGCGGCGGCGATCGCTTCCGCTGCGGCGTCGCGATCTTCCTGACGGGTGCTGATATCTTCGCCGCGCTTGATGCGCTCGGCTTCGTCGGCGCTGCGGGCGACAGTCACGGTGATACGGACTTCCACCTCGGGATGCACCGCGATCGTCAGCTTCTGCTGACCGATCGCCTTGATCGGCGCATCAAGCCAGACCTGCGGGCGGCTGACGGTGATGCCGTCCGCGGCGAGCGAGGCCACGATGTCGCGTACCGAGACCGAGCCGAACAGTTGACCGGTCTCGGACGCCTGACGGATGATGACGATGTCGCGGCCGTCGATCTTCTCGGCGACCTTGGCGGCTTCGTCCTTGGCCTTGATGTTGTTGACTTCCAGTTCGGCTTTCATGCCGTCGTATTTGGCGCGGTTGTCGGCGGTCGCGCGCAGGGCCTTGCCGTGCTTGAGAAGGAAGTTGCGAGCGATACCCGTCCTTGACCTTCACGACTTCGCCCATCTGGCCAAGCTTGGCCACGCGTTCCAGCAGTATGACTTCCATGTTCGATCCCCTTGTTCGGTGTTGAGCGGGTTTGTGTTGAATTCACGATGTAGGTGCGAGCGGCGGAGGCATGTGCCGTTGCAGGTAGCGTTGGCGAAATCCGAAGACCGCGTCGGCGATGCCGATGCCAATCATCGCGATCATGGGCCAGAGGAATACCAGCACGACGGCGTAGACGCAGCCCAGCCATAGCGCGCGGCTTCGCAACGTCAGCGTGATCGTGTGCAACACGGCGAAACCTGCGAGCGCATACGTCATCATCAGACACGCCGTGACAATTTGAGCCAGGATGGCTGGCAGTTCGCCGGTGAAGCACAGCGCCAGTGCCACGGTTGTCGCAACCAGCGTCATTGGCGGGAGCGTGATCGTCTTCATGTCGGGCCAGGGGCGACGTAGCCGGCCGGATATGGCGGTGACCTTGGCCGCAAGCCACAGATTGAGTGTCAACGTCATCATGGCGACAGTCGCGGCGGCGGCAGGAGCGACGGTCACAAACGCATCGATGACCTCCGCGGTGCGATCATGTGACGCCGCATCCTGCACATCGATGATGTGCCGCAATCCCTGGCGAAGCGTATCCGTAATCGTCGATGCGTCGGAACCGAGCGTGAGCAGCGCGGCGGCTGTGGTCAGGGTAGCGAAGCATGCGACCCAGATCAGGATACGCCCGAGCGGATACCAATCGATCGGCGGCGGAGCGGCAAGCACCGCGCTGGTCCCTTGCGGCTGCGCATACGAGGTGAGAGGGCGGCCGAGCAGGGCCAGGTGTCCGAGCCACCACGCCGGCAGTGCGACGGTCAGCACGAACGCGGCGCAATAGGAGACGCCGAACATGGCGCCGAGACTGGCACCGGCCATGGCGCCACCGATGGCCGCGCAGATTGGTCCCCATCCCATCGCCGCGACCATCAGCGGCAACGGGGCCAGATAGAACAGCAGCAGCGAGACCAGCGCCCCCGAAATGATCGAGGCGAACATCAACGCCGACGCACTGCCGGCCGCACCTGCGATGAGGAGGTTCATGATCATCAGCTGTCCCGCTCCTTTCGAGCGGTTAGAGGTTTTTTGAACCCCAACCATCGGCGACCGGACGATCCGGAAGCCTTATGAAGAATGACAACCGGCGGCGCGAACGCCGCCGGTGATCGCTGAATTAGCGAATGACGTAAGGAAGCAGGCCGAGGAAGCGCGCGCGCTTGACGGCGCGGGCAAGTTCGCGCTGCTTCTTGGCGGATACCGCCGTGATGCGGCTCGGCACGATCTTGCCGCGCTCGGAGACGTAACGCATCAGCAGCTTGGAATCCTTGTAATCGATTTTCGGCGCATTCGAACCCGTGAACGGGCAGGTCTTGCGGCGGCGGAAAAACGGACGGCGTGCACCAGCATCAGCCATGATTCTTACTCCTCAACCACTGGGCTGGCTTCCTCACGCGGCCGGCGCGGACCGCGGTCGCCACGGAAGCCACCTTCGCGCTCACCACGGAACCCGCCATCGCGGTCGCCGCGGAAACCACCGCGATCGTCGCGCTCACGGTCGCGATCGGCCTTGCGCATCATCGCAGACGGACCTTCCTCATGTTCTTCGACGCGGATGGTGAGATAGCGGATGACGTCTTCGTGGATACGTTCCTGGCGCTCGATCTCGTTGACCACCGCGGAGGGCCCGTCGATGTTGAGCAGGACGAAATGCGCCTTGCGGTTCTTGTTCATGCGATAGGTCAGCGAGCGCACGCCCCAGTTTTCGGTCTTGGTGATCTTGCCGCCCATTCCCGTGATCACACCGGTGATCTGGTTGGTCAGCTCTTCGACCTGCTGAGTGCTCGCATCCTGACGCACGAGAAAAACGTGCTCGTAGAGAGGCATGGATGTCCTTTCCTAAGTTGGCGCAGACCTCGGCGGCAAGCCCTTCGAGACCTTCGGAAAGGACTCGGGATAAGCTCAGAAGGCGGAAGCACGGGACGACGGACCGACTGGTCCTGCCGCATCAATATCGCCTGACAGGTGAAATTGATGAGACCGTCCGTTCAGCTCCCGGCCGGGATCCACGGATGACGCGGGTTATATGGATTTTCAGGCCGGTGGCAAGGGAAAGCACCGGTCGCGCTCCCCGCTTGTCGAAGCCGTCAACCGCCACCAGGCCGACCTGGGAGGGACTGCGGCGGGGTTATAGATCGTTCGCCGGCCCCGTCTTGACATCATCCGGTGCGCGGTGTCTCTCCGCCCGGGATTTCAAGGGGCGGACGCATGACAGCGGCATTTACCTTTCCGGGGCAGGGTTCCCAGACCGTTGGCATGGGCAGGGCGCTGGCTGACGCCTTTCCGGCCGCGAAAGCCGTTTTCGACGAGGTGGATGCCGCTCTCGGTGAAAAACTGACCGCCATTATCTGGGATGGCTCCGCAGAGACCCTGCAACTCACCGAAAACGCCCAGCCGGCCTTGATGGCAGTCTCCATCGCCGCGCTCCGCGTGCTCGAGGCCGAAGCCGGATTTTCCGTGGCCCGCGATGCCGCATTCGTGGCGGGACATTCGCTCGGGGAATACTCCGCACTAGCGGCTGCGGGAAGTCTGAGCCTCAGCGACGCGGCACGGCTGCTGCGGACACGCGGGCTCGCCATGCAGAAGGCGGTTCCGGTCGGCGTCGGCGCGATGGCCGCGCTGTTGGGTCTCGACTACGAGACCGCGGTGGCGGTTGCCGACGAAGCCGCGCAGGGCCAGGTCTGCCAGGCCGCGAACGACAATGGCGGCGGGCAGGTTGTCGTCTCCGGGAACACGGCGGCAGTCGATCGCGCGGTCCAGATCGCCAAGGCCAGGGGAGCCAAGCGAGCGATGCTGCTCCCGGTGTCGGCGCCGTTCCATTGCAAGCTGATGCAGCCGGCCGCCGACGCAATGGCGAAGGCTCTGGCCGAGGTGACAATTCACATACCGCACACGCCGGTCGTATCCAACGTGCTGGCTGCCCCGATCACCGACCCTGACGAGATCCGCGGCCGCCTGATCGAGCAGGTCACGGGGACCGTACGCTGGCGTGAGTCGGTGGCCTACATGGCGGGGCACGGCGTGACGCGCTTTTTCGAAATCGGAGCTGGTAAGATTCTGAGCGGCCTGGTCAAGCGTATCGCGGCTGGCGCCGTTGGCGTCGCCGTCGGGAGCCCAAACGATATCGCGCCGGCCAGGGAAGCGCTTGACGCCTCGCGATCAGCGGAAGCGAGACAGGGGGAGACACGATGTTCGATTTGACCGGCAGGACCGCGCTCGTGACCGGCGCAACCGGCGGCATCGGAGGCGCCATTGCGAAGGCGTTACATGCGCAAGGGGCGACGGTCGCAATTTCCGGCACCCGCCGTGAGGTGCTGGAGGCGCTGGCGGGTACGCTTGGCGAACGCGTCCATGTGTTGCCCTGCAACCTGTCTGATTCGGTGGAGGTCGAGGCACTGGTACCGGCTGCCGAGAAGGCGATGGGGCAGGTGGATATCCTCGTCGCCAATGCCGGCGTCACCAGGGACAATCTGTTTGTGCAACTGCGCGATGAAGATTGGGACGACGTCATCCGGATCAATCTGACCGCGACGTTCCGCCTGGCGCGCGCCGCGACAAAATTGATGATGCGCAAGCGCTTCGGCCGCATCATCGCGATTACCTCGGTGGTCGGCGTTACCGGTAATCCGGGCCAAGGAAATTACGCTGCATCTAAAGCGGGGCTGATTGGCATGATCAAGACGCTGGGCGCGGAATACGCGAAGCGCGGGGTGACGGCCAACTGCATCTCACCCGGATTTATCGCAACACCGATGACCGACGCACTGAACGACAAGCAGCGCGAGGCGATTTTGACGAAAGTCCCTGCGGCGCGCCTCGGGACGCCGGAAGATATCGCGGCGGCGGCGGTTTATCTGAGTTCAAACGAAGCGGCTTACGTGACCGGGCAGACGATTCACGTCAATGGCGGAATGGCAATGATTTGAGGGGTTTTTGACCCACCCGCCGGGGCTTGTGGTCAAGGCTTTCGATGTGTGATAACCGGGCGAACAACGGGTGGGCAAAGAACGCCATTGCAGGAATTTGAAACCCTGTATATGGCGGTGCGGAGACCGCCGTCGTTTGCAGGTCCGCACCCACTCAAAGCGGAACAGACCGAATTCTACACGACTGCGATAGCGACAGGGATCTAGCAAGTTAATACTGCACGATGGCTCGTTTTGCGGTCGGGTCCAATTGAACAAACGCGAGGTTTAATGATGAGCGAGATTGGCGAGCGGGTTAAGAAGATCGTGGTCGAGCACCTTGGCGTAGAGCCCGAGAAAGTCGTCGACAATGCCAGCTTCATTGACGATCTTGGCGCCGACAGTCTCGACACCGTCGAACTCGTGATGGCCTTCGAGGAAGAGTTCGGCTGCGAAATTCCCGACGACGCGGCGGAGACGATTCTGACCGTTGGCGACGCCACGAAATTTCTCGAGAAGAACGCGAAAAGCTGACGCCCTCGCACGGTCTTGATAAAGCCGGACGGACCGTGATTGAACGGTCCACCGGCTTTTCCTTATGATCGCAAGGAGGCTGGAGTTCCGCACATGAGACGCGTCGTCGTCACAGGCCTGGGCATGGTGTCGCCGCTTGGCTGCGGCGTCGAGCCTAGCTGGAAACGCATTCTCAACGGCGAGAGCGGCGCAAAGCAGATCGAGACGTTCGACGTTGCCGACTTGCCGAGCCGAATCGCCTGCGTGGTTCCGCGCGGCGATGGGAGCGGAGGAACCTTCAATCCCGATCAGTGGATGGAGCCGAAGGACCAGCGCAAGGTCGACGATTTCATCATCTTCGCGATGAGCGCTGCCAAGCAGGCGCTTGACGATGCGAACTGGCATCCGGCGACTGAGGAGGATCGTTGCGCGACCGGCACCATGATCGGCTCCGGCATCGGAGGCCTGTCGGGAATCGCCGACACGGCCGTCGTTTTGAAGGAACGGGGGCCGCGCAAGGTATCGCCGTTCTTCATTCCGGGACGCCTGATCAATCTCGCTTCGGGGTACGTGTCGATCGAGCACGGATTGAAGGGACCGAACCATGCGGTGGTGACCGCCTGTTCGACCGGTGCGCATGCGATCGGCGATGCCAGCCGTCTGATCGCGCTCGGCGACGCCGATGTGATGGTGGCGGGCGGCGCGGAGTCGCCGATCTGCCGCATCGGCATGGCGGGCTTCTGCGCGGCGCGGGCGCTGTCCACCGGCTTCAATGACACGCCCGAAAAAGCCTCGCGTCCCTACGACAAGGATCGAGACGGCTTCGTGATGGGTGAGGGTGCCGGCGTTGTCGTGCTCGAGGAATACGAACATGCACGGCGGCGGGGCGCGAGAATCTATGTCGAGGTGACCGGCTACGGCCTGTCGGGGGACGCCTATCACATCACCTCGCCGTCGCCGGACGGCGACGGTGCGTTTCGCAGCATGAGCGCTGCGACGAAGCGCGCGGGGATATCCCCGTCGGATATCGACTATATCAATGCCCACGGCACATCGACGCAGGTCGGCGATGAAATCGAACTCGGCGCAGTCGAGCGCCTGCTCGGCAATGCCGCATCCCGGACTTCGATGTCGTCGACCAAGTCGTCGACCGGCCATCTGCTGGGTGCTGCCGGCGCCATCGAAGCGATTTTCAGCATCCTTGCGATTCGCGACAACATGGCGCCGCCGACGATCAATCTCGATAACCCCTCGGTTGAAAGCGTGATCGATCTCGTGCCGCACAAGGCGCGCGCACGGGAAATCAATGTGGCGTTATCGAATTCGTTCGGATTCGGCGGTACAAACGCGTCAGTGATTGTGCGGCGTGTAGCCAATTGACCCGAAGGCGAGGCAAATCCACCGTTTCGCCGCATTCGGTGATAAACCCTAGAAATGGGCGTATGCCGTTGGCCGGGGCAGGGAATTTTGCCGGCCGCGATTGAACCCACAGGATTCAGGTTACATCGATGAGTGAGAGGCCGCCTATTTCTCCGCGCAGTCCGCGCGCCGCGCTTGAGCCCGAGCAGGTGCCGCCGCCGCCGAAGCGCTCCGCACGCGCCCGCAGCCCGCTGGTGATCGCTGGCAACGCCATCATCACCCTCGTGCTGATCGGGATGCTTGCTGTTGGCGGAATCTATGTCTACGGCAAACAGAAGATCGAGGCACTTGGTCCGTTGCAGGAAGACAAGATCGTCAACATTCCGGCCCGGGCCGGGATGACCGATATTGCAGATGTTCTCCAGCGCGAAGGCGTGATCGACAACAATCGCTGGGCGTTTATCGGAAGCGTGTTCGCGCTGAAGGCGCGCGCCGGGCTTAAGCCAGGCGAATATGCGTTTCAGAAGAATGCCAGTCTGCGCGATGTGATCGGCACCATTGTCGAGGGCAAGGTGGTGCAGCATTCCGTGACGATCCCGGAAGGCCTGACCTCGGAGCAGATCGTGGCACGGCTTTCGGAGAACGACATTTTCTCAGGCAACATTCGCGAATTCCACGCGAGGGTACGTTGCTGCCTGAAACCTATAAATTCCCGCGGGGAACCAGCCGGGAGCAAGTGGTTCAGCGAATGCAACAGGCGCAGAAGCGCGTCCTCGCGGAAGTCTGGGAGCGGCACAACCCCGATATACCCGTCAAGACGCCTGAACAACTCGTCACGCTCGCATCGATCGTCGAAAAGGAAACCGGCAAGCCGGATGAACGCAGCCGGGTCGCGGCGGTGTTCGTCAATCGCCTGAAGCAGAAAATGAAGCTGCAGTCCGATCCGACGATCATTTATGGTCTGGTTGGTGGCAAGGGGACGCTCGGGCGGCCGATCAAACGCAGCGAAATTCAGCAGCCGTCGCCTTACAATACCTATGTGGTTGAAGGATTACCGCCCGGACCGATCGCAAACCCGGGTCGTGCGTCGCTCGAAGCCGCGGCAAATCCGGCGCGGACGCGCGATTTGTTCTTCGTGGCCGATGGGACAGGAGGGCACAGCTTCACTGAGACCTACGAACAGCACCAAAAGAACGTCGCCCGGCTGCGGACGATGGAAAAGCAGATTCAGAATGATACGGCCGAGCCGGCTGACGATCCACCGCCGATGGTTGCGCCGCCTGCTGCTGCGGATACCGACGCGACGGAAGACGCGCCCGCCGCGAAACCTGCGCCACGAAAGCGATCCCGGCCAGCCCGGCAGGGCGCGGCGGAGCTTCCACCTCACATTGTCCGGCAATAAGCGCCGTTTTCCACGCAACACCCCGATTCCGCTCCGGAAGCGGATTCCACTCGTCGACAAAACCCTCTAACGTGGAACGGTCCGTTCCCGCGAATCTCACATCTGAACGCTTCGGAGAAAACCACGCGATGGCGCTGTCGAGCATGACCGGCTTTGCGCGAAGCCACGGCGCCAGCGGGCCTTATGCGTTCGAATGGGAGCTGAAATCGGTAAATGCTAAGGGGTTTGACCTTCGGACGCGGCTGCCGCCTGGCTGGGACGATATCGAAGCAACGGTCCGCAAGCGATCAGCCGAAGTGTTGTCGCGCGGGACGGTCTACGCCAATCTGACCGTGAAGCGCAGCAACTCCGCCTCCGTCGTTCGCATCAACGAGGACGTGTTGGGGTCCGTCCTGAGAGTCGCTGCCGATTTGTCGTGCAGGATCGACGCGGTCGCCCCGAGCATTGACGGCCTGCTGTCGATCAAGGGCGTTCTTGAGGTTGTCGAACCGGAAACGGATGAAGTAGAGGAACAGACCGCAAAGGCCGCCGCCGCCGTGGCCTTTGAGCAGGCATTGCGCAGTCTGATAGATATGCGCAAGCGCGAAGGCATCGCGCTGGGTCAGATACTGTCGCAGCGGATGAACGAAATCGAGCGTCTCGCGGGTCAAGCGGAAGCGGCGCCCGGGCGTAAGCCCGAAGCAGTGAAGGCGCGGCTCGCCGAGCAGATCGCAGCGCTTCTCGATACGTCCGATCGATTCGACCAGGACCGGCTTAATCAGGAAGCGATCCTGATCGCCGCGAAGGCTGATATCCGCGAGGAACTGGACCGCATTGGCTCGCATATTTCGCAGGCGCGCGAGTTGATCGACAAGGGCGGTCCGGTTGGACGGCGGCTCGATTTCCTCGCGCAGGAATTCAACAGAGAGGTCAACACCTGCTGTTCGAAGTCGAACGATCTCGAATTGACCAACATCGGCCTCGAGATGAAAAACGTGGTCGAGCAGTTTCGCGAACAGGTCCAGAATCTGGAGTGATCGATGGCGGCGCATGGCCAGGGTTTCGATGGAGTTGAGCGGCGCGGCCTGATGTTCGTGCTGTCGTCGCCGTCGGGTGCTGGCAAGACCACGCTGTCGCGCTTGCTGATCAAGCGGGTCCAGGGCCTGAGCCTGTCGGTCTCCGCCACTACGCGGCCGATGCGGCCGGGCGAGGTGGATGGTCGTGACTACAGGTTTGTCGACGAGGCGACATTCGAAGCCATGGTGAAGCGCGACGAATTGCTGGAATGGGCCACCGTATTTGACAACCGCTATGGCACGCCGCGCGCTCCGGTGGAGGCCGCGCTTTCAACCGGTCGCGATGTGCTGTTCGACATCGACTGGCAGGGCACGCAGCAGGTGCGGGAGAAAATGGGAAGCGACGTGGTCAGCGTCTTTATTCTACCGCCGTCCGTTGCCGACCTCGAGAAACGTCTGCACACCCGCGCCCAGGATTCCGACGACGTCATCCGGGGGCGAATGGATCGCGCCGCACATGAACTGAGCCATTGGGCGGAGTACGACTACATCGTTATCAACCAGAATGTCGATGAAGCCTTTGCCGAAGTGCAGTCGATTCTGAAGGCCGAACAACTCAAACGCGAGCGCCGCACGGGATTGACGGCGTTCGTGCGCGAGCTGCAGCGGCAGCTTGAGAAATAGCTTTCCCTAAGTCGCTGCCCCACGCGACGCCCGCGACAGGAGTTCCAGGATGTCGCGCGACTGTGCCTCGATCTCCCGGCGCGCGCGGAGCAGGTCGCTGCCGGATGTCGGTGCGACATCGACATTCCGCGGCTGCCATGGCGGAGGCTGACTGACGTCGGCCGTATCCCATATCGACCCCGAACGACGACGAATGTGTCCGAACCTGTTCAGGTTCCCGAATTTGAAAACCGCCAGTCCAAGAAGTCCTGCGAACGCTAATGCACCGGCAAGCCCGCCCAACAACATCGGCATCGAATAAGATGACGCATCGGCCGCAGGAGCGCTGACAACGGGGACGGCAGGCCCGGGCTCTGTCCGTTGGCCCAGCAACTGCGGGGTGGGTTTTTCCGGTGCCGCCGGTGCTGGTTGTTGAGGCTGCGCACTGATCGCCGGATCGGGCCAGCGTGTGGCGACGGCTTGCTGTGAGGCATTCGCGGTCTGCGCAGCATCGTTTGAGAGAACCGTGTCGGATGGCGAGGGGCTGGCGGTCGCCTGATCAAGCGTAGCCGTGGCGCTATCGAATTCCGCGCGGGCGTTGGCGACGGACAGCTGCAACGGCGTTGCCGCGGACATCTGGGCCGGTTTATCGGGGGCTGGAGCAGGCGACGACGGCTTTGCCGCAGTTTTCTGCGTGGTCTTGGCGCGTTGTTCGCCGAGATACCAGCAGTGACGCTTCGTTCCCGACTCGAGGCGATAGTACCAGTGGCTTCCGCGCGGTGTTGACGCTTTGGGTCCCGGCAGGCAGGTATCGTCTGCGTGTGCCGGACCCTGCGCAGTGACAGCGAGCAAACTGCCGGCGAACGAAGCGATCAAAAGGGTTGAGAATAATTTCCCCGAACGATTTGACATGAGCATCCCCGGTGATGACGAGATGAACGCGATGACGTCTTCGCCAAATTGTCGGGAGAGACTTGGGTCGCATTGCGCCACAAATCCGGAATGGGTGGGGCTTAATTGAGGCTAACGCGCATGATATCCGGGCACCGCCGCTTAGGTGGTGATGCTATTCGCCGCGCAATTTGCGTTGGGGGTGGTTGCGGTCCTCCGCGAAAACCTTGTCAGTTCTTGAGTACGATGCGGCCGACCACCTTGCCGGCCCGCAACTGTTCGATCCATTTCTGAGCATCGCCCATCGGCTTTTCCGTTATGGGCGTCGGCGTGATCTTGCCGGTACGCGCCAGCGCCATCAACTCCTGCGCCTCCGCGAGCGTACCGACCATGAAGCCTTCGATGGTCATGCGCTTGTAGATCCACTGTACCATCGGCAGGTTGAAATTGCCGCCCATCAGGCCGGACACGACGATCTTGCCGCCGCGAGCGACGGTCGAAACCGCAAAGCTCATCGATTTCTCGTTGCCGGCGAAATCGACGACAGCATCGAAGCCGCCGTCATTCTCCTTGATGATACGCTTGATGATATCGTCTTCCGACGGATCGTAGGCGACGGCAGCGCCGTTCTTGAGCGCAGTCTCCCGCGCCGCGGGGCTCAAGTCGGCGACTGAGATTTTCTGCTTGAACATGGCTTGCGCGAACGCAAGCCCCATCATGCCGACGCCGCCGAGACCGATCAGCAGCAGGTTGTGCTGCCGCGGCCGGTCGACGAGACGCTTCAGCCCGCCGTAGGCGGTGATACCGGAACACATCAGGGTCGCCGCCATGTTGACCGGCAGGGGATCGTAATCGAGCAGGTATTTTGGATCAGGGACAAGCACATGGGTGGCGAATCCGCCGTCGATCGAGACGCCGAGAAAGCGGTTTTTGGCGCAGAGATTTTCATCGCCGGCCAGGCAATCCCGGCACTGGCCACAGCCCATCCAGGGAAATACCGCCTTCTTCTGTCCGATGATATTTTTCGGAGCATCTGGACCGACCTCATCGACGACGCCGGCGATCTCGTGACCGAGCGTGAACGGCAGCGCCATGCCGCGCGTGGTATCGAGGCGTTTGCCATTGCCGAGATCCGCATAGCCGTCCTGGATATGCAGGTCGGAGTGACAGAGACCGCAACGTTCGATGCGCACCAGCACCTCGCGGCCCTGCGGCTTCGGAGTATCGATAACGGTTTCGCACAACGGCGCATCGAATTTGATGAGCGATTGGCGACGCATCAACGCCATGGTATTTTCTCCTTAGAGTAGGTTCGTCCTTTTACTGCGGATATCAGCCAACTCGCGGGCCATGGCGGCAAAGCCCGAAACGGAAACTGTTTCGGCGCGGCGCGTCGGGTCGATGCCCGCTGCCGCCGCCAGCCGGGCCGGATCGGCGGGCAGGGATTTAAGGCTCTGCCGCAGCATCTTGCGACGCTGTCCAAAAGCGGCAGCGGCGACCTGTTCGAGCAACCGACGCTCGCAAGTCTCGGGTTTGTCGCGAGGTACGAGCCGAACAACAGAGGATGTGATCTTGGGCTGTGGGACGAACGCCGCGGGCGAGATGTCGAACAGGATTTTCGTTTCGGCACGCCAGTTCGACAAGACGCCGAGGCGGCCGTAAGCCTCCTCGTTTTCGGAGGCGACGATCCGCTCGGCAACCTCGCGCTGAAACATCAGCACCATGGTGTCGTACCAGGGAGGCCAAGGCTCGACGCTCAGCCAGTCGATCAGAAGTGCAGTCGCGATGTTGTATGGCAAATTGGCGACGATCTTTGCTCGCGCGGAGCCGAGCAGGGGACGAGGATCGAAGAGCGTCGCATCCGCATTCACGATCTTGAGGCGGCCGGGATAGTGGTCCGCGATTTCTTCCAATGCGCCAAGCGCACGCTCGTCACGCTCGATGGCGATGACCTGTTTCGCGCCCATGGCAAGCAGCGCGCGGGTCAATCCGCCAGGACCGGGACCAACCTCGATGACGACGGCATCTTCGAGCGGACCGGCAGCGCGCGCGATTCGCGCGGTGAGGTTGAGATCGAGCAGAAAGTTCTGCCCCAATGATTTTCGCGCCGACAGCGCATGGCGTTTGATGACGTCGCGCAGCGGGGGAAGGTCGTCGATTGCGCTCATGCCGACTGCGTTGAGTCCGCCATCCGCGCAGCCAGGCGCAGCGCAGCGATCAGGCTTGACGGATTGGCGCGGCCCGTGCCCGCGATGTCAAACGCGGTGCCGTGGTCGGGCGATGTCCGGATGAACGGCAGTCCCAGCGTGACGTTGACCGCCCGGTCGAAGGCCAGCGTTTTGACCGGGATCAGCGCCTGATCGTGATACATACAGATCGCGCAGTCATAGGTCCTGCGCGCGGCCTCATGGAACATGGTGTCGGCGGGAAGCGGGCCTTTGGCGTCGATCCCATCGGCGCGCAGGGTTGCGATCGCCGGCGCGACGATTGTCTGATCCTCGGTTCCGAGCGAGCCGTCCTCTCCGGCATGGGGATTCAACCCGGATACCGCGATACGGGGCTCGGCGATCCCAAAGCGAGTGCGCAGTCCGGCGACGACAATGCGAACAGTGTCCACGATCATCCGGCTCGATAGCGTCGTGATCGCTTCGCGCAGGGAGAGATGAATCGTGACGGGAACCACCGCAAGCTCCGGCGACCACAACAGCATCACCGGTTGCGGTGGCCTGCCGTTCGTCGCTGCCAGTTCGGCAAGGAATTCGGTATGGCCGGGATGAGCGAAACCCGCGCGGTACAGCACGCTCTTCGCTATCGGATTGGTGACCACCGCGGCTGCGCGTCCAGCGATAACGTCGTTGACCGCTTGCCGGATGGAGCCGATTGCTGCCGCAGCGCTATTTTCATCGGGATGACCGGGATGCGCGGTTGTTGGGTGGCCGGTGGCGACGATCGGAAGCGCCTCCGCGAATATTCGGGAGACGTCGCCGGCGCCGGCGTCCGCCAGAGGAAGATCAACACCGAGCAGCTTGGCGCGAGCTGCGATAAAGGCGCGGTCGCCAAGAAGGTAGAAAGCCGGAACGGCATCGCTCCTGCGCCGCAGCCACGCTGTGATCGCGATATCCGGTCCGATGCCGGCCGGCTCACCCAAGGTTAGTGCAACAGGCCTCAACACGCGGTCGCTCCAGCGCGGCCTCTGGTCGAGCACATGCCGCCGCTCACGAAATTCGCTGCACCTTAACCCAAGCGAGACTTACGAACTTCATTTTATTCGCCTTTTCCGGGGCTGCCCTGACGATATTCGATCATCGCGGATTTCCGGATGTCTTCCAGATAGTCTTTGGATTTCTTCTCGTACTTGTCGGCGAACATCTTTTCGCGGATTTCCTTTTTCTTCGGAGTATCCACGCTGGTCGCCTTCTTTCCGCAAACGGCCACCATTTCCACGCCTTGCCTCGTGATCTCCGGCGGGGTCAGATGGCCCACGGGCGTCTTGTCGAGCAAATCACGAAGCGGCGGCGGCAGGTCGGCCGACGTCTTGATGACGGTATCGCGTATTGTGGCGTTCCGCATCGCTTTGAAAAGGCGAGCGGCCTCGTCGCACGACTGGACCTGTTCGCGCAAGGAGTCCGCTTCCTTGCGCCGAGCCTCCGTCACGGAAGGCGCCGCGCCGCGCGGAACGATCAACACCACGGGGCGCATCTGGTATTCGAATCCCTCGGTTTTCGATTGATCCTCGCCGCCGTTCTTCAGCGCTTCGTTGACGTCGCGATCGCTGACCAGAAGGCTATCCTTGAAGCGGCCGCGAACGAGGCTTCCCCAGACAAGGTCCGCCTTGAGGCGCGCCTTGATTGTTTCGGGGCGGACACCTTGGGCGGCGAGCGATTTGGTCAACTGCTCAGGCGACATTCGCATCCGCGCGCCCATGCTGGCGTACGACTGATCGATATCCGATGACGACGGGTTCACGCCGTACTTCTTGGCTTCCTTGATCTTCACCTTTTCGTTGATCAACTCGTCCATTACCTGCTGCCGACTTGGAGTTTTGTGAGTGGATATCTGGATCAGCCGGCTGCGCTGTTCGATGTCGAAAGTGGTGATCGGCTCGCCGTTGACCATGACAGCTACGGATTGCGCAAGCAGCGGCGAGTTCGGGCAGGCGAACAGAAGGACTGCGACTATTGCAAGTCGGCAAAACGGCCGGAGGAACGAGGTCATTTCCATGTCAGTCTCGTCAGCCAAATCAGGGTCATTTGAGGCGGCGCGGGCTGCGTTCAGAATGCTGCCGCTCGGGAAATTACTGCAGGCCGGAACCGCCTGCTCCTCCGCGGGTCTGGCCCAAGGTCCGCAAGCCAAGCTGAAGCATGACAGCATGGTTTAGCTTGGGCGGCGTTGTTCCTGCAGAGTAGGTGTATGACGTCACGTAGTTGAGGCCGAGAACGAAACAGTCGTCCACGTATCCTGCGCCTATCGTATACTGGTTGATCTCGTTGGCTTCCAGATCCCAGCGGGCCGCACCCTGCACGACCCAGTTCGATGCTACCTTGATGGAACCGGAGCCCAGAATACCCCGGCGGCGCGTGAGATACCCGAGGTCCGGCTGCGCGGCATAATCGCCATACAACATGCTCGCAGACCAGCGGCTGAAGCTGGCGCGGCCTTCGGCCTCGAAGCGCTGTACGTTCAAGGTCGCTTCATCGAAACGCGCGCGCGTGCTGAAGGTGAAGATGCTGTTGGGTGAATAGTTGATGCTCGTTACATAGTCGGATTGCGCGCGCTGCAGGCCGGAATCGACGCCGGTATTGGTGAGGTCCGCGACAGCGAACGAGTTCAGGCCGAACAAGTGATAGGACTGACCGAACAGGAAATTGATCGCGCCGCCGTGATCGAATTGGGTCGTCGCCTGCACTCCGACGTTGGCACGGCCGCCACCTTCAACGCGGTCGTATCCGGAAAATTTGTCGACACTGAAGAGGTTGCTGGCGTCGAAGACCAGACTTTGCGCATCCTCGTTCGGCAGTTTGCCCGCATAGCTCTCATTCGGACGAATGATGACCTGCGCGATCGGCTCGATCGTCGTGGTGCCCCAGGGCTGTACGTTGATGAAGGGGTAGCGATACTCGAGACCCACCGTCGGCATCAATCGAACCGTCTGGGTGTCACCCGGCTGCAAGAAGTTTGAAACACCCGGCTGGTTCGAGATATCGGCATTGATCGCATCGGCGCGAAGCGACGCGAACGGCGTCCAGATCTGGCCGAAGGAATCGGTAAACGACTTCCGCCACTGCGCTTCGGCGGTCAACCGGGTGTAGGTGCCGGGAACGCCGCGCAGCACGCAAGGTTGGGTAGGTCGGTTGGTGCTTGCCGGATCTGCGGAAGCCAACGGCGCGCACATAAAACCCGTGTTCGCAAGCGTCGAGATCGGATCGAACTGCGACTGATCGCGCGTGAGGTTGGTGAAGTTGAATTTGTAGCTGAACTCGCCGCCGAGGACGGAATGATTGAGAACGTTGTTATAATCAATGACGGGCGCAACGACCGGAACCTGGCTCTGATTGCCCGAGTAGCTGAGGTAGTAAATCGCGCGGGCATCGAAATAGCTGCGGTTGCCGACGCCGGTCAGATAGAGTTGCGAAATCGCCTCGGTCGGCAGGTTCAGGAAAGATTGCAACGGGTCCTTGTATTGCGCTAGCCTGTAGTCCGAGAAGAAATAGTAGTCGCTCAACAGGACGCCGTCCCAACCCCAGACCCATTTGTCGTTTAGCGCGAACTGGCCCTGGGTATCGACACCGCCCCGAAACTCGCGATCGCCAGGTTGTCCGGCAAAGGCGCCCTGATCCAGCTGATCGATTCCGTAAGCGCGGATCTGGTAGGCGCCGTCGATGAGACGCTGCCGGAACTCACCCTGCATCAGCACGCCCTGCCGCGTGGTAAAGCGCGGCGAAATGGTCAGGTCGTAGTTCGGCGCGAGCGCGAAATAATAGGGGACTTCGATCCCGACCCCATAGGAAGTATTCGAAGTCACAGACGGTATCAGAAAGCCGCTCTTGCGCTTCACGGTCGGATCGGGCGTGGAGAAAAAGGGCATATACGCCATAGGCACGCCGTAAAATTCCAGCCGGGCGTCCTCGAAATACAGCATCTTCTCGGTTTGATTATGAATGATGCGCGCGCCCTTGACCTGCCACAGCGGTGGCTTTTTCGGATCGTCCTTGCAAGGCGCGCAGGCGGTATAGACGCCGTTCTCGAAGACGGTGTAGTTGCCCTTGGTCCGATCGGCCCGGGTTGCGGCCATGCGCGTCTCGTCCGCCGTGTCGACTCTCAGCGAATCGACAAAGCCATCCCGATAGTCGTCGCTCAAATCCAGGATGTTGGCGTAGGTGATCTTGCCGTCCGCATCCGTCATGCGGATGTTGCCCTCGGCATGTAGACGCTTGGTCTTTTGGTCGTAGATGACCTTGTCCGCTTCGACGCCGGTTCCGTTGTAGAACATCTGCACGTTACCAACGGCTGAGACGCGCGAGTTGTTGTAGTCGTAGTCGACCTCGTTGGCCTGAACGAGCATCTGCCCGTCCTTTTGAGCCGGTGGCGGCTTGGGTTTTGCCGGCCGAGGGTTGAAGGTGAAACTTTGGGCTGCAGCCGGCGTGGTCGTGACGATGTGCAACGCTGCGGCAACGGCTAAACCGAGAACTGTAACTGCCAGGGAGGTCAGAATCGCGGACATGCCGATCCGACGGCGGCGCGGAGGAATGCGCCGCTCGCAAGCAGACGAGCTTGTTCGGAGGGCGGCGATTGCAGCCACTACCCGTCCTCCTGGTACAGCAAGGCCAAAAAGCCGGTGAGGCCGCCCACGCAGACGGGCAGCCACGCCGCAGCGATTGGATTCATCAACTCGGCCTTGCTCAAATCCTCAGTTACCTTGGACAGGACATAGAGCAGAAAGCCCGATGCCACGCCACTCAAAACCATCTTTTGCACGCCGCCGAAGCGGAAGAACCTGAGGCTTACCGAGGCCGCCAGCATCACCATTGCAGCCAGCAAAAACGGCTGTGCGATGAGCTTGTGGTATTGCAGCCGGTAGCCTGCGGTGGCGAATCCTGAACTCTCGGACGACTTAATATACCCCGGAAGTTGCCAAAATGACACAGTTTCGGGAGTGGAGAAGCTGTTCCGGACTTGTGCCGACGTCAGGCTGGTCGCGAGGACAAAGGTGTCCTGCTCGATCGGGGGACCGTCGAGCGTAAACCTGTGAACCCCTTTGAACAGCCAGCGCTCGTCCTGCAGAACGGCCTCGCGTGCCTCGATTCGCTCCTTGAACTGGGAATTGGGATCGAACCTGAACACGGTCAATCCCGTCAGGCGGACGCCTTGCTGCTCGCTGCGCGCCGCGTTGATGATGGCCTGGCCCTCGTTCGTCACCTGATTGATCCAGAAACCGGACGCGTCCTGCAGACCCCCTCCCGAGACGCCACCGAACAGTTCGGCTTCCATCTTCTTGGAGAGCTCGCGCAGGTTGGCGGACATCGGATTATAGGCTGTGGTCGCAAGAATGCCGAGCAGGAGCGCACACGCGAGTGCCGGGGAGATGAATTGCCAGGCCGAAACGCCGGCCGCGCGTGCCACCACCAGTTCCAACCGCCGCGACAATGCGAGATAGCAGGTCATGGCGCCGATCAGGATGCAAAACGGCGTCATTTTTTCGAGCAGTTGCGGCACCCTGAACAGGGATGTTTCCGCGACCATCATTGCCGATGCCGACGCAAGTCCCGACGTTCTGCGGACCATTTCGATGTAGTCGACGAGAACGAGAAGCAGAAAGATGCTGGCGAACACGCCGATTGCAGCCACTACAAAACGGCCGCAAAATAACGGCCCAATGTGTTCGTCAACATGCTCATGCGGCGGCTGGCCTCCCCAGTAGGCGGAGGAGCCGCGCGTTCGATCTGTTGACCGCTTCCATCAATGCGGCCGGCGGTTCGACCACCGATTCCGGCAATGATCACCCGAAGGCTGACGCCGATCGATCCGAATAGAAGCAGATATTGCAGAAGCGGGGCGGCAGTCGACTTCACGGTCATCACCGAAAGCGCGAAGCCCGCCATGCGCAGGCCGAACACGGCGGCAATCGACGCTCCCATGGAAAAATTGCGACTCTGACGCGTCGTGCGCGGTGATCCGAGGAATGCGAAGGTCAGCGCAGCGAAGGCAAACGGATAGATCGGTGCCGTGAAGCGATCGTGCAACTCGGCGCGGAACTGGCCAAGCGACTGCCGAACCAGCGGGTCCGCCGGATCCGGGGCGATCAACTCCCAGAGATAGCGCTCGCGGATGCCATAAACGACGTCATGTCCCTGATTCGAGAATTTCGACATGTCGAACGCATAACGGCCGAATGCCACCATGGCCGGTTCGCGCTTGCCGACCTCGAATCGCTCCAGGTTTCCGTCTTCAAGAATGAGAAATGATCCACTGTCGTTCTTCATCACCGTCCCGTGGTCGGCAATGATGCTGACCCGCTCTTTTGGATCGCGGCGGTCGTCAATGAAGATCCCAACAAGGAGGCCACCGGGCTGACGCTCCCGAACGCGAATCGTCAGATTTGGATCGAGCTGTGCAAACCGGCCGGGCTGCAGAACATTCGCCAGAATATCGGCGGTGATTTCGGCGTCCCATCGCTTCAGCCGGCGCATCCCGTCGGGCGCGAGATAGGCCGCGATAAACGCCACCAGCAAGGCCACGACCACGGTTGCGTAGATAAACGGCCGGAACAGCCGAAACGGCGACAAGCCGGCGGCGTTCATCACGATGATTTCGGAATCGGTCGCGAGCTTGTTGAGAGTGTGCGAAATCGCGATCATCAGCGCAATCGGCGAGATGATCAGCACCAGCACCGGGATCGCAAGGCTGGTGATCCCCAGAAACGTCAGAATGGTCTGACCCTGGCTCGTCATCAGATCGATGCCGCGTAGCGCCTGCGTAATCCAGATCACCCCCGTCAGGCTGACCAGAACCACGACAAACGACGTCAGCGTCGTCCGGAAAATATACTTATCGATCGACCCCATCGGTCTGAACGATCCCCGTCCTCCGAGTCCAGAACAACCGGCAGAGTGCCAGATCCCGATCCGGGATTTCCCAGGGCCTCGCCAATGTATTTACCCGGCTCACCTCACACTACCATCCCTTTGATCTGTCAACAAAATGGCCGAGCCATGATGCCCATTCATTAGGGTTAACATTTTGGGACATGTGGCCTTGCAGCCACGACAGTGCGGCCGCAACGCACCCCCGATCAGGCTTTGGAGGCAGCCGGGTCCGCGATTCCTATCTGGAATCGCGGACCTTGGCAGGGTTGCCTTTGACAGGTCATAGTCGCTGCTTCACCTGCCAGCCGGATACCCACGCTGCGCCGCCCCTGATTCTGGAGGATTTGTTGATGCCCGACGCCATTAAGGTCGGCTTTGTTCCGTTTTCGACCGCTCCGCGCGGAATCCTTGTGGTGTTCTGCGACGATGCGCTGAAATTCGGCCGAGTCGCGAGCAAGGCTCTCGGGTCGTCAGCCGGAATCGTGAAACGGGCCGCGACGACCAATCAGTTCAAGGGCAAAAGCGCGGCGACGCTCGACATCCTTGCACCGGAGGGCCTCAAGACGGATCGCCTGATTGTCGTTGGCGTCGGCAAGGCGTCCGCTCTCAAGGGCAGCGATTTCCTCAAATTCGGCGGCGTCCTCGCCGGAAAGATTCGCGGCGACAACGGTGTCGTGACGGTCGTTGCGGAATTGCCGTCGGACTGCGATGAGTCCTGATCAATCGGCTTCGCTGGCCTCCGGTATCCGATTGCGCGCCTACAAATTCGATCGCTACAAAACCAGGAAGAAAGACGACGACGATTCGGCATTGCGCGCCGACGTGTCGATCGCGGTCGCCGATGTCGCCGCCGCGAAGAAAGCGTTCGCGCCGGACAATCACGTTATCGATGGCGTCATTATCGCGCGCGATCTGGTGAATGAGCCGCCGAACGTACTCTATCCGGAAGAGTTCGCGCGGCGCGCCAGCCAGTTGCGCAAGATCGGGGTCGGCATCGACATCCTCGACGTCAAGGCCATGACGAAGCTCGGCATGGGCGCGCTGCTGGGCGTCGGGCAGGGCTCTGCGCGGCCAAGCCGGACGGTCATCATGCGCTGGAACGGCGGCAAGAAAGGCGAGCAGCCGGTCGCCTTCGTCGGCAAGGGCGTCTGCTTCGATACCGGCGGCATTTCGATCAAGTCCGCCGGCGGCATGGAGGACATGAAGGGCGACATGGGCGGTGCGGCCTGCGTGGTCGGGATTGATGCATGCGCTCGCCGCCCGCAAGGCAAAGGTCAACGTGGTCGGCGCGATCGGACTTGTCGAGAACATGCCCGATGGCAACGCGCAGCGGCCGGGCGATATCGTGACGTCGATGTCCGGCCAGACCATCGAGATCATCAATACCGATGCGGAAGGCCGGCTCGTTCTCGCCGACGTGCTGTGGTACGTGGCCCAGAAGTTCAAGCCGAAATTCATGATCGATCTCGCAACGTTGACCGGTGCGATCATGGTCGCGCTCGGCACCGAACACGCCGGCCTGTTCTCCAACAACGATCAGTTGTCGGAGCGGCTGATCAAGATCGGCGTCGAGACCGGCGAGCGCGTCTGGCGCATGCCGCTTGCGTCCCGAATACGACAAGCAGATCGACTCGCAGTTCGCCGACATGAAGAACACCGGCGGCCGCCATGGCGGCTCGATCACGGCGGCACAGTTCCTACAGCGGTTTGTCGACGATACGGCCTGGGCTCATCTTGATATCGCGGGAACGGCGATGGGATCTCCGAAATCCGACATCAACCAGAGTTGGGGATCGGGGTTCGGCGTCCGTCTGCTGGACCGCCTGGTGGCGGAGCATTACGAAGCGCGGCGATGACGGAGGTCCTGTTCTATCACCTGCAGAACATGTCGATTGAAAACGTTCTGCCGCCGCTGCTCGAAAAAACCTTCGAGCGTGGCTGGCGGGCTGTTGTGCACACAACATCCGAGGAACGCGTTGACGCGCTCGACGCGCATCTGTGGACCTATCGCGATGACTCATTCCTGCCGCATGCGACGTGGAGGATCGAGGATGCAAGCGAACAGCCCATTGTGCTGACAACAGACCGTCATAATCCCAATCGGGCGACCGTCAGATTTCTGATCGACAATGCCCCGCTTCCGGAGGACTCCGAACTTTATGAGCGATTGGTGCTGATCTTCAATGGCGATGACGATGCCGCGTTGAAAACCGCTCGAGCCGTTTGGACCGACTGCAAGTCCCGAGGGTTCG
The DNA here is from genome assembly GCA_963764445.1 of uncultured Alphaproteobacteria bacterium. Classification (GTDB taxonomy): domain Bacteria; phylum Pseudomonadota; class Alphaproteobacteria; order Rhizobiales; family Xanthobacteraceae; genus Nitrobacter. The sequence continues at coordinate 60,052 of CAVXSV010000008.1, forward strand.
AGGCGACTTACTGGCAGACCGACGAAGGAGGGCGCTGGCAGCGCCGCCAGTAGGGATATATTGTAATTAATTATATTTGAGGCTTTCTGATCCAAGCTCAGCAGGTAGCCATGGTCGTGCCTCAAATTGGTGTTGGGACAGGCCGTTATGATCGGTCGGGAATAGAGTTCATCGTGAGACGGCCCAGTTTTCATCGAAATGCATTGATGTCGCTGCTTTTGGTGGCGCCTCTCGTATCGGGTTGCGGCAGCGCATCAGACATGCTGTCGTCCGATCTGCTGTCCAAGGATGCAGACTGGTTTTCACGATCGGGCAGGATGTTTATCAAGAACGTTTCGATCGAAACGCCGCCACTCACGCCTGATAAGCCGGCGACGCCAGACGACCTCATCAGCGCGGACGGCCTTTGTCCGGGCATGGCACCGCCGATCGGCGCGGGCGAATCCAGCGCACTGTCCGATGGCGCTGCGGCAACGCCGTCGCCTGCGGCGTCTGCAACGGGCACTGTGGCCTTGGGTCACACCGAATGCGACGTGACGCGCGGCATAGGCGCGCCGGACAATGTCAGCCTTTCCAACGATCCGCACGGCCAGCGCGTTGCGGTGCTGACGTTCCTGAAGGGATCGCGCGCCGGCATCTACACCTTTACGGCGGGACGTCTGTCCTCGATCGAGCGGGCGCCTGAGCCTGTTGACTCCGCCGAAAGCGGCGAAGCCAAAGTCCAGCGAAGCAGCACTCGGCGACGTAATTTCCTCGTCAGCCGATGGCATTATCGAAAGATGAACTCGCGGCCAGCCATTCGTCTTCGGCGCGTTGCAGAGCGATTGCCGCACTTGCGCGCGCCTTGCTCAGTTGTGCGGCCTGTTTAGGATCGCGCTTGAACAAATCCGGCAACGCGAGTGCGACGTCGATTTTGGCAATGATGCCATTGATCCGCTCGATCTCCGCCTCGGCGTTGGCGATCTTCTGCTTGAGCGGCACACGCTTTTCAGTTTTGTTGCGTTGAGGCTTGTCGCGACCGTTGTCGCGCTCATTGGATCCGCGATCACGGGCGCTCGTGCGCATGCCCCGCGCTGACAGAACCGCGCGGCGATAATCATCAAGATCGCCATCGTACGGCGTGACGGCTCGGTCTGCGACGACCCACAATTGATCGGCGCAGGCTTCGATCAGGTAGCGGTCGTGCGAGACCATGATCACGGCGCCCGGAAATTCGTTGATGGCTTCGGCGAGCGCAGCCCGGCTGTCGATGTCGAGATGGTTGGTCGGCTCGTCGAGGATGATCATGTTCGGCGCAAAGAATGTTGCGAGCCCGAGAAGCAGACGTGCTTTTTCGCCGCCCGAGAGGCTTCTCACGACCGTGTCGCCGGCCTTGCCGGAAAAACCGATGCCGCCGACACGCGCGCGAATCTTTGTTTCCGGAGCATCGGGCATCAGCCGCCGCACATGATCGTAGGGCGATCCGTCGAGGTCCAGTTCGTCGGTCTGATGCTGGGCGAAGTAGCCGATCGACAGCTTGTCGGCGCGCACGACCTTGCCGGCAAACGGTTGCAGCTTGCCGGCAAGCAGTTTGACGAGGGTGGATTTGCCGTTGCCGTTGGAACCTAGCAAGGCGATGCGGTCGTCTTCGTCGATGCGCAAAGTCACGCCTTTGAGCACTGGCAGTTCGGGATCGTAGCCCACGATTGCTTCATCAACGGCGATGATCGGCGGCGACAGCAGTTTGCCGGGCACTGGAAACGAAATTTCACGTACGTCCTGTGTGACCAGCGCCGTCACGGGCTTCATGCGCTCGAGCATCTTCACGCGTGACTGCGCCTGACGCGCCTTCGAGGCCTTGGCCTTGAAGCGATCGACGAAGGCCTGGAGCCGTTTGCGCTCGTCGGCTTGCCGCCTGGCGTGTTTGGCGTCGAGCATCTCGCGGGTGGCGCGCTGTTCCTCGAAGCTCGAGTAGGTACCCTTGTAAAGCGAGAGCTTGCCACGATCGAGGTGCAGGATCTGATCGACTGATGTGTCGAGCAGATCGCGGTCGTGGCTGATGACGATGACCGTGCGCGGATAGTTCGCAAGATGATCTTCCAGCCACAGCGTGCCTTCGAGGTCGAGATAATTGGTCGGCTCGTCCAGCAGCAGCAGATCGGGAGCGGCAAAGAGTGTTGCAGCAAGCGCGACGCGCATGCGCCAGCCGCCTGAAAATTCCGAACAGGAGCGGGCCTGATCGGCCGCTGAAAACCCAAGACCGCTCAGGATCGATGCGGCACGCGCCGGCGCGGAGTGCGCATCGATATCGGCGAGGCGCGTCTGGATTTCCGCGATGCGGTGCGGGTCGTGGGCAATTTCGGCTTCGTGCAGCAGTGCGTGACGTTCGAGGTCGGCCTTGAGAACCACCTCGACCAGGGGCTCGGGGCCGTCCGGCGCCTCTTGTGCAAGGCTGCCTACGCGCCAGCGTGGCGGAATGGCGATCGTGCCGGTTTCCGTCGGCAGTTCACCGCGGATCGCCTGGAACAGCGTCGATTTGCCGACGCCATTGCGGCCAACAAACCCGACGCGGGCACCGGGCACGATCTGCGCGGACCCATGGTCGATCAGAAGTTTTCCGGCAATGCGGATTGAAATGTCGGTGAGGGACAGCATGCGGGCTTTTCACCGCTGTGCCAGCCAAACGCAACCCATTTGTGATCGAAAATGCCCGACGGCAACAAGGATCGGGTGTCCCCAAAGAGCTAATTCAGAACTGTAAGACGTTTCTGCGCGAAAATCGCCTACGTGTTGTTGTCCTGCGCGCGCAATTGGTCCAGCAGAAGCTGAAGCCGGAACGGCAGCTTCGATTCCTCTGGTCCCACATCGGTTCGCAGCCGCTCACCGATCGCTTTGGCGACCGCCTTGCTGGTCTCCGGATCAATCCCGTGGGTGCTTTCAGCGATTCGGTCGGGCATTCCTGGTTCCGTTTCCGCATGACAGGACACCAGACCAAGTCCCGGGGCTGCAAATAGTTTCCGCGATATGCACATCGCGTATCGAATCTGCAAGCGAAAATGGTAACGACCGACGCGAACCAATCGCATGGTGTACAAAGGCTGAAATCGCAAAAATTCCAGACCATGCAGGCTATAGGGAAAGCTTTGAAGTTCCGGGCTCGCCGGAATCTTTAGCCAGCGTTCAGGCGTGTGCCGGCTCGAAGAAATTTCTGGGGATCGACGGCTTCCCCGTCGATCCGTGTTTCATAGTGCAGATGGGGACCCGTCGAGCGGCCGGTCGATCCGACTTCGCCGACGACTTCTCCGATCTTGATGGATTGACCGACCTTCACGTCGATCTCGGAGAGGTGCCCGTAGCGGGTCGACAGACCGTTTCCATGATCCACCTCGACCATCCGTCCGTAGCCGCCCGCCCAACCCGTGGAGACAACCTTTCCGTTCGCCGTCGCACGCACAGGGTCGCCCATCGCCGCGCGGAAATCGACGCCGGTGTGCATCGCCGGCCGCCCGATGAACGGATCGACGCGCACGCCGAAGCCGGAGGTGAACTCGATCTCGCCGATCACCGGTTTGCGATAGGGAACGAGCGCGAGGGCGTGATTCAGCCGGTCGATCTGCGCCCGAGTCAGATTGACGCGGTAGAGCTGGCGCTCGAATGGGCCGGCATCGGGTCGCAGCTTGACGGGCACATAGGGACCGCCCGTGCCGGGATGCGGCGTGCCGGCTTCCATCTTCGCCGTGTTGAGTCCGAGATCGGAGAAAACTCCGCGCATCCGGCGCACCCGGGATTCCATGCGGTTCTCGACGAAGTCCAGTTCGGCGATCTGGCGGCTTTCGATCCGATTGAGCGACGACTCAAGCCGCCTCAGTTCCTTGGCCGCGCCTGTGGCCGCTTCGCGATCAGGCCGGCGCCCCGAAGGTGGCGGTTTCGTTGATCGGGGAGGGTTTTGCAGGTCCCGATGAACTTGCATCGGCGGCGTTCTCCGTCTTCCGGGACGATCCCTTGATCGATCCCGTTACTGCAACGTCAGGCAGGGCGTTCAGGGCCGCGGCGCGGGATTCGAGGACCCCCTGACGGCGCATGATCTCTTCGAGCTTTCTGTCGAACTGCTCCTGATCGAGCAACTGGCGGCTGGTGGTGCGATCGACACGCGCGCGCAATTCGGCAATGCGGTCTTCATAGGCGTATTGCATGTTCGCCTGGCGCGAGATGAGCCGTGTCAGCACGTCGTCGCGGAAGGCGAAGTAGGTCGCAGTCGCGGCGGACCAAACCCCGAGCAGCGTGACCGTTCCGACGGCGATCCAGAACACGACGGGTCCGAAACGGACCTGCCTGCCGGCATGGGCGATGGTGTAGCCGCGCTGCGATTCCTTCATCTCGGATGGCAGGAGGGCCGGAATGGGGCGGCGGGAATGATGCCGTCCGTGATCGTGCGTGTGATGCTGCTGCGGATACTCGGCATACTGACTGGAACGGTACGACATCGGCACTCCCGCGCCGTCCTGAAACAGGTTCCAGTCGGCTCAACTTCAATGCTGATTTGAACCGTTCATGGTTAATTTTCGGGAAATGGCGGTGCATTGTTACAGATGGCGGGCGGCCGCAAGGACGTCTTCGGCGTGACCGTCGACCTTGACCCGACACCAGATGCGGGCGATCCGTCCGTCATCATCTACCAGCACCGTGGTACGAAGAATGCCAAGGAAGGTCCTGCCGTACATGGATTTTTCGCCCCAGGCGCCGTAGGCTTCCAGCATCTCGTGCTTCTCATCCGAGATGAGAGGAATGGACAGCTTGTGCTTGGCACGGAATAAATCCTGCGCCTTCACGGAATCAGCCGAGACGCCGATGACCGCCGTTCCGCAGGCAGCGAACTCTTTCGCCAACCGGGTGAAATCCATGGCCTCTCTGGTGCAGCCGGGCGTATCAGCGCGCGGATAGAAAAAGATCACGAGCTTCCGTCCGGCAAAATCGGCGAGCGAAACGTGGGTGCCGCCGTCCCGGGGAAGGTCGAATGGCGGCGCCCTGGGAGCCCTCCGCAAGGTCAGCGCCCTGAGACCTGGGCGTAACGCCAGCCTTGGATCGGCCGGGCGTCCTCTTCAAGGGACTTCGCGAGGGCACGGCTTTTAACGGCTTCTGCGGTCCTTCGTGGGACAGATTCGGGCCGTGATTTCGAGGAACTCGATTTAGGCTTTTCGCTCGCTGCCAACGAGGGCGATCGACCTGCTTTTCGGGGCGGTTTTGCGCGGCTCGCCGTTGTCGCACGGGCGGTCTTGGCGGTGGCCGGCTTGGAGGATTTCTTGCGTATCTTCTTGGACATACGCCTTCCTTTCGTCGCTTTCGACCGGTCAGTATCCGATCGACCACAGGGGATGCCGAGGCGACTCGGCCAGGCCGTGGCCGTTGTGCATTTCTGCCGACCGCGGAGTATGGTTACAAGGGATTCGACGAATTATCCGTCACACGTAACATGTTAGATCGGGCATTGGCAGAAATGCCGTCACAGGAGCGTTCGTCTGGAAACGACGCGCGGACCGATGACGACAACTGCTCCGGTCCAGGTCGGCACCGAGAGGCAATGACAAGGAAAACGCCGATCCCAGGTTCCGAATTCGCGCGGCGGCGACCAGGTCTCGCGGGAAGATACCGACTGGAATGAAGACCACGACGAGGTCGCAAGCCGTCGCGTACGTCGGCTGCTGTCGCGGTCGGATTTCGAGATTCCACAGGTTCGGTGACCGGCTCGGGAAGTTCAAAGACTGGCTGGCCGGCGAACGCTGGGTCAGACGGCTCGTAATCACCGTCGTCGTCTTGATGTCTATATTTGCCGGAGGCTTTGGTGCGCTCTGGTGGCGCCTTGGCGCTGGTCCTGTCAATCTCGACATGGTGACGCCCTGGCTTGTCGCTGCGATCGAGGAAAACATCGGTCACGACAACACCGTGGAAATCGGCGGCACGCAGATCGAGCGCGCCGGCCGAATTCGTATCGCGGTTCGTATCCGTGATGTCGTTGTCCGTGACCGCGATCATGCGATTGTCGCGAGCGCGCCGAAAGCCGAGGTGAAACTGTCCGGCATGGCGCTGTTGACCGGGCGGCTGCGTGCCGAAAGTCTCAATCTGGTCGATGCCGAACTCGCGGTTCGGATTACGCCAGACGGTCAAGTCACCGTTTCGGCAGGTGATAACGCCAAGCCGCTTGCCACGGGTGTCGCATCAACGCGACGATCCGACCTGCCGTCACCGTCCGCCGTCGCTCCCTCCGGCATCACGCCATCGATTCAAGCGACGCCGCAGTTGCGCGGACCCCAGACCGACGCCGCGTCTGCAATCTCCGATGACCGTAACAACGTCAGCGCTCTGTTGGCGGGACTGGACTGGCTCGATAGTCTCAGCCTTACAGGGCTCGACGGGCAGAATCTCAATGAGATCGGTCTGAAAAACGGGAGACTGGTGGTCGACGATCAGCAGCGCGGCAACCTGTGGAGCTTTGACAATATCAGCCTGAGCCTTCGCCGCCCGCATGGCGGCGGCGTCGTATTCAGTGTCGGCGAAGACGGCAGCAAGGCGTGGTCGCTCCGCGTCATGGTCGGGCCGCCCGCCGATGGTGTCCGCACTGTTGATCTCCGCGCCGCCAGGATACCGGCGAAGAACATCCTTCTGGCCCTCCGCATCAAGGATCTCACCTTTAGCGCCGACATGCCGCTCAGCGGCGAACTGAAGGGCGAGATTGGCCGCGACGGCCTGCCGACCTATTTTCGCGGCAATCTCTTCGCGGGCAAAGGCACGATCATCGACAGCGATACGCCGGACTATCCCATGGCGATCGATCAGATCGAAATGAACATGGAATGGGATTCAGGACGGCGTGTCCTGGTAGCACCGTTCAAAATCGTGTCCGGGCAGGATCGAATTACGCTTCTCGCCCATCTCGAGCCTCCGAATGGCAGCATTCCGGACTGGCAGATGGGTTTGAGCGGCGGCACCATCGTCCTCGCCGGCTCCGATGGCGAAAAGCCTCTGATTTTCAACCGTATTGCGATCGGAGTGAGATTCGACACCGAGCACAAGCAGGTGATGTTGACTCAGGCCGATATCAGCAACGGTGAAATCGGCGTCGCCGGTACGGGTAGCATCGACTATTCGGAAGCGCCGCGCCTGAAACTGGGCTTTGCGGGAACGCCAATGTCCGCAGCCGCGCTCAAGAGCATGTGGCCAGTTCTGATCGTGCCGGAAGTGCGCGAATGGGTCATCGACCGGATTGAACGGGGTTTCCTCCAGCGCATTGAAATCGGCGTCAATTCGCCGATCCACAACCTGTCGCGGCGCGGGCCGCCGATCCCGGATGATGGCCTCTCGGTTAATATCACCGCCAGCAACGTGACGCTGCATCCGGTCGATGAAATGCCCTCGATACACGACGCCGATCTGAAGGCGCGAGTCACCGGCAGAACGGCGACGGTGACGATCGGGCAGGCCGCTGCCGATACCCCGGCTGGCCGCAAGCTCAACATTTCCGACGTCGTATTCGAGGTGCCGGACATGGCTCCCAAACCCGCACCGGCCAGGGTGAAGTTCAGGATCGATGGTCCGGTGCCCGCAGCCGCCGAAATTCTTGCTTCGGACCGCCTCAGCGAATTCACCGGTAATCTGATCGATCCCAATTCCAGCAAGGGGACGGTCACGGCACAGGTCGCGCTCGGCTTGCCGATCAGGCGTCAACTCACCAAGGAGGATACGACCTATTCCATCACCGCCGATCTCGCGGGCTTTGTCGCCGATCGGCTAGTCATGAATTAGAAGCTTGAAGCGAACGCGCTGAAGGTGGTCGCCAACAACCAGGGTTATCAGGTTAAGGGTGACGTCAAGATCAACGGACAGCCGGCTTCGCTGGATTACCGTAAGCCGGCGGACGGCGACGCGGATATCAAGTTGCAGGCCACGCTGGATGATGCGAGTCGCGCAAAGCTCGGCCTGGATCTCGGTTCAGGGGCCACCGGTACAATTCCAGTCAAGCTGGTCGGGAAGATCGGCGGCACTGACAAGGATAGCAAGATCGGCATCGATGCCGATCTCACATCCTTGAAGCTCGACAATGTTCTGCCCGGCTGGGTCAAGCTGCCGGGAAAGTCAGGCCACGCGACGTTCAATGTGGTGCAAAAGGCGCAATCGACGCGCCTGGACGATATCGTCATCGACGGCGGCGGCGTCATGATCAAGGGATCGCTGGAGATCGATCAGAACGGCGATTTATTGAATGCGAATTTCCCGGTTTACTCGCCGTCTGAGGGTGACAAGGCTTCGCTGAAGGCCGAGCGCAATGCGGACGGCGTGCTGAAGATCGTCATGCGCGGCGACGTGTTCGATGGCCGCGGCTTTATCAAATCGGCGATCTCGGGCAAGGAGGCCGACGTCAAAGGCAAGGCCAAGAGTATCGATTTCGACATCGACCTGAAGCTTGGAGCCGTGGCCGGATTTTACGGCGAAGCCGTGCGCAGCGCGGACGTGAAGATGTCCCGGCGCAACGGGTCGATCCGCAGCTTTACCATGAGCGGAAAGATCGGGCGCGATACGCCGCTGACCGGTGATCTGCGCGGGCGCCCGCAGGGCCGGGACGTCATTTTGATCGAGACCAACGACGCGGGCGCATTCTTCCGCTTTACCGATACCTACGGAAAGATGTTTGGCGGTCAGCTCGCGCTGGCGATGGATCCGCCGACCGTCGAGCCGCGTGCCAAGCAGGGGCTGATCAACGTTCGCGATTTCACCATCAAGGGTGAGACCGCGTTGGATCGCGCGGCAGCGGGTGGTCCGCAGAACGCTCAAAATGGCATTTCATTCTCGCGTCTGCGCGCGGAATTCACCCGGCAGAATGGCCAGCTCACTGTCCACGAAGGCGTCGTCAAGGGGCCGACGATCGGCGCGACCATCGAGGGCAATATCGATTTTCCCGGCAATCAGGTTCGCATGAGCGGCACGTTCGTGCCGATGTACGGCCTCAACAACATCTTTGGACAGCTTCCGATTGTCGGGCTGTTCCTTGGCGGCGGCAGCAACGAGGGGCTGATCGGCGTGACCTACGAGGTGGTGGGAACGCCGGGGCAGCCGCAATTGCGCGTCAATCCGATTTCGGCCATGGCGCCCGGCGTGCTGCGCAAGATCTTTGAATTCCAGACCGGCAAACCGGCCAACCAGATCGAATATCCGTCGCAGAGCGGCAATTGATCGCTTGCCAGATTACTGCCTGAGCGCAGGCACGACGAAGACGGCGGTCATCGACCCGCAACCGCCACGGATGCCGGGCGTACGGCTATGCAGGCCGCAGCAGCACGTGGCGCTTCTTGCCCATCGAGAGTTTGATCACGCCTTCTGGCGTGAGATGGGCTGATGTCAGCATCATTTTCTCGTCGGTGACTGCGACATCGTTGACGCGAAGGCCGCCGCCCTTGATCTGGCGGCGTGCTTCGCCGTTCGAGGCGACGAGACCCGCCCTCACGAATAGCGCGAGCACGCCTGCTCCGCTTGAAAGTTCGCTGTGCGGAATATCCAGCGTGGGAAGGCTCTCGGCGATGGCGCCTTCCTCGAAAGTCGTGCGCGCGGTGTCGGCGGCTTTCTCAGCCTCGGCGCGGCCATGCAGCAGCGCGGTTGCCTCGGTCGCCAGCACCTTCTTGGCCTCGTTGATCTCGGCGCCCTGCAATGCCGCAAGCTTCGCGATCTCGCCCATCGGCAGGATCGTGAACAGCTTGAGAAATTTGACGACGTCGGCGTCTTCGACGTTGCGCCAGTACTGCCAGAAATCGTACGGGCTGAACGCGTCGGCGTTGAGCCAGACCGCACCCTGCGCGGTCTTGCCCATCTTCGCGCCCGACGCTGTCGTCAGCAGCGGCGTGGTCAGGGCGAACAATTGGGGTGTTCCCATGCGGCGGCCGAGATCGACGCCGTTGACGATGTTGCCCCACTGATCGCGAGCCGCCCATCTGCAAGCCGGCAATCGACGCGCCGCGACAGCTCGACGAAATCATAGGCCTGACAGACCATGTAGTTGAATTCGATGAAGCTCATCTCCTGTTCGCGCTCGAGGCGAAGGCGAACGAAGTCCATCGTCAGCATGCGGTTGACCGAGAAGTGCCGGCCGATGTCGCGCAGCATCTCGATCCAGTTGAGCTTGGTCAGCCATTCGGCGTTGTCGAGCATCACCGCATCGCTCGCGCCGGACCCGTAGCGCAGCACCTTGGCGAACACGCCGCGAATGCTGGCCTTGTTGGCTTCGATTTCCGCGACGCTGCGGATCGCGCGCGATTCATCCTTGCCGGAGGGGTCGCCGACCATGGTGGTGCCGCCGCCCATCAGCGTGATCGGCTTGTTGCCGCTCTGCTGGAGCCAGTAGAGCATCATCATGGTGAGATAGTTGCCGATGTGAAGCGACGGCGCGGTGCAGTCGTAGCCGACGTAGGCCGTCGCCTGGCCCTTCGCGGCCAGCTCATCAAGGCCCTCGACATCGGAGCACTGATGGATGAAACCCCGTTCCTGAAGGATGTTGAGGAAATCGGACTTAAAGGCGGCCATGGCTATGTGACTCTGATCGTTCTTGTTTGACTCTATCGTAACTCGATTCCGGCGCATGATAGCCGGACACTGCCGCCGGTTATACTCCGTGCTGTGTGCCATTATAAGATGCGCGCGTTTGGCACAAGCTGGACGTCGGATGGCAGCCACCGGGGGCCCGCACGATGATGATGACGGCGATTGGTCTGATGAGCGGCACCTCGCTGGACGGGGTCGATATCGCCTTGATCGAAACCGACGGCAAGCGAGTGGCGGCGTTCGGGCCGACCGGTTACCGTCCTTACACCGAACACGAACGCGGCCTGTTGCGCGAGGCCCTCGCGGAGGCCGTCAAGCTGACGCGGCGCGATGCGCGGCCGGGTGTGATTGGCGAGGCCGAGCGTGCTGTGACGACGGCGCACGCTGAAGCCGTCGCGGCATTCATCGAGCAGAACCGCATCACGCGCGAGGACATCGATATCGTCGGCTTTCATGGCCAGACCGTCCTGCATCGGCCGGCGCAGCGGTTGACCGTGCAGATCGGCGATGCGGCGGCGTTGGCGAAAGCAATCCACGTTCCGGTGATGCATGATTTTCGCGCGGCCGACGTGGCCGCCGGCGGGCAGGGCGCGCCATTTGTCCCCGTCTATCATCGCGCACTGGCGCAATCGCTCGACCGTGAGGGACCGATCTGCGTGGTCAATATCGGCGGCGTCTCCAACATTACCTATATCGACGGCACCGACACGCTGATCGCCTGCGACACCGGACCGGGTAATGCGCTGCTTGATGATTTCATGGTCCGAGTGATGGACCAGCCGTTCGACTGCGAGGGCCGGCTGGCAGCGCAGGGCCATCCCGACGTGGACTGGATCGCAGGCGCCTTGCAGAACCCGTTCTTCGCGCTGCCGCCACCCAAGTCTCTTGACCGCAACGATTTCGCTTCACTCGCCCTGCGCGATATGGCGCCGGCCGACGGCGCTGCAACCCTGACGGCCTTCACCGCCGCGGCCATCGCACGGATCGTTCCGCTATTGCCGAAATCGCCGGGAAGCTGGATCGTGGTCGGTGGGGGAGCCCGCAACCTGACCATGCTCAGGATGTTGCAGGAGAGATTTGCTCCGGCGACGGTCGAGCCGGGCGATGCGCTGGGGTGGTCGGCCGACGCCATGGAGGCGCAAGCCTTCGGTTATCTTGCGGCGCGAGGTCTGAAAGGCTTGCCATTGAGCTATCCGGCGACCACCGGCGTGCCAATGCCGATGACTGGCGGAGTGATCGCGCGACCCTGAACTCGCTCGCCTCAATCGTCAGCGAATGTTGGCGAGCCTCATATCGAGATAGCCGGTCACCGTTTCCATCAACGGCTCCATCCTGTCTTCGAAGAAATGGTTGGCGCCCGGAATGGTGTGCTGATCGATCACGATGCCCTTCTGGGTCTTCAGCTTCTCCACCAGCGTCGTGACATCCTTCGCGGGCGCGACGATATCCTTTTCGCCGTGAACGATGAGGCCCGACGATGGGCATGGCGCCAGAAACGAGAAATCATAGCGGTTCGGCTCCGGCGCGATCGAGATAAAGCCTTCCACTTCGGGCCGGCGCATCAGCAACTGCATGCCGATCCAGGCGCCGAAGGAGAACCCGGCGACCCAGCAGGCGCGCGCCTCTGGATTGATGGTCTGTGCCCAGTCGAGCGCGGACGCCGCATCCGACAGTTCGCCCGTGCCATGGTCGAACGAGCCCTGGCTACGGCCCACGCCGCGGAAATTGAAACGCAGCACCGAAAAGCCGCGCGCCACGAACGCGTAGTAGACCTGATAGACGATCGGATGGTTCATGCTACCGCGAAACTGCGGATGCGGATGCAGAACCATTGCGATCGGCGCATTTTTCTGCTTCGCCGGGTGATAGCGACCTTCGAGACGGCCGGCGGGACCGGTGAAAATGACTTCAGGCATCGGGAATCCTTGGCAAATCGGCCGGTTTCGCACAAAGCGGGTTTTTCGGTTCGCAGCCTTGCGGAAGAAGGGCGATCAGGCACCGCACGGCGATACGCGGGCGGCGCTGGTGAACATTGACGCTGCGTTCTAACATAGGGCGAGGGGAGAAAAGCAAGCATCTTGCGCGAGGGCGTGCCCGCGTCCGCCGAGAATGTCGTATAGTTGCAATCTGATGCAGGAACGAATTTATCTCGACTGGAATGCGACCACGCCGCTGCGCCGCGAGGCGCGGGAGGCGATGGCCGCCGCGTGGGACGTCGGCGGCAACCCTTCGTCCATCCACGCGGAAGGGAGGCGCGCGCGCGGGCTGGTGGAAGATGCACGAGCCGCGGTGGCGACGGCTGTGGGTGCCGGGTCCCGCAACGTGATCTTCACATCCGGCGGGACTGAAGCCAATGCCCTAGCGCTGACCCCCGGGATTCACGGGCCGTCTGAAGCCATTGATAAAATTATTGTTTCTGCAATCGAACATGCGTCGGTCCTGGCCGGCGGCCAGTTTGCGCCGGATCGGATCGCGCGCCTGCCGGTGCTTCGCTCCGGAGTCGTGGATCTCGACGCATTGCGGACGATGCTCGCAGCAGGACCACCCGTGTTGGTGTCGGTCATGCTCGCCAATAACGAAACCGGCGCCATCCAACCGATCGCAGAGGTCGCCGATCTCGTGCACGAGGCGCACGGTCTGCTGCACGTCGACGCGGCTCAGGCTCTCGGAAAAATTCCTTTTGATATCAGCACGATAAATGCTGACCTTCTATCGGTGTCCGCGCACAAGATCGGCGGCCCGAAAGGAATAGGCGCATTGGTGCTGACGGAGAACCTGATCGGTCCTCAGGCGTTGATCCGGGGCGGTGGTCAGGAGCGAGGGCGCCGGGCCGGTACGGAGAACGTGCAGGCGATTGCAGGGTTTGGAGCCGCGGTGAAAGCGGCAATTGCTTGCCGTGATGGCGACATGGCGCGCGTCGAAACCCTGCGGAACCGGCTGGAAGAGGGCTTGAGGCAAACCCAAGGCAGCGTGATTTTCTCGCACGACGTCGCTCGGTTGCCGAATACGACCCTTTTCGGTGTTCCCGGCCTCAAAGCCGAGACTGCGGTCGTCGGGTTCGACCTTGAAGGGATCGCGGTATCTTCAGGCTCCGCGTGTTCATCAGGAAAGGTACAACCCTCGCATGTGCTTGAGGCAATGGGGTACGGACCTGAACTAGTCAAGAGTGCCATACGATTTTCGCTGGGCTGGGGGAGCACCGAAGCGGACGTTGATCGGGCTATTAAGGCTTGGCGAAAGCTCTCCGGTGCACTACTAAGGAGAGACGACACAGTGCTTGAACCGTTCTAAGTCTGTTTCGTCGGAACAGCGCAAGCACCGAGACTTTGATCCACCGCGGTCCTTGAAACCGCGAGCGGAGGACAGAATGGCAGCCGTACAAGAGACGGTCGATCGGGTTCGCCAGATCGACGTCGATCAGTACCGGTATGGATTCGAAACCATCATCGAGTCCGAGAAGGCCCCCAAGGGGCTTTCGGAAGACACCGTCCGGTTTATTTCCGCGAAGAAAAACGAACCGGCCTGGATGCTGGAGTGGCGGCTTGAGGCTTACCGCCGCTGGCTGACCATGCAGGAGCCGAGCTGGGCGCGGGTGAACTATCCGAAGATCGACTATCAGGATCTCTATTATTATTCTGCGCCGAAGCCGAAGAAGACGATCGGCTCGCTGGACGAGATCGATCCGGAGATCCTTGAGACCTACAAGAAACTCGGCATTCCCTTGCGCGAGGTCGAGGCACTCGAAGGCGTTGTTCGTCCGGAAGGCGAACGGAAAATCGCGGTCGATGCCGTGTTCGAACTCGGTGTCGGTGGCGACGACCTTCCAGGAGGAGCTGAAGAGGGCCGGCGTGATCTTCATGCCGATCTCGCACGCTATCCAGCAGCATCCGGAGCTGGTGAAGCAATATCTCGGCACGGTCGTGCCGACCTCCGACAATTTCTTCGCGACGCTGAACTCGGCTGTGTTCTCCGACGGCTCGTTCGTCTACGTGCCGCCGGGCGTTCGCTGTCCGATGGAGCTGTCGACCTACTTCCGCATCAACGAGCGCAACACCGGCCAGTTCGAGCGCACGCTGATCATTGCCGACAAGGGCGCCTACGTCAGCTACCTCGAAGGCTGCACCGCTCCGCAACGCGACGAGAACCAGTTGCATGCTGCGGTCGTCGAGCTGGTCACGCTCGACGATGCCGAGATCAAATATTCGACGGTGCAGAACTGGTACCCCGGCAATTCCGAAGGCAAGGGCGGCATCTTCAATTTCGTCACCAAGCGCGGCGACTGCCGCGGCGCGAACTCGAAGATTTCGTGGACCCAGGTCGAGACCGGCTCTGCCATCACCTGGAAATATCCGAGCTGCATTCTGCGCGGCGACAATTCGCGCGGCGAGTTCTACTCGATCGCGATTTCGAACGGCCATCAGCAGGTCGATTCCGGCACCAAGATGATCCATCTCGGCAAGAACACGACGAGCCGCATCATCTCCAAGGGCATCGCCGCCGGCGTGTCGCAGAACACCTATCGCGGCCTCGTCACCGCGCATCGCAAGGCGACCAATGCGCGCAACTTCACCGCGTGCGACTCGCTTCTGATCGGCGACAAGTGCGGCGCGCACACCGTGCCGTACATCGAGGCCAAGAACACCTCGGCGCTGTTCGAGCACGAGGCGACCACGTCGAAGATTTCGGAAGACGTGCTGTTCTATTGCGTGCAGCGCGGGCTGTCGCAGGAAGAGGCCGTCGGCCTCGTCGTCAACGGCTTTGTGAGAGACGTGCTGCAGCAATTGCCGATGGAGTTCGCGGTCGAGGCCCAGAAGCTGATCTCGATCTCGCTGGAAGGGTGGTCGGATAAACGCCGTCATTCTGAGGAGGCCGCGGAGCGGCCGCTCGAAGGATAAGAAGGAAAATTGTCGGCTCGTCCTTCGAGACGCGCTTTCGGCGCTCCTGCAGGTCCGTGTCGAGGAGCGTGAAATTCTTCACGGCCTGTCGCTGACCGTCAACAGGGGCGAGGTTCATGCCATCATGGGGCCGAACGGTTCCGGCAAATCGACGCTGAGCCACGTGATCGCCGGCAAGCCGGGATATGAGGTCACCGGGGGCGAAATCCTGTTCGAGGGTGAAGACCTGCTGGAGATGGCGCCCGACAAGCGCGCCGCCAAGGGCGTGTTCCTCGCTTTCCAGTATCCGGTGGAAATCCCGGGTGTCGCTACGATGACGTTCCTGCGGACCGCGCTGAATGCGCAGCGCAAGGCGCGCGGCGAGAGCGAATATTCGACGCCGAACTTCCTGAAAAAAGTGCGTGAGGTCGCGGCCTCGCTGAACATTCCGCAGGACATGCTGCGCCGTGGCATCAATGTCGGCTTTTCCGGCGGCGAGAAGAAGCGCAACGAGGTGCTGCAGATGGCACTGTTCGAGCCGAGCCTGTGCATTCTCGACGAAATGGATTCCGGCCTGGACATCGACGCTCTGCGCGTCGCAGCCGACGGCGTCAATGCGTTGCGCTCCAAGGATCGCGCCATGGTCGTCATCACACACTATCAGCGGCTGCTCAATTACATCGTGCCCGATTTCGTGCACGTGATGTCGAAAGGCCGCGTCGTGAAAAGCGGCGGCAAGGATCTGGCCCTGGAGCTCGAGGCGTCAGGATACGCGCAGTTCGAGGATGCGGCTTGATAGCCGGCGTGGTCCCCCGAAAAAGTGGCTTTCCGGTTTTCGGATAAGATCATGCCGCGAAATATGATCTGAACGGATTTGATGATGGATGTTGCATTGGCAAAGACTGACACCGGCCGCGCGGCGAGCGAGGCTTTCGCCGTCGCGAGCTCGCGGTTGCCGGGTGCCGGGAAAGTAGCTGCCGCGCGCCAGAAGGCGTTCGAGGCCTATGAAAGTTTTGGTCTGCCGCACCGGCGGATCGAGGACTGGAAATATACCGATCTGCGCGTGCTGATGCGCGAGGTATTGCCGCTGGCGGCTGCGCCGGATCAGGCTGCCCTGGCAAAAGCGGCCGATGCAATGAAGGCGCATGCGGTCGCAGATGCCTGCCGGCTCGTGCTGGTTGATGGCGTGTTCGCGCCGCAACTGTCCGATCTCACCGCGCTGGAAAAGGGGCTGCGCGTCCAGTCGTTGCGCGAGGCGCTCGACGCAGGAAGCGACCAGTCCGCCGATCTGCTCAAGACGACGACGGATGTGATGGTGTCGCTCAATGCTGCCATGGCGACCGATGGCGTCGTCGTTGCGGTGGACGATGGCGTCGCGCTGAACAGGCCGGTTCATATCATTCACGTCACGACGGCGTCGTCGGCTTCCGTGTTTACGCGTTCGCGGGTGCATATCGGGAAGGACGCACACGTTACCCTCGTTGAGAGTTTTGCCGCCGCGTCCGGCGCAAAATCTTATCAGGTCAACGATGCAGTCGTTGTCACCGTTGGCGACGAGGCCGATGTCGCCCATGTCCGCCTGATGGATGACGCCGCCGATGCGATCAACATTTCATCAGCACTGGTGACGGTTGGCGCGAAATCAGAGGTCAATTTCTTCAGTCTGACCAGCGGTGGCCGCGTCAGCCGCTATCAGGGGTTCATTACGCTCGAAGGCGAGGACACTGATCTCTCCGTCAATGGCGTCAACCTGCTCAAAGACGCTCAGCACGGCGACATGACGCTGGTGGTGGATCACGCGGTGCCGAACTGCATCAGCCGCGAAGTATTCCGTGCGGTGGTGGATGATCGCGCCCATTCGGTGTTCCAAGGCAAGATCATTGTCCGGCCCCATGCGCAGAAGACCGACGGCAAGATGATGACGCGGGCGCTGCTTTTGTCAGACGAAGCCGAGGCCGACAACAAGCCCGAGCTCGAGATCTTCGCGGATGACGTCACCTGCGGTCATGGCGCGACGGTTGGTGCGCTCGACGATAGCCTGCTGTTCTATCTGCGTGCGCGGGGCCTTTCGGAAAAAGAGGCGCAGGCGCTCCTGATTCAGGCGTTTGTCGGCGAGGCGATCGAAACCATTGCCGACGACGGCTTGCGCGATATCGTCATCGGGGTCGCCGAGCGGTGGCTCGCGGCGCGAGGGTGACTGAGGAGTGAATCATCCGGTGTCATGGCCGGGTAAAGCGCGAAGCGTCTTAGCGCAGATGACCCAATCGTCTCCGTCTTCAGGCCGCGCAGTTGGAACAAGACGTGGATACCCGGAAGACCGGGCATGACGACAAGAGAGACAAAGAGCGAATGACCCATCCGGCGGTCGCCAACGGTTCCTATGATGTGATGCGCGTGCGGGAAGATTTTCCGGCGCTGGCGATGAAGGTTTACGGCAAGCCGCTCGTCTATCTCGACAACGCCGCCTCCGCGCAGAAACCTGATGCCGTGCTCGACCGCATGACGGCGGCCTACAAGACCGAATACGCCAACGTCCATCGCGGGCTGCACTACCTCGCCAATGCCGCGACCGAAGCTTATGAAGGCGGCCGCACCAGGGTTGCGCAATTCCTCAACGCGAAGCGAACTGAGGAGATCATCTTCACCCGTAACGCCAGCGAGGCGATCAACCTCGTGGCGTCGTCGTGGGGCGAGCCGAACATCAAGGCCGGCGACGAGATTGTGCTCTCGATCATGGAGCATCACTCCAACATCGTGCCCTGGCATTTCCTGCGTGAGCGGCACGGCGCCGTCATCAAGTGGGCGCCGGTCGATGACGATGGCAACTTTCTGATCGATGAATTCGAGAAGCTACTGACGCCGAAAACCAAACTGGTCGCCATCACCCAGATGTCGAACGCGCTCGGCACCGTCGTGCCTGTCAAGGATGTGGTGAAGCTCGCGCATGCTCGCGGCATTCCGGTGCTGGTCGACGGCAGCCAGGCGGCGGTGCATCTCGCCATCGATGTGCAGGACATCGATTGCGATTTCTATGTCTTCACCGGGCACAAGCTCTACGGTCCGACCGGGATCGGCGTGCTCTACGCGAAGTATGCGTTGCTGGAATCGATGCGGCCGTATAACGGCGGCGGCGAGATGATCCGTGAGGTCGCGAAGGACTGGGTCACCTATGGCGATCCGCCTCACAAGTTCGAGGCCGGTACGCCGGCGATTGTCGAGTCGATCGGACTTGGCGCTGCGATCGACTATGTGAATTCGATCGGCAAGGAGCGGATTGCCGCCCACGAGCACGATCTTCGGATCTATGCCGAGGGACGGCTGCGCGAGATCAACTCGCTGCGCATCATCGGTACCGCCCGCGACAAGGGGCCTGTGATTTCGTTCGAGATGAACGGTGCGCATCCCCACGACGTCGCGACCGTGATCGACCGCGCCGGCATCGCGGTCCGCGCCGGGACCCATTGCGTCATGCCGCTTTTAGAGCGGTTCAACGTCACGGCAACCTGCCGGGCTTCGTTTGGCATGTATAATACGCGCGAGGAAGTCGATCATCTGGCGCAAGCACTGATCAAGGCACGGGAGTTGTTCTCATGAGTGACGCCACCGAAGCCAAAATTGTTGAAAACAGAACCTGCAATGTGCAGACCAGCTCAACGCTGCCGCCGGAAGAAACCGAACGCATGGGCACGGGGATCGTGGCTGCGCTGAAAACGGTGTTCGACCCGGAAATTCCGGCCGATATCTATGAACTTGGCCTGATCTACAAGGTCGACATCAAGGACGACCGCGCCGTCGACGTCGAGATGACCCTGACGTCGCCGAGTTGCCCGTCAGCAGCCGAACTGCCGATCATGGTTGAGAATGCGGTTGCGAGCGTTCCCGGCGTCGGTGTGGTCAATGTCAACCTCGTCTGGGAGCCGGAATGGATGCCCGACCGGATGACCGACGAGGCCCGCCTTGTCCTCAATATGTGGTGAAGCTACTGCAATTGACTTGTGCTATGATCGGACTTGATTTGCCGCCAGGATTGACCAGATGACAGAGATGACGCCAAGCACACCAGCAGCCAAAGCGAAACCGCGGCCCCGTCCGCAGGTGATGCGCCTGACCGACGCCGCGGCGGCGCGGGTTCAGGAACTGACCAGGCGCGCGGATTCCGAGATCGTCGGCCTGCGGGTCGGCATCAAGAAGGGCGGCTGCGCCGGCCAATCCTATACAGTGGAATACGCCCACGACATCAAGCCGACGGACGAAGTGGTCGAGGACAAGGGCGTCAAGATTCTGGTCGACCCCAAGGCGGTGCTGTATCTGCTCGGCACCGAGATGGACTACAAGGCCGAAAAGATGCAGGCCCAGTTCATCTTCAACAACCCGAACCAGGTCTCGGCCTGCGGGTGTGGCGAGTCTGTGCAGCTTACGCCCGCCAAGATTGACGGCTGAGATTTCGGGTCGCCCGCTGAAAGCCGGGACCCAGCAGCGCGTCGAGGGACGTGTTAGGCCACCTGCTTCTGGATGTTGGCGGAAAATTCCGAGTCGGTTTCGCAAATGACGCGATTGCGGCCGTTGCGCTTGGCGGTGTAGAGGCAGGCATCGGCGCGTTCGATCAGCGAGTCCGTGGTGTCGCCGCTGCGAAGTATCGAGACGCCGACCGAGATGGTGACGCGGCCGAGGAGTTCGCCGGTCGACTTTTTCTTCAGCTCTTTGGCCATTACGGCGCGGCGGATGTGATCGGCGACCGTCAGCGCCTGGCTTATCCCGGTGTTGGGCAATACGACCGCGAATTCTTCACCGCCGTAACGCGCGGTGATGTCCTGGCCCTTGATGGTCTGCTTTAGCGAAATCGCCACCAGCCTCAGCACCTGATCGCCGGTCAGGTGGCCGTAGGTGTCGTTGAACGACTTGAAGTGGTCGATGTCGAACATCAGAAGCGACAGCGGCCCGCCTTCGCTGATCGCCAGCGCCACTGCATCCCCGACGGCGCGGTCGAAATATTTGCGGTTGCCGAGGCCGGTGAGCGGATCGGTCATGCTCTCGGCTCTGATCGCCTCAAGGCTATCCTGTAGATTGTTGATCTCGACCTTCGAGATCGCCAGCCGATCCTCCAGCGCCTTGTTGGTTTCCTGAATTTCGCGGGTTGATTTCATCAGCGCCTCGATGACCGCCTTGACCTGCTCGCGGTCATAAGCTGCGCTGAGTTTCTCCGTTGCTCCCTTCAGGTTGTTGCCGAAGGTGGTCGTCATGCCCAGCGCATCGGTGATGAGGGTCATCACGTCATCGATCTCATTGATGACGCGCGCGCCGACCTTGTCGATGCGGTCGGTCGCTCTGATCTGGGAGAGGTAGGTTTCGTAGATCTGCTCGAGATCGGCTTCGGTCAGCTTGCCGTTGCGCGCCAGGGTCTCGTTGATGATCTTGTTGAGCGACGAATTGTATCCGGTGGCGTAGACGTACCAGATTTCGTAGTTGCGCGGAATCGCGGTCTGCCGCAGCGACCGGATCTGGCCAAGCGCAACCTCCGCGAACGCCATTGTGCGTTCGTGTTCGTCCAGCTCAATCACTTTTGCGTCCCCGTCGACGATCTATACAAATCGTCGTCCCAAACGGCGTAAAATCAGTCTTAAATTATTGTTCGCAGGCTAATGGCAGAGAGTTTACGCGCGGCAAACGGGTTCCATCAAAGGCCACCCGCCGGGAACGATCAGCCGCGGGCGCGGATCGGACGGAGCAAAAACGCCGGCAAGTGGGAATGATCGCCAGGCTCGGAGACAACCTCGTGGTGGGGCGCGGGCGCGCGTCCGATCGACGGCGGCTGCGCCGCCGCCATCGGCAGCGCGCCGGCTGTCGAAGCAGGAGCCTCGTGTCTCTGGGGGGCGCCGCCGGAGCGCCGTGGCTCACGGCGGGGTTTGCTGCCTTCGCGCTTGCTGGCGCGTGCGGGGGACTCGCCGCCCTTGCCGCGTGCGTGGCGGGATCGCGCCGGACGGTCTGCAGATGCTGCATCGGCGCCGGAGTCTGCGGCGGCTTCGTCTGCGTGAGCTTGATAGCCGGGAAGATCGGCCTTGGGAATCGGTTGGCCTGTCAGCTTCTCGATCGCCGCGACGGATTTGAAATCGGCGGGACAGACAATCGTGATTGCAGTGCCGGTACGACCGGCGCGGCCGGTGCGGCCAATGCGATGCACGTAGTCGTCGGGATGGTGCGGCACGTCGAAGTTGAGGACGTGACTGACTTCGGGAATGTCGAGCCCGCGCGCGGCAACGTCGGAGGCGACCAGCAGCGGCAACTCGCCCTTGCGGAATTGATCCAGCGAGGCGGTTCGCGCCGACTGGTCCATATCGCCGTGCAGGGCGCCGACGCTGAAGCCGTGTTTCTGAAGCGATTTATAGACAACGGCCACGTCACGCTTGCGATTGCAGAAGATGATTGCGTTCTTGAGATCTTTGGCGTCGCGCAGCAGGCGGCGCAGCACCTCACGCTTCTCGTGCGGTTCGCGACCACAACTGACCTGCGACTGCGTCACGGTCACTGCTGCGGTTGCCGGCTTGGAAACCTCAACCCTCTCCGGATTGTGCAGGAAGGTATCGGTGATGCGCCGGATTTCGGTCGGCATCGTCGCGGTGAAGAACAGCGTCTGCCGCGTGAATGGCACCAGCTTGCAGATGCGTTCGATATCGGGAATGAATCCCATGTCCAGCATACGGTCGGCTTCATCGATCACCAGCAGCTCCACGCCGGTGAGCAGCAGACCGCCCCGTTCGGTGTGGTCGAGCAGGCGGCCCGGGGTCGCGATCAACACATCGACGCCGCGCGTCAGTTTCAGGTCCTGATCGCCGAACGAGACGCCGCCGATCAGAAGCGCCACATTGAGTTTCTGGCCGGCGCCATATTTGTCGAACTGTTCCTTGACCTGGGCGGCGAGTTCGCGTGTCGGCTCGAGGATCAGCGTGCGGGGCATTCGGGCCCGGGCGCGGCCTTTCTCGAGCAAGGTGAGCATGGGAAGGACAAAGGCGGCGGTCTTGCCGGTCCCGGTCTGGGCAATGCCGAGAACATCGCGGCGCGCCAGAACGTGGGGGATTGCTTGATCCTGAATGGGAGTGGGAGTGGTGTAACCTGTAGCCGCAACGGCGGCGAGTACTTTGTCGGACAAACCGAGATGAGAAAAAGACATTGAGCCTCTGATCGAAACCGCCGTTCGGAATCGAAGGTAGAAGGCTGTCGCGCTCAACCCCTGAACGGCGTGCTTTAAAAAGCGAGGGGGCTCTGGCTTACGCTGACGGGCGGCTCACCGGGGAATCGTGTTCGGATCCGGGCCGCGTTGGGCGAAACATAGGGTCGAAATGCATAAAGTCAATGTAAGAAACGCCGGATATGTCGAAAAAGCTTAATGTTTTGGCTTAAACGCGGTCTGACCTGCGATGATCGAGTTAAAGCCTCTCCGCCGGTCCTCGGGATGAACCGCACCCTGCGGTTTGCCGACTATGGCACAGGACGATTTGCGCGAGCGTTTGATCCAGACCAGCGGACGGGAAAGTTGCAATGAAGGCGATATCGGTCGGACGCGCGGCGCTGTTGAGCATCGCATCGGCGCTGTTGATACTGGCGAGTCCAGCGCAGGCCACCAAGCGCTTGGCGCTCGTGATCGGCAACAACGACTACCGCAACGTTCCGAAGCTGCAAAAGGCCGTCAACGACGCCCGCACCATGGGCGATACCTTACGGCAACTCGGATTCAACGTGATGGTCGCAGAGAACCAGACCCGTCAGGCCTTCAGCCAGACGCTGCTTGCGTTCGATCAGCAGATCGAGGCTGGCGACACCGCATTTTTCTTCTACGCTGGTCACGGCTTTGAAATCGCCGGTCAGAACTATCTGCTGCCGACCGATGTTCCAGCCGCCACCGAAGGGCAGGAGGAACTGGTCCGCGACGCTTCGATTCTTGCCGACCGCGTCGTCGAGCGGCTGCAGAACAAGAAAGCCCGCACTTCCATCCTGGTGTTCGATGCCTGCCGCAACAATCCGTTCGCGCGCAAGGGCACCCGCGCCGTCGCCGGTGGCGCAGGGCTTGCACCGATGACGCAACTGCCTGAAGGCGTGTTCTCGGTATTCTCTGCGGGACCGCGGCAGACCGCGCTCGATCGCTTGTCCGATGACGACGCCAATCCGAACTCGGTGTTCACTCGCACCTTCGCCAAGGAGCTGCTGCAACCCGGCGAGAACATGGTGCAGGTCGCGCAGCGCACCCGCCGCACCGTCAGCGAAATGGCCGAGACGGTGCGGCATAAGCAAGTGCCGGTTTATTTCGATCAGATGGTCGATGATGTCTTCCTGAATGTCTTGTCAAAGCGCAGCCGCCGGCGGCACTCGCCGAGCCTGCGCAGAAGGTCGCGGCGCTACCCCCAGTCGCACCGCTGAAACCGCCGTCGAACGAGGCCGTCAACGCACCGATTGCGAATTTCTCGCGTCACAACGGCGGATGGACCGTGGTGTTCTCGATCGCCGATCCAGCGCTTGGGATTTCCTGGCGCATGGGCGACGGCGATGCGTTCAGGGAAACCGGATTTCTCGACACGCTCGATCCGCGGACCCGCAAGCGGATGCCGAATCCCGCCATTGAACTTTCCGCCGACGCTAAGGCGGCGACGATTCAGATGCGCTTTGTCGATGCCAACGGCGAGATGCAGGGGCCTTTTCCGATCCGGTTCGATCCGGAAGCCGCGCTGATCCGCGATCAGCGCAAAATTCTCGACATGACCGCGACAAGCTGGCTGTCGTTTCGCCAGTTCAACGGGCTGCTGGTCTATTATACCCACCTCATGTCGTATCGCTGCGCGATCCGCGAGGTGAAGGTTGGTATCAACTCGTCTGTGCCGGATCGGGTGCTCAAGATGCCGCCCTGCGATCCACGCGACCCCAGCGTCATTCCGCACGATGCGGTGCCCTACATGAAGCTACCGCTTGCAACAAAATCGGTGTCGGTCGAGTTGACCTATCGCGACGGCAGCGTATCTGAAATCAAGAGTTTTCGGCGTTAAGCTTTGATCGAGGAGATATTCGCGATGGACGCAGGCAGTTCCCGCGAACCGCGGCGGCCACGTTTGATGTCCACTCGCTGTTGCATTGTCGGCGGCGGACCCGCCGGCATGATGCTCGGCTACCTGCTCGGGCGCGCCGGGGTCGATACCATCGTGCTCGAAAAACACGCCGACTTCTTTCGCGATTTTCGCGGTGACACTGTGCACCCCTCGACCTTGCAAGTGATGGACGAACTCGGCCTGATCGACGACTTCCTGAAAGTCTCGCACGACAAGCTGCAAAAACTGGAGGGATATTTTGGCAAGACCCGGCTGCGGATTGCGGACATCAGCCGTACCGGCGCCAAATATCCATTCATCGCCTTCATGCCGCAATGGGATTTTCTCAATTTTTTGCGCGACAAGGGACGTCGTTATCCGAGCCTCAAGGTGATGATGAGCACCGAGGCAAAGGGACTTATTCAGGATGGCGGCAAGGTGATCGGCGTCCACGCAACGGACGCGGACGGTGCGATAGAGGTCAGGGCTGATCTGACCGTCGCGTGCGACGGTCGCCATTCCGTAGTGCGGCCGAGTGCGGGCCTGGAAATCGAGGAGATCGGCGCGCCGATGGACGTGCTATGGTTTCGCGCCGGAAAATCCGCCGAAACCGAGAGCGTTCTCGCACGCATCGAGGCGGGAAAGATGATGGTGACACTCGATCGCGGGACCTACTGGCAGTGCGCCTATGTCATCACCAAAGGTGAATATGAGGCGGTCAAGGCGAAAGGCCTTAAATCGTTCCGCGCCGACGTCGTCTCGCTTGCGCCGATCCTGAAGTCGGGCATCGCTGACGTCAAAAGCTGGGACGACATCAAGCTGCTCACCGTCGCCGTCAACCGGCTGAAGCGCTGGACGCGGCCGGGATTGCTCTGCATCGGAGATGCCGCGCACGCGATGTCGCCGGTCGGCGGCGTCGGCGTCAACATCGCGGTGCAGGATGCGGTGGCGGCGGCCAATATTCTGGCGGCGAAGCTCGCGCGCGGTACCGTGAGTGAGGACGACCTCGCCGAGGTTCAGCGCCGTCGCGAATTCCCGATGCGCATGACGCAAGCCATGCAGGTGATCGTTCAGAACAATATTGTCAGTGCGGCACTGAAGCCCGGCAGCGGCCCGTTCAAGCCGCCGCTGTTTGCGCGTATCATCAACGCGGTGCCGTGGTTGCAGGGTCTGACTGCGCGCTTTATTGCAGTTGGCGTGCGTCCAGAGCATGTGCATTCGCCGGAGGCGAGCCCGTCCGCGAACTGAGCGTCATGCCCGGGCTAAGTGCGAAGCGCGTCTTTGCGCAAATGACCCGGGCATTCATCCTTTGTGAAGATGATGGGTTGCCGGATCAAGTCCGGCAATGACAGGCTGGCTTGGCAGCGGCTACTCCATGATCGAAAACCCACCATCGACCCGTTGTAGCTCTGCTTCCTCTTAGCGCCTGCGTCCAAGCGCGATCAGCACAACGCCGATCGCAGCGAGGCCAGCGCCATACCACGCCCACTGAATCTGGCGGATCATGAAGCTCGATTGAGGCCAGTTCACATAACCGGTGCCCTGACCGATCCAGAGCAAGCCCATCAGAAGGGCGAGAAGTCCAAGGACAACAAGAACTGGTCTCATGACGATCCCTTTCGCGCGGTAGGTTGTTACACGTCCAGCAGATCCTCGCTGGCGAATTCCGCCTTGTCTGAGATGAAAGCGAAGCGCGCTTCGGCTTTGGTGCCCATCAGCCTTTCGACGGAATTGGCGGTGCCTTCACGGTCTTCGGTCAGAAGCTTGACCCGCAGCATGGTGCGTCTGGCCGGATCCATGGTGGTTTCCTTGAGCTGTGCAGGCATCATCTCGCCGAGACCTTTGAAGCGGCCGACATCCACCTTGGCGTTGGCGTTGAACTCGCTCTTGAGCAACGCGTCCTTGTGAGCGTCGTCGCGGGCATAGATCGTCTTG
Source organism: uncultured Alphaproteobacteria bacterium (assembly GCA_963764445.1). GTDB lineage: Bacteria > Pseudomonadota > Alphaproteobacteria > Rhizobiales > Xanthobacteraceae > Nitrobacter. The sequence goes on from CAVXSV010000008.1 coordinate 86,489, forward strand.
CTGCCGTGGGTCAGGCGATAGAGCGGCGGCACCGCGAGATACAGATGTCCCTCGTCGATCAGATGCGGCATCTGCCGGTAGAAGAACGTGATCAGGAGCGAGGCGATGTGCGCGCCGTCGACGTCGGCGTCGGTCATGATGATGACGCGCGAATAGCGCAAATCCTCTTCGCGGTAATTGGTGCCGGTGCCGCAGCCGAGCGCCTGTATCAGGTCGGCGAGCTGGGCGTTCGCGGTCATCTTGTCCTTGGTCGCAGATGCCACGTTGAGGATTTTTCCCCGCAGGGGGAGCACGGCCTGCGTCTTGCGGTCGCGCGCCTGTTTCGCGCTGCCGCCGGCAGAGTCGCCCTCGACGATGAACAATTCGGAGCCGTCGGTTGCGGTGTTGGTGCAATCGGCGAGCTTCCCGGGCAGCCGCAGCTTCTTCACCGCGCTCTTGCGCGAGGTTTCCTTTTCGGCGCGGCGGCGCAGCCGCTCGTCGGCGCGCTCGATCACGAAGTCGAGCAGGCGGTTGGCCTGTACGGGATTGCCCGACAGCCAGTGGTCGAACGGATCTTTGATGGCCTGTTCAACGATCCGCGAGGCTTCGGCGGTGGCAAGGCGGTCCTTGGTCTGGCCCTGGAATTCGGGCTCGCGCACGAACACCGAGAGCATCACCGCGGCGCCGACCATCACGTCCTCCGACGTGATGGGAGCAGCGCGCTTGCCCTGGCCGACGCGCTCGGCGTGATCCTTCAGGCCGCGCAGCAGCGCGCTGCGCATGCCGGATTCATGGGTGCCGCCGTCCGGTGTTGGCACGGTGTTGCAGTAGGAGGACAGGAATCCGTCCGCATCCGCCGTCCACGCCACCGCCCATTCGCAGGCGCCATGCGCGCCGTTGCGGCCGGATTTGCCGGAGAAGATGTCGGGATGCACCAGCGTGTCGGCATGGATCGCAGCGCCGAGATAATCCTTGAGGCCGCCGGGGAAATGAAACGTGGCTTCCGGCGGAACTTCGTCGATGCCCTTGAGCAATTCAGGCGCGCAGTGCCAGCGGATTTCGACGCCGCCGAACAGATAGGCCTTCGAGCGTGTCATCTTGAACAGGCGCTGCGGCTTGAACGCGGCCTTGGGGCCGAAAATGTCGGTGTCCGGTTTGAAACGGATGGTGGTGCCGCGGCGGTTGTTGATCTTGCCGAGGTCTTCGAGCTTGCCCTTGGGATGGCCGCGCTCGAATGTCATCTTGTAGAGCTTTTGGCTGCGCGCGACCTCGACCTCGAGCAGCGAGGAGAGGGCGTTGACCACGGAGACGCCAACGCCGTGCAGCCCGCCCGAGGTCTCGTAAACTTTGGAGTCGAACTTGCCGCCGGAATGCAGCGTGCACATGATGACTTCGAGCGCTGACTTCTTGGGGAATTTCGGATGCGGATCGACCGGGATGCCGCGGCCGTTGTCGATGACGGTGAGAAAGCCGTCGGTCGTCAGTTCGACGCTGATGAAGGTCGCGTGCCCGGCCAGCGCCTCGTCCATGCAGTTGTCGATCACCTCGGCGAACAGGTGATGCAGTGCCTTCTCGTCGGTGCCGCCGATGTACATGCCGGGGCGGCGGCGGACCGGCTCGAGTCCCTCCAGCACCTCGATGTCGGCGGCGGTATAACCGGCTTCGGCTTCGGAGGCCCGGCTGGCTGCGCGGGTGGTCGCGCGCGCTTTCGGTTCCGAGGCTGCGAAAAGATCGTTGGAATGTTTCGTTTTATCGTTCAATTTCAGTGACTTGGCCATAGATCTTCAAAAGTTGCGTGCAAGGTGACGCGCGAGCGAATCGATTGCCCTGACTATGCCATGGAAGGGGCTGGAAATGTGACGACCGCCCACAATCCGAGCGGTGCAAGCCGCGTCTTTGTGACTTGAAGTCGCGGGACGGGCTGGCTTACGTGTGCGCGCGGGTCTCCGGGCGGCGGAAAAGTTCAACGCATCGCCGCTTGTGAGGATCCGCCGAGAGGCACTCTGGAATGGAAGACGTCGCACGTGGACTGACCGACTTCGTGCGCGATCATCAGGTCTGGGCTGCTCCTATCGTGCTCCTGCTCGCCTTCGGCGAGTCGTTGGCCTTCATCTCGCTTCTGATCCCGGCCTGGGGTGCGTTAATCGCGATCGGCGCGCTGATCGGCGCGAGCGGCATCAGCTTCTGGCCGGTCTGGATCGCGGGTGGTATCGGCGCGGCGCTTGGCGACTGGCTGTCCTATTGGCTCGGTTTCAAATTCAAGGATCACGTCGCGGAGATGTGGCCGCTGTCGTGGTATCCCGATCTGTTGCCGCGCGGCGAAGTCTTCGTGCAGAGATGGGGCGTCCCATCCGTTTACATCGGGCGGTTTTTGGGACCGCTGCGCGCGACGGTGCCGCTTGCCGCAGGAATTTTTGAAATGCCATACTGGCGCTTCCAGTTTGCCAACTGGATTTCGGCGCTGATCTGGTCGGCCGTGCTACTGGCATTTGGCGATGTTATCTCGCGGATCGTCGAATGGATCTGGCGCGCGGTTTGATCCATTGATCTGAAAACAACGAAGGGCTCCGTTGCTGGGGCTGGCCCCTTGTTCGATGTTGACGCGCGAAAGCGCCGGTCCTATATGCCGCGACATGATCAACGCCGCGACCATCATTGTTGCCCGCCGCCGCCGCACCCTCGCGGTATGGGCGGTCGTTCGCGCTTGAGACGACAGCCCTGCCGCCGGATCGCTCCCGCGGCGCCTTTTCCTGAAAATCGCGGTACGATCTGACACTCCATCCACCTCGGAGTTCGCGACATATACGCCTGCTCGCGAACGCAAGGACAACGAGATGACCCTTCCAGACGCAAAGCCGAAAAGCGAAACGCCGAACGGACGGACCGCTGCCGGGCAGACGGTGTTCGTCGATGGCGCGTCGGGAACCACCGGCCTCGAAATCCGCGAACGGCTCGATCGGCAGGGCGACGTCACTGTCAAAAGTCTCGCTGACGACAAGCGCAAGGATCCGGCCGCCAAGCGCGCGCTGATGGCCGAGGTCGATCTCGTGATCCTCTGCCTGCCTGACGACGCGGCGAAGGAAACCGTCGCATTGATCGACGGCATGGGCGCGAACGCGCCGAAGGTGCTGGATGCCTCGACGGCGTTTCGTGTGGCGCCGGACTGGACCTACGGCTTTCCAGAACTGACGCCGGATCAGGCGGACAGAATCAAGGCGGCGCGCAAGGTCGCGAACCCCGGCTGCTATCCGACCGGATCCATTGCGTTGCTACGACCGCTGATCGATGCCGGTTTGATCCCGCCGGACTATCCCGTCACCATCAATGCGGTGAGCGGCTATTCCGGCGGCGGCAAGTCAATGATCGAAAGTTTCGAGAACGGAACGGCGCCGTCGTTCGAACTCTATGGCCTCGGCTTCGAGCACAAGCATCTGCCGGAAACGCAGAAGTACGCGAACCTGACGCGGCGGCCGATTTTCGCGCCGTCGGTCGGCGACTACCGGCAGGGCATGCTGGTGTCGATACCGCTGCACCTCGATACGCTGCCCGAAAAGCCCGACGGTGCTGCGCTTCATGCGGCACTGGAAAAGCGTTATGCGGGCAGCACCTATGTCTCGGTAATGCCGCTGGACAACGCCGCGACGAAGGGCGGACGGATCGAACCGGAGGCGCTGAACGGCAGCAACAAGCTCGAGCTCTATGTCTTCGCGAGCGACGAGCACCGGCAGGCCGTTCTGGTCGCGCGGCTCGACAATCTGGGCAAGGGCGCGTCCGGCGCGGCCGTGCAGAATATGCGGCTGATGCTCGGGCTGCCGGATGGCGGGCTGGACTGATCGCGATACTACTTTGGTACTTCGGGATGTTCGTCCCGAAGTACCAGAATATCGATGTGCTGGATCGTATCGACGCGAGAAAATCCGCGAAAAACGGATCGGCATTGGCCCACGCGCCCCGCGCAGCCGGATTGCTTTCGCTGGTCATTTACGGCCGCACCCGTGGAGCGGATTTGACATTCAATAGTTGCTAGTGGTCCAGCTAGCATTTGCAAAAATACATGCTGAAACGAGATGCGAATGTTAGAATCGAACCACTAGCACGTCAAAGCACCTTGAAGATCGCCAGCGCCAGCACGGCCTGCGCGAGGAAGCCGACGGTGAAGGCCAATGTGCGGAATATTGGAAGGCCGATGGTATAGACGATGAGGTGTGCGAGGCGGGACCAGAAATAGACCGCGCAGGCGAGCACCGTCCATTTGCTGGAATAGTCGATCGCGTTGAGGATCAGCACCAGCGGCGCGAAGATCACGAGATTTTCGATCGCGTTGTCGTGCGCGAACATCAGCCGGTTGGCCCATTCGGCATGGGGCTTGTCGTTGCGCGAGGGGTTGGCCATCGCGCCGCCGAGGCCGCGGACCTGGCAGCGATTGAGCACGTAAGGCACCCACAGCAGTCCCGTCAGAATGACCGTGCATGTCAGCCAGAACAATTCGCGCGTCATGGGCATCTCCGTCCAGATTGACTCGCCGTCCCCGGCAGGGACGTACGGCCGGATCAAAGCATAGACGGTTGCCGCGACCGCGCCAATCCGGGCGGGCTCTTGGACGGGGTTATCTCAGGCGCGCACGCGGACGTAGCTGCCCGGCGCATCCTCGATCGGCGGCAGCGCGACGCTGCCGACTTCGCGAGCCGCGACCTCCTCGGCGTCGATGTTTCGCAGCCATGCGTGCCAGTCCGGCCACCATGAGCCCTTGTGTTCCTGCGCACCCTTCATCCATTGGGCGAGGGTGATGCCGCGAATGTTGTCGTTGGTCCAGTATTGGTATTTGCCGAGCGAGGGCGGATTGATCACGCCGGCGATGTGCCCAGATCCGGACAGCACGTAGCGCACCGGACCGCCGAAGAACTGTGATCCGTACAGCACCGATTCCGCCGGCGCGATGTGATCTTCGCGGGTGGCGAGATTGTAGATCGGCACCCTGACCTTCGAGAGATCGAGCACGGTGTTGTCGAGCACCATCGAGCCGGTCGAGAGACGGTTCTCGAGGTAGCAGTTGCGCAGGTAGTAGGAATGGTTGGCTGCCGGCATCCGCGTTGCATCCGAATTCCAGTGAAGGAGATCGAAGGCCGGGGGCGTTTTGCCCTTGAGATAGTTGCTGACGACATAGGACCAGATCAGGTCGTTGGAGCGCAGCATGTTGAAGGCCATCGCCATCTTACTGCCTTCCAGCACGCCGGCCTCCTTCATGTCGCGTTCGAGCGCAGAAATCTGGTCCTCGTCCACGAAGACCATAAGATCACCGGCGTGGGTAAAATCGACCTGCGCGGCGAAGAATGTCGCAGATGTCACGCGCGTCCGCCGCTTGTCCGCAAGCCATGCCAGCGTGGTCGCGAGCAGAGTGCCGCCGACGCAATAGCCGGCCGTATGCACCTTCGTTTCGCCAGTCGCTTTCTCGATCGCGTCCATCGCGGCCAGCGGACCGCCCTTCATGTAGTCTTCGAAGGTTTTTTCCCCGAGCCGCCTGTCGGGGTTGACCCAGGATATCACGAACACCGTGATGCCCTGATCGACGCACCACTTGATGTACGATTTCTCCGGCTTGAGATCGAGGATGTAGAACTTGTTGATCCAAGGCGGCACGATCAGCAGCGGGATGCGCAGTACATTCCCGGTGGCCGGCGAATACTGAATCAGTTGCATCAGCTCGTTCTGGTAGATTACCTTGCCCGGCGTCGTCGCCATATTGACGCCGACCGCGAGATGGGCGGAGTCGGACTGGCGGATGCGCAACATGCCGTTGCCGGCCTCGATGTCCTCCGCCAGCATCTGCATGCCATGCACGAGATTGTCGGCGTTCGAGGCGAAGGTTTCGCGCAGCACCTCCGGATTGGTCATCACGAAGTTCGACGGCGCGATCGCGTTGGTGATCTGCGTGACATAGAACTCGGCCTTCTTGCGGGTATGCGGATCGATGCCCTCGGCATCGCGCACCAGCTCGTTCGCCCATTGGGTCGTCAGCAGATATGCCTGCATCAGAAAATTGAAGAACTGGTTCGATCGCCATTCCGGATCGACGAAACGTTTGTCGCGGGGCGCCGGTTCTATGGCGGGCTTGACCTGCTCGCCCGAAAGGCGGCGCGCGGCGTCGCCCCACAGGTCGAGATAGGCCTTGCCGAGTTTCGCCTGCAATTCGGCCGCGCGCGTCTGGTCCGACAGCCAGTATTCGGCGACCACGCTAAAGGTCTTGATCAACTCGGCGAACTCGTTCGGCGGGTTGTCGCGCGGCTCGGCATTTTCACGCGGTTTGAGGTAAGCGGCGAGTGCCCTGCCGCTGTTCTCCATCGCGCGCGCGAGGTTCATCGCGAACGCGTCGGGGTTGAACCGGGCTGCGGGCTCGGGCTCGGTCGGTAACTCAGTCATTGCCGCACACTAAGGGTTTCTTCTAACAATCCCGTGGCGCACGTTGCCACAGGGGGCATCGATGATGGCATAATTCGGGGAGCGGCGCTGGTTTCTGTCTGTTGCGGTGCGACAAAACATCTTGATACGGTCATACTTGAGCCCCGATGAGGCATTTGTAGTGGCGCGACCTTCACGCATTGGCGCGATAACGGGCTTAATGTTTTGGAGCGTTAATAGTTTTAGCCTTGCGGTTCGATCTGATGAAAATAACCATCATGACGCCGTAAGTTCGGACGAGGCGACGTGAGCATATCCGGGACGACAGACGAAGATACACATGGGTCGCGTGATGGTCGGCGCAACCACGATGGTGCTGCTGTCGCTGTCGCTCGGCGGCTGCTCGACGTCGATTGCGGATCTACCTTTCGGCACGCCGTCAGATGCGCCCGAACGGGCGGCCGACGTGTCAGCCTATCCCGCAGTGCATGACCTTCCCGCGCCGAGAGACCAGGCGACGATGAATCCCGCCGAACAGGCCAAGGTGGAAAAGGAACTGATCGCCGCGCGCGATCGCCAGGCCCAGACTTCCCAGGCCTCGCCCGCCAAATAATGCGCACGGCCTGCGGCCGCGCAAAAACACGCGAATTGCTGGCAGAGCCAAGTGTCCGTGCTAAAAAGGGCATGATTCAAGCAAAAGGTTGCGCGTAACCGGTCAAGATCGATCGCCGGTGAACCGTGTTTGAATATATGTTATTGAATCTACACATTTTTCGATGAGGCCTCGCCGGCTTCATCGAACTGATGTGCCAGTCGCCCCGTCAAATCCGGCTCGGAGCCAGGACCATGGAAGAGTTTTATCGTATCCGCCGTCTGCCGCCCTACGTGTTCGAACAGATCAACCGCGCCAAGGCGGCCGCACGGAACGCCGGAGCCGATATCATCGACCTCGGCATGGGAAATCCGGACCTGCCGACGCCGCCCCATGTCATCGAGAAGCTTAAGGAAACCCTGGGCAAGCCCAAGACCGACCGCTATTCGGCCTCGCGCGGCGTCACCGGCCTGCGCAAGGCGCAAGCCGGTTACTATGCCCGCCGCTTCGGGGTGAGCCTCAATCCCGACACGCAGATCGTGGCCACGCTCGGCTCCAAGGAAGGCTTTGCCAACGTCGCTCAGGCGATCACGGCGCCGGGCGATGTCGTGCTGTGCCCGAACCCGAGCTATCCGATTCACGCATTCGGTTTCCTGATGGCGGGCGGCGTGATCCGCTCGGTCCCGTCCGCGCCGACGCCGGATTTCTTCGCCTCCTGCGAGCGCGCGATCGTTCATTCCATTCCAAAACCGATCGCGCTGATCGTCTGCTACCCGTCGAACCCGACGGCGCAGATCGCGAGCCTCGATTTCTACAAGGATCTCGTGGCGTTCGCGAAAAAGCACGAGATCTTCATCCTGTCCGACCTTGCTTATTCCGAAGTCTATTTCGACGACAACCCGCCGCCCTCGGTGCTGCAGGTGCCCGGCGCGATCGACGTCACCGTCGAATTCACCTCGATGTCGAAGACCTTCTCGATGGCCGGCTGGCGTATCGGGTTCGCGGTCGGCAACGAGCGCATCATCGCAGCGCTCGCACGGGTCAAGTCCTATCTCGATTATGGAGCGTTTACGCCGGTGCAAGTGGCGGCCACGGCGGCCCTGAACGGCCCCGATGCTTGCATCCGCGAGATGCGCGAGACCTATCGAAAGCGCCGCGACGCGCTGGTGAATTCCTTCGGCCGCGCGGGATGGGTCATTCCGCCGCCTCAGGCCTCGATGTTCGCATGGGCGCCGCTGCCGGAGAAGTTCCGCGATCTCGGCAGCATGCAGTTCGCCACCCTGATGGTCGAAAAATCCGGGGTCGTGGTCTCGCCCGGCGTCGCCTTTGGCGAGCACGGCGAGGGCTATGTCCGCATCGCCATGGTGGAAAACGAGCGGAGAATCCGCCAGGCCGCCCGCGGCGTGCGTCACTTCCTTGAAAGCGGCATCGAAACGTTGCACAACGTGGTTCCTCTCGCCAACCGGCGATAGGCGCCAGTCCAGAAGGCCTCCGGTCTTCGGGCCGGATCGTGCCTTGCAACACCGGTTTTTCCAGCAGGTTTCCTGACATGGTCGCACCACTGAAAGTGGGCATCGCGGGGCTCGGCACTGTGGGCTCCGAGGTCGTCCGTCTCATCGAGCAACAGAGCAGGGTGTTGTCGGCACGCTGCGGCCGCGGCATTCGCGTGGTCGCCGTGACCGCGCGCTCCAAGGTCAAGAAGCGCGGCCTCGATCTGCGTGGCGTGACGTGGGCCAAAAACCCGCTGGCGCTGGCCGAGTGATCCCGGCATCGACTGCTTCGTGGAATTGATGGGCGGTTCGGGCGATCCGGCGCGGTCCGCGATCGAGGCGGCATTGAAATCCGGCAAGTCGGTGGTGACGGCCAACAAGGCGCTGATCGCCAAGCACGGCCTGCGGCTCGCCGCTCTCGCCGAACAATACGGCGGCGCATTGAACTACGAGGCCGCGGTCGGCGCGGCCATTCCCGTCATCAAGACGCTGCGGGAAGGACTTGCGGGCACCACGATCAACCGCGTCTACGGCATTCTCAACGGCACCTGCAACTACATCCTGACACGGATGGAGCAGGAAGGCCTGTCGTTCGCCGAATGCCTGAAGGACGCCCAGCGTCTCGGCTATGCCGAAGCCAATCCGTCATTCGATGTCGATGGCCACGACACCGCGCAAAAACTGTCGATCCTGGCGAGCCTCGCCTTCGGCACGCGCGTGGCGCAGAGCTCCGTCTATGTCGAAGGCATTTCGTCGATCGCGCCGGAGGATCTTCGCGCAGCGGGAGAACTCGGCTACCGCGTCAAGCTGCTCGGTGTCGCGGTGCGGACCGCAAAAGGCATCGAGCAGCGGGTGCATCCGACCATGGTGCCGAAGACGCTCGTCGATCGCGCAGGTGATGGGCGTCACCAATGCGGTGACGATCGATGGCGAGGGCATCCCGCCGATCACGCTGGTTGGTCCCGGCGCCGGCGGCGCCGCGACGGCGTCCGCCGTTGTCGCCGATATCGCCGATGTCGCGCGCGGCATCCGCGCCATGCCGTTCGGCCGGCCGGCGGCACGGCTGCGCGCGACGAAGAAGGCGCCGATGGAGCGCCACGAGGGTGGTTACTACATGCGTCTGATGGCGCGCGATCTCGCCGGCACCGCCGCGGACATCGCCACACGGCTCGCGGAACAGAAGATTTCGATTGAATCGATCGTCCAGCGCCATCCCGATGGCAAGTTCGATATGACGGAGACCGGCAAGACGACCTCGCCGGTGCCGGTGATTTTGATTACCTATGCGACCAGCGAGGACGCGGTGCGTCGTGCGCTGCATGCGGTGCAGGCGGACAAGGTCATCACCGGCCGCCCGCAAGTCATACGCATCGAGAAGAACTGAACGAAAAACGTGAGGACGCGCTAGCCCGCCGCGATGCCTGAGGGAGTTGAGACGATGTCGACAGATATTTCCATTCCGCCGCAGCAGGTGCTGCGGCGCATCCTCACGCTCGAGATCGTGCGCGTGACGGAGCGGGCAGCGGTGTCGGCGGCGCGTCTGCGTGGGCGCGGCATGGAAAAGGCGTCCGATCAGGCCGCGGTCGATGCCATGCGGCGTGAACTCAACAAACTGCCGATCGACGGCACGGTCGTGATCGGCGAGGGCGAGATCGACGAGGCGCCGATGCTGTTCATCGGTGAGAAAGTCGGCAACACGCACGGACCGAAGGTCGATATCGCCGTCGATCCGCTCGAGGGCACCGTGCTGTGTGCCAAGAACATGCCGGGCGCCATCGCCACCATCGCGATGGCCGACGGTGGCACGCTGTTGCACGCGCCGGACTGCTACATGGACAAGATCGCGATCGGTCCGGGCTATCCGAATGGCACGGTGGATCTCGATGCGTCGGTGGAAGACAACGTTATGAATTTGGCCAAGGCCAAGGGCGTCAAGCCCTCGGAGATCACCGCCATCCTGCTCGACCGGCCTCGCCACGCCAAGAAGATCGCCGCGATCCGCAAGCTCGGCGCCGCGGTCAGCCTGATCAGCGACGGCGACGTCGCCGGCGTGATTCACTGCGCCGAAGCGCGGACGGGGATCGATATTTATCTCGGCAGCGGCGGTGCGCCGGAAGGCGTGCTGTCGGCGGCTGCGCTGCGCTGCATCGGAGGCCAGATGCAGACCCGTCTTATCATCGACAGCGAAGCGTTGCGCGAGCGGATCCTGAAAATGGGTATCAAGGATGCCAGGAAGAAATACGAGATCGGCGACATGGTGAAAGGCGATTGCCTGTTCGCCGCGACCGGGGTGACGACGGGTTCGCTGCTGTCCGGCGTCCAGTTCCGCAAGGACGTGATCGAGACCGATACGGTGGTGATGCGTTCGGTGACCGGCACCGTGCGCCGCATCCAGGCCGAGCATCGGCAACTGGAGAAATTCCACCTGGATTGAGCCATGCCCAAAGCCGGCGATGTCCGAGCCGCTGTTCGTGCTTGGGGCCTATGTCGACGGGCAGGTGCTTTAGGTGTGTTGAAACCCGCGTGCCACGGAGTCGATCGTGAGCCAGACGTCCGACCTCTCGCATGTCAAAGCGCTTGTGTTCGACGTGTTCGGCACCGTCGTCGACTGGCGCACCAGCTTGATCGCGGATTTTACGGGTTGGTCGGCCAGACGCGGGATCGAGGGCGATTGGTCCGGATTGGTCGATGCCTGGCGGCAAGCCTACAAGCCGTCGATGGACGAGGTGCGCAAGAACCCGGCGGCCGGGTTCAAGATGCTCGATGTGCTGCATCGCCAATCCCTTGAAAAACTGATCGCACAGTTTTCGATCAAGGGGCTCACCGACGACGATCTCGATTACATGGCAACAGGCTGGCACCGGCTAAAACCTTGGCCGGATGTCGTCGCCGGTCTGACGCGGCTGAAGACCAAATTCATCATCGGCACGTTGTCGAACGGCAATGTGGGTCTTCTGACGAGGATGGCGAAAAATGCCGGCCTGCCGTGGGATGTCGTGATCTCGGCAGAATTGTTCGAGCACTACAAGCCGGATCGCGAGGTCTATGTCGGTGCGGCGCGGCTTCTGAATTTGCCTCCGGACGAGGTGATGCTGGTCGCCGCCCACAACAACGATCTGGCAGCCGCGCGGAGTTTTGGCCTCAAGACCGGATTCGTGGCGCGCCCGGCCGAATACGGTCCGCTGCAGAAGCAGGATTTCGAGGCCGACGTGGACTGGGATATCGTCGCCAAGGATTTTGGCGAGGTTGCCGACCGGCTGGGGTGCTGAGGTAAATTCACGCTGCGCAAGACGTCATTCCGCGAAAGCGGGGATTCGGTATACGCAGGTGCCGGTGAACACTGATCCCCGCTTTCGCGGGGATGACAACAGCATATGCTGCGTGTGTGGCTCTCGCATTGTTGCTAAGTCGCTTCGTGCCTGCTTAACGAAAGCATCATGACCTTGCCCGCCTCCGCACTGCCGGTCGAAACGCCTGCCGCCTTTCTCGGTGTGGCGAATTCGGCGACTGGCCGCCTCTGGCGTGATCGCCTTGATGCGCGGGGCGCTGCGCGGGCGCTCGCGATCTCGCAGCGCTATCAATTGCCGGAGATGCTGGCGCGGGTAATTGCCGGGCGCGGCATCGAGATCGATGCGGTTGCGGATTTTCTCGATCCGACTATCCGCCGGTTGATGCCTGATCCTTCTACCGTGACGCAGATGGAGGTGGCGGCCAAGCGGCTCGCCGATGCTGCGATGCGCGGCGAAAAGGTCGCGATCTTCGGCGATTACGATGTCGACGGTGCAACCTCGGCGGCGCTGCTCGCCTGGCACCTGCGTCATTGCGGGCTCGATCCGCTGATCCATATTCCCGACCGCATTTTTGAGGGCTATGGCCCGAACGTCGATGCCATCACCATGCTGGCGGCCAAAGGCGCTACGCTGTTAGTGACAGTCGACTGCGGCACCACGAGTCTCGAGCCGCTGGCTGTTGCGAAACAACAGGGCATGTCGGTCGTGGTAATCGATCATCATCAGTGCGGCGATGAACTGCCTGATGTTGAAGCGCTGGTGAATCCGAACCGGCCGGATGATCTCTCCGGACTTGGTCATCTCGCCGCCGTCGGTCTCGTGTTGGTGACGCTGGTCGCGTTGAACCGCGAACTGCGCCGGCGCGGCTTCTGGACCAGCGAGCGGCCAGAGCCGGATCTCCTGAACATGCTGCATCACGTCGCGCTCGGCACCGTCGCCGATGTCGCGTCGCTGACTGGCCTCAATCGCGCGTTCGTTGCGAAGGGACTGATTGCGCTGCGTCGCCGCGATCACGTCGGGCATACTGCACTGATGGATGTTGCGCGGCTGAACGGCCCGCCGGAAGCGTGGCATCTCGGTTTCATGCTGGGACCGCGTATCAATGCCGGCGGCCGGATCGGACGCGCCGATCTCGGCGTGCGGCTGCTGCTGGAAGGCGACGTCTCCGAGGCCGCACGGATCGCGGCCGAACTTGACCGTCTCAACGGCGAGCGCCGCGTGATCGAGCAGGCGGCCGAGGCGCAGGCGGAAGCCGAGGCGTTGGCGTCGCTCGGCTTGGAGGACAAAGGGTCTGTCATCGTCACGGCATCGGAAGGATGGCATCCCGGCGTGGTCGGTCTTGTTGCGTCACGGCTGAAGGACAAGTTTTCCCGGCCCGCCTTCGTTGTCGCGCTGGAGCCTGGCGGCATCGGCACAGGTTCGGGCCGCTCCATCAGCGGCGTCGATCTCGGCAAAGCCGTGCGGCGGGCCGTGACTGATGGTGTTTTGCTCAAGGGCGGCGGTCATGCCATGGCGGCGGGGGTCACGCTGCGCAAGGAGCGCCTGGCGGAATTCCGCGCCTACATGGAAAAGGCGCTCGCCGCCGATGTCGCGGAGTCGCGCCACGTCCGCGAACTCTTCATCGATGGCGCGGTCAGCGCGCGCGCGGTGACGCCCGAGTTTGTGGCGACGCTCAATCGTGCCGGGCCATTCGGCGCCGGCAATCCGGAGCCGGTGGTGGCCTTGCCGTCGCATCAGCTTGTCTATGCCGACGAGGTCGGACAGGCGCACCTTCGGCTGCGATTCAAATCGGGTGACGGAACGATCGTGAACGGCATCGCATTCCGCGCGATCGGCCAACCGCTCGGCAACGCTCTGACACAGATGCGCGGCCAGCCGCTGCATGTAGCGGGATCGCTGGCGGTGGACCGCTGGCAGGGATCGGAGCGGGTGCAGTTGCGTGTCACGGACGTCGCGGTGCCTGATCCGGGGCCGGCGACCATTCGCTAAGTCTCGCTACGCTCTCTCTCTGAGCTTCGCCAAAACCTTCAATCCCGCATAGCCATCGGCCGGCAATCCCACACGGGTCTGAAAATCCTTCACCGCCTTCATGGTGTCGTTGCCGACGCGGCCGTCGGTGCCGCCGGTATCGAAGCCGGCCTTGGTCAGGCGGGTTTGGACTTCCTTCACTTCGGCGAGCGTGAGCGCGCGCTCCGATCCGGGAAAAGGCTGAAGGAAGGGTGGCGCGCCGAGAATGCGATCGCCGAGATGGCAGATCGCAAGCGCATAATTCATCGAGGGATTGTAGCTGCGCACCGCGTAGAAATTCGGTCCCAGCAGGAATGCCGGGCCGCCCGATTCCGGAATCCACAGTTTTGCAGACGTGTTCGGTTGCGGAAACGGCTTGCCGTCGGCTCGCTGCACGCCGGCGCTGGCCCATGCCGCGTAGCTGCGGCTGGCTCCTTCGCCACTACCCGGCGCGCGAACCTCATAGCCCCAATGTTCGCCGCGGTGATACTTGCCGCGATTGATCAGATAACGCGCGGTCGAACCCAGCGCGTCGTCAGGTTTTCCAAACGGCGACACCCGGCCGTCATGATCGTAGTCCATGCCGACATTGAGCCAGACCTCGGGCATCCACTGGGTGTGCCCCATCGCGCCGGCCCAGGAGCCGCGCATCTCCTCGGGCGTGCTCCATCCCTTGTCGACGATGCGCAGCGCGTTGATCAGTTCGGTTTCCCAGTAGCTGCGACGGCGCGGCTCATTCCAGGCGAGCGCAGCGAGCGACGGAAACACCGGGCGCATGTGGTTCTTCTGCACCAGTGGATCGCCGAACGCGGACTCGACGCCCCACAGCGCCAGCAGTGTGCCGCGCTCGACGCCGAAATCATGTTCGATCCGCGCGAATACCGCCTCGTTGTCTCGCAACGCCTCCTTGCCGGCGGTGATCCGCCAGTCTGAGACGCGGCGGTTGATGTACTGCCAGATCTTTTCGCGAAACTCCGGCTGGTTGCGCATCTGCTGGAAGACGCTCATGTCCGGCTCGATCCGGCCCATGCAGCGGGTCCATGTCGCCTCCGAGATGCCCTTGGCCACCGCGCGGGCGCGGAATTTGTCGCGCCATTCCGCGAAGCCCGCAGGCGCGGCTGCGAGAGCCGGGAAGGGCAGGAGCACAGCCGTCGCGCCGAGGAATTGCAACATGCCGCGTCGGCTGAACCGGAGTCGAGAATCGAGGGTTTTCATACCGCCAGCTTAACGGAGCGAAGGGCCCGGCGGCAAAGGTTCATTGCGTCGCGGGAACCGGCTTCGCCGGTCAGGGGATGCCCGCCTTAGATCGCCCGAACGTCAGTTGTCGCCGCCCTCGGCTGGCTTCTCGGGATGGGTCGGATCTTGCGGCTTCGCGGTCGGCGGACCCGTTTCGGGCTCGGGGGCGATCTCGCGGCCGCGTCCGCCGATCAGACGCTCGTAGGCCGAGATGAGCGTGACGTAGGGGTTGACCCAGAGCCAGCCGTCGCGCGTGAAGACCTGCACGTCGAAGTGCAGATGGGTCGTGGTGCCGCCGGGATGATCCATGTAGTTCGACACCAGACCGATCTTTTCACCTTCGCCCACGCGGCGGCCGTTGAGGATACCGTCCTTATCCAGTTGCGCTGGATTCATGTGCATGTAGCGAAAGCGCAGATGTTCGTTGCGCGTGTTGACCAGTAACGTCGCCGCCTGCTGTTTCGGCGAACGGATGATGACGCCGTCACGCACGGCCACGACCGCATAGCGGTTCGGGATGCAGCGGTCGGCGCCCTCGTTGCGGAGCGTGCATGTCGCCGGTCGAATGTCCTGACCCTGATGCCCGGAGCCGGCAGGGCATTGTCCGACGTTGAAGTCGCGAGCCTCGCAAAAATTGTCCTGCCAGGGATAGGAATAGTTTTCAGAGGCGGATTCGTCGAACACCAACGGCTTGTTGCTCGACTTGCAATGATAGGCGGCGCCCTTGTCGGAGGGTGGCGGAATGCGGCCGCGGTGGAAGCAGTCGCCCCAGTTCAGGAACGATTGCGAGTTCGCGTAAGCCGGTGCCTGATCGATCGGAAACCGGATCTGCGAGTAGACGGTTGGATCGGCGCGGCCGCTCTGGCCGCGATAGCCGCTGTTCGCGATGATGTCGCCCGGAGGGCGGTAGGTGAAATCGGGCGAGGGCGTTGCAGGGCGCGGCATGACATCGGACGCGATGTTCAGGCGCGATTGCGACGGCCGTCCGCCCGCGACTTGCAATGCTCTTCAGGAAATCGTTCGGCCACCGCTGACGCCTCGCGGCAAGCGAGCCGGCTGGCTGCGTGGCACGTTGTCGAGGCACTGGATCGAAACCACATAGGGAACGCCGAACCGCGTGAACGCGTAGCGCACATCACCTTCGCGAATGACGCGCCGCAGATCCGGAAACTGCGCCGCCAGCGCCTTGACGGACTCACCCTTTCCCTCTGACGGATCATTGATGTCGTAGGTCAGTATCGACCCGGTGATCTGGACTTCGACGGGCTTCGCGAAGGTCAGTTGCGGCATGCCATCGCGTGCGCCGGGCGTCAGCGCGAACTTCGCATCATAGCCGGACGGACCGGCGTTGAACATTTCGCCGGCTGAAACCCTGCTTGATCATGCGCGAGCGATAGGCTCGCTGGTGCGACGGTCGCGCGCGTACTGAGATACATCCCGACATCGAACGGCAGCAGCACCGGCACTGGACTTCTGGTTGATGCCGGAAAAAATCGGCAGGGTGATCGCATTGAGCTGCATCAGCGCCGGCATGGTGCGCGGATCGGACGGCGGCAAGCGGCGCTGCCCCTTGAAAGTGAATCGGTCAGCGATATCAGGCCAGGCCCGGATCTCGGACTTGAACTGGTCGAGCGCCGTGCGCCATTCCACTCGGGCGATCGAAATGCCCGGGGTCTTGAAGTCGTCGGCGGAAGCACTGCCGATGGCGGTCACGAGCAGCAGCAACGCTGCGGCCGCATGTCTGACAAACCTGAGAGGACTATTGCCGCAAACCACCAATCTCAAATGCCTAGCCCCGTTTCCCGCGTCGTGCTTCCGTTTAGTCCTTGGCGCGTTCGACGTAGGAGCCGTCTTCCGTCATCACCACGATCCGCGTACCGACGCCGACATGGGGCGGCACGCCGGTGCGGACGCCGTTCGACAGCATTGCGGGCTTATAGGACGAGGATGCGGTCTGCCCCTTGGTGACGGGCTCGGTGTCGACCACTTCGAGCGTCACCCGCTGCGGCAGCGTGATCGCCACCGGCACCATGTCGTGCAGGGACAGTTTCGCCACCATGTTTTCCTGCAGGTAGGGCGCGGCGTTGCCGATGATGTCCTTGGGCACCTGGACCTGATCGTAGGTCTCGGCATTCATGAAGTGGAAGCCGTCGGCGTCTTCATAGAGGTAGGTGAAGTTGTGGTCCTCGATGGTGGCGCGTTCGACCTGGTCCGTGGTCTTGTAACGTTCGGAAATCTTCACGCCGTCGCTGATCCGGCGCATTTCGATCTGGCTGACCGGGGTTCCCTTGCCGGGGTGGATGTTTTCCGCGGTCAGGACCACGTAGAGCTTGCCGTCTTGCTCGATAACGTTGCCCTTGCGAATAGAACTGGCGATGACTCTCACGGCTGGATTTCCTAAGGTTCGGGCTCGAGACCGGTCCGGACGGGGCGTCCTGTGGCCGTTGAGGCGGTTTGGGCCGCAACATACTGATTTGGCCCGTCGGCGCCAGTGGTTTACGGTCGATTCCGGTCGATTGCTGAGGACGGATGAATCGGATTTCACCCTGGTGGGACCGGGCACGGCATGCGGACCGGCGGCCGTTCCTGCAGGCGCGGAGCGCCGTGACCAAGGCTCTGCGGGCATGGTTCGACGAACAGGGGTTTGTCGAGGTCGAAACCGGTGTTTTGCAGGTGTCGCCGGGCAACGAAACCCACCTTCATGCGCCCCGCACCACGCTGACGACGCCGGCCGGCGACTACGCCACGCGCTATCTGCGCACCTCCCCGGAATTCGCCTGCAAGAAGCTGCTGGCGGCCGGCGAGCAGAAGGTCGTCGAGTTCGCGCGGGTGTTCGGGACCGCGAGCGTGGCGATCTGCACCTGCCGGAATTCACCATGCTGGAGTGGTATCGCGCCGGCAGTTCCTACGACGTCCTCATGGCCGACTGCGTCGCCGTGATCGCCCAAGCGGCGCGGACGACCGGCATCGGCACGTTCTCGTTTCGGGGCCGGCACGCCGATCCGTTCACGGAGCCCGAACTGCTGACGGTCGCGGCCGCGTTCGATCGCTTCGCCGGGATCGACCTTCTGGCCACAATCGCGGACGGGCGAAGGCGATCGCGCGGCGCTGCGGCGGCGCAGTCACGGGTGCGGGTCGCGGACGACGACACTTGGTCGGATATTTTCAGCAAGGTGCTGGTCGAGCATGTCGAGCCGCATCTCGGGCAGGGGCGGTTGACGGTACTGTTCGAATATCCCGCGCCTGAAGCCGCGCTGGCGCGGATCAATCCCGCCGATAGCCGCGTTGCCGAGCGGTTCGAGGTCTATGCCTGCGGCGTCGAGCTTGCGAACGGTTTTGGTGAATTGACCGACGCCGCCGAACAGCGCATCCGTTTCTCGCGGGCGATGGACGACAAGCAACAGCCGTTACGGCGAGCGCTATCCGCTGGACGAGGATTTTCTTGCGGCGGTCGCCCAAATGCCGGAGGCCAGCGGGGTGGCGCTGGGCTTCGACCGGCTGGTCATGCTGGCGAGCGGCGCATTGAGGATCGATCAGGTGGTGTGGACGCCGCCTGCGGAGGATGCATGAGCGTCACGACCAAAAGGAGCGCCATTTCGACATTGCGGCAACCGGAGGATCTGATTGCGCATGGCCTTGCACCGGCCGCGGCGCTCGCCGATCTGGCCAGGGTCGCGGCGCGTTATGCGATCGCGGTGACTCCCGAGGTGGCCGGCGCTGATCGATCCCGATGATCCCGACGATCCGATCGCGCGGCAATATATCCCGAGCGCTGATGAATTGGTCGCGCAATCCGGTGAGCGCGCCGATCCGATCGGCGATCACGCGCATTCACCGGTGGACGGCATCGTCCATCGTTATCCCGACCGGGTTCTACTCAAGCTCGTTCACGTCTGCGCGGTCTATTGTCGGTTCTGCTTCCGTCGCGAGATGGTCGGGCCGGGCAAGGAGACTGCGCTGTCGAAAATCCGCTACCACGGCCGCGCTCGATTACATCCGATCTCATCCGGAAATTTGGGAAGTGATCCTGACCGGCGGCGATCCGCTGATGCTGTCGCCGCGGCGGCTGGCTGAGATTATGGCTGAGCTTGCCGCGATCGGTCACGTCAAGATCGTCCGCATCCATACCCGCGTGCCGGTCGCCGATCCCACACGCGTCAGCAATGAAATGGTCGCGGCGTTGAAAGTTGCGGGGACCACCACCTGGCTGGCGCTGCACGCCAATCATCCGCGCGAATTGACCGCTGCGGCCCGGTCGGCCTGCGCACGGATCGTCGATGCCGGAATTCCCATGGTCAGCCAGTCGGTGCTGCTGCGTGGCGTCAACGACGAGGCCGCCACGCTGGAGGCGCTGATGCGCGCCTTCGTCGAGTGTCGTATCAAGCCGTATTACCTTCACCACGGCGATCTGGCGCCGGGCACGGCACATCTGCGCACCACGGTGGAACAGGGTCAGGCCCTGATGCGTGCGCTGCGCGGCCGTGTGTCCGGATTGTGTCAGCCGGATTATGTCCTCGATATTCCCGGCGGGCACGGCAAGGTGCCGGTGGGACCGGATTATTTGTCGCGCGTAGATTTTCGAGAGTGAACATCGGCCGGAATCGCGATACCGTGTCATCGACTATTGCGGCGACGTTCATCTCTATCCACCGCTGCCTGATTGACGCAGGTACGGGACGCTGGACGTTCCGCAGCTTTTTCGAACTGCAGGCCTTCTGTAAACGGAATTCGAATGGGAGGAACGAAATGGGCAAGATAATCAAAGCCATGGCGTTTCTAACTCTAATTGGGGCGCCGGCGGCGCTGGCGCAGTCTGGAATGACGAAAGACAGATCATCCGATTCGACCGCTGCCAAATCTTCGCCTTACAATAACGAAGCGCCAATCGGTCACCGTCAGCCGCGCCCGAGCGACATTCCGTGCGGAAAACACCAAGGCCGGGAATCCAGCGCAGATCGATCCGGCAGATGCCGCTCTCGACCGCAAGATCAAGAGCATCTGTCGGGGTTGCTGACGAGTCCTAACCCGCGTTGCGCGCCGCCAGCGCCATCACGATCAGGGCGACGCCGCCAAACAACAGGTTGATGCCCGACCAGAAGCCCGATGGCCCAGACCGCCGATCCCGGCAGTCCGGCGATGATGACGCCGGCGATGATGATGTCCATCAATCCCGCGGTCAGCATCCAGCCCCACCGCTGCGACAGTTCGCGGCGGTGTTCCAGCGCGTACATGATGGTGACGACGCCCTCGGCGAGGAAGTAGGCGCCGACCACGATGGTCAGCGTCAGCGTGCCTTGGACCGGCCGTGCCAGCAGCACGATGCCGGCGAGCAGCGCCAGCGCGGCCGAAAGCAGCGACCACCAGAAGCCGGGCATCTGACGCGCCCAGAAGGTGAAGATCAGTCCGGCGACGCCGCTGACGAGAAACATCCAGCCGAGGAAGATCGTGACGGCAAGGCTTGCGAGCGGCGGCAAGATCATTGCGGCCAGCCCGAGGATCGCGAGCAGGATGCCCTCGAACAGGAAGGCCTTCCAGTGCTCGCGGACCGCGGCGCTCATTTTCGATTGAAGGCGTTCGATATCTTGAGAAGGGACTGCCATTGGTTGACCTCCATGGGACGTGAACTGCACATCCTTCGGGCCATAGTCTAACGCACTACGGCACCAAAAGTGGCAAGACAAATGCAAGTGTTCGGAAGCGGCGGAGCCAGGATTCAACCCGGATCGGAGGCGTGGACTCGTCCCGCCATGTTCAGGCGGTTGCGCCCCAGTACGTAGACAGCAGACGTCATGACCAGGAGCCCGATCCCGATCAGGATCGCGATGGTGCCAACCGGGACGAGATAGGTCGCGATGTGCTTGTCGGCATTGGTCATCCAGCGATGGATCGAGGACAGGATGAAGGCCGCGCCGAGAAAACTCGCGCCGCCGCCGGCCAGCAGCAAGGCCCACATGCCGCGGAGGTTGCGGAGGCGCTCGCGTGAAGTCTCGCTGCGAGGGGCATGATGCGCGCCGACACGACGGACCAGATAGCCGGCGAACAGGATCGTGCCGAAGCCGACCAGCATGGCGGTTGCCTCTAGCACGAAGGCGCCAGACGCGCCCAGGTCGGGATACTGCTTGCAGCGCAAGCAGCGGCGTGTCGAAACTCGTATGGATAGCGATGGGTACGGCGATGATCGCCACGCGGTTGCGGATGCGCGTCCAGTCGCGGGTGTGGCGGTGCGCACCGAGCGTGGTGCCCGAACGCGCGATCGCGATGTAGGCGCCGGCGATGATGCCCAGCGCGCCATGGAAAGGGAACGGTGAGCACGCTACGCAGCACGGCCAGCGAACGCCAGATGTCGGCGTGCTGCATCAGGTAGGCGAGGTTTTCATAGGCCGCGAAACCGAGCCCGGCCGCAGCGCCATACACCACGGCATCCATGGGATCGGCGGGCTTGCGGCGCATCGCGGCGACCGCAGCAATGGCGGCGATCTTCACCAGTTCCTCGGGCGCGGCGATGCCGAAAACCGATCGCAGTATCAACGCTAGCCAAGGTGGTTCCGTTACGTTCAGCAGCGATGCGAACGGCACGCGGGCAAATCCGACCAGCAAGACGCTGGCCGCGCCGAGCACAAACGCTGCCCACACCAGGGCGGCCGGTCCCGGCCGTTCGTCCGCCGCGATCACCAGCCATAGCAGCAGCAGCGCAGGCGCGATGGCCGCGGCACCGATGACGGTCGGGAGGATTTCGAGTAAATTCATGTCGGCCGAAAGCGGGCGGGTCTCAAAGACTTATACGTAACTTCGCAACAAATGTCGCCGGTGTGGACGCCAATATGCCTGATTCGGGAGGTTTGCCGCGCTCAGCCCGCAATCGCCGCGACAGGCCCACGCTGAAGCGACCAGCCGTCACAGCGCCGTATCGCGGCCGGTCAGCCTCGCGCCGTCGTCCCGTTGCAGGGTGCGCTGTCCCAGTTGCTCCAGTGAACGCTGGCGAGGCTGCGATAGTCCGTCGCCAGCGGGCGTCGTGTGCGCTTCTCGTAGGCGCCGATGGCGCGCTGGGACGCTATGATTTTGCGCTGCAGGTCGGCAACCATTCGCCGCGTGTCGGCGCGCGCTTTCGGTCCCGCCGTCTCGCCGAAACGAAAACGCCTGATCTCGATCTCGCGCAGGATTTCGCGATGCTTTTTCAACTGAGCACGGTGCCAGGCGATGGTGCTGTCGCTGTCTGCCATCGAAAATCTCCACACTCCTGCGGCGAACTGTTCTGAGCCGCGATGAAGAACGAGAGAACCAGAATTCCGCTCCCGCCGGTGCACTGGTGCAATGGGGATGAAAGCGGATGAGCCAAGAAGGGTCGCCGGATTCTGGTTAACTGAAGGTTAATAATTTTCGCAGATCGCACAGTAAGAATTTCATCAACCGAGCGCTTCCCAACGAAAGCTAAATCCTGCGGATGCCGGCGGACAACAATACGCGCACGTTGAACATGCGCCTTGCGGCGATGTTCGGCGGAACTCCGGCCTCGACGCAAATAGCATATCGATCGTGCCGAATTTTCCACGGCTTCATCGCCTCGCTAAGCAGAAGTTTTGAGTTTCGTTCGTACGGGCCGCGGGCGGTAGTCGAGGTCATTGCAATCATCTCGCGACCTCTTCGTATCAACCTCGATATCGGCTAGGATGTTTTCCACATCGTCGACTTCAGTACCGACGGCAAGATCGATTTTCGTCGCAAAGCCCGCAGCGCGTGGGATTTCGGTTTGATCGCGGTGGCCGGTGAATTGTTGGTAGCCGTGATTGTCTTATTGACCAGCAGCGGTTTGCACGTAATAGCAGGGCCGTGGATTACAGCTTTTTGCGGTTGTCCTGATCTTCATTTCCGGTTGATGCGATGACTTCCTTAGCGATGACAATTGTCGGCCTTGATAAAGAAATCCTGCTTACGCTCAACTCATTCGGTGGCGGAAGTGAGAACCTCTGGGACCTCGCGAACAATTCGCTCTTCAGGGGATTTCCAGTGTTTTTTTCTATTACCGCCCTGTGGTTCTCCAGTGATCAGCCAGAACGTCGCGGTCGAATGCTAGCCGGACTGTTGGCGGTCTGCTTGGCCACCATGCTCTCGGTTTGGTCACAGTTTCACACCGCGGTCCATATACGTCCAATTCTGGACTTGGCAATTCCTCTAGACACCATCATCCCGCGAACACCATGGGACCGAACGAATTCGTTTCCGAGCGACACAGCGACGTTGTTTTTCAGCCTTGCGGCGGTCGTCTTTGTAGAAAGGCGTTTGGTCGGGTTATTCTGCTTTGTCTGGGTTGTGGCGATAATCGCGATTCCCAGGATCATCGTTGGGCTTCACTATCCAAGCGATATCGTCGGTTCGTTTGTTCTTGGAACGGCGAGCGTTTTCATTCTTGCCAAGATTCCATACCCGAGGCGCCTGTTTGAACGCGCGCTGATCTGGTTCGGGGGCCGCATCTATATTGTTCACGCGCTTCTATTCATTTTTTTGGCGGAAACGTTCGACTTGTTTCCGAGCTTGCAAGGTCTTGGAAAAGTGCTTGTGCGATTGCTTCACTCCTAGGTCGGTCGGCATCGTGCGCATGGGGCCGTTTCGACAGGAGACCAGGGGTCGGCAACGACAACCACTAGCGACCTACTATATCCGCTGAAGTAGATCGGCATACAGCGAAGCCGCCAGCAAGCACGGCGGAGGCTAGCCTCCCCGGGACACTGGCGGCTTTGCTCTTTGGACGTTAGCCTCTATCTCGACCTTGAGTGCTGCGACTTCTGCGAGCTTTGTTTGTGCTCATCCGGCGCTGTCGCAGAAGCAACTTGCTGCGAAAGCTGATCGAAGCGTTTGTTCAGGTTTCCTACATCCGTCTGAAGAGCGTTTATCGTCGTCTTGACGGAATCAGAACCCGCCTTCCCGGTGCTGTCTATCTTTGTCTTGAGAGCATCGAAATCCGCCGCCCTGAAAGTGCCCAACTGCGTCTGCACAGCCGTGAGCTGGGACTCCAGACCCTTAAGCTGGGCTTCGAGCTGAGAGGTGTCGAATGTCGGCGGAGTCTTCATCCCGGCTTCGAGGTGGACCACGCGCTTTTCAAGGCCGGCGACCGCATCCGCGGAGGGGACTTCTACTTTCACTTTCGGAACTTCTGCTTTTGCTTTGGACGGAAGCGGGCCGCCGGTACTCCATACCAAGCCCAGGCTGCCGAAGGACACCAAGCCGACAATGGCCAGGGCCCAGATCATTTGATTGGAGCGGTCGTGTTCGTTCATCACGTTGCCTCCCTTCAAGCCAAGTTCTAAGTGTGATCGTTCTGAATTCTCTCTGCACTTCCCTTCAAGTCAAGGCCCTGAATATGACCGTTCTGCGACTATTTGTATAGGGGTCGCGCGCAACTCTTGAGGAGAGATCGTTTGAGCCGCTGCCGCTGAGCAGTCAGATGCAGAAATGCAAGCAGTCGCGCTTGGCTGTTGATTCGTCACAGCATTTTCGGGGGCATAAATTTGAAGGGGATAGCGTGATGACTGCGAGCAAAGTCCATCGCGTGCGCTGTTCGCGGAGCTGGGCGCGTGCTCGCGCTATATGAGATAGGAACGGGAGTTTCTCGCCGCGCTTCCGTTTCGGCCTGTTGGAAATGAATGGCCTGGTGGGCTGTAATTCAGCCTCTCGAGCGGTTCCAATCGCCTTAAATAAATAAGCCCGGCGATGTCAGGCATCGCCGGGCGAATTTCTCATTAGGAGCAAGACACAATTTTCAGTTGGGGCCGCCGATAAGCTGTGAGCGTAATCTCGGCGGTTTTTTCTTGCGCATGTGAGGCTTCGTCGCTTTACTCGTCCAGCGTTACATCAGGGAGACTATAACGTGGCTACAGGTACTGTTAAGTGGTTCAACGGGCAGAAGGGCTACGGGTTCATTCAGCCCGACAGCGGCGGCAAGGATGTGTTTGTCCATATCTCGGCGGTGGAGAAGGCTGGCCTTAGTTCGCTCAATGAGGGTGCGAAGGTGAGCTATGATGAAGAAGCGAGGAACGGAAAGACCTCTGCGGAAAATCTGCGGGTAGGTTAATTTCTGCCCGCCGGACTCACCCCGGCGGGCTTCGCTTGTCGCTAAATCTCTACCAGCGGCGATAACCGCGGTGGTATCCGTAACCCCTGTGTGCGTAACCATAGCGGCGGACACCGTAGCCACGATAGCCGTAGCCGTATCGTCGGTAGACGGGCGCCGTGCGAACGCAACCGTTCGGGCCGCAGACCAAGGCAACGCTCTCAACGTTTGAAGCGGTGAAAGGTTGGGCGAGCGGCATTGCCGATGCGCTTCCTGCGGCGGCAAGGCTGCAGAGTGCCGCCAGTCCGACAAGTGCAAATTTAAGCTTCATGGTCTCCTCCTGTGCATTTCGGATCGCCGCACAAAGTAGGAAGTTCATGTGAACACGGGATGAGCAACCAGGCCTCACTTAAACCAAAGTGGGGCTGCTGAGCAGAAAACTTGCGGGTAGGCTGATCTTCGCCCGCCGGTTCTGCCGGCGGGCCGGGTCGGACTAGGTTCAGGACCCATTAATTTTCTTGCGGAGAGGCGTTTGGACTGATTCATTGGCGTTGTTGGGAGACGCCGCAATGTCCGATTTGTTTCTGCTGACCGAGGCGCAGATGCGCCGGATCGAACCGTATTTTCCTTTGTCGCACGGAGTTGCGAGGGTTGATGACCAGCGGGTGATCAGCGGCATCATTTTCGTCATCAGGAACGGTCTGCGCTGGCGCGATGCGCCGTGTGAGTATGGTCCGCACAAGACCGTCTACAATCGGTTCGTGCGCTGGAGCCGTCTTGGTGTGTTCAACAAGATATTTGCCGAACTGGCCCGTAAGGGCGGCACCCCGAAGCGGTTAATGATCGACGCCACCCATCTGAAGGCGCATCGCACCGCCGCAAGCCTTTTAAAAAAGGGCCTGTTCCCCGACGTATCGGGCGCACGAAGGGCGGCCTGAACTCGAAGCTGCACGCCGTATGTGATGGTCAGGGACGTCCTGTCATCATGCTGCTTAGCGAAGGCCAGATGAGCGATTACAAGGGGGCCGCGTTGATGGTCGATGCGCTGCCGCCCGCGAAGCAGTTGCTCGGCGACAAGGGCTACGACGCCGACTGGTTCCGCCAGGCGCTCGCGGTCCGGGGTATCACGGCCTGCATCCCATCGAAGTCCAACCGCGCAAAGCCGATCGAACATGACCGCATTCTCTATCGCGAACGGCACAAGATCGAAAATACGTTCGGCAGGCTCAAGGACTGGCGGCGCATCCACACCCGTTACGATAGATGCGCACATACCTTCATGTCCGCCATCTGCATCGCAGCAGCCGTCATCTTCTGGCTCTGATCAATGAGTCCTGACCCTAGGTCAAGATTGGCAAAAATCGTCCATCCGGCATATAGGCGCCATAACCAAATCGAACGTGCCGCGCTTTTTGATCCTCTTCTGGCATTTCAATCACTTCAGCTTTCACGCCCGCGAATGTCCGGACGTTTTTGGCGCTCATCTGGACGATTAGCATTTCGAAGCCTGCTAACAATGATTTGGAAAGCTCGTCCATAAGCATTGAAATCGAACAACGCCTGAGCTTGGTCTTTTTAAAATCTACCCCGATCGTGGGAGGCGCAATGTTTCCGTCCTGCTCCAGGGAATAACCTCGAACGATAACTCCGGGAAGCTGATGCTCTAGACAATCCTTGTGACCTGAGCCCCTGACCTTCCTCCAAAAATGGGTAAAATCCGTCACCTTGAGGGAGACGGAGATGAAGCAGTCGAGGTTCACGGAAGAGCGGATCATTGCGGTCCTGCGGGAGCACGAGGCCGGATCGAAGACCGGGGATGTTTGCCGCAAGCACGGGATCAGCAGCGCGACGTTCTACAAATGGAAGGCCAAGTACGGCGGGCTCGAAGTGTCCGAAGCTCGCCGGTTGAAGGTTTTGACCGATGAGAATGCCAAGCTGAAGAAGCTGCTGGCCGAGGCGATGCTCGACAACGCCATGTTGAAGGACCTCAATTCAAAAAAATGGTGACGCCCGTCGCGAAGCGACAAGCGGTGGCTCACCTTTGTTCAAGTTTTGAGGTCAGTCAGCGGCGGGCGTGTGAAGTGATTGGGGCTGATCGGTCCTCGATGCGTTATCTCAGCCTTCGACCCGACGACGCAGCCATTCGCCTCAGGCTGCGTGAGTTGGCGTCGGTACGCCTGCGCTTTGGCTATCGCCGTCTGCTTCTCATGATCCGCAGCGAAGGCGTGCTGATCAACCACAAGAAGCTGAGGCGGCTGTATGCGGAAGAGCGGCTGCAAGTTCGCCGGCGAGGTGGACGTAAAAGAGCTCTGGGAACAAGGGCTCCGATGGCGTTGCCGCAGGGACCGAACCAGCGCTGGTCACTGGATTTCGTCAGCGACACGCTGACCGATAGTCGACGCTTCCGTATCTTGGCCGTCGTGGATGACTTCACCCGGGAATGCATCGCACTGGTCGCCGACACGTCATTGTCGGGGGCCCGGGTGGGTCGTGAGCTCGATGCCGTGATCGCTCGACGAGGTCGCCCAATGATGATCGTCAGCGACAACGGAACCGAGCTCACCAGCATGGCCATTCTGCGCTGGTCGCAGCTCACCCGGATCGAGTGGCACTACATCGCACCGGGCAAGCCGCAGCAGGATGCCTTCGTGGAAAGCTTCAATGGAAGACTGCGCGATGAGTTGTTGAACGAGACCTTGTTCTCGTCACTAGACCACGTTCGCGATTGACTCAGTATCTATGAGCTCTTCGGCAATAACCTTGTGAGCATCCGGGTCAGACGAATTTTTACTGCTCGCAATTTTGCGACAGAGATTTTCAACACGCTGTTCCCTTGGCTCGTACACTGAAACGAGAAGGGCGCGCTGACCAAACAACTTTCGGAACATTTGAAGTTTATCGTCTCGCTTGAGCGAGGAGACGATAAAGCAGTGTCGCTCAGCAGGGACTGTGACGTCCTCGCTCTCGTTCAAACTTGCGCGGCAATGATGTATTTCAGCTAGAGCGAGCCTCGCCACGGCATCCGCATGACCAATAATTCTCCGGACATCATTGCCCGCGGTCATGCTCTCCCGTATGCGATCGTCCTCCGCTCTAATTTCGGCGAGGTATTCCAAGCCCGGAATTTGTCCCATCAAAGCGCTTAGCCGAACCGGAACCGGCTTGTACCCTACCGCTAGTAGTTCGGAGGCCAGCGCTTCTGAAACAACGGTGGTGTCCGTTCCGACTGCTGCGCAGAGGCATATGACAAGTTCGGGATAGTATACTGATTTAGAGGCTGCCAATGCCTCCGACTGTTCAACTTCCGCCACTATATCCCCCGGTTGTACGAGCTTAGATCAGCACGGCACTTGCTCAAGAGTCGATAGGGTCGCGAGAAGAAGTTGTGTGTTAGAGCCGATCCGAAAAGAAGTTTAAGTCGGCGGAATCATTTATGATTCCCTGTAAGGCGCGTGATTCGTTCAGTAGCGCCTTACCATGTGGACAGCCGAACACCGCCGTGCGGCGGACCGTCGCGGACTTCGCTATCCGAGTGATCTGACCGAAGCGGAATGGGCCCTTGTCGCGCCCTTCGTGCCGCTGGCGCGGCGCGGTGGACGCAAACGCGAGGTCAATGTTCGCGAAGTTATCAATGCAATCTTCTACGTGCTATCGACGGGCTGCCAATGGAACGCCCTACCCAGGGACCTGCCGCCGAAAAGCACGGCGCATGACTATTTCATTCTGTTTGATCGCGACGGCGCCTTGCAACGCATGCACGAGGCGCTCTATCTCATGGCGCGTGAGCAGGCCGGACGTGAGGCCAGTCCGACGGCTGCGATTATCGACAGCCAGAGCGCGAAAGCCGCTCAAAAAGGGGCTCTGGACTGGACCCGCAAGGATATGACGCGGGCAAGAAAGTCACCGGCCGCAAACGCCACGTCCTCGTCGACACGCTCGGGCTTCTGCTGAGCGTCGTCATTCATTCCAACAGCGTGCAAGATCGCGACGGCGCGCACGACGTTCTGCGCCAGGCGCGGCGGCGCTTCCCATTCATCGAAACGATCTTCGCCGACGCCGGCTATCAGGGGCCAAAGATGGCGAAGACGGTCGCGGCCACTGGGGCCTGGAGGATCGTCATCGTCAAGCGATCCGATGCGCATTCGCTTCGTGGTTCTACCCAAGCGCTGGATCGTCGAGCGCACGCTGGCGTGGATCAGTCGAAACCGACGCCTCGCACGCGACTTCGAACGTTACGCAACAACTGTCGCAGCCTTCGTCCGCCTCGCCATGATCCGCATCATGCTCAAACGACTGACCAGGCCAAGCCGTTGCTCATGAATCGCATCTTTCCGGATGGGCTCTTAGATGCCATCCTTGGCGCTGCAGCAGGACGATTGGCTTATCGCTTACGGCTCGCCTTCTGTGCCTCGGGATCTCCGGACGGGCGTAGGTCAGACCCAAGATGTGCGCTCGCTGGCGCCGGCTATAGTGCCGGCCGGCGCTGCAGGGCTCGCAGTACAATGCCGCCTCCAGCTTCCAGACCGGCGTCTCCGGTGGCTGCATCAGGGCCCCCAGCGCGACGAGGGAGACCCGGTCGCAACGATTGCACTTGGTCCGAAACCACCATTAATCGCCTTGCCGATCGTCGGCTCGGCCTGGGGATCCCCAGGCGAGGGCATGGCGGGGCCGCCGGCCCACATGATCGCATTCCAAGCTTCGCATTCCAGGCGGTTAGCTTCATGGATTTTCGCCTCGGCCGCGCTCCGGATCAGAATCGATTCCCGGTACTAGCTGGCGTGGATCCCGTGGGCGTATCGGATGCCCTTTGCCTGCGCCTTGCGTCGCCGCCTGAGAGCGGAATGTGGATGACGCGCGGTGACATGAGGCAGATAATCGCGACAGGGCCAATCCGGGAACGGATGTGACCCACTTTTTCAACTTGTCGCCAAAAGTGGGTCAACGAGGGTCAGATTATCGTGGAGTTTCAATGTCGAAATCTGTAGTGGCTCCCCGGGCTGGATTTCGAACCAGCGACCATTCGATTAACAGTCGAATGCTCTACCGCTGAGCTACCAGGGAACAAGGCGAAATATCGTCGCAGCGGCAGCCTATAACAAAGCCCCCGATGCTTGCAAAGCGGGAAATGGGGCAATTTGAAGCGTCTCGATAAAGGGTGAACGGAGCCGATCGGGTTTTGGCGGCTGAATGACCGGAAACAAACGCACCCACGAGAAAAGACCGCCCGCTCGATCGAACGGCAATCTTGGATGCGTGCCCGGCCGAACCTTGCATCAAGGATCGGGCTGCCTTAGTGCTCCGGGGGATTTTTACAGGGGCTAGGGATCGCCGATGTCTGACTTTTCGACCGCTCGCGAGAAAATGGTTGATTGTCAGGTTCGCCCCAGCGGCGTCACCGATCTCAGGATCATCGACGCAATGCTGGCGCTGCCGCGAGAGGTTTTCGTTCCCGAGGGTCAGCGCGCGCTGGCTTACCTGGACCTTGATCTGGACGTCAGCGAAAAGGGCGCACCGAAGCGGTATCTGATCAACCCCATGGTCATCGCCAGGATGATCCAGGCGGCCGACATCAAGAGCACCGACAACGTCCTCGTGGTGGGCTGCGCAACCGGCTACACCGCCGCGCTGGTGGCGAAACTCGCGGACCGGGTGACGGCGACTGAAGGCGAACCGGCCCTCGCGGCGAAGGCTGCCAGCATTCTCGCAACGCTCGACCTTGCCCATGTGACCGTCGTCACCGCCGCGGCGCCCGTAGGAGCCCCCGCCCACGCACCCTATGACGTGATCATTCTGGAGGGCGCGACCGAGGTCGTTCCGGACCTGCTCTACCGGCAGCTTGGTGCCGAGGGGCGGCTGGTCGGCGTGTTCGCCATGAGCCGCACGCAACGGGCGGTCATCATCACGCATTCGCATTCCGATTTTGGAGACAGGCCTCTCTTCGATGCGTCCGCTCCGGTCCTGCCGGGCCTGGAGCGGCCGGCGGCCTTCGTTTTCTAGACAGCCGGAACGGCGACGCCAGGCTTAAGTCCTTGTTTTTGTCACCCCCCGAGCCTACTTTCCGTACAGCTTCGGCCGGGACGCCGGCCGCCTATTTGGAGGGTTGCAGGATGGGTTCACTGAGCATCTGGCACTGGATCGTGGTGATCGCGGTAGTCCTGCTGCTGTTCGGCCGCGGCAAAATTTCCGACCTGATGGGTGACGTCGCGCAGGGCATCAAGGCCTTCAAGAAGGGCATGCAGGACGATGAGAAGACTGCAGAAAAGACCGAGCCCGCGAAGACCATCGATCACAATGCACCGGCCTCCAGCACGACGCGGTCCGACGTCGGCAGCAAGGTGGTCTGACGCAGCGCGACCGCGAGGTCGTAGATCTGTGGCGCAGGGCGGTCGCTTGCGACAAGACCGGACTATAGCGTTTTCGAGCGAAGTGGGTATCGGTTCGCGTCAAGAAAACGCGTCAAAACAAAAAGCTGGAGCCCGACTTTGATTCCGAGCCGGATTAGCTCTAGCTGGGCCTAGTGGAGTGAATTTGACATTTGCGACCCACCCAGCCGCACGTCTCGGACGCAAATGTCAAATTCAAAACTCCACTAGCAACTTATATTTGCTAGTGGTCCTTAGATTCTAACGTTCGCAAGAAGGCGCGCTGAAACGGGATGCGAATGTTAAAATCGGACCACTAGATGCGGCGCGGGAATTGGCTCAAGCTTCGCGTGAGCGGAAAGTTTCATGTTCGACATCGGGTGGAGTGAACTGCTCGTCATCGCAGTCGTCGCGCTGATCGCCATCGGCCCGAAAGAGCTGCCTGGCGTGCTGCGCATGATCGGCCAGTGGATGGGCAAGGCGCGCAAAATGGCTGGCGAATTCCAGGGCCAGTTCAATGAAGCGATGCGCGAGGCCGAAATGGCCGACCTGAAAAAATCTTTCGATGAGATGCGCGACGCAACCAGCGGCCTCTCAGGCGGCAATCTCATGACCAAGCTGGGCAACTCGCTCGGCGAGCCGCCAAAGCTCGAGGACTTCGACAAGCCCGTGGCCGACACGCCTGCAGCATCAGCCGGCGATCCGCTCGCCGCGCCGACGCCGGTGGAGGCACCGACTCCGGAAACCTTCACGGAAGCCGACGCGCATGTCGCCGCGGCCGAGCCGCTGGCGATCACGCGGGAATTCCAGAATGACCCCGCCGAACCGGTCCCCGCCGCGCATGAGACGCCGCACGAAGCCGTCAAGGACGCCAAAGCGTCATGAGCGCCGAAGACATCGAGGCCAGCAAGGCTCCCTTGATGGATCATCTGATCGAGCTGCGCTCGCGGCTGATCAAGGCACTGCTCGGGTTCGGCATCGCGTTCATCTTCTGCTTCTTCTTCGCCAAGCAGATCTACAACGTGCTGGTATGGCCGTTCGTCTGGGTCGCGGGGCCGGAGAACTCGAAGTTCATCTACACCGCGCTGCTGGAATACTTTGTCACGCAGCTGAAGCTTGCGCTGTTCGGCGCCGGCTTCATCTCGTTTCCGATCGTAGCGACGCAGATCTACAAGTTCGTGGCGCCGGGTCTCTACAAACACGAGCGCAACGCGTTCCTGCCATACCTGATCGCGACCCCGGTATTCTTTGTGCTTGGCGCGATGCTGGTCTATTTCGTGGTGCTGCCGATGCTGGTGCGGTTCTCGCTCGGCATGCAGCAGATGTCCGGTCCAGAAACCGCGCAAATCCAGTTACTGCCCAAGGTCGGCGAGTTCCTGTCGCTGACGATGTCGTTGATCTTCGCCTTCGGCATCGCTTTTCAGTTGCCGGTGATCCTGACGCTGCTGGGGCGGATCGGTGTCGTCACCTCAAAAATGCTGCGCGAGAAACGCCGCTACTTCATTGTGGTTGCGTTCATCATCGCCGCGGTGCTGACGCCGCCCGACGTGCTGAGCCAGGCGTCGCTGGCGCTGCCGCTGCTCGTGCTCTACGAGGGTTCGATCATCGCCGTGTCCATCGTCGAGAAAACCGCCACCAAGTCCGCTGCTGCCAAGTCCGCGCAGCCGCCACCCGATGGCACGCCACCGCCTGCGGAAAACCCGGCGGAGTAGGGCCGGGCGGAATTTACTCGATAGCCCGCGTCATCCTGAGGAGCGGCCCTTTGGCCGCGTCTCGAAGGATGGCCGCACGCATTTGTTGCCGCCTATCCTTCGAGGCTCGCCGAAGGCGGCGAGCACCTCAGGATGACGAATCATCCTTGTTCCAAATCGCGCCTATTCCCGCTACTAGGTGCGCGCGTTGACAAACTACGGCGACGTAGTTTTACAACAGTACGATTCTTGGGACACGACCATGCACGACATCAAAGCGATCCGCGATAACCCGCAAGCGTTCGACGCCGCACTGAAGCGTCGGGGCCTTGAGCCCCAATCGTTGTTGCTTCTGGAGATCGACGAGAAGCGACGTGTGGCCATTGGTCATTTGGAAAAAGCGTTAGCTCGTCGCAATGCTGCTTCGAAAGAAATTGGTGATGCAAAGAAAAGGAAAGACGACGCACACGCCGATGATTTGATGATCGAGGTCACGCAACTCAAGAAGGCTATTCCAGAGCTAGAAAAGACGCCAAGAGAGCATGAAGCCAAATTGAATGGTTTGCTTGCTCGGAATTCCGAATTTGCCGCTCGATGAAGTGCCCGATGGCACCGACGAACACGATAACATCCAGCATCATGTGTTCGGCAAGAAACGCGATTATGCGTTCGCGCCGAAAGCGCATGACGATCTCGGCGGCGCGCTCGGCGACATGGATTTCGAGGCAGCGGCGAAGATGTCCGGCGCGCGCTTCGTCGTGCTGAAGCGAGGATTGGCGCGGCTCGAACGCGCGATCGGCCAGTTCATGCTCGACCTGCACACCAACGAGCATCGTTACATGGAGGTGAATCCGCCGCTGCTGGTCAAAGAAGAAATGATGTTCGGTACAGCCCAGTTGCCGAAGTTTGAAGACGATCAATTCTGGACTGATCCTCGAAATCCCGATTGGGAAGTTGAGGTTATGAATTTTATCAAACGAGACGCAA
>CAVXSV010000009.1:0-119102 GCA_963764445.1 uncultured Alphaproteobacteria bacterium
GATTCAGTTGATCCAGGTAGTCGCTCGCCGCGCCAGTCACCAGGCCGCCAGTCACGTCGACGGTCGCGATCGGGCCCTTCTCGAACGCGAAGCTGCCGGCGATGTGCACGAACTCGGAAATCGAGATCTCCGCCCACGCAACGCTCGCGCGGATCAGCTCGCCTGCGAAATCCAGGTAGATCGGCTCGGTCGTCGTACCGGTCGCAACCGGATATCCCGGGGGCACACTCAAGTCTCCCTTGAAGCTCTCCGGGAAATCGATCGTCGCGTCTGTCGCGAAGGGAATGCCCTGCACGAGCTTCCCGCCGAGGTTAAGATCGACGGTGATGCCTTGCGCGACGATGTCGAGAATGCCCGCGCCGCCGTCGGTGAAGCCCGCGCTGTCAGCCGTGAGCTTCAGTGCCGTGAAGTTCGGCAACTGCTTGCCGAGCACGGGTTTGAAGAAGCCCAGCGCCATGTTCAGGTTCTGGATGAACAACCCGATCGCGGTCTGCTCCGCGATTAACTTGCTGAAATCGAAGCCGCCCGCGGGTGGCATTCCGACGAATGCGGTGGCGTCGCTGATACCGATCGCCGTCACGTTGACCTTGACGTCGTCGATTGTGGCGAAGTCCTCGCCGATATGGATGTTGGCGAGGCTCTGCAGTTGCGTGAACGCCGGCTCGATCTTGGCGTCGATCTTGCTGATCAGCTGGTTCAGCTTCGTGATGACGCGAAGGATCTGCGGGTCGAGGATGCTGTGGATCTTCGCCTTGACCTGCTGCTCGGTGCCTTGCAGGCCGGCCGAGATCGCACTCGACACAGAGCTCGCGATCTTGTCGACGCTGCCGACCAGCGCCTCCTGCACGGCATCGCCGATCGTCTTGCGAATCACTTCCTTGATCGGGACGAGCAGCAGCTTGACCAGTTCGTCGAGCGGCGCTGGAATGTTCGCCGTGATCGGCGCGAGCGCGGCATCGATCGCGCCGTCGATACTCTGAGAGACGCCGGCGGTCGCCGCCTCGAGCTGCGTCGTCAGCGAACTGCTCACCGCGCCGACGGCTTCCTCCAATGTCGACGTGAGATTGGCGAAGATCGTGTCGACGATGGAATCGACCTGTGCGTTGATCTTCGCCTGGATGGATTGGAGCGCGGACGCGATCGCGTCCTGTACGTCCGACTTCAGGTCGTTGAGCGTGGTGGACAAGTTGGACAGCGCTGCGTTGACCGCGTCCACCGCCGAGCCGGCCAGACTGCCGATACTGCTCGGAATGCCGGTGCGGATCGTGACGGTCTCCTGGCTGCCCATGTCGAGCGCGAAGTTGCCTTTCAGGTAGACGAATTGCGAGACGCTGACGAGCACGTCGTCGGCGGACGCGTGAATGCGCCGGCTGTCAAACTTGATGATCTGAGGCGTGCCCGAGCCGGTATCGATCGAGTAGCCGGCGCCGTTGTTGAGGGCCGAGAAGTCGATAACCGGAACGTCTGTGCCCTCGCTGCGCCCAAGGCTCAGCTCGACCAGGATTTGCTGAGCATTGAAGTCGAAGACGTCGGTGCCGACGAATTTGACTGAATCGGAGGTGGCGCGAAGAGCTGTGTAGCGGGCGGTGTCCCCGGGATCCTTTGGCGTCAGCAGCGCGAGTGCGAAGTCCGCGTTGTTGATCGCCAGGCCGACCGCGTTCGGGTTCAGCTCATCGGTTTCATCCGCATCGACTTTGCGGTCGCCGTTGCGGTCGCCATACACGATGCCCCCAACCGTGAGCACTTCATCATCTGCCGTCAGCGTAATGACCCGGCTGGTTGGCAGCACGGCGAAGGCGGCATCGAACACGACTGAATCGAGCGTCATCGAGCCGGCTGTGATCGTGCGGCTGGCATCGTCGCCGGTACCGGTGTTGAACGTGTACGTCTCACCGGAGTCTTCGCTGCCGTTGCCGTTGGTATCGCCGTAGCTGATGCCCCCGACCGTAAGCACTCCGTCATCCGCCGTCAGCGTAATGACCCGGTTGGTCGGCAGAACCGGGAAGTCGACGTTGAACACCACCGAATCGAGCGTGATCGAGCCTGTGCTGATCGTGCGGCTGGCAACGTTGCCGTTACCGGTGTTGAGCGCCCAGGTGATGTCGTTGTCGCCGTCGAGGTCGGTCCAGTAAGGCCCGTCGACGCCGAAGAACATCGTGAGGTCTTCGCCGCCGACATTCACTGCCGACACGGTCTTGGGCGACACGGCGCCTACCGGCGTCACCACAAGGTCTTCGACCTTCTCGAACGCGAGCGCGCCGTGGACGAACACGTAGTCGGCAATCTGCAGGTTCGCCTCGGCGATGCTTACCAGCAGCCGCTTGCTGTCGTAGTTGAGATCCAGCTCGCCACTGCCGGTATCGAGCTTATAGAAGCCGTCGGCCATCTTGCTGAAGTCGACGACCTTCGTCGTCGTGCTTCGAATTCTTGACCCCGTTGTATTCGACGGTGATGCCCGACGGCCGAAAGCTCGAACTGGTCGATGCCGACCAGCCCGGCGAAATTCGCGGTCGCCTTCAGCGCGAGGTACTTCTCCGACTTGAATGCGGCATCGACGCCCGTCGGGCGCATGATGACCAGGCCGAAGTTGACGTTCTCGAGCACCAGGCCCGTCGCGCCGTCTGCGGTGTCGTCCGCATCGGTGACTTTCCCGTCGTGGTTGGTATCGGAGAAATAGTCGCCGTCGGGCTGCTGCCGGCGAAGAGATTGACGTTGCCGGCGCCGAACGCGAAGGCATCGACGACTCGGGTCGGGGCTCCGTTGCCGCTCAGCGTTACCGTCATTCCCTGCTGGCGCGTGAACGAGAGACCGCCGGAAACGTAGACGTAGTCCTCGATCTTCAGGACCGCGTTCTCGATCGCGACTCGTTGCAGCTTCGAGGTGTAGTCGAAGTCGAAATCGCGCCCCGGTCCGGTCTCGACCGTGATACTTGCCGCCCGGCATCTTCGAGAAATCGATTGCCGCGTCAGCGGTCCCGTTGCTACCGCCGTTCAGTTCGAGGCGATATCCGGACGCCGTCAGCGAGAACGCATCCGAGCCGCCGATATCCAGCCCGAGCAGTTGTACATCCGCAGCGCGGACCATGACTGCGTAGTAGTTGCCGAGACCCGCGGTGGGCTTGAAGAGCGCAACCGCCATCGACACGTTCTTCAGCAACAATCCGACCGCGTCTGTATTGACGGTGTCCATGGCCATCCACGTGCCCGTCGTCGGTCCGTGTCCTGGAAGTACGGCCCGGCGCCGACGAACACGTTGACGCCCTCGAGGCCGAACGTCACGACGTTGACCGTGCGGTCGGTGGTACGCCCGCCGCCGTTACCGACTTCACGCCAGGCCGGACGACTTGCTGAAGGCGAAGCTGCCGTACACCTGCACGAAACCGTCGAAATCGATGAAGATCGAGCCCACGACGGTGATATCGACGCTTGCGTCCACATTCGGGATTACGTCTGGCTTCAGCCCTTCCGCATTATTGAAGAACGTCGTCCAGTCGAGTTTCGTTGGGTCGTTCGTCGCGTTGGAGTCGGTATCCTTGGCCTGGTTGATCTTGAGGCTCGCGTCCCAGATCTTCATCGTCACGACGTCGCCCGGGATCCCCACCAGCTCCGCCGCGATGCCGCTTGCATCGACGGCGAGATAGCTCTTGTCGTCCGCGGTACCCGGATCGCCTGCGTTCTTCAGCGTGACGACCGTCAGGCTCTCCAGCGAGGTATAGAAGCCGATGCCGTCGTCCTTGTTGACGGTATCGTCGGAGAAGCTGCCGCCGTCTGTGTTGTCATCGCTGTTCGCGTCTTGCAGGAACCCGCCCACGCCGATGAACACTTCAACGTCAGTGGCAGTGGCGAAGGCGGTCGAGCCCAACGTCACGACCATCTCTTCGTACTTCGTGTCGGCGTTGTTGCCGGTTCCGCCGGGCAGATGATCGGCACCAAGCTCCGTCACCGTGCCGAACTGCACTTTGAAGCTGCCCTTCGCAATCAGCACGCCGAACGCATCCAGCGCGACCGAACCTTGCACGTCGACGTCCACGCCGGCATCGACGGTGAACCCGTCAAGCGCCAAGCCGTCGTCAACCGTGAAGTTCGCCCAGTCCAGCTTGGCCGGATCGTTGGCGGAATTGGTGTCGCCATCCTTGACCTTGTTGACCTTCACCGCAGCGTCCCAGATACCGAACGTCAACCCGTCGACCCCAACTAGCGTCGCCGAGAGCCCGGTCAACTCCAGCGCCAGATACGACACGTCGTCCGCCGGATTGGTATTGCCTTTCAGATCCTTCAGCGAGGCCAGCTTCATCGAGTCCACGTGACCACTGAAGCCAAGGTCCCCGGCCTGCACCGTGTCGTCACT
This sequence comes from uncultured Alphaproteobacteria bacterium, assembly GCA_963764445.1. Taxonomy (GTDB): domain Bacteria; phylum Pseudomonadota; class Alphaproteobacteria; order Rhizobiales; family Xanthobacteraceae; genus Nitrobacter. The sequence continues at coordinate 4,348 of CAVXSV010000009.1, forward strand.
GAGGGTCGTTGCGTCGGTCACGTCCGTCGCCGTGCCGTTGTCATTCAGCGAACCCGCCCGGGCCAACCCACAGCGTCACGTCCCCGAGCGTCACCGTCATCGCACGCGCATCGCTCAGCGTCGTCGTGCCGTCGCCGCCGCTCACCTCGCCGAGCTGCATCTCGAAGCTGCCGACCTTGAGCACCACCAGACCATCGAGCACGTTCAGCGCCGCCGCTCCCGAGATCGACAGGTCCACGCCCGCGTTCAGATCATCGTTGAAGTCCGGCAGACCGACGCCGTCGGTCACTGTGAAGCTCGCCCAGTCCAGCTTGCCGGGCGTCGTATTGGCGTTGCCGTCGCTGTCGCTCGCGCTGTTCAGCAGCACGCCGACGTCCCAGGCGTTGAACGCGAGCACATCCTCAAGCCCCACCAGGCTCGCGCTCAGCCCGCTGATGTCCAGCGCCAGATACGACACGTCGTCCGTCGGATTGGCGATCGCCTTCAGATCCTTCAGCGTGGCCAGCTTCATCGAGTCCACGTGACCACTGAAGCCAAGGTCCCCGGCCTGCACCGTGTCGTCACTGAGGGTCGTTGCGTCGGTCACGTCCGTCGCCGTGCCGTTGTCATTCAACGAACCGCCCGGGCCGACCCACAGCGTCACATCCCTGAGCGTCACCGTCATCGCACGCGCGTCGCTCAGCGTCGTGGTGCCGTCGCTGCCGCTCACATGGCCGAGTTGCATGTTGAACTCGCCGACCTTCAGCACCGCCAGACCCGAGAGCACGTTGAGCGTCGCCGCTCCCGAGATCGACAGGTCCACGCCCGCGTTCAGATCATCGTTGAAGTCCGGCAGACCGACGCCGTCGGTCACTGTGAAGCTCGCCCAGTCCAGCTTGCCGGGCGTCGTATTGACGTTGCCGTCGTTGTCGCTCGCGCTGTTCAGCAGCACGCCGACGTCCCAGGCGTTGAACGCGAGCACATCCTCAAGCCCCACCAGGCTCGCGCTCAGCCCGCTGATGTCCAGCGCCAGATACGACACGTCGTCCGTCGGATTGGTATTGCCTTTCAGATCCTTCAGCGAGGCCAGCTTCATCGAGTCCACGTGACCACTGAAGCCAAGGTCCCCGGCCTGCACCGTGTCGTCACTGAGGGTCGTTGCGTCGGTCACGTCCGTCGCCGTGCCGTTGTCATTCAGCGAACCGCCCGGGCCAACCCACAGCGTCACGTCCCCGAGCGTCACCGTCATCGCACGCGCATCGCTCAGCGTCGTGGTGCCGTCGCTGCCGCTCACCTGGCCGAGCTGCATGTCGAAGCTCGCCGACCTTCAGCACCACCAGACCCATCGAGCACGTTGAGCGTCGCCGCTCCCGAGATCGACAGGTCCACGCCCGCGTTCAGATCATCGTTGAAGTCCGGCAGACCGACGCCGTCGGTCACTGTGAAGCTCGCCCAGTCCAGCTTGCCGGGCGTCGTATTGGCGTTGCCGTCGCTGTCGCTCGCGCTGTTCAGCAGCACGCCGACGTCCCAGGCGTTGAACGCGAGCACATCCTCAAGCCCCACCAGGCTCGCGCTCAGCCCGCTGATGTCCAGCGCCAGATACGACACGTCGTCCGCCGGATTGGTATTGCCTTTCAGATCCTTCAGCGTGGCCAGCTTCATCGAGTCCACGTGACCACTGAAGCCAAGGTCCCCGGCCTGCACCGTGTCGTCACTGAGGGTCGTTGCGTCGGTCACGTCCGTCGCCGTGCCGTTGTCATTCAACGAACCGCCCGGGCCGACCCACAGCGTCACATCCCCGAGCGTCACCGTCATCGCACGCGCGTCGCTCAGCGTCGTGGTGCCGTCGCTGCCGCTCACATGGCCGAGCTGCATGTTGAACTCGCCGACCTTCAGCACCGCCAGACCCGAGAGCACGTTGAGCGTCGCCGCTCCCGAGATCGACAGGTCCACGCCCGCGTTCAGATCACCCAGACTGGTTGCGTTGAGCGCAGCCTCGGCGGCGCTGATATCCAGACCGGTGCTGTCGAAGGTCTTCCAGTCAAGCTTGGTTACATCGGCGCCGCTGGCGTCCGTGGCCCTGTTCAGTACCGCGTCCACATTCCAGGCGTTGAACGCGAGCACATCCTCAAGTCCGATGAGGCTGGCACTGAAATCATCGATCGCCACGCCGAGATACGTCCGATCGTCGGTGGTAGCGTTCGCATCGGCCCCGCGATCCGTGATGCTCACGACCGTGAGCCCGCCAACCGTCGCCCTGAACCCGAGCGTGCCGTTTTCGATTGTGTCGTCGCTGTGGTCGTCTGGTGTGCTGTTGTCGCTCAGGCTGCCGCCGACCCCGACGAACACATCCACGTTGGTGAACATGAGCACCAGCGCATCGGCTTCTTGAGAAACGCCGCTAGGCAGATCGGCGCTTTTCACCTGGCCTGCCGTGAGCTCGAAGCTTCCTTTGACGATCACGGAACCAGCGATGTCAACCGATGCCGAGCCCACAACATCCAGCAGGATGCCGCTCTCGCCTTCGAAGTCAATCGAGGGGCCAACCGAGGGTGTGACCGGAATGCCGGCCACCTGATCGGTCGCGCCATCGTTGAAATCGAGAACCAGACTCGGATGAGCAGCGTCGCTGGTCTGGTTCAGCTGGACACCGAAGGACCATGCATCCAGAATGCAGGTCGGGAACTCCGACCACGCTGGCCGTGCCGCCTGAAGTCTTCAGCGCGGTGTAGACGACTCCCCCGTCTTTTGGTCCGTCCGTAAACAGAACCAGACTGAAGTCAACGTCGGTGAGGGACAACCCAGCTGCCAATGGATCTGACGGCGAACCGTTGCCGACGAACGCATTCACACCTTCGGCGCTCAGGACGCTATACCCGACATTACCATATGTATGGCCGTCGTTGCGGACCAGATCACCGGTCGTGGTCGTGAAGTCCAAGCCACCATCGACGCTGACGTACAGGAAATCGAACAACTGGAGCGCTAGGGTGCCGGCACCGCCATCGATGCCGCCGGTCACGCCCGCCAACTGATCGATGATGAAGGTGTCCTTCGCGCTTCCGCCGTTGAGGTAGTCGACGGACGTGAATTGGATCGGGTTGAGGCCATCCGGCGTCAGGTAGCCCTCGTTTAGGCCAGTGAGATGCCAGGTGCTGTCCGTGTCGGGCGCATTCAGCCTGAACCGGTTGAGGACGTTTCCGATCACTTCGGTCACCGGGACGGACGAGGTACCGTTGTCCGCCGCGTTGACCGCGCCGGTTACGGTCGCCGTGCCGTTCGCGTTGATGGTGACAGTGATGCCAGCAGTGGGGTCTGCAGCGGTCGCATTGTGGAGATCGACCGTCGCGCCTGAGAACTGGGCGCCGGATACCGGCTGGCCCGGAACCGCGGTCGCCGACGTTCCGTCGAGGTCGAGCTGCGCCCGTTGTCCGGTACCCAGCACTTCGTTCATGACCGCCAATCCGGAGTCATGCCCGAAGCCCAACCAATGACCGATTTCGTGAAGAAGGACCGTCAGCAAGTCCATTGACCCGGCGGCGGCGCTGCCGGGGATGGCGCCGAGGCGATCGGTGCCGAGAATGAGCGGAAACTCCGAGGCGTCGTGCGGGGTGGCGTCGACGAACCAGCCATGGCCAGCGGCGTCGATGTCGAGGGTGATGGTGGATCCGTCCGTCTGGCCGAGGACGCCATTGGCGAGGTCGGCGATCTGGAAGGTCGGGGCGCCGGCGGGAAGGGAGAGACCGTTGGCGGTGAGAGCGTCGGACCAGATCGCAAGGGCGAGGTCGGTGAGGCTCTTAAGGTCTGCGGTAGAGAGGGCGGCGGGTGCGGAAGCGAGAGGTGAAGAGGCGTCGGCGAGAAGGTATTCGATGGATGGCGGGCCACGCGCCAAATTGGTGTCGGAGAGCGGGGCCACTCCAACCTGGTCGCCTGCGGGCACCGAGGGCACGACCGCGGCGGTCGCAACACCCGTTATATCCGCGGCAAGCGCAGAATTCACAGTCTCTACTTCGGTAACGCTACTCAACGTGGCGACAGGCGGGCCACGCGCCAAATTGGCGTCGGAGAGCGAGGCCACTCCAACCTGGTCGCCTGCGGGTGCGGAGGGCACGACCGTAGCGGTCGCAACGCCCACGATGTCCGTAGCCAGCGCAGAACTCGTCGTCTCTATTTCGGTAACGCTGCTCAGCGTGGTGACAGGTGGCCCACGCGCCAAATTGGTGTCGGAGAGCGGGGCCACTGCAACATGGTCATCTGCGGGCGCCGAGGACACGACCGCGGCGGTCGCAGCGCCCACAATGTCCGCGGCAAGCGCAGAACCCGTCGTCTCTACTTCGGTGACGCTGGCTGGCGTGGAGACGGCCGGGTCAGTCCACTCGGAGGGCCATTCGACCCCCCGTTCATCCCCTGCCCCTGGAAGCGATCCGGAAACGACGACCCCCTGGGAATCGTGGTCCGCGTGGGCCGCATCCGCGACGATGTCCGTCTTCAAATGCTCAATGACGGCCGCATGATCGTTGACAAACATGGCATGGGTGGCGTCATCCAAGAGGCGAGCGAGTTCGCCCGCCACGGGATCGCCGGAAAGCAAGATACGGGGCTCCAGCGGCTCCACCTGAAACCGGCTCTGGCGCTGGTTTTCATCTGACTGGCCGGCCGCTTGGAACCCAAACAGGGTACGCAACCCGCCTTTCAGCCGGCTCAACAGCCCAGAGTGATGATCGAACCCGACCAAATAGGCCCCCTCCCGGCCGTGTCGACGGCTGGCTTGGTTGAAGTTTCACTAATGGAACCACGCGGTCAAGCCAAGAATTGGAGTTATTTTAAATTCCTGCGCTTCTTGCTCTTATGCTCTTCACGGTGAAGCAAATATCCGAGCAGCCGTGTGCCGTCCGCCATCTCGCGGGGCATGGCGAGCGGCATGGGCAAAGAGAGTCCGTAGTCTTTAGTCCAAAGTGTGATGTCATAATGCTAGCAAGATTTCTGTGAACCCTGTTATGCGTCCAGGGGCGGAAGTTTCGCCGGCTCTGGCCCGCCTCGATATGCCGCAGCCGGACCCCCGCGCCACCAACGGCTGCGATCCGACAAAGCCATGTGCAATCTCTCTCTATTCGATGACGAAGAACGTCGATGCAATCTGGCGCCTGTTCGGAGCGCTGAAACAGCCACGTCGGCATTCTGCCGTCCATGCCCGGCATCTTCCCCGACGATCCGGCGCCGATTGTGCGTCAAGCTGCGTCGCGTAAATTGACGCGATGATTTATGACGCACTGACGCAGCGGGATGTCGGAACCGCCTATTTAGCTCTAGGTCACTTTGAGCATGGACTAAAGCATCCGCCGTGAAGCCGATGATGGTCGATAGGCCACATCCTCTTTGCTCAAGCTGATCGCGTGAACGGATCGCTCAAAGACAGAGGTGCACGGTGCAGTGCAGCGGCCGCTGGCTTCCTTCCCAGGGTGGCGGGCTCTCTCGCCTCCGTATAGGGAGCCAGTTAAAGTCCAGCGTGCGACCTCGCGCCTCTCCATGCTATGCAGTAAGCTTCTATCTACTCGGAACCGGAGGCGTCGAGCTTGACACAAGAGATGGGTGGGCGGTCATGAGCAAGCGCTTCCTGAGGTGGGCCGAGACATGGATCGAGGAAAACATCCCTCCCGGCGCCAATCCCGACATTGAGAGCCACGAAGCGAGGGCAAAGCGACTGTTGGAGAAGCTGTTGGCCGAGGCGACCGAGGCCGGCTTCACAAGCTTAGAGGCTGAGCAGGAGAGGGAGCGCATTTCGCCCCTGGTGCTGGCCGCGGTCTCGGACAGCACCGACTTCGACATCGATGCCTATCATCTCAAGTCGCAACTGGCGCAGGAGAATGAAGATGGCGACTGAGCCCATGAAAGACTGTTCTTGTGATGCCTAACTAAGCTCGCGTTGCGGATACTAGCCTTGACCGCCGTTAGGCCTGGCACGTTGATAAAACGCCATGGATTGAAGGGACCGGCCTTCAAGACGACGTGTGGCGCATCCCAGCTGCTCGCTTGAAACTCAGGCTGCAACACAAGGATGACGATGAGCGCGACCATTGGCGCCGCTGGCCCGGCAAACGCTAGAAGCTATCGAGGCGCTGCGGGAGATGACCGGGCGCGGTCCCCTCGCCTTCCCAAACACCCGAAACGCTCATACCGATGTCGGAAAACGCCATAGGCTATCTGCTCAACCGAGCTGGCTATCACTCTCGCCATGTTCTGCATGGCTGGCGCTCGACGTTCTCTTCGGTGATGAATGAGCGATACCGCGCCGATCGACATCAGATCGATCTCATGCTGGCGCATGTCGCGAAAGATAAGACTGCGCCTATAACCGCGCCCTGCATTTAGAGCGTTGCCGCGAACTGGCGCAGGCATGGGCCGACCTGATTCTGAAAGTTGCGCGCCCCGCTGCGGATTTACTGATCGGGCCGCGGAAGTAATAACGGGCTATTCTGAACATATATTCAGAATTCTCTTCAGGCAGCTCGGGAACTGTAGGCTCGAACGCTCGTTTCCATTAAGTGAATTCACAAGGAGACGTTCATGAAGAAGCTTTTTTACTTACTTGCTGCAACCGCGGCGATCGGTTTGGCTGCTCCGACAATGGCCAGTGCCGAAAAAATTGTCATCAAGCGTGAGGGAATGCACGGGCATCACCATCATCATGATCACGGTTGGCATCGCCATGAGGGATGGCGTCACCACGAGGGTCGCCACCATCACCATGATGGCGGAAAAACCGTGGTCATCAAACGCAGCCACCACGACTATTGATTTTAATGGCCCCGTCGGAACGGGGCCATTTTTCTATCGCGGTGGCATCGCGAACGATGCCGACCAAGTGGTCAGGCCACCGCCCAAGACGACCTGCCGGGCCGGCCTGAGGCGATACGGCGGTTGGTGGAATTAGGGCTGAAGTCCAAAGGTAAGTAGTAGGTCTTTTGAAAAGGTCCGCGGTAACATACTGCGGAGTTCACACATGACAGCTATTCACATCGCCTCTGTGATGCCGTTCCTCGTGTTCGCCGCCGTTGGTGGCATCGTATGGTGGAATCGCCGGAGCTGCCCAAAATGACCGGAGACGAATCAAGGCTGCTGCTCGTTGGCGCGTGTGTGATCTGGCACGCTGATACCAAAGACGCTGGTAAGGTCATTGAAAAGGATTGGGTCGGTGTCGTCATCAAATGGGACAACCGAGAGCATAACGATATGGCTACGGTGAGGAAGCCTAGAACGTTAGGCCATGTGTGCGCCGCTGGAACCAACATCTTATTTTCCGGTTGCGTGGGCATGACGTGAGAACTTGGTTCTAACCTTGCGATGGCATAATTATCGCGTGCGTACTCAACCCCGCTGCCGACTGATTCCGGTGGCGGGTTTTGCTTTTCGCGGCATGCGGCGAACAGAACCTTTGCCGCGCAGGCGCATTATCATCCGGACGGCCCCTTGGTCGGAGCCGTTCCGCTCTCTCCAATTGGTCAGTGAAGGGAAATCCCATGTCGAATCCGAATCAGAACGTAGACCACAGCTCGAAGGCCCCCCTGAAGTCGGACATGAAGGCCGGCGTACAGCCCAACCAGGAGCCCGGCCCGAAGGTCCCGAAACAGGGCGATCAGCCGAAGTCGGAGGAAGATAGCCCCAATAAGGGCGAGGGCAATGAAAACACTGGGTATAGTGGCGGCACCTGATAAGGCCGTCACCGACTTGCAGTAAAGGCCGCCCGATGGGCGGCCTTTTACATTAGGCAAAAAAACGCGGCGGCGCCTCGCGGCGGGTTGCTTACCGCACCCCCGACCCCTTGCAGCGTTGGCACTTCACAACCCTGCCGCCTTTCTTGAGCAACCCCTTTCCTTCACAGTTTTTGCACGTCTGTTTTTTCTTTATGTTCGGGCCTTTTTCATTAGCCATCGTGTTCTCCGGAGATAAAGCAACTCCAAGCCTCAACCTTCGACACGTATGCTGCGGCCGGCTACCGATCGAAGAATGCCCTCGCCGTCTGGCGCGGCTGCTCGCAAGCTGTTTGAAGGTCTCTCGGACATAGCCATGATCGGAGTTTACCCGCCGTCCAGAACATCGAAAGCATCATCGCCTTCGGTCCTGGCGGCATCAGGGCACGCTCACGATCATGGCACCCTTAATTGACGCGGCCAACTCGACGGCAATAAAGGACGAAGATGTCTCCCGAACCAACCGCGAGGAGGCCAAAGTAGACAACCAACGAAATGGGACCAACGATCGGTAACAACGCCAGGCTTGCTGCGGTCCTCCAGGCAGACCCCGAATTGGACGCCCTCAGCTCTCAACTCTTTAGAAATTTGAAAAGGTAGTTGTTGTTGCCAACTATAGAGTTGAGAATGCTTTGAAGTATTGTAAAGGGCCCCATCTCGATTGAAGTTCGACGAACCGCAACAACTTCGTAACCCTCTTGCCGCACTAACTCCGAGAGTGAGCCAACAGTAAACTGCCAAAGGTGACGTGGCGGATCTAGAAATAGCCAACGAGGTCCGAAAATCTTAGCCTGTATACTTGCAAAGTCCTGCTGCGCGAGAACGAGCATGCCTCCAGTTTTGGTAATCCGGCGAAGCTCGCGAATGATCATTCTCGGATTGGCGAGATGCTCTACGACATACCAGAGTGTGATGGCATCGTATGTTTCGTCTGGCGAATTGACTTTCAGGCTATCGCCGTCAATCTGATATTGAGAGGTATTTGATACAGAGCTGTATGGATCGAGAGCCGTCACTCGCCACCCCAGCGCCGCCTGCGCAAAGTGCCCAGCTCCAGAGCCGAAATCCAAAAGTCTTCCTTTTGACGGCAAAAGACGATTAAGCGTTCTGCCTCGAAGATAAGCCAACCCCGATCGAAGAAACTCCATCCAGCCCCGGAATCTTTGCCCTTCGCCAGTATAAAACTGATCGCGGTAAAAGTTCGCAATTTCATCCGAGTTAGGAAACGGACTAAGAACTCCTAGGCCACATTTATCGCAAGCAACAATATCCCAAGACCCTGCTACTCCCTGATTTGAGTCAGTTACCGGATAAAGGCGCCTCAAGTGTTCATTGCCACAAACGGCGCAGGCTTCATCATTTGGGCGTTTAGAGCTGATCATTGGACCACGATCGATTCAAACGCATAAATCCGATGAGTGGCATTCTGGAAAACAAGCTTGTACTTCCCGTCTATCTTTGGGCTTAGAGCCATCTCAGCCCCACTCAGTAGCACATATTTGATCTGCAGACTTTCCGTCGCGTTTGGCGATCTGCCGTTCGAGATCTCCGGGCAGATAATAGTTGTCGAGCAGAATGCGGTTCTTCATGGTCTGGTGCCAGCGCTCGATCTTTCCCTGTGTTTGCGGGTGATAAGGTGCTCCGCGTACGTGCTGCATGCCCTTGTCTTCGAGCCAATTGGCCAGATCTCCTGCAACATAAGAGGCGCCATTGTCGCTCAGAAGCCTCGGCCGGAGCGCAACGGTGATGTGATCAAGGCCCGATGCCGCAAGTGCCAGGTCCAGCGTGGCCGTGACGTCGGAAGCGCACATGGTGGGACCAAGCCTCCAGGCCACGATGTAGCGCGAGAAGTCGTCGAGCACGCTCGAGAGGTAATACCAGCCCCAGCCAGTGATCTTCAGGTAGGTGAAGTCCGTCTGCCAGAGCTGGTTGATCGCGGTGGTCTTGTCCGTGAACTCGTTCGCCGCCTTGATCACCACGTAGGCTGGGCTGGTGATGAGGTCATGCGCCTTCAGCAGCCGATAGACCGAGGCCTCGGAGACAAAGTACTTTCTCTCGTCGGTGAACCGGACCGCCAATTCCCGCGGCGATAGGTCGGGAAGCTCCAGCGCCAGGTCGATGATCTGGCCGCGGATATCGTCCGGGATGCGATTCCAGACACGATCCGGCCTGGACCGGCGATCTGCCAGCGCCTCGGGCCCACCTTCTTGGTAGCGGTCATACCAGCGATAAAACGTGGCTCGCGGGATGCCAAGTTTGTCCAGCGTACGCCTGGCAGGAAGATGCGACTGCTCGACCAGTTCAATGATCTCGGCCTTCTCGGATGCAGGATATCTCATGCCTCGTCCTCCCCATCCTCCGCGTGCGGCATTCCGTGCCCGTTCATGCTTTTTTTAAGCAAGCGGTTCTCCAGGGTGAGATCGGCCACGACCTCCTTCAATGCGGTGGCCTCCCGGCGAAGGTCCTTCACTTCGCCGGAGGTTGCGGCGCGCGCCGTATCGCCCGCCAATCGGCGTTTGCCGGCCTCCAGGAACTCCTTCGAACGCAAACTCCTCGTCTAAGTTGAGAGGCGGATTACGATACGTCTCGAATGTCGCCGACCTACGACGCGTACCAGCTGCGATCATTCCATCCAGTCTGCTCTTTAGCGCCGAGCGATCGAGCCCAAGAAGCTTCCATAGTTGAACATACCGCCTAACTTCATCTTCGGGAGATCGCCCGCTTCGCTTGGACAAGGTTTGGCGGGCGCCCTTTACAACCTACTTGCGCGCTTGCCGAGACAACCCGTCTCCCATTCCATAAAGCTCAGAGAGATGATCCCGCCTTTGCGACGAACTATCACGCGCCAACGTTAAGCTAAAAGCGTCGATTATCAGAAAATGTGACAGAGCGTCTGCTGTATCGTTGTTTTCTCTTGCTTGATTTGAACTATCGCACGGATCGTCAGACGTAGAATGTGAAGGGCAACCTTCACGACTATGGCCGCCTGCTGCATTTCGAGCGAGCCAACATCTTTGCAATTTGATGACAATATAAGGAGATCTCCATGTACAAGACTCAAGTCTCTATCGCCTTCGCGTGTTTCGCGATCGCCATGCTTGCAAGTCCCGCAGGCGCGACCCCCGTAGGTCAAGTCGTCCAGGCGTGCGATAACATGCACAACGCAGGACAAACCTGCAATTACGGGATCAAGGGAAACGCTCTCGTCGGCTGCACAAACACAACTGTTTTTGTTTGTCCTGCGGACGGCAGCCGGCAATGCACCGGCTCCAAAAACACGAGTGGTAGGTGTAACGAAGATGGTACGGCTGCCCGCCGGCTCCCCAAACCGCAGATCAGGACTCTGAGGGGAGACGATCTGCTGCAGAGCATGCAGATGAGATAGCTCCTACCCCAAAGAAGGTGAGCCTCACAAACAACTATCGCCGCAATGTCTGCGGCGATGGTTAAGTACGATGTTTGGATGTCGCAGGTGCCCTATCCTCACCTCAGCTTGAGTGACGGCCTACTTAACATATCGTGCGGGCTCGCGGCAGCGTCCTCTCGGCACCCTTGCCTGTTTCTCAAGCGGAGTTTCCATCCTCTAGCTCCTCCGCGTTGTTTTTGGAGGATAGCGGGACCGGGCTCATTGGCGGCTCGTTACTGATTTTATTGCGCTGGACGGCGAAGGATGCGAACTCCGATATTGCCCTCCCCGCCTCCCGCGATCTAGAGTTACGGTGGAGGACGACCTCGGTCGCTTTTAGCGTACAAGACCTTTCCATTCGCTTAGAGGCAGATGACATGCCCGTGTTAATGTTTGGCGCAATCGTCGGCTGCGGCCTGCTCTTTTATGCCAGCTATCGCTATGTGCGGTCTCATCCAACGACGCGCAAAGATGAAGAGATCCCGAAAGACGAAGAGGTCCGGAAGGAGATCGCGAAAGACGATTGAGCGACCGCCAAATGAGATGCGGCCGAAGGGATTTTTCGTAAAGGTACCGGACTGGACGGTTCGTGACGCGACCTAGTTCGCCAGTCGCGTGAAAAAATAGAATCGGTGCGAGACCGATAACCATGAACCAGATGCCGAAGGCCGAAACCATCAGCGCGTCTTGCGCCCGCAGCGCCCAGCGGTTGATCGGATATCTCGGCGAGCACGAAATTTGCACGTTCATTGTCCCCCTCCCATTTTGTCAGGACACCAATAAGCATCAGATTTTAAAATCCGAACGGCGAACTCCCTCGCATTCAGAGAACGGGCGCAAAGAAAAATTTACCGTGCTCGCGCTGACCGCATTGCGGTACCGGCAGGTCGTCTCAGGTTGCAGCAGGCGCGCTCCCAATCGCCGAAGCTAGCCGGAAACTCGCCAAGCGCCGCAACTGCGAGCACGCTGGAAAGACAAAAAACCGCCCATTTGCGGCTGGATACTTTTGCCAGATACGCTTGGGGACGGGCGTCAGGAACCTGCGGTCTTGCGACTGCGCCGTCCCCATATCAACAGGGGGGATAGCAGATGACTGAAAGCGATCCGACCGACCACGCTCTCGCGGCAATTGCGAGCATCCTCGACAAGCCGGAAACTTCCGAGGAGCACGACGCACGCAGCGCATCCGAGTCGGAGACGACAGACCAACCCGAGTTTCGCCTGGCCGAGGAAATTCTGACCGCGCCGACCGCTCCGCTTTCTCCTTCCGCTCCCGCCGCTCCTTCCATTCCCACTATGCCGACAGCTTCGCTGAGGCCGACAGCTACACGAAGTTCGGACCCGGCCCGCTCGCCGCGGTTCGCTTCAAGTGGACCGCGCGCGGCGATGATAACGGCGACTATTTCGTCGATGAAACGATCGGAGAGAATTCGCACCCGCTTGTCAGCGGTCCAATGACAAGAGAAGTCGCGATCAGTTTTGTCGACGACCGCGAGCGCGACGCCCGCCAGCGGTTTGACGCGCTCCGAAGCGAGATGGCGGGTGGAGAAATCGGCCGAAGCGGCGACGAGCCTTCTGAATCCTCACAAACGAACGAGAAGCGAACACGCCGCGCCAGGCTGCGACTGAACGCGGCGTAGATTCATCGGTTTACTTCTTGCGAAGTTTAGCCGTCTCCGTTTGCATGATGCCCTTCATTGTGGGGTTAGCGGCAATAACTTTCGGCTTGTCTTTCTTTGGCTTCTTGGTTTCGCGGTTTCCGCGCTGCTCACCTTTAGCCATGGTTCAGTCCTCCGGACCGGGGCAGGCCATTCGCCACAATAGCACGACGGGATTTTGACCGGTGCAGCATTTGGTATCGGCGAATGGGTCATTCTATCTGAATGGCCGTTCCTCAAGACGTGCGGAATATCCCCTGCGCATATCGACGACTCCTGGCCGCAGGGTGATTTAGATCACATTCCGGAGACTTGAGCGCTCGCTAAGGTCGGACATGAGATTCCGAACCGGACGGGAGACACCCATGAAAACGCTCGTTATCGCCGCCGCGTTGCTGCTGACCGCCTCGGCCGCTCAGGCTGGTGCCAACTACTCGTTCGAGATCGGTGGACGTACCGTGCGACTTCACGCGCCGCGTGGGTGCGATTCCCCGTCCTGCATCTCGATCTCGATTCCCGGCGTGTATGACTCGGCAACGCAAGGATTTTGACGACGATGATTCCGATGTCCGGGATGCGCCACAGGCCACCGCGCTGCCGGCAGCTCCCGCACCAGCCTCTGCGCCGGAAATCTCTCCTGCAAACGCTACCCGCCCGCTCCCGCTATCGTCACGCCGACTCCCGTGCAACAGGCTGCGGCTCCGACAGCGGCCTCAATCCCGCCCGGTGACGCCGCTCCGGCAGCCCAACCCAGCGCAACGCCCCGGTCCAGCGTAGTCAGGCGACCACGACCGTCGCCACCGCCACGCCAGCCGCGGAACCGGTCCAGACGCCCTCGCCGCCGGTCACCGAACCAGTCGGACCACTCGGCATGTGGATAACGGAAAAGAAGGAAGGACGCGTCCGGATCGAGGAATGCGGCTCCTACCTCTGCGGATATTCGGTGGATTCCCGCACCAGCCAGAACAAGGAAAAGGTTCTGATCAACATGAAATCCAGCGGCTCGAAGTGGAGCGGAAAGATCTACGATCCGAAGAGCGGCAGCACCTATAGCTCGACCATTGCGATGAAGGGCAAGGACGGCCTGCGCGTACAGGGCTGCGCATTCGGCGGCATGTTTTGCGGCGGCCAGACCTGGACCCGCGTGAACTGATCCGGTTGCACGACGCGCATCGACAGAAAAAAGCCCTGCCGGCAAACGGCAGGGCTTTTGATTTTCATCAGCCGCCGGTCTTACCAGCGTATTCCTCATCGGTGACGTGTTCCATCCAGGTGACAGGACTTCCGTCCAGGGATTCGTGAACCGCGATGTGGGTCATGGCGGTGGTCGGCGCTGCGCCATGCCAGTGTTTTTCTCCCGGCGGGATCCACACCGTGTCGCCCGTACGTATCTCGCGGATCGGCCCATCTTCGGTTTGGACCCGCCCGACGCCGGAAACGACGTAAAGCGTCTGACCGAGCGGATGGGTATGCCATGCGGTGCGTGCACCGGGCTCGAACGCGACGCTCACGGCGAGGACACGCGAGGGCGCGTTCACGGCGGCGATGATCGGCTCTTGCATCGACCGTGCCGGTAAAATACTCGTCAGGCGCACGTTTTCCCGGCCGAGAACCTGCTTGATAGATATCCATGTTTGACCTCCTGACCTGTCGCGCAAGACGCAAGCGGCGCCTTGCTCTACTTCTTCGCCTTCGATGCCGCGTAGCGTTCCCTGGTCTCGGCATTCATCGGATAGAGTCCCGGCAGCACCGCACCACCGTTCACCTGATCGACGATCCACGCTTCCATGCGCTCCTGCTCCGGTCCCTCAGCCAGCACATCATCGAGCATCGCCTGCGGGATCAACACAGCGCCATCCTGGTCGGCGACGACGATGTCGTTCGGGAACACGGCAACGCCGCCGCAGCCGATCGGTTCATCCCAGCCTACGAATGTGAGACCGGCGACCGACGGCGGTGCGGCAAAACCGCCGCACCATACCGGAAGGCTTCGTGCCTAGCACGCCCTCGACGTCGCGCACAGACGCCATCGGTGACGAGCGCCGCAATGCCGCGCTTGACCATGCGCGCGCACAGGATGTCTCCGAAGATCCCGGCATCCTTTACTCCCATGGCATCGACGACGGCAATGCAACCTTCCGGCATCGCTTCGATCGCGGTGCGCGTCGAGATCGGCGACGACCATGATTCCGGCGTGGCGAGATCCTCGCGTGCCGGCACAAAGCGCAGCGTGAAGGCCGGTCCGACCAGCCGCGGCTGTCCCGGACGTAGCGGCTGCGAACCGCGCATCCAGATATTGCGCAACCCCTTCTTGAGAAGGACCGTGGTGATGGTCGCCGTCGAAACGCGCGAAAGGGTGGCAATGGCTTCAGCGGTAAGCGGCATAGGAAAGACAACTTTACGCGAGGATGACTGGCGGCGCATCTTGCTAGCGCAAGGCATTGCGTCAGGCCATGTACCGGCCCCCTGAACGCGCCTCGTCGCATTGCATCAATTAGAACATCTTATCGAGCTTGCCGCCAATAATTTATTGAATTTGCGTATTATTCCTGCGACCGAATTCCACCCGGCGCCAAAAACCGCTATGGCTGGAATCCGTCAACTGACGAACCTGGTTGATCGGTCATGACCGCGCCTTTGTCTCCGCGCCTTCTGCCAAGCGGCGATGCCGCCATCACGGTGGAATTCAGCCGCACCATCGACGATGAGGCCAACCGTCGCGTGCTTGCGCTCGATCGCGCGCTTGCAGACACGCCGATCGACGGCGTCACGGAAACCGTGCCGACCTACCGATCGTTGCTCGTTCACTACGATCCGGTTCGAATTGGTTTTGATGAAGCTTGGCGAACTGCTGATAGCGCTCGCCCGATTGCCGGTGCCGCCGACAACCAGGACCCGGCGCTGGCGTGTCCCGGTCACTTATGGCGGCGAGCACGGCATCGATCTCGAGGACGTTGCGAAAACGTTGAACACGACGCCAGACGATATCGTCGCGCGCCACGTCGCTGGCGACTATCGTGTGGCCATGATCGGATTTACGCCGGGCTGGTCCTATCTCAGCGGTCTCGACGATTCACTTCAGATACCGCGGCGACAGAACCCCCGTCTGTTCACGCCGGCAGGCACGATCTCGATCGGCGGTCTCCAGGCCGGTATCCAGTGTCTTGCCGGACCCAGCGGCTGGCACCTTCTCGGCCAAACCGCTATGCGCACCTACCAGCTTCATCGCGATCCCATCTTCCTGCTCGAGCCGGGAGACGCCATCACGTTTTATGCGGTCGACAGCAAGGAATTCGCCGAACAGGATCGCGCCGCCGCGCGCGGCGAATTCGTCGCGGATCTGGTGACGTCATGAGCAAGCTCATCGTCACGGCTGTCGGGCCCGCGACGTCGGTTCAGGACGGCGGGCGCTACGGTGCGCAACGCTATGGCCTCACGCCGAGCGGCGCGGTGGATCACTTCGCACTGGCCGCGGCCAATTGCCTGGTCGGCAATCCGTCCTTTGCCGCTGCAATTGAAGTCGGCCCGCTCGGTGCGACCTTCACGGCGCGCGAAGGCAAGGTGCGCGTCGCGCTCGTGGGCGCTGCGCGCAACGCCGAAGTCGCAGGCCGTCCGGTTTCGTTCAATGAATCCTGCACGCTCGGTGACGGCGAAAGCCTGACGCTCGATTTCGCGCGCGGTGGGACTTTCAGCTACCTCGCCATCGAAGGCCGCGTGAACGGCGAGCCGATGTTCGGCAGCCTCGCCGTCAATGCGCGCGCCGGACTTGGCAGCCCGTTTCCACGGCCCTTGCAGGCGGGCGATATTCTCGATGCCGACGCTGCAAAGGCCACGATCGAGCGTCGGATCGAACTTCCCGCCGTATCGGATCATCCGATCCGCGTCGTGATGGGTCCGCAGGACGACGAATTCGGCGAGGCGAAGGATCTGTTCCTCGGCCAGCGAGTGGAAGATTTCAACGACAAGCGACCGCATGGGCTATCGCCTCGAAGGCCCCGTCATCAAACATCTGCACGGCCACAACATTGTCTCTGACGGTACGGTGAACGGCAGTATTCAGGTTCCCGGCAACGGGCAGCCGATCGTGCTGATGCCGGATCGCGGCACCAGCGGCGGCTATCCGAAAATCGCGACGGTGATCACCGCCGACCTCGGCCGCTTCGCGCAAATCCCGGCCGGCCGCGGCTTCCGCTTCGAGGCGGTCACCATGGCCCAGGCCCAGGCTGAGGCGCGCGCGATGGCGGAGCTGCTGCGAACGCTCCCCGACCGCGTCCGCGATGTGCGCAATGTCGACATCAACGACGCGTTGCAAAACGCCAATATCGCCGGCGCCGCCGTGAATGCATTCGACAGCGGGACGTGGCAAATTTGGTCGCTTCCGGAACCATAACGAATCCGATCTCCATCGATGGAGAGAACGCATGACAATCGACCTGAACTGCGATCTCGGTGAAAGCTTCGGCGTCTGGCCGATGGGCAACGATGCCGCGATGATCGACCTCGCGACGTCGGTCAACATCGCCTGCGGCTTCCACGCCGGCGACGCCGACACGATGAAGAAGACGGTCGATCTCGCCAAAGCGCGCGGCGTCAGCATCGGCGCGCATCCGGGATATCGCGACCTGCACGGCTTCGGGCGTCGGCCGATCCTCGGTCTCACATCGGCGGAAATCGAAAATCTCGTCGCCTATCAGATCGGCGCGTTGCAGGCGATCGCTACTATGGCCGATTACAGAGTTACGCATGTGAAAGTACACGGCGCTCTCTCCAATGTCGCCTGCAAGGACGATATGACAGCGCGCGCGATCGCGTCGGCGATCAAAGCAGTCGATCCCAATCTGGTCTTCGTGGTGCTCGCGAACTCGCGCCTTGTCGCCGCCGGTGAAGCCTTCTGCCTGCCGATGGTGCACGAGGTGTTCGCTGACCGCTCCTATGAAGATGATGGATCGTTGGTATCGCGGCGCGAGCCCGGCGCGGTTCTGCATGATGCGACCGCGATCGCCGAGCGCGTTGTAAGGATGATTCAGACCGGCGAGGTCGTCTCGATCACCGGTAAGATCATCAAGATGCGGATGGATACCGTCTGCATCCATGGCGACACGCCGGGCGCGGTCGACATCGCGCGCGTCCTGCGCAAGGTACTCAAGGATAATGGGATCGACGTGGCACCGTTCAAGACGGCGAAACAGAGCCTACCCGTTCAGAACGGGTGAACTGACAGCGACCCGAACACCACGGCGGCGATCAAAGCGAGCGAGCCATACAACGCGAATGTCTGGACGCGCAACGTCGTGCGCCGGGTCAGGCCTGGGACATGGACATTTAAGCGGACGTCGTCGGATTGTTGGTGCATCGACGTTCTCCAGCGCAGCATCTATCGCTAGAATGAACGAAGTTTCCCGCTGGCGACAAGATCGGCGGGGAAATAACGATGGGATTCTTCAAAACCCCGGATCTCCGGACGGAAATTCTCTGAAAGCACGCCCGCGAAAAATTCTGTTCGCGGTATTTCCACCGGTCTTTTGCCCAAAAGCGAATTGTAGCGCGTGGCCGCCGGGCTCTACGGCTTGAGGATCGCGGCTCCCGTCGTCAGGCGACCTTCCAGATCGGCATGCGCCTTGGCGACATCCTTCAAGGCGTAGGCATGATTGATCGGAACATGCAGCTTGCCGTTAATGACGGCAGCAAACAGCGTGTCAGCGCCTTCCAGCAATTCCCTGCGCGTCGCCACATAGTCGTTCAGCTTCGGCCGCGTCGCGAATAGCGAACCATGAGTGTTAAGTTCGGTCAGCGCGAACGGCGGCACCGGACCGGAGGCGTTTCCGAAGCTGACGAACAGCCCGCGCGGCCGAAGGCAGGACAACGAGCCCGGAAACGTGGTCTTGCCGACGCCGTCATAGACCACGTCGCACAATTCATTGCGGCTGATCTGTTTGACCCGGGCGACGAAGTCCTCCTCATTGTAGAGGATGACGTGATCGCAGCCGTTGGCCAGCGCGAGATCTGCCTTGGCTTTCGATCCGACGGTGCCGATGACGTGCGCTCCAAGAGCCTTCGCCCACTGACATGCCAGCAGGCCGATCCCGCCGGCAGCGGCGTGGATTAGTACGCGATGGCCGTGGTCGACCTTGAAGGTCTTGTGCAGCAGATACCAGACCGTCAGCCCCTTGAGCATCAGCACGGCGCCCTGCTCGTAGGTGATGTGGTCCGGTAGCTTGACCAGCTTGTCCGCCGGAATGTTGCGCTCGGTCGCATAACCGCCGAGATTGAAATAGTAAGCGACGCGGTCGCCGGGATGGAAATCAGTGACGCCCGGCCCAACGGCAACAACTTCGCCGGCGGCCTCGTTGCCGACCACAAACGGCATAGCCGGTGCCTTGTAGAGACCGGTGCGATAGTAGACGTCGATGAAATTCAGACCAACGGCATGTTGCTTGATGCGAACCTCGCCCTGCCCCGGCGCGGGTACGTCCACAGTCTCATAGACAAGCGCTTCGGGACCGCCGGTCTTATGAACGCGCACTGCCTTGGTCATCGTTCTTCTCCCTAGTGGTCCGGTTCTAACATTCGCATCTCGTTTCAGCAGGTGCTTTTCGCGAATGTTAGAACCATGGGACCACTAACAACTATAAGTTTCTAGTGGAGTGGATTTGACATTCGCGTTGGGACCCGCAGCCGGTGGAAAGCGAATGTCAAATCCACTCCACTAGCCAGCGTTTCGGAGAGCGAAAAGCATTGAGCTGAGGTTGTCAACTCAACGCCGGCAGCGCTTCGAATGGCTCAGCCGGATGGCCTTTTGCGGTTGCGCTTGGCAAGCACATTAAACATTTCAACCGCCGCCGAGAACGCGATCGCAAAGTAGATATAGCCGCGCGGAATGTGGAACTGGAATCCGTCGGCAACCAGCGCGACGCCGATCAGCACCAGAAACGCCAGCGCCAGCATCTTGGTGGTTGGATGCTCGGCAACGAACCGCGCCACCGGTCCCGAAGATACATACATGATGATACATGCGATAATGACGGCGGCGATCATGATCTCAAGATCCTGCGCCATGCCGATCGCGGTGATGATGGAGTCCAGCGAAAATACCATATCGATGATGATGATCTGGACGATGATCCAGAAAAATGCGTGTGGTTTCGACGCTCCGCTTTCTCGCGATTCATGCGCTTCCACCTCGCCATGAATCTCATGCGTCGCCTTGGCGATCAGGAACAGGCCGCCGCCGATCAGGATGATGTCGCGCCAAGAAAATTCAAGACCCGTCACCGCGAACACCGGCGCGGTCAGGCCAATCAGCCAGACCAGAATACTCAACAGCAGAATGCGGAAGATCAGCGCCAACGCCAGACCGATCTGGCGCGCACGCTTCGCCTGCCGCGGCGGAATCCGAGAGACGATCACCGACAGAAAGATGACGTTGTCGATTCCCAGCACAATCTCGAGCGCCGTCAGCGTCAACAGCGCAGCCCATGCTTCCGGACTGGTGAGCAGTTCCATCATTGGTTTTTTCGCCTCAGAACACGGATCACGGCATCGCCGCAGATAACATAGAGCGCAATGGCGCAGAGCGCGGCGGTAACCGGCATCGCCACATTGAAGTCCTTCGCGATGGTCAGGATCGCCAGCCCAGCCCACACCGCGATCAGCAACAGGTTGAGGCTGCGCAACCGCTTCACTCGTACCGGATGCAGCACGTAAATGGGGACGAAGGTCAGCACAATGAGCGCGGCGATTCCGAGCGTCGATACCAATGGCGACGGATGCAGCAGGAACAGATAGAACGCGGCCGCATTCCATAGCGCCGGAAAGCCGCGAAAATGATTATCAGCCGTTTTCATCCGACGGTCCGCGAAGTAAAGCGCGCCGCTGACCACGATCCCCGCGCCGAGCAAAGGGGCGGCGATGGGCAGCAGCAGACCACTCGCGGCAATGCCGTAGGCCGGAACGAACACGTAAGTCACAAAGTCGACCACCAGATCCAACACCTCGCCGGACCAGTTTGGCTGCACCGCTTCGACGTTCAGCCGCCGTGCGATCGGTCCGTCCAGACCATCGATCACGAGCGCGAGCCCAAGCCACGCAAACATCGCCGCCCAATGCTCCCGCACCGCTTCAAGCAGTGCGAGCAGCGCGAGGCCGGCACCCATTGCCGTGAGAATATGGACGGAAAACGCGGCGACGCGCGACGTTCGGGACGCGGGTAGCGGGTCCTCCCGGCTTGACTGGCTCATTTGCCCACCTTGCTATCAGGAATCGTGCTGATTTGCATAACGGTCCTTTGCGGCGTTCCGCCGCGCAAGCGAGCGGGAACACGATTAGCCAACGCTTAAGAATACTTCTCTGCGGGCTTGAAAATGCCGCTGCAAATGCCGATTGTCAGTTCATGAACGAGATCGCGAAGCCGGATGCCATTTACGATGTCGCGGTTGTCGGCGGCGGCCCTGCCGGACTGGCGGCTGCGATCGCCCTGACCGTTGCCGGTGCACGTGTGGCGCTGATCGCCCGGCGCGCCGCCTACGGCGATAACCGGACGACGGCGCTGCTCGGCGGCTCCGTCGATCTGCTGCGGCAGCTTGACGTATGGTCCCGTTGCGAGACCAATGCCGCAGAACTCCGCGTGATGCGGCTCGTCGACGACACAGGCCGTCTTATCCGGGCACCGGAAGTTCGGTTCTCATCTGACGAGATCGGACTCGATGCGTTCGGCTACAATCTCGAAAACCGCGCGCTGATGGCGGCCATGGAGGCGCGGGCCGCGGAAGCTTCCAGCATCACGCGGATCGACGGCGAAGCGGAGCATGTGACACCCGAAGATGCCGCAGTCACCGTCACAACGCGGCAGGGAGAGACGTTGATTGCGCGAGTCGTCGTCGGCGCCGACGGACGGCAGTCGCTTTGCCGCAAAGCCGCCGGCATCGGCGTCACGCGCCGCGCGCTCGATCAGGCTGCACTGACGTTCAACGTCGCGCATAGCCGGCCGCACAAAAATACCTCGACCGAATTTCACACGCCGCATGGTCCGTGTGTGTTCGTTCCGCTGCCGGGAGACCGCTCCAGCGTCGTGTGGGTCGCCTCACCGAAGGAAGCCGCGCGGCTCCAGGCGCTTAGCGACGATGATCTGTCCGAAGCCGCCGAACGGCAATCGCATTCGATCCTGGGACGACTGCATGTTGAGCCGGGACGGAATTTGTTTCCGCTCGCGATCGAGCGGCCCCCACACTTCGCAAACAATCGCGTTGTCCTGATCGGCGAAGCCGCCCATGTACTGCCGCCGATTGGAGCACAGGGCCTGAACATGGGTTTGCGTGACGCCGCCGATATCGCAGGCATCGTGCGGGGCGCTCTGTTGTCCGGCGAGGACCCCGGCTCACCCCAGGTTCTCGCGCGGTTCGAAACGGCCCGGCGTAGCGACGTGCTGAGCCGGACGTGGGCAATCGACATGGCCAACCGGTCGCTGCTCAGCGATTTCCTGCCGGTGCAGACCGCCCGCGCGTTCGGTTTGCACCTGATCCGCGGGGTCGGCCCGCTCAGACGTCTTGCCATGCGCGAGGGGCTTGCGCCGTCGTGGCGTCGTCCCAGAGACCGAGAGACGCGATCTGACCGATCCTGAACAGCCACGTCGCGGTGGCCAGGATGTGCCGGTGAGATGCCAGTTCGACACCATCAGGCCGAGATTCGACCATTTGTGGTGGCCCGATTCATCAGTTTTCCTCTAGCATCGGCCACAATCCTGGTCTATTCGACGAAGCATGACAACAGCGCGTACCGCCAGGTTCCAGATCGGCCAGATCGTCCGCCACCGGATTTTTTCGTTCCGGGGCGTGATTTTCGATATCGATCCGGTCTTCAACAACACCGAGGAATGGTGGATGTCGATCCCGGAAGATGTCCGGCCGCACAAGGACCAGCCTTTCTATCATCTGCTCGCTGAAAACGCCGATTCCGAATACGTGGCTTACGTGTCCGAGCAGAACCTTGTGCCCGACGACTCCGGCGAGCCGATCCGGCATTCGCAGGTGGCGGAAATTTTCGTCAAGGACAAATCCGGTGGATATCGCCCGCGCAATCCCTCGCTGAACTAAAGGCCGGTCTTCCGCCGTTACTCTTCAACGAAAAGGCGCCCCGCAAGGAGCGCCTTTTCTGTTTGCCTTCAATGAGGACGGCTATTGCTTCGCGGCAGGCGCAGGCGTCGCAGGTGCCGTGCCCGCATTCTGCTGGGTAGCCTCGAGCTTCGCGCGCGCTTCGGCGGCCCGCTTCTGCAGCTCTTCCTGCAGCTTCTTCTGGGTCTCCTCGAATACCTTCGGATCGGTCGGCGGACCGTCATACGCCTTGGCGAATTCAGCCAGCGGCAGCGGTAGCGTCAACGGCGCGCCGTTTGAATTGATCGCCTGAACGATCAGGTTCTGACCTTTCTTGAGGCTCGCCAGCATCTCCGCCGTCAGCTCGTAGTCGGACATGCAACCGTTGGCGAAGCAGATGACGTAAGGGCTCTGTTGCGGCGGATTGCTGTCGATGATGATGCGCGTTCCGTGGACGAGCTGCATGCCCAGCGGAAGCGTCACGCGGAGGATCTTCTTCGGCTCGCCTTCCGGCTCGATGATCACCGCTGCGATCACGGGCTGGCCGGATTCGATCCGTCCGTCCTTGCCGGTGAAGCAGACCTGCTTGGCCTTCGCGTCCTGGCCCTTCAGGCAGAACTTGGTCCAGGGTGCATAGATCAGTTGCACCTGCTGGTCGGCCGGCGCTGCTGCGGGGGCCGCAGGGGCGGCCTGAGGCGCGGGCGCCTGCGCAGCCTTGGGAGCCGCAGGTTTCTTGGCTTTGGGTGCTGCCGCGGGCGGTTGCTGAGCGAGAGCATCCGATACAAATGGAGCGGCCACCAGCGTCACCGCGGCGAACAGGGCGAAAGCCCGTCCGCGCGGCAGGGCCGACGCGGCCAAGAGACGAAAATTCATTGCGGAAAACCCTTTCTGAACGCTAGCGCCCGAACCCCGCGACGCAGGCACCCGACACCCGACCATTTGGTGGCTGTCTCTTAGCGAAATGAGGCGGTTACGTGACAGTTCGCACTAACATGGTCAGTTGCCCGCCTTCAATACAACGGTGGACAAAAAGATCAAATGCCAACAGGCGTTTTTGATGCCCATTCCGGGCCGTACTGCGGCGGCTGTGATAAAATTCAGTTGTGCGCCAGGCCGAATCAAAACGGACCCCAGGATTGCGACCCATACCACACCTTCGCAGGTGGATAGGAGCTTGTCTGGGCCTCACAGTCGGGTTGCTCGCTGTCGGGTCCAAGGAGGTTTTGGCAAGTCCCAGCTATGGGATCGCAATGCACGGCAAACCCGCTTTGCCGGCCGATTTCAGCCAGATGCCATATGCCAATCAGGACGCGCCCAAGGGCGGCCGGCTCGTCCAAGGCATCCTGGGGACCTTCGACAGCCTCAATCCCTTCATCGTCAGAGGCGCTGCCGTCCAGCCGATACGGGGGTTCGTGGTCGAAAGCCTGATGGCTCGGGGCAACGACGAACCATTCACGCTCTATGGCCTCTTGGCTGACAGCATCGAAACCGACGATGCGCGAACCTATGCGACCTTCCACCTCAATCCGCTGGCGCGCTTTTCCGACGGGCAGCCCGTTCGTGCCGAAGACGTGCTGTTCTCCTGGCAACTCCTGCGGGACAAAGGTCGTCCTAATCATCGCCAGTATTACTCGAAGGTCGCGAAGGCCGAAGCGCTGGACGAACGCACGGTTCGTTTTGATTTCGGTGAAACCAGAGATCGCGAATTGCCGCTAATCCTAGGCCTGATGCCGATTTTGCCGAAACACGCTATCGACGTTGCGACTTTCGAGCAGACCTCGATGACGGCGCCGTTGGGTTCAGGACCTTATCGCGTGACCTCGGTGAGGCCTGGAGCCAGCGTCACACTGACACGCAACGCGGACTATTGGGGTCGTGACCTGCCGGTCAACCGTGGCTTGTGGAATTTCGATGAGATCAGGTTCGACTTCTATCGCGAGGCCAACGGCCAGTTTGAAGCCTTCAAGCGCGGGCTGTACGATTTTCGCGTCGAAACCGAGCCGCTGCGCTGGCACGATGGTTACAATTTCCCGGCCGCCCGTAACGGTCAGCTCGTTCGCGAAACCAACAAGACGGGATTGCCCGCGCCGTCGGAATTTCTGGTGTTCAACACGCGACATCAGATATTCTCCGATATCCGCGTCCGCGAAGCACTGACGCTTCTGTTCGATTTCGAGTGGATCAATCGAAATTATTTTTTCGGGCTCTACAGCCGCGCCGGCGGCTTCTTCGTGGGCTCGGAGCTGTCGGCCTACGCACGCGCTGCCGACGAACGGGAACGGTCGTTGCTGAAGCCATTTTCGTCCGCTGTGCGGCACGATATTCTCGACGGCACCTACCGTCTGCCGGTTACAGATGGTTCAGGCCGCGACCGCAAGGCTTTACGCGCAGCACTCGCTCTTTTGTCGCAAGCGGGTTACGAGCTTGACGGAACGGTTTTGCGTAATCGCGCGACCAAGTCACCTTTCGCCTTCGAAATCCTGGTGACGACGCGCGATCAGGAACGTATCGCACTCACCTATGCGCGCGATCTCAAGCGGGCCGGCATCGAGGCGTCCGTACGGTCGGTCGATGCCGTGCAGTTCGACCAGCGGCGGCTGAGCTTCGATTTCGACGTGATCCAGAACCGGTGGGATCAATCGCTGTCACCAGGCAACGAACAGTCTTTTTACTGGGGCAGCGACGCCGCCGACACCGCCGGGACTCGAAATTACATGGGCGCGAAAAATCCGGCGATAGATGCCATGATCGCGGCCATGCTCGAGGCCCGGGAGCGTCCGGCTTTTGTGGATGCGGTCCGGGCGCTCGACCGGGTCCTGATGTCCGGCTTCTACGCAATTCCGGTCTACAACGTTCAAGAGCAATGGATCGCGCGCTGGAATCGGATAGAACGGCCAGGAGCGACCGCGTTGACAGGATATCTTCCCGAAACATGGTGGCAAAGGCCACCGCCTAAGCCGAGCAAATGATTTCGTGATCCAGAACAACACATCACCCACTCTGGACGGATTGTTTGGCCGCATCCTTGCGCGACAGCCGGATCAACTGGCGCTGATCGACCCTCCCGACAAGCTGCGCATCACGGGACAGACACCGAGGCGCCTGACCTTTGCGCAGGCCGACCAAGCTGTATCGGCATTGGCGGCCCATTTCATCGAAGCAGGCTTACCGGCCAATTCGGTGATCGCGGTTCAATTGCCCAACACGATTGAACTGGTGTTGACAGTGCTCGCGGCCTATCGCGCCGGCCTGGTTGTCGCGCTGCTGCCCCAGCTTTGGCGGCAGGCCGAATTGACCGTCGCGATCAACCGCACGGGCGCGCGCGCGATCGTCGGCATGGGCCGCATCGACGGCGTCGATCACGCTGAACTTGCGATGAATGCAGCCGCGGAGGCCTTTTCCATCCGCCATGTCTGCGGCTTCGGCAGCGATCTCCCGGAAGGGATGATTCCGCTGGATATTATTGCAAGTGGCTTGAAAACCGACAGCTTGCGGCTCGTGGTCCAGGATGCGCGCCGCGCCGCGCTAGTGACGTTCGAGGCTTCAGGCTCAGGCTTCCTCGCCGTGCCCCGAACCCATCTCAACTTGATCGCCGCCGGACTTGCCATATTTCTCGAGAGTGGATTGCCTCAGGGAGCAACCATTCTCTCGGCCCTCGCGCCGTCGTCATTTGCCGGACTGACTTCGTCGTTCGTGATGTGGCTGCTCAGCGGCGGCACGCTGGCAATGCATCATCCCTTCGACGAGAATGTCCTGGTGCAGCAGGTCGAGGCGGAGCGTTGCGACACGCTGGTCGCGCCGGCCCCCCTGGCATTGCGGATGGCCGAGGCTGACGTTCTGTCGTCCATGCCGAGCCTGCGTCAGGTCGTCGGTCTGTGGCGGTCCCCGGAGCAGGTCGGATCGAGTGCGCTCTGGCCGGAAACGGGAATCCAGATGACCGATGTCTATCTGTTCGGCGAAGCCGGTCTTTTCGGTGCCCGCCGCGCGGACGACGGGTCGCCGGCTCCGGTCATGCCTGGTCCTTATCGGACACCGCCCGAGATCCCTGCATCATCGACAGCGGGCGAGATCATTTTGACCCCAAAGGGAACACTTGGGTTGAGGGGACCAATGGTTCCGATCGCGGCTTACGCCACATCGGAGCGGCCTCCCGATACCTTCGCTTCGCTATCACAGCCGGACTATGTCGATACGGGTTATGCCGCGCGGATCGATCGCGCCACGGGTGCCATCTCCATCACGGCACCGCCGTCCGGCGTCATGGCTGTCGGCGGTTACAGGTTTCTTGCACAAGATCTTCAGGAATGGGCACGGCGGCTCGGACAGAATACGATGCTGACGGCGCTTCCCGACCGCCTGAGCGGCCATCGCCTCGCCGGGCGAGCCAGCGACAACGCGCGCGCCCGCGAGGCACTCACAGAACTGGGGCTTAACCCCTTGATGGTGGAAGCCTTTCGTGATCGGTCGGTCAACGACTGATCGAAATCAGTCGCATTCATTGACGCGGCATTAAGGGCGGCAAACTAGGATCGTGTGCGTGTCGCGGTATCCGAGTTCCCTAAGAATGTCCCAGCAAGGTCCGCTCATCGTTGTCGCATCCGGGGAGCGCCAACCGTTCGTAACGTCCCTTTCCGGCCTGAATATATTTCCCGTTATTGAGACCGATTGGTCGGAGGCATCGAAGGCGGTCGAACGACTTCAGCCCGCCGCCGTATTTGTCGCCACGACAGAAGGTGCGGGCGGAGCATTCGACAGCCTCGCCAACCAGGTCGCTGCGATGCAGCCCTACGTTCCGTTGATCGTGGCCGATCCCGTAATGCCCTGCCCGGACAACGCGCTTCCGTTTTTGTCCTCGGATCATGATCGGCTGGGCGCACGTCTCAACGCAGCGCTGCGAGTGCGAACGTTGCACGCGACCGTGCTTCGGCGGTTTGTCGAGCGATCCAGCCCCGCGGATACGTGAGCCAGACAATGACCCGATCCATGATGCGACCATTCTATTGATAGGGCGTGGCGCCGCCTATCCGACGCTATCGGTTGCATTTGGCGAACAGCTCGGCGTCGTCGGCGCATTCAGCATCGAGGCGGCGGCGAAGCACCTCAAGGCGCGCGATCTTGACGGCATCGTTATCGGCGAGGGATTCAGCCCGCGCGTGGTCGACGCGTTCCTGACGGTGCTGGCGGAAGACACGCGCTTTCGCAATCTGCCGGTGGCCGTTACAACCGGCAGCCTCGCTGCAACCTATGATCTCCCCAATCTCGAAGTGATCTCGGGCGAACCCGCACATATCGTAGGCACATTCCTGCCCTTGATCCGGCAACACGCATTCGAGGCGCGCCTTTATCGCACGCTGAAATCCCTCGATGCGGGAGGCTTGCTGGACCCGCGAACCGGTCTTTTGACGGTGGAGGCTTTCCATCGCGAACTCGCTACGGCGATCCATCAGACCCAGTCCCATGGCGGAAGCCTCTCCGTTGCCAGGTTTTCATTCGGTCAGAAGCAGGAACGCCCGCTGTTCGACGCAGCTCGCATTCTGAACCGGTTGATGCGGCGAATGGATTTCGGAACGCTCGAAAACGATGGATCGATCGTTGTGATTTTCACTGACGCTGATTTGCGCAGCGCCCACATGATCGTGCGGCGACTTTCGAGCGTGATGAAGCATACGGCTTATGGCACCAAACGAGAACCGCGGATCGATCCTCATGTCACTCTGACGGCGTCCCGGCCCGACGATTCCGCAAAGTCGCTTCTCGCCCGACTGAACGACGAGGCACAGCGCGCGGCATCGTAACTGCATTACGCCGCCTTGCGATCTTCCGCGAGATTGGCGAGCTGGCGCATGATTTCGGTGGTTCCCGTTAGGCGTTCCTCCGGCGTTTCCCAGTTCTGGAAGAACACGACCTTCATGTCGGGACGGACCTTCGCCGCCTGTCCATGCTGGCGGATGAAATAGACCAGCCGATCGGGTTGCGCGAACTTGTTGTCACGGAAGGTAATCACCGCGCCCTTCGGTCCCGCATCAACCTTCTCGACATTGGCACGACGGCAATAGGCTTTGATGGCTGCGACCTTGAACAGGTAGCGGACCTCATCCGGCAACGGACCGAAGCGGTCACGCAATTCGGCCGCGAAATTGTCGATCTCGTCATCAGTGTCGAGATCGGCCAGTCGGCGATACAGCGACAGTCGTACCGCGAGATCCGCGACGAAGTCTTCCGGAATCAAAACCGGCATTCCAACGGTGATCTGCGGTGACCAGCGATCAGCGGCCGGCTCCGCAACGCCAGCCTTCAAATTCAGAATCGCCTCCTCCAGCATCGACTGATAGAGTTCGAAGCCGACTTCCTTGATGTGGCCGGACTGTTCCTCGCCAAGCAGATTGCCCGCGCCGCGAATGTCGAGGTCGTGCGACGCAAGCTGGAATCCGGCGCCTAGCGTGTCCAGCGATTGCAGCACCTTGAGCCGGCGTTCGGCATGGGCTGTGATCTTGTGCGTGCGACGGCAGCGTGAACAGCGCGTAGGCCCGCAGTTTCGAACGTCCGACGCGACCGCGCAACTGATAGAGCTGCGCCAGTCCGAACATGTCCGAACGATGCACGATAAGGGTGTTGGCGGACGGGATGTCGAGTCCGGATTCGATGATGGTGGTCGAAAGCAGGATGTCGTACTTGCCGTCATAGAAGGCCGACATGATGTCCTCGATCACCGTCGGCGCCATCTGGCCGTGCGCGACGGCGACCTTCATCTCCGGCACACGCTTGTCGAGGAAATCCTTGACCTCCGCGAGATCATCGATGCGCGGTACCACGTAGAAGGCCTGGCCGCCGCGATAGCGCTCGCGCAGCAGCGCCTCGCGGATCATCAAGGGATCATGCGGTGCTACGAAGGTGCGAACGGCAAGCCGATCGACCGGCGGCGAGGCAATGATCGAGAGATCGCGCACGCCGGTCAGCGCCAATTGCAGCGTGCGCGGAATCGGAGTCGCGCTCAGCGTCAGCACGTGAACCTGCGCGCGCAACTGCTTCAGCCGCTCCTTGTGGGTGACGCCGAAATGCTGCTCCTCGTCGACCACGAGAAGCCCGAGGTCTCTGAACTTGATGGATTTGCCGAGCAGCGCATGGGTGCCCACCACGATATCTACGGAGCCCTCGGCAATCCCCTTCTTCACCTGCGTCAATTCCTTCGGCGACACAAGCCGCGAGGTCTGCGCGACGTTGACCGGGAAGCCGCGGAACCGCTCGGTGAATGTCTTGGTATGTTGGCGCGCCAGCAATGTCGTCGGCACCACGACGGCGACCTGCTTGCCGTCGAGCGCGACCGCGAAGGTCGCCCGCAGCGCCACCTCAGTCTTGCCAAAACCGACGTCGCCGCAGATCAGCCGATCCATTGGCCGCCCGCTCTCGAGGTCCTTCAGCGACGCATTGATCGCGCCGAGCTGGTCTTCAGTTTCCTCGTAAGGGAAGCGCGCACAAAATTCGTCGTAGAGGCCGGACTGTACCGGCATCTTCGGCGCTTCGTGCAGGTGCCGCGCTGCGGCGATCTTGATCAGTTCGCCTGCGATCTCGCGAATGCGATTTTTCAGTTTGGCCTTGCGGGCCTGCCAGCCGCTACCGCCGAGGCGATCGAGTTCAACGTTGGCGTGATCCGAGCCGTAGCGTGACAGCAGTTCAATATTTTCGACCGGCAGGAACAGTTTGGTTTCGTTGGCGTAGCGCAGTTCCAGACAATCGTGCGGCGCGCCGGCCACCTCCAGGGTTTGCAGGCCAATGAAACGGCCGATGCCGTGCTCGACATGCACCACGAGATCGCCCGCTGACAGGCTGGTTGCTTCGGAAATGAAGTTATCGAGCTTGCGGCTAGCCTTGCGCGGCCGCACCAGACGATCACCAAGAATATCCTGTTCGCTGATGACCGCGATGGTGTCGGTTTCGAACCCGCTCTCCATGCCGACAACCGCCAGCATGACTTCATTGCGGGGCGTAGCCTGAACCGTGCGCCAGGCATTGACGCTCGTCAGGTTGAGCAGCTTGTGATCCCTGAGCATGCTCGCCATGCGCTCGCGGGAGCCCTCGCTCCACAACGCGACGACGACTTTCTTCCGCGCGGCTTGCAGGGCCTGCACATGGGATACGACGGACTCGAAAACGTTGACGGCGGCATCTGCCCGCTCAGGGGCAAAATTCCGCCCCTGCCGCGCGCCTGCATCGATGACATTGACGGCCTCGTCAGGCACCGCGAACGGCGTCAACCGAACCAGCGGCGCAGCGTCGATGCGTTTTGACCATTCATCCGGCGTCAGATAGAGCCGCTCGGGCGGCAGCGGCTTGTAAGGCACACCCCCGCCTGGGTGCTCCATGGCCTCGCGCCGCGCTTCGTAATAGTCCGCGATCTGTTTGAAATCGCTCTGCTCGCGGCGTCTTCTCCCTGTGGTTCGATGGCGATGGGCGCGCCGTCAAGATAATCGAGCAGCGTATCCATGCGCTCCTGAAACAGCGGCAGCCAGTGCTCCATGCCCGGATACCGCCGTCCTTCACTGACGGCCTCATACAACAGATCATCCCGCCCGGGTGCTCCGAAGGCCGCCATATATCCCATGCGGAAACGCCGGATGGTTTCGGTCACGAACTGGAATTCGGAAATCGGCACCAGATCGAGCGAACGCATGTCGAGAAGCGTGCGCTGGGTTTCCGCATCGAACGACCGGATCGACTCTCATGTAGTCGCCGAAAAAGTCGAACCGCACAGGCTGGTCGAGACCGGACGGAAACAGATCGAGGATGCCGCCGCGCACGGCGTATTCGCCGGGCTCGCGGACGGTCGACGAGCGATTGTAGCCATTATGCTCCAGCCACGCGACGATCGAGTCCATCGGTACCACGTGGCCTGGCGCAACCGACAGAGCTTGGGACGCGACGACATCGCGGGCGGGCACGCGTTGCAGGATAGCGTTGACCGTCGTCAGGACGATCAAGGACGTCTCGCTGCCGGTCAGACGAGACAAACGCGCCAGCGTCGTGAGCCGCTGGGCAAGGATGCCGCCGTGCGGCGAGACCCGATCATAGGGCTGACAGTCCCATGCCGGAAACTGCATCACCGAAATATCAGGCGCGAAGAACTCAAGCGCGCGCGCCAGTTGCTGCATGCGTGGACCATCACGGCAGATCACGGCTAGGCTGACAGCCGAAGCCTGCCGCCCCGCTTTGGCCTTGATGGCCCGCGCAAGATCCGAGACGACAAGCCCTTCGGCGCCTTCCGCGACATTCGCGAGCGTCAAGGGACGGCCAGGCGACAGTAATTCCGCCGGTGATCGTGCAGCCACCATCATGCGCCCAGCTCTGATGGCCGGAACGATTTGATACGATCAAACAGCGGCGTCCGGTATTCGGGGGCCAGCAGAGTGCCGCCGCTCAGCGCGGCATAGAGATCCGGGTCCGGAACCTCGATGAGGCTTTCGAGATCGACCAATTCAGCATCGGTCAGCGAACCGATTTCTGCGTCGGCGAAACGGCCGAGGATCAGGTCCATTTCGCGCATGCCGCGACGCCAGCAGCGAAACAACAGCCGTTTGCGGCGGTCATCCAGGCCGCCGCTTGATCGTGTCGATCCCGTCATCCACAAATCCCATCCGAACGCCAAACGCCCGGACGTGCCGGGCCGGCATCATATAGCCTTCGCGATTGGGAATGTCAGCACCTGTTCGCGCATTGCATAATCCGGAGATTGCATCCAAGGCTGCGAGCGCCGGTCTAAACTTTTCGTCGAGTCGTTTGATGCGCCCTGCACTGCTCAATCCTCTCTTTGCATCGGTGACCAGCCTGTCCGGCGTCGGCCCGAAACAGGACAAGCTGTTCCGGTATCTGCTCGGGCGCGACGAAACCCCGCGGCTGCTCGATCTGCTGTTTCACCTGCCTGCCAGCGTCATCGATCGCAGGGCGCGACCCAAAATTCGCGAGGCCGTCCCCGGCACCATCGTGACGCTGGAGGTGACCGTCGACCGGCATCGTCCCGCGCCGCCGGGACGCTCGCGCGCGCCGCATCTGGTCTATGCCAGCGACGACACCGGGGATGTCGTGCTGACTTACTTTCGCGCCCAGCCGGGCTACGTCGAAAAGCTGCTTCCGGTCGGAAGCAAGCGCTACGTGTCCGGCACCGCGCAGATATTCGACGGCACCTTGCAGATCGTGCATCCCGATCGTGTGGTCGATGAGGCAGCGCTGGCGAAGCTCTCGGGCATTGACCCCGTCTATCCCCTCACCGAGGGCCTGGCGCTAGGATCCTTGCGGCGCGCTATCGCGATGGCCCTGCAAAGGCTCCCCGCGCTGCCCGAATGGATCAGCCCTGAAGTTCTGCGTCGATGCAGTTTCCCAACGCTGGAGGAAGCACTCCATCGCGTTCATGTCCCTTTGGAATTGACCGATATTCTGCCGGAAGGTCCGTTCTGGTCACGCCTTGCCTTCGACGAGTTGCTCGCCGGACAGCTCGCGCTGGCTTTAGTCCGCGCGCAGCTTCGACGGCCGGCTGGAAGCCGACACGCCGGCGACGGACACCTGCGCAACAAGATCATCGACGCGCTTCCCTACGCGCTGACGACGTCCCAACAGCAGGCGGCAGCCGCGATCAGCGACGACCTGCGGCAACCCGTGCGGATGCTGCGGCTGCTTCAGGGCGATGTCGGCTCGGGCAAGACGGTCGTCGCGCTGCTCGCCGCCGCGGCCGTGACGGAGGCCGGTAAACAGACCGCCCTGATGGCGCCGACCGAAATCCTTGCCCGCCAGCATATCAAGACCATCGCGCCGCTGGCCGAACGGGCCGGCTTGCGCGTTGCGATCCTGACCGGCCGCGAGAAGGGCAAGGAACGGCGCGAGATCATTGCCCGCCTGGCCAATGGTGACATCGACCTGCTGGTCGGGACCCACGCGCTTATCCAGGACGACGTCGTGTTCAAGGCGCTTGCGCTTGTGGTGGTGGACGAACAGCACCGTTTCGGTGTGCGCGAGCGTCTCGCATTGACTGCCAAGGGCGAGGCCGTGGATGTGCTGGTGCTGAGTGCAACTCCGATCCCGCGAACGCTGGTTCTCACCTATTTTGGGGATATGGATGTGTCTGAGCTGCCCGAAAAGCCTGCTGGCCGGCAGCCGATCGATACTCGCGCCGTCCCCGACAGCCGCCTGAACGAGGTGATGGACGCGGTTGGCCGCGCCGTGACGGCCGGCAAGCTGGTTTACTGGATTTGTCCGCTGGTCGAGGAATCCGAGACCGTCGACCTGACCGATGCGGAACGGCGCTTTGACAGCCTCAAGGGCCGCTTCGGCGACAAGGTCGGCCTTGTTCACGGTAAAATGCGCGGCCCCGAAAAGGATCGCGTGATGGCACAATTCGCGGCGGCCGAAATCAATCTGCTGGTGGCGACAACCGTTGTCGAAGTCGGCGTCGATGTGCCTGCGGCGACCATCATGGTCATCGAGAACGCAGAACGTTTTGGTCTCGCGCAACTCCATCAGCTACGTGGACGCATCGGTCGCGGTTCGGAATCCTCGACGTGTCTATTGCTTTACCGGGAGCCGCTGGGCGAGATGTCAGCCGCCCGGCTGCGGGTTATCCGGGAGACCACAGATGGCTTCCGCATCGCCGAAGAGGATCTAAAGCTGCGCGGCGAAGGCGACGTGCTTGGCACCCGCCAAAGCGGCCTGCCCGGCTATCGCATTGCGCGTTCCGATGTCCACGCTCAACTCGTCAAGCAGGCGCGTGACGAAGCCTTGCGTATCATGACGGAGAACCCGAAGCTGACGGGCGCACATGGCGAAGCCTTGCGATGCCTGCTGTATCTGTTTGAGCGCGACGAAGCCCTGCCCCTGATCGGCGCGGGCTAAGCGTCAGTCAACCTTTGCGGGCGCAAGGGTCGAGGCATTCGCCACCCGCGCCGCATTCGCCATGCCGGCAAGGGCGGCGAACTTCTTCTGCGGATCAGAACCCGGCTGAACGACGCCGGCAGACATGATCAGGGTTGCCGCGTCCTCCGTGCTCATGTCGATCTCGACGACTTTGCTCCTGGGTACGTAGAAGAAGAAACCCGTGGTCGGGTTGGGCGCGCAAGGCAGGAATACGGAAATGTGTTCCTCCTGACCGGGGAGGCTGGCAGCAATATCCGCGTTCGGCACTTGCGAAATGAGAACGATCGACCACATGCCCGGCGACGGAAATTCAACCAGACCAACTCTGCGAAGGCTCGAGCCTGATCCGGAAAAAAGCGTTTCGAAGACCTGCTTGAGACCGCGATAGATTGCCCGCACAACCGGCATCCGGCCCAGCAGCCTTTCGCCAAGGTCGACCAACGTCCGACCGATCAGGTTGGCCGTCAGGAAGCCGAGCATCGTCAGCGCGAACGCCGCAACGATCAAGCCCGATCCCGGCACTCCGAAAGGCAGGTATGTTTCCGGACGATACGCGATCGGAACGAACGGTCGTACCAGATTGTCGACCCAGTTCACGAACCACCACGTCAGGTAGAACGTGATTGCGACGGGGCCCGCGACAATCAGGCCGGTTAGAAAATAATTCCGGAATCGAGCGATGAAACCGCGAGGCACATCCGGATGAGGGTCGCCTGACGCGGCGCTCGAAGGCGGATTGTTACGTTTCATTGGGGTTCCAGAGTCAAAAGAGCAAAATGGCCGCTACCTGTGCCTTATATGGGCATTCTAGCAGACTTTGCACGCGTGGCATGACGGTCGCCTGCGACTTCCTGTCTTATTCGACGGTAACGGATTTTGCCAGATTGCGCGGCTGGTCAACGTCCGTGCCCATCACGACAGCGGTATGGTAGGCCAGCAACTGCACTGGAACCGCATAGACCAGCGGGGCAAAAGTAGCCGCCATATCGGGCAGGATAATTGTCACCAGGGACTTAATGGCGGCCTCCGCCGCCCCCTTTGCATCGGTCATGAGGATGATGTTGCCGCCCCGCGCCGCCACCTCCTGCATGTTGGAGACGGTCTTTTCGAAAACGCGATCATAAGGTGCGATCACCACAACCGGCATGTTCTCGTCGATCAGCGCGATCGGTCCATGCTTGAGTTCGCCTGCGGCGTAGCCTTCCGCATGGATGTAGGAAATCTCCTTGAGTTTGAGCGCTCCCTCCAAGGCGAGCGGATAACTCGTGCCGCGTCCGAGATACAGGACGTCCCGGGATTTTGCGATGTCGCGCGCGAGCCTCTCGATGTGCGGTTCGATGGTCAGCGCTTCCGACATCAGCCGCGGAACTTCGACCAGGCCATGCACAAGCTTTGCTTCGTCCTCGTCGGATAATTCACCGCGCGCCTTGCCGGCGGCGATCGCCAGCGCCGCAAGCACCATCAACTGGCAGGTGAAGGCCTTGGTCGAAGCGACGCCGATCTCCGGGCCTGCCAGCGTTTGCAGCACCGTCTCGCTTTCCCGTGCGATCGTCGAGCTCATGACGTTGACGACCGATAGCGTATACAGCCCCTGCTCCTTCGCATAACGAAGGGCCGCGAGCGTGTCGGCGGTTTCGCCGGACTGCGAAATGAAGATCGCGAGGTCACCCTTGCTGAGCGGCGCTTCACGATAGCGAAACTCCGATGCGACGTCGATCTCGACAGGCAACCGGGAGAGACGCTCCAGCCAGTATTTGCCGATGTAACCGGCGTAGCTCGCGGTACCGCACGCGGTAATCGACACCCGCTTGATATCGCGAAAATCAAACGGCAGCTTCACCGGAAGTGACACGCGTTCCGTCGCCATATCGATATAGCGCGCAAGCGTATGACCCACGACCTCGGGCTGTTCGTGAATTTCCTTCGCCATGAAGTGGCGATAATTGGCTTTGTCCACCAGCGAGGTCGACGCGCTGTGCTTGACGACGTCGCGCTGAACGATAGCGTTCTGTTGGTCGTAGACGGTTGCACCATCGCGGGTCAAAACCGCCCAGTCGCCGTCTTCAAGATAGCTGACTGTATCGGTAAACGGCCCGAGCGCGATCGCGTCCGATCCCAGATACATCTCGCCGTCGCCATACCCGATGGCCAGCGGAGGTCCGTTACGCGCGCCGATCAAAATGTTATCGTCGCCTGCGAAGATAAAACCGAGGGCGAAGGCGCCACGGAGCTGTGACAACGCGGCTCTGACCGCTCCGACCGGATCGACGCCGGCGACAAGGTAGCCGTCGACGAGATGCAGGACAGTCTCGGTATCGGTTTCGGTCTTGAACACCGCGCCTTTTTTCTGGAGCTGTTCGCGCAGCTCGCGGAAATTTTCGATAATGCCATTGTGAACCACGGCCACCCGCTCGGTCGCGTGCGGGTGCGCGTTGTTCTCGGTTGGCTTGCCGTGGGTCGCCCAGCGTGTGTGTCCGATCCCGGTGCGCCCGACCAGCGGTTCGGCTCGCAGGCGCGTTTCCAGATTGCGGAGTTTACCCTCGGCGCGACGGCGCGCCAAATGCGTTCCCTCCAATGTCGCGATGCCTGAGGAATCGTAGCCGCGATATTCGAGGCGCTTTAGCGAATCGACCAACTGATCCGCAACGGGATCGCGTCCCAAAATTCCGACAATGCCGCACATGCGGGTCAATATCTCCAAGATCGCGGAAAAAACTGCAAGAAAAAGCGCTGCCTCTTAGCGAGAATCCCCGAACGCAGGGAAACAATAATTATTGCCGATTGCGACAGAGTTAAATCGGGCCACGCAGGCGTCTCAAGCATTCATTTCGTCAGCTTCTGCATTGGCCGTTCGCTGGTGGTTGGCAGCCTGCCGCGTAGCGGCTCCCGGTTAACCGTCAGGTAACCTCGATGTCTATGGATCGATATCCGCCGCGTCGAGGGAACCCTCCCGCTGCAACAAACATCGTTAGGGATCTTCCGGTGATCAAAGACCGCCCCGCACTTTAACGCGCAGATCGAAACAATTTTAGCGATTCCTGCAACGGGAGCCCAAATCCTTTTTGTCACTGTGTGCGCAAGAACAAGCGAGGCGCACATGAGTGAAGTCGAGTACGAACAGTTGCTGAGTGCGGTAAGCGTCGCTATCGCGCCGCGCATCAAAGTACCCGTGCTGGATGACATGCCGGATTTCGGCGATCCGCATCTTGGCAAACTACCGCAGGCTGCCAACGACAATCAGATCGCCTGGCCATTTTTTCCTTTCCCGGACGGATGGAACGGCGTCTGCTGACCGATGCGAGCGGCCGAATCAGCCGCACCGACAGGATTACGAACCCATCAAATAATCAATCTAAGCATTTGATTATATTGATGGAGGCCACGTCCGGAATTGAACCGGAGTACACGGTTTTGCAGACCGTTGCGTAACCACTCCGCCACGTGGCCCCTTGAATCCGGATCAATATAGAGCATCCGCCTGCTTAGGCAACCTGCTCCTGCCTGCCGCAGCGAGGTTCTGAAATTCGACGCCGTCCTGGCTCTTCGAAACGGCCGATCAGGCGCGCTTGCGGCGCCGATAATCCCGACGCGGTTTTGGTCCGGGCGCAAGTTCGGGCATCGTCGCCTGCACCTCCCGATATTTTGCCAGCATCCGCTCGAAAGCTCGCGAGCAACGTTGCCTCGATGTCCGGACGATCTTCCAGGCTGGCAAGCATCATCGCCGCGGCCTCGATCGTGGCTAGTCCGTCCCGACGCGGCTCCTTGCGAAGCTTGCCATAGCGCGAGGCCTGACGGGGTCCGAGAATAACGCGCTGGCACTTCAGCATCCACGCGTTGCGCCACCACAGCGCCTTGGCCTGGCTCCAGGTACCATCCAGCAGCACGATGCCCTCGATGTCCGCGAGGATCGCGCGTTGATCGTCCTCCATCTCGCCTTTGCGGTTGATCGCGACGATGGCGCGGTCGGTGTCGAGAGTCGTCGACCTTGGCCGATCCAAGATAAAGCACCGCCCAGCGCGACGGATCATGCACCGGCCGGCCCAGCGCCTTGGACAAACTCGGCCAGGACAGTCCGATCTTCAGCACGGCGTCCTGGAAATGTAACGCCGTCAGCCGGGCGGTCCCGAGCGCCCTGTCCTGCTCCTGCGGATGCTGCAGGATCAAGTAGCGACGTCCTGTTCCTGATCGGCTCAACGCTGTCGCAAACGCAGAGCACCAGCGGCTTGTGACATCGTTGGCAATCCGGGATCGCGTCCGGTTCTGCAGTCAGCAGCGATTATCTCGGAGTTCTTGGACATTGCCCGCTATACGCCGCGCCGATCCATCCAGCAAGGAACCCGATCGCTTCCTTCTACTCGGCTGGCGCGACCGCTGGAGCGGCCTCACCTCGTCGCCGCAACCGGTCGATCAGAAGGTAGATCACCGGAGTCGTGTATAAGTGTCAGAATCTGTGAAACGAGCAGCCCGCCGATGATGGTGATGCCGAGCGGTCGTCGCAGTTCCGTGCCCGGACCGGTTGCGAGCACCAGCGGTACCGCAGCGAAAAGCGCGGCCATGGTGGTCATGACGATCGGCCGGAAGCGCACGCTGCAGGCCTCGAAGATGGCGTCCGCGGACGACAGGCCGCGGTGGCGTTCGGCATCCAGCGCGAAATCCACAATCATGATGCCATTCTTCTTGACGATGCCGATGAGAAGAATGATTCCGACGAATGCAATGATCGTCAGCGGCGTATTGGTGATCTGCAAGGCCAGCAGCGCTCCGAGACCGGCGGACGGCAAGGTCGAGATGATCGTGAGCGGATGCGCGAGGCTTTCGTAGAGAACGCCGAGCACAATATACACCGCGACGAGCGCGCCGAGGATCAGCAGTGGCTGCCGTCCCGACGTTTTGCGGAAATCGGCCGCGTTGCCCTCGAAGCTTCCGCGAATGCCCTCCGGCATGTGCAATTCATCGACCGCGCGTTGAATATTGGTGGTCGCCTCCTGAAGTTCCACGCCCGGTAACGTGTTGAAGGACACCGTCATCGATGGAAACGACTGTGAATGATCGACGGCGAGCGGCGAGAGGTCACGCTGATAGCGGACGACGGCGGACAGCGGCACCTGCACTCCGTTGGCTCCCGCCACGAAGATGCGTTCGAGGTTGGATGGGTCTTGCTGGAATTGCGGATCGATTTCCAGAATGACCTGGTACTGATTGCGCTGGGTGTAGACGGTCGAAATCTGCCGTTGCGAAAATGCGTTGTTGAGTGCGTTGTCGATATCCTGAACCCTGACGCCAAGGCTGGATGCCTTTTGCCGGTCGATCGACACGGTCAGTTGCAGACCGCCTGGATCGCGGTCGCTGGAAACGTCGGTGATTCCCTCCACCGTTTCCATGCGCTTGGCGACAAGAGGCGCCCACTTCTGCAACAAGTCGAGGTCGGTACTGTAGAGCGTGTACTGGTAGTTGGAATTGCTCTGGCGTCCGCCGCCGCGGATGTCCTGCGCGGCGAACATGAACAGCCTGATGCCTGGTACGTCGCCAAGATTTCGGCGCATCCGGTCGATCACCTGCGGGGTCGTCAACCCTCCCCGTTCAGCCGGCGGCTTCAGCGTGATATACATGAATCCGCGATTTGAACCTCCGCGCGCGCTGCTGCCGCCGATGGAAGAGCCGATCGCCTTGCACGGCAGGATCTGCCATCACGATATCCATAACGCGCTGTTGAAGCCCGAGCATGGACTGAAAGGAAACGTCGGCCGACGCGCGCGTCGACGCCAATTACGAAGCCGCTGTCGTCGATCGGGAAATAACCCTTCGGCGTCTTGATATACAGCGTCACCGTCAGGGCGATCGTCGCAAAAAACACCAGCAACGTCAGGATGGGAAAGCGGAGCACGACGCGCAGCGTCCGCGTATAGAACGCCACAATTCGCGACAGCAGACCTTCAACCAGCCGGTCGAACCGGGTCGCATCGGCTGACGTCGCCCTGCTTGATGTAGTGGGCGCAGATCATCGGCGTTACCGTCAACGACACGATCGTCGACACCACGATCGCAAAGGTGAGTGTGAGCGAGAATTCCCGTAACAACCGGCCAACAACGCCGTCCATGAAGATCAGGGCATGAATGCGGCGATCAACGACAGGCTGATCGAGAGCACCGTGAAGCCGATTTGCCTTGCTCCTTCGAGCGCCGCCCGGTAAGGCGGCAACCCCTGCTCGAGATTGCGGTACATGTTCTCGATCATGACGATGGCATCGTCGACCACGAAGCCGACGGAGATGGCCAGCGCCATCAGGGACAGGTTGTCGATGGAGAAACCTGCCAGCCACATTCCCGCGCATGTACCCGCCAGCGCCAGCGGAACCGATACGCCGGCCGCGACGGTCGGCGTGAGACGTCGAAGGAACGCATATACCACGACCATCACCAGAAAGGCGGTCGCCAACAGTGTCCATTCCATGTCTTCAACGCTTGCGCGGATCGTGCCGGTGCGATCAACGATGATGGATATTTCGACACCGGCCGGAATCCACTGCTTGAGTTCGGGGATCATCGCCTTCACCCGGTCGACAGTGTCGATGACGTTGGCGTCGCCCTGCTTGGTGATCTGGATCAGCACCGCGGGCTGCTTGTTGAACCAAGCGATCGAGCGGCTGTTTCGCGTGGCATCCTTGACATCGGCCACGTCCGAGAGCCGGACGAAATTCCCTCCGGAGCTCTTGATAACGATGTCGCGAAATTCGGTCGCCGTCCGCATCTGCCGGTTGGTCGACAGCGTCTCGCTCTGGCGGTCGCCATTGAAAATTCCGACCGGGCCAAGCGGATTGGCGTTCACGATCGCGGTCCGGACATCGTCGGTCGCGATGCCTGCGTTCGAGAGCGCCACCGGGTTGAGAGCGATCCGGACGGCCGGCTGATCAGCGCCGCTCACGGAAACCTCGCCGACACCCGGAACCTGCGAAATGCGCTGAACGATAACGGTGTCAGCCACGTCATAGATCGCGCTCGTCGACATGGTTTTTGATGTCAGCGCCAGAACGAAGACTGGCGCCGCAGCGGGATTGGCCTTGCGGAATTTCGGCAATGTCGGCAGATCCGTCGGCAGATCGGCGAGCGATGCGTTGATCGCCGCTTGCACGTCGCGTGCCGCGTGGTCGATGTCGCGCCCGATGGCGAACTGCAATTGAATGCTGGTGGCGCCCAGCGTGCTCGTGGATGTGATCTGATCGATACCGGCAATCTGACCGAGCCGGCGCTCCAGCGGCGCGGCGACGGTTGACGCCATCACCGATGGATCGGCTCCCGGCCGGCTTGCCGACACCCGGATCATCGGGAAATCGACATTCGGAACCGAGGCCACCGGAAGGAATTCGTAGGCGACCACACCAATCAGAAACAGGCCAATCGCCAGCAGCGTGGTACCGACCGGCCTTCGAATGAATGGCTCGGAGATCGAGACCATTACTGCATTCCCTCGGTCGCACCCGCGATCGGCGGCTGCTCCGGCCCGCCCGTCGGAACGGCCTGTTCGATTCGCTTGTTCAGCCGATCCAGCGCCAGATAGATCACGGGCGTGGTGTAGAGCGTGAGCAACTGGCTCAGCAGCAGGCCGCCGATGATCGAGATGCCGAGGGGAAAGCGCAACTCCGCGCCGGTGCCGCTTTCAACCGCCAGCGGCAGCGCGCCGAACAGCGCCGCCAGTGTGGTCATCATGATCGGCCGGAACCGAAGCAAACAGGCCTGCACGATCGCTTCGGTCGCTGACATGCCCTGATTGCGCTCCGCCTCGAGCGCGAAATCGATCATCATGATCGCATTCTTCTTCACGATGCCCATCAGAAGAATGATGCCGATCAGACCGATGACCGACAGATCCTGTCCAAACAGCATCAGCGCGAGAATGGCGCCAACGCCCGCCGAAGGCAGCGTCGAGAGAATCGTGATCGGATGAATGTAACTCTCGTACAAGACACCCAAGCACGATGTAGATCGTGACCAGCGCGGCCAGTATCAGCCAGGGTTGTCCGGCAAGCGATTTCGAGAACTCCGCCGCATCGCCCGCGAACTCACCGACGATACTGTTGGGCATGCCGATCCGGGTCTCGATGACCTTGACCCGCTTGATGGCGTTGCCAAGCGCTTCTCCCGGGGCGAGGTTGAAACTGAGCGACGCCGCCGGGAATTGCGCCTGATGCGAGATCGCCAGCGGTGCCGTCGTTCGGGTCAGCGTCGCGACAGCGGACAGCGGCACCTGCGCGCCAGCAAGACCCGGCAGATAGAGCTTGGAGAGGATCGAGGGATCGCGCTGATACTGCGGCAAGGCTTCCAGCACCACGCGATACTGGTTGGCTTGCCCGTAAATGGTCGAGATCTGCCGTTGGGCGAAGGCATCGTTCAACGTATCGTTGACACCCTGAATGCTGACGCCGAGCTGGCCCGCGCGCGCCCGGTCAATATTGAGCGCGGCACGCAACCCGCCTTCCTGAGCTTCCGATGACACATCCTCGAACAGCGGATCGTGGCGAAGCTCGGCGACCAGTTTGCCAGCCCACAAGGCAACTTGCGCGGCGTCGGTCCCTGTCAGCGTATACTGATATAGCGAACGGCTTGACTGCGTGCTGATCTGAATATCTTGCACCGGCTGAAAATAAACTGTCATGCCGGGAATGGATGCCACGCGTTCCTTTAAACGCGTAATAACGGCTGCGATATCGTCGCGACGGTCGCTCCTCTGCTTCAAAGTCATCACCAGACGTCCGACATTCGTCGTGGGATTCACAGAACCGGCACCGATGACGGACACGACACCCGTCACGTCCGGATCCCCTTTAATAACGCTGGCCACCTCGCTCTGGCGGCTTTGCATTTCGGCAAAGGATATATCGGGACCGGCTTCAGTCACCGCGGTAATCGACGCTGTGTCTTGCAGCGGAAGGAAGCCCTTTGGGGCAACGATATACAGGAACATCGTTGCGGCGATCGTTGCGAAGGTCACGACCAGTGTCGCGCGCTGGTGCTGAAGCACCCACAACAACGTGCGATGGTAGAATTCGACCATGCGATCGATCCCGCGGCTGATCGCCGCCAATCCCGGGACCGCGAACTCTTCTCCCGAATGCTTCAGCAGCCGCGAACACATCATCGGCGTCAACGTCAGCGACACGACAGCAGAGGTAATGACCGCGATGGTGAGTGTGAGCGCAAATTCGCGAAACATCCTCCCAACCAACCCGGACATGAATAGCAGCGGAATGAACACCGCGATCAGCGAAACCGTCAGCGAAATCACGGTGAAGCCGATCTCGCTCGCGCCGCGGCGCGAGGCTTCCATGACGCTCTCGCCGTTCTCCATATGGCGAACGATGTTTTCAATCATCACGATGGCGTCGTCGACCACGAATCCAGTGCCGATCGTGAGTGCCATCAACGACAGGTTGTCGAGGCTGAACCCGGCGAAATACATGATACCGAAACTGGTGATCAGCGAAAGCGGCAGCGCCACGCCCGCGATTAACGTCGCCCGTAGCGAGCGGAGGAAAAGCAGCACGACAAGCGTCACCAGCACGACACTGAGGATGAGCGTGAACTGCACATCGTGGACGGAGGCGCGGATCGTCACAGTCCGGTCGCTGACGATCGTCAGATTGACGCCGGCAGGGATTCCTCGCTGGACTTTTGGAATTTCGGCACGGATCTGCCGGACAACCTCGATCACATTGGCGCCGGGCTGACGCTGGATATCAATAATGACGGCCGGTGTTCCCTGATACCAGCCGCCGGTTCGGTCGTTTTCCAGTCCGTCGACAATCTGCGCGACGTCGCCAATCGTGACCGGCGCGCCGTTGCGATAGGCGATGATAATCGGCCTGTACGCATCCGCAGCCGCAACCTGGTCGTTGGCG
Organism: uncultured Alphaproteobacteria bacterium; assembly: GCA_963764445.1. Taxonomy (GTDB): domain Bacteria; phylum Pseudomonadota; class Alphaproteobacteria; order Rhizobiales; family Xanthobacteraceae; genus Nitrobacter. Next base: position 49,012 of record CAVXSV010000009.1, read on the forward strand.
GCGATCGTGTACGCCTGCTGGGCGCCATCCAACGATCCCTTCGGCCCGGAAACATTGGCGCCGGCAATCGCTGCTCGCAAATCCTCCATCGAAATGCCGTAAGCGGCGAGCCGTGCGAGGTCTGCCTGGACACGCACCGCCGGCTTCAGGCCTCCGAGTATCGACACCCGGCCGACGCCTGAAATCTGGCTCAGGCGCTGCGCCAGGATGGTATCGGCAAGGTCGCTCATGGCGCGCAGCGAGATCGTGTCCGACGTCAATGCGAGCGTCATCACCGGCGCATCCGCCGGATTCACCTTGGCGTAGGTCGGTGGATACGGCAGATTTTTCGGCAAAATCCCGGCGGCGGCGTTGATGGCGGCCTGAACGTCCTGCGTGGCGCCGTCGATATCGCGGTTCAGATCGAATTGCAGGGATATCTGGCTAACGCCGAACGAACTCGTCGATGCCATCGACGACAGTGAGGGTATCTGTCCGAGCTGACGCTCCAGCGGTGCGGTGAGCAACGACGCAACTACATCTGGACTTCGCGCCCGGCAACTGGGTCGTCACCTGCACCGTGGGGAAGTCGACTTGCGGCAGCGCCGAGACCGGCAACGCCCAATAACCGAGCGCACCTCCGATCAAGAGCGCAATCCCGAGCAGGGACGTTGCAATCGGACGACGAATAAACGGTTCGGAGACGCCCATGTCTGTCAGCTCGCTGCCGCAGGTTCGATGCCCAGCATCTTGACCCCGGGGATCATGGTTGAGTTTTTGGGGTACCGTTCGACTGCCCGTTCTCCTGCGCCCCGCCACCCGACTGCTTTTGACTTCCCTCGCCCCGCTTGCCGCGCCGCTCGCCGTCGCCGCCGCCTTGATGGTCGCCGCGTTTACCCTGCCGCTTGCGCGGGGCAAGGTCGGCCGTCGGCGCCTGATCGTTCTGGCTGACGGTCACCTTTGCGCCGTCGGAAAGATTGGCAAACCCCGTGGTCACCACGCGATCCGTTGGAGCAATGCCCTTGGCGATCACTGCATCTTTTTCGTCCTGCTGTGTCACGGTCACCGGCTTTGCAGTCACGGTATCGTCGCTGCCGATTACATAGCTGAAGGTTCCGAGCGGTCCGCGCTGCACCGCCGAGGTCGGTATCACCGTTGCTTGCGGTAGCGTTTCCACCTTGAGGCGAACGTTGACGAACTGGCCCGGCCATAGCTGGAAATGTCCATTCGGAAATTCGGCCTTTAGCTTCAGCGTGCCCGTCGTCTGATCGACCTGATTGTCGATTCCGGTCAATTTTCCCGTATCGGCCACCGTGATGCCGTCATTGCCGAACGCGTCGACTTCGAGAGTGCCCTTTGCCGACGCGGCATTCACACGCACGATCTGCTGTTGCGGTAGGCTAAATTGCACAGCGATCGGCTGGAGCTGGGTGATGATGACAAGCCCGGTCGCATCCGCCGCATGGATGATGTTGCCCTGATCGACCTGGCGCAGGCCGGCGCGGCCCGAAATCGGCGCAACGATCTTGGTATAGCCGAGTGTCGCCTGGGCGTTATCGATCGCGGCCTGATCGGCCTTGATGAGTGCTTCCTGCTGCGCAACGACGGCGCGCTGGGTATCGGCCTGCTGCTTCGATCCGGCATTGGAGGCGGCCAGTTGCTGGTAGCGCGCCAGATCAAGGCGCATATTGGCAAGCTGCGCTTCATCCTGGGCCTTCTTCGCAACCGTCTGATCGTACTGCGCTTGGTAGATCACAGGATCGATCTCACCCAGCACGTCGCCTTTCTTGACGTCCTGTCCTTCTATGAAATTGACGGCGATCAACTTGCCATCGACCTGTGAGCGCACAGTCACAGTGTTCAGCGCACGAACCGTCCCGACCCCATCGAGGTAGACGGGCACGTCCTGGACGCGCGGTGTGGCGGCAAGCACCGGAACAGCAAGATCGGGGCGGGCGTGACTTGCGTCGCGCTTCTTTTGCTCAAGCGCAGTCCAGCCGAGATAAGCGAGTCCTCCGACGATCAGAAGCGTGATGGCAATCGAGACGGTGCGCCACCGGGAGCGGCCAGCTGCTTTCGGCATCCCATCGCCGGCGGCTTTCGTCTTTTCGCTCAGATCCGGTTTAAAGAGCATTGGCCGGCCTCTCGATCCTCGGTTCCCAGCCGCCACCCAGGGCTTGATAAAGGCTCACGATTGCCTGTAGCCGCGCAAGCTGCGCCTGCGATAGCGAATCCTCCGCCTGAAACAGCGTCAGTTGCGTATTTAGCACGGTTACGATATCGGCGGTGCCAGCCTGAAGCTGCTGCTCGCTGAGCTCGAATGCCCTGCGCGAAGAAGCCACGACCTCCCGCTGAAGGCGCAGCTTCTCCGTGGTCTGACGGATCGCGATCAGCGCGTTGTCGACGTCGGCGAACGCCGAGACCACCGTCTTACGGTAGGTCTGCAAGCAGTTCGTCCTGTTTCGCGCCTTGTGTACTCGAAGTTGGCCGAGAATCTGACCGCCGTCGAAGATCGGTTGCGTCAGGCCGCCGGCAAGACTGAAGAATGCGGCGTGAGGCTGGAACAGCGCGACCAAGGCCGAACTCTGGTAGCCACCCTGCCCTGTCAACTGAATGCTCGGGAAAAACTGCGCGCGCGCGCTGCCGACGTTGGCGATTGCGGATGCGAGTTGCGTCTCTTGACGACGGATGTCCGGACGCTGGGTTAACAATTCGGACGGCAGGCCCGGTGAGCACCCGCGGCACTGCGATCCGGTCGAGCGAGCCGCCTTTGACGTTCACGCTTTCCGGCGGACGCGACACCAGCGTCGCGAGTGCGTTGACGTTCTGCGCCAGGGTCTGACGAAGCGGCGGCACAGCCGCGCGCTGGTTGGCGAGTACGCTTTCCTGTTGCGCCACGTCGAGATCGGTCCCGGTGCCGGCTTTCAGGCGCTGCTTGATCGCATCCAGGATACGCTGGGCACTGGCGATGTTCTGGTTCGGCGGTGCGAATCCGGTCCTGTGCGGCAAGCACCTGGAAATAAGCGTTGGCGACGCTGGACAGCGTCGTCAAAGCGACCACATCGCGGTCGAAGCGATTCGCGGTCGCAGTCTCTTCTGCGGCCAGCGTGGCATCGCGGTTCTTGCCCCAGAAATCGAGCTGATAGCTGGCGGCACTCAGCGAGGATAAGTAATTCACAACCTCCCGGCCGCCATTGCTCAGGCCACTGGAACTCGAGCCCGACGTACGGGAATAGGTTTCCTGTCCCCCGACGCTGACGCTCGGTAACAGCGCAGCTCCCGCGATCCGGGCTTGCTGATCGGCCTGAATGATTCGCGCCGTCGCCGCTGCAATGTCCAGATTAACAGTCTGGGCTTCCTCCATCAGGACCGTCAGTTCAGAAGAACGAAAGCCACGCCACCAATCGAGTGGCGGCAGAGCCACGGCCGTGGTCAGCCGCGCGGCCTTGTACCCGGCCGGAATGTCCAGCGCCGGATCGGGCAGATCCCTGGTCAGAATGCAGCCAGCCGACGTTGCAACCGATGCCAATACAGGAAGAATCATGGCGGAACGCCAAATCTGGGCCGCGATCCCTTGAGGATCGATCAAGGCCTTCGCTGAAAAATCACTCACGCCGGTCCCCCAAGGGACGACTCGGGCGACGACAGGCGTTCGCGCGAGGTCGCAGCGTCCACGGACCGACCTTTTTTGATGTAACAAACGACGCGGCCACGCGAGTAATGTTTCCTCTGGAACACCCCATTCTAGCGGCCCGATCAGTCCTGGACAGTGCCGCCCCGGCAAAGAACGTTACATACATTCAATCGGCCTCGCACCCCTGTAGGTACCTGATTTATCAAAAAGCCCCATTTTAACGGGCTTTCCTGACAGTCAGTTCACAACCGGTCCGGCAATCTTACCAAGATTTCATGCGCCGATGCTCGGACGACAGGCCGTTGCGGGTTCTCTAGCCGCTGCCCTTCGCGCGATTCGTTCTTGGCTGGCACGGATCGAAGCAGGAAGATTGGATGCGCCTCGCAAAACGAATTAGCCGCGCACTCAAACCGGCCTACGATCGGCGGTCTCGCTCCCTTGTACCCCCCGCGCCTCTCAACTAGGGTTGTTGTCAAATCCTCCAATCAGCCGGCAAGATTTAGCATCTCATGAGAATCAACAACGACGTCGTCGAGGCGATCGGCAACACACCGCTTATCAAGTTGAAGCACGCATCAGAAGCGACCGGATGCACCATTCTCGGCAAGGCCGAGTTCATAAATCCGGGTCAGTCGGTCAAGGATCGCGCCGGTAAACAGATGATCCTGGAAGCCGAAAAGCGCGGCGATCTCAAACCCGGCGGCCTCGTCGTCGAAGGCACCGCCGGCAATACCGGCATCGGGCTTGCCGTCGTTGCCAGTGCACGTGGCTACCGCACGATGATCGTCATCCCGGAAACGCAAAGCCAGGAAAAGAAGGACATGCTGCGGCTGTGCGGAGCCGAGCTGGTCGAGGTCCCGGCGCTCCCTTACAGCAATCCGAATAATTATCAGCACATCGCAAAGCGGCTCGCGGATAACTTGCGCAAGTCAGAACCGAACGGCGTCCTGTTTGCTGATCAATGGAACAACCTCGACAATCCCAAGGCTCACTACGTTTCAACAGGCCCCGAAATCTGGGAGCAAACCGGCGGCAAGATCAATGGCTTCATCTGTTCGATCGGGACCGGCGGCACGCTGGCGGGGATCGGCGCTTTCCTGCAGGAGAAAAAGAAGGACATCGTCATCGGCGTTGCGGACCCGCACGGGGCCGCCATGTATGAACTGTTCAAGAACGGCGTCGTAAAGGCTAGCCCGGGAAGTTCGATCACCGAGGGAATCGGACTTGGGCGGGTGACACCGGTGATTGCAAACGCCAAGGTCGACGTGGCCTATCTCATTCCTGATGAGGAAGCCGTGCCGGTGATCTACGATCTGCTCGAACACGAGGGACTTTGCCTTGGCGGCTCGACCGGCATCAACGTCGCAGGCGCAATCCGTCTCGCGCGCCAGTTAGGACGCGGCCGCACCGTCGTGACGATCCTCTGCGACTCCGGCAACCGCTATCAATCGAAGTTGTTCAATCCGGACTTCATGCGCTCGAAGAACCTTCCCGTGCCGCAATGGCTCGAGAAGCGAAGCACTGTGAAGGTTCCCCTCGCACCAACATAGGGTCGCCGTACCTTTCTCAGCGCAAAATCTGGCTGAGAAAGAGCTGGCTTCGCGGATGTTGGGGATTGGCGAAAAAGTTCGCCGGCGTATTGGATTCGATAATCTGCCCCTCGTCCATGAACACGACGCGGTTGGCCACTTCCCTGGCGAATCCCATTTCGTGCGTGACCACCAGCATTGTCATGCCGTCTTTCGCGAGATCCACCATGGTGTCGAGGACTTCCTTGACCATCTCGGGATCGAGTGCTGATGTCGGCTCATCGAACAGCATGACCTTCGGATTCATCGTGAGCGCGCGCGCAATCGCCACGCGCTGCTGCTGACCTCCCGACATCTGGCCGGGATATTTGTTGGCCTGCTGCGGAATCTTGACGCGTTCGAGAAACTTCATCGCCGCCGCCTCGGCGTCCTTCTTCGGGATATTGCGGACCCAGATCGGAGCAAGCGTACAGTTTTCAAGCACCGTCAGGTGCGGAAAAAGATTAAAGCTCTGGAACACCATTCCGACTTCGCGTCGAATCTCCTCAACGCGCCGCAGATTGGGACCGAGTTCGATCCCGTCGACAACGATCCGGCCTTCCTGAAATTCCTCAAGCGCGTTGATGCAGCGGATCAGCGTCGATTTTCCCGAGCCTGAAGGCCCGCAGATGACGATGCGTTCGCCGCGCGCCACGTCCAGGCTGACATCCCGCAACACGTGGAAGTTGCCGAACCATTTGTTGAGGCCGGCGATGGAAACGATGGCGTTTGCGTCCGTCATGGGCAGTCCCAAATCTCAGGTTCGTCGGTGCGCGTTCAGCCGATGTTCGACGAACAGTGAATATCGAGACATGCTGAAGCAGAACACGAAGTAGATGATTCCGGCGAAGGCAAACCCTGTGAACAGCGTGGTGGGCGTTGCCCACGTTGGATCGGCGAACGAAGCCCGCAAACTTCCGAGCAGGTCGAACAGCGCGACGATCGACACCAGCGAGGTATCCTTGAACAATGCGATAAAGCTGTTGACCAATCCGGGAATGACATGCCGCAAGGCCTGCGGCATCACGATCAGTCCCGTCGTTTTCCAGTAGGACAAGCCAAGCGCACTGGACGCTTCCACCTGCCCGCGCGGGATCGCGGCCAGCCCGCCGCGAATAACCTCGGCATTATAGGCGCCGGCAAATAACGCGACGCCGACCAGGACCCGGACCAGGCCATCGACGGTGAAATTTCCCGGGAGGAAAAGCGGCAGCATGTAGGTCGCGAAAAACAGCACGGTGATCAAGGGAACGCCGCGCCAGAACTCAATGAATGCGACCGAAAAAACGCGGATCAGCGGAATGGTGGCGCGGCGTCCGAGCGCCAGCGCGATTCCGATCGGCATCGACGCTACGATGCCGGTGACCGACACCACCAGCGTCACCAGCAGACCACCCCAGAGCCGGGTATCGACGATCGGCAGACCGCCGCGATCGAGGTGCATCACCGCGATCACCAGACCAATGCCGATAAAGATCGTCAAGCTCGTGAATAGCGCGCGCCAGCCAGTGCGGAATGCACCATTCAACAGGAACAGCAGAACCGAAACGATCGCAGCGGTGCATGCAAAATCGTACCAGACCGGCTGACCGGAGTTTTGGAACCGATCGAGCAGCCAGATCAAAGGCCACACCAGCAGGGACAACGCATCGCCGATCAATGCAAATGGCATCTCCCAGCAGCCCCAAAACCGGACCGAATGTGCCTGCCTCCCCTAACGCAGCAAGCTGCCGCCCGGCGTTGCCGACGCTGTCAGCAAAGCCTGACAGAAATCCGACGATCCAACTTACACCGAATCCATTGATACCCCCGCCATGCAGCAGGAAAAACGCCACGACAGGAAAGGCGGCAAAGAACAGGCCTGCATTGAGGCTTTTGGCAGGCAATCGCGGAACCAAAAGCGGCAGCAACAAAACAGCGGCCAGCAGAAACGTCAGATTCACTCGCCAGCGTTCGGGCTCTGGATAAAAGCCGTAGATGAACTGCGTGATTTTCGCCTGGACGAACGGCCAGCACGCTCCGACGGGTTGCCCGGCATCCGTGCGCAGACATGCCGTGCGATCCTTGCCTTCCCAGACTGCGTCGACGAGAAGAAACTGGATCGTGGGGACAATGATGAACCAGAGCAGCGATGCACCCACGATGGTCAGCAGTGTATTGGTCGGGGTATTGAACAGGCGGGTTCGCAGAAAACCCACAAAACCGGTGGTCTTGATCGGGGCGAGCCGCGCCGGCACAAGATCGGGGCGAACGAACGACAGTGTGGACTCATCGCTCATGCGCCCATGCTCCGTCCGAGTCGCCAGCCGTAAAGGCTCATGATCGCGCTGGTTACCAATGAAATCAGCAGATACACGCCCATCGTGATCGCGATGATCTCGATGGCTTGGCCGGTCTGGCTCAGCGTCGTTCCAGCAAAAACCGAAAACAGGTCCGGATATCCGATGCCGACGGCCAGCGACGAATTCTTGGTGAGGTTGAGATACTGATTGGTCAGCGGCGGCAGAATGACGCGCATAGCCTGCGGCACGACGATCAGTCGCAGAGTCGATCCGCGCGACAACCCGAGCGACGCTCCCGCCTCCATCTGCCCTTTGTGAACCGAGAGAATTCCGGCGCGGACGACTTCCGCGATGAACGCGGCTGTATATGTCGAAAGCGCCAGCGTAAGCGCGACAAACTCCGGAATCATACGCGAGCCACCGGAGAAATTAAATCCCTTGAGGACCGGCATCTCGAAAATCACGGGCACGCCGAAAGCGAGTGTCGCGATCAAGGGGAGACCGATCAGCAGGCCAAGAACGTATGGCCAGATGACGATCATCCGTCCACTTTGGAAAAGCGCACGGCGCGAATAGCTGCGCAACAGCACAGACCCCACGATTGCAGCCCCGACCGCAACAGCAAACGCGGCAAGCCCTTCGTGCCCAACCGGCTTTGGGATAACCAGGCCGCGATTGTTGAGAAAAAAACTGCCGAAGATCGAAACGCTTTGCCTTGGATTCGGCAGCGTGCTCAGCACAGCTAGATACCAGAACAGGATTTGGAACAGCAGCGGCAGGTTTCTGACCAGTTCGACATAGCCGCCGGAAATGCGCGATATAAGCCAATTCGGTGACAATCGGCCAAGCGCCACGATAAAGCCGATGATCGTCGCGAAGAAGATGCCGACCACGGCCACAAGCAGTGTATTGAGAAGGCCGACTAGAAACACGCGCGTGTAACTGTCGCTCTCGGAATACGGAATCAGAGGTCTGGCTGACGCCGAAGCCGGCGGTGTTCGACATGAAGTCAAAGCCGGACGCGATATGTTGCGTCTCCAGGTTTCCCCGGGCATTCGCCACGATCTCATAGCTGATCCATGCCAGCGCGGCGACGAACAGCATTTGCAGCGCGAGTCCGCCCCAGCCTGCCCGACCCGCCAAGCGCGCGCCGCAGCTTGAAGAAAAACTGCGGCGGCGGTTTTCGAGGCTCGGCGGCCATCGCCGTTTCAGAGTTTGCGCTAGCGGATCGGCGGCGCGTACTGAATGCCGCCTTTGTTCCAGAGCTTATTGAGTCCACGCGCGATTCCCAGCTTCGAGCCCACACCGACGTTACGATCAAACAATTCGCCATAGTTGCCGACGGCCTTGACGATGCGCGACACCCAATCCTTGGTCACGCCAAGCTGTTCGCCGAAATTACCATCGGTTCCGAAGACGCGCTTCAGTTCCGGATTGTCCGATTTGGCCATCTCGTCGACATTCTTCTGCGTGACGCCGAGTTCTTCGGCGTTGATCATTGCAAACAGCGTCCACTTGACGAGGTCAAACCACTGGTCGTCGCCGTGACGCACCATCGGCCCGAGCGGTTCCTTCGAGATCACCTCGGGCAAGACGCCATGATCGGCCGGATTGGAAAGCTTCAACCGCTCGGCATAGAGCTGCGAAATGTCCGACGTAAACACGTCGCACCGACCCAACTCGTAGGCCTTGACGGTTTCGTCGGCGGTGCTGAACGCGATGACCTCGTACTTCATCTTGTTGCTCTTAAAGTAGTCGGCAAGGTTCTGTTCGGTCGTGGTGCCGGTCTGGACGCAGACGGATGCGCTGTTCAATTCCAGCGCCGAATTGACCTTGAGCGATTTCCTGACCAGAAAACCCTGTCCGTCGTAATACGTCACGCCGGTGAAATTTGCGCCCAACGTGCGTGTCGCGTGAGAGTGTCCAGGTCGTGTTGCGCGACAGCACGTCGATTTCGCCCGACTGCAAGGCGATGAACCGGTCTTTGGCTGACAGCGGAACGAATTTGACCTTGGTCGGGTCGTTGAACACCGCGGCAGCGATTGCACGACAGACGTCCACATCGAGCCCGGTCCAGTTGCCTTTGTCGTCAGGCGCCGAGAACCCTGGCAATCCCTGGCTTACGCCACAGGAGAGCATGCCTCGCGCCTTGATTGCTTCGAGCGTGGTCTTTGCCTTCGCAGAACTCCTGTGCAAAGGCCGATTGCAACGAAAGACCGGCAGCGATAGCGAAAGTAACAGCAAGTACGCTTTTCATGGCAATGCCTTTCAAGGATCTCAAAGAATTGTTACATCGTTGCCGTTCGGGCGCTCGGTTGAGACCGGTCAATCGAGTGGGTTCTTCCACCAGAAAGAAGCTGGCCAAAGATAAATTTTCGATCGACGGATTTAGAGAACACGTTGAAACTCATGTCAGGTCAGCGACCAACAGTTTGATTTCATCACAGGACCACTAGCAAATATAAGTTGCTAGTGGAGTTTTGAATTTGACTTTCGCGTCCGGGACACGCCGCCAAGTGGGTTGCGAATGTCAAATTCACTCCGCTGGCGGGCCGGGTCAAGGGGTTGACGAGTGTCTTCCCCTTCCTGTTACTAATGAAATCACTCTGGAGCTAAGGTCCGGCAGGTCTTGAGGCAGTCGTACCAGCGGCAAAATGCCTCCTTTTACAGCGGCGAATATATGACCTTTTCAAAAGGCGACGGGCGGACAGATTCGCTTCGAGCAGAAACCAGACTGATTGTCTCGGGTCGAGATACCGAGGCTCAGAAGGGGTTTGTCAATCCGCCCGTTGTTCGCGGCTCGACCGTCCTCTACCCAACCGCCGATGATTTGCATGCCCATCGCGGAGAATTCCATTATGGGCGACACGGCACCCCTACCACTTGCGCTTTACAAGATGCGTTGATGGCGCTGGAAGGCACGCAGTGCGCGGGTGTGGGGCTCGTTCCGTCAGGACTATCTGCGGTTTCCACGGCCCTTCTGTCGGTGCTGAAGGCTGGCGATCACATCCTTGTCTGCGACAACGTCTATCGCCCCACGCGAAATTTCTGCAACGGACTCCTGGCGCGCTACGGAGTCGAGACCACCTATTTCGATCCGCTGGCCGGTTCGGATATCGCCGCGCTGTTCCGGCCCAACACTCGCGTCGTCATGGTCGAAGCTCCGGGTTCTCAGTCCTTGGAGATGCCGGATGTTCCGGCAATCGCGGCCGTCGCCCATGCACGGGGCGCGCTCGTCATTGACGACAATACGTGGGCCACCCCGTTGTTCCGCCGCGCACTTGAACAGGGCGTAGACATCAGCATTCAGGCGGCAACTAAATATATTGGCGGACACTCCGACATCATGTTCGGCACTATATCTGCTAATGCCAATGCGTGGCCCGCGCTTGCCGAAGGCATCCGGTTGCTCGGCGTTTGCGTTGGACCCGACGATGTGTTTCTGGCCCTGCGGGGATTGCGCACCCTTGCCGTGAGGCTGCATCATCACCAGCAGGCCGCGATCGACATGGCGCAGTGGCTCGCGAGACGGCCGGAAGTCGCGAGGGTCTTGCATCCGGCCCTGCCGGACGATCCTGGCCACGCGATCTGGAAACGCGACTTCACCGGCGCATCGGGGCTGTTCAGCATCGTCCTCAAGCCTGCGCCACAACAGGCTGTCGATGCGCTGCTCGATACGGTGAAGCTGTTCGGCATGGGTTACTCGTGGGGCGGCTACGAGAGCCTCATCATCCCCTTTGATTGCGCGGTGTATCGGACCGCGACGACGTGGGCGCCGGACGGGCCGACGTTGCGGCTCCACATCGGGCTGGAGAGTGTGGACGACCTCAAGGCTGATCTCGATCGCGGATTTGAAGCCTTCAACGCCCGGCGGTGAACCTTCCTGACGCGGACGGGGACACCTTCGTCCGCTCTTTTGTTCGGCCGGCGGCGGAACAACGAAATAAAAGGATGATGCAATGGCGTTAGCCTTAGCCTGAGCCTCAGAGCATTTCCGGCTAAGTGGAATTCGGTTAGCCGTAAGAAGGCCGATTTGATGCGTGACACGCGCCAAGCAGACATCATCCTCAGCTCGATGATTGGCGTCCGTTGATTATGATGAAGTACACGTTCCGGAAATAGACGACAAGTCCGAGAGCCTGGCCCGCGATGAACACAGGGTCTCGCCGGTACAGGGCATAGGCCAGAAGAAGAATCCCGCCTCCGATCGAGAAGAACCAGAACGCGACGGGAATCACGCTCTTCCGCGCGCGCTCGGAGGCGATCCATTGCACAACGAACCGCATGGTGAAAAATGCTTGCGCAACAAAACCGAGCATGACCCAGCCGTCGAACTTGGTCACGAACACGTCATAGAGGTAGTTCGACAGCATGCCGATGATTTCAGTCATGACGCATGACTTCAGTTGCAACCGGCGTCGATTTTTTTCGGCGGATCAGCCACCACACGCCCGCAAGATCCATGATTCCGATCCACAGCCGATCGAAGAAGCCATAATTCGATACGCCGGAATACCGGGGGCGGTCGGTCACATCGACATAGGCGATGTCATAACCTTCCCGCCGCACCAGCGCTGGAAGAAACCGGTGCAGGCCGTCAAAATAAGGAAGGGACAGGAATACCTCCCGTCGAAAGGCTTTCAGTCCGCAGCCGGTGTCGCGCGTGCCGTCGCTCAGTGCCCAGCTTCGTACCTTGTTGGCGGTCCGCGACTGGAATTTCTTGAAGCCGGTATCCTTGCGGCCAACGCGCTGGCCGGCAGCAAGCCCAATGCGACCGCCACCGCTCTCGATCGCGGTTATCAGGTCCGGCAGAAATGACGGATCGTTTTGGCCGTCGCCGTCCAGCGTGGCAACGATCGCGCCGCGTGCGGCACGAACGCCGGTACGAACCGCCGCCGATTGCCCCGATGATTTTTCGTGGCGTATCTGCCGCAGGTTTCCGCGCTTGGTCATGAGCGCTGCCAGCCGCTCGAGGGTCGCGTCGGTCGAACCGTCATTGACATAGATGATCTCATAAGCCCATCGGCCGTCGAGCGCCGCAGTGATCTCGTCAACAAGGGGAACGACATTGTCCGCCTCATTGCGCACAGGCACAACAACGGAAACCGTCGGCGCTGCCGCGCTGGTGGCTGACATATCGTCGTTCATCGTCCAATTGGTCCGCTGGTCAGAACCGCGCCAAACTGGTCTGGCCGCGCCCGCTTCTTATGGCGCGAAAGCGCCGCGGGCAACCCTTTTGAGGTGTTCCAGCGAAGGTCCCCCCAACGGTTTCACCGTTCCGTGAGGATCGATCGAAAAACACAGATGCCGTGCCGCAAACCAGTAGCGTACCAGCATGGCACCGACGACCCCCAACAACGCTCCCGCAACGACGTCGCTCGGATGATGTGCAACCAGAATCAGACGCGTGGCTCCAATCAGGAAAGCATAAACCATTACAACAACCCTCGTCCGCGGCCAAAGCGCCGCAATGGCGAAAGCGAGCGCAAAGCTGGCAATCGCATGACCCGATGGAAAGCTTGCATAAGCTGGTGTCCAGGAGAAATGCGAAAAGTTGAAGGCATCGGCGGCGCCGCCAACGAACGGCCTGCCCCGCCCGACGATACCCTTGATAATATCTCCGACAAGAACCGGGATCGCGACAGCGAGAAACAGGAATTGGACCCGCGCAACAAAACCAGCGAGCAACCAACGGCGGATTCCCTTGACCCGCGGCGAAATCACGACGACGACTACAAGGACGATTGCAAGTGCGCTCAGGATATATTCCGACTTTCCGAGATCCGTGAGGATACGCACCGGCCAGAGACTGGCGCTGCCTCGCAGTGGCATCATGCCGATCTCGCGTTCATCCAGCCCGTACATCAATGCGACGATGGCAAGTGCGCCGATCGTCACAATCAGCAACCAGTGAAATGCCAGTCGTCGGGCCGCTTCGGCTCGCCGCGAATGTGATGGCGGCCGCACCAATCGCACGAACGATTGCCCCGCAAACGAAAGAGCAAGAGCGGCGTATTTGAATGGCTCCATGCTGATCCGCCCGCGGCTGTCCTAACGCGTCCCCTCAGAGCGGAAGATGGCGATCGAAATTGCCTTGCCCTGCGAGAAATTATAGCCGTCGATCCGCGTGGCAACATTGTAGCGCAGTCCGATCGCTTCGGCGCGCTGCGCGAATGCTCGTTCCGAACTGAACTCGACGAGTGCGAAGCGACAGCTTCCGTGGCTGAGGAAGTCGGCGGCGCCGGAGCCATCGGTCAGCAGCGTCGACGTCCCCGTCATGAAGACCAGACTTGGTTCATGATAGCCCGCCGCGACTGCCTTGGGTCCGACGCACTCCACATTTCGTAGCGCACGAGCAACTTCGGGACTCGGAAACAACGGCGTCAGCGCCGCGACAATGATGCCGTAGACGGAAACACTCAGGAACAGCGCCGCCATGACCGCATTCAGCAAAGAACGTTCCGCATCACCGTCGTCATAGAGCCACCACGCGAACAGTCCGAAGATCAGCGCTGCGGCAGCGAACGGCCACGCCAGGAAAACCGGCTGGCGTGTCAGGGTAATGGTCGCAATGATGGCGAGAACCAATGTAATTGCCGGTATGGCGAACCACCACGCCGCGCCTTTCGTCAGCCATGATCGGGACAGCACGCGATGCTCCAGCGCGTAAATCGATAGGATAGCGATCGCCGGATACAGCGGCAGCACGTAGTGCGGCAGTTTGGTCAACACCAGTTCAAACACGATCCATGACGGAACCAGCCACGCGAGCAGAAATTGCACCTCCGGATTCCGGCGCGCCCGCCAGGCCGCCGGCGCGGCCAGCCCGGCCAGCGCGGCACCAGGCCAGAAGGTAATCCAGAACAGCAGAAAATAGGTTCCGGGCGGTGCGCCATGTGATTCCTGAGCCGCAAACTTGCTCAGCATGTCGCCGCCAATCGAATCCGCGAAAAACGCGTCTCCGGCGCGGAAGAAAATCGCAACGAACCAAGGCAGGATGAGAACCAGCATCCACGTCAGCCCCCAGACGGGCCGCAGCCGCCATAGCCATGAAGCGGAGCGATCGAGTATGGCAACGGTCCCGATCGTCAATCCCACGAACATCAGGATCAACGGGCCTTTGAGTAAAATTCCTCCAGCGAGTGCCGACCAGAAGATCGCCGGATGCATCCAGGATGGATGCTCGGGATTTTCGCGTCGCTGCCATGACAAATAGATCCGCCCGAGCGCACCCATCGCCGCGACAACGGTCAGCAACAGCATGGCGTCGGTCTTTGCGAGCCGCGCTTCCACCCCAAGCAGAACGGAACTGCACAGGATCAGCCCGGCCAGAACAGCGCCGCGCCGCGTCACGAAGGCAAGCGCCGTCCAGTAGGTCAGAAGCACCGCCCCGATCGCCCCAATCAGGGAGGGCACGCGATACAGCCAGATGCGGATTTGCGCGCGCGTGAAGTCCGAGTGACGACGCCGTCTCGACGGCAGCGGCCTGCAACCAGTAAATGCCGACTGGCTTCTTGTAACGCACCTCATTCTGAAAGCGGATGTCAACGAAATCGCCGGTCTCGACCATCTGTTTGGTCGCCTGCGCGAAACGGGCCTCGTCGCGGTCGATCGGCGGGATGTTGAAGAAGCCGGGCAGAAAGAACAGTAGGCCGACAATCGTCAGAAAAAGCGCCGACCTGACGTTGCTGGTGGCGACAAAATCGATCACGTTTGCAAGCCCTCGCCCTGGATTCACCGGGTTCTTCGGCTCGCGCGGTTGTCCAAATCGGGGACGGGGAAGGGTCTCAGCCATGGGTTCCGCATACGCTGAACCCAACGCAGGGACAACCGCTTAGCCGGCCACTATTGAATTCTGACCGTAACTGTGTCCGCGGTGCCAGCAGCATCCATCACGGTCAGCCGGACGAATCCCGGCCCCGGTGGATCGATCATGCGATGGCGGCGGCCATCGATCTCCCCGACCGCAACCCCGTTGACCAGCATCGTCATCCGCAAAACACCGCCCGCCACTTTCACCGGCAATGCGGAGAGCTTTATCCCGTCCCCGCCGCGGGCATCGATCCGCGAGCCATTCAGCGGAAACTGGATATGGAGGGTGTGCTCATTGCCGGCTCGGATGAGTTCGCCCGCAGGACGGAAGCGGCGTAAGGGGAGCGGGAGTTTTGCATTGCTGGCGATCAGGGTTCCGCGCGGGGCTTTTGGCAGTGGCGCCAGTAACTTGCCGGTGCGAGCGAAAGCATCAAATAAAACCGGCGCGGCTGCGACGCGCCCGATGAGACCGGGCACCGGCGCGCCGTCCGGTCGTCCGACCCAGACGCCGATCGTCATGTGGCCGTCGAAGCCGATGGACCACGCATCGCGATAGCCGTAGCTGGTACCGGTTTTGAAAGCGATCCGGTTTCGGACCGCGTTTTCCGGCGGTGGCGTCCCCAAAAGAACGTTGCCAACCTGCCATGCCGCGACTGGATCCAGCAGTCGCAAAGGCTCCCGGACGTCGCCATCGCGCTCGATTTCACGCAAGGGTAACACGCTGCCCAGTCTGGGGATGCCGGAATAGGCCTGCACCAGATCATGCAGAGTCAGTCCGACGCCGCCGAGACCCATCGCCAGACCTGGAATTTCGTCCTTCGGCAGCACCAGGTCGGCGCCCGCCTGTTTCAGCCGCGACGACAACCGGCTGGCGCCGACGCGGTCAAGCAGTTCGATCGCAGGAACATTGAGCGACAGTTGCAAGGCGCGGCGCACCGGGACTGTGCCCTGGAAGGTCATGTCAAAGTTTTCCGGCGCGTAGCTGCCGAACCGGACCGGGCGATCGTCGATCAGGCTATCCGGATGAACGAATCCGTCTTCGAACGCCAGTCCATAAATAAAAGGCTTCAGCGTCGATCCCGGGGAGCGCACAGCCCGGGTCATGTCCACCTGCCCGGCGCGCCGCTCGTTGAGGTAGTCGGCGGACCCGACATGGGCCAGCACGTCGCCGGTTGCGTTGTCGACTGCGATGATGCCGATCGAAATGTCTGGTCCGAGCGCTGCCGCGCGGTCGCGCGCCAGCGCTTCGAGCGTTCGCTGCAATCCGGACTCGAGCGTTAGTTTAATGACGCTGGAATCCTTGACTGTCGTCAGCGCCTGATCCGCCGAATGTGGCGCCAGCATCGGGAACGGTTTGCGCATACGCAGAACCGGCACAGCCTTGGCCTGCGTGGCATCATCCGCCGAGATGCGCGATTCCTCGACCATGCGTTCGAGCACGCGGTCGCGGGCTGCGCGCGCAGCAGTCGGGTGTCGATCGAGACGGCGTCTTTCCGGCGATTGCGGCAAGGCCACAAGCAGTGCCGACTCCGCGAGCGACAGCCGCTTCGGCTCCTTGCCGAAATAGGCAATGGACGCCGCGCGAATGCCTTCGAGATTGCCGCCGAACGGCGCAAGCGCCAGATACAGGTTGAGGATTTCATCCTTGGACAGTTCGTGCTCGAGCTGAAACGCGCGCACCACCTGATGCAGCTTGGCGTAGATCGATCGCTGACGGCGCGGTTCGATCAGGCGGGCGAGCTGCATGGTGATGGTCGATCCGCCCGAGACGATGTGGCCGCGCGTCAAGAGTTGCAGCGCTGCCCGCCCGAGCGCGAGTGGATCGACGCCCGTGTGCGAATAGAAACGCTGATCCTCATAACCCAGCAGCAGGTTGAGATATCCCGGATCGACATCGGTCCTGGCATCGACCGGCAATCGCCAGCGGCCGTCAGCCATGGCGAAGGCACGCAGCAATTTGCCGTTGCGATCGACCACTGTCGTCGAAACCTCGCGCGCCTTGGCCAGCGGCACGGGGCCCAGCGAAATCACCCAGCCTGTGATCGCGCCTGCGGTGAGCACTGCAGCAACCGCGACGACCGCCGCCGCCAACTTCACCCGCCGCCAGCGGCGCGGCGGTATCGTCGAGGCTATGGTGCCGGACGCCGTCATTTCGCGGGACGCACCTCGACAGTACTTGTGCTGCTGCGGCCGTAGCGCGAGGGATTGTACATGTCCTCCACGTACGCTTGTGGCAAAACGTATTTGCCTGGCGACACCGCGCGCACGACGTAGGCGACGGTGAACACCGCCTTGTCGTTGGCAGCTCGATCGATGGCCGCGGTGAAACGATCGTCACGGAATTCTGTGTTGACTGGCTCCAGTCCGTCCTCGATCCAGTCGAGCGTTCCGGTGTCACCCGACGAGACCAAATGCGGATTGTCGATTTCGAAACCCGCCGGAAGGTAGTCTGCCACCATGATGTGACCGTACTCCGGCTTGGCCTCGGTGATCTTGAGAACGACCGCGAACCGGTCGTTCTGCTTCGCGTGTGCTGGGTCCGCAGGCGTCCCGTCGAGGGCGAAATAGTTTCGCTCGATCTTGAAACCGTTGGAGGCAGCAGGTTCCGGAGTAACCGGCGCGCCGGTCACGGAAATCACCGCCTGCACCGCGGCATCGCCGGTGTTGGTGATCTTGATCGGCTTGCCTGTCATCTCCGCTGCCTTGTAGCTTCGATAGAGCGCGGTCTTGACCGGCGCGCCATCGACATCGAGCGTTATGGTTTCCCTGGCAAGTGCCCTCGCCGCCAGAACCAGCCACGCATTCTCCTGCGTCGAGGTATAAGGCGTCAGTCCTCGCGCTGCTTCGACACGCTGAACCGCCTGCGTCACCGTCGCTCGCGACGCGTTGCCTTCGCCCGCGAGCGACACCAGCGCCGCGGCATCGCGCAAGGCCGAGCCGTAATCCACGCGGCCGAATTCAATGACCGGCTTGGGCGCGAGACTTTCAGCCGCCGCCGCATAGACGCGTTCCGCGCGCGTCCGGTCGCCGACCAGCGCGAGTGCCGCGGCCAGTTGCGCCTTTGCGATTGGTGTCGCCAGATTGTTGAGCTTGGTGTCGGCGAGATAACGCAGGTCGCCGATCGGCGCGGTCCCGTTCTTGGCGAGAACATATAGTCCGTAGGCCAGATCGCGGCCGCCATCCTTTTCGGGCTCGGCTGCATTGACAATGGAATTGCGGACGCGATCGAGCGCACTCTTGAACAGGGGATCAGGGACAGCAAACCCCTTTTCGCGGGCGCGAGTCAGGAAGTCGGTGACATAGGCGTCGAGCCACGCATCGTCGCTACCGGATGACCACAGGCCGAACGAGCCGTTCGAGCCTTGCCTGGCCAGCAGACGATCGATTGAGCTCTTGATACGGTCATCGACGCCGGTATCCATTGCGAGGTGTGCGCCGGCCGCGAGGTCGTTGACATAGAGCAGCGGCATCGCCCGGCTGGTGATCTGTTCGGAGCAACCAAAGGGATAACGGTCGAGTGCTTTCAGGACGGTCGCTGCATCCAGTGCGGATGACAGGCCGACGGACATCGACACCCCACCCGTCCCAGAAACGAGATCGGAGAATATGTCCGACGTCAGCGTCAGGCTTTCGCCTTTTGCCAGCGTGCGGACCGAGCGTCGCGCCAATATCTGGGTCGCGGGCTTCACGTCGAGATCATAGTGCCGAGCGAGCGCCAGGCCGTTCGGCCCCTTGATCTCGACGTCGAATTGCGCGGTGCCGGCGCCACCGCTGGCGTTTAGTGCCAGCGCCATCGAGCTGCGCTGCCTGGCCGTAAGCGTGACTGTGGTCGCGGGATTGCCGATCACCTTCACCGGCCCCGCAGGTCTTGACGTTGATCGTGTAGTCACCGGCCGCGCCCTCGACATTGTCGAGGTCGAAACTCATGGTGCCCCGGTCGCCGGTCAACAGGAAACGCGGCAAGGTCGCCGTCAGCACGACCGGATCGCGCACGGTGACATCGACGGTCGCACGGCCAAGCTTGGTCGCACTCCAGGCGATCGCCATGACCCGCACGGTGCCGGCGAATTCCGGAATGTCGAAACTGATTTCGGCCGTTCCGTCTGCGGCCACCGTGACGATGCCGGAATAGAGCGCGAGCGGCTTCTGGGTCGGCGGGCTGCCCTGCAACTCCGCTCCGGCTGAATCGCCGCCGGTCTTGAGCTGACCGCGCGTCCCCTGCATGCCGTCGATCAGTTGCCCGTAGAGATCGCGGATTTCCGAGGTCATGCGGCGCTGGCCGAGATAGTAGTCATCCGGCGCTGGTGGTTTGTAGTTGGTGAGATTGAGGATGCCGACATCAACGGCGGCAACGACGATCTTGGCGTCTTCACCGGCGCTTAGACCGCCGATCTTCACAGGTAGCTTCAGCGTCGTCGACGGCCGCACGAGCGCGGGCGGCGACAGGCTGACCGAAAGGGTGCGCGCCGTCTTGTCGATGCCGAACCATTTGATGCCGATCGCGCGGCCGGGCATGCGCTGGGCGGCAACGTCGAGCGGCCGCCGCAGCGTCGCCACCACATAGGCGCCGGTCCCCCAATCCTTGCCGACCGGGATTTTGACCTGCGACGTACCTTCCTTGACCTCGGTGGTCTGGGTGGTCAGCAACCGGTCGCCGAGCACGTTGATGGTCAGCTTGCCGGCGGTCCGCGCGTTGACGGAAACGATCATGGTGTCGCCGGACTGGTGATCCTGTTTGTCGATCGAGGTTTCCAGCAGGTCGGGCGTGTCGGCGCTGCCGTCGGAATACCAGCCGACATCAAACTGAACGGACGTCAGCGGACCGTTGGGATCGGACGATTTGACATCGAGCCGGTAGCGTCCGGGCTGGGGAGAAAGTTCGATCCGCGCCGGCTTGTCGGCAGCAATCGTGAGATCGCCATCGGCAACTCGCTTGGTCGATTTGACCGGCTCGTACTCCCAGGACGAATTCTGGCGATACCACTGATAGCGGCTCTCCAGCTTGAGCAGTTCGTAACGAAGGCCGTCGCGCGCAAGCGACGCGCCATCGGGAGCGATGAAGGCAACATCGAAACTCGCCTTGTCGCCTTCCGCGACGTTCTTGTCGCCGAACAGTGGCTTGACGCCGATCATGGCCGCGGCTGGAGCCACCGGGAGCACGAGCTTTCGTTCGACGGCGCGGCCACCGGCCTCGGCCATGCGAATGAAGATCTGCGCTTCCTGGGGCCGGGTCGATGATGGAGGCGTGCCAAGGCTGACCGGAAAGGTGGCGACGCCGTTGGCATCGGCTTCGGGCAGGTCCTCGATCGGCGTGCGCTCGTTGCTGGTGGTCTCGTCGTCAGCCACGCCAAACTGATATCCGGCATAACCCGGACGTCCCGCCGCCGGAGCGACCAGCATATCGCCTTCAAGTTGCAGGCCGGACGCCGGCGCGCCATAGAGGAAATGGCCGTCAACTTTAAGTTCTACTGGAGCCTCAGCATTGATCTGCTTCGCCTTGCTGGTTACGTCGAATTCGATCCTGTCCGGCACATAGTCTTCGACCATGAAGGTGGTTTCGCCAACCGACGAGCCTTTCGGGTCGGTGAACGCGCGGACCCGCCAGGTCCCGGTCGGTACCGCCGAATTGAGTGGCAGGGTCAGGTTCGTCCACCCGCACCCTGATCAGGCAACACAGCCCGGCGGAATTCGACGCCGTCGGGCCGTTCGACCACCAGCGTCAGCGGTCCGCCGGTCACGGCATTGCCCTGCCCGTCGCGTAGCAGCGCCGTCAGATAGACCGTTTCCCCGGAGCGGTAGACGCCACGCTCGGCATAAACGAAAGCATCGGCCCCGGCAGGCACGGCGCGGCCGGACACACCCCGGTCGGTCAGATCGAACGCACTCGACTTCAGGCTGAGGAATGCATAGTCGGCCTTATCGGTGCTTACCGTCAGCAGCGCTGGCGACAGTCCGCCCTCACCTCGGGCGAGACCGGGCTCGAACAGCACATGACCGGACTCGTCGGTCTTTCGGGTTGCAAGGATTTCATTGTTACGGGCGATCAGGCGGATCTCGGCCTTGCCGACGGCATCGGTCGTCGCCAGCGAATTGACGAACACGTGGATGCCGTCATTGCCAGAATAGGCCGTCAGGCCGAGGTCGGAGACGATGAACCACTGGGTTGCCAGCGAGCCGGACTCTTCGTCGGTCGCCGACCCCGGCCCCTTGGGCGCGGCCATCATCACATAGACGCCGGGCTGGAGGTTACCGAGCGCCTCATCAACGGGAAACGCCGTGGTCACGTCGGCATTCAGCGTGGAGGCCGTCGCGATTTCGCCGGACCAGACCTTGACCCCGCGCTCGTTTCCGAGATCGGACAGTTGATAGCCGCTGAGCGTCTTCTGGAAGTCGCTGTCGATCACGGTGTTAATGAGATTGCGGTCGCCGATCCGGAACACTTGCACCGACACCGCCTGTGTATTCACGCTGACCAGCGGAATGCCGCGCTGACCGGTGCGCGGCAGCACGTAGGCCCGCCCGGTGAAGCGCACGAACGGCTTGCGATCTCGCACGTAGACGTTGAATTCGGCCGATTTCGGCAGGCCTTCCTTGACGGTCGACGGCAGGCCGGCGCGCAGATTGATATTGTAGCGCTCGCCGTGCTTGAGGCCCTCGACGCAAAGCTGCTTGTCCTCTGACGACAGCGCCGGCCGGTCGGCGCCGGCGAGCGCGACGAACGGTGAAAAGTCGGTCCGCTTGGCAAGGTCCTCGGAAAACTGGAAGCAGGCACGTGGCGAGGCTGAATCCGAATCGATAGCGTAGTCGAGCAGCCGGAAGCCGTGGTCGTCGCGCATCTTTTCGTATTGCTCGCGCACGTCAGCGATTTCGCGCAGATCGAGCGATAGCCGGAGCGTATCGAGCGCAGGCCGCCATACCTTGCGTTCCGAAAAGGCGCGTCCAAGTACCGCCAGCGCGTCGGCCTCGGCACCAGGATCATTCGCCCGCTGATAGGCGATATAGGCGGCGGTGGAGGCCCGCTCCAGCAGGAAGGTCTGCTCCTGGTTCGTGGTCGGCTTGATCTGGAAAATCGTCCGCGCCAGACGGAGCCAGTTGCCGCTGTCGTCGGGTGAGGTGGTCGCGATCTGGCCGAGAATCTGAAGGCCGCTGCGGAAATCGGATCGCTTGAAGGCGGCGTCGGCATCGGTTCGCAGCGTCGGGGCAGATTTGGTGATGGTGCCGGCTTCGCTCTTGATCTGGGCTTCGAGCTTGATCGCCGAGTCGGCCAGATCGTCGCGCTTGAAGGCTTTATCCGCCGCCTGGGCTGAAACAAGCCCAATCGCAAGCGCAGCACAAAGTATGGCGGCGCGAACCAAACCGATCATGAAGAACTCCCTGCGCGGACAATCGCCGCGTGATGCCCAGAAGGCGCGGAAAGGTGACGGACTTAAGGCTTTTGGACAATACAAGACGAAAGCCGCATGCGATATTCCGAACCGATCAGCTCGCTCCCGGCGACGGCTACGAGGCGTTATTTGCCCTGGTAAACCAAAGGCTGGCAAACCCAAGGCAGAGGATGTCCGTGTCGGTTCGTCGTCGGATCGGGCGAATTGGTTCGTATCAGGGCTTGGCGGACGGGCAAATTTTTCATATGCGGTGTTAGGACGGCTTCAACGGTCCCATAGCTCAACTGGATAGAGTAACGGATTTCTACTCCGTGGGTTGCAGGTTCGAATCCTGCTGGGATCGCCAGTTCTGTCAACAGAAAGCCCATCAAATATGGATCTTCTGACCTTTCCGCCTCACCGACAACGGCGCGGACAAGCGAACAGAACGAGACGAAACGGACAAAGCAGAACCGTCCGGGTGTCCGAGTCCATGGAAAGTCCCATGGCTTGAATCATAACAAGCGCCAATAAAAAACCCCGCCGGATGTGGCGGGGCTTCTATTCAGTGAAGGTCGGCTAGGTCGACAACTACTGGGACGATCCTGTGACGGGTCCCGCTTGATCGCTTCGCATTTTGCGCTCGGGCAGAGGGCCGCGCTGGGCGCGGCCCTCCAAATCGATCCTAGTATTTCGTATCGTTCTTTTTCATTCCGTTCTTGCCACCGTTCTTCGGCATAGTTCCGTGCTGCTTGCCGCCTGCTGGAGCCATCATCTTGTTGGATCCATGTGCGGAGCCCGACGCCGAAGCTGCACCTTGCTCACCGGCCGTAGGCGTGCCGCTCCGAGGCTGCGCCCCGCCATCGACATTACCGCCCTGCGCGAACGATGCCTGAGCCGTACCAAATGCCAGGCCGACGGCTAGAGCAGCCACTGCAATCGCGTTTCTCATATTTCACTTCAATGTTGGTTTCGCATCAGAGGAACACACCGAACGTCCAGAGCGTTCCAATCAGGCGCATTGCAGTCGCCAGGGAATTCCGTGTTTGGAACCGCTCCGCCGATTCGCGACAGGAGGCAAGGCGATGGGTTTGGCTAGTTACGAAATCATCGAAAAGGGCAAGTCATGTGCTGTCCTCCATGACGGAGAAGCAAAAAATGATTATGCCACAAAGGAGGCGGCGTTCGAAGCTGCCATGGCGGCGGCCTCAGTGGCTGTTCGGCAAGGCCACGAAGTGCATGTCACTGTACCTGGCCGCGAAGCCCGCAATCAAACCGATCTCGGGGACTGAATGTGGGATTGGCCTTCAAAACCGATAGGTTACGCCGCCGGCGTGATCGCTATCATTTTGGTCGCGGTCGCCATCTGGTACATGAGCCGGTGATCGGGGATCCACCGGTAAGCGCTCCCCTCGGCAAGAGATTTGGGCGGTCCGCTTAGCCTCTTTTCCTAGGAACTAAGTGCCCGCGTCGCGGGTTATCCAGCCGGACCGCACTCTGCGCGGGTGCCGTCCCGAACCCGTACCAACTTGGCCCGCCCTGAGGCGGGCTTTCTTTCGAGCGCGTTTGGCTCTTAGGAACATGCACGGGGAGCGTTTATCGCGGGACTCGGATTTCTGCGACGCCACTACTCTGCGGCCAGTTCCATCGGCGCGAGACGCGGCAGAACAATGTGAACCCGCGTGCCCTCTCCGGATCCGGAGTCGAGTTCGAGGCGTCCGCCGAGACGGCTCGTCACGATGTTGTAGACGATGTGCAGCCCGAGACCGGTGCCTCCCTTGTCGCGCCGCGTCGTGAAAAACGGATCAAATGCCTTGCGTCGGACATCGGGACTCATGCCGCAGCCGTTGTCGGAGAATAATATCTCGACATTGTCCCGGCCGGCTTCCCGCACCTTGATGTCGACGGTGCCGCCTTCGCCGTCCGGAAAGGCATGGGCCAGCGAATTGAGGAAAAGATTGGTCAGTACCTGGCCGTAAGGTCCAGGATAACTGTTCATCGTGAGATCGGGCTCGCAATCGACCGTCAGCGTCACATTGTTCTTGCGGAGGCCGGGACGCAGACTCAAGAGGACTTGCTCGGTGAGATCGCCGAGATCGAAGGTCCGTTTGTCCGAATAATTGCGGTCGGTGGCGACCTGCTTGAACGACTGGATCAGCTCGGCGGCGCGATTGAGGTTGGCGACAAGCTGCGAAGCCGCGTCGCGGTTTGTCGCGACGAAATCGTTGAGACTCGAGCGCCGCAATTCTCCGCGAGCCACTTCTTCTGCAAACAGGGCGACCTTGCGCTCGAGCGACGAGGCCACCGTCAGGCTGATGCCAACGGGATTGTTGACCTCGTGAGCGACGCCGGCCACGAGGCGGCCGAGGGCTGCGAGTTTCTCAGCCTCGATCAGCGAATTCTGGGTTTCGCGCAGGTTGCGCAGCGCCGCCTCTGCCGCGTCCTTGGCGTGCCGCATTTCCTGTTCGCTGCGTTTGCGGTCGCCGATATCGAGCGCCACGGTGACGATGTTCTCTATCCTGCCGTTGGCGTCGCGGATTGGCATCTTGTTGACCAGCCATTGCCGCATCACACCCGACGAATCCTCATACTCTTCTTCGTAGAAGCCAAGCTCCTTGCTGCCCTGAAGAACTCGTCTATCATTTTCGTCGGTTTTTGCCGCACCGTAACGCGACATCAGATCGCTCGTCGTCCGCCCGATCGCGTCCGCAGGCTCGATTCCGAAGATGCCTGCCATGTAGCGATTCATCAGGACGTAATGCAGATCGGCATTCTTGACGTTGATCACTGCTGGCACGGTGTCGATCACGAGCTGCAGCAAACGTCGACCTTCGGCAATCGCCTCTTCCGCGCGCCGCTGGTCAGTGATGTCGCGAACCACACCTTCATAGCGGACGACGTGGCCGTCTTCATCGCGTACCGCAGTCGCGCTGTCCGACAGCCAGAGGGTTCCGCCATCGTGCCGGCGCACCTCATACTCGAACTCGCGAACCGTCCCGTCGCGTTCCATCCGCAACTCGTATTCGGCGCGCGCTGATGGATTGACGTAGACCGTCTGTGCGATATCGCCAATTCCGCGGATCAGATCGTCCGGGGCGTCATAACCCATCATCCGCGCCAGCGCCGGGTTGGCATCGAGCAATTGACCGGCCGGCGTCGTGACATAAATTCCGTCGACCGAGCCCTCGAACAGCTTGCGGTAGCTCTCCTCGGCGAGACGCCGCTCAGCCAGCGCGCGAACGGCGGCTTCCCGCGCCGAGTTCGGCTTCGGCGAGCGTCCGGCGAAACACCTCGGCTGCACGTGCGATATCGCCGATTTCGTTATCGACATCGGTCCCAGGAATCGACGCATCTTTTTCGCCGCCGGCCAGCACGCGAATCGCCTTGGCGATCGCCTTCAGGGGCCGAACCGTCCGGCGCACCACGAACACTGCCGCAAACAGGCCGATGAGGATTCCAGCGCCGCCGAGAACAATGCTCTGCCATCTGGTTTCGGCCAGCGTGCGCGCGAAATCGTGAGATAGCACCTGTCCGCGCTGTGTGCTGAGTTCACGCAATAATTTTGTTACCCGCCCGATCAGCCGACCTTCGGTACCTAGCACGTCCTTGTCGAGATCGGCGATCTGACGCTCCCGGAGGGATATCGCGATCACGGCATCGGCGTAAGCCTCGACGGCGGTACGTACCGCAGGCTCGCTGATGGGGGTGGCGCGCATCTTCTCCGCCGACTGCTCCGCTGTGGTGGGGTCATGCCCGAGCAATGCAGCGGCGACGTCGCTCTGGGCCCGAAACAGTGTCCTTGATGCAGACTGATCGACAGCCCGCTCGATCGCAGTTTCAAGTTTTTCACGCAACGGCGGCAAGGTCTCGATCAGCCTGGCGCGACTTCCGATCAGGTTCGTCACCCGCTCGATGCCGCTGCGGTAGGCTTCCAGCCTAGTCGTGACGCCGTCGATCATCTCCTGCTGATCCGGCGCAAGCTCGATCCGCGTCTTCTTCAGCAGCACATTCAGCGACGATGCCGCCCCCCACACCCGGCTGGACTGTGCGCCAGGATCGGTCACGTAGTCTCGCGCCGCCAGCCGCAATTCGTTCATGCGGCGGTCGATTTCCTCGGCGAGGGCACCGACGCTATCCAGCCGCTGCAATTCGGCGAAGGTATTGTCGAGATGGCGCATCGCGACGACGCTGGCCACACTGGTAATCACGATGATCGCCAGCACCAGTAGAAATCCGCCGAAGGTGATCTGGCCGATCGACAGCGAGGACGATCGCATCCGCTGGAAAAATGCTCCGAATCCAAATGGCATGATGATTGAGACCGGTTCCCCCACAGTCCAATATAGGCCGGATTGCCGCCTCGGGAAACATACGGTCCATATTTACAGCAGGCGTCGGCTCGGCCGGGCGGCCCCGGCTTTAACCCGGAGGGCCGCTATCAGCTCGCCGCCGCGCCGGATTGCAGTTGAAAGTTTGCGCGCCTGTCCACGCGGGCCACCCGCGACAGCAGATAGTCGACCTCGGCTTTCGCGGCCGCCGTGATCGGCGCCCCGGGCCTGCGTTGAGCGCTGGAGGCGATGACGCCGCGCTTGTGTAACACGTATTTCCGCACTGCCAGACCTGCGCCGGGCTGCTGCTCATAGCGGATCAGCGGCAGATGCGCGTCGAACAGATCGTGAGCCGCATCGCGCTTGCCAGCTTTGGACAGGTTTACCACGTCGATCAACAATTCAGGAAAGGCATAGCCCGTCATTGCGCCGTCGGCTCCGCGCTCCATCTCGAAGTCGAGGAACAGGCCGCCGTTGCCGCAGAGAATGGACATCGGCCGCAGCGAGCCTTCTTTCTGAAAATTGCGCAGCTCAGAAATCTTCTCGAGCCCCGGCCAATCCTCGTGCTTGAGCATGACGCAGGACTTGCTGTCCATGACGATCCTGCGGATCACCGCGGGCGTGAATACCACCGACAGCGTCAGCGGATAGTCCTGCAACACCCAGGGAATGTCGTCGCCAATTGCCTCCTCCGCCTGCCTGAAGTAATTCACGATCTGGTCGTCGGTTCGAAGCGACGGCGGTGGTGCGATCATGACGCCGGCGGCGCCGGCCTCCATCGAGGCCCGCGCCAGCGCGCGCATGGACGCAAAGCCCGGCGCAGACACACCGACGATGATCAGCATATCCTTGGCGCGCTTGACGAAGCGCGTCGCCACCTGAAGGGCCTCGACCGCATCCATCTTCGGCGCTTCGCCGAGAATGCCGAGCACGGTGACACCGTTGCAGCCGACCTCGGCGTAGAAGTCAGTCAGCCGATCGATGGATTTCTCGTCGATCCCCCCGTCATCGCGGAATGGTGTCGGCGCGATCGCATAGGTGCCGGCGGCCTGAGCTGTAAGATGCATTGGGATCCTCTATTCCGTTCGCCATCATTCCGGGTTAGCCCGGAGGACCAGACCCGAAATCTCAAAGATTTCTGTGGTTCGCTTACTTTGGCTCGCCCCTCAGCGACAAACGCGAAGTGATGCGTGGAGAATGATCATATTGATGCGTCGGTCAGAATCGCCACGCGCTCATCCGCCGCAATCTGCCTTGGCGAGAGCGGCGGATCCGCCAGATCGCGCACCAATCCCGAATGGCGGACCTTGGCGTCGGCTACCGCCTTCTCCTTGATCGGACCGTAGCCGCGAATGCGATCCGGCAGCGACAATAGCTCGATCGCGATTTCGACATTGTCCGGCGAAAGCTTATCAAGCACGAAGGCCACATCCTTTTCGTAACCCGCAATCAGGTCGCGCTCCAACCTGCGCTCGGCGCTGTAGCCGAACACGTCGAGGGTGGTGCCGCGCAGGCCGCGCATTTTTGCCAGCAGGCGGAACAGCGTCATGGTCGACGCGCCAAAAGCCTTTTTTTTGGGTCGCCCCAGTGCATCCTTTGCCGACGACAAGAAAGGCGGCGCGAGGTGAAAGCTGATCTTGTAGTCGCCCTCGAATTGATCGCGAAGCTGCTTTTCGAAGCGGCTGTCGGTGTAGAGCCGCGCCACCTCGTATTCGTCCTTGTACGCGAGCAGTTTGGCGTAGTTGATCGCAACCGCGCGCGGCAACCCGTCGCCGCAACCGCACTTGGTCGCCGCATCCTTCACGCGATCGACCATCGCCCGATATTTTCTGGCAAGCGCCGCGTTCTGGTAGCCAGCGAGGTGCGCCGCGCGATGCACGATGATCTCGTCGAGCGCCATTTCATCGAGTGTCTTCGGCGCGATGGTCTCGTCCTTTCCCTTCATCATCGTGGCGAGGCGCGCGGGGTCGACCGACGCAAGGCGTCCGAGCCGGAACGCCTCGGTGTTCATCTTGACTGCGACGCCGTTGACTTCAATCGCCTGCTCGATCGCCGCGGCCGTCAGCGGCAGCAGACCTTTCTGATAGGCATACCCCATCATCATCATGTTGGTAGCGATGGAATCGCCGAGCAGCGTCTCGGCCGGTTTGGTGAAATCGAAGAAGATCGAAATCTTTGCGCAGCGCGGTTTCAAGGACGCGACTGACCTTCCCGTGCTGGAAATTGAAGTCGCGATTGAGAATGAAGTCAGCGATAGGAATGAGATGGGTATTGATGACACCGTGGGTGCGGCTCGATTCGCACAAGGTCATGGTTTCCTTGGCTGCGGCCACCACCTCATCCGCGGCCAGCACGAGGTCGGCGGTGCCGGTGACGATTCGCGAACAGGTCACATCAGCGGTATTCTCCGACAGCCGAACATGGCTCAGCACCGCGCCGCCCTTCTGCGCCAGGCCGGACATGTCGAGGATCATACTGGCCTTGCCCTCGATATGCGCAGCCATGCCAAGCAGCGCGCCGATGGTCAGTACGCCGGTGCCGCCGACACCGCCGACCGCGATGTTATAGGGTCGCTCCAGCGACGGCCGCGAGGCTGGTTCGGACAGTTCGCCGATCGCGCCGAGGTCCGCCGGCGCGCGTTTGCGCAAACGCCCGCCGTCGACCGTGACGAACGATGGGCAGAACCCATTGAGGCAGGAATAGTCCTTGTTGCAGGACGATTGGTTGATGGTGCGCTTGCGTCCCATCTCGGTCTCCAGCGGCTCGACCGAAATGCAGTTCGACTGCACTGAGCAGTCGCCGCAGCCTTCGCAAACGGCGGGATTGATCAACACGCGGCGCTTCGGGTCTTCCATGGTGCCGCGCTTGCGGCGGCGGCGCTTCTCGGCGGCGCAGGTCTGCACGAACACGATCGCGGACGCGCCCTTTGTCTCGCGCAGGGTCTTCATCACGGTATCAAGATCGTCGCGGTGTGCGGTCTTGGTTCCCGGTGCGATATCGGCAGCCGGATAGGCATCGGGATTTTCCGACACCAGGTAGATGTCGCGGACACCCTCGGCGTGAAGCTGAAAGGTGATCTGCTGCGGCGACAACTCGCCGTCGACGTGCTGGCCACCGGTCATGGCAGTCGCATCATTATAGAGAATTTTGTATGTGATGTTGGCGCCGGATGAAACCGCCTGACGGATCGCGAGGCTTCCTGAATGGAAGTAGGTGCCGTCGCCGAGATTGGCGAACACATGCTTCTCGTCGGTGAACGGCGCGACGCCGACCCACGGCACGCCCTCGCCTCCCATGTGAGTGAAGGTTTCCGTGTTGCGGTCCATCCACAGCGTCATGAAGTGACAACCGATACCGGCGAAAGCGCGGCTGCCTTCCGGCACCTTGGTCGAGGTGTTGTGCGGGCATCCCGAGCAGAAATACGGCGTGCGGGTGATGGGTGCCACCGCCTGCATCTGCGTGGCCTGACGGCCATTGAACCAGTCGGCCTTGGCGCGCAGCATCTCAGCCACTTCAGGATTGAGATTGAGCCGCAGCAGCCGCTCGGTCAGCGACGTCGCCAGCGAGGCGACGCTTAGTTCCTGCGCGAACGGCAGGAAGCTGCTTGTCGTGATCGTCCATCTTGCCGATAATGCGCGGCCGCACGTCGTCGCGCCAGTTGAACAGCTCCTGCTTGACCTGGTTCTCGACGATCTCGCGGCGTTCCTCGATGATGAAGATCTCCTCGAGCCCGACGGCGAATTCGCGGACACCCTGTGGCTCCAGCGGCCACGGCATGCCGATCTTGTAAAGCCGCAAGCCGATTTTCGCGGCGACCTGCTCGGTGATGCCGAGTTCGCGCAACGCCTGACGAATGTCTTCGTAGCTCTTGCCCGACGCCATGATGCCGAACCGCGCGTTCGGCGAATCCATGGTGATGCGGTTGATCTTGTTGGCGCGCGCAAACGCGACCGCGGCAAAACCCTTGTAATCCTGCAAGCGCCGGTCCTGATCGTAGCGGTCGTCGGGCCAGCGCAGGTTCAACCCGCCCGGCGGCATCTCGAAATCGGCCGGAATAACGAACTGCTTCAGTCTCGTCGGTGAGATCGATCTCGGCCGTGGTCTCCACGGTCTCGGTGATGACCTTCATGCCGACCCAGCAGCCGGAATAGCGCGACATTGCGATGCCGAGCAGCCCCATCTCGATCATTTCGTGGATCGAGGACGGATACAGATAGGGCATCAGCGCCGAGATGAAGGCGTGGTCGGACTGATGCGGCACGGTCGACGATTTGGCGCCGTGGTCGTCGCCGGCCAGGCACAACACGCCACCGTTCTTCGCAGAGCCTGCGGCATTGCCGTGACGGAACACGTCACCGCAACGATCGACGCCCGGCCCTTTGCCGTACCAGATGCCGACCGACGCCGTCGTACTTCGCGCCGGGCGACAGATTGAGTTGCTGCGATCCCCAGATCGCTGTCGCCGCAAGGTCCTCGTTCACGCCCGGCTGGAATTTGATGTTGTGTTGCTCGAGATGTTTGCGCGCAGCGAAGAGTTGCTGGTCGTAGCCGGCGAGCGGCGAGCCGCGATAGCCGGAAACGAACCCTGCGGTGTTGAGACCCGCGACGCGGTCACGGCGGATTTGCGCCATTGGCAAGCGGACCAGCGCCTGAATGCCGGTTATGAAGACGTGGCCGGAGCTCTGGGTGTATTTCTGATCGAGGCTGATCGGCCCTTGGTTGATTCCCATTGCGCCCTCTTGACCCGTGGCTGCAGCAGCTCCGTTTTAACTAAGTACGCGAAGCCTTCAGAACCAGTCTATGTCGCTTTTCAAATCGAACGCACCAAAATTCCGGCAACCAGGAACCGGCGCTCAAGCGCGTAATTTCGTTCCGGAAAAATCGACGACAATTTCGTCTTATGTCGCTGCAGCCCTGTTTGGCGCAAGGACGTGACCGTGCGTTTTCCAGCAGATGAGCCCGTCGTGGGGTCACCGCCTTGGGGCCGACTTCGGTCACGCCAGTTGCCACGCCGGGCGACAAGGCGCTTCGCGCGGTAGACCCAAGTCGTAGAGCGTAGATCACATTCGGCGCGACGGAGCTAAGCCGGGCGGCCGCATGAGTCCGCAAGGAAACTTTCGTCCAGCGCTGTCGTTAACCCGCATCAATCAAAAATGGGAGGGCGTCATGTTCCGAGCTTCTGGAAACGGCCGGACCAATCATTCGAACGGGACCAGCGGCGCCCCAATGCCGCACACCCATGGCGGATTTGGCGAACGTAACGCCAACAAATCAACCAAGGCCATTATTGGGATCGCGATTCTGATCGTGCTCAGCATCGTATTATACGAATTGCGGTCGAACCGGCACGCACAGGTATCGTTGGCTTCGCCTGCGATCCCACCACAGGTGTCTGCATTGATTTCAAAAATCACTCTATTCTAAGGGAACTGCAAGTTCCATTTCGGCGAACCCATTCGTTTCGGCCCGTCGGAACCGTGATGCCTCAAACGTATTGTCCCAGGAGGAAAACGGAGGACTACCCATGGCTAACGAACGTAATCCGAACGATCCTTATACGCGCGATCTCCCCGACAACGATAAGCAGCAGGCCGGAGGTCTCGACAGCGATCAGCAACACAAACCGACACCCGCTGCCGGTTCTGCAAGCGGCGGTCGCATGGCGCTGTTCGCGGTCGCCATCGTCGTCGTACTTGGCGCGCTGTTCTACGGTCTCAAAGGAACGACCAGGCCCAACCGAGACCAGTTTGACAACACCGCAATCAACACAGCGAGAGCACGGCTCAGAACAATGCGACCAAGCCGCCGGTCGCGCCTGGCGTACGGGACGTGACGCCGTCCAACACGCAACCGGGGATGACGACGGGCGCGGCGCCGGCGCAGCCGGCTCCGGCTCCCGCGAAGTAGTCGGCTTGATCGAAAGACGTGAGTGACGACGGAAATGGCGGGTCGTCTCAGGGCGAGGCCCGCCATTTTTGCGCGTTCAGGCAAACAGCCCGTTGAGTTCGCCGCCGGGATGGCCCGCGCCAAGTCCGTCGAACGTGCCCCTCTCCGCGATCTCCTTCGCTGCGCGCAAGAAGCCGCCCCACGCCGCGCGCGCAAGCGCACCCCCGACGCTGATGCGGCGAACGCCGAGATCCGCAGCTTCGGTGACGCTGAGACCGGGCCAGCCGATCAGCAGATTGAACGGTTTGGGATGAATAGCCTTCACTGCGGCAGCGATGTCATCCTTTGATTTCAACCCCGGCGCATAAAGGCAATCGGCACCCGCCTCCGCATAGGCTTGCAGCCGGTCGATCGTCAGCTTGAGATCGGGCATTCCCCACAGGAATGCTTCGCAACGGCCGACTAGAAGCACGCCGCTGCGATCGGCGTCGATGGCCATGCGCGCCGCGCGGATGCGCTCGATCGCCAGCGTTTTGTCGTAGAGCGGTTTGGCCTTGTCACCGGTGGCGTCCTCGATGGACAAACCGGCGACGCCTGTCTTCGCCGCCCGTGCGACGTTGGCCGCCACGCCTTCCGGTCCATCGGCAAATCCGTTTTCGAAGTCGGCGTTCACAGGAACATCGACGGACTTGCACAGCGCGGTCAGATGATCGCAGACGTCGTCCAGCGTGATGTGATTGTCGGGTTTGCCGAGCGACCATGCGAGCCCTGCGCTGGTTGATGCCAGCGCCTTGAAGCCCATGCCCTGCAACGCCCTGGCGCTGCCGATATCCCACGGATTGGGAATTACAAAGCAGCCGCTGTCATGCAGCTTGCGGAATGCGGCGCGTTTCTCTGCGGTCGATGACATCCTTAAGTCTCCTTCCCGTCTCGTTCGTGAACGGTTGGCATAAGCGATCTTGTACTTGTATATACCCGCTTGCTCGACATGAATGCTTCGTTTACGATCGAAGTATGAAAGCAGGCCCCGATATTGCCAAGGTCGCCGCGCTGGTTGGCGATCCCGCCCGCGCCAACATCCTCACCGCACTGATGAGCGGCCGCGCGCTGACCGCAAGCGAACTCGCGCAGGAGGCCGGCATTACGCCGCAGACCGCGAGTTCTCATCTCGGCAAACTCGAGGCCGGCGGCCTGATCGAACTCGAGAAACAGGGCCGTCACCGCTACTATCGGCTTACCGGACCTGACGTCGCCGCCCTGATGGAGGGGCTCGAAGGCCTCGCGGCGCGGTCGGGCCATCTACGGGTACGGACCGGGCCGAAGGAGCCCGCGCTGCGGCGTGCGCGCATCTGCTACGACCATCTTGCGGGCGATCTCGGCGTACAGATGCTTGATGCCATGACGAGGAAGAAACTTATCGGCCATCGCAAGACGGAGATTATCCTCACCGCGGAAGGCGAGCGTTTTATGGCAAGCAAGCTTCAGATCGACGTTGCCGGCATTACGCATGCACGGCGACCGCTCTGCAAGGCCTGCCTGGACTGGAGCGAACGGCGCCACCATCTCGCGGGCACCTTGGGTGCGGCCATCATGACTCGCTTCGCCGATCTGAAGTGGGCCGCCCGCGACCCCGCCACAGGCAGCCGCGTCGTCAACTTCACCCGCAACGGTGAAAAGCAATTTGCCGCGTTGTTTGGTTCTCTCGCCGAATCAAGCCGCTGAAAACCGTCTCATCCGGGAACGAAAGCAGATGAACCTGCGTTGAACGCACGGCTCGCATGACGGCGGTATTATATTGCGCCAAAATCGGAGTCTGATTTTCGACAGTGTTATTGCCGAATCTCTGCGTGCGAGTCACTGGTGGAGTGGATTTGACATTCGCTACCGGCTCGGCCGGGTGTCAGTACAGCGAATGTCAAATCCAAATCTCCACCAGAACTTATAATCGCTAGCGGTCTTTTGATTCTAACATTCGCAAGAAGGCTCGCTGAAACGGGATATTAGAATCGGACCACTTAGAAGCCTGCCGCGCTATCGCGGCCGAACGAGAGGACGATCAATGAAGGCACTTTTTGCAGCAGCACTTCTCGCTGGGTCCGTTGCGACCTTCGGTATTGCGGAGGCCATGCCGTTGGCTCCGCCAGCGTCGGGCGTGAATGCTGACGTCATTCAGATCGCCGGCGGCTGCGGTCGTGGTTTCCACCGAGGCCCTTACGGCGGTTGTCGCGTGAACCGTGGAGCCGTTGTGGTTGCCCCTCATCGCCGGTGTCGTTACTGGGGTCCAGGCCGCACCGTTTGCCGTACCTGGTGGTGAGAGACACACAAAACCCATCGTTCGGCGGGTTCGTATTTGATCGCGCAGCAATAAGGGCGAGGCCCAATCCCGCCCTTTTCGTTCAGTCACTGGGCGCACAAGAAAAACCCCGCGGCTCGCGCCGCAGGGTTCTTGTTGATCGCTACGTGACCTCTCAGTGCGCCAGGACCGCCAGCAGCAGCAGTGCCACGATGTTGGTGATCTTGATCATCGGATTGACCGCCGGGCCCGCCGTGTCCTTGTAGGGATCGCCGACGGTATCGCCCGTCACGGCCGCCTTGTGCGCGTCCGAACCCTTGCCACCATGATGGCCGTCCTCGATGTACTTCTTGGCGTTATCCCATGCGCCGCCGCCCGAGGTCATCGAGATCGCCACGAACAGACCGGTGACGATGACGCCGAGCAGCATCGCACCGACCGCCGAGAACGCCGCCGATTTGCCGGCAGCACCGCCGCCCGCGATGAAGTAGATCAGGAAATAGACGACGATCGGCGAAAGCACCGGCAGCAGCGACGGAATGATCATCTCCTTGATCGCGGCCTTGGTCAGCAGGTCGACCGCACGGCCGTAGTCTGGCTTGTCGGTGCCCTTCATGATGCCCGGCTTCTCGCGGAACTGACGACGTACTTCCTCGACGATCGCGCCGGCCGCACGGCCCACTGCGGTCATGCCCATCGCGCCGAACAGATACGGCAGCAGGCCGCCGAACAAGAGGCCAACCACGACGTAGGGATTGTTCAGCGAAAAGTCAGGCAGCACGCCTTGGAAGTACGGATACTTCGTCGCGTTGGCGATGAAGAACTTGAGGTCTTCGTTGTACGCCGCGAACAGCACCAGCGCGCCGAGACCGGCGGAGCCGATCGCGTAGCCCTTGGTAACCGCCTTGGTGGTGTTGCCGACGGCATCGAGCGCATCGGTTGCCTTGCGCACTTCCTTCGGCAGGCCAGCCATTTCCGCAATGCCACCGGCATTGTCGGTGACCGGGCCGAAGGCGTCGAGTGCGACGACCATGCCGGCCAGCGCCAGCATCGTGGTGGTGGCAATCGCGATGCCGAACAGACCGGCAAGGCTGTGGGTGACGAGAATGCCGGCGATGATGACGATCGCAGGCATCGCGGTCGATTCCATCGAGATCGCGAGACCCTGGATGACGTTGGTGCCGTGACCGGTGACCGACGCCTGGGCAATCGACTTCACCGGGCGATAGTCGGTGCCGGTGTAGTACTCGGTGATCCAGATGATCAGGCCAGTGACGAGGAGACCGACGATACCGCATTCGAACAGCGACGAGGCCGGTGAACTTCACGCCCTCCAGCGGGCCGAAGCCGACCAGCGTGTGGATGACGAGACCAACGCCGACCAACGACAGCACGCCAGTGGCGATCAGGCCCTTGTAAAGCGCACCCATGATCGACTGGCTGGCGCCGAGCTTCACGAAAAAGGTGCCGATGATCGAGGTGATGATGCAGATGCCGCCGATCGCAAGCGGCAGTGTCATCATGTTCACCAGCAGCGGCGACGTCGCGAAGAAGATCGCGGCGAGCACCATGGTGGCGACCGCAGTCACCGCATAGGTCTCGAACAGGTCGGCGGCCATGCCGGCGCAGTCGCCGACGTTGTCGCCGACGTTGTCGGCAATCGTCGCCGGGTTGCGCGGATCGTCTTCCGGAATGCCGGCTTCCACCTTGCCGACGAGATCGCCGCCGACGTCGGCACCCTTGGTGAAGATTCCGCCACCGAGACGAGCGAAGATCGAGATCAGCGACGCGCCGAAGCCGAGCGCGACCATTGCGTCGACAACTGTACGACTGTTCGCGGCGTAGCCGGCGCCGTGGGTTAGGTAGGCGAAATAGATCGTCACGCCGAGCAGCGCCAGACCGGCGACCAGCATCCCCGTGATCGCCCCCGCTTTGAAGGCGAGTTCGAGTCCGCCCGCCAGCGACTTGGTGGCCGCCTGCGCGGTGCGCACGTTGGCACGAACCGAGACGTTCATGCCGATGAAGCCGGCTGCACCCGACAGGATCGCGCCGATGGCGAAACCGACTGATACCAGTATCCCGAGGAAGTAAGCGAGCAGTGCGAAGATCACGATGCCGACGATTCCGATCGTCGTGTACTGCCGACGTAGATAGGCCTGCGCGCCCTCGCGCACCGCTGCGGCGATTTCCTGCATCCGCGGATTTCCCGCATCGGCCCCCAATACGGACGAGGTCGCCCAGATGGCGTAAACGATCGAAAGCGCTCCGCAGAGCACGATCATCCATAAAGCTGTCATTGAATTTGCCTCAGATTCCAGAATTTGCCCCGACGACGCCACGGGCCGCGAGCGCGGACGGACGTACAAAAACGAAGTCTGCCTTTTTGTACGGCGACCTCAAATCGGCGGGACCATGCCAAAATCGAACCTCCTGCGCAACGCCGCCTTACGGCTAAACGACCGAATTTCCGTAAGGAATTGCGATAAAATGCACGGGACTTGCGGGAGATCCAAAACGCCAGCCGCCGCAGGTTTGCAGACCGGTCCCGCCCGTGCCGCCGTTAACCCTTGAGCGGCCCCTGCGGCGCAGACCGGCCTCGGCACAAGGCGGTCCGGCAGATTGCTGCAAGATCAACTTCGGAATTGAGACGCTAGGTCAGCCATCGCGTGATGCGCGCGACCGCATCGTGCATCTCAACTGCCGAGCGGGCGTAGGAAAATCGCACGAACGAGCGACCGCGAACCGGATCGAAATCGACACCGGGCGTCGCGGCGACATGCGCCTGTTCCAGCATCTTCCGCGCGAACTCGTAACTGTCCGAAGTGAACTTCGAGACATCGGCATAGAGGTAGAACGCGCCATCGGCCGGCAGGAATTCGCTCAATCCGGCTTGCGGCAAACCCGCAATCAAAATGTGACGGTTGGCCTCATAACCGCGTTTCACGATCTCCATCTCGTCGCGGCCGGAAAAAGCCGCTTCGGCAGCGATCTGCGACAGCGTCGGCACCGAAATCGACAGGTTCTGCTGCAATCGTTCGATCGGCCGCACCAATGGCTCCGGCACAACCATCCAGCCGACGCGCCAACCGGTCATGCAAAAATATTTCGAGAACGAATTGATCACCAGCGCGTGCGGCGACAGTTCGGCGGCGGTCACCGCGGGAAACGCATAGTCGAGGCCGTGATATATTTCATCGGAGATGAAGCGGATGCCTTCGCTTTCCGCGGCCGCCATCAGATGCGTCAGCGCCTCGCGCGACATCATCGTGCCGGTGGGATTAGCCGGGCTTCCGACCAGCACACCCTTCAGCGGCGTCTTACGGGATGCGCTGACAGCAACGCCTCGCCCGTCAGGGCATGACGGTTTTCGCTCGATGTTTCGATCAGCACCGGCTCGCAGCCGAGGGCGGTCAGGATATGCCGATATGGCGGATAGCCCGGGACCGTCACCGCGACCCGGTCACCGGGCTCGAACATCGTCAGGAACGCCAAAATGAAGGCGCCCGACGATCCCGTCGTTACAATGATCGCGTTCGGGATCGACCGTGCAGCTATAGGCATCGCGGTAGTGTTGCGCGATCCGGGCACGCAGCGACGGAATGCCGAGCGCCGAGGTGTAATCGATCTGGCCGCGTTCGAGCGCGGCATGGGCCGCATCAAGCGCGGTTCGAGGCGCCGGCGCCGAGGGCTGCCCGACCTCCATGTGAATCACATGGCCGCCCGCAGCCTCGATCCGCGCCGCCGCGGCCATCACGTCCATCACCATGAATGGCGGAACCTGGCTGCGGCCAGATGCCGCCAGCAGGCCTCTGGCCCGGTTTCTCAGTGTCGCGTCGAGCATGGAAATCTGTTAATTCGCGTTCACCTGCGGCAACTGCGGAAGCCGCGTTCCCGCCGTATTCCACGGGTTGTTAGGGCATATAACGTATTCGAACCAGGGCCAATGACTAAAGAGATGATCCAGCGGCCCCGTGCCACCGCACGCCATCCCTTGTCGAAGCTGACTGCGCTGGTCACCGCCTGTGCGCTGATGAGCGCCTCGCTGCCGGTTCATGCGCAACAAGGCAAGGGGCCATCGGTGCTGCGCGATACCGAGACCGAGCAACTGCTGCGTGATTACACGCGCCCGATCCTGCGCACCGCGGGGTTGGAAAAGCAGAACATCCAGATGGTCATTATCAACGACAAGTCGTTCAACGCCTTCGTCGCGGACGGCCGCCGCATCTTCGTGAACTACGGCGCGATCATGCAATCGACCACGCCGAACCAGTTGATCGGCGTGCTCGCGCACGAGACCGGGCATCTCGCCGGCGGTCATCTGTCCAAATTTCACGATCAACTCGCCCGAACACAGACCCAACTCATCATCGCGATGCTGCTCGGCGTCGGCGCTCTTGCCGCAGGAGCTGCCGGCAGCGGCGGAAGCAACGGCGCCGCCAGCAATATCGGCGCGGCCGCGATCAGCGCGCCGCAGGAGATTGCCCGCCGCAGTCTGCTGTCCTACCAGCGCCAGCAGGAGGAGAACGCGGACCGCGCCGGCTTGAAATTCCTCAACGCCACGGGGCAATCTGCCAAGGGGATGTACGAGACCTTCAAGCGCTTCACCGACGAAAGCCTGTTCGCTGCGCGCGGCGCCGATCCCTACGTGCAGTCTCATCCGATGCCGATTGATCGCGT
The DNA here is from genome assembly GCA_963764445.1 of uncultured Alphaproteobacteria bacterium. Classification (GTDB taxonomy): domain Bacteria; phylum Pseudomonadota; class Alphaproteobacteria; order Rhizobiales; family Xanthobacteraceae; genus Nitrobacter. Next base: position 88,835 of record CAVXSV010000009.1, read on the forward strand.
CAACGCGCTCGCCGAACTCGCCAGGACCAGCCCCTATTGGGACAAAAAGGATGATTCTGCGCTTCAGATGCGTCACGATATGGTGCGCGCCAAGATATCGGCGTTCATGGAACGCCAGGACACCGTATACCGGCGCTATCCGATGTCCGATACCGGCCTGCCCGGCCGTTACGCGCACGCCATCAGTACATACCTGCATGGCGATCTTGGCTCGGCGCTCGCGCAAATCGACGCTCTGATCAAGCTCCAGCCGCAAAATCCCTATTTCTACGAAGTGCGGGGACAGGCGCTGCTCGAGGGAGCCCACCCCGAGGAGGCGATTGCCCCGCTGCGGCGGGCGGTGCAACTGTCCCATAACGCCCCGCTCATCGAGATGTTACTTGGGCAGGCGCTCGTGGCATCGAATAATAAGGCCACCACTGACGAAGCCATTACGATTCTGCGCACAGCGCTGGCACGAGAACCCGAAGCCCCGCTTGGTTATATGCAGCTTGCGATGGCTTACGGCCGCAAGGGCGATTATGCGCAGGCCGATCTGGCATCAGCGCAAGCCGCATATTTGCGAGGAGATAACAAAACAGCGCGTGAACTTGCGTCGCGCGCGAAAACCCGTTTCGCCATCGGCACCCCCGGGTGGGTCAAGGCCGACGATATCGTATCTGCAAAGGTGCCCGACAAGAAAGACTAGACGGCACTCGCCACGCGCCTCTGAACCCGAGATTCCCTCCTCCAAAGGATTTTGACAAATGCCCTCGCTTCGTATTTTTGCTTCTGGTCTTTTTGCGCTCGCGCTCAGCGCTGCGCCTGTTGCCGTATCGGCGCAAGGCTTCTCCGACAGCCAGCGCGGCGAGATCGAACAGATCGTCAAAAACTATCTGCTCGCCCATCCCGAAATACTCGAGGATGTCTCGGCGGAATTAAGCAAGCGTCAGGCGGCCGCCGACGCTTTGAAGCATGAGGCCGCGGTCGACAAGAATGCACAGACCATCTTCAGTTCGCCGCGCGGCGTGACGCTGGGCAATAAGGACGGTGATGTCACCTTCGTCGAATTCTTCGACTACAACTGCGGATATTGCAAACACGCGATGAACGACATGCTCGATCTGATGAAAACGGATCCCAAGCTCAAGGTCGTGCTGAAGGAATTTCCGGTGCTCGGCCCCGGCTCTGTCGAAGCCGCTCAGGTTGCGGTGGCAGCCCGCATGCAGGATCCCAGCGGCAAGAAATATCTCGACTTCCACCAGAAGCTTCTCAGTGGCCGCGGCCAAGCCGACAAGGCACGGGCATTGGCCGTGGCAAAGGAGGCTGGCTTCGACATGGCCCGCATGGAAAAGGACATGAGCAGCCCGGAAGTCCGCGCAACGCTGGAAGAGAACTTCAAGCTTGCCGAAGCGATGGGCATGAACGGGACCCCTAGCTATGTGATCGGCAAACAGGTCGTGGTCGGTGCAGTCGGTCTTGAAGATCTCAAGGCGAAAATAAGCACGGCGCGTTGCGGCAAGGCGTCCTGCTGATCGCCTGACACTGATTGACCTCAGGGCCCCGCGTGCAGCGGGGCCTTTTCATCGTTGCTCCTGGCCTTCACCCACCGACGCGTGTTATCACGCGTTCAGAAAACAAATCCACGGGAACTCGGGCTGCGTCGGAACATCGGCCCTCGTCGCGCCGTTGTTCAGCGGGCAGTTCAACAGTGAGGAGACGAATCAATGACCAAACGTTTTCTTGTGTCGGCGGCGACTGTCGCGCTGATGGCCGGAACAGGTTTCGCCTACGCACAGGGAACAGGCATGAACCGCGACGCTGCCGGCGGATCCACCGCCCAGCAGAACGCGCCGACGTCATCCGGTTCCGCCAATCGCAGCAATATGGCCGAACCGCCGAGCGCCGACACGCATATGAAATCGACGGACATATACGAAAAGACCCCGCGTGAGGGCCAGCACGCGCAGGGCACCACGCAGAACGACAGATCGAAGAGCATGCGCTCGGAGAGCAATGAATCGGGCAAGTCCGAGAAGAACATGCGCGCCGAGGATCGCAACGGAAAGGCCGAGGATCGAAACCAGAAGGCTGAAGATCGTAATGGAAAGGCCATGGATCACAACCGGAGCGCCGAAGACCGTAACGGAAAGACGACGGATCACAACCGGAGCGCCGAAGATCGTAACGGTATGAAGTCCAATTCCTCGAGGAGCGCGACGGATACCAACAGGTCATCGACCACGACCACGGGTCAGGCGGTAGCCGGCGCCAAGCTTTCGACAGAACAGCGGACCAAGATCACCACCGTGATCAAGAACGAGCACATTCGACCGGAGACCAACATCAACTTCTCGATTTCGGTCGGCACCCGCGTTCCCCGCGACGGTGCACTTCCATCCGCTCGCCGGCCGAAATCGTCACAGTTTACCCGGAGCTGGCGCGGTTATGAGTTTATTCCTGGTTCGCGACCAGATCGTGGTCGTCGACCCCCGCACGTTCGAAATCGTGGCGGTTCTCGACGCCTGATCGGACTTGCAATTAAGCGGAACCGGGGCGGGTCTTTGGCCCGCCCCATGTGACGACCGGATGATCTTCCGCTCACGCCGTCCAACCCCAACTTTGGTTAACGTGCAATTTCCGTAGGTTCCACGCGGACTTTTCGCGAACAAGGTGAGGTATTTGAAGCGCAATACCAGAGCGTTCAGGCTTCCCCTTGGCTCTCTTGTTACATATAACGACCCGAACTTCGGCGCTTTGCGTCGGAACCGAGTATGTTCGGGATCTCAGATGGCTAAGACAATTTACGTGCTCAACGGCCCGAACCTCAACATGCTCGGGACCAGGGAGCCGGAAACCTATGGTCACGCCACCCTTGCGGACGTGGAGAAGCTCTGCGCGGACACGGCTCGAGGATTTCGGACTGGCCGCCGATTGCCGCCAGTCCAACCGCGAGGGCGAATTGATCGACTTCATTCACGACGCACATTGCGAAGAAGGCGGTCGGCATCATCATCAACGCCGGCGGCTACTCCCACACCTCGGTTGCGCTTCACGATGCGCTGGTCGCGGTGAAGATCCCGACCGTCGAAGTTCACATCAGCAATGTCCATGCGCGCGAGGACTTCCGCCATCACTCGTTTACGGCAAGAGCCGCCTTCGCGAGCCTCTGCGGATTCGGAATTGATGGCTACCGGCTTGCGATCAACGGCCTTGCCTCCAGGATCGGCGCGGAGAAGTCTGGCACAAAAGTGAAATCCTGACTTATCCCGTCGTCTCACACAGAAAGCTTCGGATCGAGATCATGGCCCGCCAGCCTGGAGACCCATCAAAGACCAAAACCGGCGACGAACGGCACGAGGAAAGCGCGGTTATCCGCGAACTCGCCTCGTTGCTCGATGAGACCAATCTCACTGAAATCGAGATCGAGCGCGACGGACTTCGGGTACGGGTTGCCCGCAATGTCAGCGTCGGCGCGGCAGTGCCCGCGAGCTATCAGGCTGCGCGCCCGATACCGACCGTCGCGCCCAGCTGGCGCCGCCGACGTCAACAAGCATCCCGGCATGGTCCCGTCGCCGATGGTCGGCACTGCCTACTGGGCACCGGAGCCGAGCGCCAAGCCTTTCATCGAGGTCGGCTCCAAGGTCACCGCAGGCCAGACGCTGCTGATTATCGAGGCCATGAAGACAATGAACCAGATTCCGTCGCCGCGGGGCGGCACGGTTACGCAGATTCTCGTCGATGACGGCCAGCCGGTCGAATTCGGCGAGCCGCTGGTCATCATTGAATGATGCTGTTCGAACCGCAGGCGCAGTGATGTTCGACAAGATCCTGATAGCCAATCGCGGCGAGATCGCCCTGCGTATTCTGCGCGCCTGCAAGGAGCTGGGGATCGCGACCGTCGCGGTGCATTCCACCGCCGATGCCGACGCCATGCATGTGCGGCTTGCGGACGAGAGCGTCTGTATCGGCCCGCCGCCTTCGAAGGACAGCTATCTCAATATTCCGGCACTTCTGGCCGCCTGCGAAATCACCGGCGCCGATGCCGTGCATCCCGGCTATGGCTTTTTGTCCGAAAACGCCCGCTTCGCCGAAATCCTCGCCGATCACGGTCTGCATTTCATCGGTCCCAAGGCCGAACACATTCGTCTGATGGGCGACAAGATCGAGGCGAAGAAAACCGCGAAGCGGCTCGGTATTCCCGTGGTTCCAGGCTCCGACGGCGGTGTCGGTCCAGAAGACGACGCCATGACGATCGCCAAAGCGATCGGGTTTCCGGTGCTGGTGAAGGCAGCCGCCGGCGGTGGCGGACGCGGCATGAAAGTCGCGAAGACCGCAGATGACCTGATGATGGCGATCTCGACCGCCGGCAATGAGGCCAAGGCGGCATTCGGCGATGCTTCCGTCTATCTTGAGAAATACCTGCAGAAGCCGCGCCACATCGAAATCCAGGTACTCGGCGACGGTCGCGGCGGCGCCATTCATCTGGGCGAGCGCGACTGCTCGCTGCAGCGGCGCCACCAGAAGGTCTGGGAAGAAGGCCCCTCGCCCGTACTGACCGCCGCCGCCCGCAACAAGATCGGCGAAACGGTCGCCAAAGCGATGCGTGAGATGCAGTATCTCGGCGTCGGCACGGTCGAATTCCTTTATGAGGACGGCAAGTTCTATTTCATCGAAATGAATACCCGCATCCAGGTCGAGCATCCCGTTACCGAAATGATCACCGACATCGATCTGGTGCTGGAGCAAATTCGCGTCGCGGCTGGCGGCGATCTTCCGGCGACGCAGAAGGAAATCGTTATTTCCGGACACGCCATCGAATGCCGCATCAACGCGGAAAATCCCGTTACCTTCCGTCCTTCACCCGGCAAGATTCTGCAATATCACCCGCCCGGCGGGCTCGGTGTTCGGATCGATTCGGCCGTTTATCAGGGCTATGTGATCCCGCCTTATTACGACTCGCTAGTGGGCAAATTGATCGTTCACGGCAAAACCCGCGCGGAATGCCTGATGCGGCTGCGCCGGGCGCTCGACGAGATGGTGGTGGACGGCATCGAGACCACTCTGCCGCTGTTCCGGGCGCTGGTCCGCGAGCCCAGCATCATCGACGGCGATTACCATATCCACTGGCTGGAGCAGTACTTGGCCAGTGGCGGTCTCGCGGGGGCTGAATCGGTCATTTCAGCAACCGAACAGTAAGCGAAAACAGCCGATCGACACGGGAACCGGAACTCCATATAGGCGTTTGGCAAACGGTCAGGCACGGAAGCCGTGCGGGGAGCGATTTGGTCTGTCTCAAACCCAACCTCATACGATGGCGGTGACCGCCGCCACATCATCCCCGCGTCACGCGCTCGGCCAGATCATGCTGCTGGTCGCGGGCCTGGTGGTGTCTGACTCTGATCAGCGCGACCTCCGTCTATCTCGTCAACAAGGCGCGCGAGGATGCGCGTTGGGTCCTGCACAGCATGGAGGTCGAGAACGAAATCTCGCTCGCCCAGTTGCAGATGCGGCGCGCGGAGAGCGCACAGCGTGGCTTCCTGCTGACGAAGCGGCGCGGAATTCCGCAACGCGTTCGAGGAGGCAGCCAGCCAGATCGCTCCGAGTTTCGAGCGACTTGCAGGCGCTGACCATCGACAATCCCTATCAGCAGCAGCGACTCAACCAGATCATCCCGCAGACCAATCAGCGGATCGACCAGTTGCGGCAGGGCATCGATCTCGCGATGGCCGACCGGCAGGACGAAGCCACCGAGATCGCGCGCCAAGAGGCTGGCCGCGACGCCATGGGACATATTCGCGGTCTCGCGACCGAGATGCGGGCCGAGGAAGAGCGCCTGCTTGCGGCGCGAACGGCGTCGGCCGATGCGAGCCAGTCGCTTTCGGCATCGATCACCAGCATCGGTTCAGGACTGGTCGTGGTGTTCGCAGGGCTGTCGATCTTCCTGGTGCGGCGCTCGAGCCGGGCCCGCGACGTGGCTGAAGCCCAGTTGCTCGACAACAATCTCAACCTTGAATTCACCGTGGAGAAACGCACCGGCGACCTGCGCGAGGCCAACGAAGAAATCCAGCGCTTCGCCTATATCGTCAGCCATGATCTGCGTTCGCCGCTGGTCAACATCATGGGCTTCACCAGCGAGCTTGAGGAACTGCGCGGCGATATGTTCAAGCGGATCGCGGCCTTGAGCCGGCCGGAGGACGTTCCGCTTCCGGCAACGGAGGATTCGGCGGCTGGTCGTCGAGCCGATGCTCGACGAATAGGACAAGCAATTATCGCAGGACTTCGCCGAGGCGCTCGGCTTCATCAAGTCGTCGATCGGCAAGATGGATCGGCTGATCAGCGCGATCCTCCATCTCACCCGCGAAGGCCGCCGCGAATTCCATCCCGTCTCGATCGCTATGCGCGACCTGATCGGGAACATCGCGTCGACCGTGGCGCATCAGGCCGCCGAAGCCGATGCCCACATTCGGGTCGAGCCGCTGCCGGATATCGTCAGCGACCCGCTCGCGATCGAGCAGATTTTCTCCAATCTGATCGACAACGCGCTGAAATATCTCAAATCCGGCGTTCCCGGCGATATTGCCATCCGCGGCCGTCGCAAGCTGGGCTTTGCGATCTTTGAAATCACCGACAACGGGCGCGGCATCGATCCGAAGGACCATCAGCGGATCTTTGACCTCTTCCGCCGCGCCGGAACGCAGGATCGTCCGGGACAAGGCATCGGCCTGGCTCACGTCCGCGCCCTGGTTCGCCGCCTCGGCGGAACCATGTCGGTCTCTTCGGAACTTAACACTGGAAGTACATTTACTGTTACCCTTCCCACCGCGTGGACAGGAATCAATCGGGACAAGCAATCATGAGCACGCCGGTCACCATCATCATGATCGAGGATGACGAAGGTCATGCGCGGCTGATTGAGCGCAATATCCGGCGTTCAGGTGTCAACAATGAGATCGTGCCGTTCACCAACGGTACAGACGCCATCAACTATCTATTCGGAGCGGATGGCAGCGGCCTTGCGCACAAGGGCGAGGCACTGCTCATCCTGCTCGACCTTAATCTGCCTGACACGACCGGCATCGATATCCTGCGGCGGGTGAAGGAAAGCAAATATCTGAAGTGTGCACCGGTGGTCGTGCTGACGACGACCGACGATTCCCAGGAGATCAAGCGGTGCTACGAGCTCGGATGCAACGTCTACATCACGAAGCCGGTGAACTACGAGAGCTTCGCCAACGCGATCCGGCAGCTCGGCCTGTTCTTTTCCGTCATTCAGGTACCGCCAACCGCCCCATGAACGCCAAACCCACTCTTCTATACATCGATGACGACGCGGCGCTCGCCCGGCTGGTTCAACGCGGCCTGACACGCCATGGATTTTGCGTGGAGCACGCCCCCAACGGCGAAGCCGGGCTTGCGCGCATCGCGCAAGGTGGCATCGATGTGATCGCGCTCGATCAGCACATGCCCGGCCTTGACGGGCTGGAGACGCTGGAGCGGATTCAGGCGATCCCCGGCGCGCCGCCGGTGGTGTTCGTGACCGCATCCCAGGACTCGAAGATCGCCGTGACTGCGCTGAAAGCCGGCGCGGCCGATTATCTCGTCAAGGACACGCTCGGCGAATTCGTTCCCCTGCTGCAGGTCGCAGCCGAAGTGGCGATCCGGCAGGCACTCATCCAGAAAGCGCGCGACGACGCCGAGGACGAAGTCCGCGCCTCGCGCGACCGCTATGCAGCACTGGCCGCCGAGCGCGAGGTGCTGCTGCGCGAGGTCAATCATCGCGTCGGCAACAGCCTTCAGATCATCGCGTCGTTGCTGCATCTGCAGGCCAATTCCAGCCCGGAGGAAGGCGTCAAGACTGCGCTCACCAACGCGATGGGCCGCGTGGCGGCCGTCGCACAGGTGCATCGCCGGCTCTACACCTCACATGATCTAAAGAGCGTGCTGCTGAATCAGTATCTTGAAGCACTGCTCGAAGATCTCCGGCGGTCCGCCGAAGGTAACCGGATGTCGCGCCTCGACCTGAAGGCTGAACCCGTCGAGATCGATCCGGATCGCGCCGTCGCGATTGGAATCATCGTCAACGAATTGGTGATGAACGCGGTCAAATACGCCTACCCAGACGGTCCCGGTCCAATCCATGTCGAATTGGCGATCCATGGCGGCGACATAGAACTCTCGATTACCGACGATGGTGTCGGTCTTAATGCAAGGGTCGATCCGCGCTCGACGGGAATGGGTCAGCGGATTGTTTCTGCCATGGCGCAGAAACTCGACGCGCGAGCTGAGCGCGATCCCACCCATGCCGGAACCCGCATCGTATTGCGGTTCCGCCGCGAGATTTTACCGCCTGCAACACACAAGTCTGCAACCGCGGCCTGAGCGGGGCGTTTCACGGCAGAAACTCGCACCTCTGCGCCCGCAAATTATCGGCGCGGCGGCGCTCCGCTTTGCTATAAAGGCGCATGACGTCCCGCGACACCGTCTCTTCCGAAATCACGCCCGAGCTACTGTTGCGCGCCTATGCGTGCGGCATTTTTCCGATGGCGGAAAGCGTCGACGATCCCGACGCTGTTCTGGGTCGAACCGGAGATGCGCGGCGTGATTCCGCTCGAGGGTTTTCGGGTCTCGTCGCGGTTGGCGCGCACGGTACGGATCGGACAGCTTTGCCGTGACCGTCGATACCGCCTTCAAGGCGGTGATCGACGGTTGCGCCGCACCGCAGCCCGGCCGTGACGATACCTGGATCAACCGCCGCATCCGCGAACTTTACATTGCGCTGCATGAACTCGGCCACTGTCACAGCGTCGAGGTCTGGCAGGGAGGCGATCTGGTGGGTGGTCTCTATGGCGTCAGGCTCGGCCGCGCGTTTTTTGGCGAGAGCATGTTTCATGTCGCGCGGGACGCGTCGAAGGTGGCGCTGGTGCATCTGGTCGCTCGGTTGATCGCGGGCGGCTTCCTGCTGCTCGATACGCAATTCGTGACGGATCATCTGCGCACGTTCGGCGCGATCGAAGTTCCGCGCAGACGATACCGGACGCTGTTGGACGATGCGCTGAAAGGCCATGCCGATTTCACGGCCTTGCCGCTTGATCGACCGGTGTCCGGCGCGGATGCGCTCGGGATAATCGCCAGCCGCGCGTAATTACCCGAAGCCTATTGCCGGAACAGCGGAAACAACGGATTGCTCTGGCGCGGCTGTTGTTGCTGTTGCGGTGGAGGCGGCATCGGCTGAGGTGGCGGCGCGGATTGGCGCGACTGACGTGCCGTGGATTGGCGCGGCGGACGCTTGGCGGGCGGCGGCGCTGGTTTCGGCGGATCCGGCTGGGCGTTGACGATCAGTCGTTTCCGGATCCTTGCAGTCGGTCAGCCAGACGTCATAGATCGGATGCTCGACACCATGCAGGCCGGGACTGGCCGCGAACATCCAGCCGGAGAAAATCCGCTTCACCTCGCCCTGAAGGGTGATCTCATCGACCTGAACGAAGGCGTCGGTGTTGGCGGCTTCGGTCGCGGGGCGTGTGTAGCAGGCGTCGGTCTTCACCCGCAGCGCACCGAACTGCACGGTTTCGCCGACATCCTCGTCGAAGTGGATGATGCGGCCGGTGATCTTGTCGAGACCGGAGAAGACCGCCTTCTTGTTGAGAACCTTCTGGGCTGGCGGCTCGGTGACGACCTCGTCGCCCGGTTGAAGCGTCGCCGGTGCAGGCGGAGCCGTGCGCGGCGGACGCTGCGAGGGGACCTGATCGGGTGAAGGCGGCGCGACGGCAACTCCACCCGGTGCATTCTGCGGTACCACGGTGGTTCCTGGTGGCGGCGGCAACGGCTGGGTCTGAACCGGACCAGGAGGTGGAGCGCCTTGCCCCGACGGCGGACGCATCGGGGCCGGCAGCACGCGTCCTTGCTGCGGCAGATCCGGCACTTCTTCCTCGTCGTCGTCGGACGGCCCGGCCTGCCCGCGCGGAATGGCGCCCGGCGGACGCGGCGCGGGATCCGAAAAAATATTACCGATTTGCGCGTGCACCGGCGACGCAGCCGCGATCAGAGCGGCAACCGCGAAAGCCGCACAACCGGCTATGACAATGGTTCGAAACATCTTGCGCGGCTTTGTGGCTCGAATCAGGGCCGGAACATTGTACAGCTATTAAGGCTCCAAGCCGATCGCAGGCGCCCGGTTAACACGCCGATTGCGGCGGGGAAAGGGCGGCTTGCCGTGCGCTCACGGTCGGCTGCGGCAATCGTCTCTCTTCGCTGGCTGCTCAGGTCACGCTCGATGGAAGAAAATCTCGGTCATCGTCAGTGCCGGGTTTGACCCGGCGCAATCCATCATTTTGAGAGAAGATGGATGGGCGGCGGGTCAGAGGCGAACGGAAGCGACGCCGTTCTTCGAACGGCTCTACCCGCGCATGACGCGGGGGTCGGGCTGACTCTGCTAAGAGAATTTGACATTCGCGACCTGCCTGACCGCGAATTTCGGACACGAACGTCAAATTCAAAATTCCAATAGATTCGGTGCGCAAGTTGGGCGTGGACTTGAGGCAACAGATACCATCATTCGCATCTCCAACGGTATTTTGGTAAGCGCGCGGGGTTGGCTTACCCAGGATACTCAGGGCTATACTCAGGCTTTCAGGTTTGCGTTCAGTTTTTGACCAGGAAATTGTCATGAGTCGTGGGGCGCTCCGGATTGCGATGACGGCGGTTGCGCTGGCGTTCGGCGGCTCGGTTGCGCAAGCCCAGCAGGTCGGCACGGCCTCCGCAGTCAACCCGGCCGCGACGGCCAATCTCAAGACCATCACCATCGGCCAGTCGATCGCGCACAAGGAGCGGATTCAGACCAAGGCCAGCGGTTCGGTGCAACTGCTGTTCCTCGACAAGACATCGATGACGATCGGCCCGAACAGCGATCTCACGATCGACGAATACGTCTATGACCCCAACGCCAACACCGGAAAGTTGGCGGCGACCCTCGGCAAGGGTGCGCTCCGTTTTGTCGGCGGCCAGATCAGCCATAACGGCGATGCCGAGATCAAGACCGCTTCGGCTTTGATTGGCATTCGCGGCGGCGTGATGATGACCGATGGCAAGGGCGGCATCTATGCCGGTTACGGCACGTCGACCATCACGTCCGGCGGGCAGACGGTCACACTTGGCGCAGGCGAATTCACTCAGACGCAATCGGGCGGTCCGCCGACCCCGCCCGGATTGCCGCCGCCGGGATTCGTGCAGCAGCAGATCGCGGTCTTCCAGAGCGCCGTGGGCCAGAGCGGCGGCGCGCACGCGGGAGCGGCGTCGCAGCAGAACGTGGCAGCTGCGGAGCAAAAGGCGACCGGGTCGTCCGGCGGATCGGTGACCGGCTCGAATGTGCCGACAACGCCTCCACCGATTGCCGGACTGATCAGCGCGCTCGCGTCGGCCTTTACCCAGACGGTGCAGACGTCCACTCAGTCGGCGGCCGTGCAGCAGATCGTTCAAGATCAGCCGAAGGGCAACGACAACCCGCCCCCTGTCGACAACACCGCGCGGCCACTGACCGGATACGCTGCCGGATTCGATATCGTTTACCCGAACCAGAATCATACGAATTTTCAGCCGCCGACCATGTATCCGATCACCGGAACTGCAACGCTCAACCTCGACGCCACCAACGGTCGCGTTGAGGGCAATCTCGACACCTACATTTACAACTCAAGCAATCCCTTTACGCAACTCGCCGGTTCGTTCAGATCGTGTTCCAGTTCGGATCGACGGGATCGAGCGGCGCGGCCAACGGCGCCTATGTGGATTACAACGATTTCTATGCGACTACGGCCGACAACTACATCGTCAATGGCAAGGCCGTCCGCGGCGTGATTGTGTCCGCCAACGGCGTCGCTCGACGAACCAGATCGTCACCAGCGCAATTCCGAACCTGACGCCATGCCAGTGCGACTATACGCGTTGGGGCTTCTGGGTGGTTGAGTTGACGGACTAACACGAGCGCGAATACGGCCCACGAGATCGTCGCTGGAACTGGGTTGCCGGCCGGCCAGTGGGCAGCATCAGTGACGTGCCAACGACGGGCACTGCCACCTACACCGGTCATGTCATTGCCAATGTTCAAAGCGCGGGCTTCGTAGCCGGCAGCTTCTCCAACACCGTTAATTTCGGCGCGCGAACCGGCACGGTGAGCGTGACCAATCTCGACAACACCAACTATTCGGGCAACGTGAATTTCAACAACGACCCGCGCAATTTCGGCGGCACGATCCTTGCACCGACGCAACGTCGGCGACCGCATCATGGCCTTGCAGGGCAGCTTCTTCCAGGGCGCGCACAGTCCGGTCGGCGAGATGGGCGGAAGCGTCGCCCTCTCCGGCGCACCAATTATCTCGGCAGCGGCATTTTCGCCGCAAGCAAGCGCTGATATCGCTTAGCGTGGTGCGTCGGCAACCGCGCCACGGATGCCGAACGCACAGCGCCCAGCGGCTGTCGTGATTTCAGATATAGACTGATCGAAGACGCGAGGCGGTCCGGAGAAAGGCGCCGTCTCTATTGCCCGGGCGTCCAGGGCTGGTAATCGCCGGTCGCCTGCGGACGGCGGCCGCTCGCGAGCGTCGAACCGGACGGCCGATAGGCCGCGGCCGTCCCGGTTATGTTCGGCACGTGCGGCTTCTGCCAGTCGCGCGGTTGATAGTTTTCTTCGGTCGGCGGAACGTCGACGGTGTGATGCATCCAGCCATGCCAGTCCGGCGGAATGCGGGTGGCTTCGGCGTAGCCGTTGTAGATCACCCAGCGCCGTTCAAAGCCGAGCGTCGGATCGATCTTCCCGCCGACTGTTCGATAGTAGCGGTTACCCTGGCCGTCTTTTCCGACCAGTTCGCCGAAAGCGCCACGTCCAGAGTTGCGTGCCGAAGGTCTGGACATTCCACCAGGTAAAGAGTTTGAGGAAAAACTGCTTCATTTGCCGGAATCCGTCGCAGAAGTGTCATGGACCGCCTTTGGTTGATGGCATCCCGCCGCCGTCTTGTCCAGCGCGCAACCGCGGCAATGCGCGATCCCGTTGCCACCCCCGCGGGCGAATTGGCGAAACGCAATCCGCATCGTCGCAAATTTGTGGCGTCCAAATTGAGGGGTTACGCCTTCGGCAAACTCGACCTACGCGCTCGGATACGGCAAATGCTGGTGTACCGTTCGCCGCCGCGTCACGGGATCCAGTGTCCTAATAGGATCCGCAAAGGTGTTACGATGACTACTCCTACCAACGTCACGATTGCAGGCGGAATGCGAGGTTCGTGGCGCGTGACCCGTATGAGCCAAGTAACGGGAGACGGGCTAGCCCTCGTCGACCGCCTGACCGTCATCGAAGGAGTCAGCGAGCACCCAGCGCTCCCAAATGATGACGGAGCCGTCTGGCGCCTTCGCGGCTATACCAGTAACAGCCGGTATACGACGGCGGCGGAAACGTCTGAATTGCGCGCGATACAAGCAGATTTGGGTCGCCCACAGGCAACTCTCGCCGCCCTCATACCAATCCGGAAATCCAACGAGTGGTGGCAACTTGCACAGGATGAACGCCGGACGATCATGGCAGAAGAATCGCGCCATATCTCTATCGGGCTCGAATATCTGCCCGGCGTTGCTCGCCGTCTCTACCACTGTCGAGAGTTCGGCGAGTCATTCGACTTTCTGACCTGGTTTGAATACCCGCCAAGCGAGAGCGGCGCCTTCGAGCGGCTGGTCGAACGACTTCGTGCCACACGCGAATGGCACTACGTCAACCGGGAGTTGGACATCCGATTGGTACGTGATTGATGAACCCTGCCCGCATTGTTTTTATGCGTGAGACCCGCTCGCGGAACACGGAATTGCCGGGGCTTAGTCTCCCGGATTTCGCATCCTTCCGGTATATGCGGTATTATCGCCGCAACCTCCCTGCGCGCTGCTGCCGTGAGAGCTACCGTGCGGCGCCCAGCGGCGAGCCGCGGTCGATCCGCGGCAGGTTGACCGGCTCGCTAAAACGCTTAATGCTGCCTGCAGTATAGAAATATAAAGGCTTGCGAATGCCCCACGTCGTCAACAACATGGAAAAATATCGCTACGAACTCGAGGTCGACGGGCAAATCGCTGTTGCCTACTACAGGTTTATGGACGGAGTCATCGTCTTCACCCATACGCAAGTGCCGCCCGGGCCCGAAGGCAAGGACATCGGCTCACAACTCGTGAAGGGCGCGCTGGATCAGGTACGCGCTGATTTATTCAGGGCCCGCGCCGAGTGTGAGTTCGTAAAAGGCTGGATCGCCGAGCACCCGGATTACGCCGATCTGCTAAGGTCGAATTTGTAAGGAGACGCGAAACGTCGTCTTGAAGGATAAAGCTCGAGCCATCCTTCGAGGTTTCGACATGCGTCGCTCGTGCCTCAAGATTGAGGCGCACCCTGGCGTGGGAATACCGCGCGAACGGTTGAACTCCTGTTTCCTATTTCCGCATGCCCATCGCCTGCAGGCTTTCGCGCGCGCTTTACAGGGAGGCCGGCTCACGGCACGCTGCCGCCCGGTGAGCCGAGGGGACCTGAGCGCGGATAATGACCACGGTCTACGACAACAAAGCCCTGAGCCGTTTTGAACTGGAAGCCGAAGGCCGCGTCGCCTTCGCGAACTATCGTCTCGCGCCGGGCAAGGTCATCATCACCCACACGGAAACGCCGCGCGCGCTGCGCGGCCGAGGCATTGCATCGGAACTCATCAAGGGCGCACTGCAGATCATCCGCGCCGATGGATTTAAACTCGTGGCCGGCTGCGGCTTCGTTGTCGCTTACCTCGACAAGCATCCAGAGGACGTTGATCTGGTCGGATGAAACTTTGTCGGACGCGCGGCTTGGTACATCAGGGTACGAACAATGACGAACGCTCAGACGATCTTGATCGACATGTCCGGCAGGCCGTCGAGCTTGCACAGCAACACGTCACCCTTGACCACAGGACCGACATTTTCCGGCGTCCCGGAGTAAATGATGTCGCCGGCCTTGAGTTCGAAGGCCTCGGAGAGTTGCGCGATCTGCTCGGCCACACTCCAGATCATCTTGCTGAGATCGGAGTTCTGCCGGACGGTGCCGTTGACCGAAAGCGAGATTGCGCCCTTGGTGAAATGGCCGGTCTTGCTCGCCGGATGGATCGGACCGAGCACCGCGGCGTGATCGAAGCTTTTGCCGATCTCCCATGGCTTCTTCATCGCAGCCATTGCGTTCTGCAAGTCGCGGCGGGTCATGTCGAGGCCGAGCGCATAGCCATAGACGTGGTCGAGAGCTTTGTCGGCGGGAATGTTGGTGCCACCAGACTTCAATGCCGCGACCAGTTCCACCTCGTGGTGGTAGTTCTTGGTCAGCGACGGATAAGGATGGTCCGCAACTTGGCCGGTCGGCACGTTCTGGATCGCGTCGGTCGGTTTTTGGAAGAAGAACGGCGGCTCGCGGTTGGGATCGGAGCCGCGCTCGATCGCATGCGCTGCGTAGTTGCGGCCGATACAGTAGATGCGGCGTACCGGAAATACCTCGCTTTCCCCGGCGATCGGAATCGTGATCAACTCATGCGGAAAGATCGGCTTGGGACCGCCCTGCGCCGTGGCAGGACGGGGCTTCCGCGACGGCGCCTGCAAGCGCCGCAGCGCCGGTTGCGAGAACGGTCCTGCGATCGAGTGCCCGCATGGAGGTCCTTGCGCTTCGCAACTATCGCGTCAGTGTTTCATGTCAGGCGGCAGCTTGCCGCCATTGGCTGCGAGCTGAGCCATCATCTGCTTGTGCAGCCAGATGTTCATCGCCGCGGAATCGTTCATGTCGCCGGGATATTTCAAATCCTTCGCCAACTCCTTGCGTGCGCTGAGGCTGGAATCAACATCGAGCGCCTTCATCAGATCCACGATCGACGTCCGCCATTGCAGTTTTTCCTTCTTGGCAGCTACGGCCTTGTCGAGAATGGCCGCGACATCAACACTTCCTGCGGCCGCAGTGCCAGATGACGTAGTACCAGATGGCGTAGCGCCTGAGGAAGGGGCCGTGCCGCCGCCTACTTCAAGTGCCGGAGTTGCGGCTTCGGCGTGCGTACCGAAAATGGCGCCCATGATCTTTCCAAATATGCTCATTGTGCCGCTCCCAAATAACTTCAAGACTAGACCGATCCCGCGGCAGATATCTTCGCATCTGTCCGCAAGATTGCCGAAGATTAGCCGCCTCGTTGGGGCTTGCCAATGCGGCAATGCCAGCCGCCGGCAGGGCTTTTCGGCTCTACCCGCTGGAGACGACATCACAATGTCGCATTTTGTACGGCGAACCGACGACGTTCGTTCAAATGCGATCGAAGGCAGCGACGCCATCATCCTCCGTCCGTCGCCGCACAAATTCACTTAACTGTGAGCAACGAAACTCAAGGATCGGGATTAGACTCGCAAAAGAGGTCGCGGCAAGACCAGTTTGCTTGCTCTCGCGTCTGGCTTGATCGTGATCGTTTCCGAAGGGACGAACTTGCGCCGTCTGACGGCCCGAGGAATTCGTCACCGCGAAAGGAGACAACGAACATGGCCACCTCTTTTCCTGCCGACCTCGCGTCAGACGTACCAGAAACAACGGATGGCGCGAACGAACCCGTCATCCGGCGCATCGACTTCTCCGACCTTCGCGATGCGTTGCGGCTGGGCTGGGAAGATTTCAAGGCGGTGCCGACCCACGCTATAGTCCTTTGCGTGATCTACCCCGTAATCGGCATCGTGCTGGCGCGGCTGGCGCTCGGCTATTCGGTTTTGCCGATGCTGTTTCCGCTCGCCGCGGGTTTCGCCCTGATCGGACCGTTTGCTGCGCTGGGACTCTATGAACTGAGCTATCGGCGCGAGCTCGGCCAGGAGGCATCCGCCTGGCACGCGGCCGCGGTGCTGCGGTCACCGTCGTTCGGATCGATGCTTGGATTTGGCGCATTGTTGCTCGTCATTTTCGCCGTGTGGCTGGCAACGGCGCACGCGATCTATGTGTCTATCTTCGGCAACGCACCTGCATCCGTAATTCCCGATTTCGTCACGCGGGTTCTCACCACGCCCGAGGGCTGGAGCCTCATCGTGATCGGCTGCGGCGTCGGATTCCTGTTCGCAACCGTCGCGTTGTGCATCAGCATCGTGTCGTTCCCGCTGATGCTCGACCGGCACGCCGGCATGATCGATGCCATGCTGACGTCGTTGCGCGTGGTCGCGAAAAATCCGGTTGCAGTGGCGGCGTGGGGCTTGATCGTTGCCGTCCTGCTGGTGCTGGGGTCGCTCCCCTTCTTCCTCGGCCTCACGATCGTGATGCCGTTGCTCGGCCATGCTACGTGGCACCTTTACCGCAAGGCGGTCGAACCCGTTTCGGTGCCGACATCGCATGAGCCCCCTGAAAGGCCGAAGGTTCGGCGCTACGCCGCCGATTTCCCGTCGGTCCTCTTTCAGGGGCGAGGACGACGCAGCGCCAAATAGTGCCTCGGACACCGCTCGCCGGACCGGGCCGTAAACTGGCGCTCCGGCTTCGCAGGGTCGTTTAGGTGAAGCTGGAGTCTTTCGGTCAACTTTCGTCCCCGGATCTGTCTGGTAAAAAACTAGCATTGAACAATAATTCATTGTTATGCCGTCGCCCCGCAAATAACACGAGTCCCAGCGTGGTCATCTCTGCGATCGCTGCGGCGCAAACGCGATTCCCCTTGGCCGGAAAACGCGCTACCCCTTCTTCCATGACACAGATCGAATCTTCCCGCGCCGCCGTCCATATCGTCGGCGCCGGCCTCGCCGGCTCGGAGGCTGCTTGGCAGGTTGCGCGACAGGGCGTTCGGGTGGTGCTGCATGAGATGCGCCCACACCGGATGACCGAGGCGCACCAGACCGACGGTCTCGCCGAACTTGTCTGCTCGAACTCGTTCCGCTCCGACGACGCCGCCAACAATGCAGTCGGACTGTTGCACGCCGAGATGCGCCGGCTGGGATCGCTGATCATGCGCAGCGCCGACGCCAACCAGGTGCCCGCCGGCGGTGCGCTTGCAGTGGATCGCGATGGCTTTTCGGCTGCGGTGACCAAGGCGCTTGTCGATCATCCGCTCATCGAGATCAGCCGCGCCGAAGTCGATGGCCTGCCGCCGGCGGATTGGCGCAACGTCATCGTCGCCACAGGCCCGCTCACCTCGGCTCCTCTCGCCGCCGCGATCCGCGCATTGACCGACGAATCCGCGCTGGCCTTTTTCGACGCCATCGCGCCGATCGTCCATCGCGACTCCATCGACATGTCGAAGGCCTGGTTCCAGTCACGCTACGACAAGGTTGGTCCCGGCGGCACCGGCGCCGACTACATCAATTGCCCGATGACCGAGGCGCAGTATCACGCCTTCGTGGACGCGCTGCTCGAGAGCGAGAAAGTCGACTTCAAGGACTGGGAGACCGATACCCCCTACTTCGACGGTTGCCTGCCGATCGAGGTCATGGCGGAACGTGGCCGCGAGACCTTGCGCCACGGACCGATGAAACCGGTCGGCCTGACCAATCCGCACAATCCTACGGTAAAGCCCTACGCCATCGTGCAGTTGCGCCAGGACAACAAGCTCGGCACGCTTTACAATATCGTGGGCTTCCAGACCAAGATGAAGCACGGCGCACAGACCCGTATCTTCCGCACCATTCCAGGCCTTGAGAGCGCCGAGTTTGCTCGCCTCGGCGGCCTGCATCGCAACACGTTTTTGAATTCGCCAAAGCTGCTCGACAGCCAGCTACGGCTGCACGCCGAGCCGCGGCTGCGCTTTGCCGGACAGATGACGGGATGCGAAGGCTACGTCGAATCCGCCGCCATCGGCCTGATCGCCGGCCTCTATGCCGCTTCCGATGCGCGGACGCACACCCTGGCCGCTCCGCCGCCGACCACGGCGCTCGGCGCGCTGCTCGGCCACATCACCGGCGGCCATATCGAGACCATCGACGCCGGACCACGCTCGTTTCAGCCGATGAACGTCAATTTCGGATTGTTTCCGCCGCTCGCCAATCCGCCAACGAAGAAGCCGGACGGCACGCGGCTGCGCGGCAACGAGAAGACGATCGCACGAAAACAGGCGATCAGTGCACGCGCGCTGGCGGACCTCGACCGCTGGATCGCGGACGCGCTTCATTTTGCCGCCGCGGCATAAGTTCAACACCACCGTCCAGGATCGTTCATGCCCCTTCCGAAACAGGACGCTGCATTCCTGTCCACCACATGGACCGAAGGGGTCCTGCTGAAACGAGACGTGTTTTCGACCGTGGAGCGCGGACGTTTTCGGACAGCCTCCGGCGAAGTTGATGCGGTCTTGCGGCGGCTCGATCAGGTGCCGTGGTGGTCTTACGGTCTCGCGCGTCACCTGTTCGCGCGCGAACGCCGCGCTTTGCAACGCGCCGGCGGCCTCGCCGTCGGGCCAGAATTGCTATGGGCCGGACGGCAGTCGTTGGTGCGCGGCTTCATCGACGGCGTGGCGCTGCATCTCGCCAAGCCTCACGGCGACCGCGCCTACTTTCAGTCTGCCAAGGCGGCGCTGCGCAAACTGCATCGCGCCGGCATCTGCCACAACGACCTCGCCAAGGAGCAGAACTGGCTGCGCGGGAGCGATGGCCGCGCCTACCTGACGGACTTCCAACTCGCTGCGTGCTTCAAGCGGCGTTCGAGGTTGTTTCGTATTGCCGCTTACGAGGACCTGCGGCATCTCCTGAAACACAAGCGCACCTACGCGCCGGATGCACTGACGTCGCGCGAGCGCAAGATGCTTGCGCGCAAGTCCGTCATTGCGCGCACCTGGCTGTTGACTGGCAAGAAGGTCTACTACGCCATCACACGCGGCTTGTTCAATTTCACCGACCGCGAAGGCGGCGGCCGGCGTCTCGTCAACGATGCTCCCGTGCTGATCACGCGCATCAAAGACAACCCGGCGGTGCGCGACGCCGCCATCGTTGCCTTTGCGGATCGCCGCAGCGGTGTCGGGCTCTACGCCTTTGTCGAGGCCGATCAGGCTGGGCTGGAATCGCAGTTGCGGGCGACACTCACCGCTGCAAACGATCCAAAACCACCGGAACACATTCAGATCGTGCCACACCTGCCGCGGGATGCCGGTGGCAGGGTTCGCACGGAAATCCTGCAACTCATCGCGATGAACCAGATCGATTTGATCGAGCCGCTCATCACAAGCCCTGCAGACCGCGAATTTTTCCGTGGCATCCTCGAGAGCCGAAAAAACCTGCGCGACCGCTTCAATTTCGAGTCAAGCTGACCAGGCGCTTCCGTCCTGATCCTGTTCAGGCACGAAACGTCATCGTGCGTGATGCCCGCCACAAGGTCCACAAGATGCGCAGCCGCGATGCAGCCTGCGGCACGAAGGGATCAGCGTCGGCTTGAGCCATGCGATTCAATGCGGGGCGCACCAGCGCGAGGGGGAGATACACCGTCCGCGACTCCGGCGGCAGATCCGGCAGCAGGGCCAGCGCCGTATCCAGATGCGATTGCGCTACGTCGGCCAATTCTCTTAGGGCTGCGCGAAGCGGCGGCGTGTCTCGACCCGCAAACATTTGTTTTAGGTCGCAGCCATGCTGTTCCAGAAATTGCAGCGGTACGAACGACTGACGCCGCGACGCGTCCGGACCCAGCGTCGCAATCACTTGCGCGATACCACGCGCAAGGCCGGCGTGGTGCGCCAGATGATCTGTCTCATGGGATTGGTGCCCGACGGTGCGCGCGGCGAGCGAAAACAGCGTGCAGGATGTATCGCTGAGGTATCGCTCCAGCGTCGTCATGTCCGGCATTGGATCGTTGTAGAGATCGAACTGATGCTCGTCGATCAGCCGCGACAGTCGCTCGACCGGCAGACCGTGATCCCGGATCGCCAGCAACAATTCAGCCGCGACCGGATTGCCTTCAACGCCGCCGTGTCCCGTGCCCGCGAGCACATCGGTCCACCATTGCAGGCGGATTTCACCCGGCAATGGCTGGGTGATCAGCTCTCTGACTCTGATGATCTCGACGTTAAAGGCATGAAGCGCCAGCAGCGCGCGGCGGCAATGGATCGGGGCGAAAAGTGTCGCCGCATAGTTTTCGAAATCGTGATTGCGCACGAGGTCCGCGCAGAACGCTGCGGCCGTCATGGAACAGCTATCAGCGCCGCCGCAACCCGGCGCCGCTCGCCCAGCATGATGTTGTACGTTCGGATCGCCGGTCCAGTCAGCATGGTGTCGACCCCGACATGGTAGCGGCGCAGCGCGTCACGCAGATCGGTTGGCGCGAGCCAGACCTCGGTACCGGTGCCGATCAGCAACGTGTCTATCACGGCGGAGCCGGCAAAGACCCGCGCGAGCGCGTGACGGTCGATCTCCTGCGGCCGTGTCACCGGCCAAGGCCAGATGCCATCCGGCAGGCACAGCAGCGAGCCACGATGCGACATGGTATCGAAGCGGAAGCCACCGTTGCCGTAGGCTTCGATCGGCGCGGAACGCGGAAGATGCGGCGTGTCCGGCGGATCGGTGTTCACGGCTTCGAAGGGTTTGCGGTTTAGCCGACTTCTCCTCGGCATCGGCGCGATGATCACCGACACCGAGATAGATCAGGATCGGCGCCGCGATGAAGATCGAGGTGTAGGTGCCGACCAGCACCACGCCGAACATCATCACCGCGGTGAAGCTGTGAATGGCCGGGCCGCCGAATAGCAGCAACGCAAATAACGCCAGGGTGACCGTGACGTGGGTGATGATCGAGCGCGACAGCGTCGAGTTGATGGACTCGTTGAGGAGCTGCGGCATCGGCATCTTCTTGTAGCGCCGCAGCATCTCGCGAATCCGGTCGTAAATGACGACGGTGTCGTTCAGACGAATAGCCGAGAATGGTCAAAAGCGCCGCGATGCTGGTGAGATCGAAGTCGACCTGCGAGATCGACATGAAGCCGATGGTCAGCACGATATCATGCACGTTCGCGATCATCGCGCCGAGCGCGAACTGCCACTCGAACCGGAACCAGAGGTAGATCAGGATGCCGAGGATCGCCAGCATCAGGCCGACCATGCCGTAGGCGAGCAGTTCGCCGGACACGCGCGGCCCGACTACCTCGACTCGGCGATAGGTGACGCTGTCGCCCAGCGCGCCGCGCACCTTCTGCACGGCATCCTGCTGCGCGGCATCTCCGCCCGGCTGTTCGGCGACGCGGATCAGCACTTCCGTCGGACCGCCGAACTGCTGAAGCTGGACCTCGCCGAGACCGAGCTTGTTCAGCGTCGTGCGCATGCTCGCGATGTCCGCGCTCGCCGGACTTGGCCTGTACCTCAAGCAGCGTGCCGCCCTTGAAATCGATGCCGAAATTTAGGCCGTGCGTGAAGAACAGCGTGATGGCGACGATCGATAGCACCGCGGAAATTGGAAAGCTGATGCGGCGGAAGCGCGTGAAGTCGAAATGCGTATCGTCGGGAACGATCCGCAGCGACGGCAGCAGGCCGAAGCAACTGACGATGGTCAGCACGACGATAAGGGCACCGAGCCCGAGCAAAATCCAGTGGGTCACAGCCGGCTCCGCGTCATCAGATCGGCACGTCTTGCGGCCGCTTCCAGCGCACCCATGTCGCGACGATCAGCCGGGTCACCTCGAATGCGGTGAACACCGTGGTAATGATGCCGATGCCGAGCGTCACGGCGAAGCCGCGAACCGGACCAGTGCCGATATAGAACAGCACCGCGGCCGCGATGAACGTCGTGATGTTGGAATCCAAAATCGTCGCCAGCGCCCGCTTGAAGCCGGCGTCGATCGCCGAAATCGCGGTGCGGCCGCCACGGATTTCCTCGCGGATACGCTCATAGATCAGCACGTTGGAATCCACGGCGATGCCGACGGTCAGCACGATGCCGGCGATGCCCGGCAGCGTCAGCGTCGCGTTCAGCAACGACAGCACGCCGAAAATCATGGCGACGTTGATGGCGACCGCGATATTCGCAAACACCCCGAACAGCCGGTAGGTCAGCAGCATGAACACGATCACCATGATCGAACCGACGTAGGCCGCGAGCTCGCCTTTTTCGATCGAATCCTGTCCGAGGCCGGGACCGACGGTGCGCTCCTCGATGATCGTCAGCGGCGCCGGCAGTGCGCCGGCGCGCAGCAGGATCGCAAGGTCGTTGGCCTCCTGCACGGTGAAGTTGCCGGAAATCTGGCCGGAGCCGCCGGTGATCGGTTCACGGATGACGGGCGCCGAAATCACCTCGTTGTCGAGTATGATCGCAAATGGTTGTCCGACATTTTCCGATGTCGCCTGCGCGAACTTGCGCGCGCCGTTGGTGTTGAAGCGGAAGCTCACGATCGGTTCGCTGGTGCGCGAATCGAATCCGGGCTGCGCATCGGTCAGGTCGCCTCCGGAGACGAGCACCTGCTTCTTGACGACGTAAGGCGTCTTGGGCGCCTGCGCACCCATCAGCACGTCGGAATCGGCAGGCACCCGGCCCTGAACGGCCTGATCGGCCGGCACGCTCGAATCGACCATGCGGAAGTCCATCTTGGCAGTCTTGCCAAGAATTTCCTTCAGCCGCGTCGGATCCTGCAATCCGGGCACCTGCACCAGAATACGATCGGCGCCCTGACGCTGGATCAGCGGCTCGACGGTGCCGAGTTCGTTGACGCGCTTCTCGACGATCTGGATCGACTGCTCAACCGACTGCCGGACGCGGTCGGTGATCGCAGCCTGCGGAACGGTCATGCGGATCAACCCGTCGCTCGCATCGCTGACTTCGAGGCTGCGCTGGCCATTGGAGCCGAGCAGACCTCCGAGCGGCTGCGACAGCTCGCGCAATTTGCCGAGCGCAGTCTGGAATTCCGCCTCCTTGCTGATGCGCACCTCGACCACACCGTTCTTGGCGGCAAGGCCGGTATAGGCAATCCGCGCGTCGCGCAGCGTCTTGCGGGCGTCGTCGCGGACCTGATCGAGCTTCTCTTTCTTGACGTAGTTGGAATCGACCTCGAGTAGCAGATACGAGCCGCCCTGAAGATCGAGCCCCAGCACAAGGTGGCGCTGCGCCCATTTCGGCCAGGTCTTGACCTGGGCCTCGGGAAAGAAATTCGGCACGGCGCAAAGGCAGACCAAGAGGGCGGTCACGACGATCGCCAGCGCCTTCCACCGCGTAAAGTACAACATCGAGATAACCCGTCAGATTCCAGGAATGGCCGCCTCCCTGCACACTTAGCTCGCGGCGGTGTCGTCCTTCTTGGCGCCTTCGCCTTTGGTGCCCTCGCCTTTGGTCGGCTCGCCCTTGACCGGCTCACCCTTGGCGCGGACAATCGAAATCATCTGCCGCATCTGCCGCACCCGGACGCCGTCCGAGATCTCGAACTCGATCTGGTCGTCATCGACCACCTTGGTGACCTTGCCGACGAGACCGCCTGTCGTGATGACGATGTCGCCGCGGCGGATGTTCTTCACCAATTCGTTGTGTTCTTTTGCCTTCTTCTGCTGAGGCCGGAGGATCAGGAAATACATGATGATGAAGATCAGCGCGAACGGCAGCAGCGACATCAGCATGCTGTTGGTGTCGCCGGCACCGGCAGCCTGAGCAAACGCGGGGGTAATGAACATTCGGACAATTCCTTGGGAAACGGAGCAGGCCGGCGCGACAACAGAGTCGGCCGGTTGGGGGCAAATTCGCGCGGACTATAACCGCCACGGTCCCAATTGCAACGCTGCCAGATCCTTGATCGGGCCTCATTATTTCGGCTGCTTGCAGGGGTTGGGGTGCCCAGCTAAGGGTGCGTGCTAAGGACAGGCAAAGATGGCAAAAAAGTCACGAAGAACCGGCTCCCCCACAGCGTCAAAGGCCGTCTCCGGCAACCGGCGCCGGAGCGCGACAAAAGGTCCGGAATTGGCTGCGGCACCCAACGTGCCTGAGCGGATCGCGCGCGCACTCGAAGCGATTGCCGCAGCCATGTCCTCTGCGGCGGCAAGGCCCGACAACCGCGGTGCGCTAAAGCGCGCCGATGCCTTTGTCTGGCATCCCGACGGACGATTGATGCCGGTGCCACGCGTCAGCCGCGTCGACCTCGACCTGCTCAAGGGCATCGACCGGATGCGCGATATCCTGATCGAGAACACCGAGCGCTTCGCCAAGGGTCTGCCTGCGAACAACGCCCTGCTCTGGGGCGCACGCGGCATGGGCAAGTCGTCGCTGGTCAAGGCCGCGCATGCCAGCGTCAACGCGCAAGGTCCGCGGGCAGCTCAAGCTGATCGAAATTCACCGCGAGGATATCGAGAGCCTGCCGGGCCTGATGGAACTGCTGCGCTCATCGGACTTCCGTTTCATCGTGTTCTGCGACGACCTGTCGTTCGACGGCAACGACGCCTCTTATAAATCGTTGAAGGCGGTGCTCGAGGGCGGCATCGAGGGACGGCCCGACAACGTCATCCTGTATGCGACATCGAACCGCCGTCACCTGCTGGCGCGCGAAATGATCGAGAACGAGCGATCGACTGCGATCAATCCCGGCGAAGCGGTCGAGGAAAAGGTCTCGCTGTCCGATCGCTTCGGTCTGTGGCTGGGCTTCCATCGCTGCAGCCAGGATGAATATCTCGCGATGGTGCGCGGCTATTGCTCCCACTTCGGCATCAAGCTCGACGATGCCGAACTGGAGCGTGAGGCGCTGGAATGGTCGACCACGCGCGGCTCGCGTTCAGGACGCGTCGCCTGGCAGTTCACGCAGGACCTCGCAGGGCGGCTCGGTGTGAAGCTGGCGGCGAAGTAGCTCTTCAAGCTTGATGCCCGGATGCTGCGCAGCACGTAGTGATGCGCAGCATCCGGGGCCATCGCAAGCGTTGTGATCGTTACGATCCCGGATCTGCGGAGCATCGCAAGCGCGACGCACCGCGCCCGGGACACACAAACTCACGCCCCGTTGAGGAAATGAAGCGGGTCAACCGGTGAAGATCCCTTGCGGATCTCGAAGTGGAGTTGCGGCGACGCCGCTTCGCCCGACTGACCCGACTTGGCAATGACCTGGCCGCGCTTGATGGTATCGCCGCGCTTCACCAGCAGCTCACTCGCATGGGCATATGCGGTGACGTAACCGTTGGCGTGCCGAACCAGGATCAGGTTGCCATAGCCCTTGAGTTCGTTTCCGGAATAAGCAACGACGCCATCCTCGGCAGCCTTCACCGGCGTGCCTTCGGGCACGGCGACGTTGATGCCGTCATTGGATTTGCCGTTGGTCTTTGCGCCATAGGCCGCGACCACGCGGCCGCGCACCGGCCAGCGGAATGTCGGCAATGCCCCGGTCGCGTCGGCGGCCTTCACAGCCGGCTTGATCACGGCCGCTTCAGGCGTCTCGGTCGCAACCGCGAGATTGACCTTCTGCACAGGGCCTGCGGGCGCCGCCGCAGCGTGAACCTCAGGCGCGGGTGCGGCGAGAGGCGCGGCCGCAACGGCAACAGGCTGGGCGGCCACCGCGGCGGACTTCGTCGGCACCGAGATCTTCATGCCGACCTTGAGTTTCGCGCCCGGTTGCAGACCGTTGGCGCGGGCAAGCTCGGCGACCGGAATATGATTGTGACGGGCAATGCTCATCAGCGTGTCGCCGCGATTGACGAAATGAACGCCAGATGCTGCCACAGCCGCGGACTTGGTTGCCGGAGCGACATGGGCGTCCGCAACGGCCGCGTGCTTTGGAATGATGAGTTGCTGGCCAGGCTGCAACCGGCGCGGCCCGCGGTATCCGTTGGCCTTGAGGATCTCGGCGGTGGAGACACCATAGCGGTGCGACAGACCTTCCAGCGTATCGCTGGTGCCGACGATGATCGGGGTGCCGCCGCTGTGATTCCAGCCGTCCCGTGCTCCGACAGCACCGGTGGATTCGATCGGACGCGCGGGAGGCGCATACGAACCAACGCCGCGCGCCGCCCGATACGCCTGACGCCACCGGATAAGACTTTGGCGTCGAGATCGGCGGCGGCAATCGGCTGGGATTGATATTGCGGTCGCGTATACTGCGGCAAATCGCGCCGTTCGACCGGAGCCGCGGGCGCTGCGGCCACCGAGCCGGTGGTGTCGCGTTGCCAGCCGAAATGGTTTGATTGCTGGGGGCTACTGTCGATTCTGCGCAAGGCGCGAGGACATGTCCGCGCTGCATCCGGCAAAACCGATCGATACCAGCGCCAGCACCGCGACCTGCGGTACGCGACGCGAGCAAAGCAACTCGACGACACGGGACATGGTTACTCACTCATACGCAACACGACTACAAATTTGAGTAAACACGCCGCCAGTAAACAAGCCTTTAACCGTCGAATAACGCGTTGCGGCCTGAAAATAAACGCCGATACGACCGGCGTTGCGGCCGGCACGCGGGACAGCTAGAGTTCGCGGGCGATGCCGGGCAGCGCCGGCACGAAGCGGACGTCGACCAGTTCCTTGCGGACAGGCCCGGTGGCGGTCTGGCGGATCAGGATCAGCGTCTGCCGCGCATTGTGCGGTCCGACCGGCGCGATCAAAAGCCCGTCGGGCTCGAGCCGGGCCGTCAGCGCTTCCGGAATCTGCTCCATCGCCGCCGTCACCATGATGCGGTCGAACTGCCCCGCCGTCGGCCGGGATGTCGAAGCCGTCGCCCAGCATGACCTCGACGTTATCGCAGCCCAGTTGCTCCAACCGGGCGCGGGCGCGATCGGCGAGCACGCGAAACCGCTCGATGGTCACGACCTCGCGGCACAGACGCGACAGGATCGCGGCCTGGTAGCCGGACCCGGTCCCGATCTCCAGCACCCGGTGGTCGTCGCGTAATTCCAGCCGCTCGGTCATGTAGGCAACTACGAAAGGCTGGCTGATGGTCTGGCCGCAGGCGATGCCGAGCGCGGTGTCGCACCAGGCCTCGTCGCGATCCGCGAGCTCCACAAAAGCATCGCGCGGAATGCTGTCCATCGCCCGCAGCACACGCTGTTCGCTGATGCCGCGCCGCCGCAGGTTAAGCTGAAACATCATCTTTTCGGGCGGCTACGATCGGGGGGCATGGGCGGACTCACAGGCACTGGCGTTTGGCCACCACAATATCCAGATATGTTGACGCAATCTGCGCGGATCGTCCGGTGGGGCAAATTTTTGTTCCGATGTCGGAAGCCGGGCGCGCACGGCGCATGGCGCTACGGGCAGTCCTCAACTCGCACCAAGGGGCGAGCTGCAACTGACCCGACAGGACCTCATCATTCGCGTGAACAAAGGGCATGCCCGCATTGCGTTCGGCCAGGTAATTTGCGACTTTGTGTTGGGAATTGGGCAAGGAACGGATCTCCACATGACGCCAGCGAAGCCGCCCGGCGGCTCAGTGTTCCTCGTCGAGGACGAGGTCATGATCCGCATGATGGTCGCGGACATGCTGGAGGAGCTTGGCTACAGCATCGCCGCCGAAACCGGCGAGATCGAGCAAGCCCTCAAGCTCGCGCGCACCACGAACTTCGACATCGCCATCCTCGACGTCAACGTCAACGGAAAGCTGATTTCCCCGGTGGCCGAGGTGATCGAAGCACGCAACCGGCCGTTCATTTTTGCAACGGGCTATGGCACGCACGGTCTGCCGCCCGAATATCGCGATCGTCCGGCGTTGCAGAAACCGTTCCAGATGGAAAACCTTGCCATCATGATCGAGCGCACGCTCAAGGGCAGCGCCGCGGCCTGAGGCGTGGTGAAGCCATCGTACGCCGCGCTCGCGAACGAATTGCCCTACTTCAACGTCGCCGTCAGCACCTCGACGAACGCATCGTCGGTGCGATCGAGCCGCAGCGGCGTCACCGAGACGCACCGCGCCTCCAGCGCCGCGAGATCGGTGCCCGCCGCCGGGGCATCCATCATGGCGGCGCGTTCGAAGCCGATCCAGAAATACGGGTTGCCGCGACCGTCGCGGCGCTCCTCGATCTTGAGGAAACCGAGGTTGCGCTTGCCCTGCCGCGTCACCAGCACACCGGCCACCTCCTCCGGCGCGCAGGCCGGGAAATTGACATTGACCACGGTGTTTCTGGGAATGCCGGCGTCGATCACCTTGCGGAGAATCTGCGGCCCGAACATGCGCGCGGTTTCCCACAACGGCATGTCGTGAGTCTCCGCTGAATTCCTGCGACAGCGCGAACGACGGCAGCCCGAGCATCGTGCCTTCGAGCGCGCCCGCGATGGTGCCGGAATAAACCACATCCTCCGCGACATTGCGGCCCCGATTGACGCCGGACAGCACGAGGTCCGGCCCTTTTTCGCCGAGGATGTGCCGCGATCCCATGATCACGCAATCGGTCGGCGTGCCCCGCACCGCGAAATGGCGCGGTCCGATTTCGCGCAGCCGCAGCGGATCGTTGAGCGACAGCGAATGCGAGACGCCGGACTGATCGTACTCGGGCGCTACCACCCACACGTCGTCGGACAGCTCCTTTGCGATTTGCTCGAGGATCTCAAGGCCCGGCGCGTGGATGCCGTCGTCGTTGGTACAGAGAATTCGCATTCGTGAGGTTGCCTTTTCGGCCGCTGCTAGCTGCCGGTTCAGAAGTGAGCTTTCAGTGTCTCAAGCGATCGGCTATGAACGATCGAATGGCGCTAGCCGCCCTTCGCGATCACCTTCATGCCGCCCATGTAGGGCTGCAACACGTCGGGCACGGCGATGGAGCCATCGGCCTGCTGATAGGTCTCCATCACGGCGATCAGCGCGCGGCCGACGGCGGTGCCGGAGCCGTTCAGCGTATGCACGAAGCGCGGCTTGCCGTCGGGGCCGCGCGAGCGCGCGTCCATGCGCCGCGCCTGGAAATCGCCGCACACCGAGCAGGATGAAATCTCGCGATAAGCGCCACCTTCGCCCTGCCCCGGCATCCACACCTCGATGTCGTAGGTTTTCTGCGAAGCAAAGCCCATGTCGCCGGTGCACAGCGTCATCACGCGATAATGCAGGTCGAGCCGGCGCAGCACCTCCTCGGCGCAGGCGAGCATCCGCTCGTGCTCGTCTCTTGGACGTTTCCGGCGTGGTGATCGACACCAATTCGACCTTGGTGAACTGGTGCTGCCGGATCATGCCGCGGGTGTCGCGCCCGGCCGCGCCCGCTTCCGCGCGGAAACACGGCGTCAGCGCCGTGAAGCGCAGCGGCAGTTCTTTTTCATCGAGGATGGACTCGCGGACGAGGTTGGTGAGCGGGACTTCGGCGGTGGGGATGAGGCCGAGGCGTTTTGGAAGGCGCTGGACACCGTTGAAACCAGTCGTCTCCCAGTAATTTTGTAATAAGAATAGGCTTGCTGCATTCTCCCCGAGCTTTTTCGCATATGCGT
>CAVXSV010000010.1:0-113467 GCA_963764445.1 uncultured Alphaproteobacteria bacterium
ACGCGCGGCCGGTTTGAGCCGGCTAAACAAACCCGCCGGCGCGGGTCTGGGCACCGACGGGTCCGGTCGGGACACCCGCAACCCATCCAGGAACCCTGACACTTGGAGTGGGGCTGCAGGCCCGTCCGCACTCTGAACGCAGGGAGGGGAGAGCGGGTTCCGGCGATGGGGCCACCACCAAAAAGGCCCGCTGGGAGATGCGCAGCGGGCCTGTTCGGGTTCGGGGATCTCGGCAGGGATCGACCCGTTCCGGCCGGTTAATGTGGCGACGCTGCAGTTGGTTCCTGGGAAAAGAAATGCCCCCCACGGGCGACGAGGCAAGCAGTTGAGTGAAAACGGAAGGTACCCGGCCAAGGGACCGTCCGGCCGAGTAATGCGCGCGGCTCGATGCGTTTCCTGAGGGCGCCGTGGCGAGAGCTGTCGGCGGAGAGGTCGAGTTCACCATGAAGCGTTTGAGAAGCGCGGACTAGTTTGCCCCGTTAGCACCTGCCCCATGAAGGCGGTGAGCTATTTCACTACCTTGAGCCCGCCATATCCCGCCTCGATTCGCTCGGCGGTTCCGACAGCATCGGCCTCATCCATAATGAGCAATATCTGATCCTGCACCGATCGTTGATTTCGAGGCCCTCCGAAGTCGAGGTCGTCAGCAAGCGCCTTCTCGATGTCCAGGATCACCTTGATGTCCAGGATCACTTTCGCGAGAATCTCGGCGTTGCTGCTCGTCGATCCCTCAGCAGCGACCCCCGCCGGGTTCTCATTTCGAGGGTTCGATCGGTTGGTTGTTAAAGGCCACACGTCCTGCGACATACTCAACTCCACACCATCTAAAGCGGTGTTTTGGCTATTCGTTCCGAAAACCTATCCTTTCTTGCTACCGCCGATAATGCGCGGGATTGGTAAAGAAAGTCCTCCGGGCATGGCGGATCATCAGGGGCGAGAGATCGACCCGTTCTCCTCTTCGCCGGCGGCGGCCTTTCTTTTGGCAGGAACCGCGCTCCACCTCTTTGGGAGTATCAACGGCACCCGACCAAGGGGACGGTCCGGGCTTGTAATGCGCGGGGTGGGGAGGGTTCCGGCCAAACGGGGATCGAGTTCACGATGAAGCGTTGGAGAAGCGCGCAGGACTAGGAGAAGCCCGCCGGCGGAAGAGACTTGTCGGCGGGCCTAGGAAGTGGACGGGGGCCTGAGGCCTCGGACCCGCCCGACAACGCGTTGGAGCTAGGACGCGTTCCCGCCAGTCCGAAACGGCGCACAGCAAAAAGGCCCGCTTGGGCGGAGGACAGCGAGCCTTTCGGGACCGGGATCGTGGGACGTGGCAGGATGAGCGGTGAGATGCACGCAGGTGGCGGACCTGAGTGCGCGGATTTCACGCAGGGTTAATTGGCCGCGCTGATTTCGCGCGTCCCGCCGGGTTAAGCTTGACCCGAAGGAAAGCGGTGAATGCAATTTATGCGCGGGCTATGGTTGCCTCTTATAATTCTCTCAGCGTACTTTCTGGTCGGACTTTGGGGAGGCCTACGTTGATGACAGGGCCAAAAGGCGGTAGCAAGAAAGCTGGGCTTTCATCATGTTGAAGGTAATCGGAGTTGTTTTGATCGCGCTCGCGATCTTGGTTTTGCGGATCATGCGGCCCAAAAATGGAAGGCTGCACCCACTCGCAGCCGTACCAGTGATCGAGGACGTCATTCCGTTCGGCTTGGTGGCCGGGCTATTCGTCGGTCTAGTGTTAGTCCTAGCGGGTTGAAACAAGTGGTGAAGGCTATCCGGCGCGATCCACGTCACCCTCACTAGATCGTGAAGCGGGTTGGTCTCCACTCAGACGAGGCGTAGAGGCAAAGGCAGTTGAACGTCGTGATATCGGCCTTCATATTGATCAGTAAAGTCCTGAAGGAAAAACGGGATGTCTCGTCCCTGCAGATCGCAGCGACGGCGTAGTTCATGCGCAACATCCTCCGAGACGTCCTGCGACCATTGCTCCGCGGTGTTAAAGGCGACAACACGGATGGGATTGTTATATTGGCCAGAGAGAAGATCCTGGATCACCGTTTCCAGATCGGTGTCCTCATAGTCGGCTTCACGCCAGACGGAGCCGGTTTTGAAGTGGTCAGCCACCAAGTAAACGGTCTGATCTTGCTCGTTGGGCACGATAGAGGGCGTCCAATTTGAGCTACGCATACCGGAACTCCGACGCAACAGAACCCGGACTCAAGCGCGGACTGGCGTTTTCGTTCCTGGCCAAAAGTCCGTTTGGGAAATGCTGGCGACCTCTAATTTCAACGGTCTCGCGCCAGCTTCCTTGAGTTGCGCCAGCTGTGGCCCTTCTTGCCTTCCGGATTGCCGACAGGCGGATCAGCTGAACCGTGCAGCGCTTGCATCATGGCCGGCCGCGCGAACCACATCCATGCGATCCCGCGCTCGGCGGCATTGGTGAGGCATTCCGCAGCGAGCTGCCAGTGCTGTTCTTTCTGTATATTCGGCGGCAGCGCCAGAATGTACTCGGCAGCGTCTCCAAGGTGCGCAGCGTCTTTCCATCCGCCGTCTTGATCGGCTCATCGAAGTGGCGGGACCAGCTCATTCCCGCCCCAGATCCATATGCGCCTCGTAAATATGCGGCTCGGTCGTCGCGATGGTGATCTCCGCGCCGGAGAGGGTGGGCACTGCAGCCGTTCAGCTTGCCTTGCGCTTCTTTGCCGGCGGCTTCTTTGCAGGAGCCTTTGCAATCGCTTAGCCTGAGATGGCGCCGCGGTCCACATTAGTCAATCTAATCGTTGCGCCGCTACTTTGCGCTCTCGCGCGGTGCAGTATCGTGAGCGACTTGCGCCGCTATGGTGTCCGGCTCGACCGCCGCCGTCGCGCTCGCGCTGCGCGGAAGCTGCAGCACGGTGGCGATCTGGCCTGGAACCAGACGAGTGAGCAGCACGACTTCGCCGTTGGCGAATTCGAGTGCGTCATGATGCGCCGTGGGCTTATCGAGCGCGACCTGGCGGAAACGCGCCGTCCGCTCGCCGATCCGGTACTTGGGCATCAAGGGAAAGTTCGGCTCAGCCTTGGCCTCGCGATCGAACGCAATTTCGGTCCCCGGAAGAAGGCAAACAGCGACCTTGGGATCGCCGACAACCGAAAAACCACGCGTCATCGAACATGAACTGGGTGGTCACCAACCGCTGGCCGGCGGCGGCGGGACGTGACGCAACGTGCTCTAAGCTGTAATCGCACATCAGAAGCCTCCATTGTAAGCGAGCCCCCAATCTGCAGTCCTCAGCGTCCCAACACTTTTGTTTGAATTAAGTTTCTGACCATACAAAATGGTTTGCCGGGTCAGGATGTCGAAATGAAGCTTGGGATCAAGCTTAGTAGGTTCGGAACAGCACTTGAGCAAAGGTGCGGTCCGGCCAAATAAGGCGCCCGAAAAAACGTCCCCCTAAAGCTCTGTACCGTACATAGTTGATTGTGATTGCGTGATACCGTCGGTCATTGCCAGCAACGACCTGGGCGCTGGTGACTGAGAGTTCTTGCGCTCCCGCCTTGACGGGAGTGCAGACATGCTGCAATCCAACGCGATACTTGCGTGCTTGTCGGAGGGCGACGTAGCCGCCCTGCGACCTCATCTCAAAGCCACTCATCTGCAGCAAAAGACAGTGCTGTTCGAAGTTGGCGACACGATCAAAGCCGTTTATTTTCCCGATAAACGCGGTCATTTCTCTCGTCGTCACGCTCGCAACCGGCGAAACGACTGAGGCCGCGATGGTGGGCAAGGACGGCGCAGTTGGTATTGCGTCCGCGCTGGATGGAAAAGTCGCGATGAGCCGAGCCATTGTCCAGTTGGGCGGCGATGCGATGGTCTGTGACCCGGCTGCATTCAAGGCCGCGGTGCTTACAGTCAGAGAAGCTGATTTCAAAAGTCATGCGACATGAGCAGACCTTGTTTGCGCAAGCGCAGCAGTCCACGGCTTGCATGGCAAATCATGAAGTCGAGGCCCGTCTTTGCCGCTGGTTACTGCGCGCCCGCGATTTGTCGGGAAGCGATCACCTTCCTTTCACGCAAGAATTTCTAGCTGAAATGCTTGGTGTCCGGCGTACGAGCGTGACTACCGTTGGCGCGCACTCTTCAGGAAGCCGGTATCGTAAAGATACGCGCGGTAAAATTGAAATAGTGGACGTTGAAGCCCTGAGCGAAAGCGCTTGCGAGTGCTACGAAACGTTAAGAGAGCAGTACCGCCAATTGTTGGGCCTCTCGCCCAATTCGCCATAGTCTGCTTGAAAAGCTGCGGCCCTGGCTTATAGCCGCTACCCTTTAATGACTTCGAAGTAGCAATAACCTTTAACGGCGATGTCCAACCTCGCATCCGAATGGAGCGGGGAGCTCTCGCACATCAAGACCCAATCTTTTGCCGGAAAACGGCTAGGAAACTTAGCGCCAGGTTTGATGGCCAAGCGCAACGCGGAGTTCCTCTTCTGGCGGTAAACCTCG
The DNA here is from genome assembly GCA_963764445.1 of uncultured Alphaproteobacteria bacterium. GTDB lineage: Bacteria > Pseudomonadota > Alphaproteobacteria > Rhizobiales > Xanthobacteraceae > Nitrobacter. Next base: position 4,472 of record CAVXSV010000010.1, read on the forward strand.
AACGTCTGTTTCGTTGCAGTCATCTGCCCAAAATATCGGCGGGCCGAAGGATCTCCAATCGTCGAACGTTTTTAACGTTACTGGCAGGTCAGACGCGGCTGGGCGACCAGCTTGATGTATGCAAAAGGCCCGCTGAAGGTCGAGATCAGTCGCTCCGGTGGGTTCTATTTCCGGGACGCGCAGTCGGCGCCTCAAGCTACTATGCCATACCGGTGCTACTTATTGCGCGGGCGGTTAAACGGCCAGCCATCACGTACTGCCGAGAGACTTTTGCCAACGATGGGAAAAATGACCATCAGGATAAGAATGGCAATCACGATGATGAGAAGCCACGCCAGCCAGTTATAAACCATCATGAACATGCCCAAACCTCAAATTCTCGATCCTGCTTTAGGAATCAAAGGTGGTCGGCCAAAAAAGAATTCTTCCAATTCAGAAGAATACTCTCGCATCAAGCTGGTCGATGTTGGACTCCACCACAAATTTCGTCCTCACGGTCTCAAAAGGTCGGCGGCATTGGAGAACAGGCCTTTGAGGCCGTCGATGCCAACGAGGTGCGAGGGGCGGTTCATTCGCTGTCTCCTCGGTGTCCCGTCGCGTCCTTGATGTAGTCCCCATGCAGGACGTCTCTGCTTCGAACGAAGTGCCTGATCGCAAGAAGTGCAACTCGTCAACGCGGCGAGCAGGAGAACAAGAATCATTCGGCGTCACTTCTTCGGCCTTCAGCCCAAGCTCGACAAGACGGCGGATGGCTTCCGAGCGGCCGGGCGTGTCCTCTTGGCGGGCAGCCCAAGCATCAACCTTCTCTATGAATTCGTCGGACAATCGAAGCGTGCGCACAGGGTCTTGGCCTGTTGCCGGCCGGCCCGGACGTTTGCGTATTACGTTTACTATTGACTTCAGCATAAATACGTAATACACAAACCATTGCGTAAAAACAAGCAGCCCGCCGAGGTGTCTCACCACCTGCGACGGGCCTAACCAACAGCAAGGATCTGGACCATGCCGAAGGCTGCCCGAGCACATACCACAAAACCCGCCTCAGCGTCCCGCAGAGACCTGCCACAGACGCTTTCCGCTGACCCGGTCTGAAGCATAGCCTGCGAGATCCAACGCCTCTGGGACGCCCGCCAGGGCAGCTCGATGAGAAGGGCGAGACGTCCCACGCGACCATTATGGGGGAGCGGCGCGACCAGATCACCGAGTGGCGGTGCGCCCTTGAGCTGATCGGCACCTACACGGGGCGGCGTCGTCATTGCCCGGCGCAATGATCCAGATGGCGTGGGCGCTGAACGACGTGCAGACGCTAGCTGGCGATATCGAGGCCATTGAGCGGAGGGGCAAGGTAAAGCACGACGTCAGCGCGTATTCAGATCGAATTCGAGCGGCTTGTGAAATCGGCGGCAGACGTCGTGCTGACAACGCTAGGCAAGGACTATGAGCCGGTTCGGAAGATCGTGGAAACCTACGCCCATCTTGGCGAGCGGGATCCGAATTGGCTGAACCTGATCGACGATTTGGTCAGTCGGGCGGAGTTGGAACGGGCGGCCGAACTAAAGGCAGCGCGCTCAGATCGGGAGGCGCGCATACGAGCACCGTCACCCTCGATAGTATCCAGGCCGATATCTGGAACCTCTGGCATCTGCTTGCCATGATCGACGATCAGATGCTCGAAATGCCCCATGAACGAGACGGCGATAGCCCCGGAGCCATGGATCGCATCTCGGCGGTGGTGCGGATCGCTCGCGATACCAGCGCAACACTCTGTTTGAACGTCGACGCGGCGGTCAACGCGGAGGCCGCGGCCAAGGCGTCAAAAGTCGCCGCGGCGGGATGATCGGCGGGATCAAATTCGGCGCGGCTGGAAAGAAGCCCGCCGGTGATGGGAGCCGGCGGGTTTCCCTTGTGGCACCCCAAGATCGTGATCATGATTGGTTGATCGTTTCAAAACGGGAGAGCGGCAGTGGCGACTGGTACTGTGAAGTGGTTCAACGGGCAGAAGGGCTTCGGCTTCATTCAGCCCGACAACGGCGGCAAGGACGTCTTCGTCCACATCTCGGCGGTCGAGAAGGCCGGATTTACCCGGCCTCGCCGAGGGTGCCAAGGTGTCTTACGAGGAAGTAGCGAACAAGGGAAAGACCTCAGCAGAAAACCTGCGGGTAGGTTGATCTTCGTGCTGCTAGGGCGGGTAATACATACGGAAGGGTGCGCAGCGAATTGCGATCGTGCGGCGCAGGCTTTAGAGGACTAATCCGAGCCCGCCGGTGTTGAGCCGGCGGGTTTTTTTGCGAGCGCGTGACGCGCGGGCATGGCATCCAAGCACTCATAATCGCCGCAACGCACGGGGCGGATGCCATTTGTGGGTTAGTCTGTGGGCAGAATTGCTGAATTAATAATATATCAGTAAAATCAATAAGTTACACGAAGAAAGTGCGGTTGCAGCCACCGCTCGCACCGATGAGCGGGCCGGAAGCTACGATTTCGCGCGCGACATGTATTTCCAGGGCATCGGTGCTTCCGGCTTCGCCATGGGCGCGATCAAAATCGTGGACCCGCCTCTCAGCGGCGGAATTGCTTTGCGCTATGCCGCGCTGATGCAGGAGCTTCGGGATGTCATCGACGCCCGCATCCGCCTTGTTCTCAGTGGCGATCTCCGTGCGATTGCGACGGCGCTTCTGACAGGACGTCGCGATGCTATCACGACACCTGTCAACGATGCGATGTTCATTTCCGGGCTGGGCCATGTGCTTTCGATTTCCGGCTATCATCTAGCTTGAGTAGTCAGGAGAAGTCAGGAAGCTTCATTGCCCACAGTTTCCAATGGCTTCAGCCTTCATAGCACGTGACAGGATCTGGTCGCCTATGTTCCCCAAAAAAAGGGCACTGCTTCCCATGCTGAAGATTTCCGACGACCGAATTCGCTTCACCGACGTCTTTGTCCGCAAGCTGACGCTGCCGGCTGGCAAGACCGACCACATCCAATGGGATCCTGACCTGCCGAGTGTCCGTCGTCAGATGATATGAGACTGATCAGGCATTTCGAGAAGGGAGGCTCTGGCTCATCAGGGGTTAGAGTTTAAGCGGCCTGCAGTCGATGCTGCAAGCGACGGTTTGCGATGGTGGCAAGCTTGATGCGTTGACGTTCTGCGAGGATCGTCTCGGACCTGCCGAAGTAGACGTCAGCCGGGGTCAGATTGTTGATGCTCTCGTGATAGCGGACATGATTGTAATGTTCGACGAAGGCGGCGATCTGCCGCTCGAGATCGCCAGGTAGGTAATAGTTGTCGAGCAGGATGCGGTTCTTCAAGGTCTGATGCCAGCGCTCGATCTTGCCTTGGGTCTGGGGATGATACGGAGCGCCGCGCACATGTTGCATGCCTTTATGTTCGAGCCACCTGGCCAGATCGTCCGCGACGTAACTAGATCCGTTGTCGCTCAGAAGCCGAGGTCGCTGCTTTACGTTGATGTGGTCCAGACCCGAGGCCGTCAGCGCCTGGTCGAGCGTGGCCGTGACGTCGGAGGCACACATCGTGGGACCGAGCCTCCATGTCACGATGTAACGCGAGAAGTCGTCGAGCACGGTCGAGAGGTAGTACCAGCCCCAGCCGGTGATTTTGAGGTAGGTGAAGTCGGTCTGCCAGAGTTGGTTGATGGCGGTGGTCTTGTCCTTGAACTCGTTCGCCGCCTTGATCACCACATAGGCCGGGCTGGTGATGAGGTCGTGCGCCTTCAACAGCCGATAGACCGAAGCCTCGGAGACAAAGTACTTTCTCTCGTCGGTGAACCGAACGGCCAGCTCTCGCGGCGATAGCTCGGGAAGCTCCAGCGCCAGATCGATGATCTGGCCGCGGACATCGTCCGGGATGCGATTCCAGACGCGGTCCGGTCGTGAGCGATGGTCGGCCAGCGCTTCAGGCCCGCCGTTAAAATAGCGATCATACCATCGGTAAAAGGTGGCCCGCGGGATGCCGAGCTTGTCGAGCGTGCGCTTGGCCGGCAGATGTGATTGCTCGACTAGCTCAATGATCTCGGCCTTATCGGACGCAGGATATCTCATGCCTCCTCCTCCCCATCCCCGTTCATGCTTTTTTTAAGCAGGCGGTTCTCCAGGGTGAGGTCGGCCACGACCTCCTTCAAAGCGGTGGCCTCACGACGAAGATCCTTCACCTCGCCGGAGGTCGCGGCTCGGGCCGTGTCACCGGCCAACCGGCGCTTGCCGGCTTCCAGGAACTCCTTCGACCAACCGTAATACATCGAAGCGGCGATGCCTTCCCGGCGGCAGAGCTCCGAGATGTTCTCCTCGCCCCGCAGTCCTTCCAGCACGATGCGGATCTTCTCTTCCGCCGAATACTGCCGGCGGGTCTGACGCCGGATGTCCTTCAGCACTTGTTCTGCCGGCACTTTGCCCGGCCCGGATTTCCGTTTCATCTTCGCTCCTTGCGGCTACGATGAACCAGAAATCCTCCCTCCGTGAAGTCCCTCAATTTGTCTCAGGGGTGCTGACGGCAGACAAAGGCCGAGCAGCAGACTGCAGTCAACCGACTGCAGTCGACGTCGGCTTTGAAACAAGAGGGCAGTCGTGTCCAATCGTCTTTTCAAAATTGCAGCGCTGATAGCGCTTTTCGCGCCAATTGCATCGTCGGCACAGGTTCCTCACTATCCGCAGGAGCTTCCAGCAAACACCGTCGTTGGACGGATCGGGATCGGACCAGGCCCAACTGAGGCGATTCCGTTTGCGACATTTCAGAAATTCCTCAACTACTCAGGTCCAAACCTCGTCTATGCCGGGCCGGTATCCGGAATAGACCAGGCCAGTGCGACATTCCGCGCGCTCGTCGGCGCCGATCTGCCATTGCCGGGAGCATCCAGCCTTGGTGGCGTACAGTCCACTACCTGCGCGGCTGGAAGCTGGATCAATTCTATCTCGACCAGCGGCATTCCAGGCTGTGCGCAGCCTGGGGCTGCTGATTGGGCTGCTGTCACTCAGGCATTCACGCTCGGAAACAGTTCGCTGTCTATTTCGTCGACCGATTTCCGGGCCGGCCGCTCCTTCAACCATGTCCGCATCGCGAGCATGTACGGTCAGGCCGACTGGTGCGCTAACCTGGTCGCCGCGCTGGCGGACCTGGGGGCTAGTCCAGGGACGATCTGGATCGATTCTGCAGCGGGTCCGTCGGCATGCTCGGCAAGCACGAGCATAGACCTCGGGGCCTATCATCGTGTCCAGTTTGTTGATGGAAATATCTATGTTCTGAATAAGTCGATCATCCTCGGCGTTGGCGATGTCATCGAGGGAGTTGGTGGCGGCAGTCCTCTCAACCCACCGCTTACGACTGGAACGGTTCTCAAGTGGACGGGCAGCACGGGTACGCCAGTCGTTCGCTTTTGGGACGCCTCGTTTTCGCACCTTCGGCACATCGGAATTGACTGCAACAGTACGGCAAGCTGCATCGGCATCCACATGGATTCCGACAACAATCCGATCACAACGCGCAACGTTCTTGAGAATTTCGAGGTTACCGGTTCGCATCTCGGCGTCGTGATTGGATCAACTTCTACAAGCGCTGTCAGCGGCGCGTCCTGTGCCAGCAACTTCAATCAGTCTGGCTGCAGCGAAAACGATTTCGTCACAATCAACAACTTCCAGATTTTCGGGAACTGTTCCGATACCTCGGCAGAAGGTTTCCGAATCAACAGCCTAAACGCCATTCAAGGATCAATCATCGGCGGTGGAAATATCCAGTGCGCAAACATTGGCCTCCACGTCATCAACATGAACGACAACGCGCAGCTGACGCGAATGAACTTGGGAAGTGTTCTGGGGACTAACGCAACGCTGGTGTTGATCGAAAGCAGCGTCGTCAACGGTCCTGACATCATCAATATGGAGAGTGAGGCCGGAACGTGGGCAGTCATCGACCATTCGTCGGGAGGGGCGTCGGTCTACCAAGGCAACCAGTGGAATCAAAAAGTTCTTGTAGACGGTGCCGCTCGGATCACTTCGATGTCGAACACAGGCTGCGGCGGCGCGACGTGGACAGTTGGCGGAACGGCTCACATCGTCTCCATAGGAGATAGCGGAACGACTTGCTGGTCAACGAGCGGCAGCGGCACGGTCACCGTCGTCGGGAATTAGACTTGGCCCGACACGAGCATCGTCAACGCTCCAATGCTTGGCGGGTTAGCCGCCCTCGTTGACGTGGACCATGTCCGGCTGGGAGTCGAACGTCAGGACGGCGATTCCTAACCAGATCGTCATTGCGGCAATGATCGCGGCGAAAATAAATAACCAACGTTTCACGTGTCTTTTCCTAGGCTCTCTGGGTCGAGACCTGGCGCGAACTGCCATGCGGGGAGATCGAGTTCACGATGAAGCGGCTGCGGAGCGCGGATTAGCGCGAGGGCATTGGCGGCCGTAACCCGCGCCGGCGAGCACATCTGCGCGCCCGAGATCCGTGCAGCGTACGAGGCGCTCAGGGCGGGCAAGGGGCGCCAGGCCGATCAGCGGGCGCAGCGGATGGCGGCGTGACTTGCGGCCGGTTTGAGCTAAACAAACCCGCCGGCGCGGGGTGGGCACCGACGGGTCCGGCCGGGACACCGCAACCCATCCAGGAACCCTGACACTGGGAGTGAGGCTGCAGGCCCGTCCGCACCCCAAACGCAGGGAGGAGAGAGTGGGTTCCGGCGATTGGGGGCCACCACCAAAAAGGCCCGCCGGGAGTTGCACAGCGGGCCTATTCGGGTTCGGGGATCATCTCGGCAGGGGATCGACCCGTTCCGGCTGGTTAATGTGGCGCGCTGGTAGTAGTTCCTGAAAAAAAGCTCGCCCGTCAGGGCGAGCTAAGTTGGAGGGATTTCAGGAACGGCACTCTGGCCATTTGCCGCCGTTGTCACCAATAGCCGTAGGCGCGGGGACTATAGTACGGCCGGTAATACCGCGGCCCATAGTACACGGGTCGGGGGCCATAATACCCGTAGGGCCCCGGGCCGTAGTAGTAAGGTGAGGCCGCGGCCGCTCCAAAGGCTAAGGCACCGGCCGCAAGACCGAGACCTATGCCAGGCCCGCCCCATCCTCGATGACCACGCCAGTGAGCATCGGCAGGTGCAATCGAGGCAACGGTAATAGCGCTGAGCGCCACTGTCGCAAGGAAGAGTCTACGCATGCGAAAATCCTCCAGTTAACGTGACCGACAATGCTAATTTCGCCTACGCGTTCCTATTGACCTCTAAACTTTCTTTCATGGTTGCGCCAAGGACGCGCAGAAAAGAGAGGCCCGCCGGGCATGGGGGGCCACGTTTCGTAACTGGAGATGACGGGACGGCTCCGACCAAGGGCTGGCCTCCAGTTAACCCGCCGACGAGGCAAATTTCCGTCCGCCGCATGCCGCGAAAAGCAAAACCCGCCACCGGATCAGTCGGCAGCGGGTTGAGTACGCACGCAACTCTGGCCCTCGCAGGGGTTAGAACAAGGCTCTCACGGCCCGGTGAACGAGGGGTAAAGAAGCCTGCTGTGAGCATCGCTCCGCCGGCTTCCCACAGATCGGCGCGGGAAAGTGGCTATTTAGTTTCGGGAATGCAGGATCCGGTTTAAATTGCCCGTAGCGATCGAGCCAATTCGCTAAAACCGAAGGGCGACCCGTGCAACCGGACCGCCCTTCATTGTTGAAGCACGTGACCTTGCGAAGTCGACGTCCCCACTTCCGGGAATCGTTCTACACCCACTGGAATGAAATTCCAGTTGCGCAATGGTCACAGTTTAGAAGGAACTGTGGACTGTGAAGAAACCGACCGACGTCGATAAGGCCGTTAAGAAAGCTAAAACCGCGGTAAAGGCGGCTCAGAAAGGTGCGAACCAGCTCGAATTTGAGCTAGTTCAGTTCAAGACCGGCGGCCACGCCATCAGCTTCAATATCGACGTCACCGGCGACACTGTATGGGCCACCCAGCAGCAGCTCGCTGAGTTGTACGAGATTGACCGGACAGCCGTCACCAAGCATATCCAGAACATCTTTGAAGATGGCGAGTTAGACAAAAATTCAGTTAGTGCAAAATTTGCACATACTGCAAGCGACGGGAAAGCCTACGAAATTCTGCATTATGACCTCGATATGATTTTGGCGGTGGGGTTCCGAGCCAGATCACCCAAAGCGACCGAATTCCGAAAGTGGGCCTATCAGACGCTTCGGTCGTATCTCGTTGATGGGTACGCTCTCAACGAGGCGAGGCTGAAAGCGGATCCGCGCGCCACGAATAAGTTGGCCGCCGCGTTGCGCGCAATTAGGTCCGAAGAGAAAAACATATACGCCCAGGTGCGAGAGTTCTTTAAGCAAGCATCAACCGACTATGATTCTACCAGTCAAGCTTGCCGGACCTTCTACGCGCTGCTGCAGGACAAGCTGCATTACGCCATCACCACGATGACGGCTTCTCAGATCATCCTCGATCGATCGCGCGGATCACAAACAGCCGAACATGGGAATCCAGTCTTTCGAAGGAAATCTGCCGAAAATATCGGAAGCAAAGATCGCTAAAAGCTATCTCGGTCCCGATGAGCTTTTCACGCTACACATCCTCTGCGAGCAGTTTTTGCTGCTGGTGGAATCGAAGGCCTGGCGCCAGCAGAAAATGATCATGAAGGATCTGGCGCGCAAGCTGGACGATCTCATGAAGCTCAACGATTATCCGATATTCCCCGGCTATAAAGGGAAGTACGACAAGGATGTCGCGATGAAGCACGCGACAGAGGAATATGCACGATTTCTGGTAAGGCTCCGAAAGGAAGATGTCAGGGCTCTACAATAAGGAATTGGAAAAACCCCGCTCCGGCGGGGTTTCTATAATGAAAGAAGCCGCCAACTGAAGGCGGCACAGGTGGATCTTATGAGCATAGGCGATTGGGCGGGAATACTTGGAACAGTCTCCGGATGGGGGATTGCCTTCTGTCAATGGGATGACGCGAAAAAGAAGGGCAGTCAGATGGTCGCCTTCTTGCATAGGCTTAAGGCAGATGACTTGCCGAAAGCGGCCATGGATCAGGTCAATGACATGCTAGCTCGGATCAATCCCCCAAAATCAAAATAAGCCACCGGTTAATTTCCAAACTGGCCACGGTTGTCGAACAGGCCAGTGCCGATTTAAGCGATAAGAGATTCCCGCTCCAGCGGGGTTTTCTATTCGCGGTCCTGCGGCCGCAGCGCCCCTTCCGTGATCGTCAGGATCAACTCTAAGTCGCGCCGCATGACGAGAGGGTCAGCGCTCTCTAGAGCAACGCGGGCCAAGGTCTGGATGTCAACCAAGGCTTCCGTTGGATCCACTGTGACATCGGTATCGCCCATTCAAAACCTCCGCCCTGAGTAGGAGTTTTTTTGGGACCATCCGGCTAGGACGGTTTCATCATCCGTTGGCTAAGAACTGTGGCTAGACGTTCTTCAAACTCTTTTCGCTGCTCGTCCAGCGGCCGCTCGAACGTGTTCTCGTTGGAAGCGATGCCACGTACTTCGTCGGCTTCGAGGGCGTCGATGTTGCAGTCCTTTTAGTTGAGCAAGTTAGTGCCAGTGATCGACAACGGATCAGCTATTGTCCGCACGGGTAGTAAAAACACCACTATGACCAGGGCAGCGCGCCACATGTTTCAGCCCCTTGGTTTCATCCCAGCACGCGCACTTCCCCTTCGTCTGCCGGCATGAAAACTTCCTTCCACTCCGTTGGGGGCGAGCGGGACTGCGGTTGACAGTCCGTATTGCAAGTCGAGGCACGCCTTGACTGCCGGGACATATCTGCCGCCCCACACGGGGCTGACCTTCGGCATTCCTTCGCGTTCATGCAATACGGCGAGGGCCTTGAACTCTTTCCGCCGCTCCCAGCCCAAAACGGCTTCGCCAATCTGCTCGTCGTTCGCGAACAGCGGCAGGTCGTCGAGCGTGAGATTTTTGGCCTTGGACATGGTGACCGCTTTCGGCCGCGAATGGCGGCGCTGCAGGCGATCACGATTTCCCCGGGTGGGGAATTGCTTTTTTAACCAAATCAGCGGAGCATGTCCGTGGGCTTAAGAACCCGGACTAGAATAGGCGTTGCGACCGATTGGCGTCGGAAGCTGCCGAATGCATGGACCCTTGGCGGGGTCTGATGCGGGATGCACCTTGGCGGGTGCACCGAACCTGGCGAATATGCCGGGAGGGGTGCGCTATGTCCAGAGCGAAAGCTTAAAGGCCGCCCGCCTGTTTCTAGCAGGTTCTTAACTCCCGGCTGCCCGTCTGACACGGGCGACGGCCTTAAGAAGCCATCTAGAAAGCCACCTGCCATGCAAAAACAAATCCGCGACTCCGACGTTGATCGACCGTCTGTGCAGTCCGCCCAGGCTTCACATCATCAAACGCGCAGGAGTTTTCTAATGAATACAATCGTTGCTCTCCCGATCGTCGCCGCCTTGCCCGTCGCCGCGCCCGCAATGGTGCCCGCTATCGACGCGGGGCAGTCGGATGATCCGATATTCGCGGCGATCGACATGCACCGCCAAGCCGCATGCGATGCCGTGCCGCGCGGCGTCGACATTCCGAACGATCTCGGCGACAGGTGCGGCGATGCCTTTCGTGCGGTGATGAGAACCTGTCCGACGCCGCCGGCAGGTCTTGTCGCGCTGACCACGTGGGCACGCCAGGAAGCCGATCGCCTTCGGAAAGAGGGCTACTACGAGGCACAGGCTGTGTGGTCGCCGGCCTTGGCGAAAGCGCATGCGAAGGTGGAGTGTAAATTTGGTGAACCGCCGTACTTAGATCCGGAGAAGGGACGAAGAGTTCAAAAGGCGTTCGAACAAGCTTGCGGCGAAATGGGTGTCGATGATGCCTCGGAGAAAATGGAAGCCATCGTGAAGGAGATCAAAAGGCTGTCGAAAGTCATCCACATGCTTCCCGTTACCTCACTTGAAGGGCTACGAGCAAAAGCCCTGGTCGCATTCTGGGAAAATGCACCTCTATGCGCCGGCGACACTGAATATGATTTTAGTGACGAGGTAGTTCACCAGCGGCTGTTCGTTGCGGTCGTTCAGGCGTGTGGGCTTGCCGATCGCGTCGCGGACAAGGGCTATGTTCTTCCGCACTCACAGTTTGACGAGGATGAGGACGAAAGCGAAGACGCCTGGCGTTCACGCTTCGTGCAAAACGATGATGAACGAGTGCCGAAAATGACGAACGGCCGGCAACAAATTCCATGCGTTGACCGGCCGACGTCGTCATGGTGCATGACCACACAGCGGAATTCGCGGCTCCCGGCAGCGGATTGCGGCACGTGCCGCACGGACGAGGCGATAGTCGATATCTATCCCGCGCGCCAGCGATCGCACGTTGGCGCCCAAGGCCCACGCTCGCGGAGGAAATAACATGCAGAATCTGATCGAAAACAGAAGAGTACTCAGGATGCAATTCGAAGCCTTCGCAAATTATGCGAGACATGAGAGCGAAAGGCCCAAATCGGCATCTTGTTTCGATGCACTAGCGACCAGCGTCGACGACGTCTCGCCCGAACTGTTGGAGGCTTATGTGGAGATGTTTCAGAAAATCGAACACAGGCAGGTTGGCAGGGCCTTAAAGCAATCCATCCAGCAGGGATTATGGTGGCCCAAGAACGCGACAGAATACATGGAGCGCTTCATTGCGTTTGCATCTGAAACAGGGGCGCCTTCCTGAAGCACGATCTGGCATGGGGCTTCGATCCCCGCTCTATTGTATGGCTCACGGCGGGGGAGGAAAGGGGCTCTGACTTTGCTGGACTGGCTGTGTTGGCGCATTCGGTTGGCCTTGTGCAACCAGAAGCGTCCTCTGGCCATTCAATAGAGCAAGCATCGCCGTTCTGAACGCCTGTATTTCATTTTGCTCGGCTTGCCAGCCGAACGGAACGTAAGCTAGCCGATCAAGCTCGTGTCGGTCGATTGTTACATCCGAAGCCTTCGCGATTGTGTGCAAGAGATCAAAGAACAAATCGGAACGTCTCGCCAGGAAATTATCAAGGGCATTGCCCGGAGTCGGCACCGTATCGGAGAGGTTTGCGATGTAAGCCTTGTAGGCCAGGAGAACGTCGGTGTGTTTGAAAAATTCTAGTTGAACCTGGTTAAGCGCCCCGACATGGTCGGCGTTCATCACCATCTTTCGGGTTCGCATTAATGTAGAAAGTATCAGCCGTTTCCGTGCTTCGGCGTCACGCTGAATGTCCCTGTTTTTGGTTATTTCGACCGCTTTGATGGCAGGACGGTGCTGCCGGTCCATTCGAGAGTCGCTCATTCGCTGAAGCCGTAGCCGCCAAGGCGGCGGCATGACCCGCAAAATTGGCACAGTGAAATTCTTCGACGAGGCCCGCGGGTTTGGCTTCGTCTGCGCTGACGATGGCACCATGGGCGAACTAGGCGTGACGGTCCTGCCCGCCGTCAACGGCGGGCTGAAGGATCTAAAGGCGCTGCTCGAAGGCATCCGCGGCGTTCTGCCCGGCACGAGCAAGCCCGGCGCGGGCACAAAGATCGCAACCCGCGCTGGCGAAGGCGCTATCGCCGGCGGGGTTTGGGGCATGTTTGGCGGCCCCTACGGTGTTTCGGGAGGCGCTGCGGTCGGAGGCGTCATCGGCGGCGTCGAAGGTATCGCGGAACAATACATGGGCGGCACCCCAGCCAGCGGAAAGCCTGGTGCCCGTTATCAGGAAAAGCACGCCGGTGATCCGAGCCTGCTCGGTGCCGTGGTGGGCCTTCTCAAGAGCCAGGCCGATGAGAAGCACGAGACCGCCGGCGTCCGCTATGAGCGTCGGATGGCGGAGCACCAAGGCGGCCAACGGCGGCGCTCCGCAAGCCAAGCTGGCGCCGCTAGCGCTGACGCTCAATATCGACGGACGCACGCTGGCCGAGGCGCTGAGCAAGTCCTGGTATTCCTTCCCGACGCAGGCCCCGGCCGCGGACGGAATGGGTCAATATTTTTCCGGGGATCACAACACGACCGATAAATGATCCATAGAACCTTTCCGGTCGCCGCGCTCGCGATGTGTCGACCGCTTGGGGTGACCCGAGGGCAGCCGGTCCGGGGCGTTGGTTGCGAGCCGGACCGGCTGCTGACTAATGCGCGCCGCGGAGGCTACTCAAACGATGGGGTGTCAGATGGTGACGATCGAGGACGCGAAGCGGCTCTGCCGGCAACTTGAAATCAAAATCATCGACACAGCCGACCGGGCGGGTCCCCTGCGAACCAGCGCCGTCAACACAATTCGTCGGATGCTAGCCGATCACGGCCAGGATCACACCGTCGTTGTCCTGCGCGCAATCACGGAAGGCAACCCGGCCAATCGCACCATGCTGAATGAGTATACGATCAAGGCCGTCGGCGACGTGGTGTGCGCGCACCCCGGCTGGGTACAGCGCGGCATGGAGTGGCTGGAGGCATGGGACGGCGTCGATTTGGTCCAGATCCGCAATTCGGCAAAATCATCCGGCATCCGCCCGCTGCGCCACGCGATCGGGGCAATGGTTTGCCTGAGGCTGACCGAGATTCTCGGTCCGTCGGTGTTGCCAAAACCGCCCGAAGATCGAGCGCGAACCGAACCGCCGGCATACCTAGCCCGCGTTCCCGGCGTCGAGAAGAATATAGCTTTGGGCCTCGAGCTGCTGAAGCTGCGGTCCGCGATCAAGAACAATTGCTCCTACGGGCGACAGGTCCGACAGCAATTCGACGTCGAGACAAAGCTCGCGGTCGACGCGCTCAAGGTGGCGCGCCTTTATGGCGCGCGGCCTGAAATTTACACCCGGTTGTCGTGGAACGCTCTGGTCACGCTCGCGTCGCCGGCACTCTCAGCTGCCGCTCGGGAGGCGCTGGAGCGGCGCATCCTTGCTGGGGAGCACATCGGCGCGCCCGCGATCCGTGCAGCGTGCGGGGCGCTCAGGGCGGGTAAGAACCAGGGCGGATCAGCGGAGGCAGCGGATGGCGGCGTAGCCTCTCGAAACGCAAAACCGCTGCCGAACTCGCGGCAGCGGCTTTGACGCACAGGGTCACGCTGGTTGAATTCCTATTTGTTTGAATGCGAATGTGCAGTGGTGGTGTGCCCATGCGCTTTCCCGCTGTGTTCCTGGGCCGCCGCCGAATGTTCTTTTCCTCGATCGTGCCGACCGCTTTCATGATGATGAGCAGCTTGCCGATGATGATGGGCTGCTCAACTCATGATGAGCTGCAGCGTTGTGATGATGTTCGCTCGAAGGGTGTTTGGTATCGGCCATCGATCTCTTCTCCGCTAGAGCCCCCGCGTTTAATTAATTGCAGAGCACATTCGTTCCGCTGGGCAGACTCAGACGCCTACGCGGCCCGCCGGCGCGGGGTGGGCACCAGACGGGCCCGGTCGGGACACCGCAACCCATCCAGGAACGCTGACACTTGGAGTGAGGCTGCAGGCCCGTCCGCACCCTAAACGCAAGGGAGAGATGGGGGGTTCCGGCGACGGGGGCCGCCACCAAAAAGGCCCGCTGGGAGAATGCGCAGCGGGCCCGTTCGGGTTCGGGGATCGCGGGGGAATCGACCGTTCCGGCCGGTTAATGTGGCGCGCTGCGGTTGGTTCCTGGGGAAAAAAATGCCCCCGACGATGCCGGGCAATTCCAGTTCACAGAAGGGACTGCTTCGGCCAAGGGACCGTCGCCCGGTTCGACGTGAGCGGTGCGCGGCGGTAGTCAGTTCCTGTCGAGCCGGCAGGTTGGCCGACTGTGTTGTTCAGCCGGGTTGAAATAAGCCGATCTCGCCAGTCCACTGGTCGCGCCGTCACTTCCGTTGGCGCAAATCCCTAGGCGGCTCCGATCCTGTCGATCTCGACCATGCTTCAAATCGTGCTGCGGTTTCCGCCTGCTCGGCTTTTTTCAGCAAGGCGTCTCGGGCGGGGCCAGGTTCAGGTTCACTTGCATGCTGGCGGGTCTTCTCTGCCCAGCCTGAAAGGCGGTCCTGGAGGGTGAGCCGCTTTGAACGACGTTCGGTCATTGTTCGCAACTGCACCTTTGAACGGGCAGAAACTCTAGCGCCGAACAATTCCGCGGAGCGAGTCATTTTGACAATGACGTAGCGTATATGAGCCAATTCGAATCCTGGCAGGAGATGCCCGACGGTTCATGATGAAGCGGCTTGCTTAGCGCGGATTAAACTTCCGTTTTGGGTTTTGCTGCCGGAACGGAATTTGTCCGCATTGCGTTGTTCGGCGGTCAATTCACTATCGGAGTGTGCACATGAAATGGCTACTTGCGGCGGCCTGCGCGGCCGCTATCTCGCTCTCCTCTGCGCCGGTTGCGCAAGCGAAGGGCTGCATAAAGGGTGCCATCGTTGGAGGCGTCGCCGGCCATATGGCAGGACATGGCAAGCTGGGTGCTGCGGCCGGATGCGTGGTCGGTCACCGCGAAGCCAATAAGAAACACCCAAATAATGGGAATGCGCAGGACACTTCGCAGCAGAAGTGAGCTCAGCGGACCCGGCACAGACGCGATGGCCGCGTTTAGATAAAGCCTAGGGCTATTGCAGTGCGCGCATCATTGCCGGCCGCGCGAGCGACATCCAAGCGATGTCGCGCTCGGCGCCGTTCGTCAAGCATTCGGCGGCATGTTGCCAACGCTCCTCCTTCTGTATATTCGGCGGCAGCGCCAGAATGTACTCGGCTGCGTCTTTCAGAGTGCGGAGCTTTCGGCCATCGGGCAGGTCGATCCGCTTGTCGAAGTGGCGGGACCAGCTCATTCCCGCCCCAAGTCCATATGCGCCTCGTAGACGTGCGGCTCGGTCGTCGCGATGGTGATCTCCGCTCCGCAAAAGCAGCGCGACCGACCATCGGCAGTCTGCGTCGGTAGAAGTGCTGGGGTGGCCCACATCGTATGCTTCCATGCTTCGCTGGCCCGCCGCTGGCGATACGCGATGAAGTCCTTTTCGGTGCATGTCGGCTGGTAGTCCTGCCACGCCAGGGCCTACTGAGGCGACCTTATCGGAGCAGCTTCAGCCGCTCTTCAATAACCAGCGCCCGGGCGTCGTATTCAAGCGCGAGCGCAATCAAACTAGTGATGGTTTTCGGATCAACGCCGGTCTTAGCGAGGCGGCGGCACCGATTGGCTTGATCCCGGAGATCGGAGCTTTCGGTCATGAGGTACAAGTTACGCCAACTTGTATAGTTCCGGCTTTTACTCCGGCGGCTTTAGCTCGCCAGTGACCCAGCCAGCAGCACGGTGAATGGGATCAGGTATTTCCCACTCCCAGAGGTGGTTACACTTCGCGCATTCAAAAAACTCGCGAATGAACCCCTTTGCAACTCCTGGCATCAGGCGCGCGAGCTTGGTCTTGTCTCCGCACTGTGGACAAGGCGGTCTGTCCGCAAAGGGCCGATTGGGCATATTGCTCACGCTAGATCAATCAGGCGCAAGCATTACCGGCTTACTGTCACCGAAAACTGCCGAGGACCGAGCGGTGATTGGAACCAGCTTAATTCAAGTTTGTGACCGCTGCAGCAAGATTTCAATAGGTGATCGATGCCGCCGCTGATCAACAGCGATGCTGTTGACACACAGAAAATGTGTTGAACGGTCGACAGCATTGAGGGTTTGGAAGAGCCGCAAATGGCTGCGAGTGCTTATCATTTCGATGCAATCTTGTTTACATGAAAACTGTTGAGCAACTACAGCATTCCTGTAGACAGATCAATGACTTATGATAATTTCCGGGATGACAACGCCTTTGATCAATGCCATGGTCTTTCTCGCGGCCACGGGACGAGCCGCGATGACGACCAGTCCCAAGCGGGCCGCCGAGGTGAGCAAACACCACGACGACCCTGACCCAAAGCAAGGACTAATCATGCTCAAGGCTACGGACAAAACTATCACGAACCGCCGCTCGTTTCTCTCCCTCATAGCTGCGGCCATCCCGGCCGCCGCCGTCGCCACAGGCTCCGTTCCGACGCTGGCTGCTGCCGCGAAAACTGATCCTATCTTTGAAGCGATCGATGCTCACCGGAGCGCGGCCGCCGCCTACCATGCTGCGGAGAGCGAATACGAAGAAGCGCAATCGCAGGCCGAAAATGCAGCCAAGGCGATCACGCAAAGTTCGACCGCGGGCGAGCATTGGTGGCATTTCTTCCCGAACGACCTGGGCTTTTACGGCGACTTCGCGATCCGTTACGAGCCTGATCCGAAGTTTAAGGGTGCCATGAGGCTAATTCCCGATGGCCGACGGAGGGTTCTGGACAGACCGCCAGCGGCTGGCGACACCAAAGGCTATTCTGGAATCAGCACACACGAACATATCGACGAAATGGAAGACTGCGGATTCATGTTTCAAGGCGAGTGCGAGAGGCTGCACGCGGCGCTCGACGGAAATCTGCGGCACAAGGACTTTATCGATCGGCTCGGCCTGGCGTGCGACGAATCCATCGATCTCGCCCAGGATGCCGCTCGTAATCTTGTTAGCACAACGCCGACCACCTGGCCGGGCACCCTCGCGATGCTTGATTATTTGCCCAACATGGAATTGTTGGACGGCCACTTGAAAATCGCGAGCGCCTCGATCGGAGCCGCGCTTCGTAGTCTCGCGCCAGCCTGAAACGAAACGAGCCCGCCGGTGCGCCGGCGGGTTTTCCTTGCGGCAAGCTAGGCGAGCCCTCATGATAGTTCGATCGTTTCAACATGGAGTGCGGACGTGGCGACAGGAACAGTAAAGTGGTTCAATGGGCAGAAGGGCTTCGGATTCATTCGAGCCTGACAGCGGCGGCAAGGATGTCTTCGTGCACATCTCGGCCGTGGAGAAGGCTGGCATTGGTTCGCTGAATGAAGGCGACAAGGTGAGCTACGAGGAAGTCGCAAACAAGGGAAAGACCTCAGCGGAAAACCTGCGAGTAGGCTGATCTGTTCCCGCCGGTTCACGCCGGCGGGATTGTCATCTGCTATCATGGCCAATGCCGAAGACGCTGCCGAACGCGCGTTCGCAAGACCGTAGGGGCTTTCGCCGTTTCTCGACGTGGCGCAGAATGGGATGAACGGATTCGCGATGGAGGATTGATTGGTGGTGAAACTGCGAACTCGCTTGCTAGCGATTGCCACAGTGGCCGTGTCGACAGTCACAGTTCAAGCAGCGGATCTCGAAAGCAGGCCTCAGGCTGTCCGGCCCGCCTCGTATCACCATCACCATCACCACTGGGGGCAATCGCGCAGTCGGTGTGAATTTGTCGCTGGCGTGCGCGGCGCCACTCCCTTGACGGTGCCGTTCTTCGGATATGGCTGGAGCCCTGGGCCTACTTACTATGTTGGGTGGCAGCGGTGCACCTGCTGTGCTGCGGCCGAGCCCGTGATCTCAGTAAACTACTAGGCCAGCTGCGCTCTGCCACGCGGCAGGGAATCGCTAGGCGAAGGCAGCCGGCGTCTACGCGCCGCCGGTCACGCCGGCGGGTTCTCCGTATGGTCTGCGAGGATTGTCTTTGGTATTTCCAGGCCCCTGCCTTGCAACCAAGCAAGGCAGTAAACCTGCTTATCCGCCCACCTTGGGCATGAATACCGCCGGCCCACTTGCGCGCGACGATAAGCAACCTTCCAGGTTAAGGTTTGACGCCATCCCAACCAATTGTCTGCCATGCTCAGCGCCTCAACGAAGGTGCGAGGGTTAGTTATTGATTGATAATCTCGCCGGTCCGGCGGGCTCAATCGAAGGTGACGCCAACTCGTTTTTCCTTGCGCCATACGATGTAGCTGTGCCGCCGCAGCTGCCTAGTTGGCACGTTCAGGGTGATCTCGTGGGGAATGCCAACCGGGCTCGGGACCTCCAGAGAGGCCCCAGTTGCGGACATGTTGCGCACGGTGCAATCGATGCCGGCACCGTCGAACTCGATCGTTGCGGCTTTGAAGGTGCGAAGTCGTGGTTCTGAACGACGATCATCCATCCTACTGTATTTAACTCAAATCTCTTTGAGATGGATAAACGCGAGCTCGAGATTTCGCTCCCGCGAGAGACAAATCACTAACCGTTGCGTCGGCGGATTGTCCCTCCCGCTCTCTCCTGCCCGAGTCGGACCGCAACGCGACCCGCGAAAAGGAAGGTTCATAGGTGATGGCGTCGACAGCGCCGGTTCACGCCGGCGGGTTTCTTTGAAACCGTCAGAGTTTTACCCTCAACAAAAGAGGAACGTAGCAATCGCTGCCGTTCCCAACCGTTGACATCAGAAATGAACAACGGCATCAATATGCTTCGCTGGTCATGGGGACCGCCAAAAACACAATCGAAAAAGCAATTCCGCTTTTTCGCTGCGTGGATATTTGCCCCATGAACGACGAATCTCCATTTATTTTTCCGGCCGAAGTCGAGAAGATCATTCCCTTCCACGACTTGACGCGCGCCCGCATGGAGAAGCGCGGTCTTTTCCCCAAGCGCATCCGGATTACACCCCGTCGAATCGGGTGGCGCCGATCTGAGATCGCGGCCTGGGTAGCCGATCCCGAGGGTTGGGCGAAGCGCCATGGCGATCAGCTTGAGGCCGGCTGATGTCCTAAGACGCACAACTCTTTGACCTGAAGCAGGTCGCCGAAAAACTCGCCATTTCCGTGGAACAGGTGCGGGGACTGGTTCAGGATGGAGAACTGCAATTTATCAACGTCGGCCGCGGGCGGAAGCGCCCGAGGATGAGATTTGCCGACGCGGATGTACAGGATCTCATTGAGCGGCGCCGACGAAAGAGTGTGGCATGTCTGTCTACAGATCGAAGAAGTCTCCGTTTTACCAGTACGACTTCCAGGTCGGAGGTTGTCGGTTTTATGGCTCAACGGAATGCACGTCTCGCAGAGAGGCAGAAAAGTTCGAAGCCGTAGAGCGAAAGCGCCGCAAGGCCCAGGTCGCGGCGATGAAGCTCTCCGCTTCATCCTTGCTGATTGACGATGTAGCCGCGCGCTTGTGGCATGACGAGGCGTAATACAATTCCGCCCCGGATGCTACGTCGACAAACCTTGCTCGCCTCGTTGAATTCTTTGGCAAAACGAAGCCAATGACCGACATCGATCATGGCGAGGCCAAGCGCATGGTGGCGTGGCGTCGGGGACATCGGGTCAGCAGGCGGGGCAAGCGGAGCAAGGAGAAAGAGCATGCCCTTCCGTTGATCGCGAATGCCACTGTCAATCGATCTGCGACAAAAGTGCTGCAGCGGCTGTTTACCTTCGCCAAGGCTAGCGGTGCCCGATTTGATAGGAGCCTGTGGAGCGCGTCCGCGAGCTGCAGGAACATGAAGCCGCGGCTTTCGATGACGCGATGCGCGGCGACTACGAACCTTTCTTCGACTTCGTGCGAGCGAGCGGCTTGCGACAAAAGGAATGCGTAACCCTGAAGTGGTCCGAGGTGAACTTCAGCACACGACAGATTGTGCGGTTAGGCAAAGGCGGTTGGCGCGTGGCGTTCCCAATCACGGACACGATCCGAGAAATACTCTTCCCCCTGCAAGGTCAGCACAGCGAGTTCGTGTTCACCTACGTGGCCGTCTACGGCAACGAGCTCCTGAAGAAGGTCAGGGGGCAGCGGTATCCACTGACCCTCTCGGGCGCCAAGTCGGCTTGGCAGCGGATGCGCACCAAGGCGGGCGTGAAAGACTTCCGTTTCCACGACTACAGGCACGACTTCGGCACGAAGTTGCTGCGCGAAACCGGCAATCTAAAGCTGGTGCAGAAGGCCCTTAATCATCGGGATATCAAAAGCACCATGCGATACGCGCACGTCCTTGACGAGGATGTGGCGAGCGCCGTGGAAGTCATCGCCATGTGCCGGAAAAATCCCCGGACTACCATCAAAAAGGTGAGCTAAGACCATGATACAACGAGCGATATCTGAATCGGCGTCAAAGCTTTCAGATGTCGTTCGCGGCGACGCTCGGGCTGGTGGCGCTGGTCCAGATCGGAATGCCGAAATTGTTCGCGTCGTCCGATCACTCGCCGACGGCGCGGGCAGCGCTGTGGGGCGGCCGAGAAATCGTCACGCTGGCGCTGGCGTCGTTCGTCGCGGGACTCGCCACGACGCCTTATGCTGCGTTTCATTTTCATCGCGTGACGCCGTACGGCGTGGTCGCAAATCTGCTCGCAATGCCGGTGGTTTCAGTGCTGGTGATGCCGGCCGGGCTTTTGGGACTGGCTGCGATGCCCTTCGGTTTCGACGGCGTGTTCTGGCGGCTGATGGATGTCGGTATCGAGTGGATGATCGTGGTCACGCAATGGGTGGCGGCGCTGCCCGGTGCGATCGGCCGCATGGCGGCGTTCGGGACCGGGCACTGATCGCGGCGACCGCGGGCATCATCCTGCTCGGTCTGCTCAGAACGCCGTTGCGCTGGAGCGGCGCGGCCATCATCGGAATCGCGATCGTTTGGTAGTTGGCGGTCAAGCAGCCCGATATTCTGGTCTCCGCCGACGGCCATAATGTCGGCGTGCGGGGCCGGGATGGCCGGCTGCACCTCATCCGAACCGCAAAGGACAGTTTCATGGTCAAGGAGTGGCTGGCTGCGGACGCCGACGGGCGCCCTCCTGCCGATCCTACCTTGCGAAAGGCGTCTCATGCGACGACGCGGGCTGCGTGGTTGAGATGACCGGCGGTGGAATTGTCGCACTGGCGCAGCGCCCGGAAGCCTTGGAGGATGACTGCGCGCGCGCGGAGGTGGTCGTGACGCCGTGGCAGGCTTCGGAGGGGTGTCTTGCGCGGGTGATCGATCAGAACAGGTTGCGGCGGGAAGGCGCGTTGGCGCTGCGGCGAACTCAAAGTAGCGCAAAATCCCAATTTTTCCGTCAATGCCATCAGGCCCGACGGTGTCGACCGGCCCTGGTCGCCCGCGGTCGGCGATGAAAAGCCGGCGCACATCACCACCCGACCGAAGCTGGTGCGCCCGGTCGACGCTACGCCCGCGGCCGCCGACCTCCAGCCTGACGATTGAACGGTCCGCCGGCGGTCGCAGCCTTTCCGCTTCTGATCTGATTTTGATTTGACGCGTTTTCTTCACGCAAACTGGTATCCATCTTCGGGGCAAGCCTGAGGACATGCTTTGCTCGAAAATGCTTTAGTACTTGCGATAGATGCCGATCAGCTTGCCCTGGATCTGAACCCGGTTGGGCGGAAGGATGCGCACCTCATAGGAGGCGTTCGCGGGCTCCAGCGCAATCGAGGCGCCGCGTCGGCGGAAGCGCTTCAAGGTTGCTTCCTCCTCGTCGATCAAGGCGACGACGATGTCGCCGGTTTCCGCTGTTTCGTTGCGCTGGATCAGCGCCATGTCGCCGTCGAGGATTCCGGCCTCGACCATCGAGTCGCCGCGCACCTCGAGCGCGTAATGCTCGCCGGGGCCGAGCATGTCGGGCGGCACGCTGATGGTGTGGCTGCGGGTCTGCAGCGCCTCGATCGGTGTGCCGGCCGCGATACGGCCCATCACCGGAACGGCGACCGGATGCTCTGCATCGTCGACGACACCGCCGCCGCTGCCCGGGCGGACCTTGCCGAGATTGCCCTCGATGACGCTCGGCGTGAAACCGCGCCGGCCGCCGCCGCCGGACGCCGCAATCTCGGGAAGTTTGATGACTTCGATGGCGCGGGCGCGATTGGGCAGGCGGCGAATGAAGCCGCGCTCCTCCAGCGCGGTGATCAGGCGATGGATGCCGGACTTCGACCGCAGATCGAGCGCATCCTTCATTTCATCGAACGAGGGCGGCACGCCGGCTTCCTTCAGCCGTTCGTTGATAAATCGCAGGAGTTCATACTGTTTGCGCGTGAGCATCTCGACCAATTCCCGAATGATGGCGCCTGCCGTTCGACCCCCGGACCTTTGGCTTGTCGCCTTCCGTCCAGTGACACGAGTACTCGAAACAAATCATGAACGGACACTATATGTTCCATATGTGTTCCGCAACCATTTAATTTAACGTCAACAAGGCGAGGTTTTACGACAGCGACAGCTTAAGGATGGCGCAGGGTTCACCCTTGCTTGCGGCAGGCGCAAACGGCGCACGGATCACAAGTGCCTCTGCTGCGGCGAGATTTCCCAGCAGTGAACTGTCCTGATGACCGACTGGCGTCGCGATCGGCAGCCCGTCGGCCGAGGGCGCGAGCCGGGCGCGCAGATAATCTTGCCGAGCGTTATTGTCGGCGACATCGCTTCCGAGCACCGCCCGTTCAACGCGATGGTGGATATCCTCGCGCCCCGACAACGCGCGAATCAACGGCACCATGAACAGGAATGCGCAGATGTAGGACGAGACGGGATTGCCGGGCAGGCCGATCACGCGCATTGCGCCGTGGCGTCCGTGCATCATCGGCTTGCCGGGCCGCAGGGCGATCCGCCAGAACGCCATCTCCACGCCTTCGGCCTCCAGCGCGCGCTTGACGAAGTCGTGGTCGCCGACCGACGCACCGCCGGTGGTGACGAGAATGTCGGCGCCGCTGTCGCGGGCACGGCGGATTGCGGCTGTCGTCGCTTCCATGGTGTCGGCGGCGACACCGAGGTCGATCGCCTCGGCGCCTTCGTTCCGGGCGAGTGCACGAAGCGCGTAGCCATTGGACAGGACGATCTGGCCTGGACCGGGCGTCGTGCCCGGCAACACCAGTTCATCGCCGGTGGCGAGCACGGCAATTTTCGGACGGCGGTGCAGCGGCAAGTCCGGATAGTTCATGCCGGCAGCGAGGGACAGATGGCGGTCGGTGAGATGGCTGCGGGCGCGTAGCAGGATGTCGCCTTCGCGAAAATCGACGCCGGCAGGGCGTATGTTCTTTCCGGCGGCGGTGGCTTCCTTGACGATGACGTGGTCGCCGTCGCGTTCGGTGTCTTCCTGGATCACGACGGTGTCAGCGCTGTCCGGCACCACGCCGCCGGTAAAAATCCGCAGCGCTTCGCCGCTGCGCAGCGCGCGCTCGAACGGCCGTCCCGCGGCGATCTCACCGATCACATGCAGCCGCGCCGGTACCGTCGCGACGTCAACCGCGCGCACCGCGTAGCCATCCATCGCCGACATCGCGGCCGGTGGCTGGGTTCTGCGCGAGGGGAGGTCGCGCGCCAGCACCCGACGATGCGCGGCGTCGAGACCAACCGTTTCTTCCGGCAGCGGTTCGGCTCCGGCGAGAACAGCCGCAAGGGCGTCGGCAACTGGCATCAGGGCCATGGACCATTCTCCTCAATTTTTCAGTCACCGCGATCGCGCCGACGACATCGCTGTCGATCCGACGTGAACCGCGGTCAAGCCGCGGTTCTTGCGGCTTCGGCATTCTCTCAGATCGTCGAAAAAACGATGCACTTCTCGGGTACGCCAATTTATCTACAGAACTTGAGGTCCGCAGACAACGGTACCGCGAGCCGTTGGAGTTCGTACCAAGGGTGCCGGTAAGACATGCAAGCTCGGGCCACGGAACTGTCACGGGTCGAACCGGTTGTCCGGAAACGGCTAGGGCGGCGCGAGTCGTCGTCAGTCAATGCCGGTTGTCACGACGGACTGCATTGGGAAGGGGGGCGCGGGTCGAAGGAGGCACCTATGAAATGGAAATGGCGGCGCGAATCGATCCTCGATCTCTAATCCGGCCCCGCGCGAGGATGACCAGCCGCTATTTCACTGACGGAGTGTCCGTCACGACGTAGTGGCCGGATTTGCCGCCCTTCTTCTCGACGAGATGAATGCCTTCGATCCGCACGCCACGTTCGACGGCCTTGATCATGTCGTAGATCGTCAGGCAGGCGACGGAGACCGCGGTCAGGGCTTCCATTTCCACTCCGGTCGGGCCGGAGACCTTGACACTGGCGCGCACGCGGCAGCCGGGAATCTTCTTGTCGGTTTCGATGTCGAGCGTGACCTTTGACAGCGCCAGCGGATGACAGAGCGGGATCAGATCCGACGTTCGCTTGGCTGCCATGATGCCGGCAATGCGCGCGGTGCCGAGCACGTCGCCCTTTTTGGCGTTGCCGCTTTCGATCATGGCGAGCGTTGCCTTGGTCATGATGACCTGACCTTCAGCGACAGCGACACGCTCGGTCGCGGGCTTTGCCGAGACGTCGACCATGCGCGCCTCGCCTTTGGCGTCGATGTGGGTGAGGACAGGCGTCTTTACCTTCGTGGACATGCTTATCTCGCTCCGAAGACGGCGTCGTCCTTGCGAACGAAGGGACCCTTACGCCGCCGGGGACTCGCGGATGAATGTGCGTGATGTGAAATCGAGTCTTTGTCACGCTCACCGGTGGTTCTGGGTCCCTGCGTTCGCAGGGACGACTTGTGGAACTGTGGGTCCGCCGCGCGCCAACAGCGCGCGGGTGGCGGCAGTGACGTCGGGTTGCCGCATCAGGCTTTCGCCGACGAGGAAGGTGGAGATGCCAACCCGTTCAAGTCGCGCGAGGTCGGCCGGCGCGAAGATGCCGCTTTCGCCCACCATCAGGCGGTCCTTCGGAATGTGCAGCGCCAGCGCTTCGCTGGTCGCAAGCGTCGTTTCAAAGGTGCGGAGGTCGCGATTGTTGACGCCGATCATCGGCGAACGGAGCTTGAGCGCGCGATCCAGTTCGTCGCGATTATGGATCTCGAGCAGCACGTCCATGCCGAGATCGAGCGCAGCCGCCTCGATGTCATCAGCCGCGGCATCGTCGAGCGCGGCCATGATGATCAGGATGCAGTCGGCACCATGCGCACGGGCCTCGACCACCTGATAGGTGTCGAACATGAAATCCTTGCGCAGCACCGGCAGCGCCGTCGCAGTGCGGGCGGCGACCATGAAATCGAGGTGGCCCTGAAAGGAGGGCGTGTCGGTCAGGACGGAGAGGCAGGCCGCGCCGCCGGCTTCGTAGGCGCGAGCCAGCGCAGGCGGATCGAAGTCGGCGCGGATCAGGCCCTTCGAGGGCGAGGCCTTCTTGATCTCGGCGATCAGGGCATAGTCGCCGCGGGCGAGTTTTGCGCGGATGGCCTGGACGAAGCCGCGCGGCGGCGACGCAGCCCTGGCGGCGGCCATGACCTCATGGAGAGGACGGCGCTACGCTTGGCGCTCGCGATCTCCTCGCGCTTGTAGGCTTCGATCTTGGTCAGGATGTCGGCCACGCCTACTGTCCTCAACCGTTGGAAACGGCGATCAGCCGCTTCAGCTTGTCCATCGCCGCGCCGCTGTCGAGCGATTTCGCGCCGAGCACGACGCCGTCCTTCAAATTCTTCGCCTTGCCTGCGACGATCAAGGCCGCCGCCGCGTTCAGTAGCGCGACATCGCGGAAGGCACCAGGCTTGCCCTCGAGCACCCCGCGCAGGGATGCTGCGTTCGCCTCGGCGTCGCCGCCTTTCAGCGCGTCGCCATCGGCGCGCGACAGTCCGGCGTCATCCGGCGTGACCTCGAAGGAGCGGATATTGCCGTCCTCGAGCGCAGCCACGAATGTCGGACCGGTGAGGGTGATCTCGTCGAGGCCGTCGGAGCCGTGCACGACCCACACCGAGTCCGAACCGAGGTTCTTGAGCACCTGCGCCAGCGGCTGCACCCATTGCCGCGAGAACACGCCGACCATCTGCCGCGTCGACGCCGGCGGGATTGGACAGCGGGCCCAGCAGGTTGAAGATGGTGCGGGTCGCGAGTTCGACGCGAGTTCGGGCCGACGTTCTTCATCGCGGGATGATGCGTTGGCGCAAACATGAAGCCGATCCCCGCGTCGTTGACGCAGCGGCCGACCTGTTCGGGCGTGAGGTCGATCTTGACGCCAAGCGCCGCGAGACAATCGGCGGCGCCGGATTTCGAGGACAGCGCGCGGTTGCCGTGCTTGGCGACGGGAACGCCTGCGCCTGCGACGATAAACGAAGCGCAGGTCGAGACGTTTACCGAGCCTGAGCCGTCGCCGCCGGTGCCGACGACATCGACGGCATCCGCCGGCGCCTTGACCCGCAGCATCTTGGAGCGCATGGCCGCGACCGCGCCGGTGATCTCATCGACAGTTTCACCGCGCACGCGCAGCGCCATCAAAAGACCGCCCATCTGCGAGGGTGTCGCTTCGCCGGACATCATGCTGTTGAACGCGGAAGACGACTCCTCGCGGGTCAGGGTTGCGCCGGTGGCGACTTTTCCGATCAGGGCCTTAAGATCGTCCATCAGATGCCTTCGGAAAAATAGTGGGACGCCGTCGGTCCCGTCAGTTGTTGCTGTTGGCGCCGGTGACCTGCGCCACCGCCGCCTGATTGACCGTGGTGCCGATCTCGGTTTCGAGTTTGGCAATGTATTGACCGACATCCTCATCCGACAGGCTGCGCTGGATGCTGTCCTTCAGCTTCTTCATCTCATCGGAGGCGAGATCGACCGGCGGCGCCTTCACGTCGGTGAGTTGGAAAACGACCCATTCGTCGTTGCCCGCGCCCGGAGCCTGTCCGGCCCCGTCCTTGGCGGTGCGGAACACCGCGACGATCACGGCGGCGGGGAGGCCGGTCACCGTGGCATCGCGCTTGAAGGGGCTCGTGCTCTCGACCTTAAGGCCGAGGCCGGTTGCCTCTTTGGTGAGCTTGCCGCCCTGGCCGAGCTTCTGGACCATGTCGGTCGCCTTGGCCATCAGGCGGCTGGTGATCTGGTCGTCCCGCCAGCGCGCCTCGATCTTGTCCTTGACCTCGTCGAGGGTGCGGTCGCGAGAGGGTGTGATGCCGAGCACGTCGAACCAGATGAAGCCGTTGTTGCCAAGTTGCAGCGCCTCGTTGTCGACGCCAACGTCGCTGGCGAACGCCTGCGCGATAAGGTCGACGCCCGGTTGAATCACCGTCACCGGTTTGCCGTCCGGTGTGCGCCCGGAGCGGTCGACGGCATCGATTGTGACCGCGGTCAGGCCGAGCTTTTTGGCGGCCTCGATCACGCTCGCGCCGCCGCCGCGCTCGTCCTCCATCTTGTTGTGGAGGTCGTTGACGGAGGCGCGCGCGCGATCGACCGCGATGTCGTGCTTCAGCTTGGCGGCGACGCTGTCGTACGTCGGCTGGTTGCCCGGCTCGATCTTGCCGACCTTGACGAGCGCGACACCAAACTTGCCCTGGATCGGCTGGCTGACCTCGCCGGTCTTCAGTGAGAAGGCGGTACTGGCGATGGCGGGGTCGATGATCTCGGATTTGGAGATCGTGCCGAGATCGACGTCGGAGGCGGTGAGTCCGCGCTCCTTGGCGATGTCGTCGAGCGAGGTGCCGTTGTCGATCTTGCTCCGCGCGGCCTGGGCCTCGGTGCCGTTGGGGAACATGATCTGCCAGAGCTGCCGCTTTTCGGGCGTGGACAGCTTGTCCTTCTGCTGCTTATAGGCCTTCTTCGTGTCGTCGTCGGATACCACCGTCCATTTTGCGATCTCCTCGGGCGTCATCACGACGAACGCGATCTTGCGGAATTCGGGCGCGCGGAATTGCACCTTGTGGGCGTCAAAATAGCCCGCCAGTTGTTCCGGCGACGGCGGATCGATGGTTCCGGCCTGAGTTGCGCCGAGTTTGACATAGTCGATGGTGCGCTGCTCGTTCTGGAAGCGGTTCAGCGCCTCAAGGAGCGTTTTCGAGGGTTCGACGCCTGCCGCCACCGTGCCGGCGATCTGGCGGCGCAGCGCACCGTGCCGCTGTTCGGCGATATAGCGCTGCTCGGTGAACCCGAACTGACGGATCGTACCTGCGAAGCGCGCTGGATCGAAGGCATCGTTGGCGCCCTTGAAACCGGGATCGCTCATGATCTGGCGTCTGATCTCGTCATCGGATTGGTTGAGGCCCTTGCGCCGCGCGTCCTCGTCAAGCGCGGCTTCCGCGATCACCTGCTGCAATACCTGGCGATCGAGGCCGAAGGTCCTGACCTGATCGGGGGTCAGCGAACGTCCGAACTGGCGTCCGATCTGCTGCAGCCGGTCATTGTAGATCTGACGGAACTGCTCGGTCGAAATCTCGGTGCTGCCGACCGTGGCCAGGGTCGACTGGCCGAAACCGCGAAAGATGTCCGCGATGCCCCAGATGCCGAAGGCCACGATCAGCAGGCCCATCACGATGGTCATGATGGTCTTGCCGAGCCAGTTGGATGAGGCGTTGCGTATTCCTCGAAGCATGAGTCCGTCTTTTTTGCAGGAGGGAAGCGGGTCGCACCTGAGCGGAAGCCGCGTGAGGGCGTCACCGAGTTGATAACGCATCATAAAGTGGCAGGCGCGCCGTCGCAACCTCGGCGGGACGACCCGGAGCGGGCGGTTAGTCGGCGTACAGGCGGTGCCGAGACTGGCCCCGGTTGATAACGTCTGCTAGCAAGACCCTGCAAACTTCGGCGGCGAGATTACTCGTACCGAGGTGGCGAACTGTCGAAATCACCCATGAGAGATCCATGACCGGGCTGCGACCGCTGATTGCTGGAAACTGGAAGATGAACGGCCTCAAGGCTTCGGCCAGCGAACTCGGCCAGATGATCGCGGGCGCGGACGGTCCCGCACAAAAGGCCGATCTGCTGATCTGCCCGCCGGCGACGCTCGTGTTGGCCTTTGCGGGGGCGGTCCAGGGGTCGCCTATCCGGATCGGTTCGCAGGATTGCCACCCTAAGGCTTCCGGAGCCCATACGGGCGATATTTCCGCCGAGATTCTGGCCGATGCGGGCGCCACGGCCATCATCGTCGGCCATTCCGAGCGCCGCGCCGACCACGGCGAGACCGACGCGCTGGTGCGGCAAAAGGCCGAGGCGGCGTGGCGGGCGGCGTTGATCGCCATCGTCTGCGTCGGCGAAACCCAGGACCAACGCGATGCCGGGCAGGCGCTCGAGGTGGTCGGGCGGCAGCTGGCGGGCTCGCTGCCGGACGGCGCGACCGCCGAAAACCTCGTTGTCGCCTACGAGCCGGTCTGGGCCATCGGCACTGGACGAACCCCAACGCCAAAAGATGTGCAGGAAGTCCATGGGTTTATCCGTGATCAGCTCAGCAAGCGATTTAATGGGGAGGGGAGTAAGGTCCGCATTCTCTATGGCGGGTCGGTGAAGCCGTCGAATGCCGCGGAATTGATGGCGGTTCCGAATGTAAACGGCGCGCTGATCGGCGGCGCCAGCCTCAAGGCGACAGATTTCCTTGCGATCGCTGCTGGATATTCTTGACTGCCTTCGTATTTGAATTGAACGGCAGCGGTCGGCGCGGGGTGGCAATTCCGCCTGCGATCGTGTAGACAGCGGCCAACTTCAACCCCCACAAGCGCGCTCCGACCGGGTTACCCGGCGCGATCGCTTGTGACGGAAGGTATCGATGCAGACAGTCGTCATTGTCATCCATCTCATGCTCGTGCTCGCCTTGACGGGCGTCGTCCTGCTGCAAAAATCCGAAGGCGGCGGCCTCGGCATGGGTGGCGGTGCCGGATTCATGTCAAGCCGTGGCACCGCGAACCTGCTGACGCGCACCACGGCATTGCTCGCAGCCGGCTTCTTCGTGACCAGCCTGTTCCTGTCGTGGCTTGCGGGCTACGACCGCGCTCCGGTTCGATCCTGGAATGCGGCACCGACCTCGCAGTCGCAGCCGGCAGGAGGCGCGACACCGGCCGCGCCCGCCGACCAGCGGCGGCATCCTGGATTCGCTGAAAAAGTCGGAGCAGCATCCGGCACGCACCGGCGCCTGCGGGCCCGCAGGCCCCTCGCTCGCAATAAAGCAGGGGCATCATGCAGGATCGGACGCTAACGTCCTGCATCAGCAGTCTCCATCAAGAGACTGCAATCGTTTGAATTTTCACGTCACCCACAGCCCATCTGCGTTCCGACTGATGGCTGCGATTGGTTTTGGCGAATCGGCACTGGAGCCTTAAAGGTTGAGTCCCATGGCGCGGTACATTTTCATCACCGGCGGCGTGGTCTCCTCGCTCGGAAAAGGTCTGGCATCGGCGGCGCTCGGCGCGCTGCTGCAGGCGCGTGGCTACAAGGTCCGTCTTCGCAAGCTCGACCCCTACCTCAACCTCGATCCAGGAACGATGTCGCCGTACCAGCACGGCGAAGTGTTCGTGACGGACGATGGCGCCGAGACCGATCTCGATCTTGGTCATTACGAGCGCTTCACCGGGCGTCCCGCGACCAAGCAGGACAACATCACCACCGGCCGCATCTATCAGGACATCCTGACCAAGGAGCGGCGCGGCGATTATCTCGGCGCCACGATCCAGGTCATTCCCCACGTCACCAACGCCATCAAGGACTTCGTCCTCGACGGCAACGACGGCTACGACTTCGTGCTGTGCGAGATCGGCGGCACGGTGGGCGACATCGAGGGCCTGCCGTTCTTCGAGGCGATCCGGCAGATCAAGAACGATCTTCCGCGCGGTCACGCGATCTACGTCCACCTGACCTTGCTGCCGTTCATCCCGAGCGCCGGCGAGTTGAAGACCAAGCCGACGCAGCATTCGGTGAAGGAACTGCGCTCGATCGGCATCCAGCCCGATATCCTGCTGTGCCGCACCGACCGTGAGATTCCGAAAGAAGAGCGCCGCAAGCTCGGGCTGTTCTGCAACGTCCGCGAAAGCGCCGTGATCGAGGCGCGCGACGTCGACAACATCTATGCCGTGCCGGAGGCCTATCACGCCGCAGGCCTCGACGACGAAGTTCTCGCGGCGTTCGGAATCGAGCCGCGCGTGCCGCCGGCGCTGCGAAGCTGGCACGAGATCAACGAGCGTGTCCGCAATCCGGAAGGCGCCGTGACGATCGCGATCGTCGGCAAGTACACGGGCATGAAGGATGCCTACAAGTCGCTGATCGAGGCGCTGTCCCATGGCGGCATCGCCAACAAGGTGAAGGTCAATCTCGACTGGATCGAGAGCGAAGTATTCGAGAACGAAGATGCCGCGCCGTTCCTCGAACACGTCGACGGCATCCTGGTGCCGGGCGGGTTCGGCCAGCGCGGTGCCGAGGGTAAGATCAAGGCGGCGCGGTTCGCCCGCGAACGGCACGTGCCCTATTTCGGCATCTGCTTCGGGATGCAGATGGCGGTGATCGAGGCGGCGCGCAATCTGGTGGGAATCGAAAATGCCAATTCGACCGAATTCGGCCCGACCAGCGAGCCGCTGGTCGGCCTGATGACGGAATGGCTGCGCGGCAACGAACTGGAGAAGCGCTACAGGGCCGGCGATCTCGGCGGCACCATGCGGCTTGGCGCCTATCCGGCGGCGCTCACGCGCGGCAGTCGCGTCTCCCAGATTTACGGCGACGCGCTGGAGATTTCCGAACGCCACCGCCACCGCTACGAGGTCAACACCGCCTACAAGGACCGGCTGGAGCAGCAGGGCCTGCGCTTCTCGGGCCTGTCACCCGACGGCGTGCTGCCGGAGATCGTCGAATACGAGGATCATCCGTGGTTCATCGGCGTCCAGTATCACCCGGAACTGAAATCGCGGCCGTTCGAGCCGCATCCGCTGTTCGCCTCGTTCATCCAGGCCGCGGTGGTGCAGAGCCGGCTGGTGTAGCCAGGCGGCAGAACTTGTTCTGAAGGCCTCGCTCGTCCGCCATCGTGTCGGGCGCAACCCTCGGATCCGAAGCCGCACAACCGGGTTGATCCCGCGACCGCTGCCCGGCATGGTCGGCCAGCGAAGGAATTCACCTTGAACCAGTCCGCCTCGAACCAATCGATCTCCGCAGCGCCGGTGGTCACCGCCGGCTCCGTCACTTTCGGTCAGGATCGGCCGCTGTCGATCATCGCCGGTCCGTGTCAGATGGAAAGCCGGGCCCATGCGCTCGAGGTGGCGAGCGCGCTGAAGGAGATCGCCGCGCGCTTGAACATCGGCATCGTCTACAAGTCCTCGTTCGACAAGGCCAACCGCACCAGCGCGTCGGCCGCGCGAGGGCTCGGACTGAAGCAGGCGCTGCCGGTGTTTCGCCGAAATTCGCTCGTCGCTCGGATTGCCCGTGCTCACCGACGTGCACGAGGCTACCCAATGCGCCGAGGTCGCGCAGGCGGTCGATGTGCTGCAGATACCGGCATTCCTGTGTCGGCAGACCGACCTGCTGCTCGCGGCCGCGGCGACGGGCAAGGTCGTCAATGTCAAGAAGGGACAGTTTCTGGCGCCGTGGGACATGGCGAATGTCGTCGCCAAGATCGTGGGCGGCGGCAATCGCAACGTGCTGGTGACCGAGCGCGGAGCGTCGTTCGGCTACAATACGCTGGTCTCGGACATGCGCGCGCTGCCGATCCTGGCGCGCACCACTGGCGCGCCGATCATCTTCGATGCCACCCACTCGGTGCAGCAGCCCGGCGGCAAGGGCACGTCCTCCGGCGGCGAACGCGAATTCGTGCCGGTGCTGGCGCGCGCCGCGGTCGCGGTCGGCGTCGCCGGCGTGTTCATCGAGACCCATCCCGATCCCGATCATGCACCGTCGGACGGTCCGAACATGGTGCCGCTGCGCGAGTTCGAGGCGCTGGTACGACGGCTGATGGCGTTCGATGCGCTGGCAAAGGCGCCCGATCCGGCTCGAGCCAAATGACGTCATCTACGACGGCGGCGGCTGGAAAGCACAATTTGCCGCCGCTCCTGAATATTATCGCGCTGGCGACGTTCGCGGCCAGCCTGTCGACGCGCGCGATGGACCCGGTGCTGCCGCATGTCGCCGACGATCTGTCGGTAACGGTCGCGACCGCCGCCGGCCTGTCGGCGGTAACGGCGTTCTCGTTCGCCATCGTGCAGCCCATGATCGGGGCGGCCGCCGACGTCTTCGGCAAGGGTCGGCTGATGCTGGTGTGCCTCGTGCTGCTCGGCATCGCGAATATCGTCGGCGCATTCTGCACCTCCTACACCACGCTGTTCGTGACGCGCATCTTTGCGGGAATCGCATCGGGCGGCGTTTTTCCGGTCGCGCTCGGCATGGCGAGCGACCTCGTGCCGGTGCCACAGCGGCAGGTCGCGATCGGCCGCACGCTGGCAGGCTCGATGACCGGCAACCTGCTCGGCGCCTCATTTTCCGGCGTGATCGGCGATTTCGTCGGCTGGCGCGGCGTGCTGATCGTGCTTGGAGTGCTGGTGATGGTCGCCTCGATCGCGGTCGGAACCGGATTCCGCCGCAGCGATGCGATTGCAACTTCGCGGCAGATGAAATTTGCCGATCTGCGTCACGGCTACGGACAGATTTTCAGGAATCCCAACGCAAGGGTCTGTTATTCCGCCGTTTTTATCGAAGGCTGCTGCGTGCTCGGACTATTTCCTTACGTCGCGGCGTTTCTGTTCGAACTCGGCGAAACCCGGCTGTCGATCGCCGGCGCGGTCATTGCCGGATTTGCGGTCGGCGGGCTGTTTTACACCATGACGGTATCGCGGTTCCTGCCGTGGCTCGGGGTACGCGGCATGATGATATCAGGCGGAATGCTGGTGGCGGCGCAGATCATCGCGGTCGGTCTCGGTCCGGACTGGCGCATCCAGATGCTCAACTTCATCCTGATGGGTTGGGGCTTCTACATGCTGCACGGCTGTCTTCAGGTGTTCGCCAGTGAATTGTCGGAGCAGGCGCGCGCGACCGCTTTGTCGCTGCATTCGTTCTTCTTCTACATGGGACAAACGGCTGGTCCGATCGCTTATGGAGTCGGCCTTTCCTTGGCCGGGAAACTTCCGACCCTTGCTGCAAGCGCCGTCGTCATCACGATTCTCGGATTCGTCTGCGCGCGGCTGCTGACCCGGAAGGCTGCTCTCGTCGGATAGAGCGGCTGTAAGCGGCTCAGCCTCGTCCGCGATAGGGCGCGACGCCCTGGTCGGGTATCCAAATGCCCTTGGGAAGGCGCCCGGTCTGCCAGAATACGTCGATGGGAATACCGCCTCGCGGATACCAGTAGCCGCCGATGCGCAGCCACTTCGGCTTGATCGCATCAGCGATACGCTTGCCGATCGCCACCGTGCAGTCCTCATGGAAGGCACCATGATTGCGGAAGCTCGCGATATAGAGCTTCAGCGATTTCGATTCGAGCAGCCACGATCCCGGCACGTAATCGATCACCAGATGCGCAAAGTCCGGCTGGCCAGTGACCGGGCACAGCGCGGTAAATTCCGGCGCCGTGAACCGCGCGGCATAATTTGTGTCTTTCTGCGGATTGGGCACGCGGTCGAGTTTTGCCTTCTCGGGTGAATCCGGCCACGCCACCGCGCGACCGAGTTGCAAAGCGGACGATTTTGGCGAAGAGGGGAGCTTTCGTGGCATGATCGTCTCCGTCAGAGCGCGATCAGCAAAAGTGAAGGCCGGTTTTGCGTCCGATCGCGCTCTCAACAAATTAAAGGGCGCATGATCTTTTCGCCAAACCGCTCACACTTTGGCGGATCATGCGCTCCTGATAGCCAATCCTGATGCGCCCGTCACGGGGGCGACACAAATCACAGCCTTTTCCGCGCGCTAGCATTGCTGTAGAAGCACGCCAAATCCTGCACTGATTCAAGAGGTTCTTATGACCGCCATCGTCGACATTATTGGCCGCGAAATTCTCGACAGTCGCGGCAATCCAACCGTCGAAGTCGATGTTGTGCTTGAAGACGGTGCGATGGGCCGTGCCGCGGTACCCTCCGGCGCCTCCACCGGAGCGCACGAGGCCGTTGAACTGCGCGACGGCGACAAAAAACGTTATCTCGGCAATGGCGTGTTAAAGGCGGTCGATGCGGTAAACGGCGAGATTTTCGATGCCATCGGCGGCATGGACGCCGAGCAGCAGGTGCAGATCGACGAGACCCTGATCGGGCTCGACGGGACCGCGAACAAGAGCCGCCTCGGTGCCAACGCAATTCTGGGCGTATCGCTCGCGCTTGCCAAGGCGGCGGCGGATTCTCTCGACATGCCGCTGTACCGCTATGTCGGCGGCGTCTCGGCGCGGACGCTTCCGGTGCCGATGATGAACATCATCAACGGCGGCGTGCATGCCGACAACCCGATCGATTTCCAGGAATTCATGATCATGCCTGTCGGCGCCGAAACCTTCTCGGAGGGTCTGCGCTGCGGTTCGGAAATCTTCCACACCCTGAAAGCCGAACTGAAGAAGGCCGGTCATAACACCAACGTCGGCGACGAAGGCGGTTTTGCCCCGAATATTCCGTCGGCCGACGCCGCGCTCGATTTCGTGATGGGTGCAATCGCCAAGGCCGGGTACAAACCGGGCGATGACGTCGTGCTGGCGATGGACTGCGCGTCGACGGAGTTTTTCAAGGACGGCAAATATGTTTACGGCGGCGAGAAAAAGACCCGCTCGCGCTCCGAGCAGGCAAAATATCTGGCCGATCTCGTCGCGCGCTATCCGATTGTTTCGATCGAGGACGGCATGAGCGAAGATGACATGGAAGGCTGGAAAGAACTGACCGATCTCGTCGGCAAGAAGTGCCAGCTCGTTGGTGACGATCTGTTCGTCACCAACGTGACGCGGCTTGCCGACGGGATCAGGAACGGCCGCGCCAATTCCATCCTCATCAAGGTCAACCAGATCGGCACATTGACCGAGACCCTCGCCGCCGTTGAGATGGCCTACAGGGCCGGCTATACCGCCGTGATGTCACACCGCTCCGGCGAGACAGAGGATTCCACTATCGCCGACCTCGCGGTCGCCACCAATTGCGGGCAGATCAAGACCGGATCGCTGGCGCGTTCGGACCGCACCGCCAAATACAACCAGTTGCTGCGCATCGAGCAGCAGCTTGGCGATCAGGCGAAGTATGGAGGCCGCGCGGCGCTGAAGGCGCTGGCGTCGTAACGCAGCCATCAAGCGGGCAAACAAATCGGCCGGCGCGCGTGGCGCGCGGCGCTGCGTCGGCGATCATCTTGCGCCGGCTTACTGCGCTGGCGCCGCGGAGACCTGATCGTGCCTGGCAGGCTGCTTGACGCGATGAGTGCCGGTGCCGACCGCCTGAAGTACCGCCGCGATCGCCTTGCGATGGAGGGCGTCGGCCTTGTCGATAACGAAGTGGTTGTACTGGCCGCTTTCGTTGAGGTTGGACAAGCTGCCGCGGAACTGCTTGCCGGCCTCGACGGGACGGCCCCATGCGGTGGGCACGTAAAAATTGATGACTCGGCGGACATTCGGTGGAACGAGGCCCGGTGAGGTCGGGTCGAAGTTCACGATCAGGGCCACCGGAACCTTGTTGTCGTTCAGCTTACGCGCCAGGGAAATCGTCGTGTCGGCGCCATACGAGTGGCCCATCAGGATGATGGGCTGGCGGTCGCCGGCACGATACCTCGCAATAATGCTGTCACCGAGCGAGGACCAGGACGTAAAGGATATCGCCTCGGCGCTCACGCCGACGGCCTCTATCTTCGCGGCCAGGTCATCCATGCCGAGCGAGAAGACGTTGAACAGACCCCGCATCAGATAAACATGACCCGGCCGATGTCGCGCCGCTGAGGTTTGTGCGTCTGCGGAACTCGATGGGAATACCCCGGTCGCAAACAGGGTGAGGCTTACCATCGCGGCCCACAGGCCGCGTCGTGCGGGCAGAAAAATTGTCGACATCGATGGATCCAGTTCAAATGGCTTGAGGTCGCAGTATATTTCGTCTTCGCGTTCGCCCGTCAATTGTGCTGCGATAATTCCTGTGTGTTGTGATTGAATCGTCACACGTGGTCTTGTTCCGCCGCAAGTACCCGGTACTCGGGGTCAAATTTAGGGTATCCTGTGCGTGGTCGGAAGGCTGCTGCGAGGTTCTCGGCCTGACCCGAACGCAAGATAACGGCAATGGAAGTTGACTGGATCGCATGATCGCGCGGCGGCATGTCTTTCATATTGGGGGGTACGACCCGATTACGCCGGAGCAGCAGCTTCAGCGGGTTCGGCGGTCGCTGTCGATGTTTCAACGGACCTGGGGTGCGCAGGCCGGGATCGTGAGCGGGATCGAGGCGACGCCTGTCAGCGCGCGCTGGGAGATGGAGGCTTCCGGCCCCAACTGGAACACCCACACGTCCTACGAAATGCTGCGGTGGGACGACCTGATCCTGGAAGATCATACCCGGGGCATGTGGTCGCGTCTCGGTCAGGGCTTCGTCACGCTGGCTGACTTCATACTGACCGGCACGCTGTTTCGGTTTTTCTATTCAAGCTGGAAATACGCCGGCTTCTTTCTGTTCCCGTATCTGTACGTTGCGCTGTTTATCGGATGCGGCGCGGCGATCGGATATGGCCTGCTCCAGCTTACGGGTGCGACCGGATTTGCAGCACTCCTGCTGGCAGCCGCGGTGACTGTGGGCGTGATGGCCGGTTTGATGCTCCTGTTAGGCTGGCGACAGCCGATCAACCATGTGTTCGACGACTGGATTTTCTCGCGCGAGTTCGTCTACGGCCAGCGGCCGCGCATGGATGCCCGGATCGATCAGTTTGCAGAGCGGATCCTCGACCGGGTCCGCAACGCCGATGTCGACGAGATCGTCATTATCGGCCATTGCCTCGGCGCCGCGCTGGTCATGGATTCAGTCGCGCGAGCGCTCATGCGCGAGCCTGATCTTGCGTCGCGCGGTCCTTCGCTGTGCATCCTGACCGTCGGCGCCACCATTCCGAAATTCTCGTTGCATTCGCGCGGCGAGCGCATTCGTCAAGCCACCCGAGCTGTGGCTGACGAGCGCCGAATCCACTGGACCGAATATCACGCCCGCGATGACGCCATCAGTTTCTATCGCTTCGATCCGGTGACATTGAAGCGCGTCAGTCGCGAACGCTCCGACGGGCGTCCGAACATCCGCCGCGTGCAGTTGCACAACATGATGGACAAGGATAGCTTTCGGCGTCACCGGTTCAACTTCATGCTGATGCACTACAAGTTCTTGATGGGAAACAGCGTGCGGGCCGACTACGATTATTGCCTCATTATCTGCGGTCCACTGCCATTCGATGAGATCACGGCGCCGCGCGGCGGTGTTGACCGTTTCGGAAAGGACGGCGCGCTTCTGAAGCACGCGTCGTCCCAGGCGACAGCGATGGCCACGCCGGCCGACGCTGCCGTTGATGCGGCGTAGGCGCGGCGGCGCTCATGTCCTCGATCGCGCTGGGGCAGACGGTCTGGCTTGTCGGCATCATCGCATGGTTCATCATCCGCTATCCCTACGCCCGGCGGGCGCGGCGCACCGCGACGTTGCGGCGCGACGGAAGCTGGCGCGAACGGTTGCTTCTGGCCGGCGCATTTCTCGGACTGTTTGCGATCCCGATCCTGAATCTCGCGACGGGATGGCCGCGCGCTGGCGCGTACGATCCGGGTTATGGGCTTGTCGTGTTCGGCGCTGCATTGTTCGCCTTTTCGCTCTGGTTATTCCGCCGCTCGCACAAGGATCTCGGTCGTCAGTGGTCGGCGGCGCTGGAGGTGCGCGAAGGGCATCGAGTTGTCCGCAACGGCGTTTACGGGACGATCCGCCATCCGATGTATGCCTCGTTCTGGCTGTGGGCGGCTGCGCAAGCCTGCCTGCTGCCCAACGTCGTCGCCGCCTTCAGCGGCCTCGTCGCTGTGGCGGTGCTGTTCTTCGCGCGCGTGCGTTTCGAGGAGCAGATGATGATCGAGACGTTTGGCGAGGACTATCGCCGCTACATGCAGGAAACCAAGCGGATTGTTCCCGGCGTCTATTGATCGACGATATTCCCTATGCTGCGGCCGGCCGTGAGAGCCGTATAATTACAGGATTTATTCATGACATCTCCGTACAGCACCGCCGTCATCGTCGGCAGCCTTCGCAAAGAGTCGTTTTCTCTGAAAATTGCCAAGGCCTTACCGGGGCTCGCGCCGCCTTCGCTTCAGCTCGACGTTGTCACGCTTGGCGGATTGTCTTTTTATAACCAGGACCTCGAGGCCACGCCGCCGGTCGACTGGGTGAGTTTCCGCGAGCGTATCAAGAAAGCGGATGCTGTCCTGTTCGTGACGCCCGAATACAATCGGTCCGTTCCCGGCGTTCTGAAAAATGCTATCGATGTCGGATCGCGTCCCTACGGACAGAGCGTCTTCAACGGCAAACCCGGCGGCGTCATCAGCAATTCGCCCGGTGCCATCGGCGGATTCGGCGCCAATCATCATCTGCGCCAGTCGCTGGTCTTTCTCAACGTGCCGGTGCTGCAGCAGCCGGAGGCCTACGTCGGCGGTATTGGCGATGCGTTTGATGAGAAGGGCGATCTGGTCAAGGCGCCGCTGCGCGAATTCCTCGAAAGCTACATCAAGGCCTTCGCCGTCTGGGTGGCGCAACAGAAGAAATAGCAGATCTTGACCATCGCGCCGGCCAAGTTGTTAGCGGAGCCTTAACCGGGTGGCCACATTGTGAGGCCATGGTCTCGCGCTCACGACTTAAATCGGTGCTCACAGGGCTCGCCCTCTACACGATGGCGGCAATGATCGTTGGCTACTTCGGCGTCAACGCCTACACCGGCAAGTACGGGTTGAATGCCCGGCAGGAGCTTGATCAGGAGATCGTCGCGCTGACGGCAGAACTGGCGCGTCTGAAGACAGAGCGTGCCGAAAGCGAGCAGCGGGTCGCGTTGTTGCGGCCGAGCGGAATTGACCCCGACATGCTCGACGAACGCGTCCGCTATCAGCTCGACTACGCAAATCCGCATGATCTGATTCACGTCATCCGCCTGAAATAATTCCGAGGGTCGCAGGCGGAGCTGTGCGGCCACATGCCTGCAAATGCGGCAAGCTCATCCTGCGTGATTTTGTCTAATTTCAAAAACCTCAAGTTTTAGTCACGAAAGTTTCGCACTGCGCTGCACCGCAAGAAACAGTGCGCATCACTTTGATCGCGCGCTTTCAAGGTCGTCTGAGTTGGGCTAGAGAGGGTGATCCTTTCTCGCATCCGGATCTGATATGGCCGCATCCAAGAAGAGCGTCGCGCAGGCAGCCGACGGCTCGAAAAGCCTGCCACCGCCCGAGTTCACGCGTGAGCAGGACCTTCACGCGCTGCGCGACATGTTGTTGATCCGACGTTTTGAGGAAAAGGCCGGTCAGCTCTACGGAATGGGTGCGATCGGCGGCTTCTGTCACCTCTATATCGGCCAGGAGGCGATCGTGGTCGGGATGCAGATGACGCTCAAGGAGGGCGATCAGGTCATAACCGGCTACCGCGATCACGGTCACATGCTGGCCTGCGGCATGGACGCCAAGGGCGTGATGGCCGAACTGACCGGACGGCGCGGCGGCTATTCCAAGGGCAAGGGCGGCTCCATGCACATGTTCAGCAAGGAGAAGCAATTCTATGGAGGGCACGGCATCGTCGGCGCGCAGGTATCGCTCGGGACGGGCCTTGCGTTCGCCAACCGCTATCGCGGCAACGATCACGTCAGCCTTGCTTATTTCGGAGACGGCGCCTCCAATCAGGGACAGGTCTACGAGAGCTTTAACATGGCGGAGCTGTGGAAGCTTCCGGTGGTCTACATCATCGAGAACAATCGCTACGCCATGGGCACGTCGGTGACTCGTTCGTCGGCGCAGACGGATTTTTCCAAGCGCGGCGCGTCCTTCAACATTCCCGGCGAGCAGGTCGACGGCATGGACGTCCGCGCCGTGAAAGCGGCGGGGACAGGGCCGTGAAATGGTGCCGCGAGGGCAACGGCCCCTATATCCTGGAAATGCAGACCTACCGCTATCGCGGCCACTCGATGTCCGATCCGGCGAAGTACCGCACGCGCGAGGAGGTCGACAAGGTCCGGCACGATCAGGACCCGATCGAACAGGTCCGCAATCGGCTGCTGGCGGCCAAGGTCTCCGAAGACGAGTTGAAGAAGGTCGACGCCGAGGCGCGCGCGATCGTCAATGCGGCTGCGGACTTCGCCCAGCACGATCCAGAGCCTGATCCATCCGAACTCTATACCGACATCTATCGCTGAGCGCGCAAGCCTTTTTCGGAGCGACCATGCCAATTCAAGTTCTGATGCCCGCGCTTTCGCCGACCATGGAGAAGGGCAACCTTGCCAAGTGGCTGAAGAAGGAAGGCGAGGCGATCAAGTCCGGCGATGTCATTGCCGAGATCGAGACCGACAAGGCGACCATGGAGGTCGAGGCCACCGACGAGGGGACGCTCGGCAGGATTCTGGTGCCGGAAGGGACCGCTGACGTCGCCGTGAATACGCCGATCGCCACCATCCTGAGCGACGGCGAGAGCGATGCCGACCTCGGCAAGGCGGAAGCGCCGAAGCCGCAGAAAGCACTGGAGGCAAAAGCCGCTCCCGCCGAAGACGTTTCCCAGGAAGTCGCGGAATCCCGTTCGCCGGTCGGCGAGGGCAAGCCGATGATTTCGGACCCGAAACGGTCCGCCGGGCCGGCGATGGAGATTCCCGAAGATCCCGACATTCCGGCCGGCACTGAGATGGTGACCATGACCATCCGCGAAGCGCTGCGCGATGCCATGGCCGAGGAGATGCGCCGCGACGGCGACGTCTTCCTGATGGGCGAAGAGGTCGCCGAATATCAGGGCGCTTACAAGGTCTCGCAGGGATTGCTCGAGGAATTTGGTGCGCGGCGTGTGATCGATACCCCGATCACCGAGCACGGTTTTGCCGGCGTCGGGGTCGGCGCTGCGATGGCGGGTCTCAAGCCAATCGTCGAATTCATGACGTTCAACTTCGCGATGCAGGCGATCGACCAGATCATCAACTCCGCCGCCAAGACGCTTTATATGTCGGGCGGGCAGATGGGCTGCCCGATTGTGTTCCGCGGCCCGAACGGTGCGGCGGCGCGTGTCGCAGCCCAGCACAGCCAGGACTATTCGGCCTGGTACTCCCAGATTCCGGGCCTCAAGGTAGTCGCGCCGTTTTCCGCCGCCGACTACAAGGGGCTTCTGAAGGCCGCGATCCGCGATCCCAATCCGGTGGTCTTCCTCGAGAACGAAATTCTTTACGGCCACACCGGCCCGGTGCCGAAGCTTGCCGATTATGTCGTTGCCGATCGGCAAGGCGCGGATCGCGCGTGCGGGCCACCACGTCACGCTGGTCTCATGGTCGAATGGCATGACCTACGCGCTGAAGGCCGCCGACGAACTGGCGAAGGAAGGTATCGAGGCCGAGGTGATCGACCTGCGCACGCTTGCGGCCGATGGATACCGAGACCATCGTGGCGTCGGTTAAGAAGACCGGCCGCGCGGTAACGGTGGAGGAGGGTTGGCAGCAGTCGGGTGTGGGTGCCGAGATTGCCGCGCGCATCATCGAACATGCGTTCGACTACCTCGACGCTCCGGTCGCCCGCGTCTCGGGCAGGGACGTGCCGATGCCGTATGCGGCCAATCTCGAAAAGCTGGCGCTGCCGTCGGTGGCCGAAGTCGTCGAGGCGGCGAAGGCCGTCTGTTATCGGTGAGCGGGGCCTAATCATGCCGATCAACATCCTGATGCCTGCGCTGTCGCCCACGATGGAAAAGGGCAACCTTGCCAAGTGGCTCAAGAAGGAAGGCGACAAGGTCAAGTCCGGCGATGTGATTGCCGAGATCGAGACCGACAAGGCGACGATGGAAGTCGAAGCCGTCGACGAGGGCACTATCGCGAAAATCCTGGTGCCTGAGGGCACGCAGGATGTGCCTGTCAACAACGTGATCGCGGTGCTCGCCGGCGATGGCGAGGATGTGACGGCGGCGGGAGCGGCGGCTGCAAGCGCGCCACCGAAGGCGGAAGCTAAAACTGAGACGAAGGT
Source organism: uncultured Alphaproteobacteria bacterium (assembly GCA_963764445.1). Lineage (GTDB taxonomy): Bacteria > Pseudomonadota > Alphaproteobacteria > Rhizobiales > Xanthobacteraceae > Nitrobacter. The sequence continues at coordinate 47,970 of CAVXSV010000010.1, forward strand.
TGACAGCAAATCAGAAGCGCCGAAGAAAATCGAGTCGGTAGCAGCACCGGACGCCAAGCCCGCCCCATCCGCACCGGCTGCGGCAGCGCAAACAGCGTCAGCTCCTTCCGCGAACGGCCACGCTCGCATCTTCTCATCTCCCTTGGCGCGGCGGTTGGCGAAGGAAGCCGGACTCGAACTGGCGCGCATCGCCGGCAGTGGCCCGCATGGCCGCGTCGTGGCACGTGACGTGGCAGAGGCACAAACCGGCAAGGGTCTGAAAGCGCCCGCAACCACAACAACATCCGGCGCGCCGTCTATCGCGCCCGCGATGTCCGACAAGCAGATCCTGTCGCTGTTCGAGGACGGCTCCTATGAAATCGTGCCGCATGATGGCATGCGACGCACGATTGCGCAGCGCCTGACCGCTTCGGTGCAGACCGTTCCGCATTTCTACCTGACGATGGACTGCGATATCGGACGGCTGCTGGCCATGCGCGAGGACATCAACGCGTCCGCGCCGAAGGACAAAGAGAAAAAGCCGCTCTACAAGCTGTCGGTCAACGACTTCGTCATCAAGGCGATGGCGGTGGCATTGCAGCGCGTCCCGGACGCCAATGCAAGCTGGACCGAAAGCGGTATGCTCAAGCACAAGCATTCCGACATCGGCGTCGCCGTGGCGATGCCGGGCGGCCTGATCACGCCGATCATCCGCAAGGCCGAAACCAAATCGCTCTCTACCATTTCCGCCGAGATGAAGGATTTCGCCGCGCGAGCGCGGGCGCGAAAACTCAAGCCCGAGGAATACCAAGGCGGCACGACGTCGGTGTCGAACCTCGGCATGTACGGCATCAAGGACTTCACCGCCGTGATCAACCCGCCGCAGTCGACCATCCTCGCGGTCGGCGCCGGCGAGGAACGCGCGGTCGTCCGCAATGGCAAGATCGAGGCCGCGCACATCATGAGCGTGACGCTGTCGTGCGATCACCGCGCGGTTGACGGTGCGCTCGGCGCGGAGCTGATCGGCGCCTTCAAGGCGCTGATCGAGAACCCTGTGATGATGATGGTGTGAACTTCAAGGTCCGGTGGCCCATGCATGTCAGGACGTCGTGGCCCTGGATCACCGTCCTCATCGCTGCTACGGCGGCACTCAATCCAGTCGGGTATGACATCACCTACAACGCCTTCTATTCTGGCGAACAACTGGCGCGTAGCCTCGGGCAGTTCCTGGTTTATTGCGCGCTCGGGATCTTGGCGGCGGCGGGACTTATTGAGTTCGGAATTCGTAAAGTGCTGATTTCAAGACAGCGCCGACGGGCGAGCGGAGTTTGCAAATGACTGATACCTCCTTCGACGTTGTCGTCATCGGCTCCGGTCCCGGCGGTTACGTCACCGCGATCCGCGCAGCCCAACTCGGATTCAAGACCGCGATCGTCGAAAAGGCGTATCTCGGCGGCATCTGCAACAACTGGGGCTGTATCCCGACCAAGGCGCTGCTGCGCTCGGCGGAAATTTACCACTACATGAAGCACGCCAAGGACTACGGCCTGTCGGCGGAGAACGTCTCGTTCGACCCGAAGGCGGTGATCGCGCGCTCGCGCGGGGTGGTGAAGCGCCTCAACGGCGGCGTCGAATTCCTGATGAAGAAAAACAAGATTTCGATCATCTGGGGCGAGGCCACATTGGACGGCGGCGGCAAGTTCACCGTCAAGGCGTCGCAGGCCGAAGCGCCGAAGGGCGCGCTCGGACCGGGCAGCTATCTGGCCAAACACATCATTGTCGCAACCGGCGCACGGCCGCGCGTGCTGCCGGGGCTCGAGCCGGACAAGAAGCTGGTGTGGACTTATTTCGAGGCGATGAACCCGGACAAGATGCCGAAGTCGCTACTCGTGGTCGGCTCCGGCGCCATCGGCATCGAGTTCGCGTCGTTCTACAGGACCATGGGCGCCGAGGTCACCGTGGTCGAGGTGCTGCCGCAAATCCTTCCCGTGGAGGATGCGGAGATCGCCGGCTTTGCGCGCAAGCAGTTCGAGAAACAGGGCATCAAGGTCCTTACCGGCGCCAAGGTGACGAAGCTCGACAAGAAGGCGGACAGCGTGGTTGCGACCATCGATGACGGCAAGAAGCCGCAAACCGTCGAGTTCGATCGTGTGATCTCGGCCGTCGGCGTCGTCGGCAACATCGAAGGCTTCGGACTGGAGAAGCTCGGCGTCAAGACCGAGCGCGGCTGCATCGTGATCGATGCCTACGGCAAGACCAACGTCTCGGATATCTATGCCATCGGCGATGTCGCGGGACCGCCGATGCTGGCGCACAAGGCCGAGCATGAAGGTGTCATCTGCGTCGAGGCGATCAAAGGGCTGCATCCGCATCCGATGGACAAGCTGCTGATCCCCGGCTGCACCTATTGTCACCCTCAAATCGCATCCGTCGGCCTGACCGAGGCCGGGGCAAAGGAGGCAGGCAAGGACATCCGCGTCGGCCGCTTCCCATTCGCCGGCAACGGCAAGGCGATCGCGCAGGGCGAGGACCAGGGCATGGTCAAGGTGATCTTTGACAAGACAACCGGCCAGTTGCTCGGCGCGCACATGGTCGGCGCCGAAGTCACCGAACTGATCCAGGGCTTTGTCGTCGCCATGAACCTCGAGACCACCGAGGAAGAACTCTTCCACACCATCTTCCCGCACCCGACCATTTCGGAGACGATGAAAGAAGCGGTGCTTGATGCTTATGGACGCGTGCTCAATATGTAAGAAGACAAGGCGGCGTCCGTGAAAAGCGACAACATCCTGACCACCGAACGCCCGACAATTGTCCCCGGATGTTAGCGCGGGAGGGTGCCGGGCCGAACGTTGCCCGGCGGTAACGATTGTGGCTTAGGCGCAACAGCGACCGAGCATTTAACCCTGCGCGCAGGTGGCCCCTGCGGACGCCGCTATTTGGCCACACCGCTTCGTGAAATCATTCTAACGTTGGCTTAAGGCCGTGGCGCTAGCGAATGGGAATATCCCTCGTAGGCGTCCCGGTCAAAAAGAGGCCGCCGGGGAGAACGGGTTCGCGATGGACGCCAGGACGGGCATCAAGGGCAGGTTGCCGAGCCGTCATGTGACGGAAGGCCCGGAACGCGCGCCCCATCGCTCGTATCTTTACGCCATGGGCCTGACCACCCGGCAGATTCATCAGCCTTTTGTCGGCGTCGCCTCGTGCTGGAACGAGGCCGCCCCCTGCAACATCTCGCTGATGCGCCAGGCGCAGGCCGTCAAAAAGGGCGTGTCATCCGCCGGCGGCACGCCGCGGGAATTCTGCACTATCAGCGTGACCGACGGCATCGCCATGGGCCATGAGGGCATGCGCTCGTCGTTGCCGTCGCGCGAATGCATTGCTGATTCTGTCGAACTGACGATCCGCGGCCATTCCTATGACGCGCTGGTCGGCCTTGCCGGCTGTGACAAGTCGCTGCCTGGCATGATGATGGCGATGGTTCGCCTCAACGTGCCGTCCATCTTCATCTATGGCGGCTCGATCCTGCCGGGCAATTTCCGCGGCCAGCAGGTCACGGTGCAGGACATGTTCGAGGCGGTCGGTAAGCATTCCGTAGGCGAGATGTCCGATGCCGACCTCGACGAAATCGAGCGGGTGGCCTGTCCGTCCGCCGGCGCCTGCGGCGCGCAGTTCACCGCCAACACCATGGCGACGGTGTCGGAGGCCATCGGCTTGGCGCTGCCGTACTCGGCCGGAGCCCCTGCGCCTTACGAAATGCGTGATTCCTTCTGCATGGCTGCGGGCGAGAAGGTGATGGAGTTGATCGCCTCCAATATCCGTCCGCGCGCCATCGTCACCCGCAAGGCGCTGGAAAACGCCGCCGCCGTCGTGGCGGCATCCGGCGGTTCGACCAATGCGGGATTGCATCTCCCGGCCATCGCCCATGAAGCCGGCATCAAGTTCGATCTGTTCGATGTGGCGGAAATCTTCAAAAAGACACCGTATGTCGCGGATTTGAAACCGGGTGGTCGTTATGTCGCCAAAGACATGTTTGAAGCTGGCGGCATACCGCTTCTGATGAAAACACTGCTCGATCACGGCTTTCTGCACGGCGACTGTCTGACAGTCACCGGCCGCACGATCGCCGAGAATTTGGCGAGCGTGAAATGGAATCCTCATCAGGATGTCGTCCGTCGGGCTGACAAGCCGATCACCGTGACCGGTGGCGTGGTCGGTCTGAAGGGTAATCTCGCGCCGGAGGGAGCGATCGTGAAGGTCGCAGGCATGTCGGAATTGAGGTTCACCGGCCCGGCGCGCTGCTTCGACCGCGAGGAAGACGCGTTCGAGGCGGTACAGAACAAGACCTATCGCGAAGGCGAGGTTCTCGTCATCCGTTACGAGGGACCGAAGGGCGGTCCCGGCATGCGGGAAATGCTGGCGACCACGGCGGCCCTCTATGGTCAGGGCATGGGCGGCAAGGTCGCCCTGATCACCGATGGCCGGTTCTCCGGCGCCACTCGCGGCTTCTGCATCGGCCATGTCGGGCCGGAAGCCGCTGTCGGCGGCCCGATTGGGCTGCTCCAGGACGGCGATGTCATCGAAATCGACGCGGTCGCCGGGACTCTTGACGTAAAATTGACCGACGCAGAACTCGCCGAACGCAAGACCAAATGGCGCCCTCGTGAGACTAACCATACATCCGGTGCGCTCTGGAAATATGCCCAGCAGGTGGGACCGGCCGTCAGCGGTGCTCTCACCCATCCGGGCGGGGCACATGAGAAACAGTGTTATGCGGACGTCTAGGAGCCTGGTTTTTGTTGCGTTGGCGTGGGGCGCGGTTTGCGCGAGTGCGCCGGCGTTCGCCTTTGACGGCACCGTGGCCGGCCAGCAGGACACCGCGGCGGCGGCGCTTCCGGTTGTCGCCGCGCCGCTCACCGGCGGCCAGGCGCTGAAGAAGGCGGTACCGTCGACGACCTCCCTGACGGCCCTGCAATATGCTGCCGAAGGTGGTCACCCCATCGCCCAGTGGCGGCTCGGGCGGATGTATGCGAACGGCGACGGCGTCATCCAGGACGATGTGCGCGCCTTCGAGTACTTCAGCCGTATTGCCAATGCCCATGCGGAGGACAGCCCATCGGCGCCGCAGGCCGCGATTATCGCCAACGCGTTCGTCGCGCTCGGACGCTATTATCTCGAGGGTATCCCGAACTCGAAGATCAAGCGTGATGCCGAGCGCGCACGCGAGATGTTCTCATACGCCGCCTCCTATTTCGGCAACGCCGACGCGCAGTACGATCTGGCGCGGCTTTATCTGAAAGGCCTCGGTGCCCCCCACGACGTCAAATATGGTGCACGCTGGCTTGGCCTTGCGGCGCAGAAGGGCCAGCATGAAGCGCAGGCGATGCTGGGCAAGATGCTGTTCAGCGGGGATCAGTTGCCCCGGCAGGCGGCGCGCGGACTGATGTGGCTGACGCTGGCGCGGGATGCCGCCCAGCCGGACGAGACCTGGATCACCGACAGCTACAACAAGGCGATCACGAAAGCCTCGGAAGACGACCGCGCGATGGCGCTGCAGATGCTAGAGCATTGGGTGCAGGGGCGGCGGGACTGAGATTGGCCACTACGGTCCCGCGTGAACACAGCGGGTCAGTGATTACGCCGTTTCCAGATCGAGATCGATCCAGACGGGAACGTGGTCCGACGCCTTTTCCCAGGCGCGGACATGGCGATCGACTCCCACCCCACTGAGCCGGTCGCTGGCCTGCGGCGACAGTAGCAGGTGATCGATCCGCAGCCCGTTGTTCTTCTGCCAGGCACCGGCCTGATAATCCCAGAAGGTATATTCCCCGGCGGCATCTGACACCGCACGCAACGCATCGGTCAGGCCGAGCCCGAGCAGCGTCTGAAACGCCTGCCGCGTCTGCGGGCGAAACAAGGCATCGTCCACCCATGCACCGGGATTGTAGACGTCGCACGGCGCGGGGATGACGTTGAAATCGCCTGCGAGAACGAAAGTCTCCTCAGCTTTCAGACGCTCTTTTGAATAATCAACAAGGCGCGCCATCCAATTGAGTTTATAGGGATATTTCTCTGTATTCGGCGGATTTCCATTGGGCAGATAGAGGCAAGCGATCCGGACTACGCCGTGCTTGAGCGAGACGACGCCCTCAAGGAACCGCGACTGCACGTCGGCGTCATCGCCGGCCAATCGCGGCCGGGTTTCGTCAAACGGGAGTTTGGACAGCAGCGCCACACCGTTGAAGGTCTTCTGGCCGTGCGTCACAACGTTGTAGCCGAGCGCCTCGATCGCCTCGCGCGGGAATTGCTCGTCAACGCATTTGATCTCCTGGAGACAGACCACATCCGGCGCGGTCTCCCGCAGCCAGGCCAGAAGATGATCAAGGCGCTGCCGGACCGAATTGACGTTCCATGTGGCTATCCGCATGAGTAGATTCCGAGTGTCATTGCCGGACCTGATCCGGCAATCCATCTCCCAAAAGCTTTTCTATCGAGGGTGAGCGGGTCAAGCCCGCACATGACGGAAAGTCTAGATCGAGAAGCTAGTCCCGCAGCCGCAGGACGCAGTGGCGTTCGGATTGACCACCCGGAACGATGCTCCGATCAGATCGTCGACGAAATCGACTTCGGAACCGCTCAGGAACGGGACCGAGGCGGGATCGACGAGCACCACGGCGGTATCGCGCGCGATCACCAGATCGTCGTCGGCCTTGGCGCGCTCGATGTCGAACTTGTACTGGAAACCCGAGCAGCCACCGCCTTCGACGCTGATTTGCAACATCGCGCCTTCGCCCTCGGTCTTGAGGATTTCCCCGATCCGGCGCGCCGCGCGTTCGCTGACGGTTATGTTGGTTTCGGTCATCGTGCGACTCCGTATGCGGTCGGCGGACATTGTCCAAGATTTTGAAATAGCCGCAAGCCATAGTTAAGTGCGCCGGGCGCCGGAATCAAACGATTTGAGGGTCAAAACGCCGTGTCAGTCGGAATGGCAGCTCCCCGCGCGATTTTCGCCAGCGATCCCGGCCGCAGCCGCGGTCGCCTGTTCGAGGAGCCGCCGAGCAAAACCCGCAGCGCGTTCCGGCGCGACTGTGACCGGGTGATCCATTCGACCGCATTTCGCCGGCTGAAACACAAGACGCAGGTGTTCGTCTATCACGAAGGCGATCACTACCGGACCCGTCTCACCCACACCCTCGAAGTGGCCCAGATCGCCCGCGCGCTGGCCCGCCAGCTCGGGCTCGACGAGGACCTGACTGAAACGCTGGCGCTGGCGCATGATCTTGGCCACCCGCCGTTCGGCCACGCCGGCGAGCGGGCTCTGGATGTCTGCCTTGATGCGTATGGCGGTTTCGACCACAACGCGCAGACGCTGCGGGTCGTGACCATGCTGGAACATCGCTATCCGGAATTCGACGGCCTCAACCTGACCTGGGAATCGCTCGAGGGGATCGTCAAGCACAACGGCCCGCTGACCGATCGGGGAGGCAACGCCATCGGGCGTCATCAGCGCCGCGGTCTCCCGGTCGGCATCGCCGACTTCAACCGAACCTGCGATCTGGAGCTCTGGAGTTTTGCCTCGCTCGAGGCGCAGGTCGCAGCGATCGCCGACGACATCGCCTACGATGCCCACGACATCGACGACGGCCTGCGCGCTGGCCTGTTCGCCGTCGACGATCTGAAGGCGATGCCGCTGGCCGCGGCGATGATCGCCGATATCGCACACCGGTACCCGTTGCTGGACGATGACAGGCGCGGCGCGGAATTAGTGCGCGAACTGATCTCGTACCTGATCATGGCCGTCGTGTCGGAGGCGGAGAGGCGGCTCGCCGATGCGCGGCCGCAATCGGTCGACGAGGTGCGCAGCCGGTGTAAGGCGCTGATCGCATTTCCGCCCGATGCCGCCGAGGCGGAAGCCCTGATCAAGGCCTTCCTCAAACAACGCATGTATCGCCACCCCCGCGTCATGCGCGTGATGGACGAGGCCGAAACCATCGTCCGCGACTTGTTCGCGCGCTACAGCAACGATCCGGCGGCGCTTCCCGCCGAATGGCTACCGGAGGGCGGCAAGAACCGCGAGACGGAGGCCGAAAGGGCGTGCAAGATCGGTAATTTCATCGCCGGGATGACCGACCGGTTTGCCATCACCGAGCACATCAGGCTTTTTGACTCGACCCCGGAATTGCGTTAGGCGGCGCGTGACCCGACCAACACACAATCTCAGGCATCATGACCAATTCCGGCCCATCGCGGCATCTTTTCGCTGACGTCCTTGCGCGCGTGCATGCGGTTTGCTCCGTGCTCGCCGACGAAGGCGCGCTGCCTGTGGGACTGGATCTGTCGCGGATCGTGGTCGAACCGCCCCGCGACGCGTCCCATGGCGACATGGCGACCAACGCCGCGATGGTGCTGGCGAAGGACGCCAAAACAAAGCCACGCGACCTCGCGGAACAGATCGCTGCAAAGTTGCGCGCCGATGGTCTGATCGACAAGGCCGAGATTGCCGGTCCCGGCTTCATCAACCTGACCCTGAAGGCGGAGGTCTGGTCGGATGCGTTGCGCACCGTGTTGCGCGAAGGCGATGTCTACGGCCGCAGCACGATCGGTGCGGGCGAAAAGGTCAACGTGGAATACGTCTCCGCCAATCCGACTGGTCCCATGCACGTCGGCCATTGCCGCGGGGCGGTGTTCGGTGACGCGCTGGCGAGCCTGCTGTCGTTCGCCGGCTACGACGTGACGCGCGAATACTACATCAATGACGCCGGCGCGCAGGTCGACGTGCTCGCGCGCTCGGCGTTCCTGCGCTATCGCGAGGCGCTCGGGCAGGACATCGGCGAGATTCCGGAAGGACTTTATCCCGGCGATTATCTGAAGCCGGTCGGGCAGGCGCTCGCCGCCGAGGACGGCGACAGGCTATTGAACGCGCCGGACGCGGAATGGCTACCGGTCGCGCGCGCGACCGCCATCGCTAAGATGATGGAAATGATCAAGGGTGATCTCGCCGCGCTCAACATCCAGCACGAGGTGTTCTTCTCGGAACGCTCGCTGATCGAGGGTGGCAACGACCGTGTCGCCGCGACCATCGATTTCCTGCGCGAGAAGGGCGATGTCTACGAGGGGCGACTGCCGCCGCCGAAGGGTGCTCCTGTCGAGGATTACGAGGATCGCGAACAGACCCTGTTCCGCGCCACCGCCTACGGCGACGATGTCGACCGCCCGCTGAAGAAGTCGGACGGCGGCTACACCTACTTCGCGTCCGATATCGCCTATCACAAGACCAAGTTCGACCGCGGCTTCCTCAACATGGTCGATGTCTGGGGCGCCGATCACGGTGGCTACATCAAGCGCGTGCAGGCTGCGATCAAGGCCGTCACGTCGGGTGAGGTGACCCTCGACGTCAAGATCGTGCAGCTCGTGAAGCTCTTGCGAAACGGCGAGCCGGTGAAGATGTCGAAACGCTCCGGCGATTTCGTCACGCTGCGCGAGGTGGTCGATGAAGTCGGCTCCGATGCGGTGCGCTTCATGATGCTGTTCCGCAAGAACGATGCGGTGCTGGATTTCGACCTCGCCAAAGTCATCGAGCAGTCCAAAGACAACCCGGTGTTCTATGTGCAGTACGGCCACGCTCGCGGCTTCTCGATCTTCCGCAACGCCCGCGAGGTATTCCCGGATTTGCCGGAGGACGCCTCAAAGCGTGCTGCCTTCCTTGGCAGCGCCGCCGTCGAGCGGCTGACCGATCCGGCGGAACTCGGATTGTTACGACAGCTCGCGCTCTACCCGCGAACGGTCGAGGCGGCCGCAGTTGCACACGAGCCGCACCGGATCGCATTCTATCTTTATGATCTCGCAAGCGAATTTCACGCGCTTTGGACGAAAGGGCGCGATTTGCCTCATTTACGCTTCATTATCAATAATGATGCAGAAATAACAAAGGCGCGGCTGGCACTGGTTCAGGGAGTCGTCTCTGTTCTGGCATCGGGACTAGCCGTTCTCGGCGTCCATGCGCCGGACGAGATGCGATAATGGGTAGCCGATCACGGGGGTCAGTGACGGCTTAAGTGGCTGCTGTTTCGTTTAGAATAAGCGAGTTGGCGCCTTTCCCGAAGGGACGCAACATCACGATGGCTGATCGATATCAGAACAGACCTTTCCCGGTGGACGATTACGGGCGCAACGATCACCGCGCAGCCGCAGAAAGTGATCCGCTTGCGGAATTGGCTCGGCTGATCGGTCAGACCGATCCATTCGGCCATGAACGAGGCACTCAGACGGCTCCGACGGCTCCCGCAGATCCTGCGGACCACTATGAGCCGCAAGACCCGATCGAAGACGACGTCGCCGCGGGGCCGCCGCCGTGGATTCAAAGGCGGATGGCTCAACCCGATCCGCCGCAAGATGTCGATGCCTCGCCGCACCCGGTTTTGCGGCGCGCGGCCGTCTATCCCGACACCGAGCCGCATGTTCAGCATCCCGAGCCGGAGTCCTATCGGCATCCGGAGCCGGAATCCTTTCATCAGCCTGATCCAGGCCGCTATGACGATGCGCTGTTCGGCCGGATGCCGAGCGAGCAGGGCGGCGCGTATGAGGGTCAGTTTCCCCGCGAGAACTATCCGGACGAACCTTTTGGTTATCAGGACGGTTACGGCGAAGGCGAGTATGATCAAGCTCCCAGGCGTCGCGGCGGGATGCTGACGGTGATCGCGGTTCTGGCGCTCGCGGTCGTCGGCACCGGGGCAGCGTACGCTTACCGCACCTATGCTGGTTCGGCCCGGACCGACGCCGCGCCGCCGGTTATCAAGGCCGATGCCGGACCCAACAAGATCGTTCCGCAACAGGCTGGCTCAGGCGATGCCGTCGGCAAGTTGATTCAGGACCGGATGTCCTCGGACAACGGCACCGAGCAGATGGTATCGCGTGAAGAGCAGCCCGTCGACGTCAAGGAGGCCACGAACTCCGGACCGCGTGTGGTCTTTCCGTCGCTGAACCAGAACGCCAATCCGCCCCAGGTGGCAAGCGTGGCGCCGAATGTCCGGCCCCCAGCGACCGTGGCGAACGGAACCATCGCGGGCGACGAGCCGCGCAAGATCAAGACCCTGGCGGTCCATGGCGATCAGGCCGATCTTGCGGCCGGCGCCGTTGCCCGGCCCGCGCATCCGTCAGCGCCTCCTTCGGCACCTGCCGCTGGCCGGCATGCGTCGCCATCGGCGGCCACCGGTGCACCCGTCCCACTGTCGCTGTCCCCGCAGGCCCCCGCCGAACCGCGGACCCGGGTAGCTTCGACCAATCCGAGCCATCAGCCGATTGCGCCAGCCGCCGTCAGCACTGGCGGCTATGTGGTTCAGGTCTCGTCGCAGCGGAACGAGGCGGACGCGCAGTCCTCATTCCGGGTGCTGCAGGGTAAATTCCCATCTGTTTTGGGATCGCGAGCCCCGTTGATCAAACGCGCCGACCTTGGTGCCAAGGGTGTCTACTATCGCGCAATGGTCGGCCCGTTCGGTTCGTCCGAAGAGGCCTCGCATTTCTGCGGCAACCTCAAATCTGCCGGCGGACAGTGCGTCGTCCAAAGGAATTAACGGCAGTTTCCTTGACCCCCGCTGCGGACGCGAGCTAATCGGCCGCCATGAGTGCACGCGCATTTATCACGGGTGTGTCCGGTCTGAGCCTGACCGCAGAGGAGCGTGAGTTCCTGCGCGCGGAACGTCCATGGGGCTTTATTCTATTCAAGAGAAATGTCGACAATCCCCTGCAAGTCGCTCGGTTGGTTCAAGACTTTCGGGAAACGGTTGATGACAGCGATGCGCCCGTCCTCATCGATCAGGAGGGAGGCCGCGTGCAGCGGCTGGGCCCGCCGCATTGGCCCGTCTATCCGGCCGGTGGAGTGTTCGGCGCTCTCTATGACCGTGACCGCGCCGAGGGGCTGAAGGCGGCGCGGCTGAGCGCGCAATTGATCGCTGCCGACCTCGCCAATCTCGGCATCACCGTCGATTGCCTGCCGCTGGCGGACGTTCCTGTGCCCGGCGCCGACGCCGTCATCGGTGACCGCGCCTATGGCACCGATCCGGACAAGGTCGCCGCCATCGCGCGCGCCGTGACCAAGGGACTGGAGCAGGGCGGCGTTCTGCCAGTCCTCAAGCATATTCCGGGTCACGGGCGGGCGACCGCCGACACCCATTATCGGCTCCCGGTGGTAGATAGCTCGAAGAACGATCTGGAAACAATTGATTTCGCTGTATTCCGGTTGCTCGCCGACCTTCCGATGGCGATGACCGCACATGTTGTGTTCAGCGCAATTGATCCCACCCAACCGGCCACGACTTCTGCGACAATCATCGAACAGGTGATTCGTGGCGTGATCGGTTTCCAGGGTTTGTTGATGAGTGATGACGTGTCGATGAACGCATTGGCGGGATCTATTGCCGAGCGTACCCGGGCGATCGTTTCGGCCGGTTGCGACATAGTCCTGCACTGCAACGGCAAACTGGACGAGATGCGGCAGGTGGCCGGAGAAACTCCGGAACTGTCGGGTAAGGCGCGGGACCGTGCGCGACAGGCCCTGGCATCGCGTAAGCCGCCTCTGCCGTTCGACCGCGAGGCGGCGCGGGCGGATCTTGATGCGTTGACCGGAGCGGGAGCAGCAAGCGCATGAGCGCGGAAATTCTGTCGTTTGAAACGGGACGGCCGGCCGAGCGCATCATCGATGACGAGATCGCGCTGGTGGTCGATGTCGGGGGCTATGAGGGCCCGCTTGACCTGTTGTTGGCGCTGGCGCGGCAACAGAAGGTCGACCTGTCAAAGATCTCCATTCTGGCGCTCGCCGATCAGTATCTCGTTTTCATCGAGGCGGCCCGCAAGATTCGTCTCGAACTGGCCGCCGACTATCTGGTGATGGCGGCATGGTTGGCGTTCCTGAAATCGCGATTGCTGCTGCCGGAACCGGCAACTCCGGATGGACCGAGCGCCGGAGAGATGGCCACGGCGCTCGCCAATCGCCTGCGTCGCCTTGAGGCCATCCGTGAAGCTTCGAACCGCCTGATGAATCGCCCGCAATTGCAGCGCGACATCTTTTCGCGCGGAAATCCCGAATCGATCGCGGAGATTCGTCATCCGAGATTCACGGCGACGCTGTTCGATCTGCTCACCGCCTATGCCACGCAGCGTCAGCAGCGCGTGTTGGCGACAGTGCATCTGGCCAAGCGCACCGTTTGGTCGTTGACCGAAGCACGGGCCTCCCTTGAACGTCTGGTCGGTCTTGCCGACGACGACTGGGGATGCCTCGACGAATATCTGATGACCTATGTCGTCGATCCCTCGCAGCGAGCCACCGTGTTCGCGTCGAGTTTCGCGGCTGCACTCGAACTGGTCCGTGAAGGCGTCATGGATCTGAACCAGAAAGACGCGTTCGCGCCGCTTTATTTTCGCAAGCGCGCGCCGCAGCCGGCACCTGATCCGATGACAGTGCCGGACGCCCCGGCACAGTAAGTGGAAGAAGGAGACCGACCGATGGCAAGTCTGGCGGAAAAACGCGTGGAGCACCTCGAGGAACCGGCGTCGGAACAGCCTGCAGCGCGGCCCGAAGAACTGCGATTGCTGGAGGCGCTGCTGTTTGCCTCATCCGAGCCGCTGGATCAGGCGGCGCTCGCCAAGCGGATGCCCGAAGGCGTCGACATCAAAGGGGCGCTTGCGCAATTGCAGGCGGATTACGCCTGTCGCGGGGTCAATCTGGTTCGCGTCGCCAACAAGTGGATGTTCCGTACGGCGGGCGATCTGGCGTGGCTGATGACGCGGGAAAGCACCGAAACCCGGCGGCTGTCGCGAGCGGCTATCGAGATGCTGGCGATCATTGCCTACCATCAGCCGGTAACACGTGCCGAGATCGAGGACATTCGCGGAGTCATCACATCCAAGGGTACGCTCGACGTGCTGCTGGAGACTGGCTGGATCAGGCCGCGCGGTCGCCGCAAGACACCCGGCCGGCCGCTCACGTTTGGAACGACGGAGGCTTTCCTGTCCCAGTTCAGCCTCGAAGCCCTCGGCGACCTGCCGGGTTTGGAGGAACTGAAGGGAACGGGGCTTTTCGATTCCCGTCTGCCTGGCGGTTTCAGCGTTCCCACGCCATCGGATGATCCGGCCTTGCGCGATGATGAGGATCCGCTTGAGATCGGCGACCTCGAACTGGCGCTGGCGCCGGCCGCGGAGCCGGAAGAAGACGGCGGCAACTGACGTTTTGATCCCGCCAGGGAGCATTACGAAGGCCGCCGGCGCGTAGTCCTACAACACCGGTTTCGGGTTGCCGTTGTAGCCCATAAGTATCTGAGAAAACGGCGGGAAAAAACAGTCCGGCGGGGCCGCCGGAGGTGGTTTTCCGACCCCCGATACGCTATATGATTCCGAGTAGAAACCGACCGGAATCCTGTTTTGTCAGACGCTGAAGATTCGAAACCCGGAGAGCCGCCGGCGGCCTCGGGGATTCGTCCCGTTTCCATCCTCGACGAGATGAAGCGCAGCTACCTCGATTACGCCATGAGCGTGATCGTGGCGCGTGCGCTGCCGGATGCGCGCGACGGTTTGAAGCCGGTTCATCGGCGCATTCTGTACGCGATGTATGAGAACGGCTTCGAGTGGAACAAGCCCTATCGTAAATCGGCGCGCACCGTCGGCGACGTCATCGGTAAATACCATCCTCACGGCGACCAGTCGGTCTATGACGCGATGGTGCGCATGGCGCAGGATTTCTCCATGCGCGTGCCGCTAATCGACGGGCAGGGCAATTTCGGCTCGGTTGATGGCGATATGGCCGCGGCGATGCGTTACACCGAGTCGCGACTGACCAAGGTGGCGCACTCGCTGCTCGACGATATCGACAAGGATACGGTCGACTATCAGCCGAACTACGACAACAGCGAGAGAGAGCCGTCGGTCCTGCCGGCGAAGTTTCCGAACCTGCTGGTCAACGGTGCCGGCGGCATTGCCGTGGGCATGGCAACCAACATCCCGCCGCATAATCTCGGCGAAGTCATCGACGCCTGTGTCGCGCTGATCGATGATCCAGCGCTTGGTATCGACGACCTCATCAACATTATTCCGGGGCCGGACTTTCCGACCGGCGGCATCATCCTGGGACGCCAGGGCATCCGCTCGGCCTATCATCTCGGGCGTGGTTCGATCGTGATGCGCGGCAAGGTGTCGATCGACACCATTCGCAAGGATCGCGAAGCCATCGTGGTCTCGGAGATCCCGTATCAGGTCAACAAGGCCAGCATGGTCGAGCGCATCGCCGAACTGGTGCGCGAGAAGAAGATCGAGGGCATTTCCGATTTGCGGGACGAATCCGATCGCGATGGATTCCGTGTCGTTGTTGAACTGAAGCGCGACGCCGTTCCGGAAGTCGTGCTGAACCAGCTCTACAAGTTCACGCCGCTGCAGACCAATTTCGGCGCCAACATGGTGGCGCTGGATGTGGGCCGTCCGCAGGTGATGAACCTGAAGGACTTGCTGACGCTGTTCATCGCGTTCCGCGAACAGGTCGTCACCCGACGTACCAAATTTCTGCTCAACAAGGCGCGCGATCGCGCCCACATCTTGGTCGGCCTCGCCATCGCTGTCGCCAATATCGACGAGATCATTCGCGTCATCAGAACGTCGCCGGACCCGAACACCGCCCGCGAAACCCTGATGTCGCGCGACTGGCCGGCGAAGGACGTCGCGTCGATGATCACGCTGATCGATGATCCGCGCCATCGCCTCGCTGAAGACGGCACGGCGCGGCTGTCGATGGAGCAGGCCAAGGCCATTCTCGATCTGCGCCTGCAGCGCCTGACTGCGCTTGGCCGCGAGGAAATCTCCGAGGAACTCGACAAGCTCGCCGTCGAGATCGCCGATTATCTGGATATCCTGCGTTCGCGCGCTCGCGTGCAGACCATCATCAAGAGCGAACTGGCCGCCGTGAAGTCCGAGTTCGCAACGCCCCGCAAGACCGTGATCATCGAGCAGGAAGGCGAGGTCGAGGACGAGGACCTGATCCAGCGCGAGGACATGGTCGTGACCGTCTCGCACGCCGGCTACGTCAAGCGGGTGCCGCTGTCGACCTATCGCGCGCAGAAGCGCGGCGGCAAGGGCCGCGCGGGCATGCAGACCCGCGAGGAAGATTTCGTCTCGAGGCTGTTCGTGGCGTCCACCCACACGCCGGTGCTGTTCTTCTCGTCGCGCGGCCAGGTCTACAAGGAAAAGGTCTGGCGACTGCCGATGGCGCGCCGCCGAACGGCGCGCGGCAAGGCGATGATCAACATCCTGCCGCTCGAACAGGGCGAGCGCATCACCACCATCATGCCGCTACCCGAGGATGAATCGTCCTGGGCCAACCTCGATGTGATGTTCGCGACCACCAGCGGCACGGTCCGGCGCAACAAGCTGTCGGATTTCGTCGACGTCCGGCGCTCCGGCATCATCGCGATGAAGCTCGGCGAGGGCGAGGCGATCGTCGACGTGCAGATCTGCACCGAGCGCGACGATGTGCTGCTGACCGCGGCCGGCGGCCAGTGCATTCGTTTCCCGGTGACTGACGTGCGCGTGTTTCGGGCCGCACGTCGATGGGCGTGCGCGGTATTGCGCTGGCTGACGGCGATCGGGTGATTTCGCTGTCGATCCTGCGTCATGTCGATGTGACGTCGGACGAACGCTCTGCGTACTTCAAGATGAGGCGCGCCAATCCGGCGCCGCAATGGCGGCCTCGAGCCGGAGGAGGCGACGACGGATACCGAGGACCACGCTACAGACGTGATCCAGCTCGCCAGGAACGCTATGTCGAGATGTCGGCGGCCGAACAGTTCGTGCTCACCGTTATCGCCGAACGGCTACGGCAAGCGAACATCGTCGTTCGAGTACCGGGTCACGGGCGCGGCGGCAAAGGCATCGTCGCGATGTCGACCAAACTGGCCGCAATCGGCAAGTTGGTAGCATGTTCCCGGTCGAGGACGGCGATCAGATCATGCTGGTGACCGACGGCGGCCAGTTGATCCGCTGCCCGGTCGAAGGGATTCGCATCGCAGGTCGCGTTCGACCCAGGGGGTGTCGTGTTTTCAGCACCGCCGAGGACGAGCATGTGGTGTCGGTCGAGCACATCGGCGAGGAGACCGAGAACGGCAACGGCGGGTAGAGCGATTGTCTCCGCCTCAAGCGGAAGGTGACAATTTAGGCTAGGCTGAACGGAGTGCTGGCCGCCGCCTCCGGTTCAACTTCCACTCAACCGCGCCTTAGCAACGCAAAAGCCGCCCGTGGGCATACGGGCGGCTTCTCCTCGGAGGTTCAAAAAGTGGATGAAGAGCTGGAGGGTTCGAAGAGATCGGATTAGCGATGTTCTGCCGTCACCAGGCGAGCTTCACGAACCGTCGTCTTGGAACCCGCGGTGCGGAGGCAGGAGGCTTCGAAATTGGGCCAGGCCTGCTGCGAGCAGTCGACGGGCCGGATGTCGAGACGGTCGCCCTTGGCGAGCGGGATCGGCGTGCTGGCCGAAACCTGCGGGGCAAAACCCGGGAGAATGGTGAGGGCGGTTGCTATGAACGCTGCGACCGCGACTGCGGAAAGAGCCTTGTATTTCATGACGGTCCCCTGTGGTTTGGGCCTGCCATTTGCGGCTTGGCGGCCCGTTTCGGTTGGCCGGATCGATAGCCGGCCCCGGTTTCGTGATGTCTTCGCGGCCGTCCGGAAAGTGGTTTCATCAACGCAAGAATTGTTTCGTCCTGGGCTTGTCGGGCGAAACAGAATGGCAGGAATCAGCAATGATTTCAGCGATCTCGCCACCACGTCGGTAAGACGCGCAGACCCCTGAATTGGTTCGGTCGACCTCGGGAAATAAATATTGGCTCCGGCAGCCATGATCGTGGAACCCGCTTCGCTTGCGGCTCCTGAAACAGGCGCGCTAGACGAGGCGATGCCTCGCGTCGCGCTCTATCCCGGATCGTTCGACCCCGTCACCAACGGCCATCTCGATGTCGTCCGCCACGCCGTCGTCCTGTGCGACCGGCTGATCGTTGCCATTGGCGTTCATCCGGGCAAGAAGCCGCTGTTTCGACCGAGGAACGTCTGGAGATGGTGCGGTCGGTGTTCGCGCCAGTCGCCGCCAAAGCCGGCTGCGCCTTCGACTGCATGACCTACGACGATCTCACGGTCGCCGCCGCGCAAAAGGCCGGCGCCACGATCATGATCCGCGGCCTGCGCGACGGCACCGATCTCGACTATGAAATGCAGATCGCCGGCATGAACGAGACCATGGCGCCCGGCGTGCATACGGTATTCGTCCCGGCTTCGCCCAGCGTCCGCCCGATCACCGCCACACTGGTGCGTCAGATCGCAGCCATGGGCGGCGATGTGTCAGCTTTCGTTCCGCAATCGGTCGCATCAAGTCTCAAGACCAAATTCGCCGGCTGAATGAAACCGGCCTTCCTCTGATCCGGAGTTGTCATGATTAGAATCCTTGGCCTCGTCGCCGCGCTGATGTGCGCGGTGCCCGCTTTCGCCCAGCCACTGCCAGCCAATCTCGACAAGCAGAACGCGATCGTGATCGACACGACGCAAGGGCCGCATCGTCATCAAGCTGCGGACCGATATCGCGCCACAACATGCCGAGCGCATCAAGCAGCTCGCCCGTGACGGCTATTACAACAACGTTCCGTTCCATCGCGTCATGGACGGCTTCATGGCGCAGACCGGTGACGGCCAGAATTTCAACGGCACCGGCGGATCGAAATATCCGAACCTGCAAGGCTGAGTTCTCCAACGTGCCGTTCAAGCGGGGCGTGGTCGGCATGGCGCGCGCGGGAAGTCCGGACTCGGCGAATTCGCAATTCTTCATCTGCTTTGCCGATGCGTCCTTCCTCAACGGCAAATACACCGTGGTCGGCGATGTCGTCTCCGGCATGGATGTGGTGGACAAGCTGAAGAAGGCGCCGTCCGGCTCGGCAAGCGGCAGCGTGACCGATCCGGACAAGATGCTGAAGGTTCAGGTCGCCTCCGACATCAAGTGAACGCGCGTCATGGATCGGCTGGCCATCCTGGTTGCGATCTGGCTCGTCCTCGCCGGTAGCCTCGGGATCGAGGCGCGCGATCGCGCAGGAAGAGGAAGTTCCCGACCTGGCCACCATGTCCGCGCAGTTGAAGCGATGCTGGCAGCCGCCGGCCTTGCCGAGCGGAAATATCGGCATGGAAATCACCGTGCAGTTCACCTTCAAGCGCAACGGCAATCTCCTGGGACAGCCCCGGATCACCTACGAGACGCGCAGCGCAACGGACGACGAGCGCATCATCTACCGGACGGCCGTGATGCAAGCATTGCAACGCTGCGCTCCGATGCCATTTACCCATGGCATGGGCGACGCGATTGCGGGCCGTCCTTTCACCATCCGATTTGACGACCGACGAACCCATCCCAAACCGAAAGAGAAGAGAGCATGGCTGACAACGACAACACTTTGATCCTCGAAACCACACAGGGACCCGTGACGATCGAAATGCGTCCTGATCTGGCGCCCGGTCATGTTGCGCGGATCAAGGAACTGGTGCGTGAGGGCTTCTACGACGGCATCGTCTTCCATCGTGTCATCGATGGCTTCATGGCGCAGACCGGCTGCCCTCAGGGCACCGGGACCGGCGGCTCGGGCAAGAAACTGAAGGCCGAGTTCAACAAGGAGCCGCACGTGCGCGGCACGGCATCGATGGCGCGCGCGGCAAGTCCCGATTCCGGCGATAGCCAGTTCTTCATCTGCTTCGACGATGCCTCTTTCCTGAACAACCAGTACACCGTCTGGGGCAAGGTGACCGAAGGCATGGAGAACGTCGACAAGATCAAGCGCGGCGAGCCGGTGCAAAACCCCGACAAGATCGTCAAGGCACGTATGGCGGCGGATGCGGCTTGAACGCTGACATCCGTCATTGCCGGGCTCGACCCGCGCATCCATCCGATCTTCAGACGAATTCTTTCGAAGAAGATGGATTGCCGGGTTGAGCCCGGCAATGACGGATGAAGCCATGCGCACCGATCTCTTCGATTTCGAACTGCCGTCCGAAAGCATCGCGCTGCGTCCGGCGAGCCCGCGCGATTCCGCGCGGATGCTCGTGGTGCAGCCGGGAGCGGGCTTGCACGATCAACGGGTGAGCGATCTGCCACAATGGCTTCGGCCCGGCGACCAGCTCGTGGTGAACGATACCCGGGTCATTGCCGCGCAGTTGCACGGCCGCCGCATCGGCCGCGAGACCGAGCCAAAAATCGAAGCGACGCTGATCAAACGTCTCGACGGTTCGCGGTGGAACGCGCTGGTCAAGCCGGCCAAGAAGCTCACGGCGGGAGACGTCGTTCGCTTCGGCAACGAGGGGCGGGTGTGCTTCCTCGGGCATCTGGATGCACAGGTCGAAAGCAAGGGCGAGGAGGGCGAAGTCACGTTCGCTTTCTCGTTTCACGGGCCGACGCTGGATCAGGCCATCGCCGATCTCGGCTCGCCGCCGTTGCCGCCCTACATCGCGTCGAAGCGCGCGCCCGACGATCGCGATGCGGCCGACTATCAGACCATGTTCGCGGTCAACGAGGGCGCGGTCGCCGCGCCGACCGCGGGGCTGCATTTCACACCGGAGCTGGAAGCGGCGCTGCGCGAACGCGGCGTGGGCCTTCACCGGCTGACCCTGCATGTCGGCGCCGGCACGTTTCTTCCGGTCAAGGCCGAAGACACCGCCGGGCATCGCATGCATTCGGAGTGGGGCACGATCTCCACTGAGACCGCTGATGCACTGAATGCGGCACGGGCGAGCGGCGGCCGAATCGTCGCGGTCGGAACGACATCGCTGCGGCTGCTGGAGAGCGCGACCGGCGATGACGGCAGGATCGCGCCGTTCACGGGCGAGACCGCGATCTTCATCACGCCGGGTTATCGCTTTCGCGCTGTCGATATCCTGATGACGAATTTTCATCTGCCGCGCTCGACGCTGTTCATGCTGGTCTCGGCCTTCAGCGGCCTTGAAACCATGAAGCAGGCCTATGCCCATGCCATCGCCGGGGGCTATCGGTTCTATTCCTATGGCGACGCCTGCCTGCTGTTTCCGGACGAGTCCGGCGCATGAGCATCGCCAACTATTTTGAGCTTCTCTGCCTGGACGGAGAGGCTCGTACCGGAATTCTCACCACGCCGCACGGCGCGGTGCGAACGCCGGCGTTCATGCCGGTCGGGACGCAGGGCGCCATGAAGGGCCTGCACTGGCGCGAAATGCGCGACGCCGGCGACCGACATCGTGCTCGGCAACACCTATCATCTGATGCTGCGGCCCGGCGCCGAGCGGATCGCCGAACTCGGCGGCTTGCAGAAATTCACCACCTGGGACGGGCCGATGCTGACGGATTCCGGCGGCTTCCAGGTGATGTCGCTGGCGCAGTTACGCAAGGTCAAGGAACATGGCGTGACCTTTCGTTCGCATATCGACGGCGCCGCGATCGAGCTGACGCCGGAACGCGCGATCGAGGTCCAGCGGCTGCTCGGCTCCGACATTGCGATGCAGCTCGACGAATGCGTGCGTCTGCCGGCGGAGCGCGGCGATATCGAGCGCGCCATGCAGCTCTCGCTGCGCTGGGCCGAGCGCAGCAAGCACGACCTTCGAGGGGGCGCCCGCCGGCCATATGCTGTTCGGCATCGTTCAGGGCGGCGACAGTCCCGAGCTGCGGCACGCGAGCGCGCGCGGGCTGACCGAGATCGGTTTTCACGGCTATGCCATCGGCGGTCTCGCGGTCGGCGAACCACAAGCCGTCATGCTTGCGATGATTGAGGAGACGGCGCCGTCGCTGCCGCAGGACCGACCGCGGTATCTGATGGGTGTCGGCACGCCCGACGATTTGCTGGAAGCGGTGGCGCGCGGCATCGATATGTTCGATTGCGTCATGCCGACGCGGAACGGGCGCCACGGCATGGCCTTCACCCGTTTCGGCCAGATCAATCTTCGCAACGCGCGCCACGCCGACGATCCGCGTCCGCTTGACGAGGAGAGTTCATGGCCGGCGTCGCGAACTATTCGCGGGCCTATCTGCATCATCTGGTGCGGTCGGGCGAAACACTAGGCGCGATGCTGCTCTCCGAGATCAACGTCGCTTACTATCAGAGCCTGATGCAGGCCATGCGCACAGCGATCTCCGAGGGTACCTTTCAGCAATTTCGTGAACGAACACGTGAAGACTGGGCGCGAGGCGATATTGCCGCGCGTTGATGTCCCGCTGCGTTGGAATGAAGCGTTGGTTCAGTTGCAGGCTATGCGCTGGACGACATGCTTGGTCACGAAGCCGTAACCGCAGGTGTCGCAACTCCAGAGATGGCTGATGACGCTATCCGAAATATACGCGGACGCTTCCGCCGCGATCATCGTATCGGCGCAAACCGGGCAGGTCGGAAGATCTGTTCCGCGCGCTGCGGAACGAGGCATAGCGGTCGACGGGATTTCAGCAATCGCTGACATCGTGACCTCCTCAAGCGTTGATCTGGTCGAACCATACACCGCGATGTTTGACGATGTCGCAACACAAATGCGTTCCTTTTACGATTCTAGTGGTCCGATTCAAACATTCGCATCCCGTTGCAGCGAGTGTCTTTTGCGAATGTTAAAATCGAAGGACCACTCGCAATATAAGGTTTCTAGTGGAGTTTTTGGATGTGACATTCGCGTCCGGGACGCGCGGCTAGGCGGGTCGCGAGACTCCACTAGTTTTGAGTAACTCCGGTTTTGCGGTGCAGCGAATTGTCGCTGCAAGCATGGCGCTTGCCCCCAGGTACTGGCTGACCCTTATTGAAGGGATGCGCACTGTTTCAACCCGTTACCAAGGACGTTGCCATGGATACGAAGTCAGATACCAATGCATCGCACCGTCCCGGCCGTGGCCGCGTGTTCGACAGCATTGTCGATACGGTCGGCGACACCCCGATCGTCCGGCTGCGCAGGTTACCGCAGCAGCACGGCGTGAACGCGACAATTCTGGCCAAGCTGGAATATTTCAACCCGGCCGCGAGCGTGAAGGATCGCATCGGCGCCGCGATGATCATCGCGATGGAGAAGGCCGGCAAGATCCACGCCGACACCGTTCTGATCGAACCGACGTCTGGTAATACGGGCATTGCGCTGGCCTTCGTTGCGGCCTCGCGCGGCTACCGCCTGAAGCTGGTGATGCCGGAATCGGTTTCGACGGAGCGCTGCAAGATGCTGGCATTTCTGGGCGCGGAAATCGTTCTGACGTCGGCAGCGCAGGGCATGAAGGGCTCCATCGCCATGGCCGAGGAGCTGGTGCGCACCACGCCGCATGCGGTGATGCCACAGCAGTTCAAGAACCTCGCCAATCCCGGAGATCCACCGACACACCACGGCCGAGGAAATCTGGAACGATACCGGCGGAAACGTCGATTATGTCGTGGCGGGTGTCGGTACCGGCGGTACCATCACGGGGATCGGTCAGGCCCTGAAGCCGCGCAAGCCGGCCCTGCGGATCGTTGCGGTGGAGCCGGAAGAGAGCCCGGTCTTGTCGGGCGGCCAGCATTCGCCGCACAAGAATTCAAGGGATCGGCGCGGGTTTTATTCCTGACATCCTGGATCGTTCGGTTATCGACGAGATCGTTAAGGTCGACAGCACCACCGCACTGGAAACCGCCCGCGCACTCGCGCGCAGCGAAGGCATCCCGGGCGGCATTTCGTCCGGCGCCGCGATCGCCGCCGCGCTTGCCATCGGCAAGCGGCCTGAAAGCGCAGGCCGGACGATCCTTGCCATCGTCCCGTCGTTTTCGGAACGCTATCTCTCGACGGCGCTGTTCGAGGGAATTTGATTGGCACAGGCAGCCGACAACATCTGGGGACGAGGCGATGGCAGAACCACCGAGACGGCCAAGGACGCTGAATGATGCCCGCACCGAGGCGGAGGCTGCGTTCAAGCAGGTGACAAAGAAAGTCGCCGAAGCTCCACCGAAGACGACGGCGCTGCCAGGCATCAAGGAGCTTGTGTCACTGCGGATCGACCAGGACGTCCTGGAATATTTTCAGAAGGGCGGTCCAGGCTGGCAGGACCGGATCAACGCTGCCTTGCGTAAAGCAGCGGGCGTTCGCTAACCTTACTGGAGCGCGTATTCAGCACCGGTTTTGCGATCAGAATACGCGCAAAAACCGGATTCCACTTAGCCGGAAAATGCTCTGGAACCCCAGAACTGATTGCGAAGACGCTAAAGGCAACCGCCAAAAATACCAAGCCGACAAGGATTTGAAAAAATCAGGAACGTGACAGCGAGATCCTGGCGCCCCTGAACTGTCCGTCGGACTTGATGATGACGTCCTGCCGGTCGCCCTTCGTGGTCAGCCTGAGCTTTGCTGTAAACGCGGGAGCGCTGACATCGACATTGAACTGGCCGTTGCCGGCGTGTCCTTCGAGAGTTCCGCCGACGTTGCGGCTAGCCTCTGTCCAGGACCCGGACAGGACTCCGCCGTGGGCGATCACATTGCTTTTGAGTTCGAACTTGTAGCTGTCGCTGGCGCACAGCAGGCTCTGATTGAGGCCCTGAGCGTCGGCGCTCACCGCGTAGGTGGCTCGGCATCGGATTTTTTCGGTCGAGCCACCTTCGAGCTCTATAGTGCCGCGTCCGGACCAGACGCCGGACATGCCTTCGAACGGACCAGCTGCCCAACTTGCGGATACTGACAGCATCATCGCAGCGCCAACGGCACACGCGGCGGACAATCCTCGTGACATCGTCGCCCCGAATCGCATTGCCATCATCCCGGTTTTACTGACGCGAAGCTTCCCAGCGGCCGCTGCAGGGAATCCCGCCCGACGCCCCGTTCCACTTGCCGGATCCCGCATTGCCGCTGAGCTGGCCGTTGGCATAAGCGCCGCCGATCGACACCTTCACATGGCCCTGGTGGCCGACGCTGCCAGTGACGTCAGCGCCGGAAGCCGAAACCTTGCCGTCGGTGACCGTCAGGGGGTACTGGGCGACCGGGTCGCAGGTCCCCGTCTTGGTGACCACTTTGACGTTCCAAAGCCCGTCATAGGGCGTCTGGGCGAGCGCCGGAGCGGCAAAACCAGCAGTCAGAACACATGAAACAAGAGCAACGTGAACGCGAGCAACGCGCATGAATCAAATCCTCGATGTCGTGATCCCCGCCTTATCCCGGCAGATTGTGTTCAAAATTTGCGACAATGCAAATTCGCAAGTCAGGCTTGCCATAGGGTTAATCCGCGAGCCATAGTTGGGTTCCAGCGGACGTTCAAAATTGGTTAATAAATTCAACAACTTTCCGGATCGGAGCCGCGCGCCAGAGGGTGAAAGCCATCCTGCAAGATTTTCGGCGAGTTTGGGAGCAGGCAAGCGAACTGCCCGTTTTGCGGGCGGCGTGCCAGAGCATTTTGCGTGTTTTTGAGCGCCGTGCCCCAATATCCTTACGGCAATTTTTCCGACGAAGCTCCGATAGTCGGTCAATCTGACAAGGGTACTGCAGAGGCGGCATGCGCTGGCCCTGCCGCTGGGCCCGCTGCAACCATCGCTAACTCTCTTGGATCCTGAGAGTCAAAACAGATATGACAACCAGCATGAGCTATAGGATTGCTCGCGTGGCGCTCATGCATATCGCTGCTGGGCAACCAGTTCATCGAGGGATGGAATTGGAGTTCCTCTGACTTCGTGGTCATGGGAGCCATATATTTATTGCTGGCGTTCTGCTCGACGTGGGGTGGCGCAAGGCGGGTAAGTACCGGCCAATCGCAGTCGCGACTATCGTCGTATTATTCCTGTGGCTGTGGGCGGAGCTTTCTGTCGGCGTCTTCACTAACTGGGGCAGCTAAGCACAGATCATGTTTTGTGTACGCGTCGCCGCCTCTAAATCCATTACCTGCTCCCACTCGGCAAGATCGTCGCCTTCGGCCGCGGGGTTGAATACCCTAGCGCTGGACATGGAACGGTGTCTGGTGTGCAACGGAATGGTCAGTCCGATGATGACGGGGGCAGCCGCCGGACGACAGGAGGGAGCGATTATGACCGAGACTTGATAATCCAGCCGACGCCGTGGCCGGGCTTCGTGGAAAGATTGCGGCAAGACGCCGACATGCTCAAGGATGGCTACCAACGCAACCTCACCGAACTCTGGCACGGTGTCGTTGTGAAGGATGCCGCGAAGGCTTGTGCAGCGGCTGCCGATCTCCTCGAAATCTCAGGCCAAAGCCCTCAGTGACGCTGCGGCGGAATGGACTGCCCTGGATCTCTCTCACCGATCGATCGGCGAGCTACTCGGTAGGGAAGGCAGGCGTCGTATTGCCGCCGAAGTCAGGTTGAAGGAAGCCGAGAAGGTGATCGGACGCTGGATTTCGTGGTGCGACGACTGGCATGTCGGGAAGCCGCATCCTGCCGATCATCTGGCAGCCGCCCGCGCGTTTCTCGATGCAAAGGACAAGTAGCGAATACGCGTCCAGAATAAAGACCCCGTAACGCGGCCTCTGCTTTAGCTTTTTCTATTTTCGGCGCGGCCGTCTCCAAGCATGAGCCGCAAGGACTCTGCCTGCTCGGCTTCCAGACATGGGATTGCATTTAACTTTATGCTCTCAAGCCTTGTCCCTTCGGCGATGAGCAAAAGCTTTTCGTGACCCTTGATAACGGAAAGCCCCGCATTGCCCGGTTGTCGTGGGTCGTGCCAAACGCCCCAGACGATGTCATTCTCGGCCACGATTTCCTTGACGACATCCAAGGGCACTTTTGCCTCTTCAATTCGGGAGTGGTTATCGTTAGCCTTCGCGACGATGACTTCAATTTCTTCAGGTGTCATAACGCCTCCAAAAATCGCCCCAACATAACAAAGCCGGGACGTAACGCTAGTATCTGATTTCGTCGTTCATCTCGTCGGTCTACTGTTTTTTTCGCGCGGAACGGCAATAGCCGATTGACGATGGGGTTGAGACGTTGAACGTGATGTTGAAGTCGGTTCCGTCTTATACGCGATCACCACGTCAAGGAAAACTTTCTCCCTAAGCCCCTATCCGAAGAGAGAGAATTTCGCAGGGGTTCATTCCGATGCAAGCGAGGACGAAATGACTGAGTTACCCTTTCACCTCATTACTGAAGCTGGTCCACGCTCCGGCGACTGGCGCTGCATCGTGCAATTTGGTCCCGGCTTCGAAAGCAAATTGAATTGGGGCCAAGCCCTAGAAGTCGCACGGCACATTCGGGACGTGATTGAACGCAACGCGCAGCACGAGCCTGTCCGTAACCATGAAGGGCACAAGATCAGCGTCCGCCGATTTGAGAACAAGATCGCAGTCGACGTTTTGTTTCCCACTCCCACCGCTGATACAAAGGGCCTTCGCTTGGCGGTGCACCAAGCGAAGGACTTGATCCACGAATTAGTGAAGTTCGCGGAGGAGGCGGTCCGCGCTGAATGAAATGAGAACAGCGACCAGTTTAGGGCGCCGCGGCAACCGCGCTTTCTTGTTGTGCGTCGAGGCGAAGCACGGTTGAGTGGGTTGCCGCTATTGGAAGGCGCAACCTGGTTCAAATTAACGTGCCCACTGGCTTCACAGATGCGGTCGTGATGAGCAAGAAATCATGATCGATCTGGACAAGGGCGCCATGATCCGGATAGAGCAACTGAAACGAAAACGAAAGGCGCGACGATGAGCAATGAGGACCAAATCGCTGGCATCGTCGTATATCGTGGTAAAAAACAGATTTACACTGCGGACTTTGATGCCGACCCGCGTGACGATTTTGTCCACCTGTTCCCAAAGAACTTCACGGCTGCGGTGCCAGCGATCAAGAAAATGCCGAATATGTCTTACGAAGAAACCGCGCTATATCAGCTTAAAAAGCTTGTCGATCATGAGATCGAGGCGACATC
The DNA here is from genome assembly GCA_963764445.1 of uncultured Alphaproteobacteria bacterium. Taxonomy (GTDB): domain Bacteria; phylum Pseudomonadota; class Alphaproteobacteria; order Rhizobiales; family Xanthobacteraceae; genus Nitrobacter. The sequence goes on from CAVXSV010000010.1 coordinate 75,825, forward strand.
CTAAGCAATCAAATCGCGACAAGCTGAACGCGATCAATGCCTATGACCAAACTCAAAACCCGCCGCGACGCGTTCCAAGCGCCCGCAAAAATATCGGGAAAATATCTCGTGGGGCGTGCGCTCTAAGCCTGCGCAGGCCCGAGGCCGATATGCCGGGAAAAATCCGGTTACTTAGCGTAGCCCTGTGAGCGGAGCCACGCGATCTTGCGGTTCGCCATTTATCCATTCGTCGGCATCTGCCTTGCTGGTTAGACCCGTAATTTCGCGCTGTTCGCTGTCCGGATAGTCCGCCAGAATTTTCCAGTCCTCGTCTGCAACCCGAACGATTTTGAAAGTCACTTTTGTTTTTGCCATGCGGCATTATGCAGGCAGATGCTCTCAAAAGAGAACCCCGCTCTGCGGCCTGTGAGCTTTAAAATAGCCTCTATCTATGCCTGCCAGAGAGCGGCAACAAACCCGATCCCGCCAACGCAGAACGTCGCCTGAGCGGAATATGTTCGCCCGGCGACGTTGCGCTATTCGCTGGGCCCTCAAAATCCCCAGCCATTCTAGGTAGGGGCCAGAATAATAAAGGTTCAAAGAAAAATGGGCGGCGCCGGCAGCGGGGACATGACTGCGGATTTGCTTTGTGCCGAGAACGACAAGTTTGAAGCGTTCGGCGCAACGGCGAAGGTCGATGCCACTGACGGAACGCTTCACATCTAACCGCCTTTCAGCGCCCGGGGCAGCGATGATTTGCGCCGATGCGCGACGGCGCAATGAGCGTGATCGTGGCCTTTCGGAAATTGATAGACGCGAAGGCCGCCAACAGGTACTATGTAAACAAGTTTACACGGAGACTGCTAAGAGCCGCTTATGAAGTGTCGCCGGGGAGCGTTGCTTGCCCGTCAATGCGGAGGCGGAAGCGGGTATTTAATGCATTGGTGCAAGCACGATCCCTTTATTTATTAGGAGCAGTCGTTTGGAAAATCCAGTTGTCGGGGCTAATGTGACGTCCGAAGCGCCGGGTAACGCCAGGGTATTGTGCATATCGACCGTGGCGTTTGCGATCGGGTTTGCGATTTGGGGAATGTTTTCCGCGCTCGCCCCCTTTCTGATCGAATGGTATCACTTCACGAGCACCCAGGTGCTCATTCTGGCTGCGATGGAGCCGCTGTTCGCCGCGGCCATCAGCATCCCGCTCGGCATCTGGACAGACAAGTACGGCGGCCGGACGGTTTTCACGCTTTTGCTGGTTTGCCTCGGCGTTGTCCTGCTCTTTGGCACCTTCGCCGAGAACTATTACTCCTTCCTGTTTCTGGGAATGATGCTCGAACTCGGAGGCGCGAGCTTCGTGGTCGGCAATGCCCATGTCTCGTCCTGGTACCCCAAATCCAAGCAGGGGACAGCGCTGGGCCTCTTTGCTTTGGGCAATATCGGAATCACCGTCGGCATGATGGGGGTGACGTTCCTGATTACCCGCGTGCTGGATTTGAGCGACCCGGACGGCTGGCGCCTGATATTCCCGATCTTTGCCATTCCCACGCTGTTGATGGCGGGGATTTACATGTTTTTTACGTCCGATCCGCCGAACATGAAGCTCAAGAACACCTCGGTGCGTGAGATCTTCGCCGTGTACCGTTCGGGCCTGCTGGTATGGCTGGTGCCCGGCCTTTACTGGGTGGCGTTCGGCACGCTGGTGTTCTTTGCATCGACGATGCCGACCTATCTGGTCGACCGGTGGCAGGTAAATCCGACCAGCGCGTCCGCGTTTTACACTCCGCTGCTGGTGGTCTGCGTCGCCATCACCCGACCGCTGGGTGGCTGGCTGTCCGACCGTTTCGATGTCCTGAGCCTCCTGAGCTGGATGTTCGGCTTGATGTCCGTGCTGGCGGTGCTACTGGCTTTGCAGATTTCACTGAACCTCGAGCTGGTCGCCATTTATGGGCTTGCGCTGTTGTCCGGCGCCGCCGCGGCAGCGGTCATCAAGCTGATCCCGATGTACTTCGTGCACGTCGGCGCGGTCAGCGGCCTGGCCAAGGCCGCCGGCGCGGCCTGCGGGTTCACCATGACGTCCATCCTGGCCGCCGGAAACTATCTTATGGGCAGCTATACCCTGGGCTTTGTGATCTGGGCGCTGATGAACATCGCCGCGTTCTACGTCGCGTTTTCGCGCGTCGTCTTCAGGGATGCCAAGCCGGTTCATGCAGCGATTGCGGAAGCCGCTCCGGCACACTGAGAAGTCATTCCATCAGGTGACGACGTCACCTGGTGGGATATCGGCCTAACCAAAACCGCCCGCCCCGGCGCCGGGGCGGTAGCCCGAAGGCGGCGATCAAGCTTAAGGTCAGCAAGCTCCCGCAAGGCGGGGAAAAGGCTTTGGCGACCACCGAAAGCACAAGGTCTGACAGCAAGCCCTCGCGAGTGACTGTCCTATTTCCCCTCTGCGGGTCCGAATTGGACAGTGCCGGGTCAACCGGTCCATAACGGCGTTTCCGCCCCATGGCAAAGTTCACGGCCAAAAGGCTTGCCGCAGCTTCGCGAACCGCCTGATATGCTTAAGTTCGCACGGCTCCCGTCAATACGGCAGGTTATGTGACCGTGTGACGTCGCAAGATCGCAGACAACATCGCTCAAGCAATCGAAGAGGCTTTAATGACCGACCACAGCGCCAACCCTTGCGCCCGTCAAATTCAGTTTGCCGGCGAGGTTCGCACCTTCAATTTGAATGACCCCAAGGTTCTCGCCATGATCGCAGGCGGGATGCAACTGAAGAAGGTCGCGAGGATGGTCACGATTGCCCGTCTCGGCATAGGCAGGGCGCCGCTCGCCGGTCAATACGGCAACACCCCGGCGGCCTGCCACCAGCGCTTTCTCGAACAGGTCTATTCGGCTACGGATGTAGAGAACGTCATCGCGCTCGGATTGATTGGTGGTGGGATGGCCGAAGATGAAGCGTTCGCGCTTGTAGATGCGCATGTCGCTGATAAGCCACTCGCAGCCAACGCGTTGATTGCATCGGAAACTATTGCCGCGCTGGTCGACCGGCAGACCGGTAGTTAGGAGCAGAGGCGACAAAAAGACAAAACGACAGCGTTGGACAGGTTTGGGCCGGCACGGCTCGATTTCCGCCGAACAGGCGCGCACGCAGCCAAAAAGCGAGCCGGTGAGGTGGCAGACGCCCGCGATCCGGCCGCTGAACTCAAGTCGGCTCGGGAAGGGGCGACGAGAGCCGAGTTGGCGAAGGCAAATACAGTGAACGTTGTGCTGGATGGTTTTATGGACGAGTACGTCCGGGGATCAGACGCCTTGCGAAGTGCCGATCAAATCGAACGGGCGTTCGATATTCACGTGCGTCCCCGGATAGGGGGTACATCGATCTAGGACCTACAACGCTCGGACATTAAAGCGATGCTGGCGGAAATCGGCTAGGGGCACGGGCCGGTGATGGCCGATCGGGTATTGGCCTATGTTCGGAAAGCCTTCAACTGGCAAATGATTGAGGACGATAATTTCAAATCTCTCATCGTGCGCGGTATGGCGCGAACAAAGCCTAAGCAGCGGGCACGAAAGCGGATACCATCTGACGAAGAAATTCAGGATGTCTGGGCCGCAATGGAAACCGCTGATGTCCCGGAGTGCTACCCGCGTTTTTTGAAGTCTCTACTGTTGAATGCCACGCGGCGAAATGAATCTTCTATGATGAACTCGGCTGAAGTGGAGCGCGGGATATGGGTGGTGATCCCCGGAAGCCGTTACAAGACCAAACGGGACCATGCAATTCCGCTCAGGACGGTCACTCATGAGTTCGAGCGAAGGTGCCTAGCGATCACGCCGAGCGCGTACTTGGACATGTGATTGGAGGGGTCCGAGAGACGTACGATCGTTATGAATATCTCGAAGAAAAACAAGAAGCGCTGAGACGACTGTCAAACTTACTGAAGGAAATCACTGAGCCAACGCCTTCGTTGTGCGTAACAGCGGATGTTGCAGGGGAATTAGCGGCCTAAAAAATGTTGTTCGTGGTTGTTGCGCGACGAATTTCGAGACCAGCCATCGATGCTCAAGCGAAAGCGATCGGTATCATCGGTTAGATCAAAGAAGACGGGTCGATCCAAGATCGAGATTTGCTGGGGCCAAACAATCCGCCCGCGAAGTGGCGAGCGGATTTGAATGCGCTGGTGGCAACATTGCCATCGCCGTGATGATACCAACACGGGGAATGGTCGCCATGCGCCGGTTCTGCATGGTTCGCTGGCCGGACAATTCCCGATAGCATCCGCGCCGTTTTGTCAGCCGACGGGGTTGCAGGGCGCCTCTCTGGCAGTGTAAGTGCATCCGCCAAATATCAGGAATTGTGCTTGTGGCGGCCGTGCTCTCGGGTGGCTTCGCCAGCGCGCAGACGGCGCGTCCTCCGCATTCCCCTGCGCCGGCAGCAGCCAGTGCTGGACCGACGAACGGCCCGCAAGCATCGACGTCGACTTTGACGTTTGAAGACTGGTTGTGCGCTGCGAAGTGAAGCCGCCGGCGCCCAAGGTGTGCGAGGCGGTGCAATCGATCGCGGCACGGAACCAGCAACAACAGCAAAGTGTCATTGCGGAAGTCGTGCTCGGCCGGCTGGCCAGGACCGAGCCGTTCAAGCTTATCGTCCAGTTGCCGCCCGGTGTGTACCTGCCTTCAGGCGTACGCCTCGTTCTCGACGACAAGACACCGCCGCTTGCCGCGACATTCACCCGCTGCCAGCAAAGCTGTATGGCGGAAGCCGAGATCAAGCCAGAGACCGTCCAGATATTGAAAAGCAAAACGAAGACTGAGCCGGGACGGCTGGAGTTCGAAGACGGCGCGCGTCAGCAAGTGAAACTGCCGCTGTCGTTCAAGGGATTGCCGGCGGCGCTCACGGCGCGTGACGAGCAGGCGAAATAGTTGCAAAGCCGCAACGGTCGCCATGATTTAAATCACTGGAAGGTACGGCGCAAAAGCACGATCAGTCACTCGCGGGTGCGGGAACCCATTGATTGATTTCTCATCTTCGGCGTTGCCCGGAGGGTGTGGAGCTTGCATCAGCCTTTTAACGTTGCTCTGACTTTGTGAATTTTTCGCGTTGTATTTGTGCAAATACCTTGGAACTCCCGGCGCTATATACGTATAAACACACGGCCTTGTGTGGCCATCGAAGGCGGCGCCGTGGGTTTATCGCCTGCCCCTCAATCCCATGGTCTCAGGCTAAGGGACTTCAAGGGTCGTTGAAGCGGGGCTTATTATGCGTGATATGGCTGGGAATTCGATCAATGCGCGCGACTGCGCCGCTGCTCATCCGCAACTAAAGCGCCCATCGTCCCCGCTCTCGCTCCAATCCCTTCGCCGATCGCAATCTGGCGTTCCAGGGTTTTATCGATGTTGCCGACATCCTCAAGCGGCTGAACTTCAGCAAAGTCGCCGTGCAAACCCAGAACGCGGCCAGATGACATGATAACCGGCGGTCGTTGGAGCGTTCATCATCGCGCGTTGCGAGAGAGATCATGAACCGGGCGCTGAAGTTCACGATCTGGCATGGCATGATCGCCTCGCTGGCGCTGCATTCGGCGCTGGCGCTGCCGTTTGTCGTGCAAACTCTGGCGCCGCCCGACAACTCCGAGGTGCTTGTCGTCGAGCTGCAGGGCATGGTGTCCGATACGCAGCTCGAGGAAAAGGTGGCGCAGCAACCGCCCGACCAACCGCAGCCGCCGTCACAACCGGCGCTGCCGCCGCCGCAGGAAGCGCCGCCGCCCGAGCCGCAGGAGGAGGACGGCGCCAAACCGCCGGAGCCCCAGCCGCAGGTCTCACCGCCGCAGCCGCAGGTCCCCCCGCAGGCGCGTCAGGTGCAGGATCCCGACGAACAGCAGAAGGCGCAGATCCTGAAGACCGAGCGCGATCTCGAGGCGAGCCGCCTGCGCGAATACATCAAGCGCCTGAGCAAGAAGGTCCAGGCCAATCTGGTCTATCCAGACGAAGGCCGCAAAGGCAATGCGACGGTGTCCTTCACGCTCACCTCTGACGGGCAGATCAAACCCGGCACCCTGGCGATCACGCTGAGCAGCGGCCAGCCGAAGCTCGATGCCAGCGCGTTGCAGACAATTCGCGCATGCGCGCCTTTCCACGCGCCGCCTGAAGAATTGAAGGTCGCCATCGTCGTGGACTTCAAGCGCAAACATTGAGTTGATTGAAAGGATCGACGATCTGCAATAGGCTTGAGGTACGGCATGGCTGACTTGAAGCGGATTGTGATATGCACAAGCACGCTACGTCCCCGCCCTCGCTTTGTGTACGCATCGATCTTGGGATCGACAGACGGATCGGTCACGGCAAGATAGAACTGCTTGAGGCAATCGAAGCCTGCGGTTCGATTTCAGCGGCCGGACGCACGATGGATATGTCGTACAAACGAGCTTGGGATTTGGTCGACGAGATCCATCGTGTCTGCGGCCGCAAAGCCGTGGACCGGAAAACCGGAGGCAACATGGGCGGCGGATCGGTGCTCACGCCGTTCGGCGCCTCTCTGGTTGCGCGCTATCGGAAAATCGAGCGCATGGCGGCAGATGCTGTCAAACAGGACCTTCTGGAACTGCAATCCGACATCAGAGCTATAAAGAAGCCGCGCAGGTAAAAGCTAAATAAAGAATACCGATGGGATCTTTGTCGGCGTCATGATGGAGCAGGGTGGTGAGGCCAGAGGTCGAAGATCGAATTTAACCTGCCTTAAGACTGAGCGGCAATATTCAGTCATGCAGTCCTTACTCAGATTCGATCAAAATACCATCGCCAACATGACTGCGGCGCTTGAGTACGTGTGTATTAAAGTCCCACCTGGCAAAGACACGCCTGATATTCGCAAACAGATAGCGGATGCGATTGCAGCGGCAGCTGAGAATAAGCAGGTTTCCCTGACCGAGCTTAGAAACGCGGGTCTAGCTGTGATTGAGGATTTGATTGCTTCGAAGAAGTCCTGGTTTCAGTTTTTACTAAAGGACTCTTGAAAGCACGCATTATCTGCGTGGATTCAGACAACCGCAGAGTGCATCGCCGAGGTCGTGCGCGGACGGCTGGCCAAGGCCGAGCCATTCAAAACATTCCATTCAGTTGCCGCAGGGCAGTGTACCTGCGTTCAGAGTTACGTCTCGGTGTCGACGATAGGAAGGCCGCCGCTCGCCGAACATTCACGCAATGCCAGCAGAGCTGCGCGGCGGAAGTCGAGATTAGAGCCGGAGATCGTCCAGATATTGAAGAGCAGGGCAGAGCTGAGCCGGAACTGCTTTGAAGGTGGCGCGCATCATAAGGTGAAGCTGCCAAGCCGTTCAAGCGACTCCCGCCGCGCGTGACGAAGCGTCGTCATCCACTACATGCACGAAACTCTGCAAGAGCTGCTCCATGCCGCTTTACGCCAACGTAGAGAGGTATTTCGAAACCGTATCGTTGAATTGCGCCGCGTTCGAGCTTTTGAATTGCGGCGCAATCCAAGGCCTCCCGGAAGCATCCAGAGGGCCCAGCGATCGCCGCTCGCTGAATTGCTGCGCACGATTGGTTTGTTTGTGCGGGCAACCGGCAAAAACGGACAATCTGCATTTCCGAGATGCGCCCTAACCGGAACACTGCGGACACGCCGACACGCCGATACGACGCAAATGACCCAAGCCTGGCATTACGTGAGTCCACTTGTGGGATGGATCCGCCAGCACTATTTCGGCGCGTTGTCGCTTCGGTGTGATTTTGCGATTCGTCCCAAGGCTGTGGTCTGTCGGTGAAACTGCCGGATTGGTACCGCGGGTGCGCCGCCGACCGTAATAAGAGGCGGCACGTCGCGCATCACACCGCTACACGCCGCGATGCGCGCGCCGGATCCGATCACGATATGATCCGCTATCGCTGCTTGTCCACCAATCATGACACCGTCGCCGAGGTCAGCGCTGCCGGCAATCCCGACCTGAGCCGCTATCACGCAGGAGAGACCGATTCTTACGTTATGACCAATCTGCACCAAGTTATCGATCACGGTGCCCGAACCAATGACGGTGTCGCCGAGCGCGCCTCGGTCTATTGTCGTGTTGGCACCGATTTCGACGTTGTCTCCGATCACGACGCGACCAAGTTGCGGTATGCGGATTGGTCCGCGCGGTCCTGGAGCAAATCCAAAACCGGCTGTGCCAATCCTTGCGCCGGCAAAGATTTCCACCCCATTGCCTATCAGCGCGTGGCTGATCGAAGCGCCATCCCCCACAATACAACCATCGCCGAGTACGACGCCTTGCCCGATCACAGTATTGCAGCCGATCCGGCAGCGGGACCCCAATACAACACCTGTACCTAAGACGGCGCTCGGCTCGATCTGGCAATCGGCGCCGACTATCGCGTTATCGCTAACCGCGACTCGCATCCCGACCACGCTGCCTCGCACTGCCTCAGGATAGAACAACCGCGCTACAGAAGCGTAGTGCAGGCGCGCGGTCTCGGAAAATATCAAACAAACATCTGACCGGGGAAATTTTTGGCTCAGGTGCCGAGTGGTAAGCACCGCGCCGGCCGCTGTAGCTATGTAAGACGAATAGTATCGAGGGTCTACAAATGAGCTGAGATGTGTGATTTCGGCATCTTCGAGCGTCGCCACATCCGTAATGGTTAGATTACCCTTTGCCGCATCTTCCAGATGCGCACCGATACGCTCTGCAATCTCAGCGAGAGAGAAAGGTCCGGCGCGCTGGAAGAAACGGGCATCAGGCATTGCGCGGTCCTTGTATGGCCCCGTCTTGATAATGACACAATGTCATTGACGAGATCAAGGTTTAGAACGGCTGGCGCGACGCGAATGTCGCTTGTAGGAGCGTGATAAGTTTTCGAAACATTCTGCGGCGTGCTGGGAGATGACATTTAGCTAATTCAAAAAAGTGGACATTCCTATTTATTGCTATAGGATTGAACAATCGGGGAGATTGTCGGGTGTTGTTTCTATCCAATCTCTTGAAGCGCTTTATCCGCCAAGGCACCCTACGAATCCGCGATGCCGGCGGCAAGGTCCATGTGTTTGGCAATCGATTGCCCGGACCCGATGTCTCCATCCGCCTGCACAATCGTAGTTTGTACATGAAGTTGTTCATCAATCCGGAGCTCTACGCCGCCGAAGCCTATATGGATGGAACGCTGACGCTCGAGAACGACGCGCAGATTCACGACTTCTTGCTTCTGTTCTCGGTCAATCGCACGGCGCTTTATTCGTACGGTTCACAGAAACTGATGCGGCGCGTGTGGCGCGGCTTGCGGCGCTGGCATCAGGCCAACCCGATCGGGCTCGCGGCTGCGCATGCCCGCCATCACTACGACATCTCGACCGAACTTTATCGTCTGTTTCTCGACGATCAGATGCAATACTCCTGCGCCTATTTTCGCAATCCCGAGCATGACACGCTCGAACAGGCGCAACGCAACAAGCTGATCCACGCCACCACGAAATTGCAATTAAAGCCCGGAATGACGGTAGCGGAGATCGGCTCCGGATGGGGCGGCTTTGCCATTCATCTGGCGCGTGAGACCGGCGCCCATGTCACCGCGGTCAATGTCTCGCCGGAGCAGATCAAGGCGGCGCGCGGCTATGCCGAAGCCGCCGGGGTTGCCGATCGTGTTGAGTTTCGCGAGTTGGACTACCGCAATCTGACCGGACAATTCGACCGTGTGGTTTCGGTCGGCATGATGGAGCATGTCGGAATTGGGCATTTCGATGAATATTTTCGCAAGATACGCGAGCTGTTGAAGGTCGACGGCTATGCATTCATTCACTGCATCGGGCGCATGTCGCAGCCGGGCACAACTGGGCCGTTCATCCGCAAGTACATTTTTCCGGGCGCCTATGTGCCAGCCCTGTCGGAAACGTTCGCCGCCACCGAACGTTGCGGACTATGGTGCGATGACGTTGAGGTTCTTCGATTGCACTACCGTTACACTGTGAAGCACTGGCGAGAGCGTTTTGCCAAAAATCGAGCCAAGGCAGCGGCGATCTACGACGAGCGATTTTGCCGGATGTGGGAATTCTATCTAGCCGCCGTCGAACTTGAATTCTTGCATGGGTCGCACATGGTGTTTCAAATTCTGCTATCGATCAACCGGGAGGCGGTGCCGATCACCCGCGATTTTATGGTCGACGCCGAGCGTGCAGCTAGGATGCAGACGGTCATCTGAGTTACGCTGATGCGAGAACCTTGCGCGTCACCGCTACCATTTGTTTTGTGGTGAACGACAAAGCCACGGCGGACTTCGCGCGCGTCGCCAAGGCCCAAAGCCTCGCCGACGGCGCATGATGATCAGACCTCACCGCGCCCGGCGCTGAGCGACACATATTTGACCTGGGCATAAATGTTTTGACCTTCGGCCAATCCGAGTTCCGTCCAGGATTTTAGCGTCATGCGAGAAAGCAGACGCGCCGTCTTTGGCCGCCCGGCGGCCCTTTTCACCACCCAACACGATAGTGCGTGGTGCAGAATCCACCACCGCATTCGGAGGGCCAAAATCCATCAGGTTAAATACGGACAGAACCGTTTAATATAGGAGAGGAAGCGCTCCGCCATCGATGGTTTTCGTTCGCCGGCGGGTTTTTTATTTCGGCCAGGACAGCTCGCTAGAAGCGATCCGCTTCCGTGCGGGCTGCCCTAACGGCGATGTCGGTCAGCTCCTCTCGACGATAAACACCATCCGCTGCGGCCTTCAGAAATCTGTTCTGCCATGAATGCCTTAGTTGAGGAATCTGACTGGATTTGGCCGGCGGCATCATTAAGAGCTGCGCGTAGTGTTTGGGTAAATTCCGCTGAGAATTGCGACACGCCGCTCCTCCGTTGTCGCCATCTGTTTGGTGCCACGCATTATAGTCGTATAAATATATCGCAGATAATGCCATGATGTCCATGACGGAGATCGTGGTCATAACCGTGCGGCTCGCGCTCCTGGCTGTTGCCCATGGCCGCGCGAAATTCGGCTATACGATTTCGAATTACTGCGATATATCTATTAAAATACGACGATGGGTTCTCATATGTCCGTCGCCGCAAGGCGGTGACAGTCCAAGTCGCTAGTGTTCTCAACCAGAACTTTCCGCGCTGTTCGCTTAGGCGAATGGCGTGGGCTTTTCCTATGATGACGCGGAGAAGAGAATGTCTACAGGTACAGTGAAGTGGTTTAACACCCAAAAGGGTTTTGGATTTATTCAGCCGGATGAGGGCGGTAAGGATGTGTTTGTGCATATCAGCGCTGTTGAGTGCGCCGGGCTCAGCGGTCTTGGAGAGGGTCAAAAGGTATCTTTCGAAGCCAAGACCGACGAGATGCGCGGCAAAGTGCGCGCAGAAAATCTATCGCTAAGGTAATGCCTGGTAGTTCACGGATATGAAGCTCACCCGTGGCTCGCCCGCTTTCATATCTTGGCGGACCCTTCTTTCGCAGTCCTCATGACGAGTCTTGAAAGCGAATGGACAAGGGTGCGGTTCGGGCAGCGGCGGTGAGATCGAGTTCCTCTGAACGACTGCGTCTGCGCAGCGAGCGCGGCATTTCAACCCGTAATTGGCATCGGCCCTCTGAACCAATACATGAGACTGCTTTTGGGACTGGGCTCCGGCGGGTCATAATCTCTGGGTAGCCGGCAAAACGCAAAACCCCAGGCAGTTACCTGCCGGGGTTTCTTAGGATGCTGTCAGACGACCGGTATTACCAGTTGCGCTGGGCGCGGAACGTCGCAATGTGCGTTGTTTTCAACTACGTAACGCAGGCGAGCGTGGATGGCGATCGAAGCGCTGGTCACTTTGAAGGGTGAGAACGTTCCTGCGGTCGGGCGCGAGCGGTTAAGGCTGCTCGAAGCGGTTGCGCGCGAGAGGCATCCCGGGTCCGAACTGACGACTGTAGTGTTTGGCGCTACTGATACGCTTTAACGCTTCTCAGTCAGACTCGCCGTCGATTTCTCGTCTCAAATCGTCAAGGCGCTTGCCTTTGTACGTCCAAGCCCATGGGCCAGAAACTGCAGGCCAGTCATCTCCGAGCGCGTTATGTGCTTGAAGCGCCGCATCCGATAACGACGTGACATCACCCAGGTAGTCCACTTTGTTGCCGTCATTGACGGTCATGCAAATAATCTTTGGGTCTTTCGCAAGTTGAAGTTCGCTTCCAGGCGCAACTCCGATCATTGAGAGCCGGAAACGGCTTCGGCGCTTGGCGGCTTCAACCTCGGCCTTGATCTCAATGGTTTCAAATATCTCGTCTCCAAGCTTCACCTCTCGTATTTTCGGCCAGCGAAAGAGCGGCCTTTACGCGTTCGGGAGCTATGCGAAAGAACTCTCGACCCTTGCTTATGCGATGATCGCCAAAGGCATCATGGAGCTTGCTTTCAACAGAAGCGCAATTGCTGACTTCGCAAGCGTAAAAAAGTTCAAAAGGCAGCGGCACACCAGTCGAATACAACTGCCTAATCCGTGAGACCAGCTCGCCGTTAGTGCAGCCGATCTTAATCAAACCCGGCATGGATTCGTTTGTAAGGATGTATACGATGTCAACCATACGCACTTTCCGTCGTGAAAAGGGTTTGTTACCGCGAGCGCTAAGATAGCCGCCTTCGCCCGCCTATATAAATTGGCTTCCTCATAAAACGCGGCCGGTCAGAAGCCGCATGCGCCATGGCCGACAATTTTGGCAGATGCAGGCTCAGCGGCTTACGATCAGAGTTCCGAGCTTGTCGTCAAAAGTCCGGGAAGTGCCCTTCTTATGGCAGGCGCGTCTTCAACGCTACTACGATCGATATGCGCCTGACTGATCAATTGGCGCAACGCCGCGTAGGGACAACGCTCGCACGTCGAACAAGCGGCGATATTGAAAACGTCGATGCATCTAACGCAGCACGATGGGACGCCCGTCCTGCGCCAGCTCGGGCGCGACTCCCGCTTCACCTTCGACATGGCAAACTCCCGCGATTGAAGCGCGAGACGGGTCGCGGGTGTGATCGTAAGTGACCCCGCCCTCGGGTCATAGACCAAAGATGCTGGCGCTACAGTGGATCGGGGCGATTTGGCGGGCGAGGGGGCGGGCGGAGCCCAAAACCACCCCAGCGCTCTCTTTGGCGGAACAAACGGTGTCAAAAACGGACGCGTCGCCCTCAAATGGGTGAACGTTTTTGCACCTAGAATGCACCTCCGGAGAGGGCGGTTGGCGACCCCCTGCTGGATGATCCGATCGTCAGGCAGGAAATCCAGAAGTCAAAGCAGGACATGAAGGAACAATCGTCCAAGACGCATAAGTCTCTCTTCACCGGCCCGTTCGGCGGCCATGTGTTTGGCACGCCGGGCAGCTATGCGACGGGCGGCGCGGTCGGGAGCGTACCGAGCTTGCGCTTCGCGAGTGGCGGCGGCGTCAGGAAACGGATCGGCTTCAGACATCTTGCGATCGGCGGCCCGGTTGGGCTGATGGATGACATCGGCCTGCCGCAGGTGAGCGGGTCGTCATCCATCGTCGGAGGCGGCGGCACATCAGAGGCGCTGCATCATGTCACGATAGATCTCGGGGGTGGTCGAGAGATCAATGGCCTTCGAGCGCCGGACGACGTAGTGCGTTCGATCACATCGGCGGCGCGCGACAGCGCCAATGTCCGCACCGGTCAGATGCCGGGCTGGTATCGGGGGCGCTAAGATGGTGAGCTACCAGCCCAGATGAATGAGAGCTGTCCGGCGTCGAGATCGAGTTCACGATGAAGCGGCTATGGAGCGCCGATCAGCGTGCAGGCTTTGGCGGGCGTAGTCCGCTCTTGACCCATCCCACAATCTTGTCATCGGCCAAGGGATCGCATTCGATGCATCGGAGTACGCACGCGCGGCCCCTCACTGCCGGGCGGGAACGCCATGACCATCGGCTTCCTGCAGATTGGACAGTCAGAACTTTTAAGGAACTGGCCCATGGCGGCATGGAACTACGGAACAAGGGCAGAGTCGAGACACGGCTTCGTGGAACCAACCCCAACTCCCAAACGGGCCGTTCAACGGGGAGCTCAACAAAAAGGCCCGCCGGATATGGATCAACAGCGGGCCAATTCGGGTTCGGGAATCGTGGGGTGCGGGTTCTCCCGTTCCGGTTGAATCAATGCGCGGAACGGTAAAGTGTTCCTCTGTTCGAAGAAAAGCCCGCCACGGGCGACGAGGCGGGCAGTTGAGTGAAGACGGACGGTACCCGGCCAAGGGACCGTCCGCCGGTTAATCGGGGGAGCGTAACCCGCTCCGGCGGAGTTTTCTATTTCCGGTCTCGCGGCAAGACCATTTCCGTGATTGTCAGGATCATCTCTAAGTCGCGCTTCATGACAGCCACGTCGCCACTCTGTAAGGCGACCCGGGCCAACGTTCTGATATCAACCAAGGCTTCCTCTAACGTGGGCTCCATAGGAGGCTTGGTGTCGCTCATTCAAAAACCCTGTGTCGCAGCGGTTGCTTCTATTTACGGGGTCGACCTTTTTCGCACCAATATTGCACTCTCACGGCTGGTTGATTCTTGAAAAGCGCCGCTGCTAGAAAACAGTTCTCCTGATTGTAATCCTCGCCAATCTCAGAATCGAAGGTCGCGACATGGATACGCATCGTCGCTCCAACTATAGAGTTGCGATATAATGTGAAGATGTCGCTATCTGTCATAGCGTGCGCAGAACACGCATAGAAACTCGCTAAAATCAGGCACAAAACGCAGCCGAACAAGTTGTTGCGGGAAGTGTGGTTCATCGTGGCCTCAGAGAGGTTATTGGGGTCGCTACTTTCATCGCTCCGGCGGGGTTTTCTATATCAAAGCGACGGTCCAATAAACGCCAATTGCCATTTGGACGGCAAAAGCGGTAAAGCGCGCACTTACCGCGACGGCGCTCGCTGAGATTAGGTGGATGACCGATTGGACAATTCGTGCGGTCAGGAACCACGGAGCAAGACGATCCGTGGATGCGGTCTTTTCTAGGATTATGGCGACTAAAAGAAGTCCGCCGAAAACCGGAAGACCTTCGAGGCAGTTGGCGTGCGCGCGGGCGAGGCGCTGCATGAAGGGCGACAAATTGTCGTTGTCGGGTCTAAATCCGTTTGCAGGGACCTGACCTGTTACGACCAGGTAAGTCCGGATCGCTTCCATTAGCACCAAGAGAGCCAGCGTCCACGCGATAAATCCTATCAATGCAAATGCAGTGCTGACCATATCACCCTCGGCTCCGGCAGGCTTTTCTATTCTGGCTTGTGCTTCGCTGCCATCCGCTTGCGATAGGCTTCCAGGCCTTTCTGCCAATCAGAGTCGGGGAGGCGGTTGCCCGCAGCATCGTTCGACCATTGTCAGATCTCCGCCTTGAAAACGGGCGGAAATTCTAACGCCGAACAATTACCCCGCGCGAGACATTTTTTTAATCTTCGGACGACAATCGGGATGCGGCGAGGTCGCAGCGGCTGACCTAAAATCCATTAGATCGTAGGATTTGAGTATGCTGCAGATTTCCTACTTTGCCGCCGCTTGCTCACTTGCGCGGATCAAAACGCGAAGCATTTTTAACGCGCGATACAGGTCACCGGCGACAATCAGCGCTCCGATATCCGTGAGATCTTGATAGATGTCCGGTGAGTCCGCCGCCGCCTGCGCAGCGAGCGCAGTATACGTGGCCGTCGCCGCTAGCTTTTCGTGCAAATAGGACTCTTGGACATGGACATAGAGACGTTCAAGCGGCGTGGCGGCGCCCGCCGCCGGGAAATAGTCTTTCTCCTTCAAGACGGGAATATCTCCTTCGAGGATGAACATCGAACGTGTGCGGCCATTGGTGACCACTCCGCGTCCTATATAAAGCCTCTCACCGACGCCTAAGTCGAAATCTCAGTGGCATCGATTCATTCCCTTCAACTTCCTATTTGTATTCACTCAATGATTTCGGTTAACGCCTGATAAACAAAAACGGCGGGGTTTCCCCCGCCGTTTCCGTAGTCTGATATGTCGCCGAGATCAGCGCAGCAGCTGAAGCACGCTCTGGTTCGACTGGTTGGCCAGCGCCAGCGCGGACACCGCGATCGACTGGCGGGTGGACAGCGCCTGGCTGTTCGCCGCTTCCTCGTTGGTGTCGGCCAGCGTCAGGTTGGACGAGCCGGTCTGCAGCACGTTTATCAGGTTCTTCGAGAAGTCCTGACGGATCTGCACGATTGACAGGTTCGAACCGAGTGTCGAGGCCTGCGTGCGCAGCGTGGTCGACGCGTTGTTGAGCGAGTCCAGGACCTTGTTGGTCGAGGCGTTGTCGAGGAAGTCGGTGCCCGACGCCAGCGAGGCCAGGCCGAGACCGGCCGGATCGAAGGTGACGCCCTGGATCGTCAGGGTGGACTTGCCGGTTTCGTTGAACACCAGCTTGAGCTGGTCGCCATTGAGCAGGTTGACGCCGTTGAAGGACGAATCCTGCGCAGTGGTCTTGATTTGGTCGACAACCGCATTGTACTGGCTGATCAACGTAGCGCGGGTATTCTGCGCGTTGGCGTCGGCCACCGGCGCATTGACGGTGACGGACGCGCCGAACAGGCCTGCACCAGCGGCAACTGCGGTACCACCGAACGCACCGATCGTCGCATGAGCGTGATCGTTCGTGGTGGTGAAGGTCAGCTTGCCATCCGTGCTGATCGACGCCGACAGGTTGTTCGCGGCGAGCGCCGTGTTCAACTGGTCGAGCGTCGAAACGCCACCCGTACCGAACGTGATGCTGGTCGCGGTGCCACCGTCCGTCGCGGCGATCGTCAGGATTTTGCCGTCGAGCGCAGCCGGAGCAGCGGGGGTACGCGCCGTCGTAGCGGCGGTCAGACCGAGTTTGGCAACGCCGCTACCGCTGATGACGAGATCGCTGGTGGTGCCGGTATGCAGCGTGACTTGACCGCCGGTAACCGATGAACCCGAGCCGCCGCTGATCGAATCGATCTTGGCAAGCAGCGCATCGACGTCGTCCGTGACGTTGACCTGATTGCCGGTGGCGCCGGAAGCAACGAACGAAATCGTGGTACCGTTGACTACGATCGTGTCACTGGTCGTAAATCCGCTCGACAGATTGTCCGAGCCGGCGCCCGCAGTACCCGACAACTTGGTCGCGCCGCTGATGTTTGCAGCGCCGCCGGTGTCGTCGTTCTGCACGACACTTCCCGTAACGGTGTTATCGGTCGGAGAGCCGCCGGGACCAAGCAGGTTGGCAGCGGTCGCGCCGGTGATGGCAGCAGTGGTTGCCTGCGACTTGGTGGAATAGCCCGAGGTCGCCTGCAGCGCCTGGTTGGCGATCGACTTCGCGGTATCGACCAGCTTCTGCAGCGAGGTGATGCCGGTGTTGGCAGCCTGCAGAACCTGCACGCCGTTGCCGATGCCATCCAACAGATTGTTGATGTCGCCGGCGCGGTTGTTGAGGCCCTGCGCGGTGAAGAAGTTGGTCGGATTGTCGAGCGCCGAGTTGACCTTGTTGCCTGTGGCAAGACGGTTCTGCGTGGTGGAGAGCAGATCAGCGGTGGACTGGAGTGAGAGCAGGTTCTGGCGAACCGATGCGGAGAGAACGATACCGGACATAATGCAATCCTTCTGGTTTGCGTGCGCACGGCCAGCTTTCTGGCCAGCGGCGCACTGTTGCCGATAAAATCTGAAGAAAGCCTCAAGAGGCCGAGTTAACGGCTCACTAATGGATCAATTAGAAATTGGCGAACGGCCATAGGCGGCGGCCTTGCCTTTATTTTCCCGCTCGCTGTTGCCACGATCTAGAGGGCACCATCGCGGGACCAGCTCATTCCCGGCCCATGTCGAGGTGGCACTCATATATGTGCAGCTCTGTCGTCGCCACGCTGATCTCCGCGCCGCAAAAGCAGCGCGATCGACCGTCGGAGGTCCTGCGTTGGTAGAAGCGCGTGAGCCGCCCACATCGCATGCTTCCACGCTTCCCGGGCCCGGCGCCGGCGGTACTCAAGGAAATCCTGCTCGGTGCAGGTCGGCAGGTAATCCAGCCATGCCTGGCCGAAAGCCTCGCGGGCAAGGTTGAATGTCGCTGCTGTTCCGCTGCGGATCTCGCCGGGCCGCTCCGATTTCGGATAGAAGCCGAGCGACCAGCCCCACTGGTCGACGTCAACCGGGACACCAGCGCGCTCGGCGATCGTGCCGACGCGAATGCCGTCATAAAAGATGCGCCAGGTTTCCTGATGCACGTCCTGCAATCGGCGGCGGGTGAGGTCGGGCATCGCCGCAATCTATGAGCGGTTAGACCGGCCGCCAACTGCTACAGCTTGGGGTCGTTTCCGACTGACCAATAGCTTGGCGATCTCGTCCCGGTTCCCTGGGATTCTCGCTTTTGAGCAGCTTGGGAGCCGCTCTGAACAGTCCTAATCCAAGTCTAGTCCCTGGCCGCGAGCGACGCGCGTGAAGTCTGCCACGGCCTTTGCGGGCGGAGTTTGGCGCCGCTTGAACCGGTCGATCACGCTCAATGCTGGCCTCCCATTTGACGGCGGGAGCATTACATTTTCTGCATCGCATGTGGAGTATCGCGATGCCCAGTGCTTCGAGAGACCCGCCCTATTGGATGGCGGCGCTCCAATTCCATCGTGTCCTCGATGAGATGGAAATATGGAGCGCAAATAGCGACGGCTATTCCTTCACTATCAGTTTCTTCGAAAGTTTTCCCGGTCCCGGATTTCACGGAAGGCCAGGTTATGTGGCATCATGGCGTCCGCTTTACGGAGGAGGTGGCGCAATCAAGATCATCGGCTCCCCATTTAAGTCTTTGGACGAGGCCGAAGTCGCCTGCGATGCGATGCTAAAAGACCTGATGAACGACTAGAGGGATAGATCCTCCGATGCACACAAAAAGCCCGCCGGCAGGGCGGGCTAAGTCACTATCTGGGGCAGACGGCCCCATAGCCTGGGTACCGTCCATCCGATAATTGGGGGCTCGCGGTCCCGGGACAACGGTTAGTCACGGTCATTTGACGGTAAAGGGTGCACACAAAAAGCCCGCCGGAAGGGATCAACAGCGGGCCTAAACTGATCGGCATAGTTCGCGGTGAAGGGGTCGCCAACCTATAGTGCCAGATCCGCCATGCTCTGGGCGGCTTCCCGTTCTGTCATCTTTCGGTATTCCCAGCGGCCGTTCACTTTGCGCCGCATAAGGCCATGTCTGTCGGTGGTGCCATCGATCAGCTTCACCTTTCCGATTTTTTGTGGGGCAAGGCTCCCAATCCGAATTGTCGGGAAAGAACGATGATGTCCTTAGCGCGACTAGCGTGACTACGGCGATGAACACTTCGGTGCGGAAAGACATGGGCGAAACTCCCGCAAGGGGTTCTAAGACCGCGCCACTAAGGTTCCAGACAAAGAAAGGCCCGCTACGGACGAGGAAACGGGCCAAGTCGCGTGAAGAGACGATACCCGGCCCAAGGGACCGTCCGGGCTGTATAATGCGCGGGGATGGCAAGAGGCTCCGGGCAAAGGAGACCCGCCGGCGAGGGGCATCACCGACGGGTCGGGGTCCTTGGGGGAACGGTTGCTGGACCGTCCGGATAGGTAATGCGTGGGGTGGGGAGGGGTTCCGGCCAAAGGGGGATCGAGTTCACGATGAAGCGTTTGAGAAGCGCGGACTAGGAAAAGCCCGCCGGCGGAAGAAACTCGTCGGCGGGCCTGGGGAAGTGGACGGGGGCCGAGGCCTCGGACCCGCCCGAACCGACAACGCGTTGGAGCTAGGACGCGTTCCCGCCAGTCCGAAAGGGCGCACAGCAAAAAGGCCCGCTTGGGCGGAGGACAGCGAGCCTTTCGGGACCGGGAATTAGGAGTTGCAAATATTTCCCGTTCCGGCCGGATAATGTGGCGCGCAGGCAGTTAGTTCCGGACGAAAGAAAGACCCGCCCCTCAGGGCGAGCTAGGTTGGTACGGGTTCGGGACGGCACTCGGAGCAGAGTGCGGTCCGGCAGGTTGCTTTTTGATCAATACATGAAACGGGGCGATGGCGCTTAAGAATGGCAACTAGACCCCGCTACGGCGGGGTTTTCTATTACGGAAGGCCGCCCACCGAGGCAGCCCTTACTTCGGGGGTGGTTTTCGTTTTCTAAAGGCGTCGGCCTCATCGTCGTGGCCGCTTCGGCTGCTGTAAAACATCAGGGCCATTAGCCCGCATCCGATCAGAAGCGAAAAGAAAGTGCCAAGGCCAAGCGCGATCCAGCCGTGCTTGCTCATCTCGACGCCAGAACTCGCGTTCCAAACTGAGATCCCCCACACGGTTGAGAAGATAAGCATGACCGTCAACGCTACTAAAAGAGCAATTCTACCCTTGCCTAGACGTTGCATAGCGGCAAATCCTTCGCAGCAGCGGCGAGTTCACCGCAGTTGCGGGCGTTCTCTCTGTACTCTTCCGACTTGCTCAACATGAGTCGCTCCGGTGGGTTTTGTATTTCTTCCCCTCAGTGACTGCTTTTATAGCCTGTTTCTGGAATTCTATTCCGGTCTCAGGTACGTCTCTATCAATTCCCGCGCGGCCTCATAAATGCGCCCCACGGCGGGATCATCGCCCTGGTGCGTCTCGATCATCAGCAGGGCATTTTCATAAATCTCACGGGCACCTCGCGGCGATAGGGCGCCGGTATTTACCAGCGCCGGTATCAACGCCGCAATCAGCGATGCCGAAACCAATCCAGACACCGCGACGGATTCGAGTGGATCCAGGTTCGGCATTCGTTGACCTCCGAAGTTGGCATCGCCTTTGAAGATCACCAACAGAAGCGCTGCGGCGGGATTTTCTATTCGGGCTTGTGTTTCGTTGCCAGTCGCTCACGTAATGCTTCAATTCCGCGCCTCAAATCTTGTCCGGGCTGCCATTCGCCAGTCTCATCCATGGCGCCGGATTCCAGCATCGCGGCTGCGACCTCCCAGTGGCGGTCCACCCAGCCCTGAATCTCAAATTCGCTCATCCGGTGAGATCGGCAGATCCTTTCGGCCATCGCTCGGGCGAGGGGTTCAATATTCGAGGACATAACCAAGGCGTATGCTGTCGGCGTGGCGAAAACGTGCTCGCCGGTTTTGAGCAAACGGTTACTGAAACTCTCTCCGGCGGAGTTTTCTATTTCTAGCGTCGTGGCGCAGCGGCGTTTCCACGATTGTCAGGATCATCTCTAAGTCGCGCTTCATGGCAACCATGTCGTCACTCTGTAAGGCGACGCGGGCCAACGTTCGGATATCAACCAAGGCTTCCTCTAGCGGCGGTTCCTCGGTCGGCGTTGTGTCGCGAACACTCTAGTGAAGGCGCTGGTGGTTTGTTCGCAATAGTCCATCCACCGGAATCATAGGTGCACATCTGCACTTCCCCCTTCTTGGTGTCGATCGACCCAATAGTCTGTCCGGATCGTCGCTTTCGAAGCGCTGACAATTCTGTTCGTGGCCATGGCTTGCCCAAACTACAGGCTCATTTCAGTCGTCATCCGGATCTCGCATAGCCTTGGGAACGGTGATTCCTGCCGTTCCGATCACAGGAAGGGAAGCTGATGATGTCTTCTCAGAAAACGACCTGCAGAAACGGCCACCCGCTTTCGGGGAACAACGTACAAGCACGGTACTCCTATCTGTAAAACGTGCGCTGCTGCGTACCAACGCATGTTTCGCAGGAACAGCACGCCGCCAACACCGTGCTGAGCGGCGCCTTGGTATTATGGCTTGAAGCAGAAAAGCAGGCAGGCCGCATGAAGGGTGGCCGGCCGCAAAAGGAAAACGGTACCGAAAGCGAACCGTTTATTCGCGTGAAACTCGAAGAGATTGGTGTTGATAAAAAGCTTTCTGCACGGTCTCAAAAAGTGGGGCGGCATCACTACCAAAAAGGCCCGCCGGGAGTTGCACAGCGGGCCTATTCGGGTTCGAGGATTCTCGGGCAGGGAGATCGACCCGTTCCGGCTGGTTAATGTGGCGCGCTGCAGTTGGTTCCTGCCAAAGAAGGTCCGCGCTACACGCGGGCCAAGTTGGGCTCAAAAGGGGATTGGACAAAAACCGCAAAAGGAGCGTCCGTTCGAACAATCCGCGCACCTGGTTATCGTTCCTAGGCAAAAGGAAGCTCGCCTTTCTGGAGGGGGGCAGCACCGTTCCCGCGATCCATCACGAGGGTCACGCCGGTCCATACCTTTCGAGCCGGGAGGTGCCGACTGTGCTGTTGAGAGCGCTGAGATAGGGCAATCGCACCGATGCGCTGGTCGCGGCGTCACTTCCGTTGGCGCAGATCCGTAGGCGGCTGCAACCCTGTCGATTTCGACCATGCTTCAAATCGTGCTGCGGTTTCCGCCTGCTCGACTTTTAACAGCAAGGCGTCTCGGGACGGCCCTGGTTCCAGTTCGTTTGCCTGGGCGCGCGTTTCTTTGGCCCAAGCTGAAAGGCGATCTTGGAGGGGGGCGAGTTGCTTGAAACGACGGCGTTCAGCCATTTTTCGCATCTCCGCCTGTAAGAACGGTCGGAAATTCTAACTCCAAACAATTTCGCCGGGCGAGTCTTTTTTGACGGCCGAAACGGGCAGCGGTCGGATTGCTGCTGGTAGGATCTATGCTGATTGGCCTGGCGCATGCCCGCGCCGAAAGAACCGCCCGTTGGCCATGCGAGCGGTGATGCCAGTCCTCGCAAAGAGGACGTTTGAAGCCCGCCCCCGAAGGGGCGGGCCTTTTTTGTGTCTCGAAGGTGGTGTGCTCCCGCGGTGCAACAAGCGAGGCTCTGGGTAGACTTAGGGTCTGAACTCATAACCAGTAACTGACCGCCGCAGCGATGCAGACGGCTGCGAGGAAATTGATTGCGAGACGGTCGTATCTGGAGGCGATGCGACGGAAGTCCTTCAGGCGACAGAACATGCGCTCGATGGCGTTGCGGCTTCGATAGAGGACGGGCGAGAAGCAATTCTTCCAGCGTCGGTTCGCCTTGGGCGGGATGTTCGGCATCGCACCCTTTCCCTCGACCTGTCGGCGGATGGCATCGCTGTCATAACCCTTGTCGCCGTGCAGGATCGCGGAACGTGGCATCTCTTCGAGCAGAACCGCTCCGGCGGTGCAATCGGCTATCTGACCCCCGGTCAGCAAGAACGCGACGGGACGACACTCGGCGTCGGTCAGAGCATGGATCTTCGTGGTCCGCCCGCCGCGCGATCGGCCGATGGCCTGCTGATGTTCCCCCCTTTGCCGCCCGCTGACGGCCGGTGCGGTTATGCCCGGTTAGCTAGCGAACTTCCTGATTGTGGGCGCTCAAAGCCGGTAAGTGCAGACGCCAAACCGATTACCGGGTGCAGCGGATGGCGGCGTCACTTGTGGCTCGGCACCAACCAACCAACCACCGCTTTGTCCGGGAGACTTTCAGTAACCGCTGGAAGCCCGCCAGGAGGCGCATTCCTCGAGCCGGCTAAACAAACCCGCCGGCGCGGGGTTGGGCACCGACGGGTCCGGGCGGGACACCGCAACCCATCCAGGAACGCTGACACTTGGAGTGAGGCTGCAGGCCCGTCCGCACTTGCAACGCACGGAGTGGAGGGTGGTTTCCGGGGCGATGGAGGCCGCCAGTCGGCAATCAACTAAGTACGGCGCTAAGGCCCCCGCGGGGGTTGGAAAACAATCGGGAGGTCGGAGTCGTTGTTTGTCCAGATTCCGAACGCTGTGAAATTAAGGTGATTACCGTGATGTGGCTTGATGAGCTGTAAGTTTCAATTTTGTTATTGCGAGTTTTTAAGAAGCGAACTTGGAGGTAAAAATGGGTGAGTATCGATACGCCGAATGCGGCTTGGACAGCGTCCTGATCGAAGGAATGGATGTCTTGGTTGACGATGGTGGGAAAAAATCGATCACCATTCCAAATATCAATGGGTTGCATCGGGTGATTGCGCTCGGAATCGTTCGCAAAAAAAACCAGCATCAATGGCAAGGAGCTCCGCTACCTGCGCACGGAAATGGGCATGACGCAGGCTCAACTGGCGCTGGTTGTCCATCGCGAACCCTTGACTGTGAGCCGGTGGGAGCGCGGTGAGGACAACATCGACAGCAATGCCGAAGCATTGATCCGCATGTGTGCGACCCAAGAGTTAGGACTCCCCACCGATACCAAGGTGGCCGAAATCTCGGGATGGTGCGTTCAAGGTGCGGAGCCCCAGCCTCTTGTGATTGACGGGCATGACCCGTCCAATTACCGGCTGAAAAAGGCCGCCTAAATCCAAAACCCGCCCTAACCGGCGGGTTTTTCTTAGAAATGGAGATTGGATAGGATGAATAAATTTCTGCTTCTAGCCATCGCCTCTGGTTTGTGGGCCAACGCACTCAGCACCTTCGTACGCCCCGTTCATGCAGACACACAAAGCTATCTTGAACAAATCGCAACGGCGACGCAGGCGCTGGCCCAGGGCGGCGGAGGCTGCAACAACACCAAGATTTGTGATTAGCTAAGCGGCCTCTTCGCTCCGGCGAGTGACCTATTTCAGCCAGCACCTTCCGGTCCTTCTGTCGGCTAACCATTGAAAGCCTGTAGCCGCTGATCCATCGCATCCGAAACTCCCCTCCGGCGGGGCTTTCTATCCGGAAGGTCGTCCACCTAAGCGGCCCTTACTTCGTCCTGCATTCGCTTGTAACGGTTCTTCGATGGCAGATCCTTCGCCGCGTCGGCGAGTTCAGTTGCGGGCGTTGTCTCTGTACTCTTCCGACTTGCTCAACATAAGTCGCTCCGGCGGGTTTTCTATTTCCGGTCCTTCGTTCGCAGCGCCTCTTCCGTGATGGTCACGATCATCTCCAAGTCACGCCGCATGACGACAGGGTCGTCGCTCTCGAGAGCAACGCGGGCCAGGGCCTGGATATCGGCCAGCGCGCCCTTAGGGTCTGTGGTCGGCTTGGTGTCGCTCATTTAGAATCCCTGTCGTGATCCTTTGACGATCAAATGCGTCCGGTAGCCCTTCACCGAAGATCGCCGAACGCTCTCCGCTTGTGCCGTTCTACAAGAGGGTCACGGATCAGCCGAAGATCGCTCTCAGTAAGTTCGTAATCACCCATGCGAAGACGCCGGCGCTAAATGCCAGTACTGGATCTGGCAATCCATCCGGCGCGATCTCGGCTCTCAGCCACTGCCAGAACGGGTGCATGTCACGCTCATTTGTGATCACACAGATAGATCATATTGCAGCTTGTAGGGGCATGCGAAAGGGGCCCCCAGAGAGTTGACAAGGGGCCAGATATTTAATCAGGCGCTTCGTTCTCGCTCCTTAGTCACCATAGCCATATCGTTGTGCAGGATCTTTTGCTGATCACGGTTGTCCCATTTGATGACGACACCGGCCCAATCCATTTCAGTGATCGTACCGGCATCTTTGCTGTCGCCGTGCCAAATCACACGGGCTCCAATGACTGGTGATCTCGATTCGTGACCTGTCATTTCTTCGTCTTCAGCCCGGCCTTTTTCTTCGGAGGCGGAGGAGGCGCGGCGGCCTCACGAGCTAGTCGCTCGGCCCTGAGACGCTCGCGATTTTTGTCGAATGCCTTTGCTGCTGTAGCGTGCTCAGTCATTGCCGATTTTGCATCGCCATCGCGAAGCACTTTGCGAGCTTCACGATCCTCCTTGGAAAGGGGCTTACGTGGCTCGATCTCTCCAGGCGTCTTACTCATTGCTTTTCCGATCTATCAGTGGACCGCTCAGAGTTGCGCCCCGGCGGCGAATCCGATCGCAGGTCCCTCCATGGAGCGTCTCCGGGGAGCACAACAGGATCAGCTTCGTCCTCCTTGTTTCGGCTCAACGTTAACCCAACGACGCCCGCCACCACCAACAAGGCGCCCGCTATCATCAGCCAATGCGGTAGTTCTATCGACGGCATTGCAGTCTCCTTAGAGACGATGCGCGGGCTATTTCTTCGCCTTCAGTCCGATCTCTACAAGGCGGCGGATGGCTTCGGAGCGGCTCGGCTGATCCTTCTGATTGGCGGCCCAATCGTCTAGCTGCGCGATAAACTCATCGGTCAGGCGAAATGTGCGTGAGGGGGCATTCCCGGTAGCCGGGCGTCCCCGCTTTTTCGGTATTGCTTTTTTTGTTGACGCCTTCATTTAAAAGCAATACCGTAATGAAGATTGAAAAACAAGCATCCCGCCGAGGTGTCCCACCACCTGCGACGGGCCTAACCAACAGCAAGGATCTGGACCATGCCGAAGGCTGCCGATTCCAATATCACAACCCGTCGGAATTTTCTCGTTGGTGCCAGCATAGCCAGCGCCGCCGTCGTCACACCCTTGGTTGTTGTCGCCGGCGGCCCGCCCGCAGCAGACCCGATCACGATGCTGGCCGCTGAGTTTGAGGCCGCGTGGGCCGCGTCGAATGAGTTCTTTCGCAACATGCCGGAATACACCTCGGATGAGGATTACGAGCGGATGTTCAGGCCGGTCTCCGATCTGGCCGATCGCATCGCCAATATGAAGGCGACCACCCTTGATGGGCTACGGCTTAAGGCCCGCGCGCTGATGTGGTGTGACGAAGAAGTGGGGTTCATGGACGGCAATACCACCGATGAGCGGCTCGCCCGCGGCATCGTCCACGACCTGTTGAACCTGAAACAGGCCACGGCCTGACAATCTGAAATTCGGCGCGTAAATCCGGACCTTCATTGGGCTCCGGTTCCGCGAGAGCGGACCCGTGCGTCTCAGGCTTGGCCGGCCGGGCGCCCAATGGAGACTATGACAATGACAGGCGGAATTGACGCGACCCGCAACCCCGCCCACCATGGGCATGAATATCGCCGGCCCGCTTGCGCGCGGCGATATCGTCCCGCGGGCCCGGCCCGCCGGTGATGGGCACCGACGGGCTCCCTGGGCTTATGGGCATCCCACGAAGATTGTGTCCCCAGGGCGCCCCCGTTCTTTTCGCGGGAGCGGGTCGGGCCCACGAAAGGCCAAGTAATGCCCTATTTTATTGGTGAGCGCGGTGGGACTTCGAACCCACGACCCCATGATTAAAAGAAGAAGGTGCTGGTGAAGGAGAACTACCAGCCGAAGCTCGGCGAGCTGATCATGATCGGCAACAACACCGGCTTCTCGACCGGCCCGCATACCCACATGGGCCTCTATCGCGTGGACGGTTCCGGCTACAAGCTCGACAGCAACGACGCCACCGGCAGCATCGACCCGTCGCTCTTCTTTGCGAGAGAGTACGCCCTCGACCAGGCGAGCGTGGCGCTGCTCATCTCCAACGGCCTGCGGCTCGCCAAGTACTACCTGACCGGCCTCTAGGCCGTGCTACGCTTTCAGGAGAAGCGAGACGCGCTTCGATTACTCATCACTCTAAATTCACATGGACGAGACATTTAATCTTGGAAAGTCGGTTCTCTTGCGGTTCACGCGTGAAGGCATTGCAGGAGCATTCGCCAGTGCTGCGACTCTCACCAGCTTGACCGGTATTCAGAGCTGGACAGAGCTACGGCCAGCCCTCGCGTTCTTAGTCTCTCAGCTTTGATTGGTTTCATTACTGGAGGCATCATGGCCGCCGACAAGTTCTTACGGGCGGCCCCTGAAGCATAGTGGGCGAAAGCCACCTTCAGCTAGGCTCATAACAGGCCCTCATTGGCCTCCAAACGCCTCTATAAGGTTTTGTCGTCTAGCGCCATTACGCGCGTAACAGGCCCGTGTAACGGCCGTAAAACAGAGAATGGCGCCTCGGGAACAAGTGGCAATGGCTCACGTTATTGCACGCTGCCTGTCCCCTGCCCAGGGCAGCCTAAGCGGCCCTAGTCCCCGTCCCCGGAGTGCTGGGGCCGCTTCCTCTCTGAGAAGGCGGGCTATCCGGCCTTGCGCCGTCCCGTCGAACCGCTCAGGCTTAGCCGCCTTCTTAGCGGCCGGCTTTTGCCCTCGATGGACATGAGCATTTCCTTATGGCCGGGCACGCATTTGGTCGCAGTGGCGGTGATGGGAACGTTTGCCGCGTCAATCCCTTCTTCCTTCCTAACCAAGGAGAATTCACATGTTCACCGAAGGCATAGCCAGCAACCTGATCGACAGCGATCAAGAGTCGGGAAAAGCCGTCTATGGCGCCCATGACAAGAAGATAGGTTCGATCGAGCACGTGATGATCGACAAGACCAGCGGGGAAATTGCCTACGCCATGCTGAGCTTCGGCGGCTTTCTCGGCATCGGCAAGGACCATTACCCGGTGCCTTGGAAGGTGCTCAGATACGACTCCGAGCTTGGCGGGTACCGTTCCGACATAAGCGAGAGTCGGCTGAAAGGCGCGCCCAAGCACGGCACCGATTCCATTTCCGTCTTTGACTGGAAGGCCCGACACGCGGAGGTCAACAGCTACTACGGCGAACAGTGGTAGGTCCAGGAGGTGCAGAGCGCGGGCCCACGGTACGTAACGTGCTGGTCGCGAGGCGGGTCGCTGCGTCAACCCGAGGCCCGCGCGGGCCTTGCTGGTTGCTTCTCGCAGGGCCGCGCAATTTCTACGACAGAGAAGAGGAACTGGACTGCGGCGCCAATATTGTACTGACGGGTCGCGGCCGTCCCGTGGCCTCGCACGGTCCTGCAGCCTTGGACCCCACGAACCTCCGCGGGACCGTGCCCACGGTGCCCTCTGGGCCAGGTGGTGTTAGACATGGCGGATTACGGGAGATTCCGACCAACGTCTTGCGGTCTATGGAAAGAAGGCAGTTGAATGCCGCTCGAAAGCTAAAGGGAGAGCCGATGATCTTGATTGCGTCACGGCCTTGGTAAAGCGGACGCCATGCCGCCACATAGCCTGGCCTTCTGTGAAATCCGGCACCGGAAAAACCTTCGAAAAAACTGATCACGAACGAATAGCCGTCGTTGGTTGCGCTTCATATTTCCATCTCCTCGATGGCACGGTGGAATTGAAGAGGTATTGTTAGTCGCCCACCTTTGGTGCCAATTCGGCTGGCGCTAACTCCGACCGTCCTCAACGGGGCAATAGAAGCTCGAATGAAGGAGTTTGAGGAGGTGTTGTCTCAGCAGTTGGCCCGCGCGGTGACCCGCCAGTTACGCATCATCCGATAGGCCAAGGCGCCTGTTTGCCCAGCCTGAATCAGAATCTCTCTGCATCCGATGGAAATCTAAGCTGGCAAGGCCAAGAAGCGGCGGCAGCAAAAGCCCAGTGTTAGCCGGGAGGCTGGCGGAGACACTACCGGCGCAGGATTTCTTCAATAAGCCAGAGAGCGCGGCGGGGTTGTTAGCAATCAATACGAAGGCCCCGCGAGCGATGGAAGACCCAGCGCGGTGGGTTTTTGCTGAATACCCGCACTCGGAGCGCCCGCTCTTACCAAGACAGCCGCACGTATGAACAGTACGGGCGGCCTTTTTTATTGACGGCAACTCCAGCCTGAATCAAAATCTCTGCATCCGATGGAAATCTAAGCTGGCAAGGCCAAGAAGCGGCGGCAGCAAAAGCCCAGTGTTAGCCGGGAGGCTGGCGGAGACACTACTTAAGCTGACAGAAAGAGGGCGACAGCAAACAGGCGCCTTGGCCTATCGGATGATGCGTAACTGGCGGGTCACCTCGTCACCTTTCGCGGTGAGCGGGGTGAAGGACTGCCGGACGGCGTTCTGGAAGGCGAGGAAGCGGACAGGGCTCGACCCGCGGATCAACACTTATTCGTTTCGGCACGGGCTTTCAAAGTTCTATCGTTCCACGGGAAACGACCCCTGGCAGCTTCAGGCCCAATTAGGTCACAAGACCTTGGGCACGACAGATCGCTACGCCACATACGACCCCTCATACCTCCGAGAGATATCTAGCGCCATTGAAATTTTTCAAAAAGTACGTGTCGAAATGGAAAACTCGGCGCAGAATAAAACCGCCGAGTTGAAGTCGGCGGTCGATAAATCCAACGAAAGAGAGGTTCGTGGACGAGAGCATTCTGAGTCTGTTTTGGTCGAAAGTAAATTGCGGAAAGCCATCTGATTGCTGGGAGTGGCAGGGAATTCGAGATAGCAGTGGGTATGGGCGCTTCTGCGCTAATGGCCACGACGAGTGCGCAAGCCGCGTGGCCTTGGTCACGTCAAAACCATCCACAGCACGGTCCTAAGCGGCCGGTGAAATATTGGGACGGGGAGAATGTCTGGTCAGGCTGGGGCAGTCCGCCGGCCTGGGTAAAGGCCAAGGGCGATACGATGGAGAGCTATCGGGTCACTTAGCGTAGCCTTGTAAGCGGAGCCAAGCGACCTTGCGGTTCCCGTGGATCCACTCGTCGGCATCTGCCTTGCTGGTCAGACCCGTAATTTCGCGTTGTTCGCTGTCCGGATAGTCGGCCAGTATTTTCCAGTCCTCGGCTGCAACCCGGACGACTCTGAAGGTCACTTTTGTTTTTGCCATGCCGCACTATGCATACGATGGTTAGAAAGTGTAAGTGCCCCCGTATGTCTGTGCCGCTGTAAGGCGGGCGGCGCCCCTTAGGGTCTGAACTCATAACCAGTAACTGACAGCCGCAGCGATGCAGACGGCTGCGAGGAAATTGATTGCGAGACGGTCGTATCTGGTGGCGATGCGACGGAAGTCCTTCAGGCGACAGAACATGCGCTCGATGGCGTTGCGGCTTCGATAGAGGCCGGGCGAGAAGCAATTCTTCCAGCGTCGGTTCGCCTTGGGCGGGATGTTCGGCATCGCACCCTTTCCCTCGACCTGTCGGCGGATGGCATCGCTGTCATAACCCTTGTCGCCGTGCAGGATCGCGGAACGTGGCATCTCTTCGAGCAGAACCGCTCCGGCGGTGCAATCGGCTATCTGACCCCCGGTCAGCAAGAACGCGACGGGACGACACTCGGCGTCGGTCAGAGCATGGATCTTCGTGGTCCGCCCGCCGCGCGATCGGCCGATGGCCTGCTGATGTTCCCCCCTTTGCCGCCAGATGCGCATCGATGCGCCTTCACGGCCGAGCTATCGATCAGGACCTGCGCAGGAGGGCCGCCGGCCGTTGCGAGTGCGTGGAATATGTCTACCCATACGCCCTTCGCTGCCCAGCGGACGAAGCGATTGTAGAGTGTTTTGCGCGGACCATAGACCTCCGGCGCATCGATCCAGCGCCCACCGGACTTCAGCACCTGGATGATGCCACTGATGACCCGCCGATCATCGACCCGTGGCTTGCCGCGCGTATCGTTAGGCAGAAGCGGCTCAAGCCGAGCGAACTGATCCTTCGTTAGCCAAAAGTAATCGCGACTCATGAGGGGCCTCCTGTCGGAGACCGTAAATCACAAATTCAGCGCAGAAGGAATCGCTTTATGGGTCCCGACCCTAGGCCACCGACTGCTACACGCCGAGAGACAGACTTTCGCAGCTTGCGCTACGCACCGGGGCGTCTCTTTGGCGTAGCAGATCCCGGAAATGACTGCCTGAGAAATCCTGCGCCGCGTCGGAATCGTCGTCAAACAAAAACGAAACGCCGCCGCGCAATATAATCGCGCGGATGGCGTTGGTTTATTCACTGAGTACTCAAAATCCCCAGCTAAGAATAGGTACGGTCAGGCTGAAAAAAGGTTCAAAAAAATGAAGCCTCACCGTCGGGCAGGGACCGGCGAGGCTTCTCGGGGGTGAGCGAGTGGGGGAGCCCGCTTCTCATATCAATTCCGCTCTTCGCGGGGCGGGCGCAGGCCCCCGACCAAAAACACAGCCTCAAACGCGAACCGGGCCAGCGCCCAAGCGGGGGGGCGTTTGGATATAGCGCGCCATGCGCTGGCGATCGTACCAACGAAAAACCCCGCCAGATGCCGAAGCAGCTGACGGGGTCTTTCATGCTTTCACCTCCGAAAAGGTTGGGCACTGGAAGCTCAACGCCGGCGATTGGCAAAGGTTCCTAAAAAGAATCGGCCAGCGCGATTTCTTTTTTCAGCGCCTCGATGTGGCGTTCTGTTGCTCCAAAATCGCCCGTGAGCGGTGACCCAGCCTATGGCAGCCAGTTCTTTTTCTTCCAGGTCTGGACCAAGTTGATACAGCCCACGTTTGAGCGGGATTGTTACCAGCGTGTTGCTGTATTATCTTGCTTGGATCATCAGCCATTGGATGGACCAGATTTCCTGTTCTGCGCGAACGTGGTGGCGAACACATTCTCGCGGTGGTGCGCGAGGTAGCTGCGGTGCTCATCGAGTGGGTTGGCACCACGGCTCCGGCTGAGATTCCGGCAACTGCGATCTGGGTCGCGGGCAATAGCGGAGAAATGACGATACTCCCGTCGTCAGCGAAGCTTATCAGCCCAGCATCAAAGGCGGCGTCGTATGCTGGCCCCAGCATGATCCCGTTAAAAACGTCCAGGCGCTCTTGGTTGGCCTTACGGGAAAGCCGAACCGCGCGATCATCGCGGGCGGGTGCTCGCCTCGAGGCGGCAGGAAGCGAAGGGCCTCGGACCGAACCGAGCGTCCGCGGCTTGCGAGGTGTTGCGTCGTCAGCTAATTTGAGACTGATCAGGCATTTCGAGAAGGGAGGCTCTAGCTCATCAGGGTTAGAGTTTAAGCGGCCTGCAGTCGATGCTGCAAGCGGCGGTTTGCGATAGTGGCCAGCTTGATGCGTTTGCGTTCTGCGAGGATCGTCTCCGCTCGGCCAAAGTAGACGTCGGCCGGTGTGACGTTTTCGATGCTCTCATGATAGCGGGCGTGATTGTAGTGCTCGACGAAGGCGTCGATCGGCCGTTCGAGATCTCCGGGCAGATGAGTGAGTTGTCGAGCAGAATGCGGTTCTTCAGGGTCTGGTGCCAGCGCTGCAAGGGTCCTGCCCAGGTCGCGGGAGATTGGCTGGAAGAGCAAGGGATTGGCCTAGCAGTTCCGGATTGATTTCTCCACCATGATCAGCACGATCAATCGGCGTCGGAGGGTCCCATGCCAGCCGCCCGATTCCGTCAGACCCAATTCCATCGGGCACAGCCTTTGTCGCGTGTTGTCCCGATCGGCCCACTCAGAAGCTGATCGAGCCGATACGGGTGATCGTCGATATCGGCGTGAAGATCACCAATTTCGGCGTATCGGGCAGGCATGGTGGCGATGGTGAAATCCTTGGGATCCGCGTCGGCGATCTCTTCCCAGAGAAAGGTGCCGAGACGACACCCTCCGGAGTGCCGCGTACGGAGTAGGCGCTGGCGATCGTGTGGTCGCGCGCTTTCGGGTTGTATCGACAAAGACCGAGCCTGGATCGCGATCTTTGCGCCACCACGTCAGATCCACCAGATCGCCGGCGCGCCGTTCCACCTCGCGCGCAAAGGCCCAGGCGGCGCGGCGTACGTCGGGGTGTCCATGATCAGGAATGATCCGGACGTAGATGTGGAGCCCCTTGCCGCCAGAAGTCTTCGGGTATCCCACGGCGCCCAGTTCCTCGAGCAATTCTGCACGATCACTGAGACCCGCCGTACGTCGTCATATTCGGCGACGGCATCGGATCAAGATCGATTCGCCACTCGTCCGGGATTCGACATCGTCGCGCCGGGAAGTCCCCGGGTGGAACTCCACGTCGACACCGTACCGCCCAGATCACGTCCGCCGGATGGGTCACGCACAGCTCGTCGGCGTCCCGATTGAAGCGCGGAAAGTGCACGCGTACGGTCTCGATCGACTGCGGTGCGCCGTGCGGCAGCCGTTT
Source organism: uncultured Alphaproteobacteria bacterium (assembly GCA_963764445.1). Lineage (GTDB taxonomy): Bacteria > Pseudomonadota > Alphaproteobacteria > Rhizobiales > Xanthobacteraceae > Nitrobacter. Next base: position 109,383 of record CAVXSV010000010.1, read on the forward strand.
CTGTGCACCTTCTCGCCATCGACGCCGTCGGGAAAGCCGATCCAGCACGCACGGCCTGTGATAGAGGGCGTTGACGATGCCGTTGGATACCGAGAGGTAATACCGAGCAAGATCAAGCTGGTCTCCCCACGCGCCGAGAAGTAGACCCGATCGGGATTGCTGATCTTGACGACCCGATCTCCGACCTCTAGCTCGATGCGCTCCGTGGCCATGCCCGCCACAGGAACGCCTGGCAACACGACAAGTCAGCGGGCGCGGAGCCAGGCGAGCACGGCGAGTACGCGGCGGTTGTCCGAGCCGACGTCCGGCAAGTTGATCTTGGCGAAGATGTTGGAGATGTGTTTCTCGACCGCTCCGCTGGTGATCACCAGGCGTGCTGCGATCGCGGCATTGCTACGCCCCTCGGCCATCAAGGCGAGCACCTCGCGCTCGCGGGGGCTGAGCGCGCCGAGTGGGTCCGTTCGGCGACGCGCCACGAGGAGCTGCGCGACGACCTCGGGATCGAGAACGGTGCCGCCCGTCGAGATCGTCTTCAAGGCATCAACCAGGGTGTCGAGGGAGGTGACGCGGTCCTTGAGCAGGTACCCCACCCGACCGCGGCCATCGGACAGCAGTACGTCGGCGTAGGAGAGCTCGACGTACGCCGACAGCATCAATATCCCCAGATCAGGTTGCGATTCCCGGGCCGCGACGGCCGCCCGCAGCCCGTCGTCGGTCATGCCTGGCGGCATCCGTACGTCGACAATCGCGACATCCGGGCGATACTCGGCCGCGGCGTGCAAGAAGCTAGGCGCGTCCTCCACTGCGGCCACGACGTCACAGTCGACCTCGGTCAACAGCCGGACGAGGCCTTCGCGGAGGAGCACGGAATCATCGGCCACCACCACACGCACGGGCACCAGGCTGTCACATCCAGCCCGCTCGGACCGACCCTCACCCATCCCGAGTTGTCAGAATCTCGAGCACCAAAATTGGTGCTCAGATTCTGACAACTCGGTGGGGTGCGGGAGCTAACGCTGTTGGGGAATCGTTGCGGTGAGCAGTGTGGGACCGCCTGTGGGCGACGACAGGGTCAAGGTTCCATCCACGCCCGCCAGCCGGTCGACCAGGCCGGACAAGCCATGACCCTTGGCCAGCGACGCGCCGCCGACTCCGTCGTCGGCGATGTTGATCACCGCCAGAGCGCCGACGCGGCGTACCTCGACAGAGGCAGTGCGAGCCTGACTGTGTTTCTCCATGTTGGCAAGAGCTTCGGCCACCACGAAGTAGGCGGCATTCTGCGCCGCGTCGGACAGCTGCACGTCGTCCACCTCGACGGAGGTCGGGACGGTGTCCCGCGCCGCCAAAGCGGTGATCGCGGCAGGCAGGCCTTGCTCGGCCAGAATCGGCGGAGCGATGCCACGGGAGAGAGTCCGGATCTCGGCGAGCGCATCCTGGGACTGCGTCAATGCCTCGTCGAGCAGGGCGCGCGCTTGCACCGGGTCGTCGTCGAGGCGACGCTGGGCCGCCGACAGATCCATCCCAAGCCTGACCAGTCTCTGCTGCGGGCCGTCGTGCAGGTCACGCTCGAGGCGGCGCAGCGTATGTGCCTCAGCCTCGCCGGCTGCCGTACGGCTCTGAGTCAGCTCGCTGACCTGCTGCCGCAGAGCGGGCGTCTCATCGACCAGCAAGGCGTACGCCAGAGCGCCATGGAGTCGGACGAGTCCGCGTAGCACGAGCGGGGTTGTGAGCAAGAACACGGCGCCGAGCACGGTGTATAGCGTGATGTCGGCGAAACGGCCGGGGTAGCCGAAGTAGCGCTGCCAGGCCGCTGTCTCGTGACTCGGGCAACCAGCGGCTCCAGAACCAATAGGTCACCCCGCCGAGTCCACCGAAGACCCAGGTCAGCGCGAGCGAGAACGTGATCGTGCTGAGGATGAAATTGACCAAGACGTGCAGCAGATCCCGCCACGACTGCGCGTACGTGAGCCGCCGCAGCTTGCCGCCGAAGCCAGGTCCGGCTGCTGGATAGCGAGTACGCGGAAGCGCGATGCCGGCGTAGGCGAGCAGGGCCATCGTCATGCGCGAGGACCAGCCGGCCACGACGTAGACAGCCGACCAGGATGAACAGGCCCACCAGAACCACCAGCAGACCGAGCCCAAGACTGAACAGGGCGGTACACGCGACGAAGGCGGCGAGCGAAAGCGCAAACATCCCCATGATCGCCGCGAAGTTGCGCCCGGTGCCCTTGATCATCGACGTCACGGGATCATCCTCCGTCGGATGAGCGGTGTCGTGCGGAGCGTCGACGCGCTGGGGAAGAACGTCATAAAGATCAAGTACTTCGTCGGCTGGCTCATCGCGGACGTAGGAATCACTCATACAGGCCACGTTCCTCGGTTGGCAGCGCAGCCACCATCAGGCTATCGGGCGAGTTCCAGCTGGGGTTATCCCTACTGATGCCTCGCCGAGCTGCCTTGGCTTCGCATCGGTCGAACAGAGCGGATTTGCAATCGATAGTATCGCGATATATCTTGATACTATCTTTAGCTAGATAGAAGGTAAGGAGGAACGCTAATGCGTTACAAGGATCGAAGCCCCATTGGGGAATTTGAACACCGCCGGGGACGTGGCTGGGATGCCGAGCCGGGTCGTAGGGTCGGCCCGCGAGGTGAGCAGCACCGTCCACACGGTTACCGAGGTCACGAGGGTCGCGGCGGGCCGGGCGGCCGTGGGCCGGGTGGACGCGGCCGCGGACGTGCGCAGCGTGGGGACATCCGGACAGCGATTTTGCTGCTTCTGGCAGACGAACCTATGCACGGCTACCAGATCATGCAGGCGATGAGCGCGCGCACCGGCGGCGCGTGGCATCCGAGCCCGGGAGCGATCTATCCCACGATCGCACAACTCGAGGACGAGGGCCTGGTCACGACCCGGGAGGAAGGGGGTCGTCGATCGGTGACCCTTACGTCCGAGGGACGTACCTACCTGGAGGAGCGGAGCGCGCGACTTGGAGACCCCTTCGCCGACTTCGCCGATGCGCCCAACCGTCCCGACCTCAGGGACCCGCTGCACCAACTGCACGGAGCGGTACGTCAGATCGAGGTTGGCGGCGACGCCGCGCAGCTGGAAGCTGCGGCGCAGGTACTTGCCCAGGCACGCCGGTCGCTCTATCTGATCTTGGCCGGTGAGGCCGAGGACGCGGCTGCTGAGTGAGCAGCCGAAGCTCGTAGCCAGGCCGAAGCGCTTAATAGCTGGCTGCGCTTAATAGCTGGCTGACAGGTTCGCCACGGCTCAGCCTCAGCTCAGGTATGAACGATAAAGCTCTGCCTACGAGGAGCAAGTGGCATGTTCGACGCCTGCAGGCGATCAGTGTGACGGCGCTGGTTGCTGCGCCGGCTGCCGCGTCCTGGGCGGCACCGGTGCGGCTAGACAAAGATGCCGTCGACCGGGACGTGCGGCTGGTGGCCGTGACTGCGCCCTGGCTTGGCATGGGAACCCAGGGGTGTCGCCTCCGTCACCGTGACCGCATCGTGGTTGACCTGGGCCGATATCGACGTCACCGCGGGCGTACGTTCGCGACGGCGATGCGGCGCGGTGGCTCCAGGCGCGGCCGATCCGCAGCGCCCTGTGGTGTGGCCGGACTGTACGACCACCCGGCTCCCCACCAGACCCACTCAGTAACTAGCTCGATTGAAAGGATGATCCATGCCTCCACGTGTCCCGGACGGTCCCGAAGGATGGGAGGAGCACACGCACTCCGTGCTGCCATTCCTCGGCAGCTTCCTGTTTCTGCTCGTGATCTTGGGCCTGGTACTCACGGGTCTGTATCTGTGGCGCCAGGGCAAGCTCCCACTGCCGAAACTCGGCAAGCGAACGCCCGAGGAGGAGGCGAAGAGCATCCTCGCCGAGCGCTTCGCCCGCGGCGACATCACTTCCGATGAGTTTCTGGAGCGATCCAGCATCCTCAACTGGACCCCGGGCGTCGAGCCGCTTCCGTCGAGCGCACGCAAGAAGCGTCGCACCGGAAGTTTTGATCAAAGACTTCTGAGTATGCCGGTCTGACCTGACCTTAGGTCCCTCGGTATAGCGCGAAGATACGGGA